>NZ_FNAP01000020.1 GCF_900101965.1 Rhodospira trueperi | reverse complement strand
GGCTCCGGTTCTGGGGGGCAGACGCCTGTTGAATCACCCTCGAATCCCGTTCGCCACTGAAATCAGCCCTCGGCCGTTAACCTGAGCCCGTTGCCGTGGGATCGCGACCGGGATCATTGACAGCGTCGGGTCTCGCCCTATGATGCGCGGGATTCGGCGCACCATCCACGGTGGGCGAACTGTCGCGCGTGCCCCGGCCTTCAAGACGTGCCCGAGTGCGCTTCCGGCTGTGGTCGCGATATCCCGCCTTCCCGGATCGGGCGGCGCGGCGCCACCCGGGGGCCGCCACCCAGGGGAAACAGAACAGCCGGGCGACCGCCGCGACGAGGGCGGTTCCGCGTCATGGGGGCGCGGTCTCGTTGGTGCCGGGTGGCGGCCCGTCACGTACATCTCCCCCGTTTTATGATCCCGAGGACCAACCTGACCACCATGACATTCGCCGATCTCGGCCTTTCGCCGGAGACACTCCGGGCCATTGAAGAAGTGGGGTACGAACATCCGACCCCGATCCAGGAAAAGGCCATCCCTCATGTCCTGATGGGACGCGATGTCCTGGGCATCGCCCAGACCGGCACGGGCAAGACCGCCGGTTTCACCCTGCCGATGATCGAGATTCTCGCCAACGGCCGGGCCAAGGCGCGCATGCCGCGTTCGCTGATCCTGGCGCCCACCCGCGAACTGGCCGCCCAGGTGGCCGACAACTTCACCACCTACGGCAAGTATCACAAGCTGGACATGGCGCTGCTGATCGGCGGCGAGAGCATGGGCGACCAGATGAGGGCGCTCGACAAGGGTGTCGACGTGCTGATCGCCACGCCCGGCCGCCTGCTCGACCTGTTCGAGCGCGGCAAGGTGCTGCTGCGCGACGTCAAGGTGCTGGTCATCGACGAGGCTGACCGCATGCTCGACATGGGGTTCATCCCCGATGTCGAACGCATCGTCACCCTGTTGCCGCCGCTGCGCCAGACGCTGTTCTTCTCCGCCACCATGGACAAGGAAATCCGCAAGCTGGCGGACGCCTTCCTGTCCAACCCGCGCGAAGTCAGCATCGAACGGCGCGCCACGGCGGCGGAGACCGTGACCCAGTTCCTGGCCATGGTGTCCAGGATCGACAAGCGCGAGGCCCTGCGCCACATCCTGCGCAGCGAATCCGTCCGCAACGCCTTCATCTTCTGCAACCGGAAGCGCGATGTGGACGTCCTGAACCGGTCCCTGAAAAAGCACGGGTTCAACTGCATTTCGCTGCACGGCGACATGGACCAGCCGACTCGGAACGAGATGCTGCGCCGCTTCAAGGACGGCGAGGCCGATCTGTTGGTCTGCTCTGACGTGGCGGCGCGCGGCCTGGATATCGATGACGTTTCCCATGTCATCAACTTCGACATTCCCACGCATTCCGAGGACTATGTCCACCGCATCGGCCGCACCGGCCGGGCCGGAAAGGAGGGCGCCGCGTTCAGTCTGGCGACGTCGGACGACGCCAAGTACGTGGCGGCCATCGAATCCCTTCTGGGCCGGTCCATTCCGCGCATGCCCCTGGAAGGACTGGACAGCATCATGACCGAGGACGGCGCGTCCGAAAGCGGCAATCGCCGCCGCCGCGAACCCCGGGGCGACAGCCGCCCGACCAGCCGAAGCGATGGCCGCGCCAGCCGACCCAAGGCAGCCGAGGACCGCTCCACGCGGAGCCGGCGCGGGGGTCGCAGCCGAAGCGGGGAGGATCGTGACGGCGTTCGCGCCATGTCGCACGCCGATGACGTGGTTGCGTTCGGCGATCACACCCCCGCCTTCTTCGTCACCACCACGCTCGTGCCCATGGGCTCGCCGGTGTCCGGCGGCGGGGACGAGGACGAGGAGGCCGCGACCGGTGAGCGCGCGCGCACCGGCCGGCGCGGCAAGACCCGGACTCGTGACGTGCGTAAGGCGGCCCCCGCCTCCCGGCGCGGCGAACGCAAGCGGCATGGGCGCCGGGACGAGCGGCCGGAAGACGGGGAGGGCGACGGTGAGGGTGAGGCGACGTCCCAGGATGTCGCTGTCCCCGAAGAAACGGTCACGGAGACGCCGGAGGCACCTGAGTCCGACATCACCGACGTGGAGGCACCGCCTCCGCGCAAGCGTCGGGCCACGCGCCGTCGGAAGGCCGAACCCGAGGATGGTGCCGCTGCCTCCGCCGAGACGGCAACCGGGGCCGAAACGGAAGCCGGTGCCGAGACCGATGCCGCGCCCGCAAAGCCGAAACGTGCACGGCGTCGCAAGACGGCCGAGCCGGCGGCCGACGCCGACACCAACGCGGATGCGTCCGCCGACGCTGCGGATGCGTCCGTCGATGCGTCGGGGCCGGCTGAAACGGAGGGCGGCGCGGCACCCAAACCCAAGCGTTCCCGGCGTCGGACCAAGGCGAGTGAGGCTGCGTCAGAGGAGACCGGCGGTGCGGATGGCGCGGATGATGGGTCCGGCAATGCCGAACCCAAACCGAAACCGCGTCGCGCGCGCAGCCGAAAAAAAGCGGACGCCACCACGGACGACGCCGAATCGCCGGCCGAATCCCAGCCGGACCCGGCGGCCGAGGCGTAGGGCCAGCGGTCGCGTCGCAGGGAATGCGTTGTCCCGGGCGGCGTTTGACCTGACCCATCCTGCCGGGACGGCGGACCGCTGAGGCTGGAGGTCCCTCCCGGCCTTGGGTCGGTTCAGGATCAAGTCGTGTTGTTTTTGAATAGAACCGTCATCCCGAGGCCCCGAAGGGGCGAGGGATCTTTTGGGGCAGCACGATGCCCATCAGGTGATGACGAGTCATCGCTTCGGTTGGGCGGTATGCGATGATGTCGGCTTGAACCGCGCCGGATCGCTCGGGACTTGCTCTCGCCTGTCGGATTTCATCGGCGGCGCCGGGGTGGGTGGGAACGCCAGTTCCCGCCCCACGAACGACAGCAGGCCGTTGCTCAGAATCAGGGAGGACTGCGGACGGCCGTCCGCAGTCTCCGGTGCGCGCACGCACTCCAGCGACATCCACAGCGCCACCGGACCCTCAAGCCGCGCCAGCCCCTTCCCGACACGCCTATCGTATTCACACGTCTTTCCGCCGAAGCGGCGGCTCTTCGCTCGCGCGACATCTTGACTCGTCATTGCGAACCCTCGTCGCAAGACGAGGGCGAAGCAATCCAGAGCGTAGAACACCCAGGCTCACCCTGGATTGCCCCATGTTTTAATATGGGCTGTGCTCCTCGCAATGACGACCGCAAGTAGAGTTGTGTCAATCCGATAGCCCGACAAGCCGGGATTCACGGCCCCGGCGGACGTGGCCTGCCCGCCCGTTCCCCCTCAGAACCAGTCCTCTTCCAGCACCATCAGGCTGTCCGGGCCGGCCTCCGCCGCCGCCCGGTGCGCGGCGGTGAAGGGCAGCACGGCGTCGGCGTAGTAGTGCGCGGTGCCGATCTTGGCCTTCCAGGTGGCGGGATTGCCCTCGCCCGCATCCAGACGCCGGCGCGCCTCTAGCGCCGCCTTCATCATCAGCCATCCGCCGGCGGCAAGGCCGAACAGGAAGGTGTAGGGCGTACTGGCCCCTTGCGCGGCCGCCGGGGAGGCGTGCTCCAGGATCCAGGTGGTGGTATTCTCAAGGTCGTCCACCGCCCGGGCGAAGCTCCCGGCCATTACCGCGACATCGGCCGGCGCCGCCTTCAGCGCCGCCTCTGTCTCGCGCATCTCGGCCAGCAGGACGCGCACGCCGGCCCCTTTGTCGCGCAGCACCTTGCGGCCCACGAGGTCCATGGCCTGGATGCCGTTGGTGCCCTCGTAGATACGGCAGATGCGGGCATCGCGCATGTGCTGGGCGGCGCCCGTTTCCTCGATGTAGCCGGTGCCGCCGTGGACCTGAACGCCCAGGTCGGAGACCTCGAAGCCGACCTCGGTGCTCCAGGCCTTGACCACCGGGGTCAGCAGATCGACGCGCACATTGGCCGCCGCCCGCGCCGCTTCGTCAGGGTGCGCCTTGGACAGGTCCATCTGCGCCACCGCGTAATAGGTCAGCGCCCGACCGGCTTCGGTCTTGGCGCGCATGTGCATCAGCATGCGGCGCACATCCGGATGATGCACGATGGTGGTCTTGCCGGTGGCCGGGTCGGTCACGTCCACGCCCTGCACGCGCTCCTTGGCGAAGGCGACGGCGTGCTGATAGGCGCGATCGGCGATGCCGATTCCCTGCAGGCCGATGTTGAGGCGGGCGTTGTTCATCATGGTGAACATGCAGGCGAGCCCGCGGTGCGGCTCGCCGACCAGGGTGCCGATGGCCCCGCCCTCATCGCCGAAGGCCATGACGCAGGTCGGGCTGCCGTGGATGCCCAGCTTGTGCTCCAGAGAGACCGCCTTGACGTCGTTGTGCGCCCCCAGGGATCCGTCGGGGTTCACCAGGAATTTGGGCACCAGGAACAAAGAGATGCCCTTCACCCCCGGAGGCGCGTCTGGCAGGCGGGCCAACACCAGATGGCAGATGTTCTCCGCCGCCTCATGGTCCCCGTGGGTGATGAAGATCTTCTGGCCGGTGATCCGGAACACGCCTTCGCCCAGGTCGGGCGCGGGTTCCGCCTTGCAGCGCAGTTGCGCCAGATCGGAGCCGGCCTGCGACTCGGTCAGGTTCATGGTGCCGGTCCATTCACCGCTGACCAGCTTGGGCAGGAAGAGGGCCTTTTGCTCCTCTGTGCCGTGGGCGGACAGGGCCTCGATGGTGCCGGTGGTCAATAGCGGGCACAGCGCCCAGGCCATGTTGGCCGCCTGCCAGATTTCCTGAACCGCGACGCCGACCACGCCGGGCAGCCCCTGGCCGCCGTATTCGGGATCGAAGGGCAGGCTGTTCCAGCCCGCCTCGATGAACTGCTGATAAGCCTCGACGGCGCCCTCGGGCAGATGCACGGTGCCGCTCGGATCCAGCGTGCAGCCCTGGCGGTCACCGATTTCGTTGATCGGGGCCAGCACGCCGGCGCCGAACTTGCCGGCTTCTTCCAGCACGGCGTCGATCAGGTCGGGCGTGGCCTCGGCGAACGGGGGCAGGGCCGCAATGTCCAGTAGGCCGGCGAGGTCAAGGGCAAAGCGCATGTCGTCCAGCGGCGCCACGTAGGAACTCATGACGGACCTCCTTCGGTTGCTTTCGGTGACCAACGGCCCTTATGAGGCGCCGTTGTTGCCTTGGCCACAGGATTGCGTGCCGCGCCATCCCACCGGCTCTTACCGTACCGCCTTAACCACCTGCAATCACGTGTTTTCGGTGCATGGCCGCGTCTCTCCGGGGGTGCCTGGACGGACGGGGTCCGGGGTGTCGGAGCCGGTGAGCGGCGCGCCCTGTATGCAACCGGCGGCGTGGCGTATCCTGGGCGGGCGGGATTTTTTTCTCGATGTCGCAAGGCGCAAGTCAATTTGACACGCGGTCTGACCCGCGACACGCAATCTGACACAGCGAGTCAGGATATCCGCGAACGCGGTGGCGCGCCGATCCGTCGGCCGGGGCGACATGACGAAGCGGCGCGCCCGGACAGGCCCGGGGCGTGAGATGAAGATGAGGGAGCGAGAAGGGGAGAGGGCGGCTGGCGGGGACCGGCAAGGCGAAGAGAGGGAGCAACACGCCATTACCGATCCCCGCTCCGCCGTCCGGTCAGCTGGCCCACGGTTCCGAACACCGTGAACGAAAAGCCGGACGGGTAAGCGGACACGCGAGCGTGGACACAAAAGCGCCGCGCGCCCCACGTGACAGGTTCGCCGGAGGGGGGGTGCGACCCCTGTCATCCCCTGTCTAAGCACGGCGCGTGCCAGTTTTATCCGGGCGCTGACGGTCACGGTTTGTGCACGAAATCCCCTGCCGCGAGCGCTGGTTTGTATATCCTCTCGGTCGGCCCATGCGGGACCGCCGGTCCTACAGCATTCCGCCGGTGGCCTCCTCGACCTCGGTCAGGAAACTCTCGGCGGCCGGGCCGGTCACTTCCTTGGCCGAATCGAGCATGCGCGCCAACCAGTCGCGATCATCGGCGGCGGCAATCTCCGCCATGTCGAAGCCGTCCAGGGCCTTGGTCATCAACGCGAGCCGCTTGCCCGCGCCGACGTCGGAAACCGCCTCTGGATTGGCGGCGATGATGACCACCTCGGTGCACATGGTGCGCGCCGTCTCGGCGCTGGAGAACCACCCGCCCTCGCTCGTGGCGACCTCCTGGACGGTGTAGACGCGCTGGTCGGCGACGCGGGCCGTGGACATGGCGCGGCTACCCACGCCGATGACCTGAAGGCCGGCCTTGTTGATGTATTCGAACGCCTTGGAGGACAGATCCGGAAACTGGACGAACAGCCCGACCACGGTCTGATCGGCCTGCGCGACCGCGCGCAGCATCTCCATGGTGTCGGCCTCGTGCGTCACGCTGAAGGCGGCGCCCAGGTCGTCGGGATGCAGCGATTGCATGAAGGCGAAGGTGGCGGCGGAGCCGCTGCCCTCCGGCGGCAGGTGAAACGCGGCGACGGCGGCGGCCTCGCGGATGTCCTTGAAGGTCAGGGGGGTCTCGGCGTTGCTGACGGCGAACAGGCACTCGCGCACGCCGGTCCGCTCGACGATGGAGACGGGTGGGGTCGCCTCCTCCGGCTCCGCCGCGAGCAGGTTGGCGATGACGTCGAACTGTGCCAGCCCCAGCGCACCGGGCGTTTGCTGGACCAGACCGTAGTTCTCGGCGCTGCCGGCGGAGGGTGTGCAGGCCGGGGACAGGAATTGTTGGTTGTCCTTGATGTGCTGGGCGAGGGGGGGGCACAGCTTGGTGTGATAGCTGCCCGCGTCGCTGGCGGTGTGGATGGGCAGTTCCGGCCCCGCGGCGGCGGCCGGCCCGGCGAATCCGGCCAGCGCGAGGGCGGCAGTAAGAACGGTCATTCCAGGGGCGCGAGACATGGGGCGTGTCCTCTACCGAGACTCGGAAACAAGGGGGCGGGCGGCAGGATCATGAGAAGAGGATATTGGGAAACAGTCGGGCGCGTCCAGGTCCGCCGGGTGTTCATGACTCACGACGCCTCGGGACGGCAGCGCCGCAGGGCGGCCACCAGATCCGTGAGGTCGTGCCCCCAATCGTCGTACCCGGCGGCGATGTGGCGGACATAGGCCCCGGTGGGCGGTCCGCGCCGGGCATCGATCTTGATGTAACTGAGAATCCGGTGGTCCCCCCCGGTTTCGGCGGGAAGGGTCAGCCAGACGCGGCGGTATCGTCCCTCCGTCACGCCTTCCAGCGTGTCCAGGGTCCGCTCACAGCCTGCCGTGATCCGATACAGGGCCGCCGGAAGACTGCCGTCCGCAGCGCGCTCGATGGTCGCCACTTTGTCAAACCGCAGCCGCCAGCCCGCGACGGTCACGGGTCGGACGGGACTGGCCGCCGGACACCGCCCGGCCATGCGCGCGGTACTGAGATTCGACCCGTAGGCCAAGTAGAGTCGTGCCATGCAGCCCTGCCGCCGCCGCGTCCCTTGGACGGCGCCCTTGTCCTGACAACCTCGAGGCGGAGTATAGTCGGTCTGTCCCGCCCTGTCGAAAATCGGAGCCCGATCCCATGACTGGTTACGCCGCTGTTTCCCGCTCCTTTGTTCACCGGTCGCCGTGGGGGGCTGTGGCGGCGAGGGTTCTCGTGGCGGCGGTTGTCGCGCTGTCGGTTCTGGGGTCCGGGGTCGACGCCCGTGCCGCCGCGCCCGTGGCTTTCGAGGTCGACGGGGTGGAGATCGTCACGCACGACGGGCGTCGGTATGATTTCACCGTCGAGATTGCCCGCACGCCGACGCAGCGCGCGCGCGGCCTGATGTACCGGCGGGAAATGGCGCCGGACCATGGCATGCTGTTTGATTTCGGGGGCATCGGCCCGCGCGCGTTTTGGATGAAGAACACATACCTTTCGCTCGATATCCTGTTTCTGGAAAGCGATGGCCGCATCTGGCGGATCGCGGCCGATACCACGCCTCTGTCGGAGGAGACCATCACGGCCCGGGGACCGATCCGGGCCGTCCTGGAACTGAGGGCGGGCACGTGCCGGTTGTTGGGCATCGAGGTGGGCGATCAGGTGCGTCATGCCCTGTTCGGCAACACCGCCCCGGACGCCGGGACGGATTAGGGCAATCGGGTGAACGGGTGTGTGGTCGCAAAGACGCGGGGGGCGTGTGCCGTGTGGCGAAACGCCCCACCAACTTTTGTTAAGGTAGGGCGGATTCGCCCCGCGAAGCGGGGCAATCCGCCGCGTGGCGGCGATGCGGCGGGTTGCGCCTTCGGCGCGAACCCGCCCTACGACGTTTCGCATTTCGTCAACAGTGCATTCACCCGATTGCCCTGCGGGACGGATCTGTGACTCTTGCCCCGGCTCCCCGGAGCGGCTAGATCAAAGGGTCGCGTCAGTGCATCGGGGCGTAGCTCAGCCTGGTAGAGCGCTAGCTTTGGGAGCTAGAAGCCGGAGGTTCGAATCCTCTCGCCCCGACCAGCCCTGATGGCGGCTGTCTGCATCCGTCCGCTGTCGCCCGTCACCGGCAGGCCCGTCAACGAACCGAGAAGAGGCCAGACATGACCCGCACCGTGCGAATCTACCAGCCCGCGAAGTCCGCCATGCAGTCCGGACGCGGCAATTCTCGGCGATGGGTGCTGGAGTTCGAACCGGATCGCCCCCAGCGCAACGACGCCCTGATGGGCTGGGTCGGCCAGGGGACCACGACGGGCCAGGTGCGCCTGACCTTTCCCAGTAAGCAGGAGGCCGTGGCGCACGCCCGCCGCAACGGTTGGGCCGTGCGGGTGCAGGAAGCGACGGCGCGGACCCACCAGTTGAAGAGCTACGCCGACAACTTCGCCTTCGACAAGGTCAGCTGAGCAGAAGATCCTGTTGGTCGGGCAGTGTCATGACCAAGACATCCGGCCACCAATATACTTGACCTTCTCCTTGTCCTTCCGGATGTCCGTCGACTTGAGGGGCGCCCGCTTCACCGTGTCCTGCAACTGGGTCATCATCACCCATTTGTCGACCGGCATATAACGCGGGGCGAGGAAGCGATAGGTCTCCGCCATAAGGTCTTCCATGTCCCGGCCCGCCCTCATGGGTTGCTCAAACCACTTGAGGAGAATGTCATCCCAGACCACCAAGCGGGTTCGCAATTCGTTGCGGTGTTCCTTGAGGTAGGCTTTGACGGTATCCAGGTTCTTCAGCGCGGACATGATCTCGCCGGTTTGGGCATCGACGGTTTCAAAACGCTCGCCGAAGTCCTCGATCGCGCTGTTGAACAGGCGCAGCAGGGAGTCCACGGTCGTCAACTGGCTGCGCTCACCGGCGTAGGCCTTCCGCAGGCCCTTGGCCTTATCGTACGCGCGCTGAATGGTTGTGAATTCGTCTCGTAACGCCTCAATGTAGGACAGTTCGTGGGACAAGTCCTCGATGAGGTGCGTGACGTGCTCCTTGCTGGGAAGGCCGAGGCTGCGGGCCGCCTCGCCGAAAGCCTCGTTGACCTGCTTGCGGAAGGTCGAATCGCCGGCCACCTGCACCAGCTCGTCGGGATTGGTGATGATATGCTCGTCGCCCGACAGCCAGCCAAGAATCTGCACGGCCAGACGGTTGTAGGCGATCTGACGGTGTTTTGTCTTGGGCTCCCAGGAGGGATCGCCGCTCAGGATCTCCTTGGGGATCGGATCGCCGATGCGCAACCCTTTGACGAAATTCAGACCCTTGGCCATGAGCGCCAGCAGGGCGCCGTCGTGGCTGTCGGAGGGGATGTTGAATTCCTTCTGGATGCCAGCGAAGGACAGGCTGACCTCCTCGGCGCCCAGGCTCACGATGGCGAGCGGTTGTTTGGACGCCGGGTCAAGCCGAAAGTAGATATCCTCCACCTTCTTGAAGAAATAGTGCTCGAACTCCACCGTTTCCTGCCGCGCGGTGACAGGCGGAGGTGTCTCGGGAGCATCGGGCTTGGTCGGGTCCGCTGAATCGCTCATGAGGCAACCGATACCGTCAAAATCGCCCGCGCATCATGACACAAAGGGAGCGTTTCGGGAATCCTGTTCGAGGATCGAATCGAACCCTGCCAACTTACCGACATGTCACGATCCTGAGGTGATCCCGGATCAGGCCACCCGGGCTTGTGCGCCGCCGCGCAGGCCCTCGACCAACGCCTCAAGGTGTTCGCGGTTCGGAATGGTCAGGGTGCGCCCCTTGCGGCTGATGATGCCGTCCTGGGCCAAGTCAAGCAATACGCGGGCCACCGTCTCGCGGCTGGCGCCGATGCGGGCGCCGAGATTGGCCTGTGTCGGCACCGGATAGACGATGAAGGCACCACGGACCGCCTGACTGGGCTTGCACAGGTTGAGCAACTCCTGACAGACGCGTTGAGTCACGCTCTGGGTGGAGAAACTCTGCACCCGCTCGTTGGCGCTCCGGATCACTTCGGTCATCCGTAACATGACCCGCCAGGCGATGGCGGGGTGCTGCCGGAGAAGCGCTCGGAAGCTGTCGCCCGGCATGACAAGCAGAGCGACACCGGTTCGCGCGGTCACGGTGGCGGACCGGCGCAACCCGTCGATGGCGGCGATTTCCCCGAAGTAGTCGCCGGCCTCAAGGTGCGCGAAAGAAGTCTCGCGGCCACTGCTTGAGTAGCTTGAAATGGAGACGCTGCCCTCCAGAATGAACATGACGTCGTGCCCCGGACTGCTGACGTCACAGATCATCTGACGCGGCGCGAACGAGCGGTGATAACACAGCGTCGCCAACTGCTGTCGGACGTCGGGAGCCGTCTCCTCGAACAGGGTGAAACGCGCCAAGGGATCGGACGGCACGGACACTCAATCCTCCCAAGTTTATCAAAGCCGCAGCGACACAACTCAGGCCAGAAGGATACACGGAAGACGCCATCAGGGAAAGTGCATGATCCTGAAGGTTCGCGCGAAACGATGGCTCGACTGATTTTCGGGGCGATCTTTTCTGATCAGGAGAGAATAGGCGGCGCCTCGGCTCCTCGGGTGGTGTCAAGCCGCGATCATGAGGTTGACGGCGCGCGCCGGTGGGCGTATAAACCGCGCCTTCCGGATGGGGCGACCGACCCTGGGAGTGCAGGCTCGCGGGGCGTTTCGTCTGTTTTTGTGCCGGCCGCCCCCCTATCGGGACGACGGCCCCGAACCGCCACTCATCACCGAATGTCTTTGAGCGCAGGGAACGCGAGCACCCATGGCCAATCATAAGTCGGCAAAGACGCGAATTCGTCGCAACGCGCGCCGTACCGAAATCAACCATTCGCGCATCAGCCGCATCCGCACGTTCATCAAAAAGGTGGAAACGGCCGTGGCCAGCGGTGACGCGGAGCAGGCCCGCGCCGCCTTCCGTGCCGCGCAGCCGGAAATCCATCGCGGCGTGACCAAGGGCGTGCTGCACCGCAACACGGCCGCGCGCAAGATCTCCCGCCTCTCCGCCCGGGTGAAGGCGCTGGGGACCTGATCTCCTCGCGGTGTGTCCGGGCGGTGCGAAGCCCCGGACCAGTGACGATGACGGGACGCTCATCATGAAGTCGGTCGGCCGATGAGCAGGACACCGCCCCAGGCGGAAAACGCGCACCGCCAGCGCGGCTGGTGGATTCCCTATACGTTTGTGGCCGGGTTCGCGGTCGTGCTGGCCGCGAACGGCGCCATGCTGTATTTCGCGCTATCCAGTTTCTCCGGACTGTCCACCAAACAGGCCTATGTCGAGGGACTGGCCTACAACGATCGGGTTGCCGAGGAAGAGGCTCAGGCCGCCCTGGGATGGACCTGGGATCTGGATCTCGCCGCCGTCGAAGCTCTGGAGCCCGACGGCCTTTCCCGAGTCGCCACCCTGCGCGCCGATGGCCGGGGAGCCGAGGGGGGCCCGCTCGACGGTCTCAGTCTAACCGCCACGGTCCGCCGTCCGACCGAACAGGGCCTGGACCAGACGCTGCCCCTGCGGGCGGTTGGGCCGGGCCTCTATGAAACCCGCCTGACGTTCGCCAAGCCCGGACAGTGGGATGTGGTGGTCAGCGCCCGCCGGGGCGAGGACGTCTTTCGGCTGCGCCGCCGGCTGCTGGTGGAGTAGCCGTCTTGGCTGCGCCCGACCCGGACACGGACGGTGCGTGTCGGCACTGCGGCGATCCCTTCGACCCCGATACAGCCGCCGCCGCCGGCCATCCCGGCTTCTGCTGTGCCGGCTGCCAGGCTGCATTCGGGCTCGTCAACGGCCTGGGTCTGGATCGCTATTACGACCAACGCTGCCTGGATCCGGCCGTCCGCGCGCTGAAGCCGGACGCCGACGACGCCATTCCCGATTACGCCGTGCATGTCACGCCCACGGACCAAGGTGAGGTCAGTCTGTCGCTTCTGGTGGAGGGGTTGCACTGCGCCGCTTGCGTCTGGCTGATCGAGCGCCTGTTGACCATGCAGCCCGGCGTGACCCACGCCCGCGTCAACATGACGACGCGCCGGTTGTCGCTGCGCTGGACGCCCCAGCCGGGCGAGGGCGAGGCGCCAGACCTGGGGGCGCGGCGGGTGCTGGACCCGGTGCTGACCGTGGGCTACCGGCTCGTTCCCTATGACCCGGCCACCGTGGACCGCGACACCGACCGCACCGAGAGGTCGCTCTTGCGGGCCATGGCGGTGACCGGATTCGCCACCGGTAACATTATGCTGTTCTCGGTCTCGGTGTGGTTCGGCGCCGACATGGACGCCGCCACCCGCGACCTGATGCACTGGCTGTCGGCGCTGATCGCCATTCCGGCCATCGGCTACGGCATCCGGCCCTTCGCCCGCTCGGCCGTGACCGCGCTACGCGCCGGGCGCGCCAACATGGACGTGCCCATCACTCTGGCGGTCCTGCTCGCCGCCGGCATGAGCCTGTGGGAGACCGCCCGCGGCGGCCCGCACGCCTATTTCGACGCGGCGGTGATGCTGCTGTTCTTCCTGCTGATCGGCCGTTTCCTGGACAGCCGGGCGCGTGGCCGGGCGCGCTCGGCGGCCGGGCGGCTGCTGGCTCTGGGTGGGGCGCCGGTCACCCTGATCGAGCCGGACGGCCGCATCCGCTCGGTGCGGCCGGCCGAGGTGCCGGTGGGCGGGACGGTGCTGGTCGCGGTCGGCGAGCGCGTCGGCGTGGACGGCGCCGTGTCCGAGGGGCTGAGCGATCTGGATGTCAGCCTCATCACCGGCGAGACCATGCCGGCCCGCGCCGGCCCGGGGGACCGCGTCTTCGCCGGTACGCTGAACCTGTCGGCGCCGCTGCATGTGCGGGTGGACGCGGTGGGCGAGCGCACCCTGCTGGCCGAGATCGTGCGCATGATGGAGGTGGCCGAGCAGGGCCGCGCCCGCATGGTGGCGCTGGCCGACCGGGTGGCGCGGCTGTATGCGCCCGTGGTGCATGCGCTGGCCCTGTCGGCGTTCCTGGGCTGGTGGCTGGTCGGGGGGCTGGCGTGGCAGGAGGCGCTGCTGATCGCGGCGGCGGTGCTCATCATCACCTGCCCGTGCGCGCTGGCGCTGGCCGTCCCGGTGGTGCAGGTGATCGCCAGCGGCCGCCTGCTGAAGGCCGGCACGTTCCTGAAGGCGGCCACGGCGCTGGAACGCCTGACCGAGGCCGACACCGTGGTGTTCGACAAGACCGGCACCCTGACGCTGGGGCGCCCGACCCTGGAGAGCGACGCGGCGGAGTGGACGGACGACGACCTGCGCCGCGCCGCCGGAGGCGCGGCGAGCAGCCGCCATCCGCTGGCCCGCGCCCTGGCCGGCGCGTGTCCCGCCGCTCCGGCGGTATCCGGTGTCCGCGAACACCCGGGAGAGGGGCTATCCTGGGACGACCCGGAAGGCCCGACGCGGCTGGGTTCGGCGGCGTTCTGTGGAGTCGCGAAGCCGGGCGTCGGGGGCACCCTGGGGACCACATCCAGTGGACGGCGCCCAGCGCTTGAAACTCCTCCCAACCGCCCCCGGTCCATGGGGCTATCGAGTTCACACTCCTTAGCTGACCGAGCCAGAGACCGCAGTTCCGGCAGTGGTATGATCCGTCATTGCGAGCCCGCGTCCATTGACGCGGGCGAAGCAATCCAGGGCGAGAAGCGCGATATCCGCCCTGGATTGCTTCGTCGCTTCGCTCCTGGCAATGACGACCAAAACAAGAGTTGTGCGAATCCAATAGATTCCACGGACGAGGAGTCCGAGCGGCGGACACCGGCCGAACTCCCTCCCCAGGAAATGGGGAGGGTTGGGGCGGGGTTTCTTGGTCCCGAACTGTGGCTGCGGGTGGGGGATCGGGCGCCGGTGCGCTTCAGGTTCGCCGATCCTCTGCGTCCCGACGCCGCCGAGGTGGTGGATGCGCTCAAGGCCCGGGGGCTGGCGGTGGAATTGCTGTCCGGCGACCGCCCGGAGACGGTCGCCCGGGTGGCGGCGGACGCCGGAATCGAGACATGGCGGGGCGGCTGCGCCCCCGGCGACAAGCTGGCCCGGCTGGCGGCGCTGCGCGACCAGGGTCGGCGGGTGCTGATGGTGGGCGACGGACTGAACGACGCGCCGGCGCTGGCCGCCGCGCATGTCTCGGCCTCTCCGGCCAGCGCCATCGACATCAGCCAGACCGCCGCCGACCTGGTGTTCCAGGGCGACCGGCTGGCGCCCGTGCTTCAGGCTCTGGAGACCGCGCACCGCGCCGACCGGCTGGTTCGGCAGAATCTGGCGCTGGCGCTGCTGTACAACGCCGTGACGGTGCCCCTGGCCCTGGCCGGGCTGGTGACCCCCTTGATCGCCGCCGTGGCCATGAGTACCTCGTCCCTGGTGGTCACCACCAATGCAATGCGTCTGACCCGGACCCGGAAGTCCCGCCCATGAACGCCCTGCTGTTCCTGATTCCCATGGCGCTGCTGCTCGGGCTGGCGGGTCTGGCGGCGTTCCTGTGGGCGCTGCGCAGTGGCCAGTTCGACGACCTGGACGGCGCGGCGCACCGGATTCTGTTCGACGACGAGGACGGGAATGACGGCCCGCCCGCCAAACCGTAGGACAGGCGACCGACCGAACCCGGCGACGCGTCCAAAGAGGGCTTGGCATATCAGAGGGCGTTGATATACGTTGATCTGCATCAAGATGGCCGAACCGTGATGGAGGGGGGTTCGGCGACTGGGAGACCCGATCATGCCCCGTTCCTCCGTCGTACCCCTGCGCGAAACCCTGCCCGCCGATGGCGCCTCCGCCGTCGCGTGCCCCCGCCCGGCCGAGGTCGCGCGCGGCCCCTGCGGTCACTGCGACCTGGGCGCCCTGGCCTTCTGCGACGGCTTCGCGGCCCGCATCGTCTCGCGGCTGTCCCGGGTTCAGTGCACCCAGCGTTTCGAGCCGCATGACACGCTGTTCCGCGAGGGCGATCCCGGCGCCGCCGTCTACAGTGTCGTGTCCGGTGCTCTGAAGGTTTACAAGCTGATGCCCGACGGACGCCGACAGATCACCGGCTTTTTCTTTCGCGGCGACATGTTCGGGTTCTGCCTCGACGGCACCTACGCCTACTCGGCCGAGGCTATCACGCCGGTGGGTGTGTGCCGCCTACCCATGCGGCGGTTGAACGAACTGGCGGAAACCGCGCCGGAGGTGCAGCACCGCATCATGGGCCGCATGACCGCCAAGTTGGCGTACTTCCATGACCATGTGCTGCTGCTGGGGCGCAAGACCGCGCGCGAGCGGGTGGCGACCTTCCTGCTCGGACTGGCCGAGCGGGCGCGGCGGCGCGGCGATCCTTGGTCGCCGCTGGCACTGCCGATGGGACGGACGGACATCGCCGATCACATCGGCCTGACCGTCGAGACCGTCAGCCGCGCCATGACCTGGTTCAAGCGCCAGGGGCTGATCGACCTGCCGAATCCCAGCTCCGTCAGCATCCGCCAGCCCGACGCCCTGCGCGCCATTGCTGACGGATCGGCGGAGGTGTAAGGCACAGACGCGCCACCTCTCTCACCGCTTCTTCCGGAACCGTTCCGCCTTGGCGCGGTTGCCGCAGACCTCCATGATGCACCAGCGGCGCCCGCTGCCGCGTCCGTGATCGAGGTACAGGCCGGTGCAGCGGCCGCACTCGCGCAACCGCCCGAGGTCGCCACGCTCCAGAAACTCGGCCACCGCCACCGCCAGCCGGGCGCGCACCGTGGCCACGCCGGCCGACTCCACCGGGACCGTCCACCGGAACGCCCGGTCCGAGGACGCGAGCGTGGCCTGATCCAGGCCCCACCGCACCGTTCCGGCCACGGCGTCCAGATCCGCGCCTTCCGGGGCCCGGTCCGCGGCGACGGCGCTCAGCACCCGCCACAACGACTCCCGAAACGCGATCAGGGCGCCAAGCTCCCGGTCTGTGTCTTCGTCCGGACGCGGTGCGCCCAGACACGCCCGCTCCGCATCGTCCAGCACGCCGGCAAGCTCCGCCCAGGCGAGCGCGGCGGGCCAGTCTGGCAGCGCGTTGCGGTCCCGCGTCTTGAGTTCGTCGTTGATGGTGTTGACGAAGTCCAGCACCACATGCCCGCCGATCAGCCCGTGAAGTTCCCAGCTCTGCATACGCACCTGTAACCGTTATTTTGCACAAAAGGGGTTGAAGCGGGATCATCGGGCCCGTAACCTGAAAACGCATAATAACAGGTTTCACGGAGGACCGCCACATGCTGCCGCTCGATCACACGTTCCATCACAACGGCCAGTCCGTCGCCTGGGGATGCCTGGGCGAGGGCGACCCGATCGTCCTGATCCACGGCTTTCCCTGGTCGGCACAGGCGTGGCGTGCGGTCGTCCCCTGGCTGGCTCGGCACCACGCCGTCTACTACTTCGACATGATCGGCTGCGGCCAGTCGGAGAAGTTCGACGGCCAGGACGTCTCCCCGGGCGTCCAGGGGGACCTTCTGGCGGCGCTGTTCGAGCACTGGGGCCTGGAGCGGCCGACGGTGGTGGGGCACGACTTCGGCGGCCTGGCCGCGCTGCGCGGCTATTTCCTGCACGGTCTGCGGTATGCGCGCCTGATCCTGATGGACGCGGTGGCCGTGCTGCCCTCCGGATCGCCCTTCTTCGCACATGTGCGGGACCACGAGGCCGCCTTCGCCGGCATGCCCGCCTATGCCCACGAGGCCCTGTTCCGCGCCTACGCCCAACAGGCGGCGGCGCGTCCCCTGCACGAGGAAGCCTTTCAGACCTACGCGGCGCCGTGGCGCGGCGAGGTCGGTCAGGCGGCGTTCTACCGGCAGATCGCTCAGTCCGACATTCGCTGCATCGAGGAGTTGATGCCGCGCTACGGCGCCACGGCCTGCCCGGTCGATCTGGTGTGGGGCGAGCGGGACACCTTCATCCCCGTGGCGCAGGGCGAACAGCTCGCCGGGCTGCTGAACGCGCGCAGCTTCACCCGGGTTCCTGGGGCTGGCCATATCGTGCAGGAGGATGCCCCCGAGGCCGTCGTGGCGGCTGTCTTGGGATGACCGGAGGGGCCGGTGGTGACAGGGGCCGAAGGGTGCGGCACGATGCGGGCTGCGTGCTCGCTTGGCCCCGGAGGCTCTCATGTCCGACGATCTCATCCGTCTGTCCGCGCGGCAGGTGGTGACCCTGCTGAAGCGTGGCGAGGTGTCGCCGCCGGAGGTGATCGACTCCGCGATGGCCCGCCACGCGGCCGTCGATGGCGCCGTGAAGGCCGTTCCGACGCTGTGCGAGGACCGCGCCCGTGCCGCCGCCCGCCGGCTCTTGGACGATCCGGCCGGTATGGACGTGGCCGGGCCGGGCTGGCTGGCCGGGCTGCCGGTGCTCATCAAGGACATGACGGACGTCGCCGGGGTGCGGACCACCTACGGCTCGTCGCTGTTCGCCGACCATGTGCCGGATCGCTCCGATGTGCTGGTCGAAACGCTGGAACGGCGCGGCGGCGTGATCCTGGGCAAGACCAACACGCCGGAATGGGCGGCCGGCGGCAACACCTTCAACGAGGTCTTCGGGGCAACGCGGAATCCGCATGACACACGCCTGACCTGTGGCGGCTCATCCGGCGGGTCGGCGGTGGCGCTGGCCACCGGCATGGCGTGGCTGGCGACCGGGTCCGACATGGGCGGCTCGCTGCGCATTCCGGCGGCGTTCTGTGGGGTGGTCGGGCTGCGGCCCAGCCCCGGCCGGGTGGCGCGTGGCCCCACCGCCGATCCGTGGGACCCGCTGGCGGTCGGAGGTCCCATGGCCCGCGACGTGGCCGACTGCGCCCTGTTGCTGGATGCCATGGCCGGCGCGGCACCGACCGATCCGCTGGCGCTGCCGGCGCCGGAGACGGCGTTCCTCGCCGCCGCCGAACGTCCCCAGGCGCCGCGCCGCGTCGGCTGGAGCCCCGACCTGGGGCTGTGGCCCGTGGACCCGGAGATCGTCGCCGTCTGCGCCGCCGCCGTGCGCCGGTACGAGGACGCGGGGGTGGCGGTCGACGACGCCTGCCCCGATTTTTCGAGAGCCCCGGAGATGTTCCACGCCCTGCGGGCAGAGGCCTTCGTCACCACCCTGGGTCCGCTGTTGGAGCCCCACCGCGACCGCCTGAAGCCGGAGGTGGTGTGGAACATCGAGCGAGGCATGGCCCAGACCCAGGGCACCCTCTCGACGGCGAAGCGCGGGCGCGCGGCGCTGTCGGCGCGCGTGGCCGCGTTCTTCGAAACCCATGACCTGCTCGCCTGCCCGACCACAATGGTGCCGCCGTTTCCCGTCGAACAGCGGTACGTCAAGGCCGTTGGCGACCATGCGCTCGACACTTACGTGGACTGGCTGGGCATCACCTACACCCTGACCCTGACCGGATGTCCGGTGATCTCGATTCCGTGCGGCACCACGGCGGCCGGGCTGCCGGTGGGGCTGCAGTTGATGGCCCCGCCGCGTGCCGAGGCGGCGCTGGTCTCCTTCGCGGCGCTGCTGGAGGGGCTGTTGGGGAGAGCGGCGGGGATCGTGACGCCCCGCATGGTTGGGGTTTGCTGACCTGAGCAACCCAAAGCAGAGGGTCGGGGCGTTACAGAACCCACGCGAACGCGCGCTCCAGGTCGGCGCGGCCATCTCGCATCGGACAGGTACCGTGCGCGCGCACGACGCGCTCCGGGTTCCAGTCGAGAACGCGGCGGATGCTGTCGCGCGCGCGCCGCCGGTTCAGCGTGGTCAGGCGCAGTTCGAGGGGCGCGCGACCATGGCCCTCGGTCATCCGCGCCAGACGGATGAGCCAGCGTTGCCAGGGCTTCCAGTGTGCCTCAAGGAACGACTCGGTGAAGGCCTGGGAGTAGTCGGTGATCAGCGCGGTGCGCGAGGGCCGGTGAAAAAAGACGATCTCGTCCAGCAGTGGGGAGGCGCGCAGCCAGACCTGATCGATGATGTCGGCCCAGGCCGGCGGCGGTGCGTCCTCCAGGGCCGGGGCGAAGGTCAGGTCGGGGCGCTTGCGGATCAACGATTGCGGACCCCAGAGCGTGGCCTGCGGCCATGCCGCCGTCCAGTCGGCCAGCCACAGGTGGTGCAGCGCGTTGGGGCTGACGAGGTGGGTCACCGGCCCCCGGTCCTGTAGAGCGGCCCGCAGCGGATCGGTCAGCGCCACCGGCGACCACACCCACAGCCCGCCGTCCGGCAACCGCACGATGACGGCGCGGGTGGGATAGGGGAGCCCGTAGAAGCTGACGATGGAGCCGTCCACCATCCAGATGTCGCGGTCGATTGGCTCCAGAACCATGTGCGTTTTCTCCTTTTTTGGGCGACTGCCTCACAGCATCGGAACGGTAACGGCTGGCGCATCGGGGGTCGAGCGGCGAACGGATCTGGTCCCGCGAATCAGGATATTGCATTCCGCGAGGTTCTGGGGGAGCGTGGCGACCCAATATCCAAAGAGATCCCGGGCACGGTCCGGGGCCACTTTCCGGCCGAAACCACGAAGGACTTTCCTGAATGCCTCTGCTGGACGTGCGTGATCTGGTGGTCGAGTTCCCCACCCGGCACGGCACCCTGACGGCGGTCGATTCCGTCAGCTTCACCGTGGACAAGGGCGAGCGCCTGGGCATTGTCGGCGAATCCGGCGCCGGCAAGTCCGTGGCCGCGTTCGCCATTCTGAACCTGCTCAGCCGCCCGGGGCGGATCGGCGGGGGCTCCATCACCTTCGAGGGTCGGGACCTGACCAAGCTGAACCGCCAGCAGATGCGGTCGGTGCGCGGCAACCGGATCAGCATGATCTTTCAGGATCCGATGATGACGCTGAACCCGGTTCTGACCATCGGCACGCAGATGGTCGAGACCCTGAAGGCCCACCGTGACATCTCCGACGCCGAGGCGAAGCGCATCGCCATCGCCCGCCTGGGCGAGGTCAAGATTCCCTCGCCGGAAAACCGCATGGCCTCGTATCCGCACGAACTCTCCGGCGGTATGCGCCAGCGCGTGGTGATCGCCATCGCGCTGTTGACCGAGCCGGCGCTGATCATTGCCGACGAACCCACCACGGCGCTGGACGTCACCATCCAGGCGGAAATCATGAGCCTGATGCTGGCCCTGTGCAAAACCCACGGGGTGGGGCTGATCCTGATCACCCACGACCTCGCCGTGGTCTCGCAGGTCACGCAAAGGGTGGTGGTGCTGTATGCTGGCCGGGTGGTGGAGACCGGGCAGACCGCGCGCGTCGTTCATGACCCGGTGCATCCCTACACCCGGGGCCTTTTGGCGGCGCTGCCGGGCGAGGGCACGCCGGGCGCGCGGCTGAACCAGATCCGGGGTGGCATGCCGTCGCTGAACGCCATCCCCGAGGGCTGCGCGTTCCATCCGCGCTGCGACTTCGTCCAGGACCGCTGCCGCGCCGCCGTGCCGCCGCTGGACGATTTCGACGGACACCGGGTGCGGTGCGTGCGGGCCGATGACTTGATCGCGGGGGCGGCGGCATGATGGGACACGCGGCAACGACACCGACGCCCGACACGGCGACCGCCCCCCCGCTGGTGGAGGCGCGGGGCATCGTCAAGCACTTCGACCTGGGCGGGCACTTCCTGCAACGCGAACGGCCGATGGTGAAGGCGCTCAACGATGTCTCCATCGCCGTCCGGCGCGGCGAGGCGTTCTGTCTGGTGGGCGAGTCCGGGTGTGGCAAGTCCACCCTGGCGCGGGTCATCATGGGCCTGCTGGACCCCACCGAGGGCGAAATCCACTTCGACGGCACGCGGATCGATGCGCTCAGGCACAAGGCGCGCAGGCCGTTTCATCGCCGCATGCAGATGATCTTTCAGAACCCCTATGCGTCGCTGAACCCGCGCCGCACCGTCCAGCAGACGCTGGAGGAACCAGTGCGCTTCCACTTTCCCGCGTTGTCGGATGCCGAGGTCAAGGAGCGGGTCGAGCGGGTGATGGTCTCGGTCGGCAACGATCCCGGCTGGGGCCAGCGCTATCCGCACGAGTTCTCCGGCGGCCAGCGCCAGCGCATTTCGATTGCCCGGGCGATGATGGTCGATCCGGATTTGGTGGTCGCCGACGAGCCGATTTCGGCCCTGGACGTGTCCATTCAGGCGCAGGTCCTCAACGTGATGATGGACACGCGCGAGAAACACGACCTGACCTATCTGTTCATCACCCATGACCTGTCCGTCGTGCGCCATTTCGGCAGCCGCGTGGGGGTGATGTATCTCGGCACGCTGTGCGAGCTGGCGGAGACGGCGACGCTGTTCGCGCGCCCACGCCACCCCTACACGCGGATCCTGCTGTCCGCCATTCCGCGCGTCTCGACCGAGGAGATGCAGCCGCCCGGCCTGCCCGGCGAGGTGCCGTCGGCCATGAACCTGCCGTCGGGGTGCGTGTTCCATGACCGCTGTCCGCTGGCCAACACCCGCTGCTCGGCCGAGGTGCCGAAGGCGCTGCCCCAGGACGACGGCGCGTTGGTCGCCTGCCACGCGGTGGAGGAGGGGCGGGGGTAGGGCCGCACCCCGCATGACATTGGACCGATGCTGCCGGCCCAATGCCATGCGGTTCGCCCTACTCGTCCGCCTCGGCGAACAGGGCGGCGAGCCGGTCCGCGTACGCGAGGTCTCCCTTGGCGGTGGCGCGGCCGTACTCATCCAGGATCATTTCCCGAATGACCACCGTGCCCGTCGGCTGTGTGAGGGTGTGATGGGCAAGGGCGGCGGCCAGGATCGGCGGGAGGTTTTCGTGCATGGCGATGGCGACCACTTCTTCCGATATGGCGCCGCTCAACGCGATGCAATCCAAAAGCGCAATCATGTCTGAATCCAGTCATTTCCGGTTGCTGGCGGACGGTCCTCCCGGGCCTGTCTCCGGCCGTTAAATCGAGCCGTTCACGTGAAATTGGACCCGACGCTTGGCCCTGACGTGTCTGTGTGATGTGGCCTTAAGCATTTGATGATCCGGCAGTTTCGTCTGACAAAACGGACGTCCGAAGGGAGTCGGTTCCGTCGCGGCCTGCCCAACGACGACGGGAGACGTCGATAAGGTCCCGTCGTCGAAAACATGGGACGCACCCGATATGCGATCCAGCGATGGCTCGTCATGCCTGCCATGCAAAGGTCCAGTATGCAAACCACCTCCGTCCGAACGGATCCATGCCGCCACCCCCCATTCCGCGACGGACCATTTGTACTAATGTCGAACTGTCAGGTCGGTACCGGCCCCGCGCCCGGCGCTCCGCCCCCCTCCCAACCTCCTCCGAAGGGGGGAGGAGACGGCCAGCGCTCACCGAACCGGAACGGATTAAACCGACTTCGTATGACCTGGTGAGCGACCGACTGAAACGCCGGGACCGGATGGCCCCGGGCGAACGCGGCCGATCGCTTGTCCTTGAAGGATCGGATCATACGCCAAGCGCGACACGCGGCCCGTACAGAGGTCATGCGATGCCCCCAGGGCTGACCTGAATACAGGCCCGGCTTACAACAGGCGCCCTTGGGTCTCCGTCTCGGGCGCGGGCGGGAGCGGCGGCTGTGTCCTCCGGTCCAGGAACGGCGCCGCCGGGTCGTGCTCGGCGTGGCGCCGCTTGGCGAGGTCCTGGTTGCGCACGGCATAGCAGTAGGCGCAGCCGTGCGGGCAAGTGTCATAGGCGCCGATGTCGCGGCTTTCGGCGCAGGCGCACGTCCGGTGCGGCTTGGGCCGCGCGGCGATGGGCCGGCCGGCGATCGCCGACAGCCGCGCCGCGTCGATGCAGGCCGCCGCCTCCACTCCCGGCAGGCCGGCGCGCAGGCCCTCCTGTCCGCACAGCGAGAACCGCAGCCCCTCCCCGGCCGCGATGGAGGCCAGATCGTCGAGCAGCGCCCGCTTCTCGTCGTCCGGCGGGTCGCGCCACGCGAAGCCGTGCCGCGCCGCCCGCTGGTCCAGGGTGCGGCGGCTTTTCGCGTACACCTGCATCACCGACACCACCACCTCGTCCACCACGCCGCGCAGCGCCCGGGCGTGGCGGGCGAAGGTTTCGCGGTGCCACGCGGCCGGCGTCAGGTCGCTGAAGACGATGGGGTCGTGGCGCCAGACCACGGCCTTCGGGCCGTACCGGTCGCGCACTTCGCGCATGGCGGCGAGTGCTCGTTCGGGCGGGATGACGGAGACGTCCAGCGCCCGGGGATAGCCGAGCACCGTCATCTGCATGACGAAGGGCTCGCCCCAATCCGCCACGGCCTGAAGCGCCCCCATGAACGGCAGCGGGTTGCGGGTCCAGAACACCCAGCCGTCCACCGCCCCCGGGGCCAGCGACACCCGCGACGGCGGCCCGCCGTAGGGATTGACCACCCACGCCTCCCCCGCCGCCAACCGCTCCAGGAACCAGCGGGCATAGAAGGCCGGAATGTCGGTGCGGTAGCTGGCGGAGACGATCAAGATATCGCTCGATGTAACGAAGGGGTGGGCCAGTCACGGACGGATCGGGGTGCGGGTGCGGGTACCGCTGTACGGCGTTTGGGCGATGTATGCAATAGCATGGGTGCGGACCCTGATGGCACCACCAATGGAGGCGACATTGCCGCCTGGATTCCATATACAATAGGAAATAGAAACGACGTTCCGGACACTTATCTTTCATTTGGGTTCCTTGCTTGGTTTGCCAAGTTTTAACGATTTCCGGCGACAGTGGGAGGGTCGATCGTCGCCAATCAGCGGGATTGTTTGCGTGCGCGCGATCTGGCGGGGGCGGGGGCGCGGCGCTTGCCCGAACGCGACTGGGAAGCGATGTCCGGAACCATGGAAGCACAGCAGACGACAACGGCCGCTCCACCCGCGCGACCGCGCCAACAGCCCGCCTCGCGCGGCCACCGGCGGCGGCGGGACAAGCCCCGGCACTATTCCACCCTGGGCCAGGTTCTGCCTGAACTGGTCGTCATCAGCCTGTTCATGAACCTGCTGACGCTGATGCTGCCGCTGGTTCTGCTTCAGGTCTACGACCGCATCATTCCCAACGAGGCCCTGAGCACCTTCGCCCTGCTTGTGTTCGGCATCGGCGGCGCGCTGGTGCTGGAGGCTCTGTTGAAGCTGGGTCGGTCCTACATGACCGGCTGGGTCGGCGCCCGTTTCGAGCACAACACCGGCGTTGCCGCCCTGCGCCGTCTTCTGGAGGCGCCGGTTCAGGACTTCGAGCGCGAGGGCAGCGGTGTTCATCTGGAACGCCTGGGCGCCTTGTCCAGCGTCAAGGATTTCTACGCCGGGCAGGCCCTGCTGTCGCTGTTGGACCTGCCCTTCGCGCTGATCTATCTGGGTGTGATCTGGTTGCTGGGCGGCTGGCTGGTGTTGGTGCCGCTGGGGCTGCTGGCGGTGTTCGCCATCCTCGCGGTGGCGCTGGGCGGACGCCTGCGCGACGCCATCGCCCGGCGCATGGCGGTGGACGACCGGCGCGTCAACTTCATCATCGAGGTGCTGGGGGGCGCCCACACCCTCAAGGCCATGGCCATGGAGGCGCAGATGATGCGCCGCTATGAACGCCTTCAGGAAAGCAGCGGCGCCGCCAACCAGGAGGTCACCCGGGCCAGCGCCACGGCCATGGGGCTGGGGACCTTCTTCTCACAGGCCGCCATGGCCGCCACCGTCGGCGCGGGCAGCGCCATCGTGGTCGCCGAGGGCATGAGCGTCGGCGCGCTGGCCGCCTGCACCCTGCTGGCCGGGCGCTCCCTGCAACCGATCCAGCGCGCGCTGGGCGTCTGGACGCGGTTCCAGACCGTGCGTCTGGCCCGGCGCCGCCTGCACGCCGTGTTCGAGATGGAGCCCGAGAGCGAGCCCGGTCTTCCCGAACCCGAGGCCGTCGAGGGCCGGCTTGAACTGCGCGATGTGGCGTTCGGGTTCGCCGAGGGCGGGCCGCCCCTGCTGCGCGATCTCAACATCGTGGTGCCGCCGGGGGAATGCGTCGGCATCTCCGGGGACAACGGTTCCGGCAAGACCACCCTGCTCGCGCTGATGAGCGGTGCGCTCAAGCCCGCGACGGGCCAAATCCTGTTGGATGGGGTGCCGCTCGATACCTATGACCCGCATCGGCTCAAGCGGCACATCGCCTATCTGCCGCAGCTTGGCGAGTTGTTCCGGGGGTCCATCCTGGACAACATCACCATGTTCGACGCCCGCAAGGGCGAGGCGGCCGTCGTCCAGGCCGAGGCGCTCGGGCTGGGGCCGATCATCGCCAGTCTGCCGATGGGGTACGACACCATCGTCGGCGACAGTGCGGGTGAGACGTTGCCGCGCGGCATCCGCCAGCGCATCGCCGTGGCCCGCGCCCTGCTGCCGCGTCCCCGGGTGGTGCTGTTCGACGAGGCCAACACCGGCATCGATAGCGCCGGTGATGCCGACATGAGGGCGGTGCTGGAGGCGCTGAAGGGCGAGTGCACCCTGGTCCTGGTGACGCACCGGCCGTCGCTGCTGCGGATGGCCGATCAGGTGTACGATCTCGGCGCCGGCACCTTGACGCCACGCCCGGCGGGGACAGGCGGGCCGGTACCGGTTCGCTCCGTTGAGGGAGGGACCGCGTCATGACCCAGGCCGCGCCCCGCTCTCCGGAATCCTCCGCGTCTGAGACCCCGGACGCTGCCAAGGCGTCGGGGTGGGCCCGCCGGGCCGACCACGCCAGGCTGTCCCGGCTGACCCTGGATGCGCTGGGCGGCTTCGCCGCCGGCAGTGATCTGGCGTCGTGTCTGGTGCCGTTGCTGCGCGCGCTGCACTGGATGGGTGACCCGCGCCACGTGGCCGAGGCGCTGCCGCATTTCGCCGATGATCTCGACATCACCGGCCTGCGCAACACCATGGCCAACCTGAACTATTCCAGCCGGCCGGAGCGCGTGCGCTTGAATCGCATCGATCCGCGCCTGCTGCCGTGCCTGTTCGTGCCCCATCGGGGGGCCGCCATGGTCGTGCAGGCCATCGAGAACGGCACCGTGACCGCCTATGACGGCGGCACCGGGACCGAGGGGCCGGTGTCGCGTCCCAAGCGCGGCGGCACCGCCTATTTCTTCACGCCATTGGAGGGCGAGGACCAGGGCGCGGCGGCGCGACAGAGGGCCGGTTGGTTCTCGATGATGGCCCGGCGCTTCCGGGGTTTGGTGTGGCGCATGCTGGCCATCACCGCCATCCTGAACCTTCTGGCGCTGGCCACGCCCCTGTTCGTCATGGGCGTTTATGACAAAGTCGTGGGCGCGCGCGCCCTGGACACCCTGGGCTGGTTCGCCGTCGGCGTCGGCATCGCCATTGGCTTCGATACCCTGTTGCGGGGGGTGCGGGCGCGCATGCTGGCCTATGTCGGCGGGCGGCTGGACGCCATCGTCGGCAACGCCGTGTTCCAGCGCATTCTGTACCTGCCGCCGTCGTTTACTGAGCGCGCCACCATCGGCGCCCAGGTGGCGCGCATCAAGGACTTCGAGTCGGTGCGCGAGTTCTTCACCGGTCCCCTGGCCAGCACTTTCCTTGAAATGCCGTTCATGATCGTGTCGGTGATCGTTCTGGCCATTCTGGGCGGCTGGATCGCCGTGGTGCCGCTGTTCACCCTGATCGGTTTCCTTCTCCTGGGGCTGGTGATGATCCCCGTGGTGCGGCGCAATGTGACGGAATCGGCGCGCGCCGGGTCGCGCCGGCAGGAGTTCCTGGTCGAAACCACGACCAAGATGCGCGCGCTCAAGCAGACCGGCGCCGAGGCCGTGTGGCTGAACCGCTTCCGCGCCATCTCGGCCCGCGCGGCCACCGCCAGCTTCCGCACCGCGCAGGCCCAGAACCTCGTGCAGACGCTGTCGCATATTCTCGTCGTGGTCTCGGGGGTGGCGGCCATGACGCTGGGCGTGTTCGGGGTGCTCGGTGGCGGCATGACCGCCGGCGCGCTGATCGCGTCCATGATTCTGGTCTGGCGCGTCCTGTCGCCGATGCAGACCGTGTTCATGTCTCTGTCGCGGTTCGAGCAGATCCGCGCCTCCATCCGCCAGATCAACACCCTGATGACCCTGGCCCTGGAACGCGAGCCGAGCGCCATGGCCCACCCGTTGCGGCGGCTGCGCGGGCGCGTCGCGTTCTCCCGGGTCTCGCTGCGCTACACCCCCAGCGCGGATCCCGCCCTGGTCGGCGTCAGTTTCGTGGCCGAGCCCGGCGAGGTGGTTGTCATCACCGGCCCGAACGGCTCCGGCAAGTCCACCATCTTCAAGCTGATTACCGGCCTGTACCGGATTCAAGCCGGCTCGGTGCGCATCGACGACAAGGACATCCGACAACTGGACCCCGTCGAGTTGCGGCACGCCATCGCCTACGTGCCGCAGCAGCCGACCTTCTTCTATGGCACCATCGCGCAGAACCTGCGTCTGGTGGAGCCGACGGCGAGCGACGCCGATCTGCGCTGGGCCCTGCAGCAGGCCGGTGCCCTGGAGGACGTGGGCGCACTGCCCGAGGGGCTGAACACGCGCATCGGCGACGGCCGGTCCGAGCTTCTGACCGCCTCGTTGCGCCAACAGCTCAATCTGGCGCGGGCCTATTTGAAGCGCGCGCCGGTCTACCTGTTCGACGAACCGGTCAATGGCCTCGATTTCGACGGCGACCGCCGGTTCATGGACACGGTGCGGCAGATGCGCACCCATGCCACCGTTTTCATCATCACTCACCGCCCCAGCCACTTCGATCTCGCCGACCGGGTTCTGGTGATGGAGAGCGGATATCTGCGGCTGGCCGGCGCGCCCGACGAGGTGCGCGCGCGGCTTCGGGATGCTCCGAAATGACCGCCGGAAAGGAAGGGCACCGATGACCAAAGCCGCCGTCTCACAGCCGCGTCCGGCCCCGTCCCAGGCCAGCCGCCAGGCGCGGCATCTTGCGCAGTCGATCGTGCTGGAGGAATCGGGACCGTCCGCCCTGATCCGCCTCGGACTGCTGACGATCAGTCTGTTGGTCGCCGCGATCATCGCCTGGGCGGCGGCGACCACGGTCAAGGAGGTCGCCTCTGCCCCCGGCACCGTCGTGCCGTCGACCAACCTCCAGGTCGTCCAACACAAGGAAGGCGGCATTCTGCGCGAGGTTCTGGTGGACAAGGGCCAGACCGTTGAGGTCGGACAGGTGCTCGCCCGGCTCGATCCGGTCGCGGCGCGCTCGGACGTGGAAACCCTGCGTACGCGTTTGGTCAGTCTGCGCCTGAAGGCGGAGCGCCTGCGTGCCTTCGCCGACGAGCGCGAACCCGACTTCTCGTTCGCCGGCTTGCAGTACGCCGACCTTGCCGCCGATCAGCGCCGGGTTCTTGACCTCCAAAGAGAGGAGCAGGCGGCCGAACAGCAGGTGTTGCGCGATCAGCTGGCCAGCCTGGATGGCGAGATGACGCTGCTTGAGAACAAGATCACCTCGCTGCGGCGGCAGGTCGAACTGGTCGGCGAACAGCGTGAGATGCGCCGCGAACTGATGGTGGAAGGGTTGGGCTCGCGCGTGACCTTCCTGGAGGTCGAGGCCGAGCTTGAACGCATGAACGGCGAGATCACGGAACTGACCAATCAGCTTGCGTTGAATGACCAGAGCCGCAAGGAACTGGTCAGCCGGCTGGCCCAACTCGATGCCACCCGCCGGCGCGAGGCTCTGGACGAGGTCGGTGAGGTCAACGCCGAGATCAGCGAGGTCATGCAAACCATCACGGCGGGGGCGGATCGCCTGAACCGCCTGGAGGTGACGGCGCCGACCCGGGGGCTGGTGCAGGACGTGAAGGTGCGCACGTCCGGCGCCGTGCTGCAGCCGGGCGACGAACTCATGACCATCGTCCCCATCGACGACCGCCTGATCGTGGACT
This sequence comes from Rhodospira trueperi, assembly GCF_900101965.1. Lineage (GTDB taxonomy): Bacteria > Pseudomonadota > Alphaproteobacteria > Rhodospirillales > Rhodospirillaceae > Rhodospira > Rhodospira trueperi. The sequence goes on along the minus strand of NZ_FNAP01000020.1, from coordinate 4,170 downwards.
GCCGCATCGATCCCCGCGATGTCGGGCATGTCCACGAGGGACAGACGGTGCGTGTCAAGCTGTCGGCCTATGACTTCGCGCGCTACGGATCGGTCGAGGGCGTTCTGGCGGAGCTTTCGCCGACCACCTTCCTGGATGCGCAGACCGGACAGCCCTATTACAAGGGCGTGATCGAACTCAGCCGGAACTACGTGGGCGAGACCCAGGGTCGCAACCCGATCCTGCCCGGAATGACCGTGGACGCCAGCATTGTGACGGGAGAGAAGACCATTCTCGCCTACATGCTGCGGCCGATCTACATCTCGCTCAGTCAGGCGTTCCAGGAACGGTGATCCATCGGCGGCGCTCACCCGTCGGTCCAACCCAGCCAGGGAGTCAGCGCGATGACAGAGCCTTCGGAGTCCAAGAGCACCGAGGACCGCGCCCGCCTGCTCACGCCGGAGCGGGACCGCAGGCGCGATCCGCGCACGGATCCCGCGCTTCTCGACACGACCGAAGCAGACGAGGCGCCGACCGGCTGGACGGAGGCCGTGACCGGCGAAGCAGCGGGGCGCGCTGACCTGCAGGACGGCGGCGACTGGACGGCCATGGTGGCGCCGGACCTTGCGTCCGACCCCGTGGACTTCGGCGACTCGGGCGGGCGGCGGCGCAATCGCGGCGACTGAATCTCGACGCAACGGCCTTCGCGCCGGCTCCGAAACCCGAATCTGAAAGGCGAACGCATCGATGCGCATGGGAAACGTATGACCTATGGAGTGTTTTGAACAAAATTCACTATGACAAACCGGAAGTCTTCATTTTTTAGCTTTTTTGAGCGGCACTTTTCATTCCATAAAGGATCAACGGAAATGCAGCTCGTTGATTCAATTTGTAGAAAATTGTGACTGTCTGACATTTCCGAACTGTTGTCGAACTCACTTGCCGCGACCTGATCCGCGCATCACGAAGACGAGGGCACCATGGCCACCGACACCCAAACCCCGCGCTTCTCTGATCGCCAGATTCTGGATGACACGACGTCGCTTGCGGACAAGACCGCGCGTCCAGACCCTGACGCAGAGCTTCAGCAGGCCATCGGCAACTCGGTCGATGGCGACGACGCCCGGTCGCACGAAAACATCCACCAGGGGGTGGAGCGGGCGGACGGGTCCGGTCGGGCATCCCAGGGTGAGGACGGGGTGTCCGGTGGCCAAGTCGAGCCTCAGTCAGGCGGAATGGGCATGCGCGGGCCGGAGACCATGCCCCCGGCGACCCCGTTTGGGGACGTGGACGGTCCGGAAGGCCGCTTGCCGGGCCAGGGTGTTGGGGTGGCGCCTGAGACCGACCCGGCGGCGAGCGGCGGCGGATATACCGGCGCGGAGGCGCCTGGGTTGACCACGAACGCGTTTGACGGCGGAGGCTCGGCCGGCGGTTTTGTTCCGGTGGCTCCGCAGATGCGCGGTGTGGCGTCCGAAGATCAGGGCACGGCAGGGGCCGGCCGATCGGGCTTTGCCAAGCCGGCGTCGGAACCCGTGCAGGAGTCGGAGCGGACTGGCGTCGAAAACAACGCCGGCGCCGACACGGCCGCGACCGGGACCGACAGCACCGGCACGGGCGGGACATCCGGCGGCGTATCCGGCACCGAGCAGGCAGCCGGCGGCGGCGATGGCGCTACCGACGAAACAGGCGGCGAGCAGGCGCCCGGCGGTGGCGCTGACGACGAAACGGGCGGCGAGCAGGCGGCCGGCGGTGGCGCTGACGACGAAACGGGCGGCGAGCAGGGGGCCGGCGGTGGCGCTGACGACGAAACGGGCGGCGAGCAGGGGGCCGGCGGTGGCGCTGACGACGAAACGGGCGACGAGCAGGTACCCGGCGGTGGCGCTGACGACGAAGGCCAGGGCCAGACCGGCCGAATTGACGTGTCCAACTACGATGCCACCGATCAGGGCTTCCGGGTCACCGGCCGCAACGTGAACAGCGATGGCACCCTGACCGAGGCCTCCCTGGACAACGTATCCCGGTCCGGCGACGCGCTCGGCGTCGATGGGTCGAACGCGTCCGGGCCGGCGGCCCAGCTTGGCTATGACGTCGATACGGGCCAGAGCGAGGCCCTGATCATCGACTTCGATCATCCGGTCAGCGAGGCGACGGCCCAGTTCCAGCGTGCCTACGCCAACGAGGCGGGCGGCGAGCAGGGCTTTTGGGAAGCCTACCGCGATGGCGAGAAAGTGGCCGAGGGCTCCTTCAAGGCGGACTCCGGCCACCAGGGTGACGTCACGATTTCGACGGACGGCGCCGGTGCGTTCGACCAGTTGGTCTTCAAGGCCGGCACCTATGCCGACGGCGGCGTCAAGGGCAACGATGCGTCGGACTACCTGATCAAGTCGGTCGATTTCACGTTCGCCGAAGAGGCACACGACGTCACCTTCACCGTCGATAACAGCAACACCGACACCCCGACCTTCGACGGCAACGAGACCCTGGAGATCGACGAGAGCGGCACCTATTCCCAATGGGGCGCCGAGATCACCGCGGATACGGACGGCAGCGGCGACGGGGAAACTTCCATCGGTGTCGACACGTGGAACAAGGCCAAGAGCGTGCTGGCCGAGGGTGACGGCGGCGCCGATGTCAGCGTCGACAACTTCGTCCATGCGGAGGTCCGCTTGGGTGACGGTGGCGACAGCGACGTGACCATCACCGGCGCCAAGCGCGGCGCCGTCGAGACCGGTGACGGAGACGATGTCGTAAACATCGACGCCGACACCAACGGGCCGGGCTGGGACAACACCTTCACCGTCGAGACCGGCGACGGCGACGACATCGTGACCGTGACCGGCGACAAGGGCCATACCCGGGTCGACGTGGACGCCGGCGCGGGCGATGACGTTGTGACCGTCGATGGTCGCACCCACTCGGCCGACCTCAAGGGCGGCGCCGGCGACGATACCCTGACCGGCGGCGATGGCAATGACATCCTGACCGGCGGCGCCGGAGACGACGTTCTGAACGGCGGCGAAGGCTATGACATCGCCTTCTTCTCCGGCAGCGCGGCGGACTACACCTTCACGCAGACGGAGGATGGAAACGGCTGGCTTGTCGACGGGGCCGACGGAACCGATGTCGTGACCGATGTCGAGGCCTTTGAATTCGAGGACGGGGAGACCCTGGAAAGCACCGAACTCGTTGACTTCCAGGCCATGTCGGACGCCGACATTCCGGAGGATATTGACCTGTACGGAACGGGGTAATGTCGGACGGAAGGCTCTTCCATCCCCGCCTCTGGATTGGGGAGGGGCTGGGGGGGGGTTAAGCCGTGCCGTCGTCTCCGCCGTGGTCGCGTAGGGTTCGGACCATCTGCTGATGCAGCGCGCGGTGTAGGTCGCGCATCGACACCATGGAGACCACCCGGTCCCCATCGACGATGGGCAGATGCCGGAATCCCCGCGTTTGCATCAGGTCCAGCGCGTCGTTGGCGGAGGCCTCCGGCGACAGCGTATGGGGATCGGGCGTCATGATCTCGTCGGCGCGCGTGTTCGCCGGGTCGCGGCCGATGGCGACGACGCGGGCCGTGATGTCTCGTTCGGTGATGATCCCGACCAGCCGCTTGCCGTCCATGACCAGGACGGCGGCGATGGTGTGGGTTGCCATGGCCACGGCCGCGTCGCGGGCGGTGGCGTCCGGGGCCACGCTGATCAAAACACTGGTATTGACGATCTCGGGAACGAGTTTGCGCAGCATCCTCACGCCTCCCCTGAACGCCTGACCGGCATGGCCGTGGAGCCGCGAGCCCGCGTTTCGGAGCGGACCAGGGCGACAGTCTGATCATTGCGACTATGGTAGTACGGATCGGAGAAAATGGCCAACGCCCTCGGCAGACTTCTCAGGATGGAGGGAGAAAACCGGTTGCGGCCGGTGCCGGCCTGTTCTCCTGCCCCTTCGGGGTTATGATATTCACACTTCTTTCCGCCGAAGCGGCGGCTCTTCGCTCGCGCGGCATCTTGACTTGTCATTGCGAACCCTCGTCGCAAGACGAGGGTGAAGCAATCCAGGGCGTAGGACACCATCATTCGCTCTGGATTGCCCCATATATTTTGGCTCAATTAGCGTTAGCTATGCAGATTGGATCTTTGGGTGAGATGAGCCCGGCGACACAGGCCAGGATGGATCTTGGTGACGGGAGCTGAGGCA
>NZ_FNAP01000049.1 GCF_900101965.1 Rhodospira trueperi | reverse complement strand
TGCCCGGCGCCAGGACGCTGCCAGAGGGCACCGTGAAGCCGAACGGAATGGTGTTGCCGCCAAGGGTTCCGGACTGGAAGGTCAGGGACCCCAGGGTTCCATTGATGTACAACCCGCCCCCGTTCAGCGTGGCGGACTGCATGGATCCGTTCAGGATGAACGTGCCGCCGCGAAGGGTCGTGGTCACGCTCGACCCCATCGTGCCGGTGTAGGTGGTCACGCCGGAATAGACGTCCACGTCCCCGGTTCCGCCGATGTCCGGGGAAAACGTGTAGTCTTCGCTGTCGTGATTGAAGACGACCAGACCGGTTCCGGAGCCCAGGGTGACGGTGGCGGCGTTCAGGTTGCCCGGCGCGGCGGGGGTATCGCCCGCGGCGGCGCCGATGTTCAGGGTGCCGGTGGTGCCACCGCTGCGTCCCAGCTCCAGGGTTCCGGTGCCCGAGTCGATGGAGATGGTCCCCCCGTCGGTCAGCGTGACGGTGCCGCTGCCGCTGCCCGGTTGCACTGGATCATACAAGTAGCCCACGACAAGCCCCGGGCTCTTGAACGAGGCCCCGTCGGAGACGGTCAAGTGTCCCTCACCATAGTATCCCACGTACGCATTCCGGGTCCCGGTGCTGGTCCAGGAGGTGCCGTGCCCGGTCACGGTCAGGGTGCCTTTGCTGCCGGCGACATAGCCAAGCGTGACCCCATGAGTGGTGGCCGTGGCGCCGTCCCTGATGTCCATGATGGACGTGGCGTTTCCGTCGAAGCCTACGTACGTTCTCTCCGAGGTGGTCCAGGTGGAGCCGTGTCCGGTCACGGTCACGGTGCCCCCGTGACTCAGGTAAGCACGGGTGCTGGTCAACTGCCCCCCGTTGATCACGCGCAGCGTTCCCGAGTAATGGATGTCAAGATCGTCGCCCACGGTCCAGGGGCTGGCGTGGGTTCCGCCACCGTTGCCGTCGACCGTCTCCGTTGTGCCAAGGATGTCGTAATCGGCGGCCATGGCGGGCCAGGGGGCGAGGGCCGTTCCGCACAACAGGGCCGCCCGGACGATTGTTGTCCACCGAACGGTGGGGCGGGT
>NZ_FNAP01000001.1 GCF_900101965.1 Rhodospira trueperi | reverse complement strand
GGAGGATCAGTCGCGACTGCGACGGGGGCACGGCGCCCAGAACATGGCCCTCGTGCGCCGCTTCGCCTTCAATATCATCCGCGCCGGACGCGGCAGGCGATCCATCAAGACTACCCGCAAGGTCGCAGGCTGGGACCCCGCCATCATTGCCCAGCTCATTGCAGACCCGGTTCATTAACCTGGACTCGTTGCCGTGGGACACATTGGCGTTTCCAACACATGCCATTGTGCATTACGATACCGTCATTGCATCGTCTTAATTGGCGGCCCACAATCCCGAGAGAGTCCGTGTCCTTCGAGCGACCGCCACGGCCCGAGTCACCCTCTGCCTCGACGGAGTCTCCGTTCGAGCGCACGATGGTGGACGATATCATGGTGCCCCAACCGCTTGGTCTGGCACCGATGCGGTCCTCGCAGACACCGGCGCCGCGCCACCATGGAAGCCCGCGCCGCCCGGCACAACCTGCGTCGGCCCGACCGATTTTCGTGGCCGTGGACCTGGGAACCAACAACTGCCGCATGCTGGCCGCGCGCCCCGATCCGCGCGGCGGCTTTCGCGTGGTGGACTCCTTCTCCCGTATCACCCGTCTGGGCGAAGGCCTGCATCAGACGGGCCGCCTGTCCGACGCCGCGATGGACCGAACCATCGACGCCCTGCGCGCCTGCGCCCGGAAGATTGCGCGGCATCGGGTCAGCGGCGCCCGCATGGTCGCGACGGCCGCCTGTCGGCACGCCAGCAACGGCGCGGCGTTCCTGCGGCGCGTCGAAGAAGAAACCGGCCTTCACCTGGAAATCATCCCGGCCGAGGAAGAGGCCCGTCTTGCCCTGGCCGGATGCGCGCCGCTTCTGCGCCCCGGTTGCGAGGGCGCCGTTGTCTTCGACATCGGCGGCGGCAGCACCGAGTTGATCTGGGTGGCGCACCGGGCCGACCGGAACGCGCCCGGCGGCGCGCACATCGTCGACATGGCCTCACTGCCGCTGGGCGTCGTCACGGTGGCCGAATCCCGGGGCGGCGATCTCTGCGACCAAGGTTACAGCGCGGTCAAGGGGGATGTCGCCGCCGCACTCGCCGCCTTTGACCGCCGCCACCGCATCGCCGAGCGCCTCGCCGACGGCGAGAACATCCAGATGCTGGGGACCTCAGGTACCGTCACCACCCTGGGTGGCGTCATGCTGGACCTGCCGCGATACAACCGGGACAGTGTCGACGGCCTGGAGGTGGACTTCATCTCCATCGCCGCCGTTAGCCGCCGGCTGCGTCACATGACGTGCGAGCAGCGCGCCCGCCATCCCTGCATCGGCAACGACCGCGCGGACCTCGTCGTCTCGGGTTGCGCTATCCTTGAGGCCATCTGCGACCTGTGGCCGGTCGGGCGCCTGCGGATCGCCGACCGGGGCATCCGCGAGGGTGTGCTCATGGACCTAATCGGCGCCGCCGGGATGCTCGCATGAGCACACGCAAGAGCGGACGTGGAGGCGGCGGGGGAGGCGGCGGGGGAGGCGGCGGGGGAGGCGGTCGCCGTGGCGGTGGCGGCAAACCTGTCGGCACCGCGCGGCAGCTGCACACGCGGGTGAAGACGGCGCGCGGGCGCAAGACCTCCTCGACCCGTTGGCTGCAACGCCAACTCAACGACCCCTATGTGCTGGAGGCTCGCCGACAGGGATTCCGCTCCCGTGCCGCCTTCAAGCTGATCGAACTGGACGACCGGTTCGGGTTCCTGCGGCCCGGCCTGCGGGTGGTCGACCTGGGCGCCGCTCCGGGTGGCTGGACCCAGGTGGCCGTGGCCCGCGGTCGCGCGGGCCAGCCCGAAGGCGGAACGGTCATCGGCGTCGATATTCTCGATTGGGGGGAGGTTCCCGGCGCGCTGTGCCTGACCCTGGATTTCATGGACCCGGACGCGCCCGGCCTGATTCAGGCGCACTGCGGGGGGCCGGTCGATGTCGTGCTGTCGGACATGGCGGCGCCGACCACCGGCCATGCGGCCACGGACCACCTGCGCATCATGGCGCTGGCCGAGGCGGCATGGCAGTTCGCCGAGGAGACGCTGGCGCCGGGGGGCGCCTTCGTCTGCAAAGTGTTCCAGGGCGGTACGGAAAACACCCTGCTGACCCGCATGAAAAGCCTGTGCGACACCGTCAAGCATGCCAAACCGCCCGCCAGCCGGAAGGACTCGGCGGAGGTCTATGTCGTCGCCCAGGGCTTCAGGGGGCGCCCGGACGCCGACGCCGGGGACTGAATGCGGCATGCGCGCGTCCGCCATGTCCATCGGCCTCTTGGCGCGGCCGGTGCGGCATGGCATATCCGGGGCACCGCCGAAACCGATTGGAGATCCGCCATGGCATTCCCCGAGGCCCTGACGTTCGATGACGTGTTGCTGCTGCCCGCGGAATCGGCGGTCCTGCCGGCCATGGCCCAGACCCGCACCCACGTGACCCGTACCATCGAGCTGGCCGTGCCGCTGATCTCCTCCGCCATGGACACGGTCACGGAAAGCGACATGGCCATCGTCATGGCCCAGTCCGGCGGCATCGGCGTGATTCACAAGAACCTGGACATCGAGGCCCAGGCCGAAGAGGTCCGCAAGGTCAAGCGCTATGAATCGGGGATGGTGGTCAACCCGGTCACCATGCACCCGGATCAACCGCTGGCCGACGCCATGGCCATGATGGCCCACCACAAGATTTCCGGGATCCCGGTGGTCGAACGCGAGGACGGCCGCCTGGTCGGCATCCTCACCCACCGCGATGTCCGCTTCGCCAGCGACATGGACCAGCCGGTCAGCGAGTTGATGACCAAGGACAGACTGGTCACGGTCACCGAGACCGTCACCCAGGAGGAAGCCAAGCGGTTGCTGCATCGGCACCGCATCGAAAAGCTTCTGGTGGTGGACGACGCGTACCGCTGCGTTGGCTTGGTCACCGTCAAGGACATCGAGAAGGCCACCACTTTCCCCAACGCCGCCAAGGACGAACGCGGTCGCCTGCGCGTCGCCGCCGCGACCGGCGTCGGCCCGGACGGCATCACCCGCGCCGAGGCCCTGCTCGACGCCGGCGTGGATGTGGTGGTGGTGGACACCGCGCACGGCCATTCCCAGGGCGTGATGTCGGCGGTCGAGCGCATCAAGACGCTGTCGAACTACACCCAGGTCATCGCCGGCAACGTCGCCACCCCGGACGGCGCCCGCGCCCTGATCGACGCGGGAGCGGACGCCGTCAAGGTGGGCATCGGCCCGGGCTCCATCTGCACGACGCGGGTCGTGGCCGGGGTCGGCGTGCCGCAGTTCAGCGCCATCATCGAGGCCGCCGAGGTCTGCAAGGCGGCCGGGGTGCCGCTGATCGCCGACGGCGGCATCAAGTACTCGGGCGATCTGGCCAAGGCCATCGCCGCCGGCGCCGACGTGTGCATGATCGGCTCGTTGCTTGCCGGCACCGACGAGGCCCCGGGCGAGGTGTTCCTGTACCAGGGCCGGACCTTCAAGGCCTATCGCGGCATGGGGTCCCTGGGGGCCATGGCACGCGGTTCTGCCGACCGGTATTTCCAGCAGGAGGTCACCGACAGCCTGAAACTGGTGCCGGAGGGCATCGAGGGCCGCGTGCCCTACAAGGGGGCCGCCGGCACGATCATTCACCAGCTCGTGGGCGGCCTGAAGGCGGCCATGGGCTACACCGGCAGCGCCACCATCGCCGACCTGCACGCCAAGGCGCAATTCCGCCGCATCACGGCCTCCGGCTGGCGCGAGAGCCACGTCCACGATGTGGCCATCACCCGTGAGGCGCCGAATTATCGGGAGACGATGTAGGGATCTTGGGAACAAGACCGACCGACCGAACCACGATGTCGTCATTGCGAGGAGCATCGCGACAACGCAATCCAGAGCGAAGACAGCGTTTCCGAGCCCTGGATTGCTTCGCCCGCGTCAGGTGACGCGGGCCCGCAATGACGGATCATGGTGCCGCTTTGAAGGGGTGCGACCGTAGGGCGGCTGGCCGTGGGACTGAAAACGCGTAGGTTGGGGTGAGCGAAGCGAACCCCAACGTCATTCGGTTCTGGGGGCCGCAACGTTGGGGTTCGGTGCTCGGCACCTCACCCCAACCTACGGATCGCCGTCCACCGCCAGGATGCCGATCAAGCGGTTTCCGTTTGATCGGGTTTTGACCGTAGGGCGGCCACCCCCCTACGTCCGAATGCCGCGTTGTGTGAACCGATCATCCGGTTTTCGAATCAGCCACATTTGCACCCGCTGATTCTCCTCCGTTCAAATCGGCGGGGAGTCGTTGTCCGCCAGCACCGCGCCGGCCAGATAGAGCGACCCGCAGATCAGCACCTGGCCCGGCGGACCCGTCACGGCGCCAAGCGCGTCCAGCGCCTCGGCGACCGAGCCGCGCGGTGTGACGGCGGCGGCGCCCGACCGCCGTGCGTGGTCGGCCAGCGTCTCGGGCGGCACGCCGGCGGCGCTGTCCGGCACCGGGACCGTCTGGACGGAGGCCGCCAGGGACACCAACGGCCGCAGGAAGCCCCCGGTGTCCTTGGTGTCCAGCATGCCCGCGATCAGATGAAGCGGCCGGTCGCCCCACCCGTCCAGAACCGCCGCCAGGGCCTCTCCGGCCGCCGGGTTGTGACCGCCGTCGAGCCAGACCTCCCACCCCTCCGGCAGGCGCGCCACCAGGGGACCCACCGGGAGCCGCTGCAACCGCCCCGGCCAGTCCACCCGCGCCAGCCCGGCGCGGATGGCCTCGGCGCCGGGTCTCAGCCCATCCGGCAAGGCCAGCGCGATCCGAACCGCGAGCGCGGCGTTGGCGCGCTGATGGTCGCCCGGCAGCGCTGGCGCCGGCCACGCCGTCCCGTCCATGGCGACTCCGCCGGCCGGATCGGGCGCCCAGGTCCAGTCCCGCCCGCCCAGGTCCAGCGGCGCGCCGACCTCCGCCGCGCGGCGGTCGAGCACGGCGGCGGCCTCGGCCTCCTGGGCGGCGGCCAGACAGGGTACGCCCGGCTTCAGGATCCCCGCCTTCTCCGCCGCGATGGCCGCCAGGCTGTCGCCCAGGAACGACTGGTGATCCAGCGAGACCGGGGTGATCGCGGTCAGCAGCGGGCGGTCCACCACGTTGGTGGCGTCCAGGCGGCCCCCCAGGCCGGTCTCCAGCAGCACCACGTCCGCCGGCTCGCGCGCGAAGGTCAGCAGCGCCGCACAGGTGGTGATCTCGAAGAAGGTGATGGGATCGGGGCCGTTGGCCCGCTCGCACTCCTCCAGCAGGGCCGTCAGGGCGGCCTCGTCGATCAGGCAACCCGCCAGCCGGATGCGCTCGGCGAAGCGCACCAGATGCGGCGAGGTGTAGACGTGAACGCGCCGCCCGGACGCCTCCAGCATGGCCCGCAGCAGCGCCACCACCGAGCCCTTGCCGTTGGTGCCGGCGACATGGATCACGGGGGGCAGCGCGTGCTCGGGATGGTCCAGCTGCGCCAGCAGCCGCCATACCCGGTCAAGCACCAGGTCGATGGACTTGGGATGCAGCCCCATCAGCCGCGCCAGCACGCGGTCTGACGGCGCGGGCGCCGGGTCCGACTGGCGCGGTTGGAGCTGTGGGTTCGCTTGGCTCGGCACGACTCCGTCCCCCGGAACGCGGTGTGATGGTCGGGATCACAGATCAGACGTCACACATCCAACCCTTCCACAAACCGGGCGTTTTCCTGGATGAACGCGAAGCGGGTTTCGGCTTTCCGGCCCATCAGGCGTTCGACCAGGCTGGCGGTTTCGCGGGCTTCCTCCTGGTCCTCCTCGGTCTTGCGGCCAGGCACGACCACGCGCAGCAGCACGCGGCGCTTCGGGTCCATGGTGGTTTCCTTGAGCTGCGCCGGCGGCATCTCGCCCAGGCCCTTGAAGCGGCTGACCTCGATCTTGCCGCGTCCGGTCAGGACCTCGCGGGTCAGGCGCTCCCGGTCGGCGTCGTCGCGGGCGTAGACCACCGTGCCGCCCTGCGCCAGCCGGAACAGCGGCGGCTGGGCGAGGTAGAGGTGGCCGGCCTCGATCAGGCCCGGCATCTCCCGATAGAAGAAGGTCATCAGCAGGGAGGCGATGTGCGCGCCGTCGACGTCGGCGTCGGTCATGATGATGACCTTGTCGTAGCGCAGCTTTTCGGCGTCGAAGCGGTCGCGCAGGCCGCAGCCCAGGGCCTCCACCAGATCGCTGAGTTCCTGGTTGGCGCGCTTCTTGTCGTCCGACGCGCTGGCCACGTTCAGGATCTTGCCGCGCAGGGGCAGCACCGCCTGGGTCTCCCGCGCCCGCGCCTGCTTGGCGGAGCCGCCGGCCGAGTCGCCCTCGACGATGAACAGCTCCGTTCCGGCGGCGACCGACCGGGAGCAGTCGGCCAGCTTGCCGGGCAGGCGCAGCCGCTTGGTGGCGGACTTGCGCGCCGTGTCCTTGGCTGCCTTGCGGCGCTGGCGGTCCTCGGCGCGGTCCAGGGCGGCGGCCAGCAACCGGCCCGCCCCGTCCGGATCGGCCGTTAGCCAGTGGTCCAAGGGATCGCGCATGGCCTGCTCGACCAGCTTGGCGGCCTCGGCGCTGGCCAGCTTTTCCTTGGTCTGGCCCTGGAACTGGGGATCGCGCAGGAACAGCGACAGCAGTACACAGGCGCCGCCGGTCACGTCCTCGGCGGTCAACTGGCCGCCCTTCTTGTTGCCCGACATCTCGGCATAGCCGCGAAAGCCGCGCAGCAGCGCGTTGCGCAGGCCGGTCTCGTGGGTGCCGCCCTCCGGCGTCGGCACGGTGTTGCAGTACGAGCCCAGGAAGGACTCGCCCTCGTCCGGCCAGCACAGCGCCCATTCCACCCGGCCCCGGTCCTCGGCCAGATCGGCGGCGCCGGCGAAGATCCCCGGGCCGAGCAGATCCCGCCCCTTGACGGTCGCCTCCAGGAAATCGCGCAGGCCGTTGGGGAAGTGCAACTCGGCCTGGGCCGGGGTGGCGTCGCCCTCGGCGATCAGCGACTCGTCGCAGCGCCAGCGGATCTTGACGCCCCGAAACAGGTAGGCCTTCGACCGCACCATGCGGAACAGCGCCGCCGGGCGGAACCGGGCCCGGGCACCGAAGATCTCGGGGTCGGGACGGAAGGTCACGGTGGTGCCGCGCCGGCGGTTGGGCAGCGGTCCCTTTTCCAGGGGACCGGCCGGCACGCCCCGGGCGAAGCATTGTGTCCACAGCGCGCCGTCGCGGGCCACCTCGACCCGCAGGTCCTCCGACAGGGCGTTGACCACGGAGGCGCCCACGCCGTGCAGGCCGCCGGCCACCTTGTAGGCACTGCCGCCGAACTTGCCGCCGGCATGCAGGGTGGTGAGGATCACCTCCAGTGCCGAGCGGTTCGGGAAACGCGGGTGCGGGTCCACCGGGATGCCACGCCCGTTGTCGCGCACCGTCACCTGGTTGTCGGGGTCCAGCCGCACCTCGATGGCGGAGGCGTGGCCGGCCACGGCCTCGTCCATGCTGTTGTCCAGCACCTCGGCCACCAGATGATGAAGGGCGCGGTCATCGGTGCCGCCGATGTACATGCCGGGGCGACGGCGCACCGGTTCCAGGCCCTCCAGGACCTCGATGTCCCGGGCGGAATAGCTGTCATCGCGGGCCGAGCGGACCTCACCGGCCGCCGGGCCGGCACCGCTTTCGAAAAGATCATCCATGGGCCGGGAGTATAGGCACGCGCGGCGCCGGGAACAAGGCGATCTGGTAGCCCGGTGCCCGCAAGGCTACCCTATGTCGTGGTGTCAGGATGGTTCGCCGCGTACAGCGGTTGCCAGTCGAAGAACGGCGGCAGCAGATCGGGGGCCTGGAAATGCGCCGCCAGCGCCGGAATCGGACAGAACCCCGGCAGGACATGCAGCACCCGGTTGGTGGTGTTGCGCTCCGCGCCCTTGTGCGCCAGTCGCTTCGTCTTGTGCCCGACGTAGCGGGTGTTCTCGAAACAGTCCCAGTGGTCCCGCACCACATGGCCGTGGGTGAACAGGGTGTGACTCATGTGGCGGGTGGTGCGCCAGCGCCGATCCTCGCCCAGCACCAGATAGCTGGGGTAGTGCCGGGTGTACAGTGCGCGCTGCTCCAGGGGATGCAGCATCAGATGCCCGCCGGTCACGGCGTGAACCTGCCGGTAGAAGCCGACCATCGCGGCGATGGCCTCGGGCGCATGCAGGTAGTCGTCCTCGACGAAATAGACCAGCCGATCAACGCCGGCGGCGCGGCCGAACTGGGCATGCATCACCGGCCCGGCCAGCGTCTGTTCGGGCGTGCGCAGGGTCCACGGCACCCGAAGGCCGTCCAGAACGGACTCGATGCGGACGCGGGCATCCGGGTCGGACCGGTCGTCGTCCACCTCCACGGTGATCTCCGACAGGCCGGCCGTCTCCGCCGCGTGGTTGATGCTCGCCACCAGGGAGCCGAGACAGGCCAGCACCGCCGTCTCCAGGGGCTCGTCGGCGACCGGGTTGATCCGTGCGCGGCGCGCTCCGCGCAGGCAAGTGCGCAGCATGACGGTCAGGGCGCCGGGCGTTTGGGTGCCTGTGTCGTCGCGGTCGAACAGGGCCTTGGCGGCGGCCAGACTGCCGTCCATGTCGATGCGGTCCAGGTTCGTGACCGGCCGTAGGTTGAGCTGTCCCGACCGGATGATCCGATGGCCCTGGGGCCGCGCCACCAGACGGTCAAGAAGTCGGAGAAGTTCGTTCATGGTCGCGGGATCCCGCCGGGTTGAGTTGGGCCGGCGCAGTATCGTCGCGTCGCCCGACGCTGTCCAGGTCGTGCGCCGGGACCCCGGCGTTCTCATTTTGGCGGAAGGACAAAGGACGAGAGAGCGACGTTCGGACTCCTCCCCCATCGGGGCAGGTTGCTCATGGCCCGTGAATGGGGCGCCCGTCGGATACCCACCCAAGGCCGCATTTCCCAATAGGGACCCATCGTGAGAACGGCTGACCTGGACCGGCGCCGGCCGCCGGGCCATATAGGGACGCATCGAAAAACCTTGCGAAGCGAGACGGCCCCATGAGCGATCAAGAGAGACCGAACGGCATCGTGTCCATCCGCACCATCGCCATGCCGGCGGACACCAACCCGCACGGCGACATCTTCGGCGGCTGGGTCATGAGCCAGATGGATCTGGCCGGCGGCAGCCATGCCCGTGCCCTCGCTCAGGGGCGGGTGGCGACCATCGCCGTGGACGGCTTTACGTTTCACAGACCGATCGCCGTGGGCGACGAGGTCACTTGCTATACGCGGTTGCTGAAAGTCGGTCGCACCTCGCTGACCCTGAAGGTCGAGGCCTGGGCGCGCCGCGCCGAGGATAATACCTGTGAGAAGGTGACGGAGGGCACCTTCGTTTTCGTCGCGCTGGACGGGGATGGTCGGTCGCGCTCGGTTCCCGAGGGCGCCGAGGCTCGCGAGACCGTGCTTCTGAATGGTCCCTGATCCCTTGATCCAGGGGCCGGCCCCGCGTACCAAGGCGGTCCATCCGTTTCGCCTGTCGTCTGATACCATGCCCAATCCCATTCTGACGATCCTTCATCAGCCGAACTCGAACCCTGGCCGGGTCGGCGCCATGCTCCGCGCGCGCGGGCATGCGCTCGACCGCCGCTGTCCGTTGCACGGCGACGCCTTGCCGGATGACCTGTCCGGATACGCCGGCACCGTGATCTTCGGCGGCCCGATGAGTGCGAACGATGATCACTTACCCGGCCTGCGCGCCGAGTTGACCCTGATCGAGCGGGCGCTGGCGAAAGACCACCCGCTGTTCGGCATCTGCCTGGGTGCGCAGATGATGGCGCGGGTGTTGGGTGGCCGCGTGGCCCGACGACCGGACGAGGCGGTGGAGGTCGGCTACTACCCCATTCACGGCACGCCGGAGGGACGTCGGCTGGGGCTGTTCGACGAAGGTGGAATGTGCGTCTATCAGTGGCACCAGGAAGGCTTCGATCTGCCGGCGGGGGCGCGCCTTCTGGCGCGGGGACAGACGTATCCGAACCAAGCCTTCACGACGGGCCGCGCGGCGTACGGCATCCAGTTCCATCCGGAGGTCACGCACGAGATGATGGAACGGTGGATGGCCAAGGCCGCACACATGCTGTCATGGCCGGGCGCTCGCGACGCCGCCGCGCACCGCGCCGACCGTCTGCGCCACGATGCCAAGCTGGGTCGTTGGCTGACGCGGTTCCTGGATCACTGGCCGGCGACGGCATGAGGGGGAGGGAGACCACACGATGATAAAATCCCTTGCCGCCCTGGGGCGGCCATTCGTTCATGGCCGGGTTGCCTTCGGGCTGGTCGCGCTGATGCTGGCCGGCGTGGTGGCGCTGCAGGTCTGGCTGCAGACCGGCGGTCGCAACGACGATGCCGAGCTTCTGCTGTTCTCTCAGGCGCTGGCGCTGGGCTATGATCCCCTCAATCCGCCGTTGGTGGTGTGGCTGCATTGGCTGAGCGCCGAGGCCCTGGGGCCGACACTGCTGTCCACCCGCGTGCTGGTGGCGGTGCTGCTCTTCGCGGCCTACCCGCTGGCCTGGGCGGCCACGCGCCAACTCGCGCCGGATCGTGGCATGGCCACCCTGGCGGGCCTGTCGCTGGCCGGGCTGGTGGCCTGGAACTGGGCCCCGCACATCAACCTGACCCATACCGTGGCCCTGACCACGGCAGGTTTCGCGCTGCTGTGGGGCGCCTTGGGCGTCGTGCAGCGGCCGAACTGGGGACGGTGGCTACTGCTCGGCCTGATTGCCGGGCTGGGGCTGCTGACCAAGTACAGTTTCGTCCTGGTGCTGCTCGCGGTGGTGCTGGCCGGGCTGGCGACGCCGACGACGCGCGCCGTGATGCGGTCGTGGAAGATGCCGGCCGCCGCCCTGCTGACGGCCATCATCGCGGCACCGCATTA
Source organism: Rhodospira trueperi (assembly GCF_900101965.1). Taxonomy (GTDB): domain Bacteria; phylum Pseudomonadota; class Alphaproteobacteria; order Rhodospirillales; family Rhodospirillaceae; genus Rhodospira; species Rhodospira trueperi. Next base: position 742,940 of record NZ_FNAP01000001.1, on the reverse strand, counting down.
CGTCTGGCTGCTGCTGCACTGGAGCGCGGCCGGTCCCCTGTTCAGTCGCAAGCTTTCGCCCGACCCGTCAATCCTGGGGAACTGGGAGGCCACCGCGCCCGGTCTGGCCACCCTGGGCGAGCACGCCCTGATGGTGCTGTTGCCGGCGGTGGCCATCGCCCTTCTGCTGTTTCTGCCGGCGCTCTGGCGCGCGCTGACACGGCCGGAGCCCATCGCCCCGGTCACCCGCGACCGCCGGGATTTCGCGCGGCTGGTGCCGGTGCTGTTCCTGGTTGAACTGGCGGCGCTGGTGGTGGTGGCGGACGTCACCCTGAAGCCGCATCATGTCTATCCGCTGATCCTTGTGGTGGTGCCTTTGTTCGCCTGGCTGGCGCGCGGAAACCCGGGACCGACGGCGCGCGGCCTGTATGCCCTGGTGATCGTGCTGCTGGCGCTGGCGGTCCCGGTGTTCATGGCACGGTTCATCCTCACCACGGCCGACGCGTGCGAGGACAAGTGCAACCTCGTCCTGCCCTATGCAACCTACGCCGACGGCGTGCGCGACGCCGGGTTCGAGGGCGGCACCGTCGTGCTGCTGGGCACGGTCCATCACCTGCCGCTGGAGAACCTGCGTCCGCACTTGCCGGCCTCCCGCTTCGTTCGCCCCGCCGACTCGCAGAAAGCCTTGTTCGCGCCGCCTGCGCGCCCGGTGTCCGGCGACTGCCTCGTGCTGTGGCCCGCCGAGCGGATGCCGGAGGCGGCGGACACCCTGCGCGCGGACGGCATCCCCGGACAGGACGCGACCCTGCCGGAGGACGCCACCATCGGCACGGTCACGGGTGTTCTGGCGCATTCCGGCCGCCCGGCCCCGACCCTCGGCTATGCCCTGGCCAAGGGCGGCGCGGGGGTGTGCCGGTAAATGGATCGGACGCGCGGGTCGCGATGAAGCGGCCCGCGCGCCGCCCCAAGCGAAACGCAAGCGAAACGGCCTCATCCGTGTGGCGGTGTCGGAAATTCGTCCTTTTGGTGGGCCAATCCCATGGCTATACTGGCCGACCCGGCGCCGGCGATCCCGGCGCTCTTCTTTCCTCAGCGACACTGATCCGGCCATGCAGCTGACCATCGAGCGTTCCGCCCTTCTGAAGTCCCTGGGGCACGTCCAGAGCGTCGTCGAGCGACGCACCACCATCCCCATTCTATCCAACGTCAAGCTGGAGGCCCATGACGGCGCGCTCGGCTTGAACGCCACGGACATGGACCTGGAGATCGCGGAATCGGTGGCCGGCGAGGTGGCCCAGGCCGGCGCCTCCACCGCGCCCGCCCATACGCTGTTCGACATCGTCCGCAAGCTGCCGGACGGTGCCCAGGTCGAGCTGAGCCTGGACACCGAGGGCGAGCGCTTGGTCCTGCGCTCGGGCCGGTCACGGTTCAATCTGGCCTGCCTGCCGGTCGAGGACTTCCCCGTCATGAGTTCGGGGACCTATACGCATTCCTTCTCGCTGTCGGCGGCGGACCTGCGCGGCATGATCGACCGCACCCGCTTCGCCATCTCCACCGAGGAAACGCGGTATTACCTGAACGGTATTCACCTGCACGCCACCACCAGCGATGGCGTCCCCGTGCTGCGCTCCGTGGCCACCGACGGCCACCGGTTGGCCCGGGTCGAGGTGCCGCTGCCGGAGGGCGCGGCCGGCATGCCCGGCATCATCGTGCCGCGCAAGACGGTCGGCGAACTGCGCAAGCTAATCGACGAGACCGGCATGGACGTCGCGGTCTCGCTGTCCGACAGCAAGATTCGCTTCGCCTTTGACGACAGCGTGTTGGTCTCCAAGCTGATCGACGGCACGTTCCCCGACTATGAACGCGTCATCCCGATCAACAACGACAAGATCCTGGAGGTGGACTGCGCCACCCTGGGCAAGGCGGTGGACCGCGTCTCCGCCATCTCCACCGAGAAATCCCGGGCGGTGAAGATGACCGTCGAGAAGGGGCAGGTCACCCTGTCCGCCAACAGTCCCGAGGCCGGCAGCGCGGTGGAGGAACTGGAGGCCAGCTTCGACGCCGCGCCCATCGAGATTGGCTTCAACAGCCGCTACCTGCTCGACATCCTGGGGCAGATTGAGGGCGACGCCGTGCGCCTGATCATGGCCGATGCCTCCGCGCCCACGATTCTGCGGGACGTCACCGACGGCTCGGCCGTGTACGTCCTGATGCCCATGAGGGTCTGATGAGGCGAGCCTGATGGCGTCGGCGGATCTCGGTTCCCCGGATCCAGGCTCCCCTCCGGCCGCCGCGCTGCCCGCCGTCACGCGCCTGACCGTGACGGACTTCCGCTGCTACCGGCGCCTGCGGCTGCACATCGAGCCGGCCCCCGTGGTCCTGACCGGCCCCAATGGCGCCGGCAAGACCAACGTGCTGGAGGCCCTGTCCCTGCTGGTGCCGGGGCGTGGTCTGCGGGCGGCGCGCCTGGGAGAGATCACCCGGCACACGGCCGAATCGGGCGCCTGGGCGGTGGCCGCCACGGTCCAGACGTCGGCGGGGCCGGTGTCCCTGGGGACCGGCCTTGAGGCCGGCGGCGGGGCGGATCGGCGCGTGGTCCGCGTCGACGGCGAGACCATGCGTGGGCAGACCGCCCTGGGACGCCATCTCGCCGCCCTCTGGCTGACCCCGGCCATGGACGGGCTGTTCCGCGATGGTGCTGGCGAGCGACGCCGCTTCCTGGACCGGTTGGTGCAGACGCTGGACCCCGATCACGCCGGCCGTTGCGCCGCTCACGCCCATGCCCTGCGCGAGCGCGGCCGGCTGCTGCGCGAGGGGCGTGGCGATCCGGGTTGGTTGTCCGCGCTGGAGGATACCCTGGCCCGTCACGGTGTGGCCATCGCGGCGGCGCGGCGGGATCTTGTGGCGCGGCTGTCGGCGGCACTGGCTGAGGCGGAGGGACCGTTTCCGCGCGCCATCCTGGCGCTGGAGGGTGTGGCCGAACGCGCGCTCGACGACCGGCCGGCGCTGGCCGTCGAGGATTCCCTGCGCGAGGCCATGGCGGCGTCGCGCGCCGCCGATGCCGAGGCCGGGGGTACGGCCCTGGGGCCGCACCGCTCGGACCTGCTGGTGCGCCACGCCAGTCGCGACCTGCCAGCGGCCCAGTGCTCGACCGGCGAACAGAAGGCCGTGCTGATCGCGCTGGTCCTGGCCCAAGCCCGGGTCGTGGCGGCCGCACGGGACGGCCCGCCGCTGCTGCTGCTCGACGAGGTGGTGGCGCATCTCGACGCCGAGCGGCGCGCCGCCCTGGCCGACGCCCTGACCCGTTTGGGCGCGCAGGCCTGGCTGACCGGAACCGACGCCGCGTTGTTCGGTGATTTTGCCGATCAGGCGCAATTTGTCGGCCTTCGGGACGGCAATCTGGTAAACTGACGTGTTCTCTCCGTTCGAACAGGATGCAGCATGGCGCAGCACGCATACGACGCCGAATCCATTAAAGTTCTCAAGGGCCTGGACGCGGTGCGCAAGCGTCCGGGCATGTACATCGGCGATACCGATGACGGCTCCGGCCTGCATCACATGGTCTACGAGGTGGTGGACAACGCCATCGACGAGGCCCTGGCCGGCCATTGCGACCGCACCGACGTCGTTCTCAACGCCGACGGCTCGGTGACGGTGCGCGACAACGGGCGCGGCATTCCGGTTGGCGTCCACAAGGGGGAGGGCGTGTCCGCCGCCGAGGTCATCATGACCCAGCTTCACGCCGGCGGGAAATTCAACCAGGACAGCTACAAGGTCTCGGGCGGGTTGCACGGCGTCGGTGTTTCCGTGGTCAATGCCCTGTCGGAATGGCTGGATCTGCGCGTCTGGCGCGAAGGCAAGGAACACCGCATGCGCTTCCGCGACGGCAAGGCGGAAGCGCCGCTGGCCGTGGTCGGCGACGCCGAGGGCCGCACCGGCACCGAAATCACGTTCAAGGTTTCGTCGGCCATCTTCACCAACACGGCCTTCGACTTCAAAACACTGGAACACCGCCTGCGCGAACTGGCGTTCCTGAACTCCGGCGTGTACCTGAAACTGACGGATGCGCGTCCGGCGGAGCCGGTCAGTATCGATCTGCATTATGAGGGCGGCATCCAGGCCTTCGTCCAATACCTGGACCAGTCCAAGACGGCGCTGCACACGCCACCGGTGGCGATCACCGGGGAGCGCGACGGCACCATCCTGGAGTTGTCCATGGAATGGACGGACAGCTATCACGAGACGATGCTGTGCTTCACCAACAACATTCCGCAGCGCGACGGCGGCACCCACCTCGCCGGCTTCCGGGGCGCCCTGACCCGCACCCTGAACCAGTACGCCCATGAATCCGGCCTGCTGAAAAAGGAGAAGGTGAGCCCGACCGGCGACGACATGCGCGAGGGCCTGACCTGCGTGCTGTCCGTCAAGGTTCCTGATCCCAAATTCTCCAGCCAGACCAAGGACAAGCTGGTCTCCTCCGAGGTCCGCCCGGTGGTCGAGAGCATTACATCCGACCGCCTGGGGCAGTGGCTGGAGGAGCATCCCACCGAAGCCCGCAAAATCGTCGGCAAGATCGTCGAGGCGGCGGCCGCGCGCGAGGCCGCCCGGCGCGCCCGCGACCTGACCCGGCGCAAGGGCGCGCTCGACATTTCCAGTCTGCCGGGCAAGCTGGCCGACTGTCAGAACCGCGACCCGTCGCAGTCCGAACTGTTCATCGTCGAGGGGGATTCCGCCGGCGGCTCCGCCAAGCAGGGGCGAGACCGCGGGTTTCAGGCCATCCTGCCGCTGAAGGGCAAGATCCTGAACGTGGAGCGGGCGCGCTTCGACAAGATGCTGTCGTCGCAGGAAATCGGGACGCTGATCGCCGCGCTGGGCACCGGCATCGGCCGCGACGACTTCGACATCTCCAAGATCCGTTATCACCGCATCATCATCATGACGGACGCCGACGTGGACGGCAGCCATATCCGCACCCTGCTGTTGACGTTCTTCTTCCGCCAGATGCCGGAGATCATCGAGAAGGGGTATCTGTACATCGCCCAGCCGCCGCTGTTCCGCGCCAAGCGCGGCAACTCCGAGGTCTACCTCAAGGACGAGCGGGCCATGGAGCGATACCTCATCGATACCGGACTGGATCAGCTTCGCCTGACCATGAGCGACGGCAGCGCCGTGGTGGCCGAGGACCTGCGCGCCCTCGCCGAACAGGCGCGCCAGTTCAAGCATTCGCTGGAGGGGCTGGGCCGGCGGGTGCCGCTGTGGATCCTGGAACAGATGGCCATCGCCGACGGTTTTGATCCGGAGGTGCTGGCCGATCCGGCGGCGGCAAATGCTCGTGCGGCCGAGGTGGCCGCCCGCTTGGACCGTCAGGAAGCGGAGGCCGAGCGGGGCTGGCGCGGCGAGGCCCTGGAGACCGACGGCGGCCTGCTGTTCTCCCGCACCCTGCGCGGCGTGACCGAACGCCATGTCATCGACGCCACAACCCTGCACAGCGCCGAGGCGCTGCATCTGCACCGTCAGGCCGAAACCCTGCACGCGGTCTATGACCAGCCGGTGACGTTGACGATGTCCGACGGTGATCGCGCCATGCACGGCCCGGCCCGTCTGGCCGACGCGGTGATGACGGTCGGCCGCAAGGGTATCAGCCTGTCGCGCTACAAGGGCCTGGGCGAAATGAACCCCGACCAGCTTTGGGAAACCACGCTGGACCCCAACGCGCGTTCGCTGTTGCAGGTGAAGGTGAGTCAGGTGGACGACGCCGAGGCCATCTTCTCCCGCCTGATGGGCGATCTCGTCGAGCCGCGCCGCGAGTTCATCCAGGACAACGCCCTAAACGTGGTGAATCTGGATATCTGAGGGCGGTCGAACCGCCGGGCGAAGACGCCAAGTTCGGGGGCGTTCAGCCGCCCCCGAACCTGTTGTCCTTGGGGAAGCCGCGCGGCGGCAGCTTGCCGGCGCCGGCGCGGTTGCCGAGCCACGGGGACAGGTCCGTTTCCGTGCGGGTGCGCTCGCCGCTGGGCCAGCTCAGCCCGTCCGCCAACCGGATCACCACCACATCCGACAGCGCGGCGTCCTTCAGCCGCATGAGCGTTACGCCGCGTCCTTTCACCATTGTGGCTACCTGATCCAGCGGGAAGATCAGCAGTTTGCGGTTGGTGCCGACGCAGGCCACATGGTCGCCCGCCGTCCCGCCCGGATCGAGCGGCCGGCTGGTCACCGCCACCGCGCCTTGCCCCGGGGTGAGCACCTGCTTGCCGGCCTTGGTCTGGCCGACGCACTCGCCCTCTTCGACCACGAAGCCGCGCCCGTCCGACGCCGCCAGCAGCCGCTTCGCGCCCGGCCGATGCACATGCAGGCCGACCAGCGCGGCGTCGTTGGGCACGTCCACGATCAGCCGAACCGGGTCACCGAAGCCGCGCCCGCGCGGGATGCGGTCCCCGGCGATGGTGTAATACCGCCCGTTGGAGGCGAACAGCAGCAGCTTGTCCGTGGTCTGCGCGCGGATCACGGTATGCAGGCTGTCGCCGTCCTTGAAGCGCGGGTCGCCGATGTCCTCCGGGTGGCCCTTGAGCGCGCGGATCCACCCCATGCGGGATAGGATCACGGTGATCGGTTCGCGCTCCACCATGGCCTCGATCGGCACCTCGACGACGCCGGGGGCCGGTCCCAGTTCGGTGCGGCGGCGGCCAAGCTCCGTATGGCCGCCGAAGTCCTCCTGGATCTTGGCCACCTGCTCGCCGATGCGCGCCCAGCGCCGCGCCGGGTCCGCCAGAAGATCCCGCAAGTCCGCCTGCTCCGCCGAAAGGGCTTCGTGCTCCTTGCGGATCTCCATCTCCTCCAGCTTGCGCAGGCTGCGCAGCCGCATGTTGAGGATGGCCTCGGCCTGGACGTCGGTCAGGTCGAAGGTGTCGATCAGCACGGGTTTCGGGTGGTCCTCCTCGCGGATGATGCGGATCACTTCGTCGAGGTTCAGGTAGGCGATGAGGTATCCGCCCAACACCTCCAGCCGGTGGGCGATCTTGTCCAGCCGGTGGCGGGTGCGGCGCACCAGTACGTCGTGACGATGGTCGAGGAAGGCCAGTAGCACCTCGCGCACATCCATCACGCGGGGCACACCGTCGGCGTCGAGCACGTTCATGTTGAGGCCGACGCGCACCTCCAACTCGGTCTGGCGGAAGAGCTGTTCCATCAGCGTCGCCGGATCGACGGAGCGCGCGCGCGGCTCCAGGACGATGCGCACGTCCTCGGCCGATTCGTCGCGCACATCGCCGAGCAGGGGCAGCTTGCGGTTGGTCAGCAGGTCGGCGATGCGCTCGATCAGCTTGGCCTTCTGCACCTGATAGGGGATTTCCGTCACCACGATCTGGAACAGGCCGTGGCCCAGCTTCTCCACCGCCCAGCGGGCACGCAGACGGAAGGCGCCGCGCCCGGTGGCGTAGGCCTCGCGGATCGCGTCCGGCGATTCCACCAGGACGCCGCCGGTGGGGAAGTCCGGCCCCGGCAGACGCTCAACCAGGGTCGCAATGGGCGTTTCGCGGTCGTCGATCAGCAGCGTCAGCGCGTCGCAGATCTCGCCCACATTGTGCGGCGGAATACTGGTGGCCATGCCCACCGCGATGCCCTGGGCGCCGTTGGCCAGCAGGTTGGGGAAGGCCGCCGGCATAACCCGGGGCTCGTCCTCCTCGCCGTCGTAGGTGGGGCCGAAATCGACGGCGTTCTCGTCCAGTCCCTCCATCAGGGCCTGGGCCACGGCGGTCAGGCGGGCCTCGGTATACCGCATGGCCGCCGCGTTATCGCCGTCGATGTTGCCGAAGTTGCCCTGGCCCTCGACCAGGGGCCAGCGCACGGCGAAGTCCTGCGCCAGACGCACCATGGCCTCGTACACCGCCGAATCGCCGTGCGGGTGGTACTTACCGATGACGTCGCCGACCACGCGGGCGCACTTCTTAAAGCCGCCCTCCGGGTCCAGCTTGAGTTGGCGCATGGCGTACAGCAGGCGGCGATGCACCGGCTTCAGGCCGTCGCGCACGTCGGGCAACGAGCGGGCGACGATGGTCGACAGCGCATAGGCCAGATAGCGCTCGCCGAGCGCGTCGGCCAACGGCGTGTCGCGGATCTCCCCACCGGCAGGGGGCGGCGGCGGAGGCGGGGTCTGGGTGGTGGTGCTCATGCGTGCGAGAATGCGCCGAAGCGGGGCGCGGGATCAAGGGGTTGTGCGGGTGCAGGCGTTTGAGGGCCTATTTTGATCCTAGGGTGCGCCCGTTCCCCTCACGGCCCGTCGCCGTCCTGCTCGGGATCGAACACGCGGTAGGTGCCCTTGCCTTCGCTCTTGGCGCGGTACATGGCGCGGTCGGCGGCGGCCAGCAGGCCCTCCGCATCGGCGCTGTGCAGCGGAGACAGCGCGACGCCGATGCTGCACCCCATGGGCATCCGCGCCACGTCGACATCGAACGGCTCGGCGAAGGTGTCGAGGACCTTGCGTGCCAGCGCTTCCGCGTTGCCGATCTCTCCGGTGTTCTTGAGCAGCACGACGAATTCGTCGCCGCCCAGGCGGCCGACCACGTCGTCCTTTCGGACGGCAGCCACCAGACGCCGTGCCACCTCCTGAAGGGCAAGGTCTCCCGCGCCGTGCCCATATGTGTCGTTGATCGGTTTGAACCCGTCCAGATCCAGGAACAGGACCGCCAGGGTGTCCTCGGCGCGTCGCCGCGCGTGCAGCGCCCGCGTTAGGCTGTCCAGCAGCATGTGCCGATTGGGCAGGCCGGTGACTTCGTCCTTGTGGGCCTGCTGGCGGATCCGGTCGGATTCCAGCTTTTCCTCGGTGACGTCCGAAAGCAGACCGACATAGCTCAGGACCGTTCCGTCGCGGTCGTGAATGGCCGTGATGGCCAGCCGCTGGGCATAGAGCGTGCCGTCCTTGCGGCGGTTCCATACCGCGCCGTGCCAATGGCCCGTTTGGGTCAGGCCCTCCCACATCTTCCGGTAGAATTCCTTGTCGTGACGGTCCGACGAAAGCAGCCGGGGATTGCGTCCAATGACGTCCTCCGCCTCATATCCGGTCAGCTTGGTGAAGGCCGGATTGACGGCGATGATGAGGTTGTCCGCGTTGGTGACCATCATCGCTTCGGCGGAATTGCGGAACACCGTGACGGCCAGTTGGCGTTCCCGTTCGGCCTGCTGGCGATCGGTGATGTCGGTGGCGATGACCGCGAACGCCGGCGGTGTGTGGGTCGCGACATATTGGCACCGGAACTCGGCCGGCATCGTCGAGCCGTCCTTGCAGCGCAGGCTACCCTCCAGGGTTCGCACCTGCTCGGCGGAGCGGACCAGGGGGGCCAGTTCGGTGGCCAGGTTGCTGTTCCTGTCCAGGAGAATGAGTTCAGGCCCCAGCAGACTCTTCAACGCCTCGTCCGAATACCCCAAGTCCGACCGCGCGCCCCGGTTCGCTTCGAGCACTGCCAGACTGGAGGCGTCCAGCAGCAGGACCTGTTCGTGGGCCAGATCCAGGATGCGGCCCAACTGGAGTTGCCGCGCCTCGGCCCGCCTGTGGCGCGCTTCCGCCCGCCCGAGAATGAACCAGAACAGAACGATCACCGCGATGCCGCCACCGACACTGGCTCCGGCGATGATCAGGATCGTGCTGGCGAGGTCTTCGCGGCGCGCTGTGGTATCCAGGGCCGTGACCAAGTGCGCGACCCGCCGGTCGCCGGCGTCCATCAGCGGGAACCGGAACAGCGCGTGCGTCCTGCCGTCGTGCTCAAGGGAGTCGGCCGCCCCCGTGGGGCCAGTGGGATCGAGCAGATCCAGGGGCAGATCCGTGTCCGTCTCGCTGGCCAGGACCACGTTGGGCAAGGCATCCCATTCAAACGTCCGGCCGAGCATGCGCATGCCGGATTCCCATCCCGTGCGGTCCAGGTATGATTTGTCGATGAACGCGAACAGTTCGACGCCGAACTGTTCGCGCAGATTGGCGAGGACGTGGTCGATTTCCTCGCCCAGTTCCAGATATCCGATCAGGCGGTCGTCGGTTTGCCATGGCACCACGAACCGCAGAGTGAAGGTCCCGAGCGGCCCCAGTTCGACGCCCCAGGTGGGCAGGCCGGTTCGCTCGGCGCCCAGCGCGGTAAACCGGTCGATGGTGTCGCCGTGTCGCGGCGGCTGGTGGACCCGGAGAAAATTCACCCGGTCAGGGCCGTGAAAATAGAAATGCGTGACCCGGTTGTGCGTGTTCAGGTCCGCGTACGTCGGCGCGACAAGGGCAAGCAGGCGATCCCGATCCCGCTGCTCGAACGCCTCAATCAGGCGCGCGTCGCGCGAAATGGCGCTGAGGGCCGCGCGCAGCATCTCGGCGTCCTGGCCAAGGGCATGCTTGAACTCGGCCTCGATGCCGGTTCGCATGCGGCTCAAGAGAGCCTCGGTCTCGCGTTGATGGGCGAGATAGGTCACGCCCGATATGCCGACGATCAGGAGGATCACAAAAACAACGAAAGGCAATAGAATGGCCGATTTTAGGGATCGCAACGGAGGTCCCCCCTGAACGAAGCCGAAGCGGCGAACGAGCAAGTTTACGCTGGTCGGAAAAAAACATACAGGAATCACGGTTAATCTCTTCCGAACCCGCAGGGCGAACACCCGGATCGGGTTCGAGTTTTTTCTACAACGAAAGGACGTAATTGCGTCAAAAATGCGACTTAAGAAGAGGCGGGTGTGACTCCTCTTGGGAATTGCAAGAACGCTCATAGCCGTTGCGTGACCTGACGGATCGGTCACGATCCCTGCCGTGACCGACGGCCGGTGTCCGCGCGGTCTGAACCGCTTCCTGAGGCTTGGGTTGGTGATACCGACCCGGGCGATCAGGCCTCACGGCCTCGCATTCGCACGTCGGGCGGGTGTCCTATGGCCAGCCGCCCGACGGTCGCACTCCAGTCAGACGGACCAAGTATGATCGAGGGCGCTTTGCGGGCGCCAAACCGCGCGGAACGCGCCCACAGTTAAGCACCGCGTCGTCGCGATCCGGTCCAGATCGCTCGGGATTGGCTCTAGAACCGCCGCTGGGCCAGTTCGCGGATCAGGAAGTCGCGGAACACCTCGACCTTCTTGGAGTGGCGCAGTTCCTCGGCATAAACGAAGTAGATCGTCACCTCGGGGCCGCGCAGGTCGGGCAACACCTTCACCAGGTTCCCGGCCTCCAGGCTGAAATAGTCCGGTAGTGCGGCGATGCCCAGGCCGCTCTGCACCGCGCGGAACATGCTGTAGATGTTGTTGACGCGCAGCACGGGCTTGCGCGGCTTGGCGGGATCGGCCCCGGCTTCGATCAGCCAGTTCATGCGTTCCACGGGGGGGCGGAACTTTTCCCCGTAGATGATGATGTTGTGATCGTCCAGGTCTTCCGGCTTCTGCGGAATGCCGTGCTGCTTGATGTAGTCCGGCGCCGCGAAGCAGTGGTAATGCATGGTGATGAGCTGGCGCTTCACCAGATCCGGCTGGCGCGGCGGCATGAAGCGTAGCGCGACATCGGCCTCGCGCATGGCCAGATCGAGTTCGCCGTCGTTCAGCACGATGGTCAGGTCGATCTCGGGATAGCGTTCCAGGAATCGCTTGACCCGGGGCGTCAGCCACAGGGAGCCGAAGGCCACGGTCGTGGTGATGGTCAAGGGACCCTCGGGTCGCTCCCGCGTTTCACCCAGCTTGGCTTCGACCATGGCGAGCTTGGCGAACACCTCGTGGACGGTGCGGTACAGCATCTCGCCGGCTTCGGTGGGGATCAGGCCCCGGGCGTGCCGGTGAAACAGGGTGACCCCAAGACTCTCCTCGAGCCCGCTGATCTGACGACTGACGGCTGACTGGCTGAGGTTCAGGGCCTCCCCCGCGTGGGTGAAGCTGCCGGCGTCCGCCACCGCGTGAAACACGCGCAGCTTGTCCCAATCCATCGCGCCTCCACGCGCTGGCATCGCCGTTCCTCCCTGGTCCCCCGGGGTTGGCCCCGGTGTTGCCGGCCCGGACGGGAGTCCGCGCCCATTGTCCGCTCGGGAGGGGCCTTGGCTCCAATGCAGGCGGCCCATCCCGGCGCAACGAGCCTAGTCGATGCGGACGCCCGGGGGAAGCACAAGCGGGCCGGGGGCGCGGATTCTCCCGCAAGCCTCCCCCGGTGCGTCCGCTCGGGGATCGAGATGCCGGTCAGGCGCCGTTGGTGACAAGGAAACGATCCGCCTCCAGCGCGGCCATGCAGCCCGTCCCCGCCGCCGTCACCGCCTGACGGAATACATGGTCCTGCACGTCACCGGCGGCGAACACACCCGGCACGCTCGTCGCGGTGCTGTCCGGCGCGGTGACGAGATAGCCGGTCTCGTCCATGTCGAGTTGGCCGGTGAACAGTTCGGTGTTGGGCTTGTGACCGATGGCGATGAACACGCCGTCGACGGCCAGATCGGACAGTGCTCCCGTCTGGACGTCGCGCAGGCGCACCCCGGTCACGCCTGGCGGCATGCCGCCGCCCAGGATCTCGTCCACGACGCTGTTCCAGCGCACCTCGACCTTGGGATTGGCGAACAGGCGTTCCTGCATGATGCGCTCGGCGCGCAGGCTGTCGCGGCGGTGCACCAGCGTGACCTTGCTGGCGTGGTTGGTCATGTAAATCGCTTCCTCGACGGCCGTGTTGCCGCCGCCGATCACCGCCACCGCCTTGTTGCGGTAGAAAAACCCGTCGCAGGTCGCGCAAGCGGACACGCCCATGCCGGAGTACGTCCGCTCGCTGTCCAGGCCCAGCCACTTGGCGCTGGCGCCGGTGGCGATCACAAGCGTGTCCCCGATGTAGGTGTCGCCGGAATCGCCGGTGCAGACGAACGGCCGCTTCGACAGATCGACGGAGACGATCACGTCATCGAAGATGCGGGTGCCCACGTTGGCGGCCTGGGCGCGCATCTGTTCCATCAGCCACGGCCCCTGGATGGGATCGGCGAAGCCCGGGTAGTTTTCCACGTCGGTGGTGATGGTCAGCTGGCCGCCCGGTTGCAGGCCGGCGACCATGACGGGGTCCAGGCTGGCACGCGCCGCGTAGATGGACGCGGTGCAGCCCGCCGCGCCGGAGCCCACAACCAGGACCTTGGTCCGATACTCTGCCATTGTTGCTTTCCTTATGGAGTGGCGCCCGAATTCCACCGTCGCCGCGCGCGGCCGGCGGTGTCCTCGGGGCGCGTTCAGTCATATGCAGGAGTCATAATAAACAGGCGGAATCGGGTCAAAGGAAACGGGGCGCCCCCATGGGAGCGCCCCGTCCGTTGTCCAATCCGCCTTCCGTCAAGGCGGGTTTGCGCGACTGGACTCAGAGTTCGTCGGCGTGCTCGGACAGGAACTTGGCGACACCATCCGGGGTGGCTTCCATCCCGGCGCCGCCCTTCTTCCAGCCGGCCGGACAGACCTCGCCGTGCTCCTCGTGGAACTGAAGCGCATCGACCATGCGCAGCGTTTCGTCCACGTTGCGGCCCAGCGGCAGGTCGTTGATGACGTAGTGACGAATGTTGCCGGCCTTGTCGATCAGGAAGGAGCCGCGCAGCGCCACGCTGTTGTCCAGCAGCACGCCGAAATCGCGCGAAATGTCCTTGGTCAGGTCGGCCACCATGGGGAACTTGACGTGTCCCAGGCCGCCGTCTTCCGGCGGGGTCTTTTTCCAGGCCAGGTGGGTGAAGTGGCTGTCGATGGAAACACCGACCACCTTGACGCCCCGGGCCTCGAACTCGGCCATGCGGTGATCGTGGGCCAGGATTTCCGACGGACACACGAAGGTGAAATCCAGCGGCCAGAAGAACACCAGGGCATACGAGCCGCCGATGTAGGACTTGAGATTGAAGGCGTCATCAATGCTATTGTCGCCCATGACGGCCGGCGCGGTGAAGTCTGGCGCCGGCTTGCCGATCAGGTTGCCGATGGTCTCCGCAGTCTCGGTCATGATGTCTCTATCTCCCTATCAGGATCGGTGCCTCGGGTGCCGACATGCACCGTGTGATCTCTTGGCGTTTTCTCACCGGGCCATGCGGCCTCCGGCTCCGGGGCGGTCGTCGCCGAACCAGAGCCACCCTGTCGCCGCGCCCTTTGTTTAGAACGGTTCCAACATAGCGACAGATGGCGGAAGCGCAACCCCCAACCGGCTTCGGGCCGCCATGATTCCGCATCCGCATCGCTTACATGGGCATCCTACCGCCGGATGCCAGCGGACCGGGCGTCTGACCGAGACGTTTGCGTGACGAAGCGATTATCCATTGCGCCACGGTTCGGTGGCTTGTAATTTCATTTCACATCTTTTTCCCCACTCTCGACCCCTCGGCTCGCATGCACCGTGTGAAACTGGACCATGTGGACAGGTCCATCCTGGCCGATCTGCAATCTGACGGACGCATGACCAACGTCGAACTGGCCAAGCGTGCGGGGATTTCGGCACCGCCCTGTCTGCGCCGCGTGCGCGCGTTGGAAGAGGCCGGGTTCATCAAGGGGTATCACGCCGAAGTGGATGCCCTCGCCCTCGGCTATCATGTCACCGTTTTCGCCCATGTCGGGCTGAACAGTCAGGCCGAAACCGACCTGAAGGCGTTCGAGGCCCTGGTGCGGGAATGGCCGGAAGTGCGCGAGTGCCACATGCTGGCCGGCGAAACCGATTTCCTGCTCAAGATCGTGGCCCATGACTGGGATCACTATCAGCAGTTCCTGACCAACAACCTGACGGCGGCGCCCAACGTGGCGCACGTGAAGTCCGCGCTGGGCATCCGCACCGCCAAGATGGAACCGGGCGTGCCCATCGAGCGGCTGGAGACGGCGCCCTGATTTTCCTGGGGAGGCCTTGGCGGGCGTGGCCACGACGCCTATTCTGGGGGCCATGAGTTCCAGCGCCGCGCCCCTCATCCTGCCTGTCTATGAACGCCAGCCCGCCGGGCCGCGCGCGGAATTTCGCTTGGCCTCCGACTATGTTCCCGCTGGCGACCAGCCCAAGGCCATCGCCGAACTGAGCGGCGGCGTCAGCGGGGGCGAGCGCGATCAGGTCCTTCTGGGTGTGACCGGCTCCGGCAAGACCTTCACCATGGCCAAGGTGATTGAGGCGGCGGGCCGCCCGGCGCTCATCATGGCGCCGAACAAAACGCTCGCGGCCCAGCTTTACGGGGAGATGACGCAGTTCTTTCCCGAGAACGCGGTGGAGTATTTCGTCTCCTACTACGACTACTACCAGCCCGAGGCGTATGTCCCGAAGACGGACACCTACATCGAGAAGGACTCCAGCATCAACGAGCAGATCGACCGCATGCGCCACGCGGCGACGCGGGCGCTGCTGGAACGCCGCGACGTCATCATCGTGGCTTCGGTGTCCTGTATCTACGGCATCGGCGCCGTCGAGTCGTACTCTCGGATGGTCATCGGTCTGCGCAAGGGGCAGGAGATCGACCGCGACGCCCTGCTGAAGGGCCTCGTCGAGTTGCAGTACACACGCAACGATATTGCGTTTACGCGTGGCACCTTCCGGGCGCGCGGTGATGCCATCGAGATCTTTCCGGCGCACTACGAGGATCGGGCATGGCGGCTGTCGCTGTTCGGCGACGAGATCGAGGACATCGCCGAGTTCGATCCCCTGACCGGCGCCCGCACGGCCGGCCTTGGTGAAGTGACGGTCTATGCCGCCAGCCACTATGTGACGCCGCGCCCCGCCCTGTCGCAGGCGGTCAGGACCATCAAGGTCGAACTCAAGGAACAACTGGAGGCCCTGCACGCCGCCGGCAAGTTGCTGGAGGCCCAGCGCCTGGAACAGCGCACGATGTTCGATTTGGAGATGATCGAGACCACCGGGCACTGCAAGAGCATTGAGAACTACAGCCGCCACCTGACCGGCCGGCCGCCCGGCGCGCCGCCGCCGACGCTGTTCGAATACCTGCCCGAGGACGCCCTGTTGTTCGTGGACGAAAGCCATGTGACCGTTCCGCAGATCGGGGGCATGTTCAAGGGCGACTTCCAGCGCAAGAGTACGCTGTCGGAGTATGGCTTCCGGCTGCCGTCGTGCGTGGACAACCGACCGCTGAAGTTCGAGGAATGGGACGCCATGCGGCCCCCGTCGGTCTACGTCTCGGCCACGCCGGGCGCCTGGGAGCTGGAGCGCACGGGGGGCGTCGTCGCCGAGCAGGTCATCCGTCCCACGGGTCTGATCGATCCGGTGTGCATCGTCCGCCCGGTTGAGCATCAGGTGGACGACCTGCTGGCCGAGGCGCGGGACTGCGCCGCCAAGGGCCAGCGCGTGCTGGTCACCACCCTGACCAAGCGCATGGCCGAGGACCTGACCGAATACCTCGCCGAACAGGGCATCCGCGTGCGCTACATGCATTCCGACGTGGACACCCTGGAGCGCATCGAGATCATCCGCGACCTTCGCATCGGCGCCTTCGATGTCCTGGTGGGGATCAACCTGCTGCGCGAGGGCCTGGACATCCCGGAATGCGCCCTGGTGGCCATCCTGGACGCCGACAAGGAGGGCTTTTTGCGCTCCAAGACTTCGCTGGTCCAGACCATCGGCCGCGCGGCGCGCAACGTGGACGGCCGGGTGCTGCTGTACGCCGACAAAATCACTGAAAGCCTGCGCTACGCCATCGACGAAACCAACCGGCGGCGCGAAAAGCAACAGGCTTACAATGCCGAACACGGCATCACGCCGGCCAGCGTGCGGGCGCGCATCTCCGATGTGCTGGAGAGCGTGACCGAGAAAGACTATGTCACCGTGCAGGCCGGCATGGCCGAGGAGCAGCACCTCATCGGTCACAACCTGCGCAGCTATATCGCCGACCTGGACAAGAAGATGCGCGCCGCCGCCGCCGACCTGGAGTTTGAGGAGGCCGCCCGGCTGCGCGACGAAATCCAGCGCCTGGAGGCCATGGAACTGGGCGTGGCCGGGGCCGGGGAGGGCGAGGGGGCGAATCCGTTGCTGGCCTCCGTGCGTCGGGCGGAAGCCGACACTAAGGGCGGCAAGGGCAAGGGGCGGCGCCGCAAAGGCCCCGCCAAGACGGGCCGGCCGGCGCGGTGACCGCCGCACGGTCGGGCCTGTTCGGTGGCGCGTAGACAAATACAAGAATCATCCCTGGCCGAACGTCATATGCCGATCCACCAGATTGTCGCAAAGCATGGAAAATCGTATGCATTCCCCGTGGGCAGCCGGCTGGGGGGCAGTCGGGGGTCTTCGGACCCGCCCCGCCGGTCGCTCGTCCGGCCAAGCCCTTAAGTCACGAGGTCTTTCGTGACACGTCGCCCTGCCGTTCCTTCCCGTATTCTCATCACCGGCGCGTCCAGTGGACTGGGCGCCGTGCTGGCTGTTGTATACGCGGCGCCCGGCGTGTCCCTGGTGCTGGGCGCGCGGCGCCTTGACCGGCTGGAGTCGGTCGCGGAGGACTGCCGCAAGCGCGGCGCGGCGGTCGAGATCGCCCGCATCGACGTGACCGACCGCGAAGAAACATCCGCCTGGGTCAGGGCGGCCGACGAGTCGGCGCCCCTGGACCTGCTCATCGCCAACGCCGGCATTTCCGGCGGCACCGGCGGGGGTGAGGAGCCGGAGGACCAGACCCGCGACATTTTCGCCGTGAACCTCGCCGGGGTGCTGAACACCGTGCAGCCGGTCCTGTCGACGATGCGCACGCGCGGCCGGGGGCAGATCGCCCTCATGGCGTCGATTGCCGGGTTCCGGGGCTTTCCGGGCGCGCCCGCCTATTGCGCCAGCAAGGCGGCGGTGAAGGTCTGGGGCGAGGGCCTGCGCGGCTGGCTGGCGGCCGACGGGGTGCGGGTGTCGGTGATCTGCCCCGGCTACGTCCGCACGCCGATGACCGACGCCAACCGCTTTCCCATGCCGTTCCTGATGGACGCCGACCGGGCGGCGGACATCATCCGGCGCGGGCTGGCGCGCAACAAGGGGCGCATTGCGTTTCCGTGGCCGATGGCGTTCGCCGGTTGGCTGGCGGGTGCCTTGCCGGATGCCCTCGTGGACCGACTCACACGGGGATTTCCGCGCAAGTCCTGATCATTCGGAGACCGCCTGATTGAGTCCCTGGCGGTGGCCGGCGGCCCGTAGGTTGGGGTGAGGCGCATCGCGCCAAACCCCAACTTCGCGGCCGATGTTGGGGTTCGCTACGCTCACCCCAACCTACACATTTTTTCGAATGGATCATCCGGGCTTCGTATCACGCCGCGCGTCGGCTCAACGCCAGCCAGACCCCGCCGCCGATCAGGAACGAGCCCGAGATCCGCTCCAGCCAGCGCACGTTGCGGCGCGACAGCAGCGCCCCGGTCTTGCCAGCGGCGACCGCATAGGCCCCATCCAGCAGCAGCGCCACCACCATGAACGTCAGGCCCAGCAGCACGACCTGGACGGCGGCATTGCCCTCGGGGCTGACGAACTGCGGGATGAAGGCGCCGAAGAACAGCAGCGCCTTCGGGTTCGACCAGATCACCAGGAACCCCTGCCACGCATAACTAGCATGGGATCGCGCCGACACGGCTTCCGCCTGTCCCAGCCGCCCGTCCGAACGCCACATCTTCACGCCCAGCCAGATCAGATAGGCCGCGCCCACCAGCCGCAGCACATCAAAGACGACTCCGGCCTGGGTGACGATGGTCTCCAGCCCGGCGGCCAGCACGCCGACCATCAGGATCAGCCCGGCCTGGGTGCCGGCGACGTTCATCAGCCCGGCCATGGGACCGGCGCGCAGGCTGTTGGCGATGATGACCGTCACCGTCGGGCCGGGGACGACCACGATCAGGGCGGAGGCGGCCACATAGGCCAGCCAGGTGGTCAGGTCGAACACGAAAGGCTCCCTTGGAGTCTACAGCAGGAATCGGGTCCGAACGGTCCCCGGAATGGCCGCAAGGGCCTTACGGATGCCCATGCCGGCTTCGATTTCCTGATCAACGTCCACGACGACATAGCCAATGTCACTGTCCGTGCGCAGGTATTCGCCGGCGATGTTGATGCGTCTCGACGAGAAAATATCGTTGATGGCACTAAGAACACCCGGGACGTTCTTGTGTATGTGCATAAAGCGGCTGACGTTCTCCTGACTCGGCAGCGAGACCTCAACGAAGTTGACCGCGCCGGTTGTCGAGCCATTGTCGGAGTACTTCACCAGTTTTTCGGCCACCTCGGTGCCGATATTGGCTTGGGCCTCCATGGTCGAGCCGCCCACATGCGGTGTCAGGATGACATTTCGCAGGCCCCGCAGCGGCGATTCGAACACATCGTTGCCGCCCTTGGGCTCCTTGGGGAACACGTCCACCGCCGCCCCGGCCAGATGATCGGTGCGCAGCGCGTTGGCCAGGGCGTCGATGTCCACGACGTTGCCGCGCGCGGCATTGACGAGAAACGAGCCGGGCTTCATCAGGCCCAGTTCCCGCGCCCCGATCATGTCCTTGGTCAGGGGCGACGAGGGCACATGCAGGCTGACCACGTCGGCGGTTTCCAGCACGGCGTCGAGGGAGGGCAGGGCGGCGGCGTTGCCGATGGCCAGCTTCTCGACGATGTCGTAATAGACGACGTGCATGCCCAGCGCCTCGGCCAGCACCGAAAGCTGCGAGCCGATATGGCCGTAGCCGACGATGCCCAGGGTCTTGCCGCGCACCTCGTGGCTGCCCTCGGCGGTCTTTTCCCAGCCGCCGTCGTGCGCCGCCCAGGCTTTCGCGAACGTTCCCCGGAACAGGCAGATGATCTCGCCCAGCACCAACTCGGCGACCGAGCGGGTGTTGGAATAGGGCGCGTTGAAGACCGGAATGCCCTGAATCTTGGCCGCCTGCAGGTCCACCTGATCCGTTCCGATGGAAAAGCAGCCTATGGCGATCAGCTTTTCGGCTGCCGCCAGTGCATCCACCGTGACCCGGGTGCGCGAGCGGATGCCGAGAATGTGCGTGTCGGCCAGGGCGTCCTTCAGGGCATCCCCCGACAACGCGGTGCTCAGGTGGGTGACGTTGGCATAGCCCTGCCGATCGAGATACTCGACGGCATTGGAATGGACATTCTCCAGCAGCAGGATCTTGATCCTGTCCTTGGGCAGAGAGAGCTTGCTCACGGCGGGCGGATCCCCAAGTCTGTGGACGAACGGCGCGGCCCGGCATTTTCCGGGCCGGCCCACGCCTGACGTACCATACAGCAGCCACGCGAAGCGAAGGGGTTTTTCATGCCTGGACAGATCGAGGACCGCCTGACCGCCTTGGGCATCACGCTGCCGGAGGCCACGGCACCGGTGGCCAACTACGTGCCGTCCGTGCGAACCGGCAATCTGGCGGTGATCTCGGGGCAAATCCCGCTGTCCGACGGCAAGCCGGCCTTCACCGGGTTGCTGGGCCGCGACCTGTCGCTGGAGGAGGGACAGGCCGCCGCCCGCCTGTGCGGGGTTAATCTGATCGCTCAACTCAAGGCGGTGTGCAACGGCGACCTCGAACGGGTGACGCGGATCGTGCGTCTGGGCGTGTTCGTGGCGGCCACACCGGACTTCACCGATCACCCCAAGGTTGCCAACGGGATCTCCGACCTGATGGTCGAGGTGTTCGGTGACGCCGGCCGCCATGCGCGCGCCGCCGTCGGCTGTGCCTCGCTGCCCCTGGGCGTACCGGTGGAGGTGGACGCGATGGTCGAGGTGGCGGACTGACCGGGGCCGCGCGGGCCCTTGGTGGCGGGCGGTGTCGGGCCCACATGCTGTCGCGGAGACACCATCCGGAGACAGAGTCCGCGTGCCCATGACACCGCATGACACGGCCCCCCGTGAGACAGAGACCCCGTCCTACGCCGTTGCCGTTCTGCCCGGCCTGTCGGGTGTGGACGCGGCCCAATGGGATGCCTGCGCAGGCGGAGATAATCCATTCGTCTCCCATGCCTTTCTGTCGGCGCTGGAGGACTCCGGCTCGGTCGGGTCGGGCACCGGCTGGCGCCCGCAGCACTTGCTGATCCGCGATGGTCACGGTCGGCCGCTGGCGGTGGCGCCGCTGTACCTGAAGAGCCATTCCTACGGCGAGTACGTGTTCGACTGGAGTTGGGCCAACGCCTGGCATCAGGCCGGGGGGCAGTATTACCCCAAGCTTCAGGGCGCGGTGCCGTTCACGCCGGTGACCGGGCCGCGCCTGTTGGTGCGGCCGGATGCGCCGGATCCGGACGCGCTCCGTCGCGCCCTGCTGGTGGCGATGGTGGAACTGGCCGACCGCGCCGGGCTGTCCAGCATCCACGTCACCTTCCCCACCGAGGGTGAGGCGACCTTTGGCGAGGAGATGGGCTTTCTGCGCCGGCAGGGCCAGCAGTACCACTGGGAAAACCCAGGCTACCGCGACTTCCAGGATTTTCTGGACACACTGGCCTCACGCAAGCGCAAGGCCATCCGCAAGGAACGCGACCGGGCCAACACACAGGGCGTGGCGCTGCGGGCGCTAACCGGCGGCGACGTGCGATCCCGGCATTGGGACGCCTTCTTCCGCTTCTACATGTCAACGGCGGATCGAAAATGGGGCCAGCCCTACCTGACCCGCGACTTCTTCCACCTGTTGGGCGAGCGCCTGGGCGACCGCGTGGTTCTCATCATGGGGACCGAGGATGCCACCGGCCGCGACGTCTGCGGCGCGCTCAACCTTCGGGGCGGCGAGTCGCTGTACGGGCGCAACTGGGGTTGTCTGGCCGACTATCGGTTCCTGCATTTCGAGGCATGCTACTACCGCGCCATGGACCACGCCATTGCGCACGGCCTGCGCTGGGTCGAGGCCGGGGCCCAGGGCGAGCACAAGGTGCAGCGCGGCTACCTGCCCCGCGCCACACACAGCCTGCACTGGATCGCTGATCCGGGGTTTCGCGATGCCGTCGCCCGCTTCGTCGAGCAGGAACGGCAGATGGTGGGCGAGGACATGGCCGCACTGACGGCTTTCGGCCCTTACCGGAAGGGTGAACGCCCGGCGTCGTAGGCCGTTCGGGAAGAAGACCGGTCATGGTCTTCAGCCAACGTCAAAGCGTGCCTATCCGGTTAACGCACGCACCCCCTACATGTAGGGTGCACCCATTGACCGGAATATAGCTCGGCGAAGGTCGGGGACTCGACACCGCCAGCGATGCCGAGCAGCGAGCGGAAGGCGTTGAACGGGTAGAAGCGGCGGTTGAACCGGAACGTGAATTCGTTGAGGTAGGCTTGCAGATGCTTGGCGCTGACCCCGTGATGGATGCCGTTGAGCCACGTCTTCAGGTTCGAGAAGACGAGATGGATGATCGGCAGGAACTCCTCGGCCACCTCCGGGTCACCGCATTCAGCAATCGCGTGGTGGTCGTAGCCCCGCTTCCTCAGGCTGGCATACCCGTTCCAGTCGTCGGTAATGATCAGCGTCCCCGGCATGACGGCAGCCTCGACAAATCCGGTCAACGATTCGGCGCTACGGTCTTCGACGATGGACAGTCGGACGCGACCGGCATAGCGACCATCCTTTCGCTTGTCCTGCGCCGTGCCCGGCCCCCGGTGGCGAACTTCGACGGCCGCGGCCACCAGCGTCTTGTGGTGGACGCCACGGCCTTCGCCGCGCGTGCGGCCTCCAACGTAGGCTTCGTCCACCTCAACATGCTCCCCAGCCCTGCCGCCAATCCGGTCTTGGTCAGGGCGCACCATACCCGCCCGGAGCTTATGCAGAATGCCAAAGGCGGTTTCATATCGCGTCAGGGGCCAAGCTGCCGCTGAAACTGAACCGCAGACATGCCCTGCGTCTGGCTGGCGACCAAATAGGCCGCCCAGAACCATACGCTGAGCGGCGTGTGGCTGCGCTCCATCACGGTGCCAACCAGAAGCCCGGTCTGACGGCGGCAGGTCCGACATTGCAAGATGCCCGGTCGCGTGGCGATACGAAACGGCTCAGCGACAACGCCACAGTGCGGGCACACGAAACCCTCTCTCCAACGGGCCTTTTCCAAGTAGGCGGCGCACGCCGCGTCGTTGGGAAACAGTCGTTGGAACTCCGGAAGGGATTCCGGGAACGGAAGTTCGGCTTGGTCGAGGACGTCCATGGTCGCTCCGTATCCGCTTCATGCAGAAACCCTGCGCCGGGGACGGGTATGCGTCAAGCGAATACGCGGGTGTATCTAGATGTAGTAGGTGTCTGCCCTAACCGGATAGGCACGCGTCAAAGGTATGAGCTGTAACAATAATTCGCACCGAATTGATTGCAGTCGTTAGGTTGATTTCTGATGTCGGTTGCTCTACGCATTCGCGATCAACTGAATAAAGGCAAGAACCCCTCATGCCTGTCCTGGCTCTTGATGGAGACATCTCGCAGTTGCGTATGCTCGTGGATGCCGTCCCCGTGCCGTGCGCTATAACGACGCGGGCCGAAGGGCGCTTCCTGGCCCGGAACAGGCATGTTGAGGCCCTGTTGGGCATTCCGGAAGACAAGAAGGACTCCGATCTCCGGGCGACCCAACTCTATGCCGATCCCGGACTTCGCGCGACGTTCCTGGAGCACATCGCCCGGGATGGAGGCCTTCGTGACGCGGAGTTTCCTGTTGTCTGCTTAGACGGCACGCGGATCGACTGCATCGGCTCCTTCCAGGCGGCCACATGGCAGGGCGAGGATATCCTGGTGACCTGCATCATCGACGTCACCCGCCACAAGGGAACCGAGCAGGCGTTGCGCGCCAGCGAGGAGAAATTCCGCGAGATCGCCGAGAACACCAGCGATGTGATCTGGCATGCCGCCCCCGACCTCTCCCTGACGTACATCGGAGGCGGCGCGGCCCTGATCGACTGGCTCGGCACGCCGGAGCTGCTCGGGCGCAACGCGCTGGAATTGTGCGCTCCAGAAAGCATCCCGGCCCTGAAATCAGCTTGGATGGACCGCATCGCCCGGGAATGCGCGGGCGAGCAAACCGGCCGGGCCTGCCACGAAATGCGGCTGCTCAACGCGAGGGGTGAGCGGCTGTGGGTTGAACTGACGGTCTATCCGCATCGCGACTCCGAGGGGCGGCTGTCGGGCTATTTCGGGGTCATGCGGGACATTTCGGAACGCAAGCGCGCCGAGGACGCCTTGCGGCACAGCGAAACCCTGTTCCGCCAGATGTTCGACGCCAGCCCGGTCTCCGAACTGCTCGTGGATCCGGCGTCGTTCGTGATCGTCAACGCCAATGCCAGGGCCGCCAGCTTTCACGGTCATGAGCCGGCGGCCCTGGCGGGCCTGTCCCTGGGCGACCTGATCATGCCGTCCGGCTCGGATGACTGCGATCCTCTGGCTCTCCTGCGCGAGGCCGCCAAAGAACACGGTGGGCCGGTCGAGTTGACCCATCGGCGCGCCGACGGGTCGCTCCGTCGGATGTCCGTTCATGTCGGGGCGCTGGATGTCTCCGCGCCGGATGGGACCCCGCGCCGATACCTGAACCTCAGCCTGTTCGACGTCACCGACCGGGAGCGGTACGCAGTAGCGCTGGAGCACCGCAACGCCGACCTGCGCGACTTCACCGCCGCCGTCTCTCACGACCTGCAGGAACCCTTGCGTCTGGTGACCAGCTTTCTCGGCCTGCTGGAACGTCGCCTTGGCGACCGACTGGGGGACGATGAGCGCGAGTTCATCGGTTTCGCGGTCGATGGCGCCACCCGCATGCGATCCATGATCCACGGCCTGCTGGACTATGCCCGGCTGGATTCCCGTGCGCTGGAGCCGCAACCGGTTGCCCTGGAGGAGGCCATGGCACTCGCGATGGGCACGTTACGTGCTGTCCTGTCGGAGGCCGATGCAAGCCTTCGCGTGTCGGATCCGCTGCCGACGGTCATGGCTGACCGCCGGCAGATCACGAGTCTGTTTCAGAACCTGATCGGCAACGCGGTCCGCTACCGGCGTCCCGATGGAGACTGCATCATTACGGTATCCTGGGAACGGCACGAAGATTCGGTCACCGTCAGCGTGAGCGATACCGGCATTGGCATCGATCCCAACAACCACGAGCGGGTCTTCGGCGTGTTTCAGCGCCTGCGAAAGACAGGCGACGAGGCGGACACCGGTACCGGCATGGGCCTGGCCATCTGTCGGCGTATCGTCGAGCGTCATGGCGGCCGAATTTGGCTGGAGTCTCCTGGCCAGAACCAGGGTGCGACGTTCCGCTTCACCCTGCCGCTGGCGGTTCCGGCGGCGACCACCGCGGCGCCGAACGTGGTATGACAAAGCAATGACGCGGAACCCGCCGCGTCACCCCCGGCTTGACCGGTCCCGGGGGCGCCGCTAGCGTGCCCGCGCCACACTGTCGATTTTTCCGCGCCAGCGAGACCTCCATGAACCACGCCGCGCCCGCCGCGCCGCCCAGTTTCCAATCCCTGATTCTCCGGCTCCAGTCCTACTGGGCCGATCAGGGATGCGTGATCCTTCAGCCCTACGACATGGAGGTCGGCGCCGGCACCTTTCATCCGGCCACGACGTTGCGTGCCCTGGGGCCGGAGCCCTGGAGCGCCGCCTACGTGCAGCCGTCGCGGCGGCCGACGGACGGCCGTTACGGCGAAAACCCGAATCGCCTGCAGCACTATTACCAGTTCCAGGTCATCATGAAGCCCTCGCCGGCCGATGCCCAGGAGCGCTATCTGGGTAGCCTGCGGGTGCTGGGCATCGACCCGCTGAAACACGACATCCGGTTTGTCGAGGACGACTGGGAAAGCCCGACCCTGGGCGCCTGGGGCTTGGGCTGGGAGGTTTGGTGCGACGGCATGGAGGTCTCGCAGTTCACCTATTTCCAGCAAGTGGGCGGGTTCGACTGTGACCCGGTGTCACTGGAACTGACTTACGGGCTGGAGCGGCTGGCGATGTACATCCAGGGCGTCGAGAACGTCTATGATCTTGATTTCAACGGCGCCGGCGTGACCTACGGGGACGTGTTTCTCCAGGCGGAGCGGGAATACTCCGCCCACAATTTCGAGCACGCGGATCCCGAGGCCCTGTTCCGGCACTTCGCCGACGCCGAAGCGGAATGCGCCCGGCTGCTGGACGCCGGTTTGGCGTTGCCCGCCTATGACCAGTGCCTGAAGGCGTCGCACCGGTTCAATCTGCTGGACGCGCGCGGGGTGATCTCCGTGACCGAGCGAGCCGCCTACATCGGCCGCGTGCGCGCCCTCGCCAAGGGCTGCGCGGCCGGCTGGCTGAAAAGCCGTGGCTTCGGGGCGGAGGGCTGAGCCATGGCGGAACTGTTGCTGGAGCTGTTTTCCGAGGAAATTCCGGCGCGCATGCAGCGCCGCGCCGCCGACGACCTGCGCCGGCTGGTGACCGACGGCCTGACCAAGGCCGGGCTGACGTTCGACGGTGCCCAGGCCTATGCCACGCCGCGCCGGTTGGCGCTGGTGGTGGACGGCCTGCCCCTTGCCCAGCCGGACACCCGCGAGGAGCGTAAGGGGCCGAAAGCCGACGCCCCCGATAAGGCGATCCAGGGTTTTCTGGGCTCGGTCGGCCTGACCCGTGACCAGGTGGAGACCCGCGCCACGCCCAAGGGGGCGGTCTTGTTCGCGGTCATCGAGCATAAGGGGCGCCCGACCCACGAGGTTCTGCCGCGCCTTCTGTATGAGGCCATCATCGGTCTGCCGTGGCCCAAGTCCATGCGCTGGGGTGCCGGTTCCCTGACCTGGGTGCGACCCCTGCATCACATCCTGGCGGTGTTCGACGGCCAGACCCTGGACGGCGGCCTCAGCCTGGGTACGACGCCCGGCGCCCGGCCGGACGGATCGGGGCCGGCCGTGCCCGTCGGCTTCATTGAGGACCCCAAGACCGCGTCGGCGGACATGCCGGTCCTGGCGTTCCAGTCCGGCACGCCCGGGCATCGCTTCCTGGCGCCGGACCTGTTCCGCGTTGCTGGGTTCAACGATTACCGCGACAAACTGCGCGCGGCCCATGTCGTGCTCGACGCCGCCGAGCGCGCCCACCTGATCCACGAACGCGCCGAGGCTCTTGCGGAGGCGGAGGGGCTGCGCCTGCGGCCAGATCCCGGGCTCCTGGACGAGGTGGCCGGACTGGTGGAGTGGCCCGAGGTGCTGATGGGCCGACTCGACGAGGCCTTCATGGATGTGCCGCCCGAGGTGCTGACCACCGCCATGCGCGGCCATCAGAAGTATTTCAGCCTGGAACACCCGGACGGCCGTCTGGCGACCCGGTTCATCCTGGTGGCCAACACCTCCGGCGATGACGGTGGCGCCCGGATCGTCGCCGGGAACGAACGCGTCCTCCGCGCCCGCCTGTCCGACGCCCGGTTTTTCTGGGATCAGGACCGCAAGACGGCACTGGCCGATCGGGTCGATCTGCTGCGCCATCGGGTCTTTCACGCCCGGCTCGGCACGGACCATGACCGGATGGAGCGGATCCGGGGGCTGGCTCGCCATCTCGCCGACGCCATCCCGGACGCCAACGCGGACAACTGCGACCGCGCCGCCCTGTTGTGCAAGGCCGACCTGACCACCGGCATGGTCGGCGAGTTCCCGGAATTGCAGGGCCTGATGGGCCGGTATTACGCTGCGCATGACGGCGAGCGCGCGTCCGTCGCCGACGCGATCGCCGAGCATTATGCTCCCGTCGGCCCGACCGACCAGTGCCCGACCGCCCCGGTTTCGGTGGCCGTCGCCCTGGCCGACAAGATCGACACTCTGGTCGGCTTCTGGATGATCGACGAAAAGCCCACCGGTTCGCGCGATCCCTTCGCGTTGCGCCGGGCGGCTCTGGGCACTATTCGCCTGATTGTCGAAAATCAACTTCGCATCGGCCTCATGGACGTCTTCAGGGTTGCCCGAACCGCCTATCTGCATCAGGTTCGGGGAGCGGTGCAGGAAGAACTCCGGCAGGCGGGCGCGGATGGGGAGCATGCGACCACGTCCAGGATGGACAGAAACTGGTCGGAAGCCGTTCTTGATGATCTGCTGGGGTTCTTTGCCGACCGCCTGAAAGTCCACCTGCGGGATCGGGGTGTGCGGCATGATCTGGTCGCGGCTGTCTTCGCGCTGGGCGGCGAGGATGATCTGCTCCGACTTCTCGCACGTGTGGACGCGCTGGCCAAATTCGTGGACAGTGATGACGGGTCTAATCTTCTGGTCGCCTATCGCCGCGCCGCCAACATCGTCAGAATCGAGGAACGCAAGGACGGGGTGCGGTACCAGACACAGGATGTCAGCGCCGATCTTTTGCGGACAGACGAGGAACGCGCGCTCTTCGCGGCTCTGTCAGACACCGCCACCGCGACCGCACAGGCCGTTCAGGCCGAGCGTTTCGAAGACGCCATGACATCGCTGGCATCCCTGCGCCAACCGGTGGATGCCTTTTTCGAAACCGTGACCGTCAATGCCGATGAACCATCCCTGCGGCGCAATCGTTTGCGACTTCTGTCGCGTATCGAGCTGGCCATGAGTACCGTGGCCGACGTCTCAAGAATCGAAGGGTGAGGGAACATGTCGAAGTGGGTCTACTTCTTTGGTGACGGTCAGGCCGAGGGCCGCGCCGACATGAAAAACCTGTTGGGCGGTAAGGGCGCCAACTTGGCTGAAATGAGCTCCCTGGGCGTTCCCGTCCCGGCCGGCTTCACCATTACCACCGAGGTCTGCACGTATTACTACGAAAATGGCGAAACCTATCCCGCCGACCTTAAGCAGCAGGTGATGGACTCGCTGAAACAGATCGAGTCGATCATGGGGGCCAAGTTCGGCGATCCTGACAACCCGTTGCTGGTCTCGGTGCGCTCCGGCGCCCGCACCTCCATGCCCGGCATGATGGACACGGTCCTCAACCTGGGTCTGAACGACACCACGGTTCAGGGCTTGATTAAGCTGTCCGGCGATGCCCGCTTCGCCTATGACAGCTACCGTCGGTTCGTGACCATGTATTCCGACGTGGTCCTTGGCGTGGATCACTATCACTTCGAGGAAATCCTTGAATCGCTCAAGGAAGACAAGGGTTACACCCTGGACACCGAGGTGACGGCCGAGGACTGGAAGCATCTTGTCGGGGTCTACAAGGCCAAGGTGCTGGAGCAACTCGGCACGCCGTTCCCCGAGGACCCGGTCGAGCAGATGTGGGGCTCCATCGGCGCCGTGTTTGGAAGCTGGATGAACCAGCGCGCCAAGACCTACCGGCGCCTGCATCATATCCCAGGGCACTGGGGCACGGCCGTTAACGTGCAGGCCATGGTGTTCGGCAACATGGGCGACGATTCGGCCACCGGCGTCTGCTTCTCCCGCGACCCGTCCACCGGTGAGAACGCCTTCTACGGCGAGTACCTGGTCAACGCCCAGGGCGAGGACGTTGTGGCGGGCATCCGCACGCCGCAGAACATCTCCATCGCCGGTAAGGAAAAGAACAACTCCGATCTGCCGGCCATGGAAGAGACCATGCCGGTCATTTACAAGGAGCTGGTCGCAATCCGTGATCGTCTTGAGGTCCACTACAAAGACATGCAGGACATGGAGTTCACCATCCAGAAGAACAAGCTCTGGATGCTCCAGACCCGCAACGGCAAGCGCACGGCGGCCGCCGCGCTGAAGATCGCCGTGGACATGTGCAACGAGGGCCTGATCGACAAGGAAACCGCCATCCTGCGCGTCGCGCCGGAACACCTGGATCAGCTTCTGCACCCGACGCTGGACCCCAAGGCGCCGCGCGATCTGCTGGCCCACGGTCTGCCGGCGTCTCCGGGCGCGGCCTCCGGTCAGGTGGTCTTCACCGCCGACGAGGCCGAGGCCTGGGCGCAGAAGGGCAAGAAGGTGGTTCTGGTGCGCGTCGAAACCTCCCCGGAGGACATCGGCGGCATGCACGTCTCCCAGGGTATCCTGACGACGCGCGGCGGCATGACCAGTCACGCCGCCGTGGTGGCCCGCGGCATGGGCGTGCCCTGTGTCGCCGGCGCCGGCGAAATCCGTGTCGACTACCGCGCCAAGACGCTCACCGTGGGTGACCGGGTGGTCAAGGAAGGCGACATCATCACCCTGGACGGCGCCAAGGGCGATGTCTTCCTGGGCGAGGTTCCGACCCTGCAACCCGAACTGAGCGGCGATTTCGCCGACCTCATGTTGTGGGCCGACAAGGTCCGTCGCATGAAGGTTCGCGCCAACGCCGAGACCGCCGAGGACTGCGGCACCGCGCGCAAGTTCGGCGCGGAGGGTGTGGGCCTGTGCCGCACCGAGCACATGTTCTTCGATCCCAAGCGCATCATCCACATCCGCCAGATGATCCTGGCCGAGGACGAGGCCGGCCGCCGGGCGGCGCTGGAGCATCTGCTGCCCTACCAGCGCCAGGACTTCGTCGAGGTCTTCACCATCATGCAGGGCCTGCCGGTGACCATCCGTCTGCTGGATCCGCCGCTGCATGAGTTCCTGCCGCACTCGGAAAACGAAATCGCCGACGTCGCCGCGTCGGCCGGCGTGGACGCCGCGACCGTCAAGAGCCGCGTCGCCATGCTGCAGGAGGCCAACCCGATGCTCGGCCATCGCGGTTGCCGCTTGGGCATCACCTACCCCGAGGTCTATGAGATGCAGGCCCGCGCCATCTTCGAGGCGGCCCTGGAAGTCTCCGAGGCGTCAGGCGAGACGGTTCTGCCGGAGATCATGATCCCGCTGGTCGGTTCGGTGAAGGAACTGGAGCCGATGCGCGCCCTGGTGGATCGCGTGGCGGAGGAAACCTTCACCGCCAAGGGCCAGCGGATCGAATACCACGTCGGCACCATGATCGAACTGCCGCGCGCCTGCCTGCAGGCCGCCCAGATCGCCGAGCACGCCGAGTTCTTCAGCTTCGGCACCAACGACCTGACGCAGACGACGCTGGGTATGTCGCGCGACGACTCCGGCCCGTTCCTGGAGGTCTATGCCCAGAAAGGCATCTACCCGCGCGATCCGTTCCAGAGCATCGACGTGGACGGTGTCGGCGAAATGGTTCAGATCGCCGCCGAACGCGGCCGAAAGACCCGCCCGGACATCAAGCTGGGCATCTGCGGCGAACACGGCGGCGATCCAGACTCGATCCACTTCTGCGAGACGGTGGACCTGAACTACGTCTCCTGCTCGCCGTACCGGGTGCCCATCGCCCGACTGGCGGCGGCGCAGTCCGTGCTGCTGAAAGGCAAGGAGGCCGAAAAGGACCGGTGATGGCCTGAGCGGTCACCGGCCGGTTGGCGGCCAAACGGCAAGGGACCCGCCTGGCTCTGGCGGGTCCCTTGGGTTTTGCGCCGGCCCAGCGGCGGAACGGGGGCTCTTTCCTTGGCTCCGTCCTGGGCCGACACAACGGGAAAACGAGAATGATAAACTCCAGGCCGGGCCTGCTGGATGCGGTGCGCGCGCGCTTCGCCCATGTCGACGTCTGTCCCTTTGAAGGGCCGCGCGTGTTTTTCGAGAACGCGGGCGGGGCGCTGACGCTCAATTCGGTGGTGGAGACCTCCGCGCGGCTCGCCGCCATTCCCGACAATCAGGGACGGGACAACCCGGCCTCGCGCGCGCTCGTGTCGCTGATCGACAAGGGCCGGGAGGACATGCGGCTGTTCTTCAATGCCCCCGCCGGCAAGGTCTTTGTCGGTGAAAGCGGCACCGAACTGCTGTTCCGGCTGATCCGTGCCGCGTGCGTCGGTGCGCCGCCGGGTCGGGTGCTCGGCAGCACTTTGGAGCATCCCGCGACGCGCAGCGCCGCCCGGCACTGGGCCGAGGTCACGGACCGGCCGCATGTTCTGGTGGCCCACGACGCCCCGACCGGGAGTGTCGACGCGGCTGCCTACCGTCCACAGATCACGGCCGACACGCGCGTGGCGACGATCCTGCACACCTCGCCAGTGACCGGCATGGGTGTGGATGTGGCCGCCATCGCCGCCGAGATCCGCGCGGTCGCGCCGGACTGCCTCATCATCGTGGACGGCATCCAGCATGCCGCGCACGGCCGCATCGATATCGCCGGATATGACATCGACGGCTATGTGATCTCGCCTTACAAGGTGTTCTCGCGGCATGGCTACGGGGTGGCCTGGGTGTCTGATCGCCTGGACGTGCTGCGACACGAACACTTGATCGGCGCGCCCGGGGCGCCGTGGGAATTGGGCACCCGCGATACCGGCGCTTACGCCACCTTCTCGGATGTCGTGGACTATCTTGATTGGCTCGGCGGCGAGGTGTCGGAGGCCACCGACCGCCGCGCCCGGATCGTGGCCGCCGGAGAGGCGATCCACGCCCACGAGCAAGCCCTGACCGAAGCCATGATCCACGGCACCGGCAACCTCAAGGGGCTGGCCGACATGCCGTCGGTCACGATCATCGGCGGGGCCGAGAACCCGTTGCGGGAAGGGCTCGTGTCCCTGAGCGTGGACGGCCTGGCGGCCGTCGACGTGGTGAGCGCGCTACGCCACCGTGGCATCCGTACCTACACCCGCAAGGCCGATCACTACTCGGCCAACGTTCTGGAGCCGCTGGGACTCGCCGGCGCCATCCGGGTCTCGCTGTGTCACTACAACACCGTGGCCGAGGTGGCGGCGTTCCTGCAGGCCATCCGCGAGATCACCGAGGAAGGGGCTGCGCTTTCCGGCTGATCCGTCCTACGTGACGTAGGCGCTGTGAACGAACCCGACCTTCCGCGGATCGTCCGGTATGCAGACCTTCCACCACACCGTGCCGCATTCCAGCACGACCAGCACGGTGTCGGCGGGCAGGGGGCCCCAGGACAGCTTGTCGAACTCTACCCCCGGTCCACCCCGGACGTTCAGGGCGCTGGCGGTCACGGTGGCGCGCTCGCCGTCCTCGTCGTCGTCATACAGGGCGTTCAGGACCTGACAAGCGGTGGTGACCTGCGCTGCGGCCAGATCCTGCTTACGGGCGTGGGCGGTGGCGCGGTCGGCCGGGTTGGACCCGAAGAACGGCTCCGTCAGGATCGACGGCCGCGCCCCCATCTGCGAAAGATTGTGCGCACCCCGGCCGCCGCTGGCCTCGTGCGGCGTCTTGACGCCCCGGTCCTTCAGCCCCAGGACATCGACCGTGGCGTCCTGGATGGCCTCGGCCAGAACCTTGGAGGCGGCGGTCAGATACAGCGTCTCGGTGCCGGTGGCTCCGGGGCCGGCGGCATTGAAATGCAGTTCCATGGCGGCGTCCGCGCCCCACGCCCGGGCCCGCCGGTAGGCCCCCCGCACGCCGCCGTCATCGCGGGTGAACACCTCCACCGCCAGGGCATCGGCCAGATGCTCTTCGGCATGCGCCTTCATCCGCGCGGCAAGGTCACCGTTCCAGTCGTATTCGCTCTGATTGATGGGCGCGCCGGCGAAGGCGCCGACGCTGGTGCGCGTATGTCCCACGACAATGGCCAGCTTTTTCATGGGGGTCCCCCCTGATTGCGGGATAGAGGTCTGCGCCTCATCGGCCCTGATACGGTTTTCGGTTCAATCGTTCGCGCCCGTAGGGCGGCGGGCCGAAGGACAGCCGCCGCCAAGCCACGGGGTGGCGGGTGCCCTTCGGTCACCCGCCCTACACTTGATCGTCGACGCACCGAACCAATCATCCGGTTTCCGTATGAGACAACGTGACGCGAACGGCGTCCCTTTCCAAGAGCCTACCCGGTCACCCGAACGGCCAGCAGGGTGGCGCTGCCACCGCCGTGCCATCCGCTGTGGCGGCCGAACAGGCGCCAGAACGACGCCAGATCAGTCACCCCGGAGACATCCGGCATGGCCTCCAGGATGCGGGCGCCGTCCTCGGTTCTCGCCTCGACCAAGGCCATGAGGGTCAGGGCGCGGTAACCCGGCCCCGGCACCATGGTCCCGGCGTCGTTCAGCGCGAACCCGGCCGGGGTGAAACGCCGTTCGCCCGCCGGAACGGCGAAGGTCTCCCGCCCCAGGTCGGTCCAGTCCGCCGCCACGGCGAATCCGGGGTAGGGCGCGGCGAAAAGCTGCACCTCGACCTCGATGTCCGCCTGCCGCCGGTTGCCCACCGCGACATAGACGTGCCGGCCGCCCGTCGCGGGCAGCGTCGGATCGTCCGGCGGTAGGCCGGCCAGGGCCGCCTCCGGATCGCCCAGCGGGCCGTCGGCGATGCGGATGGCGGTGCTGCGTCCGCCCCAGGCCAGAAGGCGCAGGTCGGCGTCGTCCAGGCCGTCGGGCACCGCCAGCGCCGTGTCGGTGCCCACCACGCGCAATGCGACACGCCGTTCCGTGCGCGACAGCGCGGACGGATCGGCCCGCGCATCCACCACCAGGCCAGGGCCGTCGGCGGTCAGGTCGTCATCCGGATGGGTGATGACCGCCAGCAGCGCGGCATGCTGGCCGAGCGTGCCGGGCGGCGTCCAGGGCAGGCCGACGACACGCGGGGTGCTCGGATCCACGCCGTCCACCGTCGCTTGACCCGCCAGTTGCCAGACCGATCCGTCCGGCGGCGGCGCCGGGAAGGTGTCCCAGAAGCCGGCGTCGAGATCGGGCGCCTGCGGGTCTTGCCCCGGGGCGGGTGGCTCCGCGTTGGCGAAATACAGCCGCAGGTCGATGCCGTCCACGGTGGAGAAGCCGGCGGTATGGATCTGCACGAAGATCCGGTTCCGCCGGCCGACGTTCAGGATCCCGCTGCGGAAGCGCTCGTCGAACTCGGCGCCGTCGAAGCTGTCGCCGAAGTCGAAGTTGTCGGCGCTGTCGACGCGCAGGTCGAACGCGCGGTGCCAGTGCAGGTCCTCCGTGGCGTCGGTGGTGACCATGCGGATGCGCGGGTCGACGGTCACGGCGGCCTGTGTGTTCTGATACGTCGTCCCGTCGTCGATGACGGTGGAGCGCATGAACAGCCGCACGGAAGGGGTTCCGTCCAGCGCACACTCGTAGAGGCCCCGGCCGTAGGTGGCGCACAGCAACAGATGCCGCGCCACCGAGCCATCCTCGGCCAGAACCGGCACGAAATGGAGGTCCTGCACCGTAACGAGCGGCATGCCGGTGTTGAGGTGGCGCCACGTCCCCTTCGGGACGGGGGCCGACAGGTCCACGTCGCGGGCCACGAACACCCCGGCCCCGGTGCCGACGTACAGCGTCTGCGGTTGGCTCAGGTCGTTCGGGCTGTTTGGGTCGAAGCGCACCGTGGTCACCGGGGTCTCGGGCAGATTGTCGGGCGCCGTGCCGCTGCGCGCGATCTCGTGCCATGTCGCCCCGGAGTCCGGGGTGACGTAGACCTGATCGGCGTCGCGCGACAGGGCGACCGCCGCCACCTCGGCCCGGGTCGGGTGCCCGCTGACGTCGGCCACGTAGCTCATCTGGCTGTTGTCCACGCGCAGCCACGACGCGCCGCCGTCCGTGGTCCGGAACAGGCGGGCGTCGTCGGCGCTGCCCTCGGTGCCAATCCACCAGTGGGTATCGGGGCTGGCGGGGGAATAGGCGATGGCGGTGACGTCGTTCCCGCCCAGGTTGGCCGGGTTGTTGGCGCCGGCCCCCGTCAGGCGATTGAACCGGATGCCGTCCGTCGAGCGGTAGGCGGCGCCCGCGCGCGCCACCAGGAAGTCCGGCGTGGTCGTCGGGTGGTGGATAACGCGGCCGCCGAACACGCCGCTGTGGCGGAAGCCGCGATTGCGGTTGGTCTGGTTGGCGACGGTGATGCGGAACGGGCCGTCGTGCTCGGTCGGGCCGAGCCCGGCCACGTCCGGCAGGGAGTTGCGGTATTCCAGCCGGGGCCGGTTCGGCAGCGGCAGGGGCCGCGTCTCCGGCCGCACGTCCACCAGACTAAACACATCGCCGACGTTACCCTGCCAGCTCAGAAGGATGCGCTGGATGTCGCCATGATAGAAGGCCGAGCCGCCGCCGTCGCCGCCGCCCATGTGATGCCAGGAGGGGCCGCCGAAGCCCATCCAGGTGCCGTTGTCCTGGAACCCGGCGGAGCGGATGAACGGAAAGTCGGGATGCACCTGGATGTCGTAGTACTGCGTCGCCAGGATGCCGTGGCTGCGCTTGCGCCAGTTGGCGCCGTCGGTCTGGCCTTGGCTGACGCCGCCGTCGTTGCCGACCCAGATCTCGCGCGGATTGCCCGCGTCCGCCCCGGTGAAGGCGGTTGAATCGTTGTACTGCGAGCGTTCGAACAGCACCTCGTGCTGGTCGGCGTGCTGGGCGCGGTCCCCCAGGTCATACTGCTCCCAGTCCATGATTTTCGCCCAGGATCCGCCGCCGTTGTGGCTGGCGTACAGGTCCACCGAGCCGGCCACCACCACATCCGGATCGCGCGGGCAGACCTCCAGCACGAAGGCATGAAAGGACTGGTCGCCGTCCCGATGCACGCCTGTCCGGCGCCGGTTCGCTGGCGTCGGGTTCCAGGTGGCGCCGCTGTCATCCGACCGAAAGACGCGGGACGCCAGCACACCGCGCCGGAAAAAGCTGAACACGCAGTACAGGCGATCCGGCTGCGAGGCGCACAGGGCGAACAGGATGCGATCCGGATCCGTGGCATGATCAAAGGGATTGAAGACCTGGTTCCAGGTGTTGCCGCCGACCGGGTCATAGGTCTGGGTCGCCCAGTCGAAAATCGCGCGGTAGACCCCGTCGTCCTTGACCGCTGCGTAGACCGTGTACTTCGCGGGCCGCGTCGCCGCGTTAAGGCCGCCGAAGTCAATGGCCACGTCGGTGATCTCGAACCCGGCCCAGTTGTTGGTGTCGGCGATCGCCTGCACCTGCGGCGGGTCGTTCGCACTGACGCCGGGTTCCGTGCGGAACAGCCCGTCCTCGGAGGCGCACCACGCCCGGCGTGGCTCCCAGGGATCGACCAGGACCTTTGAGAAGCGGCGGAAGGCGTTACCGCCGTGGGTCTCGTCCACGAGGCGCCGGAAGGTGTCGCCGCCGTCGTCGGTGTAGAACAGGCCGATGCCGGTCAGGGTCGGGTTGTCGATCAGGGCACCGGTGGCGACGTAGAGATGCTGCGGCGAGCGCTCACACAGCCCGAGCGCGCCGACGGGCACCGCCACCTCCTTGTTGGCGCGGACAAGCCCGGTCAGCGGCGTCCAGGTGTCGCCCCGGTTGGTGGTCTTCCACACGCCGCCCTGGCTGCTGCCGGCGTAGAAGGTGTCGGGATGGGCCGGGTCCTGGACCATGGCGCGGATTCGCCCGCCGACGTTGCGCGGCCCGCGCGGCGCCCAGGTCAGCGCCGCCGACTGGGCGTCGGCGAAGGCCGGATCGGCCGCCCGGTCGTAGGCGCCCGTGGCGACCAAATCGAGGTCCAGGTCGGTCAGGGCGCGCCGCTCGGCCTCCGTCCGGGCGCGTTCGTCGTCGGGTTTGAGCGCCCAGATCCGGCTGTCGTCCTGCTCTTCGGTCCCCTCGTCCAGGGCGATGTCGTCTTCGTCGGACATGGCGGGCCTCTCCTGTCCGGGCCGTCAGCGGGCGGTCACGATCATCCAGGTCTCGAGGACACCACCCGGTAGGTGAGGCGTCTTGATCCCCAGGGCGGCGTCCAGTGCGGCGGAGAACACGCGCTCCTGCTCATCGAACAGAGCGCCGACGTGCAGGCGGATGGTCAGCCGCGCCCCCTGTCGCACCATGGCGTCCAGACGGTCCCGGTTGATCTCGGGCTTCCAGAACACCTCCCGGCCGTCCATCCGCGTGGTTCCGGGGAGGGCGTGGAGCGGCTGAGGGTCCTGCGCGCCGGTGCCGGCAATCCAGACCTCGACGATTTGCGGTTGGCTTTCGGCGATGCGTGGGTGCGGTGGCTCGGACAGGGCGAAGCGGATATGCGCGAGCTGCCGGGCGGCCTCCTGGGCATTCAGGGAAGCGCCGTGCTTCCAGCCGATCCGGGCAACGAACGGCCAGTCGCCGGCCATCCCCTCGCCGGGCTCGCCCCGGGGGCCGCGCGGTCCCCGGGCGCCGTCGGCGCCGGGCGGGCCGTCCTCCCCTCTGGGACCGGCGGGGCCGGGCGGTCCAGGAGGGCCATGCTCGCCCTGCGGGCCGGTGGGGCCTTGTTCGCCCTGGGGGCCGGGCGGTCCCGGAGGGCCATGCTCGCCCTGCGGGCCGGTGGGGCCTTGTTCGCCCTGGGGACCGGGCGGCCCCGGCGGTCCATGCTCGCCGCGCGGGCCGCGTGGTCCCTGGGCGCCCTGGATTTCGGCGCCGTCGAAGCGCCAGTGCCCGAGCGCATCCTGGACGTGGGCGCCGGAATGCGCATGCCCGCCCATGGCCACGAACAGGGCGTCCGGCTGCGCCAGCGCGCTCTCGGCATCGATGGTGGCGATCACCAGGGCGTCCGCGCCGACGTCGCTTCCGTCGTCGGGCTCCAGCGTCACGTTGGTCGTCAGCGTCACCAGCGTCTGCACATCGCCCACCCGTAGCGCCGCGACATCCCCGTTGGCGGCCCGCATGACCAGCCGCAGCGGGCGTTCCGGCGGCAGGGTGTGGGACTGTGCGCTGTTCACGAACAGCCGCACGCCGGAGGCCGCGAAGGCCGCGCCCGGCGTCAGGTGCAGTGCGTCGCCCTCCAGTGTCGCCCGCAGGCCCCAGGCGACGCGGCCCAAACCGACCGTCATGCGCAGGTCCAGCACCGCCTCGCGCAGCCGGTCCTGCATGTGCTGGAGGTGGTCGCCCGTCACCCGCAGGCCGTCGACGAAGGTGGTGCGCGCATCCTGGGCCATGGCTCGCCCGTCCTTTCTATGAATCGGAAACGACGTCGATGTCGGTCAGGGTCAGGGTCATCGGGGTCAGGGCCACCAGATCAAGCGCCGGCCCGCCTGCCACCGCCGCGCCGCTGAGTATCACCCGCGTGCCCTTCTTGGTCGGCAGCACCGTGGCGGCGGCCGGCCAGCCGATGGCCAGCGGATCGAGGGGCGCTTCGGCCGGGGCGGTGCCGATCATGCGGATCCGTGCCCGCAGGCCGGCATAGCCCTCCCGGTCGAACAGGGCCGGCAACGCCTGGAACGGGCCGGTGGCGGGGCCGACCCGCACCCGCCCGGCCTCCGTGGCCGCCGTGGTGTCGGTCATCGCCAGCGTCGCCGCGCCCCGGCTGCACAGGATGGCGGCCCACAGCGGGCGATCCGGGGGCAGCGGGACCGGCTCCGGAAAGGTCAGCGACAGCCATGCCCATGCCTGCGCGCCGGCCTCCAGGCTTGCCGGATCGGTTGCCGGGGCCTCCAGCGGTGCGGTGGGCACGGAGATCATGGACTCCGAAACCCGCTCCTCCGCATCCACACGCGAGTCCCACAGCAGGGCACGGATTTCGGCGCCCTCAGGGCCGCCGGTGGCGGCCACGCTCAGCGCCTCAAAGTGCTCAAGTCCGGAGGTCACCGGCAGCCGCACCAGAACGGCATGATCCGGATCCAGCGTCAGGGCAACCTTGTCGCTGGCCTCCGGCCCCACGGGGGGAAGTGTGCGCGGTGGCCTTGGCGATGCGCTGGCGGTGAAGCGGATCTCACTGACCGTGGCATCGGTGGGCAGGTCGGGTCCGGTCAGGGCCTGGACCACCCGGCCCGCGTTCGAGAACGATACCACCTCCCCCGATTGCCCGGCCAGCGTGCATCGGCGGATGCGCCGCGTTTCCGACTCAAGGGCCGAGATGGCCAGGGCCCCCGGCGATGAACTGGTCAGGACCAGCACCAGCGTCACGGGGTCCGCCGACCTTGGATTGCCCAGGCGGGCGCCGAGCGCCGCCGTCAGATCCACGCGCCGCTTGCCCTCGCTGTTCCATCCGGTGGTGGTGATCTCCTCATCCGGTCCCGGCGTCACGATGCCCTGCTCGCGCCAGACGATGCCGCTGCCCTCGATGGCAAGTTGAAGGTTGGCGGGCGCATCCGGCAGGGCCAGAACGGCGCGGTCCATCAGGTTCTGACCGTCATCGCCGCCGGAGTAGGTGATTTCCAGACGCTCGGTGCGCACTTCGGCCGGCAGGACGATGGTCGAGCCGTAATCGGACTCCTCAAGCGGATCGGGCAGGGGGGAGGGAAAGGCGGGCAACGGACCGAAGCCCGTTCCCGTCCATGTCCGCACCTGATGGATCCCGAAGGACTCCGGTACCGCGATCGCGGTCACCGTGCGCGGCACGCCCAGATCGACGATTAGGGCACCGTCGGCGAGGTCCTCGTACCCGGGCGGCGGCGGTCCCAACCGAAGCTGCGCCACGGCGCGTGCCGCCGTCAGGGCGGAGGATCGAGCCGTCACCACAACCGAGGCCCGATCCACCAGGGCGTTGGCCGGCAGGGTGAGGTCCCGCCGTGCCTCCATGCGTCCCTGAGCGACCACGATGTCGAGGAGATCGAGGTCATGATTCAACTCGAGATCCTTGACGGCGTCGCGCAGGTCGTCGGCCGTCACGCCGCCGTTGAACTGAAGCGCCCTGAGCCCACCCGTCCGTTCGGCCGTGACGCCGTCGGTTGCGGTGGGTTTGTCGGGGCTGGAGTCGACAAAGACGGGCATCGGTCCACACCTCGTTTCAACCGAAGGCCAGGGCCGTCTTCATGGTCCGGAAGGCGGAGTCGGAGTTGAGGTCCGGTTTCGTCTCGTCGATCTCGATGTCACGTTCCTCCAGGGCTCGATGGAACGCCTTCTGTTCGATTTCAGGCATCTCCTCGAAGCTGTCGTACTTGGCGACGCGTTCGCGCATGGCGCGGTCGGCCAGATGGGCCTTGACGATGTCTTCCATCGTCGTGGTTTCCTTGGCGATGCCGCGATGCGATCCGGGGATGAGTTTGCCCGGGATGGACTGGCGCGGGGCGAGGAACAGGTCCACCTCCGTGCCGCGCGGCACCTTGGTGCCGGCCTTGACCGACTGACTGACCACGCGAGGCGCTTCGTCGGGCTTGATGAGGTCCTCCAGAACGAAGCGGTCCAGTGCGGCGTCGTCCAGCTTGACCGGAGGCACATTCAGGCCCTCGCGCACGATTTTGGCGCTGGCCGCCTTTTCGCTCAGGTCGACAAGCTGCACATCGGCGGATTTTCTGAACGTGCCGGAGGAAAAACGAGTGGTGGGCATGGCGATCATCCTTCGTTACGCGGTCCGCCGTCAGCGTTTGGTCGTGACCTTGCCGAGTACGAGACCCAGGTCGTCGAGCACCTGTCGCGCCTCGTCGAGGGTGAGGCCGGTCAGCGACGGCACCTCGACCGAGGGTTCGACCTTCACCGAGGCGGCGACGACGAGCTGGGCGCCGGTCTTGGAGGACACCGGCTCGCCGGCGGCCGGGAGTTGCATGAGCACCGGCGTGTCCCGGTAATCCGGATCGGGGTTGGCCGGCGCCACCTCCCGCCCGGTGGCGTCGATGACGCGGGAGACCGCGATCCCCTCTTCCTTCAACAGCTCCAGCGCCACCGCCAACGCCTCGCCGAACACCGAGGGCATGCGTGGTTGGGTGCGCTCCAGGGCCAACTCAACCGTGGTGGCGGAAGGGGCGGTCACCGTGGTCGTGGCGGTGCCGAAGCCCGGCGCGCTGGCGCGGATGGTATAGGGACCGGGCGTCAGGTTGGTCAGGATGAACGGCCCCTTCGGCTTGATGGGCCGGGCCGCCTCCACGGCGCCGCCGTCCGCGCCGAGCGCGGTGACGCGGGCCTGTGCCGGATCGACATCGGCGTTGGCGATCATGACCTCCAGCACGGAGCCGGACAGGCCCTGCACGGTCGAGATCAGATCGGCCGTGGCTCGCACGATGTCGTTCCAGGCCTGGGCGGTCAGCGGCTCGCCCGGGGCCACCTCGCGCGCGATGAAGTCTTCCAATGCCATTGCCCTGCCTCGCTCCTGGTCGCCGAATGCCTGTCCTCAGTCCGTGTCGGAGCTGTCCCACAGCACCGTGCCGCCCTGCAACGCGGCGACGGGATTGACCGCCGCCCCGTCGCTCAACACCGCCTCGCCGACCACGAAGCGGCCGTCGAGGAACCTCACCTCCACCACGATCCCCGCCGCCCGGAAGCGGTCGAGCGCGCGCGCCACATGCCGCAGCACCGCCGCGCCGTCGTTCTCGGCGTCGAGCGCCCGGAACCGGGCCGGAATCACCACCCGCACGGTGTACGCCCGCCGTTCCAACCACGAGAACCGGATGGCCGCGAAATCAGGGCGTTTGCCGTCGTCCAGGCCGCCGAACACGGTGTGATCGAAGGTGCCCGAAAACACGGTCGGCACGACCGCGACCGACGTCGCCTCCGCGTCGCGGCGGCTGGCGAAATGGGCCAGTCCGCTGAAAGCCGCGTAGCGCGTCACGCCGACACCGATGCCGGGGGCGGTGATCGGGTGACCGGCGTGGGGATAGGAAAAGCCCCGTCCTCCTGCGCCGGCCGGTTCGAACGTCGCGAACGCGCAGTCGCCCGCGTCGAAGCGGAAATCGCGGTCGTGCGGCTTTTCGGCGTCCGCGAACACCGCACCCCGGAACGAAAACGCGGCGGCGGTCGCATCGGCGCCGTCAAGGCGCGCGCGTCCGTCCTCATTGAACTCCAGTACGCTGTTGTTCGGCACCTGCCCCATGAAGCCGATCCCCCGGCCCTCGTCGCGATTGACGATGATGGGCCGATGCGTGCGCTCGTCCACGCCCACGATCCGGATCGCCAGCCGCTCCCGCCCGAACCCGCGTCGTTTGACCTCGAAAACCTCGCCGTGATGCCGGCGGGTCTCATCGGTCTGGTCGCGCCAGGGCGGGTTCTCGATCAGGCCGACCACCTCCTCGGCGGCGGGCAGGGGACCGTCCGGGCCGGTCAGGCGCAATCGGTCAGTGGCGACGGCGGCGTGCAGATAGCGGTCCACGCTGTGTTGGATCGGGCCGACGTCCAGGTCGAGGGCGTTGGCCGCGCCTTCGATCAGGGCGGCGACGGTGCCGTTGCCGCGGGCGTGCCGGCGGCAGATGCCCAGCACCCGGGCGCGCGTCAACGCGACTCGGGAGGCCCGGCGCACCGCGCGATGGGCCGCCGCCGACAGACGGTCGAGCGCGGTTTCGCCGTCCGGACCGTCCAGCGCGTCGGCGTCCAGGCCGTCGTCCAGGAAGGCGGCGAGGCGGGGAGGCTCCCCACCGAGTCCAAAGGTGTCGAGCAGCCGTTCCGCCGCCGCCAGCCGGTCGGGCAGGGGGGCCGTTCCGTCCACAACCTTCAACTCCGCCCGTGCCTGGGTCATGCGCAGCGCCAGCACCTCCATCTCGGCGGCCGTGATCCGGTGCAGCGCTCCCAGCCGCATCACGTCGGTCAGTTCGTCCGCCTCGCCAATGCGATGAGCGCGGCGGATGGCGGCCATCTCCGACGCCGCCACGTCCATGTCTCGCGCCTGGGCGGCGGCGATCACGCCGAGCAGCTTGCCCGGCTGGCCGGCCTCCAGATGCGCCGGGAAGCGCGACAGGATGACGTCGGCGCGGCTCATGCTCCGGTCTCCGTGTTGAGCAGCGAAACCCCGCGCACCCAGAGCTGTTCCAGCCCGCCCAGCGGCAGGGTGACGTCCTGGGCCTGCACCCGCACCCCGGCGTCCTGGTAGGTGACCTGATAGTGCAGATCGCCCACCTCGTAGGTGTCGCTCTCCGATAGCAGGCCGCGCAGCGCGGCGACGGTCAACTCCGGCCCAGACAGGGTCGCGACACCCGCGCGCAGTTCGGCTTCGACCGCCGCCCGCGCGCTTTCCCGCGCCGGATCCGGCTGGTCGAGCAAGGCCACGCCCTTCAGTGTGATCGAGACAGACACGTCGATCAGGATCAGCGAGGCGCCCACCTGCACGGCCACGGTCCCGGCCCGGGGCCGCGCGCCCGGCTTGGCGGGCAGGATGTTCTTCTGTCGGCTGCCGCTGGTGTCCCCGGGCAGGCTCATTTCCAGCGACACGTCGAGCATGCCCTCCAGCGCCATCAGGCGGGCGACGAGACGGTTGAAGATCAGGGCCTCGCCCAGCCCCGCCTCGGCGATGAAGGCGTGAATTTCCGCCTCGCCGGCGGCGCGCAGGGCGGCGCGTTCATCGGCGGCGAGGTCCAGCCGCGCCGGGATCAGGGTGGCGGAGACATCCACATCGACGAACAGATCCTGACCGCCCGCCATGGTGACCGGATCGCCCTCCTCGTCCACGCGCGGGTTGCCCGTGGGCGCGGTCTCCCCCGCCGGCAGCGGTGCGTCCAGGTTTGCGAGCACGCGGATTCCGGCCGGGCGGCTTTCGTCCAGCAGGTCGGCGACGCGGGCGACGGTTTCGGCGCGTTGGGCCTCGTTCAGGTCCTCGCCGATGGCCACATCGACCTCGATGACTCCCGGCCGGGCGATGGGGTCCTCGGCGACGCGCACGTCCTTTTCGCGCACGCCCGCCACCCGGGTCAGGGCGCCGACGATGGCGCCCTGGGTGGCCTTGCCGGCGCTCTGCAGGGCGCGGGAGGCGCGGGCGCGCAACTCGGCGTCGCTCTCACGGCTGCCGACCAGGGCGGTCGGCCTGGGGTTGCCAACGGTGTCGATCCCCAGGATCGGGCGGTGAAGGATGCCGATGGCGCCGGCCGGCACGATCCCCGCCGGCCCGTCGGCCAGCGCCGTCACGGGCACGTCAACCGACAACTCGCCCCGGCGCAGGGTGCGGGCCTCCGTCACCTCGAAGATGACCTCCGGCGCGTCCACCGTGGACAGCCGCAGCCCGGCGGCGATGGAAATGTCGCCCGGCGCCGGGGTGGCGCGCGAGAACACCACCAGTCCGGCGGCCGCGCTGGCGCCGCGCCGGGTCACGCCCACCAGGGCGCAGACCTGATCCAGGTCGCGACCCTCGGCGGTTTCCAGGAAGGCCGCGCGGTAGACCGCCTCCAA
The DNA here is from genome assembly GCF_900101965.1 of Rhodospira trueperi. GTDB lineage: Bacteria > Pseudomonadota > Alphaproteobacteria > Rhodospirillales > Rhodospirillaceae > Rhodospira > Rhodospira trueperi. The sequence goes on along the minus strand of NZ_FNAP01000001.1, from coordinate 698,338 downwards.
CTGGCCCGACAGGACCGCGTGCTCGCGCGCCATGCTTTCCGCTAGCAGGCGGGTCACACTGCCCGGGTTGCGGTCGGTCAGAAGCGGCGTGGACTGGAACAGGCCGCGATGCTCGAAATTGACATAGAAGCGCGTGCCCGGGTCGGGCCAGACCGCCGTGTCCCGCCGGCCGCCGCCCGGCCCGGTCAGCCAGACGACGCGGGTCTTGTCCACCGTGAAGTCCCGGGTGCGCTGGAACACCTTGTGCGCGCCGCCGGCGATGCCGTGGATGCGCACCGTCTTCGCCAGTACCTCGGCCGGCGCGTTCAACTCGAACGGCTCGTTCTCCGGCAGGAAGCGGAACACCTGCCGGATCGACCCGCCAGTGAAGGCCGTCAGCAGGTCATCGACGAACAGGCCGTAGGGTTCGGCGACATAGGTCATCTAGGACGCCTCCAGCGAGAACGGGACCACAAGGTTGGCCGGCGCCTGCACGCCGATCAGCTTCAGCGCCAGCACGATGCGCACCACCTCGCGCGGCGGCGCGTGCGCGGCGGTGACATCGCAGCGGATCACCTTTTCAATGCGCGGTTCGCGCTTCAGGGCCTGCAGCACGTACAGCTTGATGAGGTTGCGCGTGCGCTCGACGTTGGGCTGGCCCATCAACTCGTGATGCCGCGAGCCGTAGTCCGGATGGCCCAGCGGCGCCAGTTCGCCCATGCGGGTTTTCAGCCGGTTGGCGACCGCCTGGACGGCGGCGTCCACCTCCGACGCCACCGCCAGATCCGTCAGGTGGCCCGGTCCCTCCGAACGCGTGGCGGGCACGAGGTCGGCGTCCTCGTAGAAGCCGCCGTGGCGGTAGTCCAGCATCAGGTCGCGGCCCCAGAGAGCCCGGTTCGCGGTCATCTCACGGTGCTCCCTGATCGGTGATCCAAGGCGCGGCCGGCGGCCCCAGAATGGTCATGATGCCGCTTCCGGAGGGGATCATGTCGCCCATGCGGACCAGGGCCTTGCCCTCGACAGTGACGACGGTCGAGCCGCCGGCCGAGCCGATGGGCAGCGGATAGGGCGCGCCGCTGACGGAATTCACCATCTGGCACAGGCTTCCCGTGGTGGCGAGCGGCATGCCGCCGGCCGAGATGAACGGCGGCAGCACCGTCATGATGACGCCGGAGTCCGGCGGACCGGCGGCCCCGGGGCTGACGGTCACGGCACATCCGACGGAAACGGGCGGTCCGGGCATCGCGCGTTCGCCTCCTCATGCCATCTTGAAGCTGGTGGTGCCGGCCAGGGTCAGGAGCGAGCCCTTGACCTGGGTTTCGGTCTGGCCCTCGACGGTCACCGTCATGCCCTTCAGGGTCAGGTCGGTGGCGGCCTGAAGGGTCAGGGCGGCGTCGCTGGCGACCTCGATCCCGGCGGCGGACTTGATGGTGATCGAACCGGCGGCCTCGATGACGATGTCGCCGTCCTGCTGGACCTCGACGCGGGTTCCGCCCGCCTCGATGGTCGTGCCCTGGTCGCCGACGGTGACCGAGCCGCCGCCGGGCGTGGCGATGTGGAAGCGCTTGACCGCGTCGTCCGGGTCGTCCGGCGGGACGAAGGCGGTGTCCAGCTTCTCGGCGGGGGGCGGATTGCGCTCGCTGTCGTAGACCGATCCGACCACGACGGGCCGGTTGCGGTCGCCGTCGATGAACACCACCACCACCCGGTCCCCGACCCGGGGCAGCATGGAAAAGCCGATCCGGGGCACGGCGACCGGCACATGGGGCAGTTCGGCGCCGGAGGTCACGAGGCGGACACTGACCTGATGGTTGCCGCCGCCGTCCCCGCCGGGATGGGCGTCGGTCACCTCCGCCAGTTCGGCGACCCGATTGTTGGCCAACTCGTCGCGCACGATCTGGCGCAGGATGTCCACAAGCTGGCTCATGGCAGCCCTCCGGCGAGTCCGGCCGCGCCGCCCTCCATATCACCGGGCGCCGTGGACCCGCCCAACTCCAGCGTGGTGACGAACCCGGCCTCGCGGTTCAGGGAATGGGTCAGGCCGGTGATCCGGTAGGGTGGCTTGGACGACGACCCTCCCAGCACCCCCGACAGGGCCTCGGTCGCCGCATCGAGCAGACTGCCGCCGCCGCTCTCAGCCAGCACCAGATCCAGCGTATCCCCGATGCGCAGGTCCGGCCGTCCCCACACCCGCGCCCGCGCGCGCACCGCGGCATTGGCGGCGCGCGCCGCCGCCGCCGCCGTGGCCGCTTCCGCCGCGTCGGTGTTGGCGAACGCGCCCAACACCCGGGACTCGCCGGTCTCCGCTCCCTTCACGGCGGGATCCAGCCAGTGCCACTTGTCCGCGCCGGCCCGGCTGCCGGCGCCATGAACGGCGTAGGTTTCCGCCTCGGGCGGAACGGCCGACAGGGTTTCCCAGCCCAGCAGGTCGATGCCCCGGTGCAGGGTGTGGCCCTCGCCAGCCCCGTAGGGCGCGAACACCAGCGCGCCGTCGGCGGTGCAGTGCAGATCCGCCCCGGCGAGCGCGGCCAGTTCCCGCAGGTGACTCCACACGCTGCGGCGGCCCTCCACGGCATACAAGGACAGTTCAATCTCGCTTTCGGCGGCCGAAACCGGCACGTCCCCGGCCAGTCCGTGGACGATGTCGGCGATGGTCTGGTTGACGAACGAGCGGTTCAGGCGGGACACGAGCAGGGGCGCAGGGGCTTCTCGCGCCTCAATGACGACCGCGCGGGGACCTTTGCGGACGCTCTCGATCACGCCGGAAAAGACGGGCGTCGGATCGTCCGCCGCGCCGATGGACAGCGCGATCTCGTCGCCCGGCGCGGCATTCTCGAATGCGGTTCGTGGCCACAGGCTGAGATGCGCCGACCCCACCGTGCCCGTCGCCAGATCGACGGACAGCGCGGCCAATCCGGCCTCGGCGGCGGAGAGGTCGCGCCCGGAAACCTCGATGCGCGCGTCAGGCTTCAGGACCCAGCTCATAGGTCACCTCCGATGCCTTGGGCGCGGGCCTCCCGCCGCAGCAGGTCGGTCAGCCGCTCGGCCAACCGGACATCGTCGTCGCGGTCGAGGGGGCCGGGCGGAGCCGACGGCGCGGGTGACGCTGCCAACGGCGTGTCAGGGTAGGCTTGGTGCGGGCGAGTCCGATCCGACCGCGCCGACGAGGCGGTTTGGTCGCCGCGCGCGGCACCGTTTGCGGCCACCTCCGGAACCGCAGCGGCGACCGGCGCCGCACCGGCCCGCTCGGCCAGGCGGCGCAGGCCGGACGGCGCGCCGTCGACCAGGATCGGCGCGGCTTTGGGTGCGGGCGTGGGTGAGGGCGTCGGCGCGGGCGGTGTGTGTTCGGCCACCGGCTGCCTTGCTGCAAGGGACGTTTGTGCGTGGGATGTCGAGGGACCCGCCGGACGGGAGGCCGCGCCACGCTCCAGGCGTTCCAGCGCCCGCGCGATCCGGGTCTCGGCCGTCGCGAACGGCCCGGCGCCGGGGTCGTCGCGGGGCTCCGTCGCCTCTCCCAGGGGAACGCGGGACATGACGGGCTGTTCGGGGGCGGACACATCCGGTGCGGCGCGCGCGATTTCGGCGGCGACGGCGCGCGGATCGCCCGACAACAGCGCCCGGCGCAGGGCCATCGGCAGACCGGTGTCCGGCTGAACGGGTGCCGTTTTGGTGGAAAAGGCCGGGGCGGCGGGCAGCGCGGGGGACGCCGGAGCCGATGGGCCGTCTGCGGGGCTAACCGTTCTTGCCGCGCCGGCTCCGCGCGAGGCGGGCGCGGCTCTGCGGTGCGCGTGTCCGGGCCGTGTCGGATCGGTCTCGGCCTGGAGGAGGGGGGCGGATCGAACGCGCGGGCTGTCCTGAGCGGTATTGGGTGAGACTCCGTCACCGGACGCCGGTACGACCGCCGCCCTTTCTGGGCGCTCAGTTCGATTGATGGGCGCTTTCCTGTCACCAAAGGACGACTCTCGCTTCGCCGCGCGCATGCTCTCGGCTCCGGCGGGTGGCGGCGTCGCGACACCGAACACCGACGCGGCCGACGGGGGCATTGCGGCCGGATCGCGGTGCGGAGTGGCCTTCCCGGTCTCTTTCGGCTGGGGCCTGGGACCCTCCGTCGCCCGCCTGGTGTCCCCGCCGGTGCCGGGCCCGTTCGCCAGTCGGGCGAGGGCGGCGGCGAGCCTGTCGTCGGCCGTCTCGGGGTCCACCAGATCGGCGAACCGGTCGGCGTCGAGCAACAGCGGATCATCAAGGTCCGCCGTCAAGGCATCCATCGCCGCGCCCGCCGTGCGCAGGTCGGCCCCGGCGCGGATCAGCGCATTGGCGCCCCGGTCAAGGGGAGAGCGCGCGCCGGTCATGGCAGACCCTCCGGCGTTTCGCCCCGGCCCAGCATCTCCAGGTACAGCAGCACCTGCCCCAGGGTCAGGCCGGCGCACTCCTCCGGTGTCCAGCCGAACTCGCGCGACAACGTGAAACAGGCGCGGGCCAGCGGGGCGCGGACGGTGGCTTCCAGGTCGTCCTCGCCCATGGCCAACCCGCTGATACGGTTGACCTCGCCGACCAGGAACCGCACCAGACCGGCCGGCAGGGCCGAGACCTGATCCACCGTCAGGGCGGGCTCGACCAGGGCCTGCTGGACCATCAGCACGCTGGTGAGAACCTTCTGCTCCTTGGCCGCCGCCGTGATCCGCTGCACGTCCCGCACGGTCAGGGGACGCAGGTCCACCGTCCCGGCGGCCGCGTTCGCGTTCGCGTCCGCGTCCGGCAGCAGGGCCGCCGGAACCTCGATGCGGTGGGTGCGGCCGGCCCCGGCCAGCAGATCAGCGGCGGTCAGGACGTGGTTCATGAAAAGGGGTCCCTGTTTGAGAATGTTTGATTCACGTCACGTCGTCATTGCGAGCCCTCGTCATCAGACGACGGCGAAGCCATCCAGGGCGGAGGACGGTGAGCCTAGCCCTGGATTGCTTCGGCGCTTCGCGCCTCGCAATGACGGCGTCTTCCTGCTCAAGAAGACATGCCCCTCCTAGTCCTACGCCGTGGCGTCCTCGACCTTCACCCACAGCGCTTGGAAGCCGACCTTTTCCATGACGAAATCGTCCTCCGGGATGCCGTAGGTCCACTCGTCCAGTTTCACACCCATGACCGTCACCGTGGAGCGGTTGCCGGGCAGCGCTGGGTTCTCCAGTTGCAGCGACAGGTTGAACGCCGGGCTGGCGAAGGTGCCCTGCGGCCGGGTCCGCGCCGCCGGCCCCAGCATCAGGCTCAGCAGAGCGCCGTTCACGTGCGCGCGTTCGATGGTGCCGGAGACGTTGATATTGCCCGGCCTCAGTTCGGTGGCGAAGCGCTGGCCCAGTTCGTGGAAGGGCTTGACCTCGCTGGTGACCCGCACGGTGACGCCGGTGACGCGGCCGATGGGGGCGAGCCCGTATTCTTCGTCCACGGCGGCGGCCAAGTCGCCTTCGGGACTCGATTCCACGGCGACGGAAAGGGTTCCGTCGGAGCCGCGATAGACATTCGTTGCCATCTCTCAGGAGCCTCCCCGTTTATTCCAGGATCATCGTGACGCGGATGTAGTCGATGGAGAACGTCGGCCGCAGCGTCAGGGTGACGGCGGCGATGCCGTTGATCTCCTGGGCGCGGGTCGCGGTGACGTCGAGCTCGTAGCCGGTCAGCATTTCGTCCTGGACCATCTGGGCCAGGAACCCGTCCAGCGTCGCCTTCAGCGCGGCGCGGACCCGGGTGTTGTTCAGGCGGCCGATGTAGGGATTGGCGCCCTTGCGCACCCCGGCCTTGGCGTAGTCCACGATCCGGCGCACCGAAATCTGGGTGAAGGCGCCGGTGTCGGTGGTGATCCCGCGCAGCGCCCGGAAGCCGAGGTTCTGCATCAGCACCATGATGCGGTTGCCCAGCAGCGCCTTTTGCTGGGCGCGAGAATAGACCGTGGTCAGGCCGGTGGCCGGCACGTCCTTGTTGGTCAGGCTGATGTGGGGCGCGAGACCCGACAGCCGGCCGGCCACCAGCGCGGCGGCATAGGCCGGCGGCAGGTTCACCGCCTTGCCGTCACTGGCGGCGTCGCCGGCCTCGATGCCCGGGGCCACCAGCACGATGCGCTTGTTGGAGACCGCGTTGGCGTCCTGTTCCACCTGGGTCAGGGCATCGCCGCGCGTGCCCAGGATGGCGATGCGCTCGCGGCCGTCGTTTTCGGTGCGCTCCAGGTGCGCCAGGACCGTGCCGGCCACCGTGTCGGCGCCGTAGCCGGCGACGATCAGGATATTGACCGCGCGGCTTTCCAGCAGAGCCAGCCCCTCCGCGATCTGCGGGATCAGCGCGCCCATGGCGCCGGCGCCGTCCGGTCCACCCACGGCGTCGCCGCTGGCCGCCGTGACGGTGTCGGGCTGGGCCGTGCCTTGTCCGTCGGCGACGGCGGAGGCCCGCACCAGGGCACTTTCGGAGTTGATCTCGCGGGCCAGTCCGGCGGCGTCGGCGGCCTCGTGGGTCTCGCGCTGGCGGCCGTGGGTCAGGGTCAGGCGGATCGGATCCGTGTCCGTCGCCGCCTGGACGGCCACCGCGATGTCGTTCGCCCAGGTGCCGGGCGAGGTCGCCTCCAGGGTGAACGCCGGGGTGCCACCGGTGGCGACGGTCCAGCTCATTGTGTTCATGGTCGCGCCGTCGGCCAGATTGGCGACCCGCACTGCATGCACGGTGGAGGCGCCGCCCCGGAACGCCTGCTCCAGTGCCCGGACCAAGGTCAGGTGTGCGGTGGCGGACGGATCGGCCGGCCAGGCGTCGTAAGTGCCGAAGATGGCCAGGGCGTCGGCATAGGAGCCGAGCACCACCGCCTTGTTCAGGGAACCGCGATTGGCCGTCCCGACGATGCCGATGTTGCCGGTGGCGATGCCGCCGACCCCGATCAGCCCTTCCGCCCGGACCTCGATATAGGTCCCCGGCAGGATCATTTCGCCGATGCTCTCACTCATCTACGCATCCCCTTCATGGCCAACGAAAGTCTGGGTGTCGTGCACGGTGTCCTCGACCACGACGCCGGTGTCGGGATCGAGGGACGCGCGCCGCAGGGCACTGGTGATCGGCACGCGGGCGATCACGCCGCCGGCGGACAGCGGCCGGTCGGCGATGTGGTCATAGGCGAACGAGAACTCGGCCTCGCGCGCCCGGGCGCCGGCGCGCGCCGGGTTCTCGGGGCCGACCGCGCCCAGCCTGACCAGGGCGATGCGGCGCAGTCCGGCCGGGCGGCTTTCCCCGGTCAGGGCGGCGATGGTCTGATCGCTGAGCGTCGCCACGTCCGTGCCGGAGCCGTCGAGCACGGTCAGGCGCAGGGTGCCCTCCAGGCGGATGACCTCGCGCTCCCAGGCACCGACGAAGTAGCTGGCGCGGATAGTCCCGGAGGCCGGCTGGGCCGCGCCGAAGGTCAGGCGGCCGGCGATCGGATCGACGGCGTATTCGGCCTGGGTGCCGGGTTCGGCGCTCAGGGTTAGGGTCTGGTTGCCGCGCCGCACCTGGATGTCGGCCGTGCCCAGCGGGCCGGTGGTGCCGTCGGCGCGCACCAAGCCGCCATGCGGCAGGGTCAGGCGCGTTCGGTCGGCGCTGAGCAGGTCGAGGCCCGGGACCTCCGCCAGCGTGGGGTTGGTCAGGGAGACCGTGCTTTCCACCGCCAGCGCGCCCTCGACGGTCTCGACGCCGCCGCCGAGGCCCAATTCCAGCCGGGTCACCGACGGCAGGTCGAGCACCAGGGCGGGCAGGTCCTGGGCGTCGTTGACCGGATCGATCACGCCGGCCATGGCCGGCGCCGGGGACAGACCCGCCGGTCCCGCCAGAAAGGCGCTCAACGCCGTCAGCATCGCGGTTTCGGCCATGGCTTAGGGCCCTCCCGCCGGGACGCGGGCCGGATCCGGCCGGTCGAACAGATAGGCGATGCCCCGGGTCAGGGTGCGGGTGGCGATCTCGCCTTCGCCCGGGTCGGTCTCGTCCAGCGCGTCGGCGTTCGGGTTCTCCAGTCGGTCGAGCCACGTCCGCAGCAGCGGGACCCAGCCCAGGCCGCGCGTGGTGGCCTCCGCCGCCGCGATCACGGCCGGGTTGCCCTGGGCCATCATGGGGTGCAGCCACGCGGCCGTGTCGCCCGGCCCGAGCGCGCCGCCGGGCAGGGCGCGGTCATAGGTCTCGACGGTGGGTTTCTCGGTGCGGGCGTTGCCGGCGACCAGCATGCGCCACTCGTTGACGCGGCGGTGGTCCAGGTTCCAGTTGCGGAACACCTGGAAGACGCGGGGCTCGTCGCCGCCGGGACCGGCCGGCGGGTCGATGTGTCCCATCGCGCCCAGGCACAGCAGAGCCGCGACGTCGCCGGACAGCGCCATCACGGAGTCGTCGCTGTCCGGCTGGCCGGGATCGACCACATAGGCGAACCCGTCCTGGCCCTCGAACGTGCCGGTTTCGCCTTCGACGTCTGCAAACGGGCGCGGCATGACGCGGGACCGGCCGGTGCGCACCGACTGCCACGACTTGGTCGCATGGTGGAGGACATAGGCGTCGTTACCGTCCGCCGTGCCGAGGGCGCGGAACGTCGCCGTCTTCTCCTGGACCTCCTGCTCGGTTTCCTCATCGTCGCCGTGCGAGGCGAAGGTCGCGCCCGGCGGCAGGAAGATGTCGTTGTCCCCGTCGAGGGCCACCGCCTGAAGCTGGCCGGTGGCGCCGCCGCCGTCGCGCACGGTGGCGGTCAGAAGGGCAAGGTATTCCGACAACCGCATGGGCGCGAGCGCCGCCGGCACCGTCTGTTCGTCGCCGCCGTCCAGCCGGAACACGAGCCCGTAGCGGTCGGAGCGGATCTCCATCGTGCCGCCGCCGGTCCACCACAGTCGCGCCAGGGCGCGCCGGCCCGACGGATAGAGCCTCTGGTCCGCCGCCGGTTCGCCGGAGTCGTCGAGGTCGGGGGTCATCGCGCCGTCGTCGAACAGACGCACGGCGTGGCGGTGGCGGGCCATGAAGTGATCCGGCTGTTCTGGAATGCGGATGTCGCGCAGCCACGTGCTGCCCAGCACCCAAAACACGATCATGGCCACCACCCAGATCACCGTCGTGATCCAGAACGACCACGCCTTGAAATCGAATTCGGCTCCGGCCAGTCCGGTCAGGCCGTTCACCCCCCACAGGAGCAGGGTGAGCACGCCGAACAGCAGCAGGAACGCCACCATCGGGCCAAACGCCAGGGCCGGCGGGACCAGTGTCGCGGCGCTGCGGCGCTTGGTGCCCTCGTCCGAAAGATCGCCTCCGGCGATGCCGGCCAATGCGGTCATCAGCAACAGCGGCAGCCCGAACAGAATCAACCACCGCGCTGCCGACGGCATCACCCGCATGCCCCCCTCGATCAGGAACAGCACCAGCAGCAGCGTCATGACGCAAGCGGCGATCAGGCCGAGCACCATGCGGTCCTCGACCCCCTTCGAGGTCAGGGCGGACATCCAGGCCTGGAGTCCGAGCGCGCTGCCGGACCCGATCAGCATCGGCAGCGTGAGCAGATTGAACAACACGCGGTCGGGATCGCTGTCCTGGTACGACAGGCCGGCCAGCGGCCGTGTGTCCGGCAGCACCAGGAACACGAACGGCAACACGATCATCGGCACCGCCACGCCGGCCAGCACGCCGGCCCAGTCGTCCTCCGCGAAGTCGTAGACGACCGAAATGACGGCCCGGTGGAAGGTCTCGTAGCCGTCGCGGACGAAGGCGCCGTCCAGTGTCGGCGGATCCAGCGCGGCCAGATCGGACTCGAACGGATTGAACCCGCGGGGCCGTTGCGTCGCGCCGCCGGCCTCGTCGATTCCGTACACGTCCTTCAGCGCGGCGGCATAGGCATCATAGAGTTCCGGCGGAACCTCTGTCGGTTCCGGCCACCAGCCGTCCCAGCCGCCGTCCGCGCGCACCCCGGCGCGGCCGAACACGCGTTGCGCCACCAGGGCTTCGTGGGCGCCTTCCGCCTCGTGGTGAGAGGCCTCCTTGCGGCCGTCGGTGCCCAGGTGCCAGTCGATGTCGTCGACCAGCGGGTGGGAGATCACATCTCCCGCCACATGGGTCAGGTGGCCAAGCACGAACGCCTTCAGCCGGTTCAGGGGCGCCTCGCGGTCCCCGGCGCCGTAGGCGGACTCGATCAGCGCCCGGCCCCGGCTGTGGATCATCAGGGCAAGGTCACTGGTGCCGGCCAGCATGCGTTCGCGGTTGCCGTCGGGGTTGCCCTTGTGGACGGTGTCGAACACCCAGGCCTGACCGGGGCGCAGGATTTCGGCGAACCCGGTCAGGTCCGGCCCCATGGACCCCATGACCGCGAACTTCGATACCCCGTCCGCGACGGTCTGCCCGGCGAGGTTGCCGGGCACGTTGGCGTCGACGTGCGGCCCGGTGTTGAGCACGTTCAACGCGCTGCGGGCGAGGTCACGCAGGCGGACCTCGACATCCGTCGCCTCCTGTCCGGCTGGCGCCGCCGCGATGCGCGCCGACATCACGCGGTCGATCTGTGACAGCCGCTCGCGCGCCAGCAGCATGATCGCGGTGTGGGTCAGGACCGATGGCATGGCGGCGCGTCCTCCCCCTTCCTCAACCGACCGAGACCGAGACGGACACGCGGGTCGAGCCGACCTGGTCCGGCAACGCGTCCTGAAGCTCACGGAAGGCCGTGGCGGTGTCGTCGAGGCCGGCGTTGACCTGGGCGGCCAGCCGGTCCAGTTCATCGAACACCCCGGCCATCAGCGTGGCCACCTGAAGCCGCTCGATCTCCGCCACGATGGCGGCGTGCAGGTCCACGGCGCCGGACAGGATCTCCGACGGCGTCAGCTTGGCCACCGTGCGCTCGGCCCGCTCGGCCAAGTCGTCCAGGAGGGCCTGCACCGCGCCCAGGGGATCGAAGGCGCCGAGGGTCTGCTGCGCGGTGGTGAAACTGGCGAGCGGTTCCGCGAGCAGGGAAGAGGGCCGCAACGCCTCCACCCGCGCCACCAGATCGTCATAGATGCCGGCCAGCGCGTCGCGAAGCGGGCTGAGATCCAGAATCTCGATGGCATCGATCAGATCCTGGATGCCCTGCTTCAGGGGCTGCGCCACGGACTCGATCAGGGTGTCATAGCGCAACCGCACGGCCCGGAAGATCGGAGTCAGGAGGCCGGCGATTCGCCCCGGTGGCAATACCTGGAAGAATCGCCGCAGCAGGTTGCCCAGGCCCGGCTCGGGGCCGTCGAGGCCCAAGGCCTCGATCACGGCGACAAAGGGTGCCTTCAGGGCCGACAGGGGATCGAACCCGGCGCGCAGGCGGGCGGCGGCGGCCTCCGCTTCGCCGAAGCCCCGGGCGGCGACGGCGCGTAGGTCGGCGGCCACGTCGTTCAGCCGGGACAGGTAGGCTTGGCGCGGCCCGGCGATCAGGGTCAACTGACCGGCGCTGGCCTGCACCGAAAAACTGGCCTGAAGCCGCACCTTCAGCCCCGGGTCGGCGGTGGCGTCGATAGCCGCCTGGATGGGTTGGGCGCGGGCGCTCAGGCGCATGGCCAGGGCGGCCGGGTCCACGGCCTCCACGGCGGCGATGGTCGCGGAGATCCGGCCGGCGATGGCCTGGGCGTGGGCATCCAGCGTCGCCTGAGCGCCGCCTTGGGTGACCCAATCCGCGACCGCCCGGAACGCCCGGGGCCGCACACCGGCGTCCGGCCCGTCGGCGACCAGTCCGCCGAGCGCGGCGATCCAGCCGTCGAGCAGTGACAGGCGGGGGTCGGCCTCCAGGCGCTCGCGGAACGTCTCCATCTCCCGCTTGATGAGCGGTTCCAGCATCAGGGGATCGACCGCGTCCAGGATTCCCTTGGCGGCGGCTTCCATCTCCTCCAGCCGGGTCAGGATGTCGGGCAGGCGGGTGGCCTCCAGCACCTGCCCGCGCACCGCGTCCACCCGGTCGTCCAGGGGGGCGATCAACTGATCCGGCGCATAGGCGTTCAGGGCCGTGATCATCTCGTCGAACGCCTGATCCGCCGGGGCCAGCAGCGCCGCCGCGTCCAGGCCCGTGACCTGGGTCTTGGCGTCGTCGAACATCTGGCGCAGCCCGGACAGGTCGATGCCCTGGTGGATTTCCTCGATCGTCTGGCGCAGGTCCGCCATGACCGGGTCGAGGTGGGCGAACGCCTTCGCCGGGTCGAGGTCGTCGCGGACGAAGGTGATCAGGGCGTCGATCTTGCCCTGAATTTCGGCGAGGCTCTCCTCCAACTCCCGGGTGAGGGCAAGGCCCTCCTCGCTCAGCCCCAGGGTGGCCTTGAACCCGTCGATCTCGCCCTGAACGTCGGTCTGCTTGATCGGCCGGATGGCGTCGACGACATCCTGTTCCATGTCGTCGGGCAGCAGGAAGAACGGCACGGCGTCCACCACGTCGGCGGCCGTGCCGATGGCGTCCCCGGCGGTGTTGAAGGCCGGTGCCATGTCGGCCTTGGCGATCTCCGCCACCAGGGCATCAATGTTGCCTTGCACCTGCGCCACCAGCGCATCGATGTCCACCGACTCGACCACCTCCACGGCGCGGGCAAAGGCCGCATCCAGATCGGTCTTGGTCGTGTCCACCCCCGTTTCGACGGCCTCCAGCGCGGCGACGGCGGCGGTGGCGCCGGAGTCGATGGCGTCTCCGACCGCGTCCACCAGTCGGGTCAGCGCGTCCAGCACCTCGGCGACATGACCGGCCAGCCGGCGCAGCGCGTCCACGACGGTTTCGACCGGCAGCGCCTCCACCGCCGCGCGCACCGGCTCCAGGGCGGCCCCCACGCTGTCCGCGGCCTCGGTCATGACCTCGGACAGGCCGGCCGGCAGCGCGGTGATCGTCGCCATGGCCTGGTCAAGCGGTTCGGTCAGTCCGGACAGGTCGAGCGCGGCAATGCCGTCGGCGAATTCCGAAAGCCGGCCTTCGATCTCGCGGACCAGACCCTCAAGCCCCTGGTCGGGCGGTTCGGGCAGGTCAAAGCGCAACAGCCCGGTCAGGCGCGCCGCGTTCGCCGATACCGCGCGTTCGATGGCGGAGACGTCGGCGCCGCGCACCTGTTCCAGCGCGCGGTCGAGATCGCCGGCCAGCCGATCCGGGTTCAGGTGCACCAGGGTCGCGTCGCCGAAGGCCATGGCCTCGCTGATGGCCTGGACCATGTTGGCTTCCGCCCGCGACAGGGTTCGCAGACGGGCCAGAACCGCGTCCACCGCCACCGAATCGGCGGGATCGAGCGCGGCGACGGCGGCGGCGAGGTCTTGGCCGCCCTGGGTGATCACTGCGGCGGCGATGCCTTCCAGGCGGGCGATGCGGTCGGGCGCCAGTTGCGCGGCCATGATGCCGGTCAGCCGCGCGGCCTCTTCCATGCGGGTTTCCAGCGCGGCCAGCCCCTGGAGAAGCTGAATCAAACCCCGGATGGCCGGCATCAGGTCGTCGAGAACGAAGCCGTGCGGCATCGAGGCATCGGCGCCCAGGGCCGCCTTGACGGTGTCGAACATGGCAGCCGCGCGCTGGCCTTCGGGCGCGGAGAGCAGGGCCTCCAAGACGCGCAGCACAGCTTCCAGACGGCCCGCGTCGTCCCCCTTCAGGTCGGCGGACAGCCGGTCCACCAGTCCGGAGAGTTGGTCCGCCAAGGGGCCGTCCGGCCCGGCGACGAGTCCCTCCAGTCCCTCCAGAACGGCGGTCACGCCCGCAATGGAGTCGTGTGCGTTCGGCACCGACGCGGCCACGGCGCCGATCTCGCTCACCAACTGGGCGACCGGGCCTTCCAGGGCCGACAGGTCGAGCGCCGCGACCGCCGCCCGGGCGTCGGCGTTCTCGTTCGCGGCCTGTGGCAGGGCGATGGCGGTCAGGTCGGCCGATCCGGCGGAGAGCGTCGCTTCCAGACTCGCCGCGAGGGCGCCGCCGTCAACCTCCGCTTCCAGCCGCGCCCTGACCATCGTGCCGCCCCCCCCCGGGCTCAGTCCAGAACCGCGTCGAGCGGGTCGAGCAGGCCGGCGGCGCCGTCCAGCGCCGATTTCAGCCCCTCGGCCGCCGCGCCGACGGGAGCGAGCATGTCGCCGAAGGCGGGCACGTCGCCCAGCAGGCCGGGCAGATCGAACAGGTCCAGCCCCAGGTCGATATCGAGCCCAAGGTCGAGGTCCAACCCAAGGTCCAGGTCCATGCCGGGAAAGCCGCCGGGCGGTTCCGGCGGTTCGGTGTATTCGATCAGGGTGATTTCATAACGGAAGCTGTCCGCCGTGCCCGCCACCTCGCTGAGGCGGAAATCGCGGATCAGCACCTGTTCCAGGTCGCTGTCGGTCAGGATGTCGGCGACGAAGTCGACCGGTTCGCCGGCCGCGAACCGCTCGCGCAGCTTCTCCAGGAATCCGTCGCGGGCTTCGTCCCCCGCCAGGGTGCCCCTGAGGGTCACGGCCAGCGCCGCCCGGCCAAGGTCCTGGTGCAGATCGCCCATCAGCCCGGGGACCGGCATCCGAATCAGATGGCGGGCTTCGGACGTGGAGACCGCCTCGATCCCACGCGGCTCCCATTCGCCGATCATGGGCCGGACAAGCATGGCGAGGTCCCCCAAGACGTTCGAACGGCGAGGATTAGGATCCGGAGTCCACGGCGTTGGCCATCAGCCCGATCTGACGGCGCGCCAGATGCACGACAAGATCGAAAACGAACCACGTCGCCAGGAACGCCAGGCACTCCAGCATGAAGCTGCCGAACTTGTAGAACAGTTCCGCCACCGCGAACGCGGCAACAAGGACGGGGATCTGCGCTGTCAGGGCCTCACGCACGGGAATCAGACGGAACAACGTAAACATGCAGTAGACCCCAGAGACTTGCCAAACTTTGAAAACCTAGAGTATCATACAGTTTCGGTTCAATAAACCACAAATTTGGTTTAATTTCTTGGTGCAATAGGGGGCGCGGAATCGCGGAGTCCGGGAGCTGTAACCGCGCGGGTTCGGGATGTGCGCCGTGTCGCGAAGGGACGGGTGGGGAGGGAAAACGCCATGAGCACCGAAACCGATGCGCACTTTGACGAGCTTATCAGGCTCCCGGTTCCCGTCAAGCGGGCGGCTTACAGTGACCGCACGGCCTGGACCATGTCGCTTCTGTCAGAACTGGCCTACATGCCGTTCGACGAGGAGTCCGATGATCGGCTCCTGGCCATCGCGGAGGACCTGATCAAGCTGGCGACAACGGACGAGGAGGCCGCGAAGACCATCGCCGCCAGACTGCGCGGCCTTTCGGCGGAACTGAAGCAGCTGTCGGCCGACGGACAGGACTCGCACAACGCCAAGCTCAGGGCGGCACTGGCGGCCGGACGGTTTGACCTGGCGGGGGGCGGCCCGATCTACGAGCCGTCCACTGACACGCAGGCCTTCGTCGTGACGCGCGACGCGGACGACGGCACCGGCATGGCGGTGATCTGCTTCCGGGGCACCCAGCAGATCCGCGATTGGATCACCAACGTGGACATCCGCGCCGTTCCGGTCCTGGACCCCAAGGGCACCGGCGCAATCGTCGGTCACTTCCACAAGGGCTTTCACGACTCTTATCGGTCGGTTCATGATCAGATCGCCGAGCGGCTCAAGGGCAGGGAGCATCTGCCGCTGTACATCACCGGCCATTCGCTGGGCGGCGCCTTGGCCGTGGTGGCAACGTGGTACCAAAGCGCGCAGAAGCTGGGCGCCTGTTACACCTTCGGGGCGCCGCGCGTGGGAGACGCGCATCTGATCGGGCGCTTCAAGACGCCGATCTACCGGATCGTCAATGCCGCCGATCCGGTGCCGTTCGTGCCGCCGGCGGGCGCCGTCATCGATACCCTGAAAAACGTGCTCCGGGTCTTCTCATCCGTCTTCTCGGTGGCGGGGTACCTCGACAAACTGTTGGAACTCCTCATCAAGCAGCAGGACTTCAGGCACTACGGCGACATGAAATACCTGCCCCTTAAGGACGCCGGGGACCCGACCCTGCGGTTGCACCCGTCGCTGTCCGAGGCCAGCCGGCTCTATCGGTACGTTCGTGCGTGGAATACGCCGACGGCGGTCAAGGACGATACCCGCAAGCGCAGACGGGACCGGATTGACAAATACCATGAAATCGGACGCTATCGGGAAAAGCTCGCCGCCATCGCCCGCGCCAGAAACCTGTAGCGTCTTGACACAACCGGACTCCTGCGCGAATCGGCATCGGGTTGCCGTGCATCGGTGGGCGTCCGGCCGAACGGAATAGGCGGATCATGCCGTCGGTCGGGATTACACCGCCGACCACACCGTGCTATACGGATGAGCAGGCAGGATCATGGGCCGATCCCGTCGCCGCGTGTGGTCCTGGGCGACCGGCCGGCGGGCGTTGGCCGTTGAACGTCTGAACGAGAGACGATGCGAGAACCGCCATCAGCGGAGCCCCCTCTGACGCGTAATGACTCGGCCGATCCGGCACCGGGCGCCGGGCGGCGTTCGTTCGGGTGGTGGCGTCAGTCCCTGCGCCTCATCCGCTATCGGCTGATCATTCCGCTGATGCGCAGTCGCCACCCGCCCGAACACACCGCGCGCGGGGTGATGGTCGGACTGATGTGGGCCATGACCCCCTTGGTTGGCATTCAGATGATGCTGGTGGCCTGCACATGGTTCATCGCCAGCCGTCTTTTTTCCTGGCATTTCAGCCTGGTTCTCGGGTTGGCGTGGACGTGGATCACCAACGCGTTCACCATCCTTCCTTTCTACTACGGCTATTACATTACGGGGCAGATTCTGCTTGGCCACTGGGATGACCTCAGCGGGTTCGATGCCTTCGTTACCCTGTGGAACGACACGTTCGCGGCCGATGGCATGGGATTCTGGGAAGCGACTTGGGCCTATATGGTCGATATCGTGGCCGGGTGGGGGCTGCCGTTGGTGGTGGGATCGATCCCCTGGGTCGTGATCAGCGGGGTCGGCGGCTACTGGCTGAGTCTCCGGGTCTCCCGACGGCACGCGGCCGCGCGCGAAGAACGGCGCGCCCAGGCCGATGAACGCCGGGCGCTTCGGATGGGGACTCACACGTCACCCGGGTCTTCAGACGGTACTCCGCATTGACGGATGGGCATGGCGACGCCAAGATCGGGCCCGGTCACGAAATCCTCTTGGGTCATCCGGGTCTCGATGGAAGCGTTTCATGCCCCTTGGTCGTCCGCGCCGTCGTCGGCGCTCGGGACATGCTGTCCTTGTTCTATTCCTGCTGTTGATCGGCGCCGGCGCGGTGGGCGCCGGGCTGTACTATGGATACAGCGTTCTGAGCCGTGATTTGCGGGACCGCGCCGACCAGCTTGAAAGCCGGGTGACGGAACAGGCGGAGGCGCTTCAGGAATCCGAACGGGCGCGTGGCCGTCTGTCCGTGGACCTGGAGGAAGCGCGCGCCCGGTTGCGGTACGTGCAGACCCGGTATGATCGGGACGTGCCGGCGGGCGAGGCCCGTCGCCTCAACGAGATGATCAACCGGCTGTTGGAGGCCGGCGTTTCGGCGGATCGTCTTGCCTTTCTCATCCAGGCTGCGGAAACGCCGGCCGACTGCGATCCGTCGCCGACGACACGACAGTTCTTCGTGCGGGTGCCGGACCAGGGCGTGTCGGGCTCGGCCGTTGCGTTTGCCGACCGGCGGGTCACGATCACCGCCACGGGCGCGGGCGCCACGGACGAGGAAGGGCGCCCGGAGGCTTGGTTCGATCCGGCGAAGCCGGTGGAGGTTCTGTTCAGCCGCCTGGGCGGTGAAACGGAGGCGGTCGAGGGCGTCCTGCCCGTCCATCATGCGATGGTCGTGGACGGCGCCGAGTACCGCTTCACGGTCAGGGCGAGCCGTCCCGGCTTCGCGGAAGCCACCGCGACACGCTGCGCCTTCCCCTGATAACGGTCCCGGCCACCCGGTTTGTCGGGTGACCGGGCAGGGATGCGACTGGGGTCCGGGAGCCGGTCAGTTCAATCGCATCGCGGCCTTGACCAGATCCACGAACCGGGCGCGGTGGCCGTTGGGGTCGTCGCCGATGGACCCGTCCGCCAGTTCGAGCACATCACCCAGGCCGTAGTCGCCGACCGCCGCATTCTCCTGCAGGATTTGGGCAAACCCGGCCACGGCAACGGCAAAGCGGGCATCATCGGATTGCTGGGCCAGGGGCGCCACGTCGGCCTGGGTGACCGGTCGTTCCATGAGCCGCGAAGCGGCCTCGCCCGGAGCCTTCCAGCGGATGCGCAGGTGAGCGATCTCGGCCTCGCGGCCGCCGGCCGGCGCCACGGACGCCTCGTTGCCGTAACGCCGCTCCGGCAGGCGCAGTCCGGCCGAGCCTGGCGCGGCAATCTCGTACAGGGCGGTGACGGCGTGGCCGTCGCCGATCTCCCCGGCGTCCACGGCGTCGTTGGCGAAGTCCTCCTCGCGCAGCATGCGGGTTTCGTAGCCCACCAGACGATACTCGGCCACGCGCGCCGGGTTGAACTCGATCTGGAACTTGACGTCATCGGCGATGGGCTGGAGTTGGGCGGTCAGCTTCTCCACCAGGACGCGCCGGCCTTCCTCCAGCGAGTCCAGATAGGCCGCCATGCCGTTGCCGGCCTGGGCCAGCATCTGCATGGTCTTGTCATTATAGTTGCCTCGGCCGACGCCCAGGATGCTGAGATAGATGCCGGTTTCGCGCTTTCGGGCGACGTAATCCTCCAGACGGCCGTCATCGACCACGCCCAGGTTGAAATCACCGTCGGTGGCCAGGATGATCCGGTTGACCGCGCCTTTCCGGAAGTTCTCTTCCGCCAGTTCGTAGGCGGTGGCGATGCCCTTGGACCCGGCCGTGCCGCCGCCGGAGGTCAGTTGGCCGAGGGCCGTGCAGACGGTCTCCTTGTCGTCGGCCGGCGTCGGCTCCAGCACCACCCGGTCGGAGCCGGCATAGGTGACCAGAGAGATGTAATCGTCGCCGTCAAGCTGATCGACCAGCAGCGCCATGGAGCGCTTGACGAGTCCCAGGCGGTCGGGACCGTGCATCGATCCCGACACGTCGGCGAGCAACACCACGTTGGCGGGGGGTGGTTCGCTGCGCTCCGGCGACCAGCCCCTGATCCCCACCACCATCACCTGCCGGCCCTCGCCCCACGGCGAGGGCATCAGGGTGACCGACGGCGCGAAGGGCTCGCCGGCGCTGTTCGGACGCGGATAGTCGTAGTCAAAGTAGTTCACCAATTCCTCGACCCGCACCGCGTCGGCCGGCGGATGGTCGCCGTCCCGGATGAAACGGCGCACCACCCCCATTGAGGCGGTGTCCACGTCGGCTGAGAAAGTCGAGACGGGCTGTTCGGCGACGCGGACCACGCCGTTGAGATTCACGTCGGAGAAGCGGTCGCGCTCCACGACTGGGGGCTCCAAGGACGGGCTCGGCGCGGGTGGAGCCATCTTGACGGCGCTGTCCGCCATTTCCTCCACGGCCACTTGAGGCGCGGTTCGAGTCGCCGTCGCCGGCGGAGGGGGGGCCTGCAGGGCTTGGCCGCCGCCGATGCCGTTCAGGAAGCGGGGCAGCATCCCCGGCGCGGCCCCGTCTTCCAGAAGGGCGTTTTCCGTGCGTTCAACAATCGCCAGACAGCTTTCCGCCGCATGGGCCGTCGGGATCACGGCGGGTGTCGCAAGCACCGCGACGGCCAAGGTGAGACCGCCGCGCTTATGGTGGGTTTGTCGCATGATCGTTTCCCCTCGCTGATCGGGGCCGCCGCTCTGGTGCCGCGTCCGCGTCTGCGTCAAACTGAGCCCACGAAGGCGACCACAAGATGGCGGAAGCGGCACGAAAGCGGGGCGGGTCGTTCAGCCTCCGCGAGGCCTGCAATAATCGGCGCGCGCAGCGTTGAGGCCGGTTCGGGAAACGTGAGGGACAGAATGTACAGCAGCACGACCCGGGATATCCACGTCACGGTCCGGCCGCTCTTTCTGGAGGATCAGTCCGAACCGGACGAGGGCCATTTCGTCTGGGCCTATCAGGTCGTGATCGGCAATGAAGGGGCCAACGCGGTCCAGTTGATGCGCCGGCACTGGGTCATCACGGACGCCAACGGATCCATGCGGGACGTGGAGGGCGCCGGGGTTGTCGGGGCCCAGCCAGTGCTGCATCCCGGCGAGGTGTTCGAGTACACCAGCGGATGCCCGTTGACGACGCCGTCCGGGTTCATGCGAGGGTCCTACACCATGCGTTGGGTGGAGACCGGGGAGGTCTTTCAGGTCGAGATTCCCGCATTTTCCCTGGACAGTCCGCACGGCGACCAGAGCGTTCACTGATCGCGACAGGTCTGGTGGGGGAGGGGGAGACGGGCCTCTGTTCATGAACTGCTGGAAAAACGCGCCATAGCTCCTTACGACTATTGACATTCTTTCTGTCCCGGCTCTACAGTAGGGCAGTCAGGGACATTGGCGAAAGGAGCCCGGACGTGCGTCGAACTCATATAGCGCTGATGGTCGCGACGGTTGCCGCCGGGCTGGCCGCGTGTACCGAGGTCCCGTATCGCACCGGGCATCCGCTCGAGCCGCAGCGGGAGTTGTCGTCGAACACGCACTGGCGGGCCATGGCCAAGGACACCGGCGTGAAGCTGGCGCTGTTTCTTGAGGAGCGGGTCCCTGCTGGGGCTCTGTTCTATGTGCAGGGACACGCCAGCAGTGCCGACTTCGGCCGCATATTCCGCCTCGAACTGATCGAAGAATTGCGGGCGCGAGGGATTACGGTGGTGCCCACCAAGGCGCAGGCCACTCATCAGCTTGCCTTTGGCACGCGGGTCAGTGACCACGACATTGGGGATGCTCACCCGCGCGGCGAACTGACGCTGCTGAGTGCCGGGTTGTGGGGCATCGGCGAATTGGCGCAGGTGGCCCCGTACGGCGCCACGTCCACGGCGGGCACGGCGCTGTTCGAGTTGTTCTATGGCAACAACGAGTATCACCTCTCGGAAGTCACGATCGCGATTGGCATCCTTGGGCCAGAGGGCGGCGAGACGACCGTCAACACGACCTACTATGTTTCCCGCGACAATGCTCACCACTATCCGGAACTGGCCATGCCGCCGATGTACGCCCCGCAGGGACGCGCCCTGCCGGAGCCGCCGGTCGCGCAGTTCGTCATCGAATAGCAGAGGCTGGTCATGCGCTCGTTCCTCATCCCAATGCTCGCTGCCGCGACCCTCGCCCTCGGGGGGTGTGCCGACGTACTGGAGGACGTCGCGGACACGACGGACCCCGTTGGCCCGGAAACCGTTCATCCTGCGGTGGACATCGAACTCGCCAGCTACTCGGCTGTCGATCAGCTGCTGGAGTTCTCCCGCGCGCCCCTGAGCCCGGATAAGCCCATCGTGGTGACGACCCTGGTCGATAGCAGCGACCTGACGATGGCCGTGCCGCTGGGCCGGTTGATTTCCGAACAGATGGGCACGCGACTCGCCAACGCCGGGTTCACGGTGCGTGAACTGCGGTTCGGCAACGCCCTCCGGATTCGTGAAGAGAGCGGGGAGTTGGTGTTATCCCGCAATCTGCGCGAAATCAGTCGCAGCGTGGGCGCGCAGGCGGTGATTGCCGGCACCTATACGCCCGCGGCGACACGAGTGTTCGTCAATGCTCGGCTGATTCAGGCCTCGACCGGGGACCTTCTTTCCGCCGTGGATTTCGATCTGCCGCGTGGTGCCGACATGAACAGCCTCGTGCCGCCGGTCACGGACAAGACCGAGGAGATGGAAGGCGATTGGGAATACTCGCACCACCGCTCCTGTTGGGCTGATCCGGGGTGCTAGCGGGCGATCATTCCACGAAAACTGAAGCCGGCCCGGGGGGAAACGTCCGGGTCGCTCGCTTTCGGGGCGATGTCCTTACTGTGTGAAATATTTATTTCAAGACCGAACACGGGTACACTCCCGATCCGGCTCAACATAATTTGGGATCGGTAGATCGTGGCGGTTCCGTACGGCGGGGGTGCGCCGCGATGCTTGGCAGGGGACAGGCGTCTGTCCTCGGAATGGGCGCCGGTGCGGGCCGTCGGAACGAGGGAGCTTGGTGTGCGGACCTCACGCGATCAGAACCGTAAGGAGAGTGTTCCCGTTAAACAGGCTGGTGATATGAATCAAATGACGGCGTCGGACCCGCTCCCCCGATATTATAAAACCATATTCGTGTCGGACGTTCACTTGGGAACACGCGGCTGTAAGGCCGAGATGTTGCTGGACTTTCTGAAGTATAATGAATCGGATACACTCTACCTTGTCGGGGATATTGTTGACGGCTGGCGTCTAAAGAAACACTGGCATTGGCCGCAACCGCATAACGACGTGGTGCAGAAGCTTCTGCGCAAGGCGCGGAAGGGTACGCGGGTGATCTTCGTGCCGGGCAATCACGATGAATTTGCCCGAGATTACTGTGATGCCGATTTCGGTGAGGTCGAATTGCGCCGCGAGGTGATTCACGAGGGCGCCGACGGCCGGCGGTATCTGGTGATCCACGGCGATGAGTTCGATGGGGTGGTGCTGTACGCGCGTTGGCTGGCTGTGCTCGGCGACTGGGCCTACGTGACGGTGTTGGAGTTGAACCACTGGTTCAATCTGGCGCGGCGGCGGCTTGGTCTGCCATACTGGTCCGTCTCGCAGTACCTCAAGCACAAGGTTAAGAACGCGGTGCAGTACATCACCAAGTTCGAGGAGAGCATGGCCGATCTGGCCCGTAAGCGCGGGGTGGACGGGGTGATCTGCGGCCATATCCACCACGCGGAAATCCGGCAGCTTGGCGATATCGTGTACTGCAATGACGGCGACTGGGTTGAAAGTTGTACGGCCATGGTTGAGCACGAAGATGGCCGCATGGAGATCATCGACTGGACCAAGGTCCGCGACGTCTCCATGCTGGAGGCGTATCGTGGCGGCTCCGGGCCGATCGGCGACGAAGCGGACCCAGAGGAGCCTGCGTCCAAGGAAATGACAAACGTCATGGCCGGAACCCTTGGGTCTGTGTCGGAGTCGTCGGCGGCGACAACGAGCGGGAAGAATGAACGGACGCCGGAGTCGTCACTGTCGGCGTGAGGCCGCATCCGGCGTGCAAGGTTGACGGCGTCGCGTGTTCTGGTTTGGTTTGTCCGATCTATCGAGTCTGTCCGTCATGATATCCCCGCCTCTTCCCGACCCAGACCCCCCCGCCATTGCGTCCGGCACCGACGGTTCGGAACGGATTCTGATCGTCACGGATGCGTGGTTCCCGCAGGTCAATGGGGTGGTGCGTACCCTGGATACGCTGCGGGCCCATCTGGAACGGCGCGGCCACGACGTTCACATGCTGACCCCGGATCAGTTCGACACCGTGCCGTGTCCCACCTATCCGCAAATCCGGCTGGCGCTGGCGCCGAGGCATCGCCTGGCCAAGGCCATCATGGAATGGCGCCCGACGGTGATCCACATCGCCACAGAGGGGCCGCTGGGCTGGGCCGCGCGCGGTGTGTGCCTGGACCGGGATCTGCCGTTCACGACGGCCTTTCACACTCGCTTTCCCGAGTACGTCCACGCCCGGTTCTGGGTGCCTGTGGACTGGAGCTATGCCCTGCTGCGGCATTTCCACGCGCGGTCGCGCTCCATCATGGTGGCCACGCCGTCGATTGAGGACGAGTTGACGCGCTGGGGTTTCACCAACATCCGCCGCTGGGGGCGCGGCGTTGATACCGACCTGTTCCGGCCGCGCGACAAGTCGGCGTTGGACGGTGAGATCTCCGGACCGCGTCCGTGGTTCGTCTACGTGGGCCGCGTCGCCATCGAGAAGAACATCGAGGCTTTCCTGACCCTGGACCTGCCGGGGACCCGGATCGTGGTGGGAGAGGGGCCGCAGTTGGAGGACCTCCGCGCAGCATACCCCGACGTGGTTTTCGTGGGCGAGAAGCGGGGCGACGACCTGGCGCTGCATTACGCGGTGGCCGATGCCTTCGTCTTCCCCAGCCTGACCGACACCTTCGGGCTGGTCCTGCTGGAGGCGTTGGCGTGCGGCGTGCCGGTGGCCGCGTTCCCGGTCGCCGGGCCGAAGGACGTGATCGGCGATGCGCCTGTCGGCTGCCTCAGCCACGACCTTCAGGCGGCGGCGATGGCCGCGCTCGAAGGAGACCCGGACGCTTGTCGCGCCTTCGCCCTGCGCCATTCCTGGGACTCCAGCGTGGATCAGTTCCTGTCCAACGTGCACCCGTTCGATGCGTCCGCGCTGCCGACGGTTGAGGTTGGCGGCGCTTGACCGAACCCGCCCGCCGCCGTAAGCCTGACCCCTTTCTCCCCTCCGATGATGCCTCAGGCGGACGGATGCTTCTGCTGACCCTGTATCGGGGATTGACCGATGTGTCCGCGCCTGCCGTTCGGCTGTTGCTGTGGCGGCGGCGCGCGCGCGGCAAAGAGGATCCCCTCCGGTTCGGTGAGCGTCTCGGTCGAGCGGTGCTGCCGCGTCCGAAAGGACCGCTGGTCTGGATCCATGGCGCCAGCGTGGGCGAGGCGCTGTCGTCGTTGCCTCTGATCGAGCGTCTGCTGTCGGATCGGCCGGGCGTGTCCGTGCTGTGTACCACGGGCACGGTGACGTCGGCCGGGCTGATGGTCGATCGGTTGCCGTCGGGCGCGATCCATCAATACGTGCCGGTGGATCGTCTGCCGTATGTGCGGGGGTTCCTCGACCACTGGCGCCCCGATGTTCTGTTGCTGGTCGAAAGCGAGTTCTGGCCCAACCTGCTGCGGGAGACAGCGCGCCGAGGTGTGCCCATGGCGTTGGTCAACGGGCGGGTCTCCGATTCGTCGTTCTTGGCCTGGGGGCGCTACGGACGCGCGCCGATGCGTCATCTGTTGGGGTTGTTCCGGCTGTGTCTGGCGCAGAGCGAGTCGGACGCCGGCCGGCTGCGCGACCTGGGCGCCGATCCGGTGGCTTGCGTCGGCAATCTGAAGTTCGCGGGACCGCCGGCGCCCGCCGATGCGACCGAACTGTCCCGCCTGCGTGGCCCGCTGTCCGGGCGGCCGTGCTGGCTGGCTCTGTCGACCCACGTCGGGGAAGAGGCGCTGGCCGCGCGGGTGCACCGGGCGGTCAAGGCGGCTCTGCCGGGGCTGCTCACGATTGTCATGCCGCGCCACGCGGTTCGCGGGGCGGCGGTGCGCGAGGCCATGCAGGCCGAGGGCGTGACGGTGGCGCAACGGTCGGCCGGGATGGTGCCGGGTCCGGAGACGGACGTGTATCTGGCCGATACCATGGGCGAGGTCGGGCTGTTCGCCCGTCTGGCGCCGGTGGTGCTGATGGGCAAGAGCCTGCTAGGCGAGGGCGGCGGTCAGAATCCGCTGGAGCCGGCCCGGTTGGGGGCGGCCGTGCTGTTCGGGCCGCGCATGGAAAACTTCCGCGACATCAGTGCCCGCATGCTGGCGGCGGATGCCGCGTGGCGGGTGGACGACGAGGCGGGGCTTGTTCGGGCGCTGGAGACGCTGTTGCGGGACGAGGCGACCCGCGCGGCTGTCGCGGCACGCGGCGAGGCCTTTGCGCGGGGCGAGGCGGATGTGCTCGACCGGGTCATGGTGGCGCTGGCGCCGTTGCTTGATCCGGTGGTGAGTGAGGCGGCTGATGCGCGCGCCTGAGTTCTGGATGCGCGATGGGCCGGCCGGCCGCTTTCTGGAGCCGGTCGGCCTGCTCTACGGCTGGGCCACGGCGCGCCGGTTGCGGCGCGGGACGCCCCTGCGGCTGCCCGTGCCGGTGATCTGCGTCGGCAATCTGGTGGCCGGGGGGGCCGGCAAGACACCGGTGGTCGCCGATCTCGCCCATCGACTGCGGCGGGAGCACGGCCTTGATGCCGCCGTGCTGTCGCGCGGGCATGGCGGCACGGCGCGGGGGCCGCTGCGGGTCGATCCCGCCCGGCATGACGCCGCGACGGTGGGCGACGAACCCCTGATGCTGGCCCGCGAGGGGCTGCCGGTGTGGATCGCCCGGGATCGCGCCGAGGGCGGGCGCGCGGCGGTGGCTCACGGGGCGAAGGTCATCGTCATGGATGACGGGTTCCAGAACCCGGCGCTTGAGAAGGATGTGTCCCTGGTGGTTGTGGACGGCGGCCGGGGCTTCGGCAACGGCCGCCTGATTCCCGCCGGCCCCCTGCGCGAGCCGGTACCGATCGGGCTGAGCCGCGCCGACGCGGTGGTCCTCATGGGGCGCGATACGGCCGGCGTGGGTCGGGTGGTGCCGTCACACCTGCCCATCCTGGGGGCGCGCATCATCCCCGGCCCGCGCGTCGAGGCGCTGGTGGGACAGCGCGTGGTCGCCTTCGCCGGCATCGGCGATCCGGGCAAGTTCTTCGCCATGCTGCGCAACGCCGGGTGCGACGTGGTGGCGACCCATCCCTTCGCCGATCACCATCCCTATCAACCCACGGACATCCAGCCGATCCTGGACGAGGCCTTCGGCCTTGGCGCGGTGCCGCTGACCACGGCCAAGGACGCCGCGCGCCTGCCCGACGACCAGCGCCAGCAGGTGGACGTCGCCGACGTGACATTGGTCTGGGAGGATGTGGCGGCGCTGGAGGATCAAATCGGGTGGGCGCTTCGGCGGGGCTGCACCACGCCATGAGGATCAGACCCGCGACCCCGGACGATGCCCCGTGTCTTCCGGCCATCGAGCGCTCATCGGGCGCGGTGTTCCGGAGCCTGCCGGATTTGGCGTGGGTTGCCGACGACGACGTGCAATCGGAGGCTTGCCACCTCGACCTGATCGCGAGGGGAAAAGCGTGGGTGTGCGTGGATGAAGACGACAGACCCACCGGGTTCCTGAATGGCCACGGGGTGGGCGACGTTTTCCATATCCTTCAAATGGCGGTGCTTCACGACCTGCAAGGCCGAGGACTTGGCGTTGCGCTCATTGAGGAAGCGAAGCGGTTCTCGATGTCCCGAAACATGCGCGCGCTGACGTTGACAACGTTTCGGGACGTGCCGTGGAACGCGCCGTTTTATAGGCGCCGGGGTTTTCGAATCCTTGATGAGCATGAACTTGATGAGCGGCTCCGTGGCATCCTGAACCACGAGGCCGAGGCCGGCTTTCCAAGAGAACGCCGGTGCGCCATGGCGCTGGTGAGTCGCACCTGGCCCGGGGCCAGCCGGGCGTATCACCGATGGCGTCCGATCCCCGCGTGGATCAAACGCTCGGCGATGGGGGCCGCTGCGAACGGCATCTTCCCCTCGGGATCGCAAGCCGGATCATAGGCCGTTAGCGCGGCGGTGGCGATCTCGAACTGGTGGGCGAGTGTCTCGATGATGTCGCGGACCTGTTCCACGCCAAGACCGTCCGGCTCGTTGAAAGGATTGGCGGGCGCGACGGCTGGGTCGAGAACGTCCACGTCCACGTGGATGTAAACCCGCCGCACACCCGCGTCGCGCCAGCGGTCGAGGCTTGCGGCCAATAGGCTTGTGGCGGCGCCTGAGGCAAGCGCGTTGACCGGCACATGGGTGATGCCCGTGCGGTCGATGAGGTCCCGTTCTGGATCGCTGAGTTGTCGTGCGCCGGCAAGGATGACCCGGGGTCCGGGCACCGGCCGGAGCCCGGGCAGCATCGACAGGGGTCGGCGCCAGCACTGGCCGGTCAGCATGGCCAGTCCCATGCCGTCAAGAAAGGCACTCTCGGTGGTCTCGGGGGTTTCGCAGTCGCCGTGCGCGTCTAGCCAGAGGACACCGATGTCGTCTCCATCCAGCCCGGCAACGGCGCCGACGGCGGCGACGTTGCAGTTGCCGGAGACGATGAAGGGCCAAGCCCCGTCACGGCGTGCCTGGCGGATCGACGCGGCGGTCCGCCGCTGCAATTCGAAGGTGGCCGCAATCTCGGCGGTTTCGTCGTTTTCGAGGCGGAGGGTGACGCGGCGCGCCGTCAAACCCGCGTCTGCCAAGGTGGGAAGCACCACCGCCTCGGTCAGGCGCGGCACACCCCGCCCCATGCGCCAGTCGCGCCGGCCCGAGTCATAGGGGCATTCGATGATATGCACGGTCATGTCTGGGCGGTCCGCGTTGTCCTTGCTGGCGATCATTCACGGCGGGAAGAGGCCCGTCAACAGGATTGCGGACCCGTTCGTGGTGTTTACGGATCCGGGACGTTTCCGTGCCGCCCGGCTGAAATCTGAGCTTTCCCGGCTTTTCCGCGCGGCGGTGCGCACGACCGCTTGACAGCCTTGCGCCTGCGTCCTATCTCGTTGGCACTCGCCGGGACAGAGTGCTAACAGCCTCGTGAAGCCCGGCCGAAATCAATAGGTTGGCCGCCTCGCAAGGGCGGCCTTCCGTGAATTCCCACCACCGACCTAACAGTCACGACCGAAACGATGTCGATCGACGGAGGAAATCAATGAAGCTGCGTCCGCTGCACGACCGCGTGCTGGTGAAGCGTGTCGAGTCCGAGGAAAAGACCGCTGGCGGGATCATCATCCCGGACACCGCGAAGGAAAAGCCCATGCAGGGCGAGATTCTGGCCGTCGGCGCGGGTGCGCGCGGCGAGGACGGCAAGGTGACCCCGCTGGACGTCAAGGTGGGTGATCGCGTGCTGTTCGGCAAGTGGTCCGGCACCGAGGTGAAGATCGACGGCGAGGAGCTGTTGATCATGAAGGAAGCCGACATCATGGGCGTGGTGGAATAAGCCGGCGCCCACTCCCTCGACCGACCTTCCCCGACATTCCGGATCAAGAGGATAGACAAACATGACCGCCAAGGATGTTCGTTTCGGCATCGACGCCCGCAACCGCATGATGAAGGGCGTGGATACCCTGGCCGACGCCGTGCGCGTGACGCTGGGCCCCAAGGGCCGCAACGTGGTGATCGAGAAGAGCTTCGGCGCGCCGCGCATCACCAAGGACGGTGTGACCGTCGCCAAGGAGATGGAACTCTCCGACAAGTTCGAGAACATGGGCGCCCAGATGGTCAAGGAGGTCGCCTCCAAGACCGCCGATCTGGCCGGTGACGGCACCACCACCGCCACCGTGCTGGCCCAGGCCATCGTGCGCGAAGGCGCCAAGGCCGTGGCCGCCGGCATGAACCCGATGGACCTGAAGCGCGGCATCGATCTGGCCGTGGCCGCCGTCGTGGAGGATGTTCAGAAGCGCTCCACCAAGCTGAAGAACAGCCAGGAAGTGGCCCAGGTCGGCAAGATTTCCGCCAACGGTGAGGAGTCGATCGGCAAGATCATCGCCGAGGCGATGGAAAAGGTCGGCAACGAGGGCGTCATCACGGTGGAGGAGGCCAAGGGCCTGGACACCGAGCTGGACGTCGTCGAGGGCATGCAGTTCGACCGCGGCTACCTGTCGCCGTACTTCGTGACCAACACCGAGAAGATGCTGTGCGAGTTGGAGAACCCGTACATCCTCATCAACGAGGGCAAGCTGTCCAGCCTGCAGCCGCTGCTGCCGGTGCTTGAGGCCGTGGTGCAGTCCGGCAAGCCGCTGCTGATCATCGCCGAGGACGTCGAGGGCGAGGCTCTGGCCACCCTGGTGGTCAACAAGCTGCGCGGTGGCCTGAAGGTCTCCGCCGTCAAGGCCCCGGGCTTCGGTGATCGCCGCAAGGCCATGCTGCAGGACATCGCCACCCTGACCAACGGCCAGGTCGTCTCCGAAGAGGTCGGCATCAAGCTGGACAACGTCACCATCGACATGCTGGGCACCGCCAAGAAGGTGACCCTGACCAAGGAAGAGACCACAATCGTCGATGGCGCCGGCGACAAGGGCGACATCGAGGCGCGCTGCAATGTCATCCGCAGCCAGATCGAGGAGACCACCAGCGACTACGACCGCGAGAAGCTGCAGGAGCGTCTGGCGAAGCTGGCCGGCGGTGTCGCGGTCATCAAGGTCGGTGGCGCTACCGAGGTCGAGGTGAAGGAGAAGAAGGACCGCGTGGACGATGCCCTGCACGCCACCCGCGCGGCGGTCGAGGAAGGCATCGTGCCGGGCGGCGGTGTCGCCCTGCTTTACGCCTCCCGCGTGCTGGAGAACATGAAGGGCGAGAACGCCGATCAGCAGGCCGGCATCACCATCGTCCGTCGTTCGCTGCAGGCGCCGGTGCGTCAGATCGCCGAGAACGCCGGGGCCGACGGGGCCGTCGTGGCCGGCAAGCTGATGGAGCAGGACAACCCGCACTTCGGCTTCGACGCGCAGACCGACACCTACACCGACATGATCCAGGCCGGCATTATCGACCCGACCAAGGTCGTGCGGGCCGCCCTGCAGGACGCGGCGTCCATCGCCGGTCTGCTCGTCACCACCGAATGCATGGTGGCCGACGTCCCCGAGAAAAAGGACGGCGGCGGTGCCGGCGGTGGCATGGGTGACATGGGCGGCATGGGTGGCATGGGCGGTATGGGCTTCTAAAGCAAATCCCGAGCGATCCGGAACGGATCGCGACGACGATTTGCTTGAAGAAGAATGGCTTGAGCGCGTCGGGTGTGTCCAAACCCACGCGGCGCGCTCAGCACCATCCGCATCAGCCAACCGTGATCCGACGAAAAAGGGGCCGCGTCCGAAAGGGCGCGGCCTTTTTTCGGATCGGAGAAACCGGTTGCCACTATCTTGCGAACACACGCTTCAGAATCCCCACCGCATCCTCAACGGAATCCTTGGCTAGGTCCGCCATGCCGCCGGGCAGGAACAGCTTCGGCAGGTCGAGCACACGGCCGCCGGCATCCTCGGCCAGGGCGTGAAGAAACGTTTTCGTAAGGCCGCGCAGGCTGGTGTCCGGGCCGGGCACGACCTCGTCGACGCGGCGCATGGTCTCGTGAAGCTTTGCGATTTCGTCTCGGCTCAACAGGGTTTCCATAACCTTGGCGAAGCCGTCCAGGTTCAGGGTGACGATCGAGGCGCGGTGCGACTGGTCGGCCACCTCGGCCTCGCGCTGGGCGATATCGAAGATCAGTTCCCGCAGGGCTTTACGCGGGATGTTCATCTTCACGGTACTGGTGCGGGCGTCCAGTTGCAGGGCAATGACCCGCAGGGACTCCTGCATGACGCCATGCGCCCACGCCTGGGCGTCTTCGGTGATGTCGCGGAGATCCATTTCATAGATCAGCCGCTCGACCGTGGCGTCCGGGATGTTCAGGGTGCTGGCGATGGCGAAATTCGAGGGCAGGCGCCCGAAATACCCCTGCTTGTATAAGCAGGCGAAGATGCGGATCTCCATCTCCTTCTTGGTGATGGAGCCGAAGGCCGGGTTCAGCATGGCCTGGAGGAAATCCGTGAAATCGATGTCCGAAAGCGATTTGTCGGGCATTGTGCGCCCCCACACCATGATTGGTCGCGAGACAACCTGCTACACTCCATGATGGCACGGCGCGTGTTTAACAACAAGGCTCTGGAGTTTGATTCCCGGTCGAGGTCGAGCGATGTCCCCGCCGCAGACCGCCCCCGGACGGTCACAAAGCCGCACTACGGATGGGATCGCACTCGCCTTTCCCCACATTGGTGCGACACAACGACGCAGTGACATGGCGGACCCCTCGACTCCCAAGCCCCTGGACGGCAGGCGCCTGACGCCGGAACGGTGGCTGCATGGTCTACGCGCGCGGGGGGCGCGGTTCGCCGATCGCCATGGTCGCATCGGACGGGCGACCTACGAGTTCGTGGTCTTCGGAGTCAAGCAGGGCTGGGCCTGTCTTTTCGGCGGGCTGATGTGCGCAGGCCTGATTGGATCGCACCTCTTTTACCCAGAGGAGTCGGCGTTGGCGCGCTACGATTTCCTCGTGCTGTATGCGGTGGCGATTCAGGCGGCCATGCTGGTGTTCCGTCTCGAATCCGTCGCCGAGGCGAAAATCATCCTCGTCTATCATATCGTCGGGACCGTGATGGAGGTCTTCAAGACCCACATGGGATCCTGGATCTACCCGGAACCGTCGATCCTGCGCTTGGGCGGGGTTCCGCTTTTTTCGGGGTTCATGTATGCCGCCGTCGGCTCCTACATCGCCCGCGTGTGGCGCCTCTTTGATTTTCGGTTCGCGGCCTACCCGCCGCAAGCCCTGACCATGGCGCTGGCGGGCGCGATCTACGCGAACTTTTTCGGCCACCACTATCTGCCGGACATGCGGGTCCTGTTGTTCGGGATGGCCGGGGTGCTCTTCTGGCGCACCTCCGTCCTGTTCCGGATCGACCGTGTTCATCGATCGATGCCGCTGCTGCTCGGCTTTCTTCTCGTCGCGGTCTTCATCTGGTTCGCCGAGAACATCGGCACCTACGCGCGGGCCTGGGTCTATCCTGATCAGGAGGACGGCTGGCGAATGGTCTCCATCGCCAAGCTCGGCTCCTGGTATCTTCTGATGATGCTGAGTTTCGTGCTCGTCAGTCTCATCAATCCCGTGCGCGGTCCGGGGCAGATTGGCGATTCTTAGGGCGGCAGAAACAGGACGCGCCTCTACCCCGTGGCGCCCAGCCCGGCGGCGATGGCGTTGACCGTCTGCAACAGTGACGGCAGCCAGCGATCCGCTGAATGCTCGCGGCCTTCGGTTCTCAGCCGCCGCCATTCTGCCAGCAGTTGCACCTGCCGGTCATGGATCGGTGCCAGCGCGGGCGCGCGCAGGCTGAGCACGCGGTCCACGCGCGGGCGCGTCTCCGACAGCGGCCCCTGGTAGATGGCCTCCAGCGCCACCCGCGTGCGCTCGAATTCCTCCAGGATCAGGCCGAGCAGACGTTCGCGCACGGCTGTGTCCTCGACCAGTGCCGCGTAGCGAGTCATGATGTTCGGATCAGCCGTGGCCCAACCGGTGGCGGCGTTGCTGATCAGGTAGTGCAGCGGCGGCCAGTCGGCGGCCCGCTTGCGTTCGGCCAACCGCTCGAACCCGTCCGGATCGTCGCGGCGCAGGGTCTCCAGGGCGGTGCCGACGCCGAACCACGCCGACACCAGGAACCGCGACTGGCTCCAGGCGAACACCCAGGGGATGGCCCGCAGGTCCTCCAGGGTGCGCTGGCCGGTGCGACGCACGGGGCGGGAGCCGATGCGACTGGATTCGATGACGTCGATGGGCGTGGCCTGCCCGTAGAAGGTCATGAACCCGTCGGTTTCCAGAAGCGTCCGGTAGCGCGCCCGGCTGGCGGCCGCCAGCCGGTCCATAATCGGTGCCAGATCCGGTTCGGCCCCGTCGCCCCGGCGTCCGCGTACGGTGGCATTCAGTGAACCTGCGGTGAGGAGTTCCAGGTTGTAGGCGGCGGTGACGATGTTGGCGTATTTCTGCGAGATGGTCTCGCCCTGTTCGGTCAGGCGGAACTCGCCGTCGATGGCGCCCGGCGGTTGGGCGCGGACGAAGCGGTGGGTGGGGCCGGAGCCCCGGCTGATGGTGCCGCCCCGGCCGTGGAAGATGCGCAGCCGTACGCCGTGGCGGCGCGCGACCGCGACCATCGCCGCCTGGGCGCGGTGCAGTCCCCACTGGCTGGCCACGAGACCGCCATCCTTGCCGCTGTCGCTGTAGCCGACCATGACCTGTTGGCGGGGCCGGTCCTCGCCGTCGTCGCGGCGCCGCGCCTCCAGGCTGGCGCGGGCCACGGGGTGGGCGAGGAAGGCGTCGAGGATGCCGGGGCTGTGCTCAAGGTCCTCGATGGTCTCGAACAGTGGCACCACCGGCAGCGGGCAGACCGCCATTCCGTCGCGGTAGGACAACAGCCCGGCCTCGCGGGCCAGCAGGTAGACCACCAGCAGGTCCGACAGACCGCGTGTCATGCTGACGATCAGCGCGCCCAGGCCGTCCGGTCCGCGCTGCTCGATGCGCCGGGCCAGCACGCGCAGGCATCCCAGCACGCTGGCGGCTTCCGGGCCGGCGCGGGTGCCGTTGTGCATGAAGGGGCGCGGGCTGGCCAGTTCCCGGTTGAGCAGGTCGAGCCGCCGGTCCTCGTCCCAGGTCGGGAAGTCGGCGCCGTCGATGCCGGCGGCGACCAGAAGCTGGGCCACGGCGCGGTCGTGAAAGGCGCTGTTCTGGCGGATATCCAGGGTCGCCAGATGGAACCCGAAGGCGCGGACCATGGCATGCACCGGGCCGACATCGCGGTCGGCGAGGCGTCGTGCGCCCAGGGCCGACAGGGTATCGGCGATCAGTTCAAGGTCGTTCAGCAGTTCGCGCGGGCGCCGGTAGTGCCCCGGCAGGGGCGGCGCGGACGGATCGGGCAGGGCCTCGATCATCAGATTGATCATTTGCCGCCACGGTTCCCCCCTGTTGCGGGCGAGCGGCTCCTCGGCGGTGGGACCCAGGGCTTCCGCCAGTCTGGTCAGGCGGGCGGTCAGGGCCGGCGGCACCGCTTGACGGGAGGTGGTCAGCGACAGACCGGCCGCCATGCGGCCCAGGCGCTCGCGCAGGTTGGACAGCGCGGTGGCCGCCAGTTGCTCCAGCGCCCAGGCCGTGATCTCGGGTGTGACCAGGGGGTGGCCGTCACGGTCGCCGCCCACCCAGGTGCCGAAGGTCACGGAGGGTCGGTGGGTGGGATGGCGCAACAGGGCTGGGTCGAAGCCGACGCGGGTCCACGCGGTCTCCAGCCGGCGGTCGAGCCAGGGCAGCGTTTGCGGGAACATCTCGCCCAGGAAATACAGCACGATCCCCAGTTCGCCCTCGACCGTGGGCTTCTCCAGCAGGATCTCGCCGGTTCGCCACAGCCGTTCCAGCCCGGCCTTGGTTTCCTGACGCAGCGCGGCGCGTTCGCCCGGCGTCCACATCTGGTTTTCGCTGTCCACCAGCAGGCGGTAGATGGCGCGGTGATGGTGCAGCACGCTGGCGCGCTTGGCCTCGGTGGGGTGCGCGGTCAGCACCGGCTCGACGCGGATGGCGCCCAGGGCGTCGGCGATCTCCTCGGGCGAGAAGCCGTCGCGTTCCAGGCCGACCAGCACCGATTCCCACGACCCGGAATCGGCATCCAGAGGGCCTTCGGTTTCCACCTGACGGCGGCTCTGGGCGAGGGCGTTTTCCTCGGCCTGATGCAGAAGCTGAAAGGCGACGGATCGGGCCTCGACACAGCGTTCGGCCAGCGGGTCGGCGGGGTCGTCCGGCCAGTCATTGACCCCGTCGAAGTCCACGGTCACCAGGGCGTCGTCGCGTTGCGGCCAAGGCAGGCGCTCGGCGACGGCGTCCTCGCCGATCTCGCGCAGGACCTCGGCGAAGGCATCCATCAGAAAGCGCAGATCGCGGTCGATCTTTGGCAGGGCCGTCGCGTCGGACAGCCGCGACGTGATGAGGGCGGGCATGGCGGTCCCCAGGGTGCGGGCTCAATGGGATGGTGGGGAGGATGAACCTCCCGCGACGCGATCAAACACGCGATGGCTGCGCCGCGCAAGGGGAGACGGGTTACCCTTCCTTTGCCTGATCCTCCAT
The DNA here is from genome assembly GCF_900101965.1 of Rhodospira trueperi. Lineage (GTDB taxonomy): Bacteria > Pseudomonadota > Alphaproteobacteria > Rhodospirillales > Rhodospirillaceae > Rhodospira > Rhodospira trueperi. The sequence continues at coordinate 663,066 of NZ_FNAP01000001.1, read as the reverse complement.
CGCGGCGCGCACGTCCCGGGCGTCGGTCGGCTGCCACCTGCGGACGAAGGCGCGCAGCTTCTCGTCCGACGCGTCCTCCAGCACGAGTCGCAGACGCACCAACTGGTCGCCGGCCGCGCCGTCCTTGCCGGGCAGGCCCTTGCCGCGCAGGCGCAAGGTGGTGCCGGTGTTGGCGCCCTCCGGGATCGTGAGGGCGACGCGGCCGGTCAGGGTGGGAACGGTGATCTTGGCGCCCAACACGGCCTCGCGCAGGCTGACCGGCACCTCGGCGATGATGTCGTCGCCGGCGCGGCGGAATACGGGGTGGTCGCGCACCAGGATCTCGACCAGGGCGTCACCGGCCTCGCCGCCATGCAGGCCCGGGTTGCCCTGGCCGCGCAGACGCAGGGTGGTGCCGGACGCGGTGCCGGGCGGCACGCGCACGTCCAGCGTTCGGCCGGTGGTCAGGGTGATGCGGCGGGACGTGCCCAGGGCGGCGTCCTCGAAGGAAACGCGCAGCCGGTACTGGGCGTCACTCCCGCGCCGGGGGGCTGCCTTGCCCGAACCGCCCGACGCGCGGCGCTTGGCGGACTGGGCGCGGGCGAAGATGTCGTCGAAGGAGTCCGCGCCCTTGAACAGGTCCTCGAAGTGGAACCCGCCGTCCCCCCCGCCATCCCGGGCGCCGGCGCCGGCCCGATCTTTCTTGGCCTGGGTGCCGCCATGACGACGAAAGCCGAACGGTCGCTCCTGTCCGCTGGCGTCGATCTCGCCACGGTCGAAGCGAGCGCGCGTGTCGGGGTCGGCCAGAAGGTCATGCGCGGCGTTCAGCTCCTTGAACCGGTCCTCCGCACGGGGATCATTCGGGTTGACGTCCGGGTGCATGGTCCGCGCCAGCCGGCGATAGGCCCGCTTGATGTCCTCCGCGCTCGCGCTGCGCGGCACACCGAGCACATCATACGGGTCCTTCATGGCTGACCAGTCACATCAGGGGAACGAGCATTCTCCCAATATAGAACAGTCCCGACTGTCCCGCCACTCGCCGAACCGAACTCCGACGACCCGGTCAGTTGACCACCTTCCAGGTGCCGTCCGGCTGTTGGCAGGCCGTGCCCGTGGCCTCTTCCAGGCGACCGTCGATGGTGACGGTGGTGCGGAACTGGCGGCAATACTGTCCGGTGTTGGTGTACCCGTCGCGCACCGGCGTGAAGGTGCCGTAATTGCCGGACTGCGGGTTGTTCCAGGCAATGGTCTGGCCGACGGGCGCGGCGTAGGCCTGCTGGGAGGCCTGCTGCATGCGCATGCGGTCTGTCTCGTCGAGCGAGCGCCCGACCTCGCCGCCGACCATGGCGCCCAGAAGGACACCCAGGCCCGTCGCGGCCATCTTCCATTCGGTCGAGCCACCAAACTGCGAGCCGAGCAGACCTCCCAGAGCCGCGCCGCCAACCGTCCCGGCGGTCTGCTTGGGGTTGTTCTGAACCGACTGGCAGGCGGTCAGGGCCGGGCCGCCCAGCAAGGCGGCGGCCAGGGCCAGGGACGTGGTGCGCTTGGCGAAGGTATGCATCGGTTGGACCTTTCTTTCCGTTCTCGGTCAGCGCTCAGATCGAGACCACGGGAAACGGGCATTCGGATCGTGGAGCGGTTCGGGTGGCCGATGGCGTTGCGGCTATCATCAACCCCATAATTGACACGATGCTGGTTCAGCAAAATGGCGAAATCATGGGCGCCGACCTTTCTTCGCATTTGGCGGACGGGCGGCTTGTCCGCTCCTCACATATGGGGCTTGAGTCGGGTGACGTGCCCCATTTTGCGGCCGGGGCGGGCGGCGCGTTTGCCGTACAGATGCAGTTTGGCCGTCGGGTCGGACAGGATCGCGGCCCAGTCGGCGGCGGACTCGCCCAGGAGGTTGGTCATGCGCGCCTCGTGCACGGTCGGAGCGGTGAGACCCAGCGGCAGGCCGCAGACGGCGCGCACCAACTGCTCGAACTGGTCGGTCACGCAGCCGTCCAGGGTCCAGTGTCCCGAGTTGTGGGGACGCGGGGCCATCTCGTTGGCCAGAAGGTGGCCGTCCGGCGTGACGAACATTTCCAGGGCCAGCAGGCCGACCAAATCCAGGGCCTCGGCGGCATTGCGGGCCATCAGTCGGGCCGCCGCCCGCTGGCCGGCCGGCAGCGGCGCCGGGGCGATGGTGGTATCCAGAATGTGGTTGGTGTGGATGTTCTGGACCGCGTCGTAGGTCTCCATATGGCCGTCGGGGCCGCGCGCGACGATAACCGAGATCTCCATGGAAAAGTCCACGAACCCTTCCAGGATGGCGGCGTCGGTGTTCAGCGCCTCCCAGGCGGCCGCCGGGTCGGAGCCGGCCTCCAAGCGGATCTGCCCCTTGCCGTCATAGCCCAGCCGGGCGGTCTTCAGCACCGCCGGGGTGCCCAGGTCGGCGAGCGCCGCGCGCAGATCCCTCGCGGTGTGGACAGGGCGCCACGGGGCCGTGTCGATGCCCACGGTGTTGAAAAAGGCCTTCTCGCGGATGCGGTCCTGGGCGGTCTCCAGGGCCATGCGGCCGGGCCGGGTCGGGATGTGACTGGCCAGGATTTCAAGCACACCGGCGGGCACGTTCTCGAATTCCACGGTGACCGCGTCGGCGATGCGGGCGAGCATTTCCAGCGCGGCCGGATCGTCATAGGGGGCGACGATGGCCTCGCGCGCTACACGGGCGGCAGGGCTGTCCTCCTCCGGCGTCAGGATCACGCAGTCGTAGCCGAGGCGCGCCGCCGCCTGGGCTGTCATGCGGCCCAACTGGCCGCCGCCGAGAATGCCGAGGGTGGAACCGGGGGGAATGACGGTCATGGCGATATCGCGGGTCAGGGATCGTCGACAGGGATCTCGGCCACGGCGTCGGTCTGGCGGGCGCGCCAGTCGTCCAGGGCCTTGGCCACGCTCGGATCGCTCAGGGCCACGACGGCCGCCGCCAGCAGCGCGGCGTTGACCGCGCCAGCGCGGCCGATGGCCAGCGTGCCCACCGGCACGCCCGCCGGCATCTGCACGATGGACAACAGGCTGTCGAGGCCCTTCAGGGCCTTGCTTTCCACGGGCACGCCGAACACCGGCAGCGGTGTCATGGAGGCGCACATGCCGGGCAGGTGGGCGGCGCCGCCGGCCCCCGCGATCACCGCCGACAGGCCGCGCGCCTTGGCGCCGCTGGCGTAGTCGTAGAGCCGTTTGGGTGTGCGGTGGGCGGAGACGATACGGGCCTCGAACGGTACGCCCAGGGTCTCCAGGGTCTCGGCCGCGTGGCGCATGGTGGCCCAGTCGGACTGGCTGCCCATGATGACGCCCACCTTGGGCGCGGGGGTCGCGGTGTTTTCGGTCATGCCGTCCAGGTGCCTGACGTCTTCGAGGGGCGGGGAGGGGGCGGCGCGGGCCGCGAAAGGCAGACCCTACCCTCATGAGGGGCCGCCTGTCACTCGTGATTGCCACCGCATTGGTTCCTGCAAAGCGGACGTGGGTCCGTGACCGCCATCGTGGCGGACTGTGGCGCACCGGCAACAGACGTCCGCGATATTGTCTCTCTGGAGGGGCGATTTATTCTCTCTTATCAAGAGCTTATGGGGACGCACAGTCACTTTCGCAAGTCCCAGGGGGTACAATCCAATGTAGTGTTGCTCCGACGAAGGAAACCCAATCATGACTGAAACAGCCGACAGCCAGCAGGCGGAGCGCGTGCGCATCGAGAGGCGCCTCGCCGTCGCGACAAGCGCGAACGAACGGGCTCTGGCTTTCCTTCTGCTCGGCCTGATGGGGGAGCGAAGGCACGACTGGACGGATGCCATCCATCAGTATTGCAGGGTTCTGGCCGAGGAGCCGACGGACCCGGAGGTCGCCTATTTCGCCAACAACAACCTAGGATACAGCCTGGTTCAACTCTCGCGCTTCGACGAGGCGGAGCCGTATTGCCTGACCGCCATCGGAATCGACCCGACGCGCCACAACGCGCACAAGAACCTGGGGCTGGTCCGCCAGGGGCAGGAGCGGCCGGGCGAGGCCGCCGCTTGTTTCATGGAGGCATCCCGGCTGCGGCCGTCGGATCGCAGAAGCTGGCACCTCCTCCAGGCCTTGTTGGGCCGCGTTCCGGGCCTCCTTGATCGGGACGCCCACCTGAAGAGGCGGTTTCTGGTGTTGGCCTCGTCGGATGACCTGGACGCTGCCGTCGGAAATGACCGTCCCCGTTTTCACTGACGCGGGCACGTTCTGGTCGGAACCAAGGGCCGGTAGGGAAACCCCACCGGCCCGCAACGGAGGTTCGCTTGACGTTGCGTTATGCCGCCAGATCCTTGCGGCAGAAGTACCAGTCCACGCATTCATGGCCTTCGGCGGCGCGGGCTTCGGCGCCGTCGACGGTCTTCGGCGGCGGCACGATCACCTTGTCGCCCGGCTGCCAGTTCTCCTCGGTGGCAACGCCATGTGCGGTGCTGGTCTGAAGCGCCTTGACCAGACGCAGGATCTCGGCGACCGAGCGGCCGTTGGTCATTGGGTAGTACAGCATGGCGCGCAGCACGCCCTCAGGGTCGATGACGAAGGTGGCGCGTACCGCGGACGTATCCGACGCACCGGGCTGGATCATGCCGTAGGCGTTGGCCACGCGCATCGACAGGTCGGCGATGATCGGGAAGGAAATGGCGACCCCGAACTTCTCCTGGATGTTCCGCACCCAGGCGACGTGCGAGAAGGTGGAGTCGATGGACAGGCCCAGCAACTCCGTATTGAGGGCTTTGAAGTCATCGGCGGCGCGGGCGAAGGCCATGAACTCGGTGGTGCAGACCGGCGTGAAGTCGGCCGGGTGCGAGAACAGCACCAGCCAGCGGCCCCGATAGTCGGACAGGCTCTTTTCTCCGTGCGTGGTCTCGGCGACGAAGTCCGGGGCCGGCTCGTTGAGGCGCGGCATGGCGGCAGGACTGGTGGTCTGGTTAACGTCGGTCATCGGAAGCTCCGTGATCTGTCTGTGACCCGGCCCCCAACGGGCGGGGCATCGATGACCGGAGGGATAGCGCGTCCGAATGCCCATCGTCCAATTAATGGTTTTTGCGGTATTGATCGGAATTGGCGATTGTTACGGGTGCTGTCGGATTGCGGACGGGACCCGGGCCGACGACGCGGCGGGTGACCCTGGCGACATGACGGTCGGGTCCCTTGCATTCCGGCCGCGAGCGCCGTATAAGCCGGGCTCCCGCGCCGCCCTTCGGGTTGGCGCGCGTTCGTCGTTCGGCACCCCTGGAGGCCGGCGGGAACGAGGTATCATCGAACGGGCGCCGCAAACCGGCGCCGTATTGGAGACGATCAACCATGTCCGATATCAGCACGCTGCCGGTGCAGGGGCGCGAGCGGGCCGGTAAGGGCGCGGCCCGCGCGGTTCGCCGCGAGGGTCTGGTGCCCGGCGTCATCTATGGCGACAAGAAGGAACCGGCTCTCATCAAGATGGATCCGCGCCCGCTGTGGGCCGAGTTGTACAAGGGTGGCTTCTACGCCCGTCAGTACGAGTTGGAGCTTGGCGGTGAAAAACACCGCGTGATGGCGCAGGATCTCCAGTTCCATCCGGTGTCCGACGCCATCATACACGTCGATTTCTTGCGCGTCAGCGCTACCTCGCGGGTGACCGCCGAAGTGCCCGTGCGCTTCCTGAACGAGGAGCGCTGCCCCGGCCTGAAGCGCGGCGGCGTGCTCAACGTGGTGCGCCACGACGTCGAACTGGTCGGCACCCCGGATGCCATGCCGAGTGCGCTGGAGGTGGATCTGATCGGCTTCGATGTCGGCGAGTCCATCCACATCAGCACCGTCAAGCTGCCCGAGGGCGTGCGCCCGACCATCACCGACCGCGACTTCACCATCGCCACCGTGACGGCGCCGTCCGGCATGAAGTCCGAGGCCTCCGAGGAAGAGGGCGAGGAAGACGCGGAGTAAGGGGCCGCGCGTCGCGCCCGGCATTCCCAGTTCGGCGGAGGCTTCCATGCGGCTGCTGGTCGGCCTGGGCAACCCGGGCGCCGAATACGCGGGCAACCGCCACAACATCGGCTTCATGGCCGTGGACGCCATCGCGGCGCGCCACGGCCTGGGGCCGTTCCGGTCAAAGTTTCAGGGCGCCTTGGCGTCGGGAACGGTGGCCGGCGAGAAGGTTCTTCTTCTCAAACCTCAGACTTTCATGAACCTGTCCGGCCAGGCGGTCGGGCAGGCGGCGCGGTTCCACAAGCTGGAACCGGCCGATGTGATCGTGTTTCATGATGAACTCGACCTTGCGCCCGGGAAGGTGAAGGTCAAGACCGGCGGCGGGGCGGCCGGTCACAACGGTCTGCGGTCCATCGACGCTCACTTGGGCAACGCCTACCGGCGCGTCCGCTTGGGGATCGGTCATCCGGGCGACAAGGCGCGGGTGCATGGCTACGTGCTGTCGGACTTCGCCAAGGCTGACCGGGACTGGCTGGGACCACTGCTGGAGGCGCTGGCGGACCATGCGCCGCTGCTGCTCCAGGACCGAGAGTCCGATTACATGAGCAAGGTCGCCCAGGCGACACGACCGCCCAAGGCCAAGGCCAAGGCGGAGAAGACGGAGAAGACCGCGAGCGCCGCGCCGGCCTCCGCCAAGGACACTGCCGCCGCGCCGTCGCCCCCCCAGACCCCGCAGGACGCCCCGAAGACCGCGCTCGGCGACGCGCTGCGCCGAGCCCTGGGCCGGGGGTGATGCCCGGCGTTCCGGTTGTTTCTCGGAGATACGCGCCTGACAGACCGCGGGTTTCGGATGACCGCCGCGATCAGCGTTCCGACGTCGGCGTGTTGGCGGGGTCGGCGACGCTGCCCAGGGTCTTCGTCAATTCAAACACGCGTTTGCGCACGGTGGGGTCGCTGATCCGGTAGTAGGCCCGCACCAGTTCCAGGGTCTCTCGTCGCGTCATCGGATCGCCGTCCCCCTCGATGGCGGGTTCGTTCATGGAGCCGGCCATGTTGCGCGGACTGAGGTTGGAGGTGCCCTCGTCCATCTCCTCGAAAAAGTAGCTCATGGGCACATCGAGGACGTGACTGAGGTCCCACAGGCGGCTGGCCCCGATCCGGTTGGCGCCGCGCTCGTATTTCTGGACCTGCTGGAAGGTCAGGCCGATCGCTTCGCCCAGGCGTTCCTGACTCATGCCAAGGAGCGTCCGGCGCAGCCGCACCCGCCCACCGACATGAACATCGACGGGATTGGGCTTGCCCGAGGGCGTCCGTCCGCGATTGGAACGGCGCGGTTGCCGTTCTGTATCATTCACCATACGTGCTACCTTGACACTGTAATGTGGGCGTCCCGTCATGAGAACACGATGAACGCAGACTGTTCAATGCATGCAACCAACGGGGACGACATTATGGCGGAGGCCCTGAAGCGTCAACGAAAACCTGTAGCATTCTGCAAGGGCAGGGGTGGGGACCGCTAATAATTGAGCGATACTGAACACATTTCGCCCTTAAGGTTTAATGTGCACGCGCGGAACGATGGAATGCCAGCGCAGCAAGTATTATGACGAGGCTGCCAAAGATGGGAAGGGCTTGGCCCAGGCGCGCGAAGGGGGTTGGTGGCAAGGGCTCGGGCAGGGCCGTGTCCACACTATCCCGCTGGCCCAGCCCGAGACGCGCCGTGACCCGGCCCAGGGGATCGATCATAGCGGAAATACCGGTGTTGGCCACCCGCGCTAGCGGTAGGCCCTCTTCGATCGCGCGCAGGCGGGCGGTGGCGAAATGCTGAAACGGCCCCGAGCTGATGCCGTACCACCCGTCGTTGGTGATATTGACCATCCAGTCCGGGCGGTCGGCGCGGTCGATGACTTGTCCCGGAAAGATGACCTCGTAGCAGATCAGCGGTGAGACCGGAGGTAATCCCGGTACGCGCAGGGTGCGCGGTCCCCGGCCGAAGGAGAAATCCACGCTGCCCGGCGTGACCTTATCCAGCGGCAGGATATCGCCGAACGGCACGTACTCGCCGAACGGAACAAGGTGGAACTTGTCTTGTACGGCGACGATCCCGCCGCCCGCATCCAGCACGTAAAAGCTGTTCCAGGCCCGAAAGGGCTCTACCCCGAGCGGTGTGACACGTGGTGCCCCGGTCATCAGCACACCGCCCGCCGGGGCACCGTCGCCGGCAAGCCGGCGCCGCCGCGTGTCGACATTGAGCGCGAAGGCGGCCGCCGTTTCCGGCCAGATGACGGCGGTCACGGTGTCGAACCCGGGGCGGCCCCGTGTCATGACCACATGGTCGAGCAGATTGACCTCCCGCATCGCGGGCTCCAGCTTCTCGGCTTGGGTCAACGCCGGCTGGACCAGGCGCAGCCGCACGTCCGGGACCGTGCCCGGCTCTACGCTGGAGAGCCGCCAGAAACCCCAGCCTGCGGGAATGAGCAACACCAGCGCGGCCGCGCTCAAGACGGCCGCCTTGCGGCGCCGGGGGACCGGATCGGCCAGGACCGCCGGAGCGGACAGCGCCAGAACCGTCAGGCCACCCAGACCCAGCGCGCCGATGACGCTGGCGATCTGCAGCACGGGGAGAACCGGCATCCACACCGTGGCCGTCATGTTCCAGGGAAATCCGGTGGCGACCCAGGTCCGCAGCCACTCACCGAGCAGCCAGGCCGCCGCCAAGGGCAGGATCCGCCAGGGCCGGCCGGGATGCCACACCATTCCGGCCAGCAGCGTCGCCGCCCCCGTGAACAGGGCCAGGAAGGCGCTCAGGCCCAGAATGGCAAACGGCACCATCCAGCCGAACCGATCCGCCTCGATCAGCAGGGCGTTGGCGATCCAGTAGAGGCCGGTGACGAAATGGCCCAGGCCGAACCACCAGCCGACGGCAAAGGCGCCACGGGCGCGCCTCTCGACCCCGTCCAGCAGCCAGACGAGCCCGATCAGCGCGACGACCAGCATGGGCAGGGCGTGGATCGGCGGCAGCGCCAGGGTGGCGCCCATGCCCAGCAGGCACGCGGTGGCGTGGCGCCGCGTTCCGCGCAGCCGGGCCGTGCCGGCGGCCAGACGCGCGATCACGGGGTGTTTGATCCGTTCGAGGCGGCGGCGAGGCCGGCGGGGGGCAGATTGCGCAGGCGCAACCGCTTGATGCGGCGCGGATCGGCCTCCATGACCTCGAACTCCATGCCGCTGTCGTGGACGATCAACTCACCCCGTCCGGGAACCCGTCCGGCCAGCCGGAACACCAGACCGGCCAGGGTATCGGTTTCCTCGCGCTCCTCCTCGCTGAGGAAGGCACCGAAGCGGTCCTCGAACTCCTCTAGATCAAGGCGCGCGTCGGCCACCATGGAGCCGTCCTCCAGCACCGTCAGTTCGGGGTCGGATTCCACATCGTGTTCATCCTCGATCTCGCCGACGATCTGTTCGACCAGATCCTCGATGGTCACAAGGCCGTCGATACCGCCGTATTCGTCCACCACCAAGGCCAAATGGGCGCGCTTCAGCCGCATTTCGAGCAGAAGATCCAGCACCCGCATGGAGGGGGACACGAACAGCACCGGACGGGCAAGCGCGGTCAGGTCCGGTGCCTCGCCCTTGTAGAGGTGGGGGATCAGGTCCTTGATGTGGACCATCCCCACGATGTTGTCGAGGGTCTCGCGGAAAACGGGCATGCGCGAGTGCCCTTTGCGCGCCATCAGATCGGCGATCTCGCTCAGCGTGGCGCTTTCGCCCAGGGCGACGATATCCGGGCGCGGTACCATGATGTCGTCGGCGGTGGTATCGCGCTGATGCAGGACGTTGGTGATGAGCAGGCGCTCATGGGCGTCGATGGGCAATTCCGCTTCGTCGCGTTCCTCGATGATCTCTTCAAGCGTGTCACGCACGGAATTGTCGCCGTTTGCACGGGTGCGCGACAACAGGCCGCGCAACCAGGCGCGGACGGACTCGCCGCCGGGCTCCCGGGGGTCGGGGGACGGCATTACTTTGAGGCCAGGGGTGGCCGGGTCATCGCCACTGCCTGCGTCGTCGCGGGGGGATCGGCCCGGCTCGCTACTTGGGCTCGGTTCGCTCATTGTCCTCAGTCCCAGACTCCGGCGGGGCGGCGTGGGGGTCGGGGATCCCCATCCCGGCCAGGATACGCGTCTCAAGGTCTTCCATGCGCTGGGCCTCGTCCTCATCCTGATGGTCGTGGCCCAGCAGGTGCAGCACGCCATGCACCACGAGGTGACTCAGATGGTCGGCCAGCGGTTTGGCGTCGCGGGCGGCCTCGTCGCGGGTGGTTTCCAGCGCGATGACGATGTCCCCCAAAAAGGTCGGCTCGTCCTCATCGTCCTCCCCAAGGTCCGCCGGGGGCACCAGAACGCGGCCGTTCTCGTCTTCCAGGGCGGCGAAGGCCAGAACGTTGGTGGGCTTGTCCTGGTTGCGGAATCCGTGGTTCAGCGCGCGGACGCTGGCGTCGTCCTCCAGCGCGACACACACCTCGAACCGCTGTCCCGCCGCCAGAAGGCCGCCCAGGGCGGAGTCCGGCAGCCCGGCGGTCAGGGTCGCCCCGGCGGCGCGGTCGCAGACCGCTTCGACGTCCCGCACGGCCTTGCGCCAGGCGGGGACCTCGACGATCACGTCGATCTCGACGGGGAACGGGGTCCCGTCGGCGCTCATGGTCGCGGGCCTCCCTTGGGCCGGGCGGGCGAGGTGGCCGGCGCGCCGGTCTCGGAGACGCCCTCCAGGCGCCGGTCGCGGGCATCGTAGGCCTTGACGATCCGGGTGACGAGATCATGGCGCACCACGTCACGGTGGGTGAAGTGGCACACGGCGACTCCTTCCAGCCCCTCCAGGGTCTCCAGCGCGTCGCGCAGGCCGGAGCGTGCCCCCAGCGGCAGGTCGATCTGTGTCATGTCGCCAGTCACGATCATGCGCGAATTCTCACCCAGGCGGGTCAGGAACATCTTCATCTGCGTCGGCGTCGTGTTCTGCGCCTCGTCGAGCACAATGCAGGCGTTGGCGAGCGTGCGCCCGCGCATGAAGGCCAGCGGCGCGACCTCAATCTCCGCCGCCTCCAGCCGACGCAGCACCTCATCGCCGGGCAGCATCTCGTACAGCGCGTCATACATCGGCCGCAGATACGGATCCACCTTCTCGCGCAGGTCGCCGGGCAGAAAGCCAAGGCGCTCGCCGGCCTCGACGGCCGGTCGGGACAGGATGATCCGTTCCACCGCGCCGGACAGTTTCAGCGCGACCGCGTGGGCGATGGCCAGATAGGTCTTGCCGGTGCCCGCCGGTCCCAGGCCGAAGACCAGTTCGGTGTTGACCAGGGCGTTGATGTAGCGGGCCTGTCCGGGCGAACGGGCCTCGATCACCCGCTTTCGGGTGCGCAGGGTCGGGGCCGGTTCGGCCGGCCCGCCATCAACGCGACCCATGCGCACGGCGGCGTCGACATCGGCCTTGGTGACGTCCCGGCCGGCGCGGGCCCGCGCATACAGGGAATCCAGAGCCCGCACCGCCACCGCGACGTCCTCGGCCGCGCCGGCGAGGGTCACCTCGTTGCCCCGGGTCGGCAGCGACACGCCCAGGCGGGCTTCCAGTTGATCCATGTTCTCGTTGCCGGGGCCGAACACCACCTGGAGCGCGCCGTTGTCGGCGTAGGTGCGAACCTCCTGGACCATGGCATCGCTCACGCGGTGGCCCTTTCGGCGGGAGGGTGATCGTCCTCGGCGGGCAGCAGCCGGCCGGCCAGACTGTTCGGCTGACCCTGGTCGATGCGCACCCGCTGGATCGTGCCCTGCAGGGGGGCGGGCGCCATGACATGAACCGGCTGCATGAACGGGCTGCGCCCGACCAGTTGCCCCGGATGCTTGCCGATCCGGTCGAGCAGCACGTCCATGTCCAGGCCCTCGCAGCGGCGATTGAAGGCGACCTGTTGCGCGTTCAACAGGTCCTGAAGCCGGGCCAGCCGCTCGGCCTTGACTGGCTCCGGCACCTGGGCGGGCAAGGCGGCCGCCGGCGTGCCCGGGCGGGCGCTGTACTTGAACGAATACGCCTGGATGAAGCCGATGTCGTCCACGGCGTCCAGGGTGTCCTGAAACTCGCGGTCGGTCTCGCCGGGAAAGCCGACGATGAAGTCCGATGACAACGCGAGGTCGGGGCGCGCATCGCGCAACCGCGCGACCACCCGGCGGAAGTCCGCAAGGGTATGGCCCCGGTTCATGGCCTTCAGAACGCGGTCGGCGCCGGACTGAAGCGGCAGATGCAGGAACGGCATCAGCGTGGGCACCTCGGCATGGGCGGCGATCAGGTCGTCGTCCACGTCGCGGGGGTGGCTGGTGGTGTAGCGCAGGCGGGCCAGTCCGTCGATGTCCGCCAGGGCGCGGATCAGCCGGCCCAGGCTCCAGGTCGCGCCGTCCGGTCCCGCGCCGTGATAGGCGTTGACGTTCTGTCCCAGCAGGGTGATCTCCAACGTGCCCCGGGCCACCAGGGCGCGCGCCTCGTCCAGGATGTCGGTGACCGGGCGTGAGTACTCGGCGCCCCGGGTGTAGGGCACGACGCAGAAGGTGCAGAAGCGGTCGCACCCCTCCTGGATGGCCAGGAACGCGGCGGGGCCGCGCGCGCCGGGCGCGGGCAGGTGGTCGAACTTGGGCTCGGCCGGGAATTCGGTGTCGATCTGGGCGTCCCCGGCGCGGCTGAGCCGGGCCACCATCTCCGGCAGGCGATGATAGGCCTGCGGGCCGAGCACCAGATCCACGAACGGCGCGCGGTCCAGGATATGGTCGCCCTCGGCCTGGGCGACGCAGCCGGCCACGCCCAGGATCATGCGTCCGGCGCCGCGCGCCTCGCGGTCCTCGCGCATTCGGCGCAGCCGGCCGAGTTCGGAGAACACCTTCTCCGACGCCTTCTCGCGAATGTGGCAGGTGTTGAGGATGACCATGTCGGCGTCCGACGGGTCATCGGTCAGGCCATACCCCAGGGGCGCCAGGACGTCCGCCATGCGGGCGGAGTCGTAGACGTTCATCTGGCACCCGAATGTCTTGATACAGAGTGTCCTGGTCGCCAAGGCGAGTCGTACGCGCGGCCTTGGCCGCGTCCCTCATCGTCTCCGGGGTCGCACCCCGTTGTCCCCCAGGGTGGTCGGGTGCGGCGGGGATGTCAAGGTGCGGTTCGGGTGCGGGCCGCCGATCCGCCGTTAACGCGGCGGCGCCGGCAACGGCCGTTTGGCAAGGACGGCGAAGCGCACCATCAGGATGCCCATGGAAATGATGCTGGCCAGGGTGAGTGCCTGGAACACGCCCGCGACCCCCTGACCCAGAGGCAGCGCCAGCAGCGCCGCGACGGGCACGAACACGGCCCAGTAGCTGATCACATGCAGCCCGGTCGGGACCCACGTGTCGCCACAGCCTCGGCAGGCTTGGTTCATCACCGACTGGCCGCCGTCGCAGACCATGGCCAGCGACGCCCACAGCATCACCGGCACCGCCGCCGCAAGCACGGTCTCGTCGGTCGTGAATACCCGCAGCAGCGTTTCCGGCCACAGGACGTAGACGGTCGCGGCCGCGCCCGTCACGGCGGCCGACAGGCCGAGACCGACCCAGCCGGCCAGCGCCAGCCCGCGCGAGTCTCCGCGCCCCAAGGCATTCCCCACTCGTACCTGGGCCGCCGTTGCCAAGCCCAGGGCCACCATGAACGTCAGGGCGACGAACTGGAACATCATCCCGTGAACGGCGAGGGCCAGCGACCCCAGCAGTCCGACCAGCAGGGTGACGGCCGTGAACGATCCGGCCTCCAGGGCCTGGGCGAACCCGGCGGCGTAGCCGATGCCGCGCAACGTTCCCGCCCCGCGCCAGAGCGGTTCGCGGTTCACTGTCCCCGACAGGCCAAGCGCGACCCGGTCGGACAGGCCGTAGCGGATGTACAGGCTCATCCCGATCGCAAGTAGAACGCTGTTGATCACCGTCGCCAGCGCGCAGCCGGGAGCGCCCAGGGCGGGGATGGGGCCCCAGCCGAACACCAAGACGATGTTCAGGGCCAGATTGGACAGGTTCGCCGTGAACACGGCCAGCATGCCTGGTATGGGCCGGTTCAGCGCCTCCAGGAAGGTTGTGCCGACGACGAAGATCGCCATGAACGGCAGATTGAGGGCGAGAATGCCGGTCACCGTCGCGGCCCGCGCGGCGAGGTCGGGATCCTGTCCCAACAACCGGAACAGGGGGGCCGCGCCAAAGACCAGAGCAACGCTCAGCAGCGCGCCGGCCACCACGGCATACACCACGCCCTGACGCCAGATCCGGCCCAGGCTGGCGTGCGCGCCGGCGCCGAGCACCTGGGCCGCCAGAACGGGCACGCCCATCAACAGCCCGATCAGGGTCGCCAGCAGGCTGTCGACGACGGTACCGCCGAGCACATACTCCGCCAGCGGTTCGGGGCCGGCACGTCCCAGAACGATGACGTCGACCGTCACGAACGCCATGAAACCGAGCCGCGCGAGCACGACCGGCAGGGCCAGGACGATGGTGCGGCGGATGTGATAGCTCAGGCTGTGATCGGACTGGGCGGGGTGCGAATGGTCGGTAAGGGCGGACACGGGGGAGACCTCGAAACAGGGCAGACGCAGCCGCGCGCGGCCTGCGGGCGGCGCAGGGCAGGAAGCAAGGAAAAGGCGATATCGTGGCGGCGGCCCGCTCAAAGGCTTTTGGCTGGCCGCGGGCCGCGTCGGCAGATTAGCCGAGGGCGCAAGGGGCGCCCAGCCGAAAGTATCCCCCGCCGGGTCTCAAGACCCGGCCATTAACCGTTCCACGACGGCATCGACGTTGCCGCCCTCGTACAGGTGCGACGCGACTCCGGCGGCGCGGCCGGCTTCGACGTCGCGCATGCGGTCGCCCAGCATGAACGAGCGCGCCACGTCGACCGGGTGCTCGGCCATGGCCCGCAGCAGCAGGCCCGGCGCCGGCTTGCGGCAGTCGCAGACCTTGGTGTAGGCTGGAACCGTGCCGCGCGGGTGGTGCGGGCAGTAATAGAACGCATCGATCCGTGCGCCCTGCCGCGCCAGATCGGTCACCATCCAGTCGTGCAGGCGGTCCACCGCCGCCTCGTCGAACAGGCCGCGTGCGATGCCGGACTGGTTGGTGACGACGAACACCCACCAGCCGGCCTCGTTCAAGCGCCGCAGGGCCGCCGCCGCGCCGTCGATCCAGGTGATCTGCTCGGGGCGGTGGGCGTAATCGACGTCCACGTTCAAGGTGCCGTCTCGGTCCAGGAAGGCCGCCGGGCGGGGCGAGGGGGCTGTCATGAGTCAACCGATCTTTCGGTCGGTGGAACCGGTCGGGTACGGTGGAGCGACCGTGACCCGGTCGCTTGTAGACAATCTTCTCCCCCGATCCTCGAAAAGGATCCCACCGTGTGGTCAGGTCGGTCAACCGCTGCGTTGACGCCACCCGGGGCGACATGCCGTATTCCTGGCACGAACGGTCGTCGGCGCGGCGGAGATACGGCCCAATGGGAAAAATCGGCAGCACTGAACAGGGATCGGTGAGCGTGGTCATCGTGACGTTCGGAGGCGATACCCTGCCCGCGGTCCTGGAGTCTGTCGGCTCCTGCCCGGCGGTCGCCGAGGTCATTCTGGTCAACAATCTTGATGACCCGCCGTGGCCCGAGGGTGTGGAGGGCAGGGCGAGCCGGATGTCCGACCCATTGCGACTGGTGCACGGACAAGGCAACGTTGGGTTCGGCGCGGGGTGCAATCTGGGGGTCGCCCGGGCTCGCGGGACCCATGTGCTGTTGCTCAATCCCGACTGCCTGCCGGCGGCCGGGGCCGTGGAGCGACTGTTGGCGCTGGTCACCGCGCAGCCGGACGACGCCTGGGTGGCGGGACCGCGCCTGCTCAAGGCCGACGGCACCGAGCAGTCCGGGGGACGTTGCAACGCCGGCACGCCCGGGCAATGGCTGGGCGAGGCGTTCGGAGGGCCCTTCGCGGCACGCTGGGGCCGGGTCAATCTGCACCGCCAGCCCGTGCCGGCGGCCGATCTGGTCGAGGTGCCGGCGATCTCCGGGGCCTTCATGCTGATGCCGACGGCGTTTTTTCGCCGACTGGGCGGGTTCGATCCGGGCTACTTCCTGTACTTCGAGGATCTGGCGCTGTGTCGGGCGGCGCGGCGGGCCGGCGGTCGCGTGCTGTTCGCGCCAGCCGTGACGGCCGTGCACCCGAAAGGCTGCTCTCCGGTGTCCCGTCTGGTCGTCTTGGGGCATAAGATCCGGAGTTTCCGGCGGTATCTGTTCACCGAATTCGCGCCGGAGGGCGTGCCGCGCTGGCAGCTCTGGGGCCTGTGGGCCTTGCTGTCGGCGGGGCTGCTGGCGCGCACGGTCCTCACCGGATCGCCGTTTCAAGGTGACACCAGGCGCAGCCGCGCGGATCATCCCCGGCCCTCACCCGGACCCGGTGGGGCGTTCCGTTGAACTGAAGGCTTCCAGGCTCTCGCGGCGCAGTTCATACAGGGCCACGGCGCAGGCATTGGACACGTTCAGGCTTTCCACCGCGCCGGGCATCATGGGCAGGCGCGCCAGATGGTCGCAGTGTTCCCGGGTCAGACGACGCAGGCCCGCGCCCTCTGCCCCCAGCACCAGAGCCAGCGGCCCTGACAGGGCGGCGCCACCAAGCGTGACCGGCGCGTCGGCGTCAAGCCCGACGCTCCAGAATCCGAAGTCTCGCAGGTCCTTCAGGGCGCGCGACAGGTTGGGAACGCGGATCAGCGGCACGCGCTCAAGGGCGCCGCTCGCGGCCTTGGCGAGAGCACCGGTCTCGGCCGGGGCGTGGCGGTCCTGGGTGATGACGCCCAGCGCCCCGAAGGCGGCGGCTGAACGGAGAATGGCGCCGACGTTGTGCGGATCGGAGACCTGGTCGAGGACCACGACCACGGCTGCGTCGTCGGGGGCGGCGGTCGCGGTCAGGTCCTCCAGGCCGTGCGCGGGCAGCGGCGCGGCTTCCAGAACAATCCCCTGATGGACCGCCCCCGGGGGCAGGAGCGCATCAAGCTCCTGGCGTTGTACCCGATCCACGGTCAGACCGCGCGCCTCGGCGGCGCGGGTCAGGGCGTCGGTGGCGTCTCCCGTGGTCAGAAGTCGGCGGACCGGGCGGTTCCGGTTGGCCAGCGCCGCCACCACTGCGTGGTGACCGTACAGGCGCAGGGCGCCATCGGAACGCGGCCCGGCCGCGCGTTCGCGCGGTCGGGAGGAGGGGGAGACGTGGCCTCGTCCGGCGCGGGGCGACCGGGGCATGCAGGGGGCTCCTCTCGCCAACTGGACAGCGCCCCCGTTTACACCGCAACCGCCGCCGCCGTCATCCGTGTCGTCACGGGTCCACCGCGACCGGTTCACAGAACTGGCCGGCGGCGCGCAGCCTGTCGCACAGTCGAACCGCCCCACCGGGGATCTGCACCGGTCCCGCCTTCAGGCGCACGAAATCACCCTTGCCGGGGATCGTGACCGGGTCGTACCGGGGCTCCATGCCACGCATCGAGCCGGCATAGCGTTCGCTCAGGGCCTTCCAGCCGGCTTCGGCGCTATCCATGGTCCGGTAGGAGGCGAGGTGGACATAGTTCCCGGTCGGCTCAGAGGCGGGGGCACCGTCGCTGCTGGCCCCGGTGACGCCGGAGAAGCGCTGGGTGACCGGGTCCTCGTCATTGGCGGTCGGTGGGCCGGCGGTCACGCCCGGTTGGTCCGATATCGGCAGGAGGGGACGCGGTTCGGCTGATCCATCCGGTGCCGTTCCGGATGCCTCATCCTCGACCGTCCCATCGGTGGTGGCGCCTTCCGTTGGTGCGGTGGCGGTTGGCGGTGCGGCGGCCATTGCAGCTTGCGCGTCGCCACCGGACATCTGGTTGGCGATATCGCGCAGGGCAAGGCGCTCGCGGTCGTATTCCTCGTTGGTGATCAGGTCGCGCTGCAAGGCGTCGGCAAGACGGCGCGCATGGCGGGAGACGTCTCGGGCGCTGGTCGGGCGCATGTCGGCCATCTCGCGCGTCATCGGATCGGCGGGCAGCAGGGCGTCGAGGATGGCGCGGCGTTCCTCGGCGTGCTGGCTGGCGCTGATCGCGCCGCGCTCAAAGGTTCCGCCCAGGTCATGCAGGCGTCCCACCACGGCGGTGGGGCGCGGGGCCGGGCGGCTCAGGCCAGCGGCAGGCGGTGTCTGGGTCAAGGGCAGCAGCGCGCCAAGGTTTTCGCGCCGGCGGTCAGCGTATTCCGAATCGGTGATGAGTTCCTGATCGTACAGTCTGTCGAGGGTTTCGAACCGAGACGATAGATTCTGCCAAGCTTCGTCGCGCCCGCTTTGGGATACGTTCATCCGCGTGTCGGGCGTTTCCATGGCTCTGGGGCCAGTGACGCCGGGCACGCGGGCAAACCCCTCGGCGACGGGCGCAGGCGGCAGGCGGTCCAACCGGTCGGCGGCGATTTCGACCACCGGACGCGGGGATGAATCGAGGTCCATGGGGCTGAGGTCGATGAGCGCCTTGGGGGCCAGGGCCAGGATGGTTCCATAGGCTTCTCGCGCGACGGCAGGCTGCCCGGCTCGCTCCGCGAGCATGCCCCGGACCAGCAGGGCGTAGGGGTCGGAGGCGTTTTCCGAGAGGGCGCGCGTGGTCCAGGCCTCGGCGTCGCCAATGTGGCCGCGTGACAGCGCGGCCAGGGCGGAATCGGAGGCGGGGGCCGGGGGCGACATGATCTCGACCATGCCCCCCTCACCGACGGCGCATCCGCCGAGCAGCAGGGCGCCCGCTACGCCCAGGGCGGCCAGAAAGTTCGATCTGGCCGGGCAGCGGCCGTGGTCGGGATATCCTGCGCGGTGGTATGACATGCGATGTCTCTCCTGGTCCCGGGCCCCTTCGCCACGCCGAGAACGCGGCAGACCGCATTCTCGGCGTTCCCCCGAACGCATTCACGGATTCGACATAATTTACAACTTCACTTTAATCTAGCGCCTTAGTATCAAGCAATCAATGAGTTTTGCGCTGCCTTGGCCGCGTTCCCGAGCATTCCTGTGTGGCCCGGTTCTCGACAAGATGCACGGTTGTCTGTCACAAAACCTTCATTGCATGATCTGCGGTCAGAGGGACACGGCCCGACATCGAATGGGTGGGACAGCCTATGGCGCTCACGACGGAAACGGAACTCAAACTCGCTGTCGCGGCGCGGGATCTGGCGCGGATATCCCGCCTGCCGTGGCTGCGCGCCATGCGCCGGGCCCCCGCCCGGACCCGCTATCTTACCAGCCTCTACCATGATACGCACGACGGGCGCCTGTGGGGACGTGGGGTGACGGTTCGCGTGCGCGCGAAGGGTGCCGGTGATTGGGTGCAGACGGTCAAGGCCGGAGGGCAGGGCAGTGACGGCGTGTTCTCCCGCGTGGAATGGGAAGACGCGATTGCCGAGCCGGTTCCCGATCTGGACCGGCCGCGCGCGGCGGGGCTGGAGGCGGCTCTGGCGGGGGTTGATGAAAAGGCGCTACGTCCGCGCTTCGCAACGGAAATCCGCCGCACCGAGGTCAGGTTGTCCGATGGGTCTTGGACGATCCTGATGGCCCTTGATCGGGGGACGGTGACGGGCGACGGGCGGGACGAGCCGATCCACGAGGTGGAACTGGAACTCGTGGAGGGCACGGCCGGGGATCTGTACCGGCTGGGGCTGCGGATCGCCGAGGCGGTGCCCGTCCGCATGGAGGTCCGCAGCAAGGCGGCGCGTGGGCACGATCTCGTCGTCGGCGCGTCGTCGCCGACGCCGGTCAAGGGGCGCCCGCCTGCCCTGAGGCCAGACATGACGGTTGCCGGGTCCTTCCAGGCCATTGCCGCCGGCTGCCTGTCCCAGATGATCGGCAACGTTCGGCCCCTATGGGAGTGCCGCGACGGTGAGGCGGTCCATCAGATGCGCGTCGCGATGCGGCGCTTGCGGTCGGCCATGACGACCTTCGGTCCCGTTGTGGCCGGGCCGGAGTTGGAGGCCGTCAAGACGGACCTGCGCTGGCTCATGGGGATCCTTGGGCCGGCGCGCGACGCCGACGTGTTTCTCACCGAAATTCTGAGCCCGGTGCGGGCGTGTTTTCCAGGGGATCGCGGTCTGGAAAGTCTGTCCGGGCTGTTCGCGGCGCGGCGGGATGCTCGGTTTGACGCGGCCGTGGCGGCCATGGCCGATCCGCGTCTGGCGCGTCTGCTTTTGCGGGTCGGGGCATGGATCGAGGACGGGGACTGGCTGGCCGCACCGGATCGGCCGATCCGGGACGGGCCGGTTCTGGACTTCGCCCGGACCACCCTGCAGCGACGCTGGCGTAAGGTGGCCAAGCCGGCGCGCCGATTCCAGCGACTTTCGGAGGCCAAGCGCCATCGTCTGCGCATTCAGGTCAAGAAGGTCCGCTACACGGCGGAGTTCTTTGTCAGTCTGTTCGCTCGCAAGCCGGCCAAACGCTTTCTGTCCGGCTTGTCCGATCTTCAGGATGATCTCGGGGCGCTGAACGATGTCGCCGTCGCTGGTGGGGTGCTGCATAACACGCTGGCCGAGCAGCGCGCCGGAGACGATGTCGCGGCGGCGGCGGAGAGGGCGTGGGCGGCCGGTTTGGTGACCGGATGGCACCGGCGCGATGCCGCCGAGCGGATGGATCACGCCGCGCGCAGCCTGGAGCGCGTCCGCCGCGCGGCTGGGTATTGGGCGTGATACCAAGTCCGGCTGAGTGATTTGGTGGCGATCCCCGCCGATCCTTGGATCCGGGTGTGTCGCCGTGCGCCGAGTCCCAACAGGTTCGAACGCGTCATCTGCCCGCCGCCTCCAGCTTTTCGCGGCGCCGCTGCACCGACGAGGGAATCCGCATGGATTCCCGGTACTTGGCGACCGTGCGCCGGGCGATGTCCACGCCCTCGCCCCGCAGGATGGTGACGATGCGATCATCGGACAGCACGCCCTTCGGCGGTTCGGCGTCGATCAGGGCCTTGATGCGGGCACGGACCGCTTCCGCCGAGTGGGCCTCGCCGCCGGCGCTGCTGTTGATGGCCTGGGTGAAGAAGTACTTCAGTTCGAACAGGCCGCGCGGCGTGGCGATGTACTTGTTGCTGGTTACCCGGCTGACGGTGCTTTCGTGCATGCCGATGACGCCGGCCACGTCGCGCAGGATCAGCGGCCGCAGGTGCTGTACGCCGTGTTCCAGGAAGGCGTCCTGCTGACGGATGATTTCAGCCGCCACCTTGATGATGGTGGTGGCCCGCTGATCCAGGGCCTTGACGAGCCAGTTGGCGTTCTGCACCTGCTCGCCCAGGAACGCGCGGACCGCCTTGTCACCGCTCGCGGCCGGGCGCACCCGGGCCAGATAGCGGCGATTGATGAGAACACGCGGCAGCGTGTCGCTATTCAACTCGATCAGCCAGCCGCCCTCGGGATTGGGGCGCATCAACACGTCCGGTACGACTGTATGCACCGGCTCGCCCTCGAACCTCAGCGCCGGCTTGGGGTCGAGCGCACGGATCTCGGCGATCATCTCGCGCAGATCTTCGGCATCCACCCCACAGACCTTCATCAGGCCGGGCAGGTCGCGCCGCCCCAGCATCTCCAGATTGTCGAGCAGGGCTTCCATGGCTGGGTCGAGCCTGTTGCGGTCGGCCAGTTGCAGGGCCAGGCATTCGCGCAAGGAGCGGGCGAACAGACCCGGCGGGTCCAGCGCCTGCATGCGCGCCAGCACGGCCTCGACCCGTTCGGGCGGCGCGCCCAGGGTGGCCGCCACTTCCTCGACCGAAACAGCCAGATAGCCGCAGGGGTCGAGGTGGCCCATCAGGTGGGTGCCGATCAGGCGGTCCACGGGATCGGCCAGATCCACCGCCATCTGCGCGCCCAGGTGCTCGCGAAGCGATTCCGGTCGGCTGAGGGTGTCCTCCAGGCTGCGGGCATCCTCGCCGAAGTCGCGCGCTCCGCCGCCGCCCCAGGACCCCATGCCGAGACCGAGAGACTCCTCGCCGCCGGGAGGGGCGGTCATGTCGCCGGCGCCGGCATCGTCGCGGTCGGTGTTGTAGTCCTGGTCGAGCGGTGAGGGGCCGTCGGCATCCTCGCCCGCGCCCCGGTCCACGACCACCGATGCGTCGGCGTCAGGGCGCATCTCGGCGCGCTCCGGCGGGGCCTCGAAATCGGCGCGCTCGTTGCGCTCCAGAAGGGGGTTGCGTTCCAGTTCCTGCTCGACGAAGGCGGACAAGTCGACGTTCGACATCTGCAACAGCTTGATGGCCTGCTGCAACTGCGGTGTCATCACCAGGCTTTGCGCCTGCCGAAGATCAAGCCGCGGTGACAGGCTCATGACCGCCTACCCTCGTTTTGCCTCCGAAACAGAGGCCGGAAACACTAAAGACTGAACCGTTCGCCCAGATAGACCCGCCGGACCCCTTCATGGGCAACGATCTCCGAAGGGCGCCCTTCCATCATAACGCGCCCTTCGTGAAGAATGTAGGCCCGGTCCACGATGTCCAGTGTTTCCCGCACGTTGTGGTCGGTAATCAACACGCCCAGCCCGCGGTGCTTCAGGTGGCCGACCAGATCGCGGATGTCGCTGACCGCGATGGGATCGATCCCGGCCAGGGGCTCGTCGAGGAGGATGAAGGCAGGCCGGCTGGCCAGGGCGCGGGCGATCTCCACCCTGCGTCGCTCACCGCCGGACAGGGCCAGGGCCGACGTGTGGCGCAGGTGGGCGATGGAGAACTCGGCCAGAAGGCTGCTCACCGTCTCCTCGCGCATCGCGGCATCGGGTTCGATGACCTCCAGCACGGCGCGCAGATTGCCCTCCACCGTCAGCCCCCGGAAGATCGAGGCTTCCTGGGGCAGATACCCGATCCCGAGCCGCGCCCGCCGGTACATGGGCAACCGCGTGATGTCCTGATCCTCGAGCAGAATGCTTCCGGTGTCGGGCACCACCAGACCTGTCATGCAATAAAAGCAGGTGGTCTTGCCCGCGCCGTTGGGACCGAGAAGCCCTACAACCTCGCCCCGCCGGACAGCCAGGGTGACGTCGCTGAGAATGGGCCGCCGATTGTACTGCTTACCCAGGCTCCGGGCCGACAGTATGCCTTGCCAGGAGGTCCTGTCCGGGCTCTCCTGAGTCTCCGGACGCGCCGCGTCCTTGCTCTCGGTCCGTTCCGCCAGACTGTGCACGCGTTCCGCGAGACCCCGCACTCGGCCCTCCCTGACCCTGACTGTGGGTGGCGATGATCTGGTGGCAGACGGGAGACCGGCTCCGCCGCCCGGTCCCGTTTTCGATCAGTTCGTGTCGGCGTCCGGTGCTGCCCCGTTCTCTTCCGCGCTCTCCTCGGGGCGTTGCGGCACGATCAGGGCTCGGGCCCGGCCGTCGTCGTCACCGCCGCCATACAGCGTGCTGACCCCGGTCTTGAGGTTCATCACCGCGCGATTGCCAGCGAACTGGTCGGTTTCTGTCGAAACCGTGACGTTGTCGTAAACCGTGGCGATCTCGGCCGGCACGTCATAGACCGCGCGATCTCCTCGCACAACCTCCTTGGCGGTGGTGATGACCACATCACCGAACGCCTCCATGCGTTCCAGGCCTCCACGGTCTCCGGCGCCGGCCTCTGACTCCGACGTCGGTTCGGATGGTGCCGCATCGGCCGTTGCCTCCGTGGTGGCGTCGGCGGTCCCTTCGGCGCCTGACTCTTTGTCGGCGAAGTAGCCGGTGACGATGTCCGCGTCCACCGTGTCGCCGTTGGCGCGCACGACATGGGCATCGCCGCGCGCCACCGCCATGCGCTCTTGCGACCAGTATTCCAGACTGTCCGTGGCCGTGACCGTTTCGGTGTCCGTGACCATTCGCAGCGGTGCGCCGCGTACCACGAGGATCCCGCTGTCCTTCTCGTAGGCCGCGTTCCTCCCGGTCACCGTCTGGTCAGGGGTTTCGATACGGGCGTTGCCCAGGGATTCCATGCGCCAGATCTCGGTGCCGCCGTCCTCGGTCTCGCGGTAGTGCGCGACCAGCACGTCGCCCATCACCCGATCCTGATCCTGGATGGCGATGGCATTGCCGCGCGCAACGTACATCATCTCGTCGCGCCGCCATTCGATGCCATTATCCGAGAACACCTCAATGGGCGAGTCGCCATCCCCGACCGTGGTTCCTTGCCCCCAGGCTCCCGGAGCCCCGGCGAGCAGGCCAAGCGCCAGCAGAACCGCCCCCGGGATTCGCAACGGCCCCCCCTGTTTTGCGGCACGGGTCATGGCGCGATCTCTCCGTCTGCAGTCAACACCAGATGCGCCTGCCCGGTGAATACCACGACACGTCCGCCGTCCACGATGTCGAATCCCATGGATTCGATGGTGCCGTCCGGCCCGCTGCCCTGCACCGGGTCAGAGCCATTGGCGTTCTTCGTGTTGAGGTCGATGTGGGCCGTCTCGGTGTGGAACTCGAACCCATCATCCCGGTACAGAACGACGTTCCCGTCAAGGTACAACGTGCGATCCCCCTTGGAATATAGGCCGGTATTGCCGCGCAGGGCGAGCCACCGACCGGTCTCAAGGGCGATGTCTCCCTCCGGGTCCCATAAATCGACCTGATCCGGATCGTCCACCTGTTCGACCGCCTTGCTGGCGATCAGCGTATAGGGCTGATTGTCGGTGTCGACCCCATGGAACCGGGCATTGACCAGTGTGCGGGTGTTGGCTGTCCTCGGGTCCAACGATGCCAGTTCGCCGGCCAGACGTTCGGCCTGGAACTGGATCTGCGGCCAGGCCAGGACCACCCCCAACACCATGACCGCGACGCTGGGCAAAAGGAGCTTCATCAGCCGCACGAAGCGGGAATAGTGTTGGATTCGCCGAACGGACCCGACGGTGCGGGTCTTCCGGTCCCGGATGCCGGAGGAGGGTGTCGCTCCAGACGCGGCCGCCGGGATGCGTTCCACCGGCGGGGACGCGCTTTGTGATCGGCCCAGTTTCATCGCCGCGCCACTTCATGTCCCCGGCGCATGTAAGCCGGCCAACCATGCGGCGGCGGTCGGCGGGGGCGGCAGGATGGGAACGCCGGGAAACGTACCGAATTCTGCGCGCAGCCCCCTGGGCCAATGTGGTCTAGTCAATGCCAGCCCGCAACAAATCATGCATATGAATAAAGCCCACCGGCCGGGCTTCGTCCACCACGAACAGGCTGGTGATGGGCCTGTCTCCGGCGTTCATGATCCGCAAGGCCTCGACGGCCAACATGCCTGGGGCAATGGTGCGGGGGTCTCGGGTCATGATGACGTCGGCCCGTCGCTGTACCAGATCGGGCGCCATGTGCCGGCGCAGGTCGCCGTCGGTGATGATCCCCGCCAGTCGGCCGTCCTCCGCGACGATGCCGGCGCATCCGAACCCCTTGCGGGACATCTCGATCAGGACCCCCGACATCGGCGTGTCGAACGGCACCAAGGGCAGGGTGTCGCCGGTGTGCATCAGGTCCGCCACCCGCAGCAGGGCGCGGCCCAGCCGTCCGCCCGGATGAAACACCTGGAAATCGCGGGCGCTGAAGCCACGCGCCTCCAGCAGGGCGACGGCCACGGCGTCGCCCAGGGCCATCATGACCGTGGTCGAGGTCGTCGGCGCCAGCCCCAGCGGGCAGGCCTCCTCGTGCGGCGGCAGCACCAGGGCGACATCGGCGGCATGGGCCAGCGGACTGTCGGCGCACCGGGTCATGGCGATCAGCGGGATCCCGAAGCGCCGCGTGTAGGCGACGATGTCTTCCAGTTCCGGCGTGTTCCCAGAGTTGGACAGCGCCATCACGGCGTCGTCTCGGCCGATCATGCCAAGGTCGCCGTGGCTTGCCTCAGAGGGATGAACGAACTGCGCGAGCGTGCCGGTGGAGGCCAGCGTGGCGGCGATCTTACGGGCCACATGACCGCTTTTTCCCATCCCGGTCACGGTGACGCGCCCTGCGCAGGCCCGCAACTGGGCAATTGCCGCGTCAAAGTCCGCGCCCAGGGTCTCCGCCATTGCGCGAAGGGCGTCTGCCTCCCGATGCAGGACGCGCCGTGCGGACTCCAGCGCGGACGGCGCGGCGGCGGACGATGACGGGGAGGACGACACAGGAACGGACATGGAACGGTGCTTCTCCAGGGCGCCCAGGTCACACGACCGGCCGGGGCGCGCCGAAACGGCGGCGGTCAGTGGCTGAAGATGTCTTCGTCCGCCCATCCGGCGACATCAAGCGCGGCCCGGTGCGGCACGAACCCGAAACAGGAGCGGGCCAGGTCCGTCCGCCCCTCTCGGTCCAACAGGGCGTCAAGGGTCTGCCGCAGTCTGTGCAGATACAGCACATCGTTGGCCGCGTAGTCCATTTGTTCGGGCGTCAGGGTGTCGGCGCCCCAGTCCGAGGTCTGCATTTGCTTGGAGATGTCCACGCCCAGGAGGTCCTTGCACAGCGCCCGCAGGCCATGTGCGTCGGTGTTGGTGCGGCACAGGCGAGAGGCGATCTTGGTGCAATAGACCGGCGCGGTCACCACCCCGAATCGATGCAGCAAGGCGGCGACATCGAATCGTGCGTAGTGGAACAGCTTCTCCACGTTCGGGTCGGCCATCAGGTCGGAGAGGATCGGGGCCGGCGTGTCCGGTTTGATCTGGACTAGATGGCACACGCCGTCGCCCGCTGAAAGCTGCACCAGACACAGCCGGTCGCGCCAAAGCCGCAGCCCCATGGTTTCGGTATCCACGGCCACGCTGTCCCCGAACGTGACGGTGGCGGGCAAATCGCCCTCGTGGACGATGATTTCGGCCATTGACGTCCTCACGTCGGCTGTCGTGGGCGAATCCCGATAGGCGGGTGGGTCCGCCGGGCGAGCCGTTCCCGTCGATCTTTCATGAGCGGCCATTCGCACTGAAATATCAGGGAGTTATGCCCGCGCATCCGGAAACGTGACGGGTGTAGCACCCCCACTCGACCGGATCAAGCCGGAATTCGAAGGCGTTAGTCCGGCCGGAGTCGCCCCGGATCATCCCGGTCGGCGGGACGGAGAACGACGGGTCAGGCGCGGTTCCTGATTGCCGCGAGACGCTCAAAAAAACGCGAAGCAACCCGGGCGCGTCAGCCTTTTCGGCACCCGGGATTGCTTCGTCGTTTCCCCCCCGCCGCCCAACGGCGGCGAGGGTCTGGTTGGGTGTGCTTACTGCCGACGGCACCAGACGGTGACGGAGCAGGCCACAACGGCGCCCGAATCGGCGCAGCTGCACTCGTTCATGTCATAGATACGCTCGAACCGGCAGGCGTTCGGCGCGCCGGCCATTGCAGCCTCGCAGGCGGCGGCTTCGTCGGCACCGGCCCCGTGCAGGGTGTGCGGCGCGATCGGGCGCGGCGTCCGGGCGGTGCCCGACGGATACCACTGAGCCAGCGTCATCGCGGGATTGTCAGCCTGGATCATGTCAACGGCCGCCGGCCCGGCAGTGGCCGGGGCCTGCGCGGCGACGAGCGCAGCGCCCATGGCGGCGGCAGCGAAAATGGCATTCTTCAGCATGGTGAGACGAGCCTCCACGAATTTCCCCTTGGAACAATTCCCCTACGTCGGTCCAACCAAAACCGACGGCCAAGAATCTTACACACCATGCCCGGAAAAACCAGAGCGAAGATGCCACCCGGCCCGCTAAACGACACATCTCTGCCGCAATATCCGCATGGGCTGCGCCATTTCGCAGGCGGAGAGGCTCTCTCGCCGCCCCGGGGGCGCCTCATGTGAGTTGCCGCGAGGCCTCCTTGACCTTGGTGGCGGCGGCCTCAATGGATTGGATGGCTTCCGCGATGGACTCCATGTTGTGGCTGATGGTGGTCACACCCTCGGATGCGGTCTGCATGTTGGAGGACACGTCCTGGGTCACCGCGCTCTGCTCCTCCATGGCGGCGGCGATGGCCGACGAGATTTCGCTGACCTGGGCGATGATGTCACCGATCGCCTTGATCTCCTGAACCGCAATCTCGGTCATGGACTGCACGCCGCCGATCTGCTGGCCGATTTCGTCCGTGGCGCGCGCGGTCTGACCGGCCAGGGCCTTGACCTCGTTGGCGACAACCGCGAACCCCTTCCCGGCATCGCCGGCGCGGGCGGCCTCGATGGTGGCGTTCAGGGCCAGCAGGTTGGTCTGGCTAGCGATGTCGTTGATCAGGTTGATGACATCGCCGATTTTCCGTCCGGCTTCCGCCAGGTTGCCGACGATTTCGTTGGCGTGGTCGGCCTGATCGACCGCCTTGCCGGAGATTTCGTGGGCGTGCTCGACCTGTCGGGTGATCTCGGAGACGGAGGCGGCCATCTGCTCGGCCCCCGACGCCACGGCCTGGACATTGGCGGAGGTCTGGGTGGAGGCGCTGGCGGCGCTGGCGGTCAGGTCCGTGGCATTCGAGACCACCCGTAGTACGCCGTCCAGGTCGGCGTCGATGCCCTTCTGGATCTCGTTGCGGCGTATGCGCTCCTGAACCTGCTTGGTCACGTCGGTGGCGAACTTGACCACCTTGAACGGCTTGCCGTTCATGTCGAGGATGGAGTTGTAGCTGGCCTGAATCCAGACTTCGCGTCCGCCCTTGCCGATGCGCTTGTACTCGGCCGCCCGGAACTCCCCCCGGTTCAGCGCATCCCAGAGCTGGCGGTACTCCGGCGAATTCTTGAAGGCGGGTTCGACGAACATGCTGTGGTGCCGATCCTTGATCTCGTCCAGGCGGTAGCCGAGCGCCTTCAGGAAGTTCTCGTTGGCGGTCAGGATGGTGCCGTCCATCTTGAACGAAATGATGGCCTGGGATTTCGAGATAGCCTCCAACTGGCCCTGGACATCGGCGTTACGCAGCTTGGACTCCGTGACGTCCGTGGCCAACTTCACCACCTTGAACGGTTTGCCCGCACCGTTAAGAACCGGGTTGTAGCTGGCCTGAATCCAGACTTCGCGTCCGCCCTTGCCGAAGCGCTTGTACTCGGCCGCCTGGAACTCCCCCCGGTTCAGCGCTTCCCAGAACTGGCGGTATTCCGGCGAGGCCTTGTGGGCCTCCTCGACGAACATGCTGTGGTGCCGGCCCTTGATCTCATCCAGACTGTAACCGAGGGCGCTTAGAAAGTTCTGGTTGGCCGTAAGGACTGTGCCATCCATCTTGAATTCAATAATGGCCTGTGATTTGCTAATCGCATTCAGGGTTGTCTTGCATTTGTTTGTTTTCATCATCGTTTGTTTTCCAACCCCCTTGAATCTCGACGCGCAGACGGTCCACGTACCGTACAGGAACCGGCCGGTGAGGACGGTGGCGGGGGCTAGACACTACGCCACGGCAGCGCCCCATGCGTGCGCCAAGCCCCCTCATTGGAAGCCATGATTGTCGGGAAAGTTGGTGGGATTGACAAGTCTCAATTTCATAGTCGAGCCTAAACACGCCGGAAGAACAGGGCATGAGACGGACTCTGATCCGCCTTTGATTGGGCGTCAATTCATTCTGTTCGAAAGGTTGCGGCAAGAGTGTGATCCCTCGCCGGAAAATGTCCGATGAGGCCTCATAATTCGTGGTCTATCGTTCGATCCGCCCATCGTTGCAACGGGCAAACCCAAGCTTGTAGCATCCGCCCGGCCCCGAGTTGCCAGGGGGGCAGGCCGTCAGACCGTTGGTGCAAACGAGACCGGCGGTGTACGTGGCATAGCCGGGACGATAACAGCCGCCACGGCCATAAGACCCCGGTGCGCAGACCTGAAGGCCCGAGGGACAGCTTTGCGCCATCTGAACCGGAGCTTCCGCGGCCGATGCGGTCCCGCCGGTCCAGGCCGTGACCGCGAACGCGGCACTGGCAAGAATATGCGGAATCGTGTGTGCCGTCAGCAAACAAGAAGGGCGCGTCACGTGGAAGTCGGATCACATGATGGTTTCACCTGAAAGGCTGGTGCGCTCCGAGTCCTGGGCGGATCTTTTAAATTGTTCTGCGGGCTCTGTGGCAGGGGCGCCGCAGCGCCATCATCATTCGATGCTCAAGGAACACGTCATCTGGATCCGTTCCGGATCGCTCGGGACTTGCCCTAAAACCCCAGCCGGCGCAGCGTTCGGTCGATGCCCCCCAGATAACCGGCGCCGAACAGGCGCACATGCACCAACAGCGGATAGAGGTTGTACAGGTCCAGACGCATCTCGAAAAAGCCGGGGCGGATCGGCCGCAGATCGTGATAGCGGTTGAAAAAGACATCGTTGAAGGTGCCGAAGAGAGTGCTGAAGGCCAGTTCGATCTCCGGATGCCCCCAGTAGATGGCGGGGTCGATCAGGCCCGACAATCGGCCATCATGCGCCAGCACATTGCCGGTCCACAGGTCGCCGTGCAGCAGGCTGGGCGCTTCAGGTTCCTCCAGGTACTCGTCGAGGCGCTCGGCCAGCGCCTCCAGCCGACGCCGGTAGGCCGGGGGCAGACGCCCCGCCCGGGCGGCCTCGCCGGCCATGTACAGCAGGCGGTGGTCGCGGAAGAACGGGACCCAGGCCGGTGCGGACGGATTGGGCTGGTGCAGGCCGCCGATCACCGTGTCATACGCGAAGCCGAAGGCCGGCCCCGCGTTGTCGTGCAGGGCGGCGATGACGTGGGCGGCGTGCTCCTGCACGCGAGGCCCCAGGCTGTCGCCGGACGCCACGCAGGTCATGAGCAGCAGGTGGTCATCGGCGTGCATGACGTCCGGCACCGGGACGCCATGTTCGCCCAGATGGCGCAGCATGCGTCCTTCCAGTTCCAGGCCGCTGCCGGGACCACCGACCTTGGCGACCAGTTCCCGGTCGTTGCTCATCCGCAGGTGATAGACTTCGCCGATACAGCCGCCGGACAGGGGGCGGCTGGCCGAAACATGGGCGCCGGTGGCGTCCTCGATCAGGGTGCGGGCGGAGTCGCGCATTCGAGATCCTCCCTGGCTGGCCTCTCTGATTCACACACCTTGTCTTCCCGTTGTCGTCCCGTCGTCATTGCGAGGAGCGAAGCCCAAATAAAATATATGGGGCAATCCAGAGCGGATATTTGCGTTCTGTGCGCTGGATTGCTTCACCTTCGTCTTGCGACGAGGGTTCGCAATGACGAGTCAAGATGCCGCCGAGGTTGAACTCCCCAGGTTGGCGGGAAACGATAAGTGTGAATACCATAGCCTGGGTGGCGGAGTTTTGGGGTGGAACGTTTTGGTCGGCTGCGGATCAGGCCGGCTGGCTGGTGCCGGAGTTGGTGCGGACATGTTCCAGCAGGCCTGCGGTGGCGTCCTCCAGCATGTCCAGCACCCGTTCGAAACCGTCCCCGGCGCCGTAGTAAGGATCGGGCACGTCGCCCGGGCCGTCCCGACGGCTGGCGAAGTCGCTCATCATGACCACGCGGTGACGCGCGGCCTCGTCCGGGGCCAGCCGCCGCAGGGCGTTGAAATGTGAGCGGTCCATGGCTACCAGAAGGTCGAAGCGGTCGAAGTCGCCCTTCGCCACCCGGCGTGCCCTTTGACCGTCCAGGTCATAGCCGCGCCGCCGCGCCGCCTGGGCGGCGCGCTCGTCCGGCGGCTCGCCGACGTGATAGGCGGTGGTGCCGGCCGAATCGATGTGGATGGACCCATCCAGGCCGGCCGCGCGCGCCTTGTGGCGGAACACGCCCTCGGCGGTGGGCGAACGACAGATGTTGCCGGTACAGACGAACAGGATCGCGACCATGGCCGCCCTTTCCCCCGCTAGAACCAGAGTACGGAAAGCCCAACCATACGCGCGCGCGGTCCGGCCCGAAACCCCCGAGAGCGGGAAACGGCATTTGCATTAGAAACTACTTATATATATATTGGGACAAACAGCCAAGACGGTCGCGCTCCCCGCGCGCCGCTGCATCCAATAAGACACTGTACAGGGAGGGCCTCGACCCATGGAACCGTTCACCAACATGCCGCCGGGGATGGGGCTGGACCGCCGCACCCTGCTGAAACTGGGCGCCGCCGGGTCGGTTCTGGCCGGCATGGGCGGCATTGCCGCGCGGCCCGCCGGAGCGACGCCGGTCTCGGTAGAGACCACGGCGAAGATCGTCGTCATCGGAGCCGGCGCGGCCGGTCTGGCGACGGCCTCGCGTCTGTCGAAGCGCCTCAAGGGCGCCACGATCACGCTGATCGACGCCCGCAAGCGCCACCTGTATCAGCCCGGCTATACCTTGGTCGCCGCCGGCCTGAAGCCCCAGGACTACCCGATCTCCCGCACCGAGCAATACGTTCCCGCCGGCGTGGACTGGATCCAGGAGGCCGCCGAGGAGATTGATCCCGAGGCCGGCAAGGTGGTCACCGAAAGCGGCAAGGAGGTGGCCTACGACTATCTCGTCGTCGCCGCCGGCATCCACCTGGACTACGACGCCATCGACGGCATGGAGATCAATCAGATCGGCAAGGAGGGACTGGGCAGCCACTACCTGGGCCCCGAGGCCGCCTACGCCACGTGGCGCGAGATGTCCCGGTTCGTCGAACTGGGCGGCACCGCCGTGTTCCAGCGTCCGGCCACGGAGATGAAGTGCGCCGGCGCGCCGCTGAAGTACACCTTCCTGATGGACGACCGACTGCGCCAGCAGGGCACGCGCGCGAATAGCGAGGTGATCTACGTCGCGCATACCGATAACCTGTTCAGTGTGCCCATCGTTCATGAGAAGGTCCGCATGCTGTTCGAGGATCGCGGCGTGGACGTCCGCTATAGCCATGTCCTGCGGGAAATCGACCTGGGCAGCAAGGAAGCCGTGTTCGAAGCCCCCGATGGCGTCCAGACGATCAAGTACGACTTCATCAACGTCATTCCGCCGATGCGCGCGGCCCAGGTGGTGCGCGACAGTCCGCTGCCGTGGCAGGATGGATCGGCCTGGGCGCGCGACGGCTGGATCGAGGTGGACAAGCACACCATGCGCCATCCGCGCTATCCCAACGTCTTCGCGGTCGGCGATAACGCCGGCGTGCCCAAGGGCAAGACGGCGGCCAGCGTCAAGTGGCAGGTGCCGGTGGCGGTCGATCATCTGGTCGCCGATATCGCCGGTGTGGACAGCGACGCCGTCTACGACGGCTACACCTCGTGCCCGCTGATCACCCAGATGGGCCGCGCCATGCTCATCGAGTTCGACTACAAGAACAACCTGACGCCCTCGTTCCCCGGCGTCATCGCGCCCCTGGAGGAACTGTGGATCACCTGGGTGATGAAGACCATCGCCCTGAAGCCGACCTACATCGCCATGCTGCGCGGCGAAGCCTGACGACGGACCGGAAGGAGCGAAACCATGGCTGGATTTGATTTTGCCGTCTACATTTCGGTGTTCGTGGAGATGATGGGGAGCCTGCTGTGGGTGCTGGTCGCCCTGGCCGTCGCCGGTACGGCGGGCTTTCTGTTCGTGGTCTCGCGAGAGGGCACGATTCACAGCCGTCGCCTGTTGCGCGCGGAACTGCTCGGGGTGTTGGGTGGATTCGCGGCGCTGGCCCTGATGGCCTACGTGACCA
Source organism: Rhodospira trueperi (assembly GCF_900101965.1). Classification (GTDB taxonomy): domain Bacteria; phylum Pseudomonadota; class Alphaproteobacteria; order Rhodospirillales; family Rhodospirillaceae; genus Rhodospira; species Rhodospira trueperi. The sequence continues at coordinate 629,682 of NZ_FNAP01000001.1, read as the reverse complement.
TTTCGGGATTTACCGATGCCGGCGGGCCGGTGGACTGGCTGTTGATCGGCATCATCTGGGGGGTGGGGCTGGCCGGAACGACGATCGTGGCCTATGCGATCATGGGCCTTGTTGACATCATGCTGGGCCGCGTGCCCGGACGCCCGGCCCGCGCGGGCTGAGTCCCCAAGCGGGCGGCCGGTCGTCCCCGATCCCGTTCCGGAGAGGCATCCGATCCGTGCCCCCTGCTCAGAGCCTTGACCGCACCCGCTGGTCCGTCGTCCTGACGGTGTTGGTGGGGGGCATCATCGCCGCCCTGCATGTCGGCAAGGTGCCCCCGGCGCTGGACGTGCTGCGGATTGAGCTGGGGCTCGGCATGGTCGCGGCGAGTTTCATCGTCTCCACCTTCAACATCCTGGGCATGACCCTGGGCCTGTTGGCCGGCGTGCTGGCCGACCGCATCGGCCGGCGCCGGCTGGTCGGCCTGGGTCTGCTGTCGATGGCGCTGGGCGGTCTGCTGGGAACGCTGGGGGGAGGCTATGCCGGGCTGCTGGCCGGGCGGGTCTTCGAGGGCCTGGGCTTCGTCGCCGTCAGTGTTGCCAGTCCCGCTCTTCTGCTGGCGGCGACGGCGCCCAATGACCGTGCCCTGGCCCTGAGCATCTGGAGCGTGTTCATGCCAGCCGGCATGGCGCTGGCTCTGATCATCTCGCCCTGGGCGCTGGAGGCGGTGGGCTGGCGCGGCCTGTGGCTGGGGATCGCCGCCGTGGCCCTGGTGGGCGCGGTGGCCGTGCGTCGCGCCACCGCCGGCCTGAAGGTTCACGCGCCGCCTGTCGGGCCGTCGTGGCGGGTGCTGGGCGAGACCCTGACCCGCCCTGGCCTGCTGCTGCTGGGCGCGATCTTCGGGGCCTATGCCTTCCAGTGGGTGGCGGTGATGGTGTGGTTGCCTACCTTCCTGCCCGCCGCCCTTGGTGTTGCCTCGGACACGGCGGCGCGGCTGACGGCCCTGGTGGTCTCCATGAACGTGTCCGGCAACCTTCTCGGTGGCTGGCTGCTCAGGCGCGGGCTGCCGGCATCGGGCGTAATGATGACCGTGGCCGCCGTCATGGCCGCCTGCGCCTGGGGGCTGTTCTCGCCCATCCTGCCCGAATCGGCGCGGTTCGCCCTGGTGCTGGTGTTCTCCGGCGTCGGCGGCATCATTCCGGCGGCGCTGTTCGCCTCCATGCCGGCCCAGGCGCCGTCGCCGCGCCATCTGGGCGCCGCCAACGGCATGCTCATGCAGGGCTCGAACATCGGCCAGTTCCTGGGGCCGCCGCTGGTCGCCGCCGCCGTCACCGCCGCCGGAGGGGCCTGGTCAGGAGCACTCGGCCCCGTGCTGACGGCCGCCGTCCTCTGCATGATCGCCGCCGGCCTGTCCGGCCGTCGCGCGGGCCGCCCGGATCGGGTTTCTTGACATCCAAAGGGCACCGTCGCTTCCTGTGTCTGTCGTCCGGTTTCACGCGTCACAACCCTGGACCACAAGCGGACACGACGAGACGGTCCCCTGGAGCGAAACCCGGGCCGATCCGCGATCCGGGCGCGCAACCGGCAGGATGGGGACGGGACATCAAAGCAAATCAGGGGGGCAGTTTTATGTCCTGCGGAAGTCAAGAAGAACATTGGCGCACGTTCTACGAGAGCGCATGGCATGAACGCGCGCAATATATAAATGACTTGATTGAAGCGGGAGAGCACAGCATCGTGCGCTGCATTAACAAGCTCAGAGCAAAGGAAAGAAGGTTTGTTCTGATAGCTGAAGAAGATTGCAGCGCTTTGAGTTGGAGGCCGAAATTCAATGTAACGGCGACAGGTTATCTGCCGTCTGGCGTTCCGATAAATACATCGAGATCTCTTGAGGGGCAACCTGCCAGAATTCCCTTTTATACAAACCCTGCTCTAACTGAATTCATATTGGATTTTTATTTTGAAGCCGGACCATACGATGCTGTTATAGAATTAGGCAGCGGATTGGGTGCCAGCCTGTTCGAGACATATTATGCTGGACTGCCTGCTGATCTTCCTTTGTTTGGGGGAGAGCTGACAGAAAGCGGCGTCGCTTTGTCCAGGAGGCTGGCTGCTCTGGACGCCCATCTGAATGCCGTATTTTTTCACTTCGATCACCTCGCGGCCGATCTGTCGATCATTAAGGAACGAAAATTCGAGAAGGTGCTTGTCTACACTTCGCATTCGATTGAGCAGGTGGAGGCCGTTCCCTTGTCGTTTTTTCGGGAAATCGCGGCCTGCGCCCCATCCGTCACCGTTCTCCACTTGGAACCATTCGGGTTCCAGGTTCGAGCGACAACGCCCTCGCGAGTTGAACAACAGCAGCTATTTCGGCAGAATAGATGGAACAACAATCTAGTCTCCGCCTTAGACGAGGCGGTCCAGGAAGGTATCTGCCGAAAGGAATGGGTCAGCCTGGATACGTTCATTCCCGTCGACACGTGCAATTCAACTTCGCTCCTGGTTTGGACCAACATCCCATCAGAAACAGGAAGCGAAACGTGAACTTGCCCACGTCCCTGCGTTGATGTCGCAGTTCGCGGGTGTGTCTGCAACGACTGCACCGCCCGGACAACGGACCAAGTCCCTTGACATCCCAGGCCCAACGTCGCTTTCTGATCCCGTCGTTGGTTCCCGGACGCCAAGCGCCCGGGACAAAAGGGAACACGGTGCGGCGTACCCATCAGGGGCCAAATCCGTGGCTGCCCCCGCAACTGTGAGCGGCGAGCCGGCTTCGACAGGCCACTGAGGCGGACAGAGCCTCGGGAAGGCGAAGCGTCAGGCGACAACCCGCGAGCCAGGAGACCTGCCAGCGACCCGCGACGCCCCGACCACGGGCGGCGCGGAACCCACCGGACGCCGGGGTGCGCGTCTGGCGTTGGGACGCTGGCGGGCTGCCCCCTTTCCACAGGCGCTCCCGATCGGCCCTCCGAACGCCCTCACTCCCCCGACCGTCCTTTCACTGACCGCGCCGTCCGGGCTGGCCGCCCGCGTGGCCGCGCGCATTGGGAGCGACGAGACACCATGACCGTTAAAAAGACCGCCCTCGCGGCCCTGACCGCCGCCGCCCTGACCATCCCGGCGGCGGCCAACGCCCACTTCCAGCTCAGCTACACCCCAGAGGTGCAGATCGAGCGGCCGGGCGACGTGCCGGTCAAGCTGATCTTCTGGCATCCGTTCGAGAACGGCCACGTCATGGACATGGGCGAACCGCTGGAATTCTACATGATCCATCGGGGTGAGAAGACGGACCTGATGGACACCGTCGCGCCGATCACCTTCCAGGGCGCCGACAACAGCGCCGCCGCGTTCGAGGCCAGCGTGCCGGTCAAGCGCGCCGGCGACTACGTGCTGGTGACCGTCCCCGCCCCCTATTACGAGGAAAGCGAGGACATCTACATCCAGCAGATCACCAAGGCTTACCTGAACCGGGGCACCCTACCGACCGACTGGATGGAGGCGCAGGGTCTGCCGACCGAGATCGTGCCCCTGAACAAGCCGACCAACGTGATCGCCGGCTCCACCTTCTCCGGCGTGGTGCTGTCGAACGGCGAGCCGGTGCCCGGCGTCGAGATCGAGATCGAGTACATGGCCGCCGAACCCGACATGGACGCCAACAGCACCACCGAGCCCACCGTCTCCCCCATGCCGGGTGGTGCCGTGGTGGCCGTCACCGACGCCGACGGCGAATTCACCTTCGGCATCCCCAAGGCCGGCTTCTGGGGCTTCGCCGCCCTGGGTTCGGGTCCCGAGACCGAGCACGAGGGCAAGGAACTGAGCCAGGACGCCGTGATCTGGATCCGCGCCTACGATCTTCAGTAACGCCACCTGCAGTAACGCCACGCTCGACACACCCGAACGGAGGGGATCGCCTTGCACATTGTTGACGGAGCCCTGAGCGCCCCGGTGGTGATCGCCGGCAGCGCCGTCGCCGTCGGCGGCATCGCCCTGGGCCTGCGCTCGCTGAGCCTGGAAAAGATCCCCGCCGCCGGGGTTTTGAGCGCGACTTTCTTCGTCGCAGCGCTGGTGCATGTGCCCATCGGGCCGTCCAGCGTGCATCTGATCATGAACGGTCTGGCCGGGCTGGTGCTCGGCTGGGCCGCCTTTCCCGCGCTATTCGTCGGATTGTTGTTGCAGGCGGTGTTTTTCGGCTTCGGCGGGGTGACCGTGCTGGGGGTGAACACGGTCAACATCGCCCTGCCGGCGGTGCTGGTGGGGCTGCTGTTCCGGCGCGGCGCGGCCAGCGCCGACGGCCGCGTTGCGGCGCTGAGCGGCCTGCTGGCCGGGTCGCTGGCCATCGTCCTGACCGCGCTCACCGTGGCCCTGGTGCTGTGGCTGTCCGGTGACGAGTTCCTGGCCGCCGCCAAGCTGGTGGTGCTCGCGCACCTGCCGGTCGCGGTCATCGAGGGCCTGATCTGCGCCGCCGCCGTGACCCTGATCCACCGCGTCAAACCGGACCTGTTCGACGCCCTGACGCCGCCCCCATCCGCGTCCGCGCGCCCCGCTTGAGGAGGCTACGACCCATGAAACGCATCGTACCCTTCGCTGGCGCCGTCGTTATGCTGTTGGTCATAGGTGCCGGCCCGGCCCTCGCGCACAAGGTCTTGGCCGGGGCCTACCCGGCCGGAGACGTCATCGAAGGCGAAGTCGGGTTCTCCAACGGTGACATGGCCGCCGATACCCTGGTCGAGGTGTTCGACGAGGACGGCACCAAGATGGGAGAAGCCCGCACCGACGCCGACGGCTATTTCACCTATACGCCGACCCAGCAGGTTACCCACGTCTTCAAGGCGGACCTGGGTGCCGGCCATGTGGCCACGTTCACCCTGGACGCCAGCGATGTTCCGGCGGTCGCGGGTGCGGCCGCCCCGGACTCCGGGACGGGGCCCGAACCGGCCGCGTCCGCCGCCGCCGCAACGCCGGAAGCCGCCGCCCCGGCAGCGATGCCCGCCGACCTGACCGACCAAATCGCCGAGGCGGTGCGGAACGAGGTCCGCCCGTTGCGCCGCGAGATCGCCGCCTACAAGGAAAAGCACGACCTGCAGACCGTCCTGGGCGGCATCGGCTATATCATCGGCCTGTTCGGGCTGGCCTTTTTCCTGATGGCGCGGCGTCAGACCCGGGGTCAAGCAGCGGAATGACGCGGTCGGGGTTCGCCAGGATCCTGTTCGGTCGACGTGTCCGGACTCCTTCCCCCACCAGCGGGACGTTGGGAGGGGGGCGAGTTGGGTTTCGCGCCCGCGGTGCTTGCCGCGTCAACCCCACCCCAGCCCTCCCCTCTCCAGGGGAGGGAGTCCGGCCCTTGCCCTCCGATCCGGATCGAACATCCTGTCAGCGGATGCCAACGGTTCATCTGGTATCCGCATGAGCCACGCTCTTGGTCATGCGCAGTCGGTGGCCCCCACCACGCCCGGCCCGATCCAGGCCGTGGACCCGCGCGCGCGGATTCTGGCCGCCGTGGCCTTCGCGCTCGTCACCGTCTCGCTGAAGAGTCTTCTTGTCCTGCTGGCGCCGCTGGCGCTGGCGGGCGCTGCGCTGCTGGCGGCGCGGCTGCCCCCCGGCCCGACCCTGAAGCGCATGGCCCTGATGGACGGTTTCATCGTCTTCATCCTGGTGCTGCTGCCCTTCACCATGCCGGGCGACCCGGCGTTCACGCTGTTCGGCTGGCCAGCCTCCTGGGCCGGGCTGGAACGCGCCGCCGGCATCGCGCTGAAGGCCAACGCCATCGTGCTGATGTTGCTGTCGCTGGTGGGATCCATGGAACCCACCACGCTGGGCCACGCCCTGGCTCGCCTGCGCCTGCCGGAGAGCCTGGTGCATCTGCTGCTGTTCACGGTGCGCTACATCGCCGTCATGGACGACGAATACCGCCGCCTGCGCCGCGCCATGAAGGCGCGCGGCTTCCGCCCACGCACCAACGGTCATACCTTCCGCACATTTGGCTACCTCATCGGCATGCTGCTGGTTCGCGCGCTGGAACGGTCCGAGCGCATCCTCCAGGCCATGAAGTGCCGGGGCTTCACCGGGCGTCTGCCGCTGCTGGACGATCTGCGGTACGCTCGGCGGGACGCGCTGTTCGGCGTTGGGACCGCGACCGCGCTCACCCTTCTTCTGATCCTGGACGTCTGGCATGCCGGTTTTGTTTGAGGTCTCTGACCTGGTTTTCGCCTACCCTCGACGTCCCCCGGTTCTGAGCGGGGCGTCGATGACTCTTGCGGCCGGTGAGCGGCTGGCCATCACCGGCCCCAACGGCGCCGGCAAGAGCACGCTGATGCAGGTTCTGGTCGGGCTGCTGCGTCCCCAGGCGGGCCGGGTCGTGGCCTTCGGCGCCGAGCGGCGCGAGGAGGCGGACTTCCACGAGGTCCGGCGCCGCGCCGGCTATGTCTTCCAGGACCCGGACGACCAGTTGTTCTGCCCCACGGTGGCCGAGGACGTGGCCTTCGGGCCGCTGAACCTGGGCCGGAGCCGCGCCGAGGCCTTGGCCGTGGTGGATCGGGTGCTGGGCGACCTGGGTCTGTCGGACTTCCGCGACCGGGTGACGCACAAACTCTCCGGCGGTGAAAAGCGGCTGGTCTCGCTGGCCTGTGTTCTGGCCATGGACCCGGACGTGCTGCTGCTCGACGAGCCCAGCAACGCGCTGGACGAGGAAACCACCGCGCGCATGGTCGAGATCCTGTGCGGGCTTCCCCTGGCCATGGTGATCGTCTCGCACGACGCCCATTTCCGCCGCAAGATGGCCACGCGGAGCCTGCGCCTGGACAAGGGCGCGCTGGCCCCGTACGAGCCCGCGTGCCGGCATGCGGGGGCGGCGGACAGGGCATAGAAGAGCGGGCACGGCGACATGGAGACGGCCCCGGGGCCCTCTCCGCAGAGGGTCGGGTTGATCGTGCCCGAAGCGATGGTGAACCGAGTCGACGGGCGGAATGACGCAACGGCCCGCGTCTACCCATCCAGGGCGCGGATCGCGGCCTCGGCCTCCTCAAAGGCGGGTATGAGCTGATCCTGCAAGGTCTTCGGTGTTTCGGTGTCGCCGTGGAACAGAGCCTGTTCGATCTGCTTGCTCAGGGCGCCCAAGCGCAATGCCCCGGCTGAGCGGGAGGCGCCGGAGACCGTGTGCGCGGCCTTGCGGGCGGCGTCGTGGCGGCCCTCGTTCAGGGCGGCCAGGGTCTCGTCCAGGTCCACCTTCGTGCAGACGAGGAACTCCTCCAACAGGCCCTGGAGCATGGTCATGTCCCCCCCGACCAGGTCCAACATGTAGGAGGGATCGAGCACCGGCGCCTCCTCCGGCGCGATGGTGCCGGCGAGGGCGGCGGCGGCCTTGTCCTCGGCGGTTGGAGCAGTGGGAGCGTTGTCCTCGACGTTGGGGGGCGGCTGGGGCGACGGCGTCGCGTCCGCCTTGGTCTCACCACGTGGCGGCGACAAGGCGTCGGGCGTCAGCAGTCCCACCGGCGTGGCGCGACGGATCTCCAGGGCCCGCGGCAGCCACCGGCGGATGACCGCCTCCAGGTCGGCGACCACCACCGGCTTGGTCAGGTAGTCGTCCATGCCCCGGTCCAGGCAGTCCTGGGCCGTGCCCGCGATGGCGTCGGCGGTCAGGGCGATGATGGGAGTGCGTGGCCTGTCCTCGCCTTCGGTTTCGAGTTGACGGATGTGTCCAGTCAGTTCGTAGCCGTCCATTTCCGGCATGTGGCAGTCGGTGATCACCAGTCCGTAGCAGCGAGTTTCGAACAGGGCGAGGGCTTCAAGGCCGTTTTCCGTCAGATCGCAGACCACGCCAATACGGTCCAGCAACATGCGAATGACGGTGCGGTTGGTCGGATTGTCCTCGGCCACCAGAACGACGCATTCCTCGACCTCGGCCAGCGGGCGTTCCGGGGCAATGTACCGTCCTGTTCCGCCGCCGACGGGACGGTCGGCATGGCGGCGCCGGTGGGGGCTGAGGGACTCTGCCGACAGCCGCCCCAGGGCAATGGCCAGGGTGTGCGCGATATCGTATCCGTGCAGCGGCCACCCGAGCACGGCGGATACGCCATCGCGCTGCGCCAGACGACTGGTCTCGCTGCTGCCCCTGGGAACGACGACCAGAACGCGGGGCGGCGACGGCGCGCCGATCCGCAGGATATCATCAAGCAGGCGGGTGCCGGGTTCGCCCTCGACGCGGCGGTCGAGAATGATGGCATGCACCGGTCGTTCCCGCACCAGCGCGAACATCAGGGCGGACTTGACGGCGTCGGAATCCGGGGCCGAGATGGCCTCGGCCCCGGCCCATTCCAGAATGCCGGTGACATGCTCGCGTACGGACGGGCTGTCGCTGGCAATGATGATCCGGGCGCCGTCGATGGGCGGCGGGCTCAACTCGCGCCGTTCGGCGAGGGGGCGTAGCGGAACCTCGAACCAGAAGGTCGAGCCCTTGCCCGCAACACTCTCCACGCCGATCCGGCCGTCCATCAACTCGACCAGGGTGCGGCAAATCGACAGGCCCAGACCGGTGCCGCCGAACCGCCGTTGGGTGGAGTTGTCGGCCTGCGAGAACGGCTGGAACAGCCCGGACATTTGGTCTTCGGTCATGCCGATGCCGGTGTCGGATACCTCGAACCGGATCAAATGCGGCGCCTCGAGGTCCGCCGGGTGCTGGGCGTCACCGTCGGCGAGCGTCACCGTGATGCTGACATGGCCGCGTTCGGTGAACTTGATGGCATTCCCCGCGAGATTGACCAGGATCTGGCGCAGCCGATGGGGATCGCCGGAGTAATGGTCGTGCATGTCCATGGAGGCGCGGCAGATCAGATCCAGCCCCTTGGAGGCCGCCTTGGGGGCAACCAGATCGGCCACCCGCTCCGTGACCTGCGTCAGAGAGACGCTGACGGCCTCCAGGGTAATGTGTCCGGCTTCGATCTTCGAAAAGTCCAGGATCTCGTCGATGATGTTCAGAAGCGCGTTGGCGCTTTCGGTGACCACCTCCAGCATGTGACGTTGATCGGGGTCCATACGGGTCTGCGCCAGCATTTCGGCCATGGTCAGCACACCATTCATCGGTGTGCGGATTTCGTGGCTCATGGTGGCGAGGAACGTGGACTTGGCGCGGGCGCTGGCCTCGGCCGCCTCGCGGGCCTCGTCCAGCGCCTGGGCCTGATCTTTCATGTCGGTGATGTCGAAGACCCAGGTCAGGATGGCGGCCTGTCCTTCGAAGTTCAGGCGGCGCATGGAGATGAGCACCCAGCGATGGTCCGTTTCTCCGCTGGTCAGCTTGGCCTCGACATGTTCCACCGCCTCGCCCGCGACGACCCGGGTCTGCAACGACCGCATCAATTCCGGATTCTCGAAGTCCAGGCCGAAGTTGATCTTGCCGTTGCCGTCCATCTGCTGGCGACCGATCTTGAAGAACAGCGGGTTCCAGAACAGGAAACGGCCGTACTCGTCGGCGATGCCGACGGCGATGGGAGCCGTCTCGATGATGTCGAGCAGCTCCATTTCCGTTTTTTCGCGATCTTTTTCAGCGCGGCGCCGATGCTCGATCTCGCGCTTCAGATACTGTGTGCGTTCCTCGACTTTTTGTTCCAGGAAGTCGTTGGCCTCTTTGAGTGCGGCCTCGGCATAGCGGCGTTCGGTGATCTCCACGCCCAGTTCGCGGGTCCGCTCCTCGATGCGGTACTGCAACTCCGCGTGCAGGTCGGCCATTTCCTCGCGGACCTGATGGCGGTGATTGACGTCCTGGTACCAACTGACGATGGCGTCCTGTCCCTCGAAACGGGTCGGCTGCCAAGAGACCTGGAACCAGTGCGGTATCTCCCGCATCTTATCGTCGGCGCGCGTGAGCAGCCTGACCTCGTGTTCGATCACGCGCCCGCGAACCGCATACAGTTCCTTCAGGCGTGCGCTATCCTGTGGATCCACGTAGATGTAGTTGAAGTTCTTGGCCTGAAGGGCGGCCAGATCCTGTCCCAGCAACTGGGCCAGCCGTTGGTTGGCCATCAGAACCTGTCCGTCCGCCAGTGTCACGGCGATGCCGAATGGACTGCGTTCGATCAGCGCGCGCAGTCTCTGTTCGCTATCCCGCAGGATCTGCTCGGTCTGTTGGCGGTCGCTAATGTCGCGTGCGACGGTGACGACCAGATCGCGGTCGTCGCGGACGATGGCTCGGGTGCGCATCTCGACCGGCACCAGGGTCCCGTCCTTGCGGCGGTGAACCCCATTGTGGGCCAAGGTGACACCGGACGCCTTCGCCTTCTCACACCCGGCGCTGATCTGCTCGGCCGAGACCGTGGTTTCGAAGTCCGCGACCGACATTCCGGCGAGTTCGGCACGGTCATAGCCGAGCGACGTGCACGCCGTATCGTTGAAGGCGCAAAGGCGGCCCTGAAGGTCATGGATGAAAACCGCGTCCGCCAGACCATCGAGAAGCTGGAGGGTCTCGTCTTGGCTGGGACCCGCCCCAGAGCAGGGCGTGATGGCGGTGTGCGCCGCGTCCTGCTCCGCCGCATCGGGCTCGGTTCCGCTGCCGTTCGCGCTCGCGCTGGACATCGCCTCGTTCTCCCTCGTCGCCACGACAGGATAACGCCGACGTCCGCGCGCGGGAAGGGTGGGGCGGCGCCCCGTCTAGCGCGTGATGGGCTTGTATTTGATGCGATGCGGCTCGGCGGCGTCGGCGCCCAGGCGGCGCTTCTTGTCCTCTTCGTAGGATTCGAAGTTCCCCTCGAACCATTCGACGTGGCTGTCGCCCTCGAACGCGAGGATATGGGTGGCGATGCGGTCGAGGAAGTAGCGGTCGTGCGAGATGACCACGGCGCAGCCGGGAAACTCCAGCAGCGCTTCTTCCAGCGCGCGCAGGGTTTCCACGTCCAGGTCGTTGGTCGGTTCGTCGAGCAGCAGGACGTTGGCGTGGCTTTTCAGCATCTTGGCGAGGTGGACGCGGTTGCGCTCACCGCCGGAGAGCTGACCGACTTTCTTCTGCTGGTCCGGACCCTTGAAGTTGAACTGGCCGACATAGGCGCGCGACGGGATCTTGCGCTTGCCCAGGTCGATTTCATCCAGGCCGTCGGAGATCTCCTCCCAGACGGTCTTCTTGGCGTCCAGGCTATCGCGGCTTTGGTCCACGTAGCCGAGCTTGACCGAGTCACCAATACTCAGGGTGCCGGCATCCGGGGTGTCCTGGCCGGTGATCATGCGGAACAGGGTGGTCTTGCCGGCGCCGTTGGGGCCGATGACGCCGACGATGCCGCCTGGCGGCAGCTTGAAGTCCAGCCCCTCGATCAGCAGCCGTTCGCCAAAGCCCTTGGTCAGGCCCTCGGCCTCGATCACCCGGTTGCCCAGCCGCTCGCCCGGCGGGATAGAGATGGAGAGTTGGTCCGGCCCCCGGTCGGCGGCGCGGCTGACCAACTCGTCGAACGCCGTGATACGCGCCTTGCTCTTGGTCTGGCGGGCCTTGGGCGAGGAGCGGATCCACTCCAGTTCCTGGTTGATGGCGCGCTGGCGGGATTTCTCCTCACGGGCTTCCTGTTCCAGGCGCTTGGCCTTCTGTTCCAGGTAGGTGGAGTAGTTGCCCTCGTAGGGTATACCGCGCCCGCGGTCGACTTCCAGGATCCACCCCGTGACCTGGTCGAGGAAATAGCGGTCGTGGGTCACGGCCACCACGGTGCCCGGGAACTCCTCGAGGTGGCGTTGCAGCCAAGCCACCGATTCCGCGTCCAGGTGGTTGGTGGGCTCGTCCAGTAGCAGCATGTCCGGTCGCGACAGCAGCAGGCGGCACAACGCCACCCGGCGCTTCTCACCGCCCGACAGCTTGGAGACCTCGGCATCGCCGGGCGGGCACCGCAGCGCGTCCATGGCGATTTCGACGTGACGCTCGATATCCCAGCCGTCGGCGGCGTCGATCTTCTCCTGAAGGTCGCCCTGCTCGGCCATCAGCGCGTTCATCTCGTCGTCGTCGGTGACCTCGCCGAACTTGGCCGAAACCTCCTCGAACCGGTCCATCAGCGCCTTGATCTCGCCGACGCCGTCCATGACGTTGCCCATGACGTCCTTGGACTCGTCCAGATGCGGTTCCTGCGCCAGATAGCCGACGCGCACGCCGTCGGCGGCCCAGGCCTCACCACCGATGTCGTGATCCTCGCCCGCCATGATGCGCAGCACCGTGGACTTGCCGGCGCCGTTCGGCCCGAGCACGCCGATCTTGGCGCCTGGCAGGAACGACAGCGTCAGGCCTTTCAGGATCTCCCGCCCCCCCGGGTAGATCTTGGACAGGTTCTTCATGACGTAGACGTACTGGTAGGCGGCCATGGGCTCCTCCGGGAGGGGCTGGATGTTGCGCGGACACAAACGGCGGCGCCGCGCCACAGGCACGGGCCGGACCACGGGCATCCGGTTCGGATGGCGCCCGTTCTATCGCAGCGGGCGCGGCGGAGCAATGGGGTGGGGGCGCGGTGTCCCGATCAGGTGATCCGCTGCAGCAGCCTGCGGAGGGTCTCGCGCTCCTCGGCGGATAGGGGCGCGAGGGCCTGGGCGGTCACCCGGGGCGCCTGCGTCTTGGCGCGTTGCAGCATGGTATGCCCGTCGCCGGTCAGGGTGATGAGCAGCTTGCGGCGGTCCTCGGGTGAAGCCGCTCTCTGGATCAGGCTCCGGGTCTCCAGGCGTCCGACCACTCCCTTGACGGTCGCGACATCCATGGCCGTCAGGCGGCCGAGCTGATTTTGGGAGGTCGGTCCGACTTCCTCGAGCCGCGCCAACACGGCGAATTGCATCGGCGTCAGCTCTTCCTTGATGTGCTCCGCAAAGAGGCTGAGATAGCGCTGGTACGCCTTGCGCAACTGGAACCCGAGCTGTTCGTCCAGAATGAACATCTGCCCCATTCGCCCTGTGCTGCCGCTGAATAAGTCCGCCCCATTGCTGTTCGTTGGCCCGGGGCGGAAATCGGGTCCGCGCCATCGGGCGGTCACACTATAGCAGCATAACAACCGAAAGGAACCAGAAGGCCGGGCAAAAATTGCGTCCTTTTGTTTATACAATTCATAGGTAATTGTATATGATGTGCTTGTCCGCCGCGCTACGTTCCCGAAAGATCACATGTGGATCAACAAGTCCCGGAAACGTCACACGCAAAGCGCGCTATCCCGGATGTCACTCCGGCTGTCAAGCTCCGCCATTGTGCCGTGGAAGCGCACCCGGCCGCGATCGATCACGGTCACCCGATCCGTCAGGGATCGGGCGAAGCGGCTGTTTTGCTCCGACAGCAGAAGGGCGAGTCCCTGGGTTTTCATGGCGCCCAGCGCCTCGGCCATCTGATCGACGATGCGCGGGGCCAACCCCTCAGACGGTTCGTCCAGCAGGACAAGCGCCGGGTTGCCCATCAGGGTGCGGGCGATGGTCAGCATCTGTTGTTCGCCCCCGGACATCTGGCCGGCGCGCCGACGCCGCAACTCGGCCAGATTCGGGAACAGCGCGAACAGCATGTCGGGCGTCCAGTGCGGCACCCCCGGGCGGGGTGGCCGGCGGCCGACCGCCAGGTTCTCGTCCACCGTCAGGTCCGCGAAAACACGGCGGTCCTCCGGCACATATCCCATCCCCAGGCGCGCGATACGGTGGGTCGGCAAGCCAGAGATCGATTCGCCGTTCAGGCGGACGTCGCCGCTCACCCGGGACATCAGACCCATCAAGGCGGCGAGCGTCGTGCTTTTGCCGGCGCCGTTGCGGCCCAGCAACGCGACCACCTCGCCCGGGCCGACGCGCAGGTCGATGTCGAACAGCACCCGGGCGCGTCCGTACCAGACGCTCAGGCGCTGCGCTTCAAGCAGATCGGTCACGTCGAAGCCTCCGCGTCCGCCCCCGTTTCGCCCAGATAGATCGCGCGTACGCGCGCATCCGCCCGGATCGCCGCCGGAGGCCCCTCCGCCACCAGTCGCCCTCGGTCCATCACTAAGACGCGCTCGGCATGGCCGAACACCACCTCCATGTCGTGTTCTGTGAAGACTACGGCCACCCCGCGTGAGCGGCTCACCGAGACCGTCAAATCCATCAAGTGGGCGCGTTCGCCCGGGGCCATGCCGGCGGTGGGCTCGTCCATCAGCAGCACACGGGGATCGTGCGCCAAGGCGATGGCAAGATCGAGCCGCTTCAGGTCGCCATAGGCGAGGCCCGCCACGGCCCGTTCGGCGAGGTCCGCCATGCCCACCAGCGACAGCAGGCCGTCGGCCTCCTCGCGGTACAGCCGCTCGGCCCGGGTCCAGGGCGACCACGCCCGCCGGTGATGGGAGATCAGCGCGGCCTGGACGTTCTGGCGCAGCGTCATCGAGGTGAAGGTGGCGGTAATCTGGAATGTTCGCCCCACACCCAGACGCCACAGCCGGCGCGGCGGCAGTCCCGTGACATCGCGGCCGAACAGGGTGATGCGCCCGGCGTCGGGCCGCAGTTGTCCACCCAGCATGTTGAACAGGGTGGTCTTGCCGGCGCCGTTGGGACCGATCAGGGCGACGATCTCTCCCGCACCGATCCGGACGCCGACGTCATCGACGGCGCGCACACCGCCGAAGGCCTTGCAGAGGTCCATGGCCTCAAGGGCGGGCGCGGTCATCGGCCTCTCCCTCCGCCGTCGTGCGCGACCGGTCGAACAGGGGCGCCACCCGGCGCCGCCAGAGTCCGGCAAGGCCCTCCGGGAACGCCAGCACGAGCACCACGATCACCGTGCCCAGGATCAGCTTCCACAGGTCGGTGGCGCTGCTGACGTGGATGGCCAGTGCCTTGAACACGCCGGCGCCCACGAGCGGCCCCGTCAGGGTGCCGAGACCGCCGAGCAGGACCATCACCAGCCCGTCCACGGACAGCGGAATGCCGAGAACATCGGGGAAGACGCTGCCCTTGAGGCCGGCATACAACGCTCCCGCCAGCCCGGCGAAGCCGCCCGCCAGGACGAAGCACAGCCATTGCAGGCCCCGGCGATCAAGGCCAATGGCGTCCGCCCGGCGCGGGCTGTCCCGGCAGGCCCGGATCGACTGACCCAGGGGCGAGAACACCAGATGTCGGATCGCCGCGATGGCCGCTGCGCACAGGGTCAGCGTCATCAGATAGTGCACGGCAGGATCGGTCGCCCAGCGGCTCGGCCAGACGCCGAGAATGCCGTTGTCGCCGCCCGTCACCTCCGTCCACTGGAACACGATCGACCAGAGAATCTGGGCGAACGCCAGGGTGAGCATGGCCAGATAGACGCCAGACAGGCGCACGCAGAACCAGCCGAACATGGCGGCCCCGGCCAGAGCCAGGGCCGGCCCGGTCAGCAGCCCCCATTCCGTCGCCACGTTGGCGTACCGGACCAGCAGGGCCACGCCGTAGGCTCCCAGGCCGAAAAAGGCGGCGTGGCCGAAGGAGACCATGCCGCCGACGCCCATCATCAGGTGCAGGCTGGCGGCGAACACGGCGAGAATGAGAATTTCGGTCATCACCGACAGGGTATACGGCCCCGCCACCAGGGGCAGCGCGGCCAGGGTGGCGGTCAGCGCGGCCGCCACCGTAAGGCCGCGTCGGTCCATCGGGCGCCAGGGCGCATGGGCCACGTCCAGGCCGGCGCGAACCTCGCTTTCCGCGCGGCCGAGCAGCCCGTGGGGGCGGATGACCAGCACCACCGCCATGACCAGGAACAGCAGTACCATGCTGATCTGCGGGAACAGAAGAATGCCGAAGGCATTCAACTCGGCCACCAGCAGCGAGGCCAGGAAGGCACCGGGCACGCTCCCCAGGCCGCCGATGACCACGATCACAAAGGCCTCGACGATCACCTGCATGTCCAGGGCGTGATGCACGGCCTCGCGGGGAATCTGGAGCGCTCCGCCCAGCGCCGCCAGGAACACGCCCAGGGTGAAAACGCCGGTGAACAGGCGCGCCTGATCGACGCCCAGCGCGGCGACCATGGTCCGATCCTCGGTGGCGGCTCGGATCAGCACGCCCCAGCGAGTGTGCCGCAGGCCCAGCCACAGCAGCCCCAACACCAGCGGTCCCAGGGCGATCAGCACCAGATCATAGGCCGGGAACGGGTGCCCCAGGATCGAGACCGCGCCCTCCAGTCCGGGCGCGCGCGGCCCCAGCAGGTCCTGAGGCCCCCAGATCATCTTGACCGCGTCCTCGGCGATCAGCGCCAAGCCGAACGTCGCCAGAAGCGGAAAGAGCTCCGGCGCGCTGTAAATGCGGCGCAGCACAACGATCTCAACCAGGGCGCCGAGCACCGCGACCACGGCGGCGGCGGCCAGCACGCCGCCCCAGAAGCCGAGCGGCCCGCTCCACGCCGTCGTCAGGGTCCACGCCACATAGGCCCCCAGCATGTAAAACGAGCCGTGGGCGAAGTTCACGATCCGCGTGACGCCGAAGATGATCGACAGCCCGCTGGCCAGCAGGAACAGAGAGGACGCGCTGGCCAGCCCGGTCAGGGCCTGGATGACGAGGAAGTCCATGCGGCCAGCCCCTCCGTCCGCGCGGCGGTGTCTATTCCGGCCGCAGGGCCTTGGCCTCCTCCTCGGAGGGCAGCACGTTGGCGCCGTCCACATAGCGGAAATCAACCATCACACCCTTGCCGTCGCGCAGCGCGGTGCGGCCGACATACGCGCCCATGGTGGACTGATGGTCGGCGGCACGGAAGGTGATGGGGCCGAATGGCGTGGCGACCTCAATGCCCTTGGCGGCCGCGATCAGGGCCTCGGTCTCGGTCGAGCCGGCCTTTTCCACGATGGCCGCCGCCGCCTTCAACGCCGCGTAGCCGACCACCGAGCCCAGGCGGGGATAGTCGTCCCATCGGGTCTGGTAGGCGTCCAGGAACGCCGTATGCTCGGGCGTGTCGATGGACGGCCAGGGATAGCCGGTGACGATCCAGCCGTCCGGCGTCTCCACACCCAAGGTGTCCAGGTACTCCGGCTCGCCGGTGATGAGGCTGACCACGTCGCGGCCCTCGAACAGGTCGCGCGTGTTGCCCTCGCGAACGAACTTGGTGAGGTCGGGACCGAAGGTGACGTTGAAGATGGCATCCGGCTCCGCCCGGGCGAGCGCCTGGACCGTGGCACCGGCGTCGATCTTGCCCAGGGGCGGCCATTGCTCCTCCACCCATTCGATGTCCGGGCGCAGCGTGGCCATGGCCTCCTTGAACGCGGCCACGGCGGCGGTGCCGTACTCGTAGTTGGGCGCGATGGCCGCCCAGCGCGTGGCGTCGAGCTTCGCCGCCTCCTCCGCCAGCATCTTGGCCTGCATGGAGGTGCTGGGCCTCAGCCGGAAGGTGACCGCGTTACCCTTCTCCCAGACGATGGCGTCGGTCAGGGGCTCGGCGGCCAGGAAGAACACACCGCGCTGGTGGGCGAAATCGGAAACCGCGAGGCCGACGTGTGAGAAGAACGTGCCCATCAACAGGTCCACGCCCTCGGCGCTGACCAGTTCATTGGCGGCGGTCACGGCATCGCCCGGATGGCCGCCGTCGTCGCGGTCGAAGACCTCCAGCGGTCGGCCCAGCACGCCACCGGCGGCGTTGACCTCCTCCAGCGCCAGGGTCCAGCCCATGCGGTACGGCTCGGTGAAGGAGGGAAGGCGGGAGTAGCTGTTGATCTCGCCGATGCGCACCGGCTCCTGCGCCGAGACGGCGGCGGGGCTCAGGCTTCCGGCCGTTGTTGCTAGGGCGAGCAGACCCGCGATACCCGTCAGGGCGCGCCGGCTGATGCCGTGTGTCCGAACCATTCTCAAGCCTCCTGTGTTCAACGGCATGCCATGGGGACGCCGAGCAGACATGGGACGCGCAACCGAACACGCAACATCAGGCCCCGCGTTGTGTTTGCTTTCCGAGACCGGTTAAAGGGCGCCGGCCACGCGGGGGACCCGACTTGACCGGATCGGGCATGCCAGCGCAAGCCCCAAATTCCGGCGCGGTTAAATTTCCGCGTCATCAAACTCCACCAGATGTGCCGGGCAGCGTCGGCAGTCGCTCGCGCCGAAGCCGGGCACCGGGACGGCAACGGCGAGGCGGGCGCGGGCCTCTGCGATCAGGGCGCATTCGTGACCTCCCGGTTGGACAAACACACCCTGAAGCACATCCGCCGTGCATGTGAGCCAATCCACATGCCAGCGTCTGGCCTTGTTCGCGCGGGCATGGCGGCGGACGCGGGCCCGCAGGCCGCCGGGGCCGCGCGCGCTGCCAGCATACAGATACCATCCCGGCGTCAGGGCCGTCAGGTCCGGGCGCGAAAGGCGCGGCGGCAGCGCCGTGGCCGACACCAGCCGGAGGGCGAGGAGATACGCTCCGGGGCCGGTGGGCGCCTCGGTCTCGATCTCGCGCGGATCCAACCACGGGTCCCAAGCCTGGGTCAGCATGTCGGGCAGCACGACGAAAGCGGCGTGATCAGTCATCGCGGTGTTTCCAAGCGGCTTTGATCTCTCAATGCGTTTGAAGGACCGACGACCGGACAGCCCCGCTCCGCCACCTCCCACCCGTCGGGAGGACGTTGGAAGGGTTTAGGGCCTGTGGCGGCTCCCGCGTCAATCCCATGAGCACCCGTCACCGATCCAGGGACGGCACGCGGTTCGTGTTCAGGGCGACCGCCCCATGTCCACAAGAAAGCGGCAGCTCTCCTCCCCGCAGGTCCATCGAAAGAATGGCCGAAGGGCTTTTTTCGCGTTTACCGCGCGGGCAGGGTGGCGTAAAGTTGTAGACCGTAGAAAGGTTGTGGGCTGTCGTGGCGGTGTTCCTCGTCCGTGATGGGGGATGGGGCGTCGGGGCAGGGGAGGGCCACATGGTCGGACGGACTTTGTTCGGAAGATTCGCGGCGCTGCTGAGTGTGCTCGCCGGTCTTGCCGGTCCGGCGCACGCGGACGACGCGGCCCTGTTCTCCGATGTCTTGGCGGCCATGAATGCCCGTCTGGCCCCGGGACAGGTGGTGATGTCGGCGCCGGCCGATGCCCTCCACGCGGCGGCCCGCTCGGTGGCGTTGGAACGCGCCGAATCGGCGCCCGCCGCGCTGTCGATGATGGGCAGTGTCGCGCGGGCGGCGCGACCCGACGCGGCCGGCCGTTTGGCTGTGGTGGAGGGGATCGGCTCGGCCCTGAACGCGTTGGTGGGCGCGGGGCGGCTCGACGCCGCGACGCGGAACAGCCTGTTCGCGGAGGTGGCTCAGGCGACCGGGATGGGGGAGGTGTCCGGCGCGCCGTCGGCGGCCATGCCCATGCAGGGGTTTGACCCGATGCCGCGCGTCGCTCCGATCGCGCCGGCCCCTTCGAGGGAACTGCCCCCGCCGCCGGTTCCAGCCGATCCAGCGGCCGTGGCGAGGCCGGCGCCGGTGCTGGCCGCGCCGCCGCCCGCGTCGGTGGCACCGGGTGACCTGCCGTCGCCGTACCCGCTGCCGCCGGGTTATGCGCCGCCCTATGCCAGTGGGCCGGTTGGCGTGCCACCCGGGTACGCCGGACCACCGGGATATGCCCAACCGCCCGGGTATGCCGCGCCCGGGTATGCCGTGCCCGGGGCTGTCGCGCCGTCCTATCCAGCGCCGGGGTACGCCGCGCCGCCGGTTGATCCATCCATCATGGACCTGCCGCCGGGCGCCCTGCGGCCGGTGCCGGAAACAGCGGCGAGCGGGTTCTGAAAGCCCGGGCGGATGGGCAAATCGTCTCTGGCGGAGGCCGCGCCGGGTGCCGTATGACTGGTTCATTCGGTACGGAGACCCGGCATGCCAGATCGACAGGATCGCCTCGTCATCACGCTCGCCCAGATCAACCCGACCGTCGGCGACATCGCCGGCAATGCCGACCGCGTGCGCGCCGCACGGGACGTGGCATCTCGGGATGGATCCGATCTGGTTGTGTTCCCCGAACTGGTCATCAGCGGCTATCCGCCGGAGGACCTGGTCTACCGCAACGCGTTCCTGGATCTGGTCCAGGCGGCTGTACTGGCCTTGGCGGCGGAAACCGGAGACGGCGGCCCAGCCTTGCTGGTGGGGGCGCCGTGGCGGTTCACCGACCTGGACGACGGTCGGCGCAAGCTGGGCAACGCCGCTCTGCTGTTGGACGGCGGCGAGATCCATTTCCTGGGCTTCAAGCACCTGTTGCCGAACTACGGCGTGTTCGACGAGGTGCGGGTGTTCTCGCGCGGGCCGATGCCCGACGTGGTGACCCTGCACGGCGCCCGCCTGGGCATCATGGTGTGCGAGGACATGTGGGGGCCACAGGTGGCGGGACATCTGGCGGCGGCCGGGGCGGAGATTTTGCTCGTCCTGAACGGCTCGCCGTTCGAGGTGGACAAGCACGATCAGCGCCTTCGTGAGGCCCGTCCGCGCGTTGAGGAAACCGGTCTGCCCATGGTCTATGTGAATCAGGTGGGCGGCCAGGACGAGTTGGTGTTCGAGGGCGAGTCGTTTGTCGTTGCCGCCGACGGCGCGTTGGCCGGGCGCCTGCCGTCGTGGTCGGAGGCCATCGTCACCACCACCTGGACGCGACCACACGGCGGCGGGGCGGCCTGGACCTGTTCCGCCGTGCCCATGGCCCCGCAGCCTTGTCAGGACGAGGCCGTTTATCGGGCGATGGTCACGGGGTTGCACGATTATGTGGAAAAAAACGGCTTCCCCGGGGTGATCCTGGGCCTGTCCGGCGGCATCGACAGCGCCCTGTCGGCGGCGGTGGCGGTGGATGCCCTGGGGCCGGAGCGGGTGTGGTGCGTCATGATGCCCTCGCCCTACACCTCGCCCGAAAGCCTGGAGGACGCCGAGGCGTGCGCCCGCACGCTGGGGGTGCGCTACGATTCGGTGAACATCGGCCTGGCCATGAGGGCCTTCGAGCAGATGCTGGGCGGCCTGTTCGAGGGGCGCGACCCGGACGTGACCGAGGAGAACATCCAGTCGCGCGCGCGTGGTCTGACGTTGATGGCGCTGTCCAACAAGTTCGGCCCCATGGTGCTGTCCACCGGCAACAAGAGCGAGATGAGCGTCGGGTACGCCACGCTGTACGGCGACATGTGCGGCGGCTATTCGGTCCTCAAGGACGTTTACAAGACCACCGTCTTTCACGTCAGCCGCTGGCGCAATGACCACGGTCGGCCCGAGGGCATGCGGGGGCCGGACGGCCCGGTGATGCCGGAACGCGTCATCGATAAGCCGCCCACCGCCGAGCTGCGCCCCGACCAGAAGGACGAGGACAGTCTGCCGCCCTATCCGGTGCTCGACCGCATTCTCAACGGCCTGATCGAGGGCGAGCACGGCGTCGCCGAGATGATCGACGCCGGCCACGACGCCGAGACCGTGCGCCGTGTCTGGCGCCTGCTCAACGGCGCCGAATACAAGCGCCGTCAGGCGCCGCCCGGGGTCAAGATCACCCTGCGGGCCTTCGGCCGCGACCGGCGCTATCCCATCACCCACCGGTTTCGGGATTGAACCGGCGCCCTGTGTGGCCTCGCGAGGACGACCACCCATGATCAAGCCCCTTGCCCGCGTTCTGATCGAGGCCCTGGTGGCGCATGGCGCGCGCGAGGCGTTCGGCATTCCCGGCGATTTCGCGCTGCCGTTCTTCCGTCACCTGGAGAAGAGCGCCGATCTGCTGCCGCTGTACACCCTGTCGCACGAGCCGGGCGTGGGCTTCGCCGCCGACGCCGCCGCGCGCTGGCATCAGGGCATTAGCGTGGCGTGCGTGACCTACGGGGCCGGTGCGCTCAACATGGTCAACCCCATCGCTGGAGCGTTCTCGGAGAAGTCGCCTGTCGTTGTGATCTCCGGCGCGCCGGGGGTGAAGGAGGGCGCCCGGGGGCTGCTGCTGCATCATCAGGCGAAGACCCTCGACAGCCAGTTCCGCATCTACCAGGAGATCACCTGCGATCAGGCGGTGCTGGACGATCCGGTGCGCGCGCCGGCCGACATCGCCCGGGTGCTGCGCTCCTGTCGGGAGCAGAGCCGGCCGGTCTACATCGAGGTGCCGCGAGACATCGTCGATGCGCCCTGTGCGCCGGTTGCGCCCTTGCCGCCGTCCCCGTACGAGCCGGCCGCCGTGGCCGACTGCGCCAACGAGGTCATGGAACGGCTGGGCCGGGCGCGCCAGCCGGTGCTGCTGGTGGGGGTGGAGGTACGCCGCTTCGGGTTGGAGGAGCGGGTGGCGGATCTGGCCCATCGGCTGGGCATTCCCGTGGCCACGACCTTCATGGGCCGGGGGCTGCTGGCGGAGAGCCGGGCCAATGTCGTGGGACCGTACATGGGGTTGGCGGGCCGGCCCGAGGTCAGCCGGGTTGTGGAGGAGTCAGACGGCCTGCTGATGCTGGGTGTGCTGATGTCTGACACCAACTTCGGCGTGTCGGGAGCGCGGGTCGATTTGCGCGGTGCCATGCTGGCGGCTGATCGGGCGGTGCGGATCGGCTTTCATGCCTATCCGGACGTGCCGTTGGGCGCCCTGATTGATGCCCTGCTGGAACGGGCCCCCGGTCATCCGCGCCTGACCACGTCGGCCGCCCTGCCGGAGCCGCCGCTCGGGCTGATCGCTGATGACGCGCCGGTGACGCCGCGCGACATCGCCGCTGGCCTGAACGACCTGCTGCTGGAACATGGGCCGATGCCGGTCGCGGCCGACATGGGCGACTGCCTGTTCACGGCCATGGACATGGTGCAGACGCCGCTGGTGGCGCCGGGATACTACGCCACCATGGGCTTCGGGGTACCAGCCGGCCTGGGTGTTCAGGCCGCCAGCGGGCGCCGTCCGCTGGTGCTGGTGGGCGACGGTGCGTTCCAGATGACGGGGTGGGAGTTGGGCGTTTGCGCTCGCTACGGCTGGGCGCCGCTGGTGGTGGTCTTCAACAACGCCAGTTGGGAGATGCTGCGCACCTTCCAGCCGGAGGGCCATTGCCATGACCTTGATGTCTGGCCATTCGCCCGGCTCGCGGACGTCATGGGGGGGCGCGGGTACGCGGTCAGCACACGGGCCGAATTGAGGGCCGCGCTGGCCGCCGCGCATCGGGACACGGGGCGGTTCCAGTTGGTGGACGTCCGGCTCGAACGCGGCGTGATTTCCGACACGCTGGCCCGCTTCGTCGCGGCCGTGAAGGGGGCGAACAGGCCGCCGGGCGCCGGGTGAACGCGCCCTGTCCAACGGGGCGATCAGAGAGAACTGTTATATGATGTTTCAAATAGCGGCGCATCGTTGACATCGCATTGCGGGCACGCCGCCGATTCGGACTGAAAAGAGTCGTCTTTCCTGCGAAACGGGGGGCTGCCAGCAGTTCTCATTTTGGCTGGGCGACCAAGGACGGAACAGCACCGCTCGGACTCCTCCTCCCTTCGGGGTTATCATATTCACACGTCGTCCCGCCGAAGCGGCGGCTCTTCGCTCGCGCGACACTGTGACTCGTCATTGCGAACCCCTCAGGAATCCCCGCATTTCGGAAAAGGGCCGCAAAATCAATGGGTTTCACGACATCGGCCTGCGCGATAACCTGTTGATTTAATTGCATATTTAAGAAATGAGGGGATTCCTGCGTGCGAACCCTCGTCGCAAGACGAGGGTGAAGCACTCCAGGGCACTAAACGCAAGTATCCGCCCCGGATTGCCCCATATATTTTATTTGGGCTTCGCTCCTCGCAATGACGAGCAGGAGTAAAGTTGTGTGAATCGGATAGCCTTCGGGGGGAGGTTGGGAAGGGAGCGAGTTGATAGTCGCGCCGCTTTCTCCTTTCGCATCAACCCCACCCCAGCCCTCCCCTATCCAGGGGAGGGAGTCCGATCCGCGCGTGGGGCTCCTGTCAGACACCCAGCGAAAGCCGGCTGAACAGTGACGGGTGCAAAATGAGAACTTCTGGTGGCCTGCGGCCTTTGTCGCCGCACAGTGAAAAAACGTGGTACTCTGATCGATATCGGCGGGTCCACGCAGATGGGCATGTCGCTTGAGTTCCGATCCAATCTGGCCTCGTCTCGCTCTTGCCGGCCCAGAAGGACTAGACCTTAGTGAATGCGATTTTCGTCGAGACGGGACAGCATGAAGGCGCCGGCGCCCTGATCGGTGTGCAGGCACGCCTGCTCGGTCGCGGACATACCGGCGATGAAGGCGGAGATGCGTTCGATGGCCTCGGTGTCGCCCTTTTGGCGGGCACTGGCCTGCAGGCGCAATGCTTCCGAAAGGAGATCACCGAGCTTTGTGCTCAATTCATGGATTTCTTCGCTGATGTCCATTGGTCTCCCCCTATCCGGTTGGGTCTCCGGAGCGTTATGAGCCGTCGTTCCACCCCATGACGTATTCTGAAGTCTGTAAATGCCCAAGCACGCCAAAGATATCTCCGATTGGGACAAAACTTTCACCCAGCGTTGGCAGGCGGCGCTGAAACGGGAATTTGGCACCGGAAACGTTGCGGCGCACAGGCTTTCACAGGCGGGAATAAATCCTAGCACGGTGAAGGCCTGGTTGAGTAAAGGTGGTCACCCTACCATCGCGAACCTTTGTCTTGTTGCGCGTGCGGCCCGCGACCCTACCGCTTTCATTGTTGAAGTCTGTGGTGACGAGCCGTGGGCGCGGGAACTTGGCGTGACCTTACAGCGCCGGCGTCTGGAGGATGCCGAAGTTGCGCTCAGCATATGCCAGGCGGGTGGCGGCGAGGATCCGGTTCAGGTCATCCGGGCGCTTGCCGGGACTTCGCGCCAGTATCGGTTCGTGACCGATACGGGGACCGTAACCCAACCCCTGGTTTCACCGGAGGACGGTGTCCGGCGCATGCTTGGCATGACGGTGATCGACCAGCCGGTGACGGAGTACGTGATCCGGGACCTGGGTTGGATCATTATCGAGGAGGCCGCCGACCAGCCCCTGGTCGTCCATTGCCACGCCATCATGGTCAGCGATCACGCCTGTGACAGCCTGATGTCATGGCTGGACCAGAACGTCCCGCGCCTAGGGGTCGTGATGCGGGTTTTCATCACCGGCTGGGCGAGCTTCTGTTGTGCCAACCTGTGGCAGGTCTGGGCCGAACTGACCCGCATCAAACAGATGCGGGCCTTCAGCCTGGAAGCCGGACGGGATGACGTTGACGGAGCCGCCAACGCGAACACGGTTCGCTCCGAGCGGCGCAACCTCCAGGAGGCGCCAGCGGGAGGCGCGCAATTCTACACGATCTGGGAACAGACTGGTGGGATCGTCGACGATGCCACGATCCAGAACATCGCCGACACGTCGCTGTTCGATCTGGCCGGAATCTACGGCATGCAGGACCAGCAATTCCGGGTCGGATTCGTCGGCCCGCACCAGCGCATACCGGTCGGCGTGACCCGGAAAACGCTGATCGGGCGAAACTTGCTGGAGGTCAATGCATCCCAGGGCTTGGGCGCCATGATCACGGCGCATTTTGCTCTGGCGGCGCACGAACGGACGCCGCTTGTGCACCGAATCCGCCTTCCCGGGTCGTGGTCGTATCGGCGGGTGAGCTTCCCGATCTTCGATCACTCCGGCCGCAAGATCATCGCCGTCATCGGCTTCACCGATGCGCGGGCCACCGGAAACGGCGCATAGGGCCGATGCGGACGACCGCCGCCCCTCTTATCCACGGACCCGTTCGATGGCCGCGCCGCAGCCGGCCAGCTTGGCCTCGACGGTCTCATAGCCGCGATCAAGATGATAGACGCGGTTGATCGTGGTCGTACCCTCAGCGGCCAGTCCGGCCAGAACCAGGCAGACCGAGGCCCTGAGGTCGGTGGCCATGACCTGGGCGCCGGACAGCCGCGCGCGCCCGCGCACGATCGCCGAGCCGCCGTGGATGTTGATGTCCGCCCCCATGCGCGCCAGTTCCGGGACGTGCATGAACCGGTTCTCGAAAATGCTCTCGGTGATCATCGAGGCCCCGTCGGCCGTGGCCATCAGTGCCATCCACTGGGCCTGCATGTCGGTGGGAAAGCCGGGGTAGGGTTTGGTCATGACGTCGACCCCGCGCGGGGTTCTGTCACGGCCATCGACGATGAAGCCGTCGTCGGCCGGGGTGACGGACACGCCCGCTTCCTCCAGGTGTTCCAGTACGGCCCGCAACAGATCGGCATCCGTTTGTTTCAGATGCAAACGGCCGCGCGTGATCGCGGCAGCGAGAGCGTAAGTGCCGGTCTCGATCCGGTCGGGCAGGATGGCATGGGTCGCCGCGGTCAGGCTGGACACACCCTGAATGTGCAAGGTGTTGGTGCCGATTCCCTCGATGCGCGCGCCCATCGCGTTCAGGCAGGTCGCCAAGTCCGTGATCTCGGGTTCGCGGGCCGCGTTTTCGATCACCGTTTCGCCCCGGGCCAGCGTGGCGGCCATCAGGGCATTCTCGGTGCCGCCGACGGTGACGCAGGGGAAGACGATGGTGCCGCCCCGCAGCCCGCCCGAGGGGGCGCGGGCCTCAATATAGCCGCCGTCGAGGATGATCTCGGCGCCCAGCGCCTCCAGGGCCTTCAGGTGCAGATCGACGGGACGGGTGCCGATGGCGCAGCCGCCGGGCAGGGAGACACGGGCGTGGCCATGCCGGGCCACAAGCGGTCCCAGCACCAGGACGGACGCCCGCATCTTTCGGACGATGTCGTAGGGCGCGGTGGCGTCGGCGATGGTGCGAGTGTGCAAGGTCAGGCGGCGGTCGGTCGTGTCCGCGTCGCCCTTGTCGAAGGCAGCATCCACCGAGGCGCCATGCAGCCCCAGAAGGCTGATCATGGAGGCGATGTCGGCCAGCCGCGGCACGTTGGTCAGGGTCAGCGGCCGGTCGGACAGCAGGCACGCCGGCATCAAGGCCAGCGCCGCGTTCTTGGCGCCGCTGATGAAGATCGTGCCGTCCAGGCGGTGGCCGCCCTCGATACGGATGCAGTCCATGATGCCAGCTTTCCCCTGTTGAGGCGCGCGGCTGGTCGAGATGGGTTCGTGTGGCAGGTCGATCAGCAGATCGTCAGAGGCGCGGGAGTGTGACACCTTGCTGTCCTTGATACTTGCCCTTGCGGTCGCGGTAGGAAACGGCGCAGGTCTCGGCGCCCTGAAGGAAGATGAACTGACAAGCCCCCTCGTTGGCGTAGACCCTGGCCGGCAGCGGTGTCGTGTTGGAGAACTCCAGCGTGACGTGCCCTTCCCATTCCGGTTCCAGGGGGGTCACGTTCACGATGATGCCGCACCGGGCATAGGTGGACTTGCCCAGGCAGATCACCAGGACGTCGCGCGGAATGCGGAAATACTCGACCGTGCGGGCAAGCGCGAAGCTGTTCGGGGGAATGATGACGAAATCGTCCACATGACGGTCCACGAAGCTCTTGTCGGAGAACGCCTTGGGATCGACCACCGCCGAATCAACGTTGGTGAAGACCTTGAACTCGCCGGACACGCGGGCGTCATAACCGTACGACGACAGGCCGTAGGAGATGACGCCGGCGCGTTCCAGGCGGTCCACGAAGGGTTCAATCATGCCGTCGCGGGTGGCGCGTTCGCGGATCCAGGTGTCGTGCATGACGGCCATCAGGCGGACTCTCCGTCTGGGTCCGACCCGGATGGGTGGGACGGGACCACGCCCGGGCCTTGCGAGGAACGGACGCGCGCCTGTTCCTTGCGGCGCGCCAGATTGGCGCGCAGCGCGGCCGCGCTGCGGTCCTGCCGCGAAGGCTGGGTCGGCGGTTTGGAGGACGGCCGAGAGTGAAAGACGTCAGGATCGGAACGGTTTGGCATCATGGGCGCACTGTGACCAACCCGGCCGCAGCCGTCAACGATCACGCGAACGCCAATGGGGGATGGTGCTGGTCCTCCGTGTCGGGACTGGACGCCCGGCGTGGATCGGGCCATGGTCGGCGGGATCGGATTTAGGAGCACCCGGTCGGGACATGAAACCGATCCGTGCCATGCGGCGTTGTTGGGGGCCCAATCCGTCGAGGGGGGGAGATGTCGAACTCGGAGCGGGACAACAGGACAGGACCAACCGACGCCGTGCGCGCCGCGGCGCTGGACATCGTGCCACAGGCCGTGTTGATCGCCGATGCCGGAGGGCGTCCGCTCGACATGAACCGACGGGCGCGACGGTTGCTTGGGGTTTCCGACGAGGCGGATCCCGGTGCTTGGTCCGGCCGTTTGCCAACGCTTGCGCGGGAGTATCAGAGCGACTGGGTCAATCTGCCGCTGCCCGATGGGACACTGGCACCGTTCTGGTTCTGGGCACGGTCCCTCTCGCCGTCGGCCGGGGACGGGGGCGCCGTTCTGTATGCGTTGTGGCCCTGCCGACTGACCGAGGAGCAGTCCGGCCAAGGCAGCGGTGATGGGGCGGCCTACGACGAGATGATGGCGGTGATGGCGCGTCACGCCCTGCTTGGGGAGATGGGCGGGGCCTTGGCGCACCAGATGAGCCAGCCTCTCAACATCATCCGACTGACGGCGGAGCGGGCGGCGCTGGAGGCGGAGGACGGCACCTCCGCCACGGACAGCGCATCCGCAGCCGAGCGATTCGCCCGCTTGGCCGATCAGGCCGAGGCGTTGTTCGAGACGGTGTCATTGGTCCAGGGGGCGCCTGCCATCCACGGAGCCGCCGATCTGGAGGTCGTGGATATCGCCGCCGTCATCAACCGGGCTGCCGTTCTGGCACGCTCGCCCCTGCGGGCGGCCGGCCTGAAGGCGGAGGTGATCGCGGCGTCCGATCCCCCCGGGGTGTGGGGCGAGCCCGTGCTTCTTCTCCAGGTGGCCTTTGCCGTGATGACCGTGTTGGCTGATGCCCTGGGCGGCGACGCGGACCTGGAAGAGCGCCCTGTGCGCGGAGGCAGCGTCCGGTCACTCATCGTGCGGGTGGATTCCGACGCGGCGGTGGTCGGCGATGGTCGCCTGAGCGTGGATATGGCCCGCGATGACGTGGTGCGCCTTGGACTGCCGTTGATGCCGGTGGTGCCCGATCTTTCCCTGTCGCGGCGGGTCGTTCTGGCCGGGTTGGCTCTGGCCGGTCTGGACGGGCATTTGATGATGCTGGTGGACGACCAGGGGGCCTTGCGGGGCGCCCGTCTGGATTTGGCCCGGGCGGGCTCCGGTGCGGGCGGTGACCTGTCGGCTGGTTCCGACGCAACGGAACGTCCTGATCGGGACGCGTCCGGGACGGGTGGAATTCGGGTGCTGCTGGCCGAGGATGAAATCGAGGCGGCGACCGAGATCGCCGACTTCCTGCGCGAGGAGGGATGCGGTGTGACGGTCGCCGGTGATGTGGCGGCGGCGCTCCGTGCCCTTGATCAAGCGCAGTACGATGTGCTGGTCAGCGATGTGGCGATGCCGGGCGGGAACGTCGGAGCTTTGCTGCGCGCCGCCGAAGCCGCGCATCCCGATCTGGCGATCATTCTGGCCAGCGGGTTTGCCGTGGAGGGGGATGCGACCTTTGGCGATCTGGCCGACATGGCCGACGCCATCCTGCGCAAGCCCCTGAGTCTGAACGAACTTTACGGCACGATCCGACGGGTTCTGACGGGGTGACGGTTGCTGTTTCGTCCGTCCGGTTGCGTCCCGTCATTCGATTGGGTAGGGTCTGCCGTCCGCCGGATGATGTGCCCTTGGCCATCAGTGCGGGTTGTCCCGGTATGTCCGCCCCAGTGGACAGGGCGTGCCGGATCTGCCAGGGGCATGATAGCCCACGCTTCCGTGTCGGGTCCTGCCGGACCACGGATCGGGCGGGTTTCCCGTCACCGCAGCCGTCCCCACCCTTGCATCGGGGTGAGATCGACAAAGCCCGCAAGGGCCGATGTCGACGTGCGTTCGGCGTATGGCGGGCCTTGAGTCGGGCGCTGTCGTCGGACGCAAGGTCGCAAGGTCGGGTATGGCTGGCGAAGCCGGGAGACGCCTTCGCCGGGCACCAGTGGTCAACACGAAGGAAACACTGAGAAAAAGGACGTCAGGTTCTTTCTCGCTCTGACACCACCAAGCGGTTGCTGGACCAAGGACCGCGCAATGGGAGAGCTGAACAATGTCACCACCACCGGAGCAACTCTACGAGACTGAATACGAGGTCGGTCAGGACAATATCCAGGCGATGGGGATGGACATTCATAACCCCGTGTTCTGGGTTTCCGCGCTTCTGATCCTGGCTTTTGTGGTCGGCACCTTGCTGGTTCCAGACCAGGCCAAGGAAGTTTTTGATGGCGCCAAGGCTTGGTCTATCAATAACTTCGATTGGTTGTTTCTGGCCGCCGGCAACATTTTTGTGATTTTCTGCCTAGTTCTCATCTTCCTGCCGGTCGGAAGCATCCGACTGGGCGGTGATGATGCCACGCCAGAATTTTCTTTGATGTCATGGTTCGCGATGCTGTTTGCCGCCGGCATGGGCATCGGCCTGATGTTCTGGAGCGTGGCGGAGCCCGTCGGCTACTACACCAACTGGTTCGGCACGCCGCTCGGCGTTGAGCCCAACACGCCCGAGGCCGAGATCAACGCCATGGGCGCGACCATGTACCACTGGGGCCTGCATCCGTGGGCCATTTATGCCGTGGTCGGGCTGTCGCTGGCCTTCTTCTGCTACAACAAGGGCCTGCCGCTGACCATCCGCTCGGCGTTCTATCCGCTGGTGCAGGACAAGTCCTGGGGCTGGTTCGGCAACGTCATCGACGTCATCGCCGTGCTGGCCACGATCTTCGGTCTGGCCACGTCGCTGGGCTTCGGTGCCCAGCAGGCGGCCGGTGGTCTGGAATACCTGTTCGGGATTCCGTCCGGCATCAACACCCAGATCGCGATTATCGTTGGCGTGACGTCGGTGGCGGTGATCTCGGTCATTCGTGGCTTGGACGGCGGTGTGAAGGTGCTCAGCAACATCAACATGGGCTTGGCGCTGCTGCTGCTGCTGTTCGTGTTCCTGACCGCGTCCACCATGACGATCCTCAAGGGCTTTCTGCTGACCTCGCTGTCTTACGCCGAGGTCCTGGTGCCCATGAGCAAGTGGTGGGGTCGTGAGGACGGCTCCTTCATGCACGACTGGACCGTGTTCTACTGGGCTTGGTGGATCGCGTGGTCGCCGTTCGTCGGCATGTTCATCGCCCGCGTCTCGCGCGGTCGCACGGTACGCCAGTTCATCACCGCCGTGCTGCTGGTGCCGGTGGCCGTCACCATCGTGTGGATGACCGTGTTCGGCGGCACCGGCGTCGAGCAGGTCAAGGCCGGCGTCGGCGAGCTGGCCGGCGGCATCGGTGACTACACCCTGTCCATGTTCCAGATGCTGGACAACCTGCCGCTGGCCTCCGTGACATCGTTCCTGGCGATCTGTCTGGTGCTGGTGTTCTTCATCACCTCGTCGGACTCGGGCTCGCTGGTGATCGACAGCATCACCGCTGGCGGCAAGCTTGACGCGCCGGTGCCTCAGCGCATCTTCTGGGCCGTCATGGAAGGCGTGATCGCCGCCGTCCTGTTGTTCGTGGGTGGGGCCAGTGCCCTGAGCGCGTTGCAGGCAGCGTCCATCACCGTCGGCCTGCCGTTCACCCTGGTGCTGTTGGCCATGTGCGTGACCCTGTACATGGGCCTTCGCCACGAACAGAAATACGTGCGGGGCAAGTAGCCAGAGCAAATCCCGAGCGATCCGGAACGGATCGCGACGACGATGTGCCAAACCGTCAAATGTTGTCGAGCGCCCTCCGGCGTTCGAGTCCATCGGCGAGGGGCCGCGTTCCGGACACCGGGATGCGGCCCCCCGTCTTTTCAGGCCCCGGTTCAGGGCCCATATGCCGGGGCGGACTCCGAATATGGGAGACGCGGCCATGCAGCCGAAGGACACGACCACCAACGAGGGCTTCAAGGGCTTCACCAACACGCGGTGTCCCTTTCTACCCTGCCACGAGGGCGTGCGCGGCGAGTTCAACTGTCTGTTCTGCTATTGCCCGCTGATCGCGTTCGAGTGCCCCGGCCCCTACGAGGTGTTCACCGACAAGAACGGCATCAAGCGCAAGGACTGCATGGCCTGCACCCTGCCGCACAACGGCTATCGCCAGTCGTGGACGTTCATTCAGAAATGGCTGGAAAAGCCCGTGGTGTGGGATGGCAGCCCGCAGACGCGGTATTACAAGCAGAAGACCAAACCCTCGCAGGATTGACTGATACCGCCGACGAAAGGGATGACTTTTTCGGAGGTCCGGAACCGCGCGGCCCAAAGGGGCGCCGCGGCGAGAACTGCAAAGATGCAAGAACGTTGGTTCGGCATCGTGATTCCAGGCCGGATGATTCAATCTTGTCGTCGGCCGGTATGTCGCCCCGTGATCCATCCTCCCATGGCCGGCGTAACACGGGGCATGAAACGGCAATGACCCGAAGGGTACGCTCGTCATGAAACGCATGCTTCTCGTCAGTGCCGTCGTTGGTCTCACTATAGTGATCGGAGGAGGACTGATGGCCGGCTCACAGATTTTGGGCGACCGTTCCGGGACCGAGGAACCCGCCTATACTGTTCAGGCCCGCCTGGGCGAAGCCATGGAAATCCGCCGCTACGGTGAACGGGTGGCCGTCGAGACCGACATGGGCGACGGCGGCGGCCGCCCCTTCATGCGGCTGTACGACTACATCACCGGCGCCAACACGGGCACGCGCAAAATCGCGATGACCGTGCCGGTGGCGATGGAGCCCGAGGAGGGCGCGACCATCGCCATGACCACGCCGGTCGAGATGGCCAACAAGCCCGGGCAGGCGCGCTTCATCCGCTTCATGCTGCCAGCGGACTACACCATCGACACCGCGCCGCAGCCCACGAACCCGAGGGTGCGTCTGGTGGCCCTGCCGGCACAGGACGTGGCCGTGCGGCGCTTCAGTGGCTGGCGCTCAACCCCCTCTGAGCGGCGCAACACCCGCATTCTGCGCGACCGTCTGGCGCACAGCGACTGGCGCGCCAGCGGGCCACCGGTGACGTGGGTTTATGACCCGATCTGGACCGTGCCCTTCCTGCGCCGCAACGAGATCGCCATTCCGGTGGATAGGGCGTCGGCCGCGAACGATGCGGCCGACGCGGGGGCAAAGGTCAGCGCGGGACAATGATCATCTGATCGGCCGCGTCCCGCGCGCGCAGATCGGGCCGGTACATGGACTCGACGAAAACCCCGGGCATGGTGAACACGCCCGGGGTCACCGCGCGCGCCAGATAGGCGATGGTGAAGGACGGATCCTTTCGGGTCACGGGGATCGAGGCGACGAAGCGGTCGTCGCGCAGTTCCACATGGTCGGTGCGGTCAAGGTCGGGCAGCCAGCTCATACCCTCGATTCCCCGTCCCTCGCCGACGGCGGCATTCTCCAGCACCAGCCCGGCCGGCAAAAGATCGACCACCAGCAGGTGGTGCGTGCGCCCGTCGCCCAGCGCGGTCGGATCGGTGGCCTCGCCCGAGATCAGCGCCACCATCAGGTCGCTCTGATTCACATCCTGCGGATCGATGCGCCGGCCTTCCAGGGTGTAGAAGGTCCGCGTGACCGACAGACCGTTCTGGAGGGCGGGTTGCGGGCGGGTCGGCATGCCGTCGCCGCTCACCAGCATGGTGACCACGCCGGGACCAGTGTTCTCCACGGTGATCCCGTCGGCCACCTGCTCAATGGAGGGTGTGACAAGGGCCAGTCCAGTACCGATGGGGGATGCCTCGGCGCCCTCGATGCTCACGGACAACGGCCCCTGCAACTCCCGCATCGCGGCGGCCGCCATCACCAGCCGGGCCTGTTCCTGGGTGCTGAGATGGGGGCGGGCCATGCGCTCCCGGGCCAGATCCTCGACACGGGCCAGCGGGTCGCCGATGCCGGACTCGGCCATCAGCGCCACGGTGGTGGCCATATCGCGCAAGTCCGAGCCGTAGGGATCGCGATCCTGCTCGGCGTCGGTCATCGACGACAGCAGCACGGACGGTTGAACGGCCGCGTCGAAGGCCGACATGGCCCGCTTCGTGTCGCCGATCATGGCCAGCGCAGCGCCCAGGTGCGCGCGGGGCAAGGGCGCCGGCATGCGGTTCAGGTACGCATCGTGGACGTAGCGCAGGGCGCCCGGATCGGCCACGCCCGCCCGCGCCAGAACATACAGGGCGTAGGTCCGCGCCGGCAGGGCCTCGTCCGGGAAGTCGAGGCCGACCACGGTGTCTTCCAGGAAGTTCAGCGCGCGGTCGAGGGCGAAGGCCGGCACATGGTGTCCGGTCTCGTGGGCGCGCAACAGGAACTCCGTGGCATAGGCGGACAGCCAGACCTGTCGTTCTCCGCCGCCCCACAGGCTGAAGCCGCCGATGCCGTCCTGACGGGCCACGACGCGGGCGACGGCGTCCGCGACGCGGGTTTCCAGGTCCTTCGGGTCATCCGGATCGAGGATGCCGGCCGCCGCCGCCACGTCCGCGACCACCAGCAGCGGCAGCGCCCGGCTGACGGTCTGTTCCACGCAGCCATAGGGATAGCGGTCCAGGTCGCGCAGCAGACCCGCCAGCCCCAGGTTGGGCAGGGTGGACAGGCTGACCGACAGGCTGGCGCTTTCCGGCGCCAGATCGTCCAGCACGGCCGGATCGACCGGCAGGCTCTGGCCCGGCTCCAGGCGCTGGGCCACGGCGCGGGTCTCGCGCGTTGCCGCCGGCCGCGTGGACAGGCCCCAGCTCTGCGCGACCACCTTGCCGTCGGGCGCGGTGATGGATAGGGCCACGGTGCCGCCGCCGATGTGGTCGCCCTTCAGGGTGACGACATGCTCGGCGCGGCCGCCGGTGGGGATGGAGAGCGTAGCGGTGCCGTTCGAAGCCACGCCGACACTCCCCGTCGTTTCGACCGCGACGGTCCAGTCGCCACCCGGCCCCTCGACATTGTCGAGGGTGATGTGCAGGGCGGCGCGGTCTTCGGGCGCCAGGAAGCGGGGCAGGGTGACCAGCGACACCATGCGGTCGCGGATGGTCACGTCGGCCTCGCCGTGGCCGACCCCGCGCGCGTCGTAGGCCGCCGCCATGACGCGCACGCGGCCGTTGAAGGCGGGAATGTCCACGCGCACGGTGGCGCGGCCGTCGTCGTCCAGGTCCACGGGACCGGAGAAGAACGCCAGCGGCTTGACCGTCTTGTCGGGCAGGCCTGGGGCATGGCGTCCGGCCGCGTCGCCGCCGGTGCGCAACCGGCCAAAGGTGGCGTCGCGGCCGTCGATCAGCGCGCCGTAGGCGTCACGCAGTTCCACGCCCAGGCGGCGCTTGCCGTGGTAGAAGGCGTCCGGACGCGGCGTCTGGAATCCGGTCAGTTGCAGGATCCCCTCATCGACCACGGCCACCGTGACCCGGGTGTCGGGGCTGGCATTGGCCACGGAGATCGGGATCTCCAGCGGCCCGCGCGGGCGCATCGTCTCCGGCGTGTCAAGCGTGACATCAAGCGTGCGGTCGGCCATGTCCACGGCGACCCACTGCACACCCACGGCGCGGCCGGGGCCGCGTGCGGTGTCGGTGCCCGGCCGAAACAGGGTGGCGGTGACATAGGCGCCCGCGCCCCAGGCCTCGGTGACCGGCAGGTCGACGACGAGCCCGTCCTCCGGAACGGAAACGGTGCGCGTGTCCAGCACGTCCTGCCCCAATACGGTGACGAGGGCCTCGCCCGCGAACGGCGGGTCCAGCGCCACGCGGGCCGTGTCGCCGACGGCATAGGTGTCGGATTCGCTGGTCATGCGCAGGGTGTCGGGGGTGTCCTGGGCGCCCGGCCCGGCCACCCGCCAGCCGGCGCGGAAGCGCAGGCTGGAGACGGCGCCGCTGGCCATGTCGGCGACCTCGACGCGGTAGCGGCCCCAGTCCACCGGCAGGGAAACCTCGACGAGGCCGTCGACGCCGGTGGTCAGGTCGCGGGAGTCAAGCCGGCGGTCGCGTACGACCGCGCGATAGCGCCAGCCGTCGCCCTCCTGGTACCACTGGTAGTCCCAGTCCTCGGCATAGTGGATCAGGCGCAGGGTGCGGTTGGCCAGCGGTTCGCCGCTGGCATCCACAGCCAGCACGCGGAACTCGGCGCGGCTATCCTCGTCTGTCGCGCCGCCCTCGAATAGAGGGTCCAGGCCGACAAGGGAGTCGCGCACGCGCACCGGGACCGAGACGGCGCGGTTGGTCGGCCGCCCGCCGGGTTCGAGCACGGTCACCCGCACAAGCGCGGACAAGGGCAGGGTGGTGTCCGGGACCTCATCCAGCATCGCCTCGACCCGGGTGCGGCCCTGGTCGTCGGTGTCGGCGATGGTCAGATCCGAGCGCCACGGCTCGAACCGCTCGTCGGCGAGACCGAACGAGAAGTCCTTGAACGTGTCGCCGAAGGGCTGGGGCTCGGCCCGCAGGATCATCTCGGCCTCGGCGGCCAGACCGCCGGCCGGGGCGCCGTAGAGATAGCGGGCCTCGACGCCGACGGGCACGGTTCCGTCCGGGCGCAGCACGGCGTTTTCGGCGGCCGCAAGCAGCACCTCCATGCGGGCGGGTGCGAAGTCCTCAAGCTGGAACGTTGCGCGGCCGATGGCCGGTCCCTCCGGCTCGGCGTGGGCGGTCACGGTCCAGGCGCCGACCCGGTCGGAGTCGCTGGTCGGCAGGCGCACATGCGCGCCACCGCCGGAATCGGGGGTGACCACCTCGCGGTGGACCTCGACGCCGTCCGGGCGCATGACCTTGAGCGTCAAAGGCAGGCCGGTGACGGCCATCGCGCGGTCGTCGCGCAGCAGCGCCATCAGTTCGACCGTCTCACCCGGACGGTAGATGCCGCGTTCGAGGTACAGATAGGCATCCAGCGGGCCGGGCGCCTCGCGCCCGCCGATTCCCCGGTCGGACAGATCCAGCGCCGGACGGCCCAGGTCAAGGAACGCGCCGTCCTGACCGTTCGCCAGGGTCGCGGCCAAGTGGGACGGGCTGTTGCCTCCCTCGCCCTTCAGCAGGCCGGCCGGCAGGCGGGCGAGGCCGTCGGCGTCCGTCACGGCGGTGCCCAGGACGTCGTTGTTGCGGGCGATCAGAGCGATCTCGACGCCGGGCAGCGGCCGGGCCGTTTCCAGCGAGCGCGCCGCAACCATCACCTCGCGGTCGCCGTGGAAGGTCTGAAGGCCGATGTCAGTGACCAGAACCCATTGCGTCGGGCGATCCTGCCAGTGCTCGGGCGGTCGCGAAGCGATGGTCGCCGTCACCGCGTACAGGCCCGGTTCTGGGTTGGGCACCGCCTCGGCGAAGGGCACCGCGCTGCGGCGTTGACGGTTGGGCTCGTAGGGCGTGTCCATCTCACCGGACCACACCAGCTCCCCGGTTTCCTCGCGCAGGGTACTGGCCGCCCAGCCGGCCAGGTTCTGGAAAACGTCGCGAGTGTTCAGAGCCCGCGCCAACCCGCGTGCGGGCAGGCGGTAGATCTCCAGGGTTACCCGCTCGACGTTCACGGTTTCCAGGGGCAGGCCCTGACCGCCGCGCGCCGGCAGCACATGGGAGTCCCCGACGAAGGCCACGCGTGGAGCGCGGTTGGGAATTTCGATCCCCCAGTCCTGGGTTTCTCCCAATGTGACTCCGCCGGCCAGAGGCAGTCCCTTCCGCGTCGTCACGGTCACCTCGGACCCGTGGGGAAAACCCGAGACGCACAGCGCGCCGCCGTCCGTCCGTGCCACGAGGTCCTCGGTGGGGTCGACGGCCACGAAATCCTCGTAACGCACCGAACCGTCGTCCACGGTCTCGGCGGTGAACGTCAGGCAGATCTCGGGCACGTCCTGTTCGATGCGGCCCGTCATCTTGGCCAGCACGGGAGTGCTGCCCGCGAGGTCGGCCAGCCGGTTCCGGGTGTCGGCATCGTCGAGATAGGCCAGCGCGGCCTGATAAAAGGTGATCGCCAGTGACCGGTCGCCAACGTGGGCCGCCACCTCTCCCAGCAGCGTCAGGGCTGCGGTCCGGTCGTTGTCGCGGTTGGCTGTGGCGAAGGCGGTCCAGGCAGCCAGCACGCCGTCGCGCGATCGGGGGTCAAGCTTGAGGCGGAGCACGGCCAGGGAACGCCAGCGATCCGAATCCTGGTCACCGCCAGCATCAATATAGTCCTCCAGGGCGCGGATGGCGTCGCGGTCCCGGTCGTGCTGGATGGCCGCGCTGTAGCGGTCCAGCGCGTCCCGGCGCAGATCCCAGGAGTCGTCGTTCGGGGTTCGCGCCAGCAGGTCTCGCGCGTGGGCCCGGGCGTCCCGGGACAGTGGTCTCAGCCGCTCCTGCTGATGCATCTGTGTGACAAGAGGGGAGGCGGATGCGGGCAGATCGTCGGCCCGGGCCGACGCGATGGGCGCCGCCAAGCCCAGCCCGAACGCCCACAGGCCGATCAGAACGGGGATCAGGACATCGGAGCGCCACCAGACGCGGCGCGGCTTCGTGGACCGGATCATGCCCTCATTCTCCTCGTCTCGCGTGGCGGAGCGCGACGCCTGACGGTTCGCGGCGGCCGCTTAGGTCGATCATTGGCCGAACCCTATCGCTCGAATGTGGCAAAGGTGGGTTGGCCGAAAGACTCCCAAGGGGGGCTTGGGCGGCGATGCCGAACGAGACCCATTTCCGAGCGATCCGGATCGGATCGCGACGACGGTTTGTCTACAATCCAAGAATTGGAGCGTGTTGCGTGATTCAGGACCCATGCAACGCTCCCTAGGAGCGGCACGGGTCGTCCGAAGGATTCCCTTGGCGGGGGTGGGTGCGAGCGGTATCGTCCGCCCTCCGCCGTCGGAGATGGCCCATGGCGGGGTCATCACCGTATTCAGGATTGATCCGAGGAGCTTCCATGGGCCTGACCCGTTACCTTCGCAACCGCTCCGCCAGCGTGCTCGGGCCGGTGATTGACGAGTTGGTCTTTCTGGACCTGTTCCGGGACGCCCTGCGTGAGCTTGAACTTCCCTTCATCTATCGGCCATTCGGGGCCGGTGCGAACGCTTCAATGCTTTTTCTGACGCTGCGGTGCGTGCAGTTGCACCAGCCGGCCCGTGTGCTTGACCTGGGGGCTGGCCAGACCTCCCTGCTGTTGGATGCGCTGGGCGCGGCCCATCCGATGGAAGTCCACACCATCGAGGGGGATCCCGGTTGGCATGCCGACATCAGTGGACGGGTGAGGCATGCGGTTCACCTGTGTCCTGTGGAGATGCGCCGATGGGGGCGGAACGGCTTTCCGGCATACCGTTTGCCGCCGACGATCCTTCAGGAGCCCTTTGACCTGGTTTTGGTTGATGGGCCTGGCGGGGCTCGGAGGTTTGGCCGCGCGGGGGTGCTTGACGTCATCCCTGCGGCGCTGAGTCCGAGCGGCGTGGTCGTGTTCGATGATGCCGACCGGCGCGGTGAGCGCGAGACCATTGCCGCCGCCGAGGCGCGTCTGGTGGAGGCCGGGCGGCGGATGCGGCGTCAGACCATCCGGGCGCGCGGGTGCCAAGTGTTGCTCGCGCCCGAGGACACACCATGGCTGGGGCGCGTGTGAGGTGTTAGCGTGCCCGTTGCCTTGTCGGGAACTAGGCCCTATGGTCACCCAAACTTGACCACGCGCCCCGCCTGAACCGGATCGTATCTTATATGATGACCGCAGCCGAATTGGCCGCACTGTTGCGCGCTGAACTCCATGGGGACGGGGCGCTGGCCGTCCGCCGTCCCTGCCATCCGGCCGAGGCCCGGTCGGCGGAGGATGTCGCCGTGGCCATGGACCACGCCCTTCTGCCCC
The DNA here is from genome assembly GCF_900101965.1 of Rhodospira trueperi. Taxonomy (GTDB): domain Bacteria; phylum Pseudomonadota; class Alphaproteobacteria; order Rhodospirillales; family Rhodospirillaceae; genus Rhodospira; species Rhodospira trueperi. The sequence continues at coordinate 590,129 of NZ_FNAP01000001.1, read as the reverse complement.
TGCTGAAGGACTGTCCGGCGCGCGTCGCGATGGTCAGGGCGGATCGTGTCGGGGACGTGCCCGAGGGCGCCGTTGACGCCGTCATCGCCGTGGGGCGACCGCCGATGGCCATGGCCGGCTTGACGGCGGCCTTCGCGCCGGCGCCGCCGGTGGCGCTCGGGGTCCATCCCAGCGCGGTGGTCGAGGACGGCGCTGTTCTGGGGGTCGATGTCGCCATCGGGCCGTTCGTTTATGTCGCGGCTGGGGCGGAGATCGGCGACCGCACCGTGCTGTGCTCGCATGTCAGCGTTGGAGCCGGCGCGCGCATCGGGCCGAACGGCCTGATCCATTCCGGAGCGCGCATCGGTTCGGGGTGCACCATCGGCGCCCGCGTGATCATCCATCATAATGCCAGTCTGGCGGCGGACGGGTTCAGCTTCGTCACGCCGGAGAAGGGCAGCGTCGAAAGCGCCAAGGAAACCGGGCGCGTCGAGGCCACCAATACCGGACTCGTGCGCATTCATTCGCTGGCCGCCGTCACCGTGGGCGACGATGTCGAAATCGGCGCCAATGCCTGCCTGGATCGGGGCACGCTGAGCGACACCCGCATCGGCGATCACACAAAGATCGACGACCTCGTTCTGATCGGCCATAACGTCAAGGTGGGCTCCCACTGCATGCTGTGTGGCCGCGTGGGTATCGCCGGGAGCGCCGAGATCGGGAATCGCGTCGTGCTGGCGGGCGGCGTCGGAGTGGCGGATCACGTCACGATCGGCGATGATGCCGTGGTTGCTGCCGGCAGCGGTGTGGGCAACAGTCTGAAGGGGCGGGCAGTCTATTACGGGTATCCGGCGGTCGAGCGCGAGCGGGCGTTCGAAACTCATATGCTCGTCGGACGGCTCAAGAGCCTCTTCAAGGACGTCAAGGCTCTCAAGGCTGCGGTGGGCGCCGCCGGTGTGTCGATGGGGCGTACACAAGACCAAAGGGACGGTCGGGAACAATGAGCGATCTGGAACAAAAGATTTTCGATATCGTCGTCGACAAGACCGAGGTGCCGCGCGAGCGTTTGACGCGCAACGCGAGCATCAAGGACCTGGAGATCTCATCCCTCGATTTCGTTGAAATCGTTTTCGCGGTCGAGGAAGAGTTTGATATCGAGATTCCCTATAACGCCAATACGTTGGACAGCGATTTCGGTACGTTGGGCGATGTCATTGATGCTGTCGCGGCCGAGGTCGCCAAACAGTCCTGATCGCCGTGCCTCTCGCTCGCAGTTCTTCGTGACCAGGATGCTCCACGCATGATCCGTGTCGCCATCACCGGCATGGGCGTCGTCTCCGCCATCGGAAACGACGTCGAAACCTTCCGTCGGGCCTTACTTGACGGCCGCAACGGCCTGCTGCCGCCCGAGGGCATGGACGAGGTGCCCAAGGGCATTTCCGTCGTCGGTCAGGTGCGCGGGTTCGATGCCGAGGGGCGGCTGGGCAAGGATCGGCTGCCCTTGCTGGATCCGTTTGCGCAATTCGGTCTGGCTGCCGCCGACGAGGCCATTGCCATGGCGGGGCTCGATTTCCGCGCCGATCCCGAGGTCGGCCATCGCTCGGCCTGCATCATCGGCACCGGCGGGGCCGGCATCGCCACCCTTCAGGACGGCTTCACCCGCCTGTTCAAGGAAGGCAAGACACGGGTCAACCCGTTCACCGTGCCGCGGGCCATGGGCAATGCCGCGTGCAGCCATATCACCATGGCCCACGGCATCACCGGGCCGTCGTTCGCCGTCACGAGCGCCTGCGCCAGCGCCAACCACGCCATTGGCCTGGGTTTCCAAATGGTGCGGAGTGGCATGGCCGACCGCGCCGTGGTGGGCGGCACCGAGGCCCTGGTTAATTTCGGCAACCTGAAGGCCTGGGAAGCGTTGCGTGTGGTCTCCCGCGACACCTGCCGTCCGTTCAGCAAGGACCGCACCGGCATGGTGGTCGGCGAGGGCGCCGGCGTGTTCGTGATGGAGCGCTGGGAGGATGCCCAGGCGCGGGGCGCGACGATCCTGGCCGAGATGATCGGCTTCGGCATGAGCGCGGACGCCGGTGACATCACCTTCCCCTCCGTCGAGGGCGCGGCGCGATCCGTCCAGGCTTGTTTGGACGACGCCGGCTTGAGGCCCGGGGATGTGGACCACATCAACGCCCACGGCACCGCGACGACCGCCAATGATGCCACCGAGGCGAAGGTGATCCGGGCCGTGTTCGGGGATCATGCTGATCGTCTGCCGGTCTCCTCGACCAAGTCGGCGCACGGCCACGCGCTGGGCGCGGCCGGCGGTTTGGAACTGGTGGCCTGCATCGTGGCACTTCAGGAGGGGTTCATCCCGGCGACCCTGAACGTGACCGAGATTGATCCCGAGTGTCCGCTGGACGTGGTGGTGAATGAGGGCCGCCGCGTGCCCATCGTCACCGCGTTGTCCAACAGCTTTGCTTTCGGCGGCCTGAACGCCGTGCTGGCGGTGCGTAAGGCTTAGGTGTCAGCACCGGTCCTTGACCGGCCTGCGCGTGCTTGGCATTGTCACGAAACCAACACCTGGGGGAGCCGGCGTGTCCGGCTGAGAGGCTTCCAAACCCATGCGGGACGGGAAGCGACCCCTTGAACCTGATCCGGTTGAGACCGGCGGAGGGAAGGGTGAGCGACCATGACGCCTGATGGGCAGTCCACGACAGATCATTTTTCTGATCCCACGGCGCAGGCGGGTGCCGGCCTGGGGGTGCGCCTGTCGGGCGCCCACCTTTCGTATGACGACACGCGGCTGTTCGACGACCTGTCGCTGACCCTCACGGCGGGACGGATGACCGTTCTGCTGGGGCCGAGCGGAGTGGGCAAATCCACCGTGTTGCGGCTGCTGGCGGGACTGGAGGACGGCGCACACGCCCGTGCCACGATCCGCTGCGACGATGGCGGACCGCTGACCGGCCGGGTGGCTTACATGGCCCAGCGCGATTCTCTTCTTCCCTGGGCCAGCGTGCTCGACAACGCGGTGCTCGGTGCTCGGTTGCGCGGGGAGCCGTTGGGGCCGGCGCGAGATCGGGCACGCGCGCTGTTGGCCGAGGTCGGTCTGGGTGATCGTCTGGTTGACCGACCGGGTGCTTTGTCGGGCGGTATGCGCCAAAGGGTTTCGCTGGCCCGGGCGTTGATGGAAGACCGCCCGGTCGTGCTGATGGACGAGCCGTTCTCGGCGCTGGATTTTCTGACGCGGTTGCGTCTCCAGGACCTGACCGCTCGGTTGCTGGCGGGGCGGACGGTGTTGCTGGTGACGCACGACCCGTTGGAGGCGCTGAGGATGGGCCATGCGGTGCATGTGCTGCATGGTCGTCCGGCCACCCTCGACGAGGCCTTGGTCCCCCCGGGCGCGCCCCCCCGTGATCCGACCGATCGGGACGTCCTGGCCTTGCAGGGCGAGTTGCTGCACCGCCTCACAGGGGCCGGTCACGGGGGGGCCGTGGCATGATGAGGATCGTGCGTCCCGTCGTGACCATCTCCGGTTTGCTGGCGCTGTGGCACGGTGCCTACCTGCTGAACGGCCGGCGGAGCTACCTGTTGCCCTCTCCGTGGGAGACGCTCCAAACGGGCGTCGCGCGCTTCGACAGCCTGTGGGGCCACGCCCTGGTCACCTGGGGCGAGATTCTGCTCGGTCTGATGCTGGGGACTCTGCTGGGCACGATCTCGGCCGTGGTGTTGGTCTCGTGGGCGACGGCGCGGCGCTGGCTGATGCCGCTTCTGGTCGTCAGTCAGGCGGTGCCCGTGTTCGCATTGGCGCCGTTGTTGGTGCTGTGGCTGGGGTACGGCCTAGGGTCCAAGGTGGCCATGGCCACGCTCATCATCTATTTCCCCGTGGCCAGTGCGTTCCTGGATGGGCTGCGCCGCACCGAGCCCGGGTGGCTGGATCAGGCGCGCATGATGAACGCCGGGCGCTGGGCCACCCTGTGGCACCTCCGCCTGCCAGCGGCGCTGCCGGCCCTGGCCAGCGGGCTGCGCGTGGCCGCCGCCGTGGCGCCCATCGGCGCGGTGGTCGGCGAGTGGGTCGGATCCAGCGCCGGACTCGGCTATCTCATGCTGCACGCCAACGCGCGCATGCAAATCGACGTCATGTTCGCCGCGCTGGCCCTGCTGGCGGTGTTTTCCGTGGCGCTGTACCGGATCGTGGACGCGGCCATGCGCCGGCTGGTGTCCTGGCAGACGGAAACCAACGCATAGCCGGCGAACCGGCGAACCGGGCTCAGGCGATGATGTCGGGGGTCAGTTGCGCCTGCAGTCGGGCGATCTGGTCCTTGAGCCCGAGCTTGCGCTTCTTCAGCCGCTGAAGCTGCACCATGTCATAGGGCGCGGTCTCCATCAGGCGGGAGATGACCTCGTCAAGGTCGCGGTGTTCGATCATCAGCTCCTGCAACCGGTGGCGCAGGGCGTTGGTTTCTTCATCGTCGATCATGGGTGGTCGAAATCGGACTTTCACAAAATAACAGGCCAGACACGTCTTGCGTCCGGGCCCGAGACGAGGCATGTCCTGCCGAGATCAGGGGGCGTTGGTTCGGCATCCGCCGCATCCTGTTCGCCCAAGCTGGCGCAGACTATCAGAAAACCCGTGACCGCGACACGTTTGTTGGCGCACCCTGAGGGCCGCGCCGCGCAGAGGTCACGCGCAGGCACACCGGTTCCACAGCGGAGGATGGACATGGGGAAGGTTCGACGTCTTGGAGTCTTGACCAGCGGCGGTGACTGCGCCGGCCTGAATGCCGTGATTCGCGCGGTGACCTACAGGGCCGTGCGGACCTACGGCTGGAAGGTCTTTGGGATCATTGACGGCTCGACCGGATTGATGGAACGGCCGTTGCGGTATCGGGAACTTGATCTGGACATGTTCTCCGGCACCATGCTGCGCGAGGGCGGGACCTTCCTGGGCACGGTCAACCGCGGGGATCCGTTCAACTACCCCATGCCGGACGGCTCCACCAAGGACCGCTCGCTGGACTTCGTGGACGGGTTCAACAAGCTGGCCCTCGACGCGTTGATCGTCATCGGCGGCGACGGCTCGATGAAAATCCTCTCCCAGTTGTGCGCGGTCGGGGGCATCGGCATGGTGGGCGTGCCGAAGACCATCGATAACGACGTTCACGGCACCGATTTCGCCGTCGGCTTCACCACCGCCGTCAACGTGGTGACCGAGGCGCTGGACCGTCTGCATCCCACGGCCGCCAGTCATCATCGGGTGATGATCCTCGAGGTGATGGGCCGCGACGCCGGCCACATCGCCATCAACTCGGCCATTTCCGGCGGCGCCGACGTGGCCCTGATCCCGGAAGTCCCCTACCGGCTCGACAGCATCGCCCGCAAGATCGATGAGGTCATCCGCGAGGGCCGCAACCACGTCCTGATGGTGGTGGCCGAGGGCTGCAAGACCGAGGATGGCGAATTGGCGACCAAGGCCCAGTCCCATGGGCAGATGCGCTATGGCGGCATCGGTCAGTACCTGTCCGAACATATCTCCAACATGACCGACCTGGAAACGCGGGTCACCAGCTTGGGCCATGTCCAGCGCGGCGGAACACCCTCGACCCGCGACCGCCTGCTGGCGTCGGCGTTCGGTGTGCATGCGGTGGATATGGTGGCCGAGGGCAAGCTGAACCGCATGACGGCTTGGCAGGAGCGCGGCGTCACCGACGTGCCGCTGGAGGAGGTCTGCATCGGCCCTCGATCACTTGACCCGAACGGCACCCTGATCAAGGTGGCGCGCGGTCTGGGCATTTACGTGGGCGAGTCGGAGGCGTGACCGCGCATCGTGTTCGTTGGCGGGCATCCCTCGTCTGTTCGCGCCGGCTGGAGCGATGCCCGTGTCACCGTCTCTGATGGTTGCGGTGGCGGCCGGCGGCGCGGTCGGGGCCATCGCCCGGTACGTGGTGACCTCCGCGGTGCCGCGCCTGTTGGGGCATGGGTTCCCGTGGGGAACCTTTGTCGTCAACGTCCTGGGCTCCCTGCTGATGGGACTGCTGATCGATGTCATGGCGCGGCGTTGGTCGGCCCCGGCGGAGGCGCGGGTGTTCCTGGTGACGGGCTGCCTGGGTGCGTTCACCACGTTTTCGACGTTCTCCCTCGACGTTGTGACCCTCTACGAGCGCGGCGCCCTGTCGACCATGGCGCTCTATGTGGTCGGATCGGTCCTGGCGGGCATCATGGCGTTGTTCGCGGGGATGTGGCTCGGCCGCGCGTTGATTTAGAGCAAATCCCGAGCGATCCGGGGCGGATCGCGACGACGATTTGCTTCAATATCAATTCAGTAGACCGGAAGGACAAGCCGTGAGTGGAGTGCAGACCATACCGGTCGGGCCGGAGGATGCCGATCAGCGGCTCGACCGGTGGTTCCGGCGGCGCTTTCCCGATCTGTCGCACGGTCGGCTGGAAAAACTGCTGCGCACCGGGCAAGTGCGCGTGGATGGCGGCCGGGTCAAGGCGAGCACCCGGCTCACCGTCGGTCAGATGGTGCGCGTGCCGCCGCTGGACTCGTCGGCTCCGGTGAAGGAGGGCGGGGCGTCGTCGCGCCCCGTGTCGGCCCCCCGGTTTAGCGACGCTGACCTGAAGGACCTGCGCGCCGCCATTCTGCATCAGGATGATTGGCTGATCGTATTGAACAAGCCGGCGGGGCTGGCCACCCAGGGCGGGAGCGGCCTGTCCCGGCATCTTGACGCCATGCTGGATGGGCTGAAGCAACACCCTGGCGAAGAGCGGCCCCGGTTGGTCCATCGGCTCGACAAGGACACCTCGGGCGTACTGCTGCTGGCCCGCTCCGCCGCCGCCGCGCGCGCCCTGACCAAAGCGTTCCGCGATCGCGCCACGCGCAAGGTCTATTGGGCGCTGATGGTGGGCGTGCCGAAGCCGCGCGCCGGTACCATCCGGGCGCCGCTGGATAAGGAGGCCGGAACCCGGGGCGAGCGCATGGTTTGGAGCGAGGCGGACGGTAAGCCGGCGGTCACGGACTACAGGGTTTTGGACGACGCCGGACCCGTGAGCTGGGTGTGGATGGAACCCCGGACGGGCCGCACCCACCAGCTTCGCGCCCATGCCATGGTGCTGGGCACGCCCATCCTGGGCGACGGCAAGTACGGGGGGCAGGGGGCTTTCATCAGTGGGGTCGAGGTGCCCAGGCGGATGCACCTGCACGCCCGCCTGCTGGCCCTGCCGCACCCGGCCGGTGGGTCCCTGGTGGTCGAGGCGCCGTTGCCGCCGCACATGGCCGAGACGTTCCGGGCCTTCGGGTTTAATCCCAAGGACGCGCCACCGCTGGAGGATGGTCCGTGACCCGTGTGGTGATGATCTGTCTTGCGGTCCTCGCGATGGTATGGGCGCCGTGCGCGCTGGCCCTGGAGGATACGGCCGCCAACCGGTGGGCACAGGCCGTTCGCTACGAGCGCGCGGTGCCGACTGACGATGTCCTGGAGACCAGCGTCGTTCGCGTGGCGCGCATGCTGCCGCCCGAACACCGCCAGCCCTTCATAGACTATGCCGTTCTGAGGATTGATCGCGACGGTCTGCGCGACTCGGTTCTGACGGCGCTGACGGAGACCTTCTCGGCGGACGAGTTGCGGGCCATGGCGGACTTCTTCGGCTCTCCCGTCGGGCAATCGGTGGCCCGCAAGATGGGCCGGTACACGGAACGGGTCATGCCTCTGGTCATGACCGTCGTGCGGGCGACCGCGACGGGCTATGCCCGTGAACAGGAGGCCGAATGATGCCCGCCACAGCCGGGTCAGGGACTCTCCGTCTGGTCGTGTTCGACGTGGACGGCACCCTGGTGGACAGCCAGCATAACATCGTTGAGGCCATGCGCATGGCATGTGCGGCGGTCGGTCTGGCCGCGCCTTCGGACGAGGCCACCCGCTCGGTCATCGGCCTGTCGCTGGGCGAGGCGGTGGCGCGGGTGACGCCCGGGGCGTCGGAGTTGGACCGGCGCCGGGTCGAGGCCTCCTATAAGGAGGCGTTCGCCACCCTGCGTTTGCGTCCGGACCACCATGAACCCCTGTTCCCTGGTGTGCACGCGGTGTTGGACGCGCTGGAGGCGGTGGGGTGCGTTCTCGGACTGGCCACCGGCAAGTCGCGCCGGGGCGTGGCGTCCGTCATCGAGCGCCACGGTCTCGAGGGGCGTTTCGTCACCGTGCGGACGGCCGATGATGGCCCCGGCAAGCCGCATCCAGCGATGATGCGGGAGGCCATGGCCGAGGCCGGCGTCGAACCGGACAGCACGGCGATGGTCGGGGACACCACGTTCGACATTGAGATGGCGCGGGCCGCCGGGGCCGATCCGCTGGGCGTGGCGTGGGGGTACCATCCGCCGACGGCATTGATGGCAGCCGGCGCCCGTCTCGTGCTGCCGGATTTCGCGGCGCTTCCGGGCTGCCTGTCCTGGTCGGCCGGGTCCCCGCCGCGTCTGGCGGAGCGGGCCTGAGCCGCGTCATCCCGGCCACGCGCCCGCCCACGGAAGGCCACATTTTCGTCTTTTGGTGTCAGGAGCGGTATCGGTTGCCGATGCCGTCCATTCGGCTCCAGGACCCTGTTCCGGGGTCGGCAGATGAGGGTCCATGCCATGAAACTCTCCACCATCCTGTCCGTGATCGTGGGCCTTGTGCTCCTCGTGGTGGCCGGTCTCGGCGTCTTTCTGATGACGCTGGACGTCAACCAATACCGGCCCCGGATCGCCGCGTTGATTGCGGAGAATACCGGGCGCGACGTGGCGCTGGACGGCGAGATGGATCTGTCCATCGGGCTGACCCCGGCTCTGGTCGTCGAGGATGTGACCATCGGCAACGCCGACTGGGCGTCCGATCCGGATATGGTGTCGGTCGGCCGCCTGGAAGCGCAGGTCGAGCTGATTCCGCTGTTGTCGGGGCGGATCAACGTGGTCCGGCTGGTGCTGGTGGATCCCATCGTGTCGCTGGAGACCAATGCCGAGGGCATGGGCAACTGGCAGTTGGGCGACGCCAGCGCGGCGGCGGAACCGGCGCCTGAACCGACCGGAGGCGGGGACGGCGAGGGCGAGGACGGTGGCTCGGCCGCGCAATTCGACGTTCAGGAAGTGCGGTTGGAAAACGGCGCGCTGACCTACCGCGACGGTGTGACGGGGCAGACGATTCGCGTCGCCCTGGAGCGCGCGGCGGTGATGGGCTCGGGCCTGGATCAGCCGCTTGAGGTGGATATCGCCGGCGCGTACAACGACGCTGGCTTCGCTCTGGCCGGCACGCTTGGCCCGCTGTCTGCTCTGACCGCGCCGGGCGGATCGCCCTGGCCGTTGGACGTGACGGCGACGGCGGGCGGGGCCACGGTGACCGTGGCCGGTGAGATCGCGGAGCCGGCGGCGGCCAAGGGTATCGACTTGACCGTGACCGCCAAGGGCGAGCAGATCGGCACTCTGGCGGATCTGGCCAAGGCGCTCGGGCAGGACATGGCGGTGCCGGCCCTGGGCGCCTATGACGTGGCCGTGCGGATTCACGGCGATGCCGACGCCTTGGCGCTGGACGGTCTGGACGCTTCGCTCGGGTCACTGCCCCTTTTGAAGACGACGGCGCAAGGGTCGGTCGCCAGCCTGACGCCGGTCGTGGAGGGCATCAATCTTGCCGTGACGGCGCAGGGCGCCGAGGTCGGTGATCTGGCCCGCATCGCCGAACAGGCCGGGCAGACGGTCGCGATCCCGGCTTTGGGACCATTCTCCGTGGCCGCCACGATCAGCGGCTCGCCCGAGGCCATGGCGATCTCTGGCTTGGACGCCGGCGTCGGCGAGGACGGCGGGTTCCGGGCCACGGCCAAGGGCGCCATTGCCAACGTGCTGGCCCAGTCAGGCCTGACTCTGGACGTTGCGGTTAACGCGCCGGATCCGTCAGCGCTGTCTCGGTTCGGTGTCGACCTGCCGGTCCCGTTGTCGGCCAGGGCGTCGGTCCGCGACATCAGCGGCGGCTATCAGGCCGAGGGGATCGAGGTGTCCCTGGGTCGCAGCCAGGTGTCCGGCGCCATCGAGGCGGTGTTGAGCGGGCCGCGCCCCGCGATCTCGGGTCAGTTGCATGCGCCGCTCCTGGATCTGGATGAGCTGTCTGGCGGTGGCACGGCCGGTGCCTCTGGCGGTGGTGGCGGGTCCGGCGGGTCGGGCGGCTCGTCCGCGCCGGCGCAGGGGAACGCCGGCGGTTCGATGATCCCGGATACGCCGCTGCCTCTTGATGCGCTGAAAGCGGCTGACACAGCGCTTGCCATCACCGCCGATCAGGTGGTTCTGCCCAACGGCGTCGAGATGAGCGGCGTGACCCTGGGCGTGACCCTGAACGATGGGGCGCTGACGGTGGATCCGCTTCAGGCCGGCGTTGCCGGCGGGCAGGTCGGCGGCGCCGTGTCGCTGACACCAGTTGGAAACGGCGCGGCGTCGGTGGCGGTGGATCTCAACGCTGACAATGTCTCGCTCGGCGATCTGAACCGGACCTTCGCCGGCTCCGACGCGCTTCAGGGCGGGCCGACCCGACTCCGCGTGTCGCTGCGCGGCCAGGGCGCCACGCCGCACCAAATCGCCGGATCGTTGGACGGATCGGTTCTGGTCCATACGGTGGACGCCGTCATGAACAACGGCGCGGTCAACTGGGCTGGCGGTGACGTGTTCACGCAGTTGGGAGACGTCATCAATCCGTTCAGCGACAGCGAGCCGACGACCCCGATCCAGTGCCTTGTGTTCTCCATGACCGCCCAGGGGGGCGTGCTGTCCAACGATCACGGGATTGCGATGGAGACGGACAAGATGGTGGTCGGTGGCGGCGGCGCCTTTGACCTGGGGGCGGAGCGCCTGAACCTGAAGATCGCGCCGCGCCCGCGTCCCGGCATCGGCCTGGAAACAGGCTTCGGCAAGCTTGTGGAACTTTTCGCCGTGGTCGGTCCGTTTGCCAGCCCGTCGCTCGAATTGGACGCGGAAAAGGCGGTCGCCACGGGCCTGCGCACGGCGGCCAGCGCCGCCGGGGCCGTGGCCACGGGCGGGCTGTCCCTGTTGGGCGAGAATCTGGCCGGCAATCTGTTGGGCGCCGGCGACGACGGCGAGATGGAGCCGTGTCTGGTCGCCCTGGGTCAGAAGGAGCCGGGCCAGATCGGCGCCGACTCGACCGAGAGCGAATCGGGTGGGGGCGTCACCGATGCCGTCGGAGGCCTAGCCGAGGACGCAGAGTCCACGATCAACGAGGCGATCGGCGACCTGCTGGGCGGCGGTGGCGGTTCGGGCGGATCGGGGGCCGACGGGACCGGCGAACAGCCGGCGTCGGACGGCAACTCCGATCCCCTGGGCGATGCCGTCCGGGAAGGTCTGGGCGGCCTGTTCGGAGACTGATCAACCCGCACCGGCGGATGGGAAGGCCCATCCGCCGTTTCCTGCGCGATGAGAGGCCATGTCCAGACCCCAGGTTTCCAATCCGCTCGCCCCCGGCTCCTCGCCCCGCCGTTTCTATGACGCCGCCACTGTTGCTCGGCTGGAGGACGGAGGCCATGGTGTTTTTCTGGATGGCCGGCCGGTGCGCTCACCGTCGCGGGGGGTTTTGATCCTGCCCTCCGCCGCCCTGGCCGAGGCCGTGGCCGAGGAGTGGGCGGCCCAGGGCGATCACGTCGATCCTCATTCCATGCCCCTGACCCAGTTGGCCAACACGGCGCTGGAGCGCGTGGCGGCGGGCCGCGCCGCGCTTCTGGACGAGATCATGACCTACGTGGATGCGGACATGCTGTGCTACCGCGCCGATGATCCGCCGGACCTGGCCCTGCGGCAGGCGGAGGCGTGGCAACCGTGGCTGGATTGGGCGGAGCAGGCCCTGGCCGCGCCCATGGCCGTGACCGTTGGCGTCATGCCGCTGCGCCAGCCGGAGGCGACGGCGCGGGCGTTGCGCGTGGCGTTGGAGGCGCTGGACGACTGGGCGTTCACCGGGGTGCAGTGCGCGGCCGGTGCCGCCGGTTCGCTGGTGCTGGGGCTGGCTTTGGGGCACGGGCGACTGGACGGAGAGACGTGCTTCGCCCTGTCGCGCCTGGACGAGATCTACCAGATGGAACGCTGGGGCGAAGATCGCGAGGCCCTGAAGGCCCGCGAGGTGCTGCGCCGCGATATCCTCGCCGCAGAGCGGTTGGTGCGGTTGTCGCGGGCGTGAGGGTGACGACGACAGGGGCAAGATCGGCGGGCTCTCGGCGCAAGCATACAATTTCGAGGCGAAATCCGCCTTTCCATCTGACCGTGTTGCGCCTATCATTTCAACCCCTTGCCGGGTTTGCGCTGGCCGGAATCGATGGGGGGCGGGATGATCAGCCTGATCACGTTCGACGGACGGCGAAATCGCGCGTCTTTCTTCAAGATGATGGTGCTACAAACGATTGTTTTCTTTCTGATCTTGTTCCTGGCTCCCAAATTTGTGTTTCCAGTGGTGGATGAATTCGTCGGTGATGACAAAGATCTTAGGCAGGGCTTCAGTGGGTTAATTTTGTTACTGTTCTTGATCCCGCACTACTTTTCTGTTGCGGCAGTGACGGTTCAGCGGCTTCATGATATCGGTGATTCGGCGGTGTTCCTTGTTCTGGCGCTGGTTCCCATTGCGAATATGACATTCGCGATGCGTTTGTTGATCGTGCCGTCGCAAAAGGGACCCAACTGTTTCGGTCCTTTTCCGGAAACCGGATACGCGTCTTACGACGAAGAGGCGATGCGGCGCGGCACCGGGCCGGCACGGGGCGGGCGGGCTGCCGAGGTCACGTGGCGTGAGGGCCTGGACGAGGCTTTGACCACGGCGGAGGACACCATAAGCCCCGAACCGCGACCGAGCGGATATCCGCCACCGGACAGGCCAACGCCGTCCCGGCCTTCCTCGCCGGCGGCGCGACAGGCTGGGCCTCGTCCTCCGGGACTCCCGGCCAAGCGTACGTTCGGGCGCAAGATATCCTGAGATCCGGCGCAGCCGGGGCCGGCGTCACCTCTCCAGGGCTTCCACCTTCCCCTCCCTGAGGCGCACCACCCGGTCCATGCGGCGGGCGAGGTCGGGGTTGTGGGTGGCGATCAGGGCGGCGAGGCCCTCCTCGCGCACCAGCCGCATGAATTCGGCGAACACGCCGTCGGCGGTGTTGGGGTCCAGGTTGCCGGTGGGCTCGTCGGCCAGCAGCACCCGGGGGCCGTTGGCCAGCGCGCGGGCGATGGCCACGCGCTGTTGCTCGCCGCCCGACAACTGGCCTGGCCGGTGATGGCCGCGCTTCGCCAGTCCCATGCGGTCCAGCAGCGCCCGCGCCCGGTCGCGTGCCGCGCGTCGACCGGTGCCGGCCACCATCTGCGGCACGATCACGTTTTCCTCGGCGGAGAACTCCGGCAGCAGGTGGTGATACTGGTAGACGAACCCCAGAAACCGCCGCCGCATCAGCGTGCGCCCCTTGTCGCCCAGACCGGAGGCCGGCTCGCCCGCCAGCAGGACCTCGCCGGAGTCCGGGCGTTCCAGCAGGCCTGCGATCTGCAACAGCGTGGACTTGCCGGAGCCGGACGGCCCCACCAGGGCGACGATCTCGCCGGCCGCGATCTCCAGATCGGCGCCGTCGAGGACCGTCAGGGGCGGGGCGTCGGCCTGCTTGAAGGCCCGGCGGATGTGTTGGAGGGCGAGGGCCGTCGTGGGGGCGGTGTTACTCATAGCGCAACGCCTCCACCGGATCGGTCCGCGCCGCCCGCCACGACGGGTACAGCGTCGCCGCCAGGCTGAGCCCCAGCGACATCAGGGCGACGGACACAACCTCCGTTGGGTCCATCTCCGCCGGCATGGTGGCGAGGAAATAGATCTCGGGCGAGAACAGCTCCGTTCCCGTCAGGGCTTGCAGGAACTGGCGGATGCTTTCGATGTTGTCGCAGAACAGCACCCCCAGCAGCACCCCCGCCGTGGTGCCGACGATGCCGACGCTGGCCCCCGCCAGGAAGAACACCCGCATGATGCTGCCCTTGGTCGCGCCCATGGTGCGCAGAATGGCGATGTCGCGGCCCTTGTCCTTCACCAGCATGATCAGCCCGGAGATGATGTTGAACGCGGCGACCAGGATGATGAGCGTCAGGATCAGGAACATGACGTTGCGTTCCACCTGAAGCGCGTTGAAGAACGTGGCGTTGGTGTGCCGCCAGTCGCGCAGGCGGATGCCCTGGTTCAGGGGGGTAATGGCCAGGGTCTCCGTGACCTCGCGCACCGAATCCGGGTCCGTCACGGTGACGTCGAGATAGCTGACGGCGTCGGGCATCTGGAAGTAGATTTGGGCTGCCTCCAGCGGCAGGAAGATGAAGCCGACATCGAACTCGAACATGCCGACTTCGTAGATGGCGGCGATGCGGTAGCTCTTGATGCGCGGCACCGAGCCGAAGGCGGTCACCTTGCCCTTGGGCGAAATCAGCGTCAGGTCGTCGCCCAGGGTCACGCCGAGGCGTTCGCTCATGCGCGCGCCGATCATGATGGCGTCGCGGCCGTTGACGTCCGACAGCGACCCGGCGATGACGCTGCCGGCCAGCATGGGCCGCTCGGTCAGGCGGTCCGCCGTCACGCCGCGCACCATGGCGCCCCGGCTTTCTCCGCCGGCGGTGACCATGACCTGCCCCTCGATCGTGGGAATCACCGAGACCACCCCGTCCACGGCGCGGATCTGATCGGCCAGCGGGTCATAATCGGTCAGGGTGTCGGTGGCGCCATAGACCGACAGGTGGCCGTTGAAGCCGAGGATGCGGCCCATCAGGTCTTGGCGGAAGCCGTTCATCACCGCCATGACAATGATAAGGGTGGCCACGCCCAGGGCGATGCCGGCCAGCGAGAACCCGGCGATGACCGAGACGAAGCCCTCCTTGCGGCGGGCGCGCAGGTAACGCAGGGCCATCATGCGTTCAAAGGCGGAGAACATGGGCGGGTACACTCGCGTGTTAGGGTGCAACAGTCTCCAACCCGCCCTGTTTCGTCATTGCGAGGCGCGAGGCGCCGAAGCAATTCAGGGCGAGGAACACGGCCGTCTACCCTGGATTGCTTCGCCCTCCTCTGCGACGAGGGCTCGCAATGACGGCGATGGCGGCGCGTCAGCCTGGATGGTCCGGGGCAACCATGGCCAAAATCAGCCCGCCAGTCTGGCCAGCGCGCTTTCGGCGGAGATTTCCTCGCGCGCGCCGGTGGCGCGGTTCTTCAACTCGACGACGCCCTTGCCCAGGCCCTTTGGCCCAACGATCACCTGCCAGGGCAGGCCGATCAGGTCCATGTCGGCGAACTTGGCGCCGGCGCGTTCGTCGCGGTCGTCGTAGAGCACCCGGTCGGGACCAAGGCTCTCGTACAGGGCCGCGCAGGCGGCCTCCGTCGCCGCGTCGCCGACCTTCAGGTTGATCAGGCCGACATGGAACGGCGCCACGGACTCCGGCCAGATGATGCCGTGGTCGTCGTGGCTGGCCTCGATGATGGCGCCCACGAGCCGGGAGACGCCGACGCCGTAGCTGCCCATGGCCACGGTTACGGGCTCGCCATCGGGCCCGGTGACAGTGGCGCCCATCGGCGCCGAGTACTTGGTGCCGAAGTGGAAGATGTGCCCGACCTCGATGCCGCGCGCGGTGACCAGATCGTCACCCAGGGTGGCCGCCTTGGTGACGTCGTGCATCTCGTCGGCGGCGGCGTACAGGCCGGTCCATTCGTCGACGAGGGGCTGAAGGTCGCCGTCGTAATCCACGCCCTCGGGGATCGCCTTCTCCAGCAGGGCGCGGTGGCAATGCACCTCGCTCTCGCCGGTGTCGGCCAGCACGATGAACTCGTGGCTCAGGTCGCCGCCGATGGGGCCGGTCTCGGCGCGCAGCGGAATGGCCTTCAGGCCCATGCGGGCGAAGGTGCGCAGGTAGGCGACGAACATCTGATTGTAGGAATGGCGGGCCGTCGCCGTGTCCAGATCGAAGGAATAGGCGTCCTTCATCAGGAACTCGCGCCCACGCATGACACCGAAGCGCGGCCGCACCTCGTCGCGGAACTTCCACTGGATGTGGTAGAGGACCTTGGGCAGGTCCTTGTAGCTTCGGATGCTGGTCCGGAAGACGTCGGTGATGACCTCCTCCGCCGTCGGCCCGTACAGCATGTCGCGCGCGTGCCGGTCGGTGACGCGCAGCATCTCCTTGCCGTAGTCGTCGTAGCGGCCGCTTTCTCGCCACAACTCGGCCGACTGGATGGTCGGCATCAGCATTTCCTGGGCGCCGGCGCGGTTTTGCTCCTCGCGCACGATCTGCTCGATCCGCTTGAGGACCGCGAATCCCAGCGGCAGCCAGGTGTAGATGCCGGCGGCGTGCTGGCGGACCATGGCGGCGCGCAGCATCAGGCGGTGGGAGACGATCTGCGCCTCGGCGGGGGTTTCCTTGAGCGTGGGCAGGAAGTAGCGCGACAGCCGCATGAGAGCCCTCAATGCATGGGGGATTCAGGATGGCGCGGACTTTAGGGCACGGGCTTGGGGTCTGGCAACGGCGGTCCGTCGTACCCCGGCGGATAGACCACCGCGCCAGGCGCCACCCGTCCCGAGAGGCCGAGCCGGCAGGCGCGCGCCAGAGCGTCCTGCTCGCTGGTGGTGATGGGCCGGCCGTTGACGGCGAACGTACCCCGGTTGATGTCGTAGCTCACGGTTCCCAACACCATCCCGGGGCTTTCGATGCCCCTGGGGGCGTGGCCGGTGTGTTCGAACGGGTCCAGGACGACGTGGAAGGTGACCGTGTCCGGCACCAGGGCCTCGAACGCTGAATAGTCGTGCAGGTCGGCCGGGGCCACGGGGTTGCCGCGCACGTCCACGCCGGGCCGATAGGTGACGTCCGGGTCGGGAACGTGACGCACCAGCCGGCGGCAGGTGCGGGCATCAATGGACGCCGTCGCCGTGGCGGTCTCGCCCGCCGCCTGGATCGGTGGCGAGGCGAGGAGGACCAGGGCTGCACATGTCAGGGCGACGAGTCGCCGATCCGGGGCGGGGCAGCGCTCAGGGCGTGACGACATGGACTGCGAGCCTCCGCGTCTTGACAGGGACAATCGCGCTAGTGTGCCAGAGACATCCTCACAAGACGTGAACGGCGCCGTGGGATGAAGGCGTCGACGCATAGATGATAGGCAACCGGTTGCGAAGTTCGTTTTCCTGCCCAGTAAATGGGCAAGATTTGGATAAAATACGGCGTGACTCTCCAGGCCGAGTTCAGTACAGTGCTGAGCGAATAAAAAAGGGGCGCCCGGGGTTTCGGGGCGTGGAGCCCAGGTTTAGGGAGCGATGGGTCAAGCGGTCGGAAACGATCCGCCTGATCTGCGGAGACGTGGGTACAGAAGGCGCACAGCGGGATCGTCCGCTGGGTGGCACTTCGAAAATAGGGGCTGGCCGCGCGGGCTTGCCCCTTTTCTCATTTGAGACCGCTTCCGTTCGGGGCGCGCGACAAGGTCACGGTGAACGTGCTGCCCTCATTCACGCGGCTGAACACGCTGATGTGACCGCCCATCATCATGACCAGACGCTTGGTGATGCGCAGGCCGAGACCGGTGCCCTCGATGCCGTCGATATTGGCCTCTACCCGGTGATAGGCGCGGAACAGCTTGGGCATGTCCTCTTCGGGAATGCCCTTGCCGGTGTCGACACAGGTGATCTCGACGGTGTCGTCGTTCGCCTCGACCACCAGACGAACGGAGCCGCCGGCCCGGTTATACTTAATGGCGTTGGAGGCGAGGTTGATGAGGACCTGTCGCAGGCGTACCGGATCGCCCCAGACGCACACACGGTCATCGGGCGTTTCGACGGTGAATGTCAGGCCGTTCTTGGCCGCGAGAGGAGTCAGCAGACGCTGGGTGGCGGTCAGGGCGCGGCCCACTGATACGGGGGTCATCTGGGGGCCGTCCGAAGGGTCGCGCGGAGCCTGCGACTCCAGCGTCTCCCGGGCCAGCAGGCCGAGATAGTCGGCTGACTCGAGCAGGGTGTTCAGGTAGTCGCGCTGTCGTAGGGACAGGTTCTTCTCCGCGCCTGTGGCCCTTAGCAGTTCGCCGAATCCGGCGACGGCATTCACCGGTGTGCGGAGTTCGTGCGCCATGGCCGCCAGGTACTCGTCCTTCATGCTCGCCATGCGAAGGGTTTGCTGGTGTTCGGCTTCTGCCTCCAGGGCCGTCAGGCGGCTGCGCAGAAGGTCCGTGGCCGTTTCCGCCAGATCCGTGAGGATTGCGCGCTGTCCCGGCGTCAGGCGGGGGCGCTGGGCCGTGTCGATGGCACACAGGGTCCCCAGGCGATACCCGTTTTCGTCACTCAGCGGCTTGCCGACATAGAAACGGATGTGGGGTGGGCCGATGACCAGGGGATTGCGGGCAAATCGGGCGTCCCGATGCGTGTCTGGGACCTCCAGGATATCGTCGTTGAGGATGGCATGGGCACAGAAGGCGACATCCCGGGACGTTTCGGAAGCGTCGAGTCCGCACCGTGCCGCAAAGAACTGTCGGTTGACGTCCACCAGGGTGATCAGGGCGATGGGAAGGTTCAGGACCTGGGCCGTGATTCGAGCCAGACGGTCAAAAGCGGCCTCCGGCTCGGTGTCGAGCAGGCCCTGACGCTGCACGGCGCGTAGACGGTCCGCCTCATCGGGGGGAAGCTGGGCGGGGCTGTAGTCCAACGTGTCGGTAGTCATGATGAGAGCACGATCCCTGCGTGTCCGATCCTTGAGGAGTCTGCGGTTGTGTGACGATCCGAATCCGCTTTGGCCCCGTCACCATACCATGTACGTTGAAGATGTGTGATCGGGTCAGTGGGATGCAATGCCTGAAAGGTAGGGTGTCGAGCGATGGCAGCCAAACGCGGATTTCAAAGGCCGGGCCAAAGGGTCCGTGGCTTGATCTCCACGGCCATGATGGCCGGGATCATAGCCTTTGGCACGATATTTGGGGCTGATGAGGCCGCCGCAGGGTTGTTCGGCAGTCAGGAGGTCGAACGGCCTGGGGCATTCGCGACCTTCGGAAAATGGCACGGTGTCGTTGATCGCGTCGGCACCGAACAACAGGTCATGCCACCGCCATGCCGGGGCCGCGACTATGATGCCTGCCCCTATCCAGAATTGGAAACCTTCATCGAGACCGCACGCGGTCAGGATCGGCTGTCGCAACTGAAATCGGTGGCGCGGTACTTCGACCGGCAGAGGTATATCGAGGATCAACCGAACTGGGGTGTGCCGGACTACTGGGCCACGCCGGGGCAGTTTCTGAGCCGCAATGGCGATTGTGAGGACTTCGCGATCTCGAAGTATGAGGCGCTCATGATGTTGGGGTGGCCCGCGAGTGACTTGCGGATCGTTTATGTGCAGGACCTGAACCTTCAGGTGGGCCATATGATTCTTGCGGCCACCCTGCACGGCACCACCTACATACTTGATAATCAGGCCCGCAATCAGCTGATCCGTCACGAACGGATCCGGCACTACCGTCCCGTCTATTCGCTGTCCCAGGATCGGTGGTGGCGGCATGTGCCCGCGCAGTGACGGACGGCGCGAACGGGCGGTCGGGCCCGGGGGTGTGACATGGCCCTGACCGTGGGGCTGTTGGTCTTTCCCGATGTGATGCAGTTGGACATGACCGGGCCACACGAGGTGTTCGCGCATGGCCCCGACTGTCGTGTGCTGACCGTCGGAAAGAGCCTTGAGCCCGTTCGCGCCAGCGGCGGTTTGCGCCTGCTGCCCGATGTATCCCACGTGGATTGTCCGCCGCTGGATGTCATCTGCGTGCCCGGCGGGGCGGGCACCACGCCCCTTTTGGAGGACGCCGAAACCCTTGAGTTTGTCCGGCGGCAGGCGGCGGGCTGCCGGTTCGTCACCTCCGTCTGCACAGGCTCCCTGGTGCTGGGCGCGGCCGGACTGTTGGTGGGGCGGCGGGCGGCCTGTCACTGGATGTCGCGCGATCTGCTCGCGGCGTTTGGCGCCATCCCCGATTCGGCCCGGGTGGTCCGGGACGGGAATGTGATGACCGGCGGTGGGGTGACCGCCGGGATCGACATGGCTCTGACGCTGATGGGCGAACTGTATGGGTCGACGGTGTCCCGGCGGATTGAACTGGCCATGGAATATGCGCCGGCCCCGCCGTTCAACGCCGGCCGGCCCGAGACCGCCGGCCCCGAGGACGAGGCGGCGACACGGGCGGCGGCGGCCGAGCGCCAGACCGCGCGCGCTCAGGCGGTGGACCGGGCCGCGCGGGCCTTGAACCATGCGGAGGGGGATTCCCATCCTTAAGGTTCCGGCTATCCTGCTCGCATGAAGGGGCACACCATGACCGACTCCCGCTATCACGTCGCCGGCATGACCTGCGGCGGCTGCGCGCGCTCCGTTGAACTGGCCATCCGCGAAGCGGCGCCGTCCGTCACGGCGGTGACCGTCGATCTTGAGGCGGGGACCGTCACTGTTTCAGGCGCCGCTGAGGCCGCCGTGATCGAACAGGCGGTGGACGACGCCGGCTTCACCTTCGGCGGGCGCGCGGCCTGAGGCCGGGATCACTCGTGACGGACCACCAGGACGGAGCAGCGGGCGTGCCGCACCACGCGCGCCGCGTTGGGGCCGAGAAGGTAGTCCCGCAGCTCCGGCCGGTGGGCGCCGATGACGATCAGATCGATCTCGCGCTGGGCGGCCATCGACAGCACCGCCTCGTACACGTTGCCCTCGCCGACAAGGTGATTGACCGACATGCCCTCCGGCAAGCCGGCTTCGGCCTTTTCGCGCAGGCGGTCCAGCACCATGGTGGCCATTTTCTTCTCGTACCCGGCCGGGAAGAACTGGCCGACGATGCTCATGCCGAAGTCGGGCACCACGGTCATGACATCCAGGCGGGCGTTCCACTGGCGGGCCAGCTCGATGGCCGTTGGGTAGGTCTTCTCCCAGTCGAAGGGGGCGTCCAGATCGACCGAGACGAGAATGTGTCTGAACATGGGGGGCGGCTCCGCCAGAGGGCAACGATCCCGTGAGCTTACCGGAGGCGGTGAGGGTTGCAACAGCCGCGCTGCTCCGGCCCTGTTCGGCATTGAGCGGCGGCGGCGGTTCGCCCTACACTCCGGCCCGCCTGACCATCCTCGCACACCGCTCATCACGGGACACGCACCATGACGATCCTGGCCGTTGGTATCCTTGTGTTCTTTCTGACCCACGTCGTGCCGACCAATCCGGTCCTGCGCGAGCGCCTCGTCGGCCGCTTCGGCGAGAAGGCGTACAAGACCGGCTTCTCGGTGAGCTCGCTGATCGGCCTTGCCCTGATCATCTACGGCTTTTCCGTTGCCCCGCGCATGCCCGGGTACGCCATGCCGGAGTGGGGCGTGTACGTGCCGATGGTGGCCGTGCCGGTGGCGTTCATTCTCGTTCTCGCCGCCTACATCCCCTGCAACATCGCGCGTTGGACGTGGCATCCGATGACCCTCGGCGTGTTGCTGTGGGCCGTCGCGCATCTGATGGCCAGCCCCTACGCCGCCTCCGGCCTGCTGTTCGGCAGTTTCGCGCTGTACTCCGGGTTCAACCTGCTGGGTCAGTTCGCCCGGGTGCAGGACGATCCTCTGCCCAAGCAGCCCGTCGGCAAGGACATCGTCGTCATCTTCCTGGGCCTGTCGCTGTCCATCATCATGACCGTCTCGCACATCTTCCTGTTCGGGCGCAGCGCGCTGCCCTGGCTGTTCGAGGGCCACGGTACTGGCCTGCCGGCGCTGCCGGGGTGATGAGAGGCGGAGTCACCGGACTCCCCAGCCGCCTTCCGAGATCACAGTGCCGGTGGCGTCGTCAATCATGACGGCGTAACCGCTCCCTTTCGTCGCGGTGCTGACGGACCACACCACACGACCGTTCTCCCGCCGTGGCTCCGCCATCATGCCGCTGAACCCTCGGAACGCCGCGAGATCGGGATCGCGCGCCTTGGCCCAGGCGATCTCGACCGCCTGATCGGCGGAAAGGCGGGTCTTCGGCCAGGGTAAATCCCGGAACACGAACCGCGTCACCGCATCCCATACCCCCATTGTCTGTCCTTTCGATCGCATCGACGCGAACCATCACGGCGCCCGTTCCTGCCGCGTGACCCCGGCCCGTGGCCTCCTTTATACTCGCCGACGATGACCACCGACCAGACCTTGCCGCCGTCCTCGTCCGTCTCGGTACCGCCCGTGCCCGCCCTTGTGGCGAGTCCGCGCCGCGCCGTGCTGGTGCATCCGGACGGCGAGGTGGAGGAGGGCGAGCCGGCCGTCCTCGGCCGTCGCGCGGCCGACCTGCGGCCGCTGGTCTGCCATGCCCCGGGGACGGCGGCGCGGCTGGGGCGGGAGTCGTTGCGCGCGCACGATGTGCTGGAGTTGTTCGCCTTTGCACGCCCGGCGCGCTTCGTGTTGCCCACGGCGGCGGGACTGGCGGAGGCGCTCGGCCTGGAGCGGCCGGAAGACCTCGTCTCGCAAGCGCTGGTGTTGCCCCGCGTCGCTGCCGCTCTGTTGCACGAAGTGACCGCCCTGCCGGGGCGGGAACGATCTGACGCCCGATCTCTGGCCTTCGCGATGGCCCGGGGCGGCTGGATGTGGGGCGGCCCGGTGCTCGCCGCGCTGGGCGCCCAGGGGGACGCACCGCACGCCGCGAGCATGGTCCGCGCCTTCCGCGTCTGGGAACGCCTAACGGAGATCAGCGAGCACGCCCCCGACGTCCCCGCCGGCAATCATCCGGTGGAGGGCGGCGAGGCCCGCGCCCGGTTGGCCGACCTGCTCGGCCCCGCCGCCGAGGATCGCCCGCAACAAGCCGACTACGCCAGCGCCGCCACCGCCGCCTTTGCCCCCCGGGAAAAGCGGGCCGCGCCGCACATGGTGCTCGCCGAGGCCGGCACGGGCGTCGGCAAGACGCTGGGCTACATCGCGCCGGCCAGCGTATGGGCCGACCGGAACGAGGGCACGGTGTGGATTTCCACCTTCACCCGCAACCTGCAACGCCAGCTCGACGGCGAACTCGGCCGCCTCTACCCGGACCCGGCGGAAAAGAACCGCCGTGTCGTCATTCGCAAGGGACGGGAGAACTACCTGTGCCTGCTGAACCTGGAGGAGGCGGTCTCCCGCCTGCCCACCCAGCCGGCGGCTGCCATTCCGCTCGGCCTGATGGCACGCTGGGCGCTGGCGACGCGGGACGGCGACCTGATCGGCGGCGATTTTCCCGGCTGGCTGGTGGACATCCTGGGGCGCGGCTGGAGCGTTGGCCTTGCCGACCGGCGTGGTGAGTGCATCTTCTCGGCCTGCCCGCACTTCAACCGCTGCATGATCGAGAAGGCCGTGCGCCGCGCGCGCCGAGCGCGGTTGGTGGTCGCCAATCATGCCCTTGTGCTGGTGCAGGCGGCGCTGGGTGGGCTGGAGGACGGGGTGCTGCCGACCCGCTACGTGTTCGACGAGGGCCACCACCTGTTCGACGCCGCCGACAGCGCCTTTTCCGCTCACCTGAGCGGCGCCGAGACCGCCGAATTGCGCCGCTGGCTGCTGGGGGCGGAGGATGGTTCACGCACCCGCGCGCGCGGCCTGAAGGCCCGCGCCGAGGAGCTGATCGGCGAGAGCAACCGCGCCGCCGAGGCTCTGGTCGAGGTCCTCCAGGGCGCCCGCGTGCTGCCCGGTCCTGGCTGGCATGCGCGGCTGGGCGAGGGCGGGGGAAAGGGGCCCACCGAACGGTTCCTATCGCTAGTGCGCGAGCAGGTGCTGGCCCGGGCGCGCGGGCAGGACGGCCCCTATTCCCTGGAAACGGAGGTGACCCCGCCGGTGCCCGAGTTGGCCGAGGCGGCGGCGGCCCTGGATGTGGCCCTGCACGGGCTGGACCTCCCGGTCTCCAACCTGATGAAGGCGCTAGAAGCGCGACTCGATGACGAGGCGTCGACCCTCGACCCCACCACCCGCCAGCGCATCGAGGGCCTGGTGCGCAGCCTCGACCGCCGAGTGTTGCGGCCGGTGCGGGCATGGCGGGCCATGTGCCGCACGGTCGGGTCCGAGACTCCGCCGGAGTTCGTGGACTGGCTGGGGATTGAGCGCGCCTACGGCCGCGACATGGACGTCGGCCTGCATCGCCACTGGATCGATCCGACGGTGCCGTTCGCGGAGGCGGTGGCCAGCCGGGCGCATGGTCTGCTGGTGACGTCGGCGACTCTGCGCGACGGCTCCGGTGACGCGGAGGCCGACTGGCGGGCGGCGGAACGTCGTACCGGCGCAGCGCATCTGCCGCACGGCATCCGGGCCGCCGTGCCGTCGCCGTTCGACTATCCTGCCCAGACTCGCGTGCTGGTGGTGACCGACGTGCGCAAGGATACACTGCATCGCGTCGCGGCGGCCTATCGGGAGCTTTTCATCGCGGCGGGCGGCGGCGCGCTGGGCCTGTTCACGGCCATCGGGCGGTTACGCGCCGTGCATCGGCACATCGCCGCCGACATGGACGCCGCCGACCTGCCCCTGTACGCCCAGCACGTGGACGGCATCGACCCGGCCACCTTGGTGGACATGTTCCGGGCGGAGGAGAACGCCTGCCTGCTTGGCACCGATGCCATGCGCGACGGCGTGGACGTGCCGGGGCGCTCGTTGCGGCTGATCGTGTTCGACCGCGTGCCCTGGCCGCGTCCCGACATCCTGCACAAGGCGCGCCGCGCGCATTTCGGCGGGCGCGCCTACGACGACATGATGACACGCCTGCGCCTGAAGCAGGCCTTCGGCCGGCTGGTGCGCCGCGCCGACGACCGGGGCGCGTTCGTGCTGCTCGACCCCATGATGCCGTCGCGGTTGGGCGGCGCCTTTCCGGACGGCGTGTCCATCGAGCGGGTCGGATTGGCCGAGGCGGTGGAGACGGTGCGTGGAATGATGTGACGACCGGCGGTCCTACCAGCGATGCCACTGCCCGCGGCGATCATAATAGCCCCAGGCGGGCCGATGAGGTTGGCCCCAGGCGGGCCTATGAGGTTGGCCCCAGGCGGGCGGATAGGCATGCCCCCGAGTCGGCCGATGGACCCGATACCGGGGCGGCGGTGGCTTCGGCACCACCACCGTCGGAGGCGGCGCGTATCGCGGCCGCACGGGTTGATGCGCCGGGGGATGGTACGTCTGGCAGCCGGTGAAGAGCACGAGACTGACCGCCGCCACGGCAATCGACGCCCCGACGGAGCGCATGGAACGGATACGGGCGGGCATGGCCGGGTCCTCCGATGGTGATGACCGTCCGATCGGGATACCCCACCTCTGTGGCGGAAGCCGGGTGGCCCCTGTGGCAAAGTCGGGGCAGTTGCGCGCCCGAACCGGACGGTTCCATCTTCCTCGGCCGATGTTGGCCCCTACCCCTGCCGGATGAACTCCATCAGCGACTCGACCGCGTTGTCGGTGCCTTCGGCGATCTGGCTCACCGTGGCGTCGAGCATGTAGCAGGGCGAGGTGACGATCTTGAGCGCGGGGTCCACCACCACTTCGCCGTGGGTGGTGGCCTGGTGGTTGGCTCTCATCTTGGTGAGCGCCTCGGCGGTGCCGGCGTCGGAGCCGATGGTCAGGGTGACGCCGCCGAACACGCGGGCGATCACCGCCGGCGCGATGCACAGCGCGCCGATGGGCAGGCCGGCGCCGTGGGCGGCTTTCAGGGCGGTCTCGACGGCGGGCAGCACGGTGCAATCCGGGCCATCAACGGCGAAGGTACACAGGTTCTTGGCGGCGCCGAATCCCCCGGGCAGGATCAGGGCGTCGAAGTCCGCCGGGTTGAATTCGGCGATGTCCTTGATGGCGCCGCGCGGGATGCGGGCCGCCTCGGTCAGGACATTGCGGGTCTCGCCGGTGGGCTGGCCGGTGCGGTGGTCGATGACGTGCATCTGCGGCACGTCGGGCGCGAAGCACTGGTAGCTGGCGCCGCGCCGGTCGATGGCCAGCAGGGTGAGTACGCTTTCGGTCACCTCGGCGCCGTCGAAGACGCCGCAGCCGGACAGTAGAACGGCGAATCGGGGACTGTCGGTCATGGGTCGGTCCTCTCACTGGTGATTTCGGCGGGCGGGCCGTGGCGGTGCTGCCCGCTGGCTCGACCCTACCTTGGGAACCTTGGCCGGCGACGGCAAGAGAAGATCCGCGGACTCATCTCTTAGGCGCCAACCATCGCGCCCGGTGTTGGAAGACCCACAGCAGGCCGCCCGTCAGCACCGCCGCCAGGATGAGGGGCGCCCAGGGCGACGCGACGGCGGCCCACAGCGCCAGTCCGGCCAGCGCGGCGTTCAGCAGGGCGATCGCCCCGCTCACGCGGGCGTGCGAGACGCCGGCCTGGACAGCTCTCTGGTATGCGTGCTCCCGGTGCGCCTGCATGAAGGGACGGCGCCGGATGATGCGGTTGGCCAGCGTCAGGGTGGCATCCGCGAGATAATAGGCCGGCGCGATCAGGGCTGCCGCCAGATGGCCCAGGCTGGCGAGCATGACCAGAAGCCCGCCCAACAGGAATCCGAGCGGCACACTGCCCACATCGCCCAGGAAGATGCGCGCGGGGTGCCAGTTCCAGACCAGGAACCCGGCCATCGCTCCGGCCAGGATCCACGGCGCTCCCACGGGTATCGGCACGTTGGCCACGCCGTGCAGCAGAGCCAGGGCGGCTCCCAGGGCCACCGTCTGAACGCCGGATATGCCGTCGATGCCGTCCATGAAGTTGAATAGGTTGACGAACCAGACCCAGCACACCGCCGCCGCCAGCAGATCGAGCGATGGCGGCAGCCAGCCCTGGAACACAGGGCCGGGCAGTGGCAGAACCAGCAGGGTCAGGAGGCAGGCGGCGAAGTGCGCCACCAGGCGCACACGGGCGGACAGATTTCGCAGGTCGTCCAGCCACGACAGAGCGGCCAGGCCCAGGGCCCCGACGATCAGCACCCAGGGCGTCCCGCCACCGTTTTCCAACGGAAGGGAGACCGCGTCCCAGGCAAGCAGCGGCAGAGCCACGGCCATCACCGCCAGCCCAGCGCCCCGGGGCGTCGGGACGGCATGGCTGGAGCGCGCGTTGGGGTGGTCCAGCACGGCGCGGGCGCGCAGCCACGCCTCCACCAGCCGCACCGCGCCGATGGACAGCACGGCGGCGATCAGAGCCAGGATAAACGGGGACGGCGCGACGGTCAGCATCATGGCGCTGGGATATAGCCGGGCCCGTCCCGATCGGCAACGACCCCGCAACAGGATGTTCTGTCACGGGGCGCGCATGTGCGTTAGAGTCAATTCAATCTGATTGTTGGGGCCCCTCGTCGGGCACGGAGGTCGTATGTCTAGGACGGTCACCTATTACTTTTCCCTCAATTCACCGTGGAGCTACCTCGGCGGGGACAGATTGGCCGCCATCGCCCGACGCCGAGGTGCCACGGTGGATGTCCGACCCGTGGACGTCATGCGGCTGTTCAGGGAAAGCGGCAGCCAGCCGCTTAGCCAGCGGCCGAAGGCGCGGCAGGACTACCGGCTGTGGGAGATCAAGCGGTGGGGGCGGCGGCTCGACATTCCGGTGCTTCCGTACCCTGATGCCTTTCCGTGTGACGAGCGTCTCGCGGCGGCTTGCGTGCTTGTGGTGAAGGCCGGCGGCGGTGACGCGTTGCGGCTGGCGACGGCCCTGGGCGGAGCGCTGTGGGTGGACAACCGGGATCTCTCCGCCCACGAGGTCGTGGCCGATGTCCTGACGGCGGACGGGTTCGAGGCGGGCGCGGCGCTGGCGGAGGCCGAGGGGCGCGCTGATCACTGGGAGACCGAGCGTCAGGCCAACACCGACGCCGCACTGGCCGCCGGCGCCTTCGGCGTGCCGACCTATGTTGTTGGTGAAGAGCCGTTCTGGGGGCAGGACCGCCTGGATTTCGTAGAGGAGGCGTTGGCCTGACCTGGGGGAACCGGAGCGGGCTTGACCCATGAGGACCGGGCGTGGTCCTTGGGGGCCCTTTGTTCTAAGGGGAGCCGCTCGCCATGACCGTCACGACGCTGCCGCCGGGGTTCTCGGCTCCGGCGCGGGTGATTGCCCATCGGGGCGCCTCCGGCTCGGCGCCTGAAAACACGCTATCCGCGTTCCGGCTTGCCCACGAGCTGGGCGCTCGCTGGGTCGAGTTCGATGTGCGCCTGACCACCGATGGCCGCCCGGTGGTGTTCCACGACGACCATCTGGATCGGACCACGGACGGCGGCGGCCCGCTGGCCGAAACGCCCCTGTCGGCGTTGGGTGATCTGGACGCGGGCCAATGGTTCGATCCTGCGTTCGCCGGAGAACTGGTGCCGACGCTGGAGGAGGTGCTTGATCTGCTCTCGGACATGGGCATGGGCGCCAACATCGAACTGAAACCGCACCCGGGCCACGAGCGGGAGACGGCGGAGATCAGTCTGTCGGTGGCCCGCGAGCTGTGGCCTCCGGAGGCGCCGCCGCTCCTGATTTCCAGTTTCAGCGATTCGGCGCTCGCGGTGGCGCGCGACGTGGCTCCGCAGTGGCCGCGCGGCCTGGTGGTGGGCGCGCTGGCCGATGACTGGAGGGACCGTGCCGCGCAGGTTGCGGCGTGGTCGATCCACTGTGATGCCGAGCTTCTGAACGCGCGCGGCGTGGCGGAGGTGCTGGACGCGGGCTATCGGGTCATGGTTTATACGGTCAACGATCCGGGGCGCGCCGTGAACCTGTGGGATTGGGGCGTGGACTCCATCATCACGGATCGCCCGGAGGCCTTGCTGTCCCTGGCTGGCTCCTGAGGTCGGGTCGGCCTGCCCCGGAGCGTCAAGGGGCGATGCCAGCCCCAGGGCAACGTATCCAGGTCGGTGGGCGCCCTCGGTGGGTGACTGTCCGTCGGTTCGCATCCGAGAAGGCGAAAGGAATCAATGTGAAGCCTCTCAATCCGTTCCTGATTTCCGGGCAGGAGGTGCTGCCGCTTGTGGAAGGCGGCAAGGGTGTAGCGGTCTCCAACGGTCTCAGTGCCGGGGCCTGGGCGGCAGCCGGTGGCGTCGGGACATTTTCGGGGGTCAACGCCGACAGCTACGACGAGAACGGCAATGTTATCCGCCAGATTTATCGCGGCAAGACCCGCGTGGAGCGGCACGAGGAACTCGTGGCTTACGGCATTCGCGGGGGCATCGCCCAGGCGCGCATCGCTCATGACACCGCCGGCGGACACGGCCGCGTGCACATGAACGTGATGTGGGAGATGGGCGGCGCGGAACGCGTGCTGCAGGGTGTGCTGGACGGCGCCCGGGGCCTGATCCACGGCATCACCTGCGGCGCCGGCATGCCCTATCGCTTGGCCGAGATCGCCGCGCGGTTCCGGGTCCACTACTACCCGATCGTCTCCTCGGCGCGGGCCTTCAGCGCCCTGTGGAAACGCTCCTACCGCAAGTACGCCGACTGGCTGGGCGGCGTGGTGTACGAGGACCCCTGGCTCGCCGGCGGACACAACGGGTTGTCCAACACCGAGGACCCCCGCGCGCCCCAAGACCCCTATCCGCGTGTTGCCGCGTTGCGCAAGAGTATGCGCGAAGCCGGCTCGCCCGAGGTTCCGATCGTCATGGCTGGCGGGGTCTGGTACCTGCGCGAGTGGTCTGACTGGATCGACAATCCCGAGCTTGGTCCCATTGCCTTTCAGTTCGGCACGCGGCCGCTGCTGACCCAGGAAAGTCCGATCCCGGATGCCTGGAAGCAACGCCTGCTGCGGCTGGCCAAGGGCGACGTCCTGTTGCACCGGTTCAGTCCGACCGGATTCTATTCGTCGGCCGTGCGCAATGTTTTCCTGCGGGAACTGGAGGAACGCAGCGAGCGGCAGGTGCCGTATGCACGCGAACCCGACGAAACGCACAACGCGGCCCTGGCCGTGGGGCAGCGCGGCCGGCAGGTCTTCGTTCCAGAGAGCGCGCTGGAGAAGGTGCGGTCCTGGATGGCGGCGGGCCATACGGAGGCCCTGCGCACGCCCGACGACACACTGATCTATGTGACGCCCGAGAAGGCGCGGAAGATTCTGAACGATCAGGTTGAGTGCATGGGGTGTCTGTCGGCGTGCGCGTTCTCGAATTGGTCGCAGTCCGAAAGCGGTTCCACCGGCCGCCGGGCCGATCCGCGCTCCTTTTGCATACAGAAAACCTTGCAGTCCATCGCCCATGATGGTGATATCGAGAATAATTTAATGTTTGCCGGTCACAATGCCTCCAGGTTCGCGACCGATCCCTTTTTCGCCAATGGGCGGATTCCGACGGTGCGGGAATTGGTGGAGCGGATCACGACCGGCGATTGAGATCATCATCAGGGCTGGCGCTGCCATGATGGGCCGCCCGGATCCGGGGTCGCGAACGAACCGGATGAGGTAAGGAGTGGACCGAGGCCATGAGACAGATTCCCGCCGCGATGGATCGACTGCGCGAAGCTGGTCTGCGCCCCACCCGGCAGCGTCTGGCGCTGGCCCGCCTGCTGTTCGACAATGGCGACCGGCACGTCACGGCTGAGATGCTGCATTCGGAGGTCATGGCCGCCGGGGTGCGGGTCTCGCTGGCCACTGTCTACAACACCCT
The DNA here is from genome assembly GCF_900101965.1 of Rhodospira trueperi. Lineage (GTDB taxonomy): Bacteria > Pseudomonadota > Alphaproteobacteria > Rhodospirillales > Rhodospirillaceae > Rhodospira > Rhodospira trueperi. Next base: position 559,634 of record NZ_FNAP01000001.1, on the reverse strand, counting down.
GCACCAGTTCACGAATGTCGGGCTGCTGCGGGAAATCGTGGTGGAGGCCGGGCGGTCGTACTTCGACACCAACACCAGCACCCACCATCACTTCTTCCATGAGGCCAATGGCCACCTGAGCGACATTCCCGGCACCCAGATCGAGGTTGCGCGGGTGCCGGACGCGCCCGAGGGAACCCGGATCAAGAGCGTGGACGTCATCGTGCGTCTGGAGGGGTAGGGCGGACGGCGCGGTCTCCGCCCGTCACGGAGCCAGGGCGATCCAGCCCTTGAGTTGGCGCTCCACGATCTCGGCAAGGCCGGCCTGCACCCAGTCGACACCGGGGACCAGATCCTCCGGCGAATGACCCGTGGTTTCCATGGTGTTGCCGCAACCGATGTATTCGATGTCGTATTTGAGCTGGCTGGCGATGCGCTCCGCCAACGGGCTGTCCTTGTACAGCATCTCCATGCCGCGTCCGTAGGCGACGATCGCCAACTGTACATTGTCAATGCCGTAGAACTTCTGAAGGTTGATGGCGTTCCACAGCACGCTGTTGGCCGCGCTTTCGTCGTTTGTCGTCAGTTGCAGGACGATTCGGCGCGGATTGTCGAACCCGGGCGGCGGATCGGCCAGTTCGGTTTCGCCCGCCCCGGCCGGCGTGACGGCGAACGCGCACAGCGGGACCAGCAAGGCCAGAAGACGGGGCACGGAGACAAGCAGGCGGGGCATGATCGGGTGTCCTCCCTGGTGGCTGTCGCCCGGTGTTGATGTCCCGGGTCCCGTCGAGCCTTAGCATATCACCGCCCGCGTGGGAGCCCCCGTCGCTATGGTCCCATGACGATGACGCCGTCGAAACCAAACATCATTTCCGCCTTGAAACGCATTCGGGTTTGGTTAGGATCATCTAATATTTCGCGTCGGGCGTGGCGCGGGGACAGATAATAACATTCTGGGGAGGACACGGATGGATCGGACCAACGGAGCGCCGACGAACGGCGCCCGCAAGGCCGGCGTTGCGCGGCCGTCATCGCCCGGTCGGCGGGCTTTTCTGAGGACGGGGGCCGGCGTGGCCGGTGCGGCGGCGGCCGGCGCGGTGCTCGGCAAGAGCGGCCCGGCGGCGGCCGCGGCGGAGGCGGATCCCGCGCACCTGCCGCCCAACGTGCCCTGGTGGACCCAATACCTGGGCGACGGCGTCGCGGCGCGGCCCTACGGCCTGCCGTCCCCGCACGAAGCCCACGTCGTCCGGCGCAATGTGGAGTGGCTGACGGCCACCACCGAATCGTCGGTGAACTTCACCCCGATTCAGGACCTGCACGGGTTCGTCACGCCCAACGGCGTGTGCTTCGAGCGTCATCACGGCGGCACGACGGAGGTCAATCCGGTCGATTACCGCTTGATGATCAACGGCCTTGTGGACACGCCGAAGATCTTCTCCATGGAGGACATCTTCCGCTTCCCGGTGGAAAGCCGGTTCTACTTTCTGGAATGTGCCGCCAATACCGGTATGGAGTGGCGCGGCGCCCAGCTCAACGGCGTGCAGTTCACCCACGGCATGATCCATTGCGTGCAGTACACCGGCGTGCCGCTGCGGGTGATCCTCGATCAGGTCGGCGTCAAGCCGAACGGCACGTGGCTGTTGGCAGAGGGGGGAGATTCCTCCGGCATGCACCGCTCGGTGCCGCTGGAAAAGGCGCTGGACGACGCCATGCTGGCCTTCGCCATGAACGGCGAGATGCTGCGGCCCGAGAACGGCTATCCGCTACGCCTCGTGTTGCCGGGCTGGGAAGGCAACATGTGGGTCAAGTGGATCCGCCGCATCGAGGTCGGCGATCAGCCCTGGCACACCCGCGAGGAAACGTCGAAGTACACCGACCTGCTGGCGAACGGCAAGGCACGCTTCTTCACCTGGGAGATGGACGCCAAGTCGGTCATCACCGGTCCCTGTCCGGAAAAGCCGGTGCTGCACAAGGGCGTGAACCAGATCAAGGGGCTGGCGTGGTCCGGTCGCGGTCGCATCAAGGAGGTCCACGTCAGCACCGACGGCGGGCGCAACTGGATGCAGGCCCGTCTGCCCGACCCCGTGCTGCCGAAGTGTCTGACCTGCTTCAACGCCGAGTTCGAGTGGAACGGCGAGGAGGTGCTGCTGCAAAGCCGCGCGGTCGACGAGACCGGCTATGTGCAGCCGACCATGCAGGCGCTGCAGGAGGTGCGCGGCGTCAACTCCATCTATCACAACAACTCGATCCAGACGTGGCTGGTGAACAAGACCGGGGAGGTGGAAAATGTCCGTCTTGGCTAAAACCCTCACCCGGGGCGTGGCGGCCGGTGCCCTTGCGCTGGGCCTGGGCATCTCGACCGCCGCCATCGCCGACGATCTCGAACCGGGCAAGCAGTACGACCTGGGCCGCGCCGCCACGGCCGAGGAAATCGCCGGCTGGGACATCGACGTCATGCCGGATGGAACCGGCGCGCCGGTCGGACAGGGCACGCCGATCGAGGGCGAGGATATCTACCTGACGCAGTGCGCCTCCTGCCACGGCGAGTTCGGCGAAGGCATGGACCGCTATCCCGTGCTGTTCGGGGGCGAGGACACGCTGGCCAGCCACAATCCGGTGAAAACCCCCGGCAGCTACTGGCCCTACGCCTCGACGCTGTTTGACTACATCCACCGCGCCATGCCGTTCGGGCAGGCGCAGACGCTGACCAACGATCAGGTCTACGCCCTGACGGCGTTCCTGCTCTACATCAACTTCGTCCTCGACGACGACGCGTTCGTGCTGAGCAACGAAAACATCGGCGAGATCGAGATGCCCAACCGCGACGGCTTCATTCCGGACGACCGCCCGGACGCCCAGCCCGAAACGGTGTGCATGAGCGATTGCGACGTCGGCACCGAGGTCATCGGCCGTGCCGCCATCATCGACGTCACCCCGGACGGGGACGGCCAACCGGAGGGGATCAGCCTGGAGTAGGGCGCTGGCGCCGGGCGGGAGACGATCTTCCGCCCGGCCGGGACGGTCGCGTGAAACATGCTGGGCGGGCGATACGGTTTCCGAATAATCCGTTGCCCCCGGTGCCGGGGCATTGGGGCCGGTCGGCAGAGAGCGATCGAATTCCCTCCCCTGGATAGGGCTGGGAAGGGGGTGATGCGGAAAACAGCCTCCTTCGTATTCCGCGCCTTCCCGCTCCTTTGGGCCCTCTCCTGTGGGAGAAGTCGAATGGCCCGAAGGGCCGGAGGGACCTCGAGCGGCCACCCGACCGAACGGATTCTGTCGACGACGGGGCGGCGTCAATCGGAAAAACGATGAGCAGGGCGCGAAAATGCCCACGAACACAGCCGGACATCCACGAAAGAGGGAGACCAAGCCCGATGACCGATCTGACCTCCGCGCTTGATGCCATTCTCACCCGCGCAACCAGCGGTCCAGGCCACGAGAGCGTTCCGGGCGTCGTCGCCATGGTGACGGACCGCACGGAGACGATATACAAAGGGGCGAGCGGTGTGCGGTCGCTCGCCGACGCCGTGCCAATGACTCCAGACACCGTGTTCGCCCTGTTTTCGACCACCAAGGCCATCGCCGGGACGGCGGTGTTGCAGTGCGTCGAGGAGGGCCTTCTCGACCTCGATGCGCCGGCGCGGACGTACGTCCCGGAAATCGCCGCCTTGCAGGTGCTTGAGGGCTTCGATGCGACAGGCGCGCCCATCTTGCGTGCGCCGCGCACGGACATCACCACCCGCATGCTCATGCTGCACACGGCCGGATTCGGTTACGACTTTTTCAACGAGTCGTATGCGCGGCTGGCCACGGAACACGGCCAGCCAAGCGTGATCACAGGCACCAAGGCCGCCCTGATGACACCGCTTCTGTTTGATCCAGGCACGCGATGGGAATACGGCACCAACATCGACTGGGCCGGTCAGGTTGTCGAACGGCTGCGTGGTGAGAGTCTTGGTTCGGTTCTCCGGAAGCGGGTGTTCGAACCGCTGGGCATGAGCGACATCGCCTTCACCCGCGACGCCGCCATGAAAGCACGGACCGCGACCATGCACGCGCGCGGTTCCGACGGACAGCTCACGCCGCAACCGAACTTCGCGCTGCCCGACACGCCGGAAGTGGAAATGGCCGGCCATGGCCTTTATGCCTCGGTCGAAGCGTACATGGCGTTCATGCGCATGTGGCTCAACGACGGCGAAGGCCCTCACGGCCGGATCCTGGCTCCGGAAACGGTCGCCTGGGCCGCCCGCAATGGGCTGGAACCGCACCAGAAGGTCGTGATGCTGCCGGGCGTGATTCCGAGCCTGTCCAACGACGCCGAGTTCTTCCCGGGTCAGAAGAAATCGTGGGCCTATACCTTCATGGTCAACGAGGAAGAGGCCCCGACCGGTCGTCCGCCGGGTTCCCTGGGCTGGGCAGGGTTGGCCAACCTGTTCTACTGGATCGACCGGACCAATGGGATCGCCGGCTACTGGGCCACGCAGATCCTGCCGTTCGCCGATCGTGCGTCCTTTTCGTCGTATCTGGAATTTGAAACGGCGACCAACATCGGCATGGGGGTGAAGGTCGCCGCCTGATCCGTGTTCGGGCTCTGACCGGTTCCAAACGGCAGCCCGCAGGAGTCTTCTCCGCTCCTTCCTACATATGCAGCGGCCGGCCGTGCACGGCGAGCGCCGCTTCCTTGATGGACTCGCCCAACTGCGGGTGGGCATGGCTGGAGCGGAAGAGGTCCTCGGCGGACGCCCCGAACTCCATGCCGACGACGACTTCCTGGATCAGGTCGCCGGCCGACGGGCCGATGATGTGGCAGCCCAGCACCCGGTCGGTGCGCGCGTCGGCCAGGATCTTGACGAAGCCGTCGGTGTCGTTCTGGGCGCGGGCGCGGCCGTTGGCGGTGAACGGGAAGCTGCCGACTTTGTAGTCGGTGCCGGCGGCCTTGAGCTGTTCCTCCGTCTTGCCGACGGCGGCGATCTCCGGCCACGTATAGACCACGGACGGGATGGCGTCGTAGTTCACGTGGCCTGCCTGTCCGGCCAGAATTTCGGCGACCGCGACGCCTTCTTCCTCGGCCTTGTGGGCCAGCATCATGCCGCCGATCACGTCGCCGATGGCATAGATGCCCTTGGCGGTGGTCTCGTAGCGCTCGTTGACTTTGATGAAGCCGCGCTCGGTGCGCTCGATGCCGTTCTTGTCCAGGCCCAGGCCCAGGCTGTGCGGGACGCGACCGATGGCCACCAGCACGGCGTCCGACACCACGTTTTCCGACTCGCCCCCGCCGGCGGGCTCGACCGTCAGGGTGACGCCCTTGGTGGTCTTCTTGGCCGCCGTAACCTTGCTGGACAGGCGGAACTCCAGGCCCTGCTTCTTGAGGATGCGCTGGGTCTGCCTGCGCACCTCGCCGTCCATGTGCGGCAGGATGTGGTCCAGGTATTCGACCACCGTGACCTTGGCGCCCAGGCGGCTCCACACCGAGCCCAGTTCCAGCCCGATGACACCCGCGCCGATGACGGTCAGGTGCTTGGGCACCTTGGACAGCGAAAGGGCCCCCGTGGAATCGACGATCATGCGTCCGTCAACGCTCACGTCCGGCAGCGGCGCCGTCTCCGAGCCGGTGGCCAGCACGATGGAATCGGTGATCAGGGTCATGTCGCCGCCGTCGTGCAGCGCGACGCCGACCTCGCCCGGGTGATCGATGCGGCCCATGCCGCTGATCCAGTCGATGCGGTGCTTCTTGAACAGATAGGCGATCCCCTCGGTGTTGGCCTTCACCACCGCGTCCTTGCGGGCCATCATGGCGGGCAGGTCGGGACGCACGGCGCCGCTGATCTTGATGCCGTGATCGGCGGCCTCGTGCTTGGCCTGGGCGAACAGGTGCGTGGAGTGCAGCAGCGCCTTGGACGGGATGCAGCCCACGTTCAGGCAGGTGCCGCCCAGGGACTTGCGCATGTCCACGCAGGCTACCTTCATGCCCAGTTGCGCGGCGCGGATGGCGCACACGTACCCCCCCGGGCCGCCACCGATCACCACCAGATCATACGGGTTGTCGCTCATCGGATTGGTCCTTCCCTTTTTCGTCTTCCCCTTGGGCCGCCGTCCCTGTTGCGGGCCTGCGGCGGCCAATGTCATCCGCCCGTTTCCGTCTGTCCCCCGTGGCGGATGGTGAAAAGCAAACGGGGCGTCCGCCGGTCGGACGCCCCGCCCCGGGGCCGTTTTGCGTTACATGTCCAGAAGGATGCGTTGCGGATCCTCCAGGCATTCCTTCATCCGCACCAGACTGCTGACGGCCTCCTTGCCGTCGATGATGCGGTGATCGTAGCTGAGCGCTAGGTACATCATCGGTCGCGCCTGGATGGAGCCGTCGGGCATGACCATGGGCCGCTGCTGCGTCTTGTGCATGCCCAGGATGGCCGACTGCGGCGGGTTGAGGATGGGCGTGGACATCAGCGAGCCATACACGCCGCCGTTGGAGATGGTGAAGGTGCCCCCGGTCATCTCCTCCATCTTCAGGCTGCCGTCGCGCGCCTTCTTGCCGAAGGCGGTGATGTCGGCCTCGATTTGCGCGAAGCTCTTGGCGTCGCAGTCGCGCACCACCGGGACCACCAGCCCGTTGGGGCCGCCCACGGCGACGCCGATGTCATAGTAGTTCTTGTAGACGATGTCGGTGCCGTCGATCTCGGCGTTGACTGCGGGGAACTCGCGCAGGGCCACCACGGCGGCCTTGATGAAGAACGACATGAAGCCCAGGCGCACGCCATGCTTTTTCTCGAACGCGTCCTTGTGCTGGGCGCGGACATCCAGAATAGCCGTCATGTCCACCTCGTTGAAGGTGGTCAGCATGGCGGCGGTATTCTGAGCCTCCTTCAGGCGTTCGGCGACGCGCCGGCGCAGGCGGCTCATGGGAACCCGTTCCTCGCGCGGATCGTCGGCGCGCGCCTTGGCGGCGGCGGGCGAGGCCGGCGCGGCGGGTCCCTGGGACGTCGGTTTGGCCTGCTCCAGGAAGGTCAGGACGTCCTCCTTGGTCAGGCGACCGTCCTTGCCGGTGGCGGGAATCTTCGCCGGGTCGAGGCTGCGTTCCTCCACCAGCTTTCGCACGGCGGGCGACAGCGGATGATCGAGGTTGGCGGCCTTGCCCTCGGCGGCGGCCGGCTGGGGTTTGGCCTCGGGCTTGTCCTCGGCCGGCGCGTCCGGTTTCGCCGCGGGCTCGGGCTTTGCCGCTGGTTCCTTCTTCTCCTCAGGCGTCTCCTCGGGCTTGGCGGCCGGCTTGGACTCCGTCCCCGACGCGCCTTCATCGATACGACCCAGAAGGGCGCCGACGGCGACCTCGGCGCCTTCGTCGGCGACAATCTCGGCCAGCGCCCCTGCGGCCGGGGCGTTGACCTCGACGGTGACCTTGTCGGTTTCCAGTTCGACAAGCGGTTCATCGGCGGCGACCGCGTCGCCCGCCGATTTCAGCCAGCGGGCGACGGTGGCCTCGCTGACGGATTCACCCAGGGCGGGCACGGTGATGTCGGTGGCCATCGGTGATCCTTTCATCCTTCTTGGCGTTCGGTGGGCGGGATGGTCCCGAAGCGATGGGCGAGGGATATCCAACCGGGGGTGGGGATCGCAATGCGACTCCGGTCAAGGCCCGGGGCGGCCCCCCGGAGATCGGCTCATCTCACGGCGGCGAGACCGGTGGCACGCCGGAACGGCTGCGGCAGGGCATCCAGCGGCCATGTCAGGGCCTGTTCCACCAGGGTTTCCTGTTCGTGTTTGTGCACGCTGGCGACGCCGGCAGCGGTGGAGGCCGATGCCTTGCGGCCGACGAAATGGGCCTGGCGAGCCTTGTGGTGCGCCTCCTCCAGCGCGAAGCGCAGGCGGCGGTCCACGAACATCCAGGCCCCCATGTTGGCAGGCTCCTCCTGGCACCAGATGACCTCGGCGTTGGGATAGCGTGTCAACTGCGCCTGCACGCTGTCCTTCGGCCACGGGTAGAGCTGTTCGACCCGGACAAGGGCCACGTCCTTGAGGCCCTCGTCCTCGCGCGCCTGGAGCAGATCATAATACACCTTGCCGCTGCACAGCACGATGCGGCGGACCTCCTCGTCGCCGACCAAGGCGTCGGTGTCCGGCAGCACGCGATAGAACCGCCCGTGGTCACTTAATTCGGCCAGCGTGCTGACGCACCGTTTGTGACGCAGCAGAGACTTGGGCGACATCACGACCAGCGGTTTGCGGAAGTTGCGTCGAAGTTGCCGGCGCAGGGCGTGGAAGTAGTTGGCCGGCGTGGTCAAGTTGCAGACCTGCATGTTGTCCTCGGCGCACAACTGGAGATACCGCTCCAGCCGGGCCGAGGAGTGCTCCGGCCCCTGGCCCTCGTAACCATGGGGCAACAGCATCACCAGCCCCGACATGCGCAGCCACTTGTATTCGGCGGCACAAATGAACTGGTCGATGATGACCTGGGCGCCGTTGGCGAAGTCGCCGAACTGCGCCTCCCAGAGCACAAGCGCCATGGGATCCTGAGAGGAATAGCCGTATTCGAAGCCGAGCACGGCGTACTCCGACAGGGGGCTGTCGAGCACCTCGAATGTCGCCTGTCCCTCGCGGATGTGGTTCAGCGGCCGGTACCGCTGCTCGGTGGTCTGATCGATCAGCACCGCATGCCGCTGGGAAAATGTGCCCCGCCCGCTGTCCTGGCCCGACAGGCGCACCGGGTGCCCCTCCAGCAGCAGGGTGCCGAAGGCCAGTGCCTCCGCCGTGGCCCAATCGAGGCCCTCGCCGGTTTCCAGCATTTTCGCCTTGGCCTTGAGCTGCCGGGCGATCTTGGCGTTGAGGTCGAAGTCTGGCGGCGGTGTTGAGAGGGCCGTCAGGACCTCGCCCAGTACGGTAGGCTTGGCGGCCGTGGAGTACTGGCGGAATTCCTCTTCGCCCAGGGCGGCCTCCAGCCCCTCCCAGATGCCGTGCAGCCAGTCTGCGCGGTTCGGGCGGTAGGACTCGCCAGCCTTGAACGCCGCTTCCAGCCGATTGACATAGGCGGCGGTCATGTCGTCGATGTCTTTCTTGGACAGCAACCCGGCCTCGACGACCCGATCGGCATACAGGGCGCGGGTCGTCGGGTGATCGGCGATGCGGCGGTACATGCGCGGCTGCGTAAAGGCCGGCTCATCGGTTTCATTGTGGCCGTGACGGCGATAGCAGACCACGTCCAGCACCACGTCGGTGTTGAACTGCTGGCGGAATTCGATGGCCACGCGGGCGGCGTGGACCACGGCCTCCGGATCGTCGCCGTTCACGTGCAGGATCGGCGCCTGGATGGTCTTGGCGATGTCGGTGCAGTACTGGCCGGAGCGGCTGTACTTGGGGTTGGTGGTGAAGCCGATCTGGTTGTTGATCACGATGTGGATGGTTCCGCCCGTGCGGTATCCGATCAGGTGCGCCAGCGCGAAGCCCTCGGCGACGATGCCCTGGCCGGCCATGGCCGCGTCGCCATGCAGCAGCACCCCGAGCACGCGGTCGCGCCGGTGGTCGCCGATCTGGGTCTGCTTGGCCCGCACCTTGCCGAGAACCACGGGGTTGACGGCCTCCAGGTGCGACGGGTTGGCGTTGAGGGTGACGTGAATGGTGCGGCCGTCGAACTGGCGGTCGGCCGATGTGCCCAGGTGGTACTTGACGTCGCCCGATCCCTGAACGCTTTCCGGGTTGGCGGAATTGCCCTGGAACTCGCTGAAGATCGCTTCCAGCGGCTTGTGCATGACATTGGACAGAATGTTGAGCCGGCCCCGGTGGGCCATGCCGATGACCACATGCTCGAGGTCGAGTTGGCTGCCGCGCTTCAGGATCTGCTCGATGGCGGGAACAATGCTCTCGGCGCCTTCCAGCCCGAAGCGCTTGGTGCCGACGTACTTGCGGTGCAGGAACTGCTCAAAGACCTCGGCCTCGATGATGCGTTCCATGATGGCGCGGCGGCCGATGTCGGTGAAGGCGGTGCGGTTCAGTTCGCTTTCCACCCGGCGTTGGATCCAGGCCTTCTGGTCCGGGTACTGGATGTGCATGAACTCGACGCCGATGTGCCCGCAGTACGTTTCGCGCACCACCTCGACGATCTTGCGCAGCGTCGCGGTTTCCAGCCCCAGCACATTGTCGATGAAGATCTCGCGGTCGAGGTCGGCATCCGTGAACCCATAGCTACGGTAGTCCAGCTCCGGGTGCGGTTCCGGCTCGGTCAGCCCGAGCGGGTCCATGTTCGCTTCCAGATGCCCGCGCACCCGGTAGGCGCGGATCATCATCAGCGCGCGGATGGAATCGAGGATGTGGGCGCGCGCCTGTTCGTCGGTCAGGCCGCCGGTCGCAGGAGCGTCCTTGCCCTTGCCCTTCGCGGGTGCTGGCGGCGCCTCTGGATCGGGTGTGCCGATCACCGCCCGGCCGTTGCGGTTCCACGACGGGCCACGCAGTTCGGCGCGGATGTCGTCGGCGCCGTCGCGCAACTCGTCGAAGAAGCCGCGCCAGCCCGGATCAACGCTGTCCGGCGCCTCCAAGTAGCGTTCGTAAAGCTCGGCGATATAGGTGGCGTTGGCGCCGGTGAGGAAGGAGGCGGCGAGGCGGGAGTCGAGAAAGGAGTCCATCGTGGCGCGGTCGAACACGGCCTTTCGGGCCGCATTCCCTCCTAATTCAGGCCCCGATCCGATCATGGCGGGGCGACGGCGCGACGATCCGAATCATACGGTCCCGGCAAACCGGGACGGTGTCTGGGGTCCAGCCCCCGGCAACCGAACCGCCGCTGGACGGCGGTCCGGGCACCGGAGCGCCCGGACCGTCCATTGCAGGATCAATAATCTAAGCACCCCGACCGCTCCATTCCACCACCTTCTCGCAACCGAACCGCAAAGAAAAAGCGGAAAGGGCGCGGTGCGGGGCCGGCCAATCAGCCCTTCATGGCCTTCAGCATGGTCTCGCCAAGGGCGGCCGGGCTGTCGGCCACCAGGATGCCGGCGGCGCGCATGGCCTCGATCTTGGCGTCCGCCGTGCCCTTGCCGCCGCTGATGATGGCGCCAGCGTGGCCCATGCGCTTGCCCGGGGGGGCGGTGCGCCCGGCGATGAAGCCGACCATCGGCTTCTTGACCTTGGACTTGGCGATGAACTCGGCGGCCTCTTCCTCGGCCGAGCCGCCGATTTCGCCGATCATGATCATGCCCTCGGTCTCGTCGTCGCCCAGGAACATCTCCAGGCAGTCGATGAAGTTGGTGCCGTTGACGGGGTCACCGCCGATGCCGATGCAGGTGGTCTGTCCCAGGCCGGTGGCCGTGGTCTGTGCCACCGCCTCATAGGTCAGCGTGCCGGAGCGGGAGACCACGCCGATCTTGCCGCGCTTGTGGATGTGACCCGGCATGATGCCGATCTTGCACTCGTCCGGGGTGATGACGCCGGGGCAGTTGGGGCCGACCAGCCGCGTCTTCGAGTTCACCAGGGCGCGCTTGACCTTGACCATGTCCAGCACCGGAATGCCCTCGGTGATGCACACCACGAGGTCAAGTTCGGCGTCCACGGCTTCCAGAATCGCGTCGGCGGCGAACGGTGGCGGCACGTAAATCACGGAGGCGTTGCAGTCCGTCTTCTCCTTGGCCTCGGCCACGGTATCGAACACCGGCAGGTCGAGGTGCTTGGAACCACCCTTACCCGGCGTGACGCCCCCAACCATCTTGGTGCCGTAGGCGACGGCCTGTTCCGAGTGGAACGTGCCCTGGCTACCCGTGAAGCCCTGGCAGATGACCTTGGTGTCCTTGCTGACGAGAACCGCCATTACTGCGCCTCCTTCACGGCCTTGACCACCTTGTCGGCGGCGTCTGCGAGGTTGTCGGCGGCAATGATCGGCAGGCCCGACTCCGCCATGATCTTCTTGCCCAGGTCCACGTTGGTGCCTTCCAAGCGCACCACCAGGGGCACGTTGAGGCTGACCTCCTTGGCGGCCGCGATGACGCCCTCGGCGATCACGTCACAGCGCATGATGCCGCCGAAGATGTTGATCAGGATGCCTTCGACATTCGGATCGGACAGGATGATCTTGAAGGCCGTGGTGACGCGCTCCTTGGTGGCACCGCCGCCGACATCCAGGAAGTTGGCCGGCTCGGCACCGTACAGCTTGATGATATCCATGGTGGCCATGGCCAGCCCGGCGCCGTTGACCATGCAGCCGATGGCCCCGTCGAGCTTGATGTAGTTGAGGTCGTGCTTGGTGGCCTCCAGCTCGGCCGGGTCTTCCTCGTCCTCGTCGCGCAGTTCGGAAATCTCCGGGTGGCGATAGAGGGCGTTGGAATCGAAGTTCATCTTGGCGTCGAGCGGCAGAACCTCGCCGGCGCCCGTAACCACCAACGGGTTGATCTCCAGCATTGAGGCGTCCGTTTCGAGGAACGCCTTGTAAAGCGCCATCAACAGCTTGGTGGCGCTTTTGATCTGCGCGCCTTCCAGGCCCAGGCCGAAGGCGACCTTGCGGCAGTGGAACGGCATGATGCCGGTGGCCGGGTCGATGTCTTGCAGGATGATCTTCTCGGGGGTCTTGGCGGCGACCTCCTCGATCTCCACGCCGCCCTCGGTCGAGGCCATGATGGTCACCCGGCTGGTGGCACGGTCCACCAGCATGGAGAGGTAAAGCTCGCGCTTGATGTCGCAGCCGGCCTCGATATAGACGCGCTTGACCTGCTTGCCCTCGGGGCCGGACTGGTGCGTGACCAGGGTGTGACCCAGCATCTGCCCGGCGTTCTCGCGCACCTCGTCCACCGACTTGACGACGCGCACACCGCCCTTATCGCCGGCCTCGGTCTCCTTGAACTTGCCCTTGCCGCGCCCGCCGGCGTGGATCTGGCTCTTGACCACGAAGACCGGCCCGTCGAGCCCGCGCGCGACCTGTTCGGCCTCCTCGGGCGTGTAGGCGACGCCGCCCTTCAGTACCGGCACACCGTATTTGGCCAGCACCTGCTTGGCCTGATACTCATGGATGTTCATGAATGGCTACCCCGTTGTGACGGACCCCGCGCGCCGATCCGGCGCGGTTTCCAATCCTTATTTCGGCATCAGTTCCTTGGAGGCGGCGACGAGGCCGCGCACGGACTCGACCGAGTGGTCGAACATCGCCCGTTCGTCGGCGTTCATCTCGATCTCGACGACCTTTTCGACACCGCCGGCCCCCAGGACCACCGGGACGCCCACATACAGGTCGTCCACGCCGAAGGCGCCGCCGCACCAGGCGGCGCAGGGCAGCACGCGCTTCTTGTCCTTCAGGTAGGCTTCGGCCATCTGCACCGCCGCCGCCGCCGGGGCGTAGAACGCCGAGCCGGTCTTCAACAGGCCGACGATTTCGGCGCCGCCGTTACGGGTGCGGGTGACAATCTCGTCCAGGCGCTCCTGGGTGGTCCAGCCCATCTTGATCAGATCGGGCAGCGGAATGCCGGCCACCGTGGAGTAGCGCACCAGCGGCACCATGGTGTCGCCGTGGCCACCGAGCACGAAGGCGGTGACGTCCTCGACCGAGACGTTGAACTCCTCGGCCAGGAAACAGCGGAAGCGGGCGCTGTCCAGCACGCCGGCCATGCCGACCACCTTGTTGTGCGGCAGGCCCGACAGTTCGCGCAGCACCCAGACCATGGCGTCCAGCGGGTTGGTGATGCAGATGACGAAGGCGTCGGGGCAGTTGGTCTTGATGCCCTCGCCAACGGCCGCCATCACCTTGGCGTTGGTGCCGATCAGGTCGTCGCGGGACATGCCGGGCTTGCGCGGCACCCCGGCGGTGACGATGACCACGTCCGCGCCGGCGATGGCGCTGTAGTCGTTGGCGCCCGCGTAGGTCGCGTCGCAACCCTCAATGGGAGCGGACTGGGCGATGTCCAGGCCCTTGCCCTGCGGCACGCCCTCGGCGATATCGAACAGCACCACATCGCCCAGTTCCTTCAGGCCGATGAGATGCGCCAGCGTGCCACCGATGTTGCCGGCGCCAACGAGAGCGATCTTTTTGCGAGCCATGACCGTCCTTTCGTCCGAAATCCGTGAGAAAACCCCAAGTGCCGCCGTGCGGCGAGCCGGTCGGGGCGAGCGCGCGCCTTGGGTGCGGCGCGGCAATTGACGTTTTGGTAACCCGATTCCGACTTGGGGGCAAGGCCCGACCCCCGTATTCGACCGCGAGTCGGGGCTTCGTCGGGCGGTCACGCCATGACACGTCCATGACAAATGTCAACACCCTTGAGTAAAGGCAGCTTTTCCGAGTCCGGGGCACGGATAAGGCGCCGTGGTCCCCTTGGGGACCTTCAGAAAGGGTCTGGCGGCGGCTGTCCTTTGGATAGGCGTCTAGTTGGACGAATCGGAGCCGAAAAAACTGTCCAGTGCTTTCCTGAGAATGTACTCGCCAGTCCGTTCAGCGACCCAGCCGGCAATTCCTCCGATCAGCTCCTCACGGTTCATCTTCTCAAGGGCCTCCTCGGCATCGTCATGTCCGTTTGCCGCGGCCGCCTCCAGCCAGTGGCGGGCTGTGTCCTTGTCTTCGCGAACGCCTTCGCCGGAAAGGTAGTGTGCAGCAAGCATGAACTGAGCGTCGGCTCGGTCGTTTTCCGCAGCCTGACGGTACCACTTGACCGCCTCGGCGTTGTCTTCCCTCACGCCGTCTCCCCGGTCATACATCAGGGCGAGGGTATACTGTGAATCGGCGAATCCTTGTTCCGCTGCGCTACGGAAATAGTCCAGGGCTTGAGAGCTATCTTCCTCCACACCACTGCCCCGTTTGAATTTGAGCCCGGTAATGTGTTGGGCTCGGGGATCGCCGAGATCGGCGGCGCGTCGGTACCACAAGAACGCCTTGGCGTCGTCTTGCTCGATACCATTGCCCCATTCGTACATCGTCGCAGCCTTAAGCTGTGAACGAATATGATCCTGTTCGGCGGCGCGGAGGTACCAAGCGTGGGCTTCGGCGCGGTCCTTGGCAACGCCATCACCGTCGTAATACATGGTTGCCAAATTGAACTGCGCCCCGGGAACACCATGTTCCGCCGCTTTTTGATACCAGACAAGAGCCTGTTCAGCGTCTTTCTCGACGCCATCACCAACATAGTATGCATACCCTAGAACGAATTGCGCCTCTGCATAGTCAAGATCGGCAGCGCGTCTGTAATACTCGACGGCCTTGGCGGTGTCCTTCTCGAAGCCGCGCCCTTGCTCGTACATCCAGCCGATATTATACAAGGAATAGGCGCTTTCCTGATTTGCCGCTTTCTGATGCCAATCAGCCGCCACGGCGTCGTCCTGCGATACGCCGATTCCGTTGAGGTACATATACCCGAGATTGGATTGGGCCGGGTGATACCCGGCTTCGGCGGGGGGCTTCAGCAACTCGAAAGCCCTGTCGGCATCGACTTGGACACCATCGCCCGCCAGGTACATATACCCCAGCGATCCTTGAGCGATGATGCTGCCTTTGGCGATCGCTTCTTCGAAGAGCTCTCGAGCCTCGGACCCATCGCCTTTCTTCAACACAATGCGGCCCAAGGCCGCACGAACCAGATGGTCGTCAGACCAGTGTTCGAGCGCGTCGCGGCACTTGGGCTCAGCGAACTCGGGATCCAGGTCAGCGAAGGGGATGCCGGTCAGACCGTCCTCGCCCGACCACCGGGGCTGAGCAGCCTCCTGACCGAGGCCCGCGTCCAGACAGGCGTGACGCAACGCTTTGGAGTTGAGAGACCCGCTGATGAGCACGGCGCCGACGACGAGGACGGCGGCCCCGGCACCGCCCAGCAGCCAGTAACGTCGGGTCATGATCGACACCCCCCCATTTCCGATCCAGAGGTAGAAACCCATAAAGATATCTCTTGTGGCTGTATAGGAGGATTCGACAAGCACACCGTCGGAGTCGGCCGGGGCACGAGCCATGGTTCGGTGACGGTTTCGTTGAAAGTTCCGCGCCCCACTTGTCCGCGCCCCGCGTGCGCGAGATCGTCAACGTGGACCGACCCCAAGTGTCGTCAAAAAGCGCCGCCAAAACGAGAGGGTTCATGACAAACCCATCCACCGCTCCGACCGCCTCCGCCTGGACCGTGTTCCTGGTCTTTCTGCGCCTGGGTTTGACCAGTTTCGGTGGGCCGGTGGCCCACCTGGGCTATTTCCGCGCTGAACTGGTGGAGCGCCGCAAGTGGCTGTCGGACGCCGCCTATGCCGATCTGGTGGCGCTGTGCCAGTTCCTGCCCGGCCCAGCGAGCAGTCAGGTCGGGCTTGGCCTGGGGCTGCACCGCGCCGGCCCGCTGGGCGCGTTGGCCGCCTGGACGGGCTTCACGCTGCCGTCGGCGCTGGCGCTGGCGCTGGCGGCGCTGGGCGTGGCGGCGCTGGACCCGGGCGGGGACAGCGGCTGGCTGCGCGGGCTGAAGATCGTGGCCGCCGCCGTGGTCGCCCAGGCGGTGTGGGGCATGGCGAAGACGCTGGCGCCCGACCGGCCGCGCGCCACCCTGGCCCTGGCGGCGGCGGCGCTGGTGCTGGTGTGGCCGCTGACCGGGCTACCGCTGGTGCTGGGGCAACTGGCGCCCATTGGCATCGGAGCGCTGGTGGGCTGGGCGCTGTTCAAGAGCGAGGCCGTCGAGGCCGCCGACCATCTGCATGTCGGGTTCGGACGTCGGGTGGGCGTGGCCTGCCTGGGGCTGCTGGGCGCGCTGTTGGTGCTGCTGCCGGTGCTGGCCCAGGTCACGAACGCCGACTGGGCGCGGCTGGCCGACGGCATGGTGCGCGCGGGCTCGCTGGTGTTCGGCGGCGGGCATGTGGTGCTGCCGCTGTTGCAGGCCGAGGTGGTGCCGACGGGATTGGTGGACCGCGAGAGCTTCCTGGCCGGGTACGGTCTGGCCCAGGCGGTGCCGGGGCCGCTGTTCACGCTGTCGGCGTTCCTGGGCTCGGCCGCCGGCGCGACGGTGCTGACGAGCCTGGGGCTGGCCCTGCTGGCCACGGTGGCGATCTTCGTGCCGGCCGCGTTGCTGCTGTTCGGCGCGCTGCCGTTCTGGAGCGCGTTGCGGCAATCTCCGGCGGCGCGGGCCGCCCTGACCGGCATCAACGCGGCCGTGGTCGGGCTGCTGCTGGCGGCGTTCTACGACCCCGTCCTGACCAGTGCCGTCGCCGCGCCCGAGCATGTGGCCCTGGGGCTCGCGGCGTTTCTGGCCCTGCACATCTGGAAGGCCCCGCCCTGGGCCGTGGTGCTGGGCGGGGCGGCCGTGGCGGGGGTGGTGGTGTAGAGGATGGCTTCACAAGGCATGCCAGTCTTGACATACTACGACGGTCACCGGCCCGGGTTCAGACAAGGGTGCGGCTTGATATGAAGCCTTTGGCCTGGATCGGCTCGACGCGGGGAGCGTTGCTCACGTTTCCCGAAGATGTTGTCCGCGAGATCGGGTACGCCCTTTATCTCGCGCAAATCGGGGACAAACATCCGGCTGCCAAACCGCTCAAAGGTTTCGGTGGGTCTGGGGTCCTGGAGATTGTGGAGCGGTTCGACGGTGACACGTACCGCGCCGTATACACGGTTCGCTTCGCCGAGGTGGTCTACGTCCTCCATGCCTTCCAGAAGAAGGCCAGGCACGGCATCTCGACGTCGCAACAGGATATGGGCCTGATCCGAAACCGCTTGAAACAGGCTGAAACGGAGCACCAAGCATGGTTGAGACGGAGTCCGTAAGCTACACGAACGACACCGCCTTCCACGCGCTCGGGCTGGAGGACGCCGACGAAATGGTCGTCCGCGCGGATCTGATGCGCGCCATTGGGCAGATCATCGCCACCCGTGGCCTGACGCAGTCTCAGGCAGGGGCGTTGATGGGCCTGGATCAGCCGCGTGTGTCCGATCTTGTTCAGGGCCGGATCAGCCGGTTTTCCACAGACCGTCTGTTGCGCGCTCTCCGAGACCTCGGCCAGGACGTGAACATCCGCGTTACACCCGCCGCCGGCCAGGAAAAAGGCACCATCCGGGTGGCCTCGTGATCGCGTTCGGTCAGCCGTGTTCCGCCGGCGCAAACGACAGCGCCGTGCCGTTCATGCAATAGCGTTGCCCGGTCGGGGCCGGGCCGTCGTCGAACACATGCCCCAGGTGGCCGCCGCACCGGGCGCAGTGGACCTCCGTGCGAGGGGCGATCAACTTGTAGTCCGTGCTGGTGCCGACGGCGCCCTGAAGCGGCTGGAAGAAGCTGGGCCAGCCGGAGCCGCTGTCGTATTTCGTCGCCGTGTCGAACAGCGGCGCCCCGCAGCCGGCGCAATGGAACGTGCCGGGCCGCTTCTCGGCATTGAGGGGGTGGGAGAACGGCCGTTCCGTGCCGTGCTGGCGCAGGACGTGGAATTGCTCCCGGGTCAAGTCGGCCTTCCAAGCGGCCTCGCTCTTGCCGGCGGGAAAGTCCGCCGCCGCGTTGTCCTGTTCGCCGCCCTTCAGCACGCGGGAGAGAATGCCACCGACCATGATCGCCTCCGTTCCTGGCGTCTGCGGCGCCAGAACCGCGCCGCAGCCGAGATGTTGGTGTGGGAAGGAGGGCGGTCAAGGTGGAGGCGCCGCCGCCTCTTCAGTCGGCCCCGAGGGAACCGCGCGCAGGTCGAATCCGTCCCTGTTTTTCAGGTGCGCCACGATGGCGAGCAGGTTGTCGGCACGCGGGTTGCCCCCGGGGCTCAACATGCGCATCAGGCTTTTCGGGCTCTTGTGCAGATCCGCGCCAAGGCGCTCGAACCCGATGGTCGCGTTGACGTAGTCCCGCAGCAGAATCTTGCCCGTATCGACGTCACCGTCGAGGAATGAGCCGACCGCCTCTTCGAACAGCCCGAGCCGGAAGGCCGGATCGTGTTCCGCGCGAGCCTTGATCGTGTCCTTGAAGTCCCTGGTGAGGGGCATGGCATCATCCAGACCAGGAACCCATGATCAAACACGCGAGGAGAATACGGCCCGTTCGTCTGACATTCCATCGCCTTGTTTCGACTCCCTCGCCATCCCGTCTCCCCTCTGCTACATCCGCGTCCATCGTCGTCGCCGCGCCGAGGATGTCGCCGCCCATGACCGCCACCGCTCCGTCCCAGCCCACCGCCGCCGAAGCGCCGTCCGGCAAGCACGCCGGCACGGAGAACTTCCCGGTCGGCTCCATCCTGTTGTCGAAACGGGTTCGGCCGCATGTGGCGACGTTCTATGCCTTCGCCCGGGCCATCGACGACATCGGCGACGCGCCGCGTCTGTCGGCCGACGAGAAGATCGCCCGCCTGGACGGGTTCGAGGCCGCCGTTACCGGGCGTGACACCACCGATCCCGCCTACGCCAAGGGCCACGCCATGCGCGAGAGCCTGCAAGCCACAAACGTCCCGGCCCGGCATTGCGTGGACCTGATCGCCGCCTTCAAGCAGGACGCCATCAAGGGCCGTTACGCGGATTGGGACGATCTGGTGGCCTATTGCATCCTCTCGGCGGCACCGGTCGGGCGCTATCTGGTGGACCTGCACGGCGGATCGCGCAACGGCTACGGCCCGTCCGACGCGCTATGCATTGCCCTTCAAGTCATCAACCACCTTCAGGATTGTCAGGACGACTACCGCACGCTGGACCGCGTCTACCTGCCGCAGGACTGGATGGCGACCGACGGCGCGGCGGTCGAGGACCTGGACCGCGCCACCTGTACGCCCGGTCTGCGCCGCACCGTCGACCGCTGCCTGGAGGGCTGCCGCGCTCTGCTCACGGAGGCCCGCGCCCTGCCCGGCGGGGTGATCGACCGCCGCCTGGGCATGGAAAGCGCGGTCATCGTCGATGTGGCGGAAACCCTGGTGCGCAAGCTGGCGCGCGAGGACCCACTCAAAGCGCCGGTCAAGCTGACGAAGCCACAAGCCGCACTGTGTGCGTTGCGCGGGGTGGCGCGCGGCGTGCTGGGGCGCTAGAAAAGGGCGGGGCACTGGGGCTCGAACGAACAGACACTGCGACGGGAGGACTCCGGGGTCATGGGCATCGCCGAAACGTTGTCCCCGGCCGGGTGGGCGTCCCTGGCGGCCGTCCTTGTGTGGCTCGGCCTGTTGTTGGCGCGCGGCGGGTTCTGGCGCGCCGATCAGAAGCTCGATAACGCGGGTGTGACGCACGACGAGGCCAAGCCCGTGGTCGCCGTCATTCCGGCGCGTGACGAGGTCTTCACCATCGGCCGCACGGTCCATTCCTTGCTGCGGCAGGACTATCCGGGGCCGCTGTCCATCGTGGTGGTGGACGACAACAGCAGCGACGGCACCGCCGCCGCCGCCCGCGCCGCCGCCGAACGCGATGACGAGAAAGCCTGCCTGCATGTGATCCAGGGCCAGCCGCTGCCGGAGGGCTGGTCCGGCAAGCTGTGGGCGGTTTATCAGGGGCTCCAGCATGCGCGGACGGTGGCGCCGGACGCCCGCTATGTGCTGCTCACGGACGCGGAGATCGAGCACAACCCCGGCAATCTGAGCCGTCTGGTCGCCCGGGCGGTGCGCGAGAACCGGGTGCTTGTCTCACTGATGGTGCGGTTGCGGTGCGTGTCGGTGTG
Organism: Rhodospira trueperi; assembly: GCF_900101965.1. Taxonomy (GTDB): domain Bacteria; phylum Pseudomonadota; class Alphaproteobacteria; order Rhodospirillales; family Rhodospirillaceae; genus Rhodospira; species Rhodospira trueperi. Next base: position 539,151 of record NZ_FNAP01000001.1, on the reverse strand, counting down.
GGAAAAGATTCTGATCCCGGCGTTCGTGTTCTTTTTCCAGAAGCTCTACCCGTTTCCGCGCGTCAACGATCCCAAGTCCTCGGTCGCCGGCGCGGCGGGGGGCTGCATGCTGGCGCGTCTGGACGCCTTGGATGCTGCCGGCGGGATCGAGGCCATCCGTTCCGAGTTGATCGACGATTGCGCCCTGGCGCGGAATATGAAGGCGCAGGGCTCGATCTGGCTCGGGCTGGCGACGCGCACCCGCTCCCTGCGTCGTTACGAAGGGCGGGGGGAGATCTGGCGCATCGTCACCCGCACGGCCTTCACCCAACTCGGCAATTCGGCCTTCTATCTCCTGCTGATGATGCTGTTCATGGTTCTGGCCTACCTGTGGCCGCCGGTCGCCTTCGTCTGGGGGCTGGTTAACGGGGACTGGACCACGGCCGGACTGGGGCTGCTGGGCTGGCTGTTGATGGCCGTGGCCTACTGGCCGACGTTGAAGGTGTATCATATGCCACGTTGGCGCAGCCTGACGCTGCCGCTGGCGGCGTTGATGTACAGTGGAATGACGCTGGATTCGGCGCGTCGGCACTGGGTGGGGCAGGGACGGGCCTGGAAGGGACGGGTGTATCGATGACCGAACCGGCGGGGCTGGACGACGAGGCGCGGCGGACGGTCGCCCGCATCGTGTCGGCGGCTGGGACTTCTTTCGGCGGAGCCATGCGCATCCTGCCGGCCGAGCGGCGCCACGGCATGTTCGCCGTTTACGCGTTCTGTCGCGTGGTGGACGACATCGCCGATGAGCCGGCGCCGGAGGCCGACAAACGCGCGCGCCTGGACGACTGGCGTGACCGCGTGGCCGCCGTATGCGCGGGGCGACCGCGCGCCGATGAGCCGCTCGACCGCGCCTTGGCCTGGACGGTCGGTCGGTTCGGTTGTGCGGAGGCGGATTTCCAGGCCGTGCTCGACGGCATGGCCATGGACGCCCCGCCGTCCGTCCGCATTCCGGACCTGGAGACGCTGGCCTTGTACTGCGACCGCGTGGCTTGCGCCGTCGGCCGGTTGTCCAATCCGGTGTTCGGCATTCCGCCGGTCGACAGTCCGGCCCTGGCAGCGGCCGTGGGCAACGCCCTGCAACTGACGAATATTCTGCGCGACGTGGCCGAGGACGCGGGGCAAAATCGCGTTTATCTGCCCGCCGACCGGCTCGCCGCGCACGGGCTGGCGGCGGTGCCCGACCGAGCGGCGGACATGCTGGATCATCCGGCGGTGCCGGCCGTGCGCGCGGAACTGGCGACGCTGGCCAAGGCCCGCTTCGCCGAAGCGGACGCGCTGTTCATCCGCCTGCCGCGCGGGCCGGCGCGGCCGGCGCGGGTCATGAAGGAGGTCTATCACGCCCTGTTCCGCCGTCTCCAGGCGTGCGGCTGGGGTGCGGTCCACGCGCCGCCCGCCGTACCCAAGGCGGTCAAGATTGGGCTGGCGCTGCGGTACGGGTTCCTGTGATGGCGCCAGACGGACCGCGTGTTCATGTGATCGGCGCCGGGCTGGCCGGCCTGGCGTGCGCCGTGGCCCTGGCGCGCAAGGGTCGACCGGTGAGCGTGTACGAGGCCGCCGGCCATGCCGGCGGGCGGGCCCGGTCCTTCCGCGACGCCCGCCTTGAGCGGGTGATCGACAACGGCTCGCACTTGCTGCTGGCGGGTAACCGCTCGGTGTTCCGGTTCCTCGACCACATCGGCGCCCGCGATCAGCTGGTCGGGCCGCGCGAGACGCGGTTCCCCTTCCTGGACCTGTCGGACGGGCGGCGTTGGATGGTGCGGGCGGGCCACGGCCTGTGGCCGAGTTGGGTGTTCGATCCGGCCCGGCGTGTTCCCGATACGCGGGCGCGCGACTACCTCTCCGGGCTGCGGTTGGCGCGCGCGCGTCCGGACGCCACGGTGGCCGAGGTGCTGGGGGACACGGGTCCCCTCTATGACCGGTTCTGGCGGCCCCTGGCGGTGTCGGCGCTGAACACCGAGGCCGAGCTGGGGCAGGCGCGCCTGCTGTGGCCGGTTCTGCGGGAGACCTTCGGTCGCGGCGGGTGGGCGGCGCGGCCGCTCTGGGCGCGCGAGGGGCTGAGCGAGGCGTTCGTCCGGCCGGCCCTGAAGCGTTTGGCGCACTGGAACGCGGAGGTGCGGTTCGGCCGTCGACTGAAGGACCTTGAGGTGACCGACGGGCGCGTCTCCCGCCTGATCTTTCAAGACGACGCCGAGCAGGTGGCGGCGGAGGAGGCCGTGGTGTTGGCCGTCCCTCCCTGGACGGCGAGCCTGCTTCTGCCGGGCCTGAAGGCGCCGAACGAATTCCGTTCGATCATCAACGTGCACTTCCGTCTGCCGTCGGCGCCCCGTCGGATCGCGCAGCCGCTGGGCCTGCTGGGGGGGACGGGAGAGTGGCTGTTCGTGCGCGGGGATGTGGCTTCGGTAACCATCAGCGCGGCGGACTCCCTGCTGGACCTCCCGCCGGACAGCATGGCCGCGCCCGTCTGGCCGGAGGTGCGCCGGGCCCTGGGCTTGCCGGCGGATACGCCGGTTCCGCCGGTGCGCGTTATCAAGGAAAAGCGGGCCACGTTCGCCCAGACGCCGGATCAGGTGGGCCGACGTCCCGGCCCCCGTGGGCCGCTGCGCAACCTTTTTCTGGCGGGCGATTGGACGGATACCGGGCTGCCGGCGACCATCGAGGGGGCGGTGCGTTCCGGTCACACGGCGGCTAAATCTGTCGTTGCACTGCAACGCGGTTCTTGACGCGGGCGGGGCTGTCAGTCCAAAAAATCCTTTGAGTTCGAGTAACAATCACGCCCGAAGTGCTGTCGCGGTGTTGTTGAAAATTCCCTCGGGAGCGGGTCACCGGACAAGACCCGTATGCTTGTGGGGATATCGGAACGAGTGCATGGCCTTCTGTTGAAGGACTCTTTCAGACCTTACCATACGGGTCTTGTCTAAGGGGTTCGTCCGGTTTGGGTCGTGCGGGAACAGGTCTGGTGACAGGGGTTGGATCGGGGGGCATCCTCGCACCGCGTCGCTGTTCGGCTGTCGTTTCGCCATCGTGCCAGTGAAGGGCCAGTCAAGAGAATGCCGTCACAAATGAACCATTCCCTGCGGAACACGCCTTTCATTGACGAAACTCTGTCGTCTTCTCCCTTCCTGTCGCAGTCCGTCGCCGGCTCCGCGCACGGCGGAACTTCCCATTTGCGCGACGTGTCGGCTCCGTCGTCGGTGGCTGCGGACGACGCCGAGGGCGTCGATCTTGACGCCGTGATTGACGAGGCGGCGGGTTGGCTGCGCGACCGGCAGGACGGCGACGGTCATTGGATTTTCGAGTTGGAGGCCGACGCCACCATCCCGGCCGAGTTCATTCTGTTGAATCATTTCCTCGACGAGATCGACGACGATCTTGAGCGGAAGATCGCCGTTTATCTGCGTCGGCTCCAGGGACCGCACGGCGGCTGGCCGTTGTTCCACGACGGTGATTTCGACATGAGCGCGTCGGTCAAGGCCTATTACGCGCTCAAGCTGACCGGCGACGATCCGGACGCGCCGCACATGGTCCGCGCCCGCGAGGCCATCCTGGAACGGGGCGGTGCGGCGAAGTCCAACGTCTTCACCCGCTACACCCTGGCCATGTTCGGGCAGGTGCCCTGGCGGGCCTGTCCGGTGGCGCGGGTCGAGGCGGTGTTGCTGCCGCGTTGGTTCCCGTTCCACATGAACAAGGTCTCGTACTGGTCGCGCACCGTCATGGTGCCCCTGTTCGTGCTGTACTCGCGGCGCGCCCGCGCAGAGAACCCGCGTGGCATCGGTATTCCTGAACTCTTCGTCACGCCGCCGGAGAAGGAGCGCAAGTACCACAGCAACCCGACCGGGCACTGGATGGGCGAGGCGTTGCTGAAAATCGACGCGGTGGCGCGCCTGTTCGAGCCGTTGTTTCCGGCCGCCGTGGAACAGCGTGCGACGGAAAAGGCTCTGAGCTTCGTCGAGGAACGGCTGAATGGCGTGGATGGTCTGGGCGGCATCTATCCGGCCATCGCCAACTGCCTGATGGTCTATCACATCCTGGGGTATCCGAAGGATCATCCCAGTGTTGTCTTGGCCCGCAAGGCGGTGGACGGTCTGGTGGTCCACAAGGGCGACCATGCCTATGTTCAGCCGTGCCTGTCGCCGGTGTGGGATACCGGTTTGGCCTCGCTGGCCATGCAGGAGACCAGTGCTTTGGGCCTGGGCGCCGACCGCCGCACCACGGCGGAGCGCGACGCCGCCGTGTCCAATGCCTGTGCGTGGCTGCGCGACCGGCAGATCCTGGACACCGTGGGCGACTACAAGGAGTGGAAGCCCGATGTCCGGCCCGGCGGCTGGGCGTTCCAGTACAACAACGCCCATTTTCCCGATGTCGACGATACCGCCGTGGTCGGCATCCTGCTGGACCGCGCCCGGGACCCGGCGAACAAGGAAGCCATCAGCCGGGCCGCAGAATGGATCATCGGCCTGCAATCAAAGAACGGCGGCTGGGGGGCGTTCGACGCCGACAACGAATACTACGTGCTCAACCACATTCCGTTCGCTGATCATGGCGCCTTGCTGGACCCGCCCACGGTGGACGTGACGGCCCGGTGCGTCGGGTTCCTGGCCCAGGTGGGGTACGACCGCGACCACCCGGTGATCGCCCGAGCGCTCGATTACCTTCGCAAGGAACAGGAGCCGGACGGATCGTGGTTCGGCCGCTGGGGCACGAACTACATCTACGGCACATGGTCGGCGCTGGCCGCCTTCAATGCCGTAGGCGAGGACCCGCAGGCACCGCACATCCGCGCCGCCGTGGCGTGGCTGCATCGGCGTCAGCAGGCGGACGGCGGCTGGGGCGAGGGCTGCGAGAGCTACTGGCCGGACAAGCGCGACTTCGTCAAGGCGTCCACCCCGTCGCAGACGTCCTGGGCGCTGCTCGGCCTGATGGCCGCCGGTGAGGTGGAAAGCGACGCCGTTCGGCGCGGAATCGAATACCTGATGGCGGCCCCGCGCCAGGGCGGGCGCTGGAACGAAGAGCTTTACAACGCTGTCGGTTTCCCGCGCATCTTCTACCTGAAGTATCACGGCTATCCGGCGTTCTTCCCGCTGTGGGCGCTGTCGCGCTATCGCAACCTGACGCGCGGCAACTCCAAGCGCGTGCAGTGGGGGCTGTAAGCCCGCCGTGCCCGTTCCCGCCGCAGAGCAACCGATTGGTGTGGTCACCGGCCTGACCGGGGAACGCCGCGTGGTGGAGGGTGTGCCCGGTCTGCTGGCGCGCTGCGACGGCCCCGGAGCGGAGAAGGCGGAGGCCGCCGCTCGTGGCCTGCTGGAGGCCGGTGCGCGCGCCCTGGTCAGCGCGGGCATCTGCGGGGCGCTGGATCCCGCCCTACGGCCCGGCGACGTCATCCTTCCGACCCGCGTGGTCAACCGGCACGACGACGGAGAATCCTGGCTGGTGGATGCTGCCTGGCACGCCGCCGTCATGGCCGCCGCGCCGTCGGGCACGGCCTACAACACGGGCGCCCTTCTCGGATCGGATCGCGCCGTCGGGTCGCTCTCCGGCAAGCACCACCTCGCCGCCCGTACCGGCGCTGTCGCCGTGGATATGGAAAGCCACGCCGTCGCCCGCGTTGCCGCCGAGGCTAGGGTCCCGTTCCTCGTCGTGCGCGCCGTGGCTGATACTGCCGGCGATACGTTGCCGCCTTGGCTGGCCGGCGTGCTGAACCGCGACGGAAGCCCGAACGCCGCCGTGGCGGCGCGGCGCATCCTGCTCGGGCCATGGCGACTGCCGACCCTCATCCGGCTGGCGCGCCGTAACGCGGCGGCGGAGGCTTCGCTGGCCGAAGCCTGCCGGGCGGTCTGTCCGTCGGGGCCGGGGACATGATGCCGCCGGACACGCCGAGCATCGTTCTGGTACGTCCGCAACTGGCCGAGAACGTCGGCACGGCGGCGCGGGCGATGATGAACTGTGCCCTGACCGATCTCAGGATGGTGATGCCGCGCGAGGACTGGCTGGCGGACAAGGCGATTGCCGCCGCGTCTGGGGCCGAGGCCGTGTTGCGTCAGGCCCGGGCCTATGACTCGACCGAGGCGGCGTTGGCCGATTGCCACCGCGTTTACGCCACCACGGCGCGCCGCCGCGAGATGATCAAGCCCGTGATGACGCCCCGCCACGCAGCCGGGGTGATTCGGGACGCCGCCGGGCGGGGGGAACGCTGCGCGGTGCTCTTCGGTCCGGAGCGCACCGGGCTGGAGAACGATGACGTCGCGATGGCCGACGCGGTGGTCGAGGTGCCGCTGAACCCGGCGCACTCCTCGCTCAACCTTGCCCAGGCAGTGCTATTGGTGGGCTATGAGTGGTTCCAGGCCGGGATTGACCGCCCCCCGGTCGAGTTGAGCGCCAGTGGTGCCGAAAAGGCCGACCGGGCCATGCTGATGACGTTCTTCCGCCATCTGGAGGCGGAACTGGATGCCTGCGGCTTCCTCAGGAACGCCGACAAACGCCCCGGCATGGTTCGCAACCTGCGCAGTCTGTTCGGGCGCGCCGACCTGACGGTGCCGGAGGTGCGCACCCTGCACGGCGTGGTCAAGGAACTGCGCTGGGGACGCCGACCCGACCGGCCCAAGCGGGTCGAGGGTGGCGTGCCGACTCCCTGGGCGGGAGACAACGAGGAATAGACCCGGGTCACGGGGGCGGCGCCGGCCCGGGCGGCGGGAACACGGCGGGAAACGTCTCCTTCAGAGCGGTGTCCACCTGCTCGAGCGTTGCGGACAACCCCAGGTCGCGCAGGCTGGTCACCCCATGCTCGCGGATGCCGCAGGGAACGATTCCGGCGTAGTGGCTCAGGTCGGGGGCGACGTTCAGGGCGATGCCGTGAAAGGTCACCCAGCGGCGCACCCGCACGCCGATGGCGGCGATTTTGTCCTCGCGCCCGTCGTCGCGGACCACCCAGAGCCCGACGCGGCCGTCCCGCCGCTCGGCGGCGACGTCGAAGCGGGCCAGCGTTCGGATCAACCAGTCCTCAAGGCGATGAACGTGACACCGGACGTCCCGGTTCCGCCGCGCCAGATCGAGCAGAACGTAGGCGACCCGTTGGCCGGGGCCATGATAGGTGTATTGTCCGCCCCGTCCGGTCGGATAAACAGGGAAGCGATCCGGCATCACCAGATCCTCCGGACGGGCGCTGGTGCCGGCGGTGTAGAGCGGCGGATGCTCCAGCAGCCAGACCAGTTCCGGCGCCGTACCGGAACGGATGGCCGCAACGTGGGTCTCCATCGTGGACACGGCCTGGGGATAGGGGACGGGGGCGGCGGAGACCCGCCATTCCGGCAACTGAGAACAAGGGGGGCTGCACATGACTGTCTCTGTCGATCCCACCGCGCGGGCGGTGCTCGAATTCTGGTTCGGGGCGCCCGGAGATCCCCACCATAATCAGTTCCGGCCGGAGTGGTTTCAGAAATCGGACACCTTCGACGCCGGGATGCGCGACCGTTTCGCGTCGGATCACGACCGCGCGGCGTGGGGCGAATACGATGCCTGGGCTGCGTCTGCGCCGGGGGCCTTGGCGCTGATCCTGCTGCTCGATCAGGTTCCGCGCAACATTTTCCGGGGCACGCCCAGGGCTTTCGCCACCGACGCCAAGGCGCTGGAGGTGGCCAAGCAGGCGATCCGGGACGGGCACGACCACACTCTCGGACCGCTAGAGCGGCTGTTCCTGTACATGCCGTTCCAGCATTCGGAGGACCCAGTCGAACAGGACCGTTCGCTGGCGCTTTATGAACGGCTCGGCCTGGAGGATGCGCACAAATTCGCGCTCCGCCATCAGGAGATCATCGCCCGGTTCGGACGATTCCCGCATCGAAACACGATTCTGGGAAGGGCATCAACGCCGGAGGAGGATGCGTTCCTACTGGAACCGAACTCCTCATTCTAACCCATTGTCCTGCCTTAAAGAATACCGAACCGGGTCAAGGCCAGCGCGAGATCGTCGCCGAAGCGCGGACCCTTCTTCAGCAGCGCGGCCCGGGGCGGCAGATCCTTCAGCGCCGGATGGCCCCATTCGTAACTGCTCAGCAGGGCGAAGGGGATGTCGCGGGTGTGTGGCATCGCCGTGAACGCGCAGGCCAGATCCACGCCGGTGATCTCGCCGATCTCCTGACCGGCGACAATCAAGTCGGGTCGGGCTCGGAACGCCTGCTCGAAGGCCTCGAAAGGAATGCGTACGTTGGTGCTGCGCAGCCCACATGCGGCCAGTTCCCGTTCCACCAGATGGGCACCGGCCCGGTCCCGCAGCACGAGCAGAACCTCGACCGGACGCGGGACCACGACATCGAAATCGATATCGAATGTGCGCTTGATGGGGAGTTCGCGGACGACGCGGGCGGTGGCCTCCGCCCCTTCCATACGTCCCTCAAGCGCATCCTCAAAACGGTCGGCGAAGGCTTGGATGTCATCGACGTGAGCCGGAGTCACGTTCTCCAGCGGCCCAAGGTACTCGTCCATGCGCCGCAGCACCATTCGGGCGCTCGGCATGACGCCGGACGGCGCCTGGGCGTTCAGAGAGCGGACGACGGAGCGCAGTTTCGCAACGGCTTGATGTCCCGTCGTCGCCCCGGATCGGACGTTTTCCAGTTCCACCTGGATCTTGTTGAGCGCGTTCCGAGCGTCATCCAGGAATTCGGCCTCGATTTCGCGGTCGATATCGTCTGCGCTGGGCATGGTCTGGGCGGAGGCCATGGGAGTCCTTCCCCGCTATCAGGATTGTGCCAGAAAATGGGTCATTCTAGCGCACCGCGCGGGCGCCGCAACCCCCGCTTGAAAACCACAGGATGCAAAAAGGGCCAAATCAACCATTAGGATAGCAAGCAATCTGTCGGGACGGTTCGCGCTGATCATCCGAACAGCTTGTCGATATCACCCTGATCCAGGCCGCCGCCGGGGTCCTCGTCGCCTTTGTCATCCTTTTTGCTGTCCGGCTTGGGCGGCGGGGAAGGGGCCTTCGGCGTGGCGGCCGCCTTCGAGTCCGGCTGCCGCGATGGCTGGGCGGCCGGTGGTGGGGTGTCAGGAGTTGGTGCGGGCGATGGTTGGGCCGATGAAGGCGCGCCGACGTTCCCGGCGGGCTGGTTGTCCATGAGACGATCAACGTCGGATTGCGAGACTCCCTTGCCCTTCAACTGCGGTCCGTTCAGCAACCGGCGTTCGTCATCCGGCGCCAAGTTGGCCTTCTCATCCTCGGGGTCGACCGACGATAGGGCCTGCTCGCCCCAGGCCGTAATCAGGTTGTTCACCCGGGCCTCGATATACTGCAACGTTTTCACGACCTTGGTGATGCGCTGACCGGTGATGTCCTGGAAGCTGCAGGCCTCGAAAATTCCGCCGATATGGTCGGGCACCGCGTCCAAACGGCTGGCCAAGTCGGGGTCGGTGACCGACGGACGCAGGGCGAGCATGACCTCGTCAATGGCCTCGGCGTTTTCCATGATGCTGTTGGTCGCACCTTCCGTGGCCTCGACAATGGCGTCGAGTTCGTCGGACATGTTGGCGAACCGGTCCTGACAGTCCCCCGGCTTGCGGATCGACGCAATCTCCTGGCGGATGGTCTGAATCCTGTCAAACAGTTCCAGAAATTCCTGCCGGAGAATGCGAACGTCATCAAGGTCGCTCATATCGGATTGCATTCCATTCCATGCATATGGCGGACAAAAAACCAGACTTCGTACCTTGTAATCCCATGCGTCATGCGTCAACAGATGAAACGAGCCCGGCGCTCAACGATCACGCTTGTCTGGATGTCTTTGGGCACGAGGCGCAGCCAAGGATGTGTCTGTTGGGGGGCGCTCATCGGGCGGTTTGTCGCCGCCACCGCCGATGACTTGATGCGCCATGATCCGCAGCAGGAACTTGTCCTCGTCGCTCAGGTCTTCCAGCAGCGCACGCTTGGCGCGGTGGATCCGCATGGCTTCCTTCAGAAGCGCCTCGCGGGTCTGCGGGGTCGACTCGGATGCCTTGGCGGAAGGCCGTCTCTGAGTCGCCGACGATTGAGGCGGTCGGCTCTTCGGACGGGGTGGTGTCTTGGTCGGACGCTTCTCCCGTCGACCGAGCAGGGTTTTCAAGACGGTCTCACCCCAAGCCAAGACGGCTCCTCCCGGTCACATCGGCAACGAACAGGTCCGAGCCCCGGTCAGGACTCAGACCCAGGGCAATCGCGCGCCCGCCACGCTTGGTCCTCCCATCCGCCCGGCACGCCGGGTTCGCGCGCCAGAAGGAGGCCCCGCAGTCCGGCAAACAGTCGAGTGATTCCCATGGCCGGGTCCAGCGCCCGAAACATCCGGTGACGAACGCCGCCGAACCTGAAGCCCTCCTGCTCGCCGCCCGGATGTGCCGGCGCAGCGCCACCGGGCTGCTCGGCCGCGGTGAAAGACCAAGCCTTGTGGGCATCGTCCCAGCCGGCCTCATGATCGTGAGCCTCATCCGGCCCTCGAAAACCCGGATCCTGAGGGCCGAACGGCTCGACTGGCCCGCTGCCGACAGTCTGGGGTGGCGGACCGACGAGATCCTGAACGTGGTCGGATACGGTTCGGAAAACCCCGTAAAGGCGATCGAGCGGCCCGTCCTCCAGGACTTCGCGGACCAGTTTGTCCGCGTCGTAGTCCTTGGCCAAGGTCAGAAGGCGCTCGTATCGGCGCAGGAAGCGTTGCAATCCGGCCGAGGCCACGCCGTCACCGGCGATGCGTTCAGCCATCAGATCGACGAAGGTTTCGTCGAGTTCGGAGCGTTCCAGCAGGGCATGGCAGAACGCCCACGGATCCCCGGCCGCGTTCAGGGCCCAGAGGTATTCCGTATCTTCGGTGCTGAGCACGCCGAGCCGGCCCGTGATCATGCCGGCCTGACTGTTGAGATCCTTGAGTGCCAGTTCGACCCCATTCAAAAACGACTGCCGCCGGGCCTGTTCCTGCATCTCGATGCTGGTGCGCACGAGGGACTCGATTTCCTCCGTTGTCCGCAAGGCCTGACGCTGGATGGCGCGGACGGTCTGATGGGTCCGTGTCATCGCCAGCCCAACCAGGATGAACGCCGCCGCCAGCCAGATCGCGGCGAGGGGTGCGGTGCCCGCCGCGAGGAACAACGCCAATTCGGTGGGCGGCGAAGCCATCAGGCCGTCCCAGCCTGGCCCCGTCCGGATGTAGTTATTGATCAGGACCAGCCACCACACTGAAAGAACACCCGCGACGCCGAATGTCGCGGCGCCCGGAAGCAGTCCTGCGAGGCTTCCCGAGGGGTGCCTGTGTCTCACGGTGGTTCGGACCCCTCGTCTGTCGTTGCGGTAAACCGTGTCGGGTGGTCGGCCCTGTGCTCAGGGCGTATGATGACTCTACCACGAAGGTCAGGCTTTGTCCCGTGGCGCGCGGTGGGGTGCCGCGCGGGATTGGTCGACCGTCTTGCCTTACCTGCGTCCGGGGCGGGGGCGTTTCAGATGGGGTTCGGCCTTGGCAAGGAAACGATCCACCATCCGCACACCCTGACCATGCGGGTCCAGCGAGGGATTGTCGGCCAGATCGCCCCGTATGGACATCAAGGCCTGCCGCAATCGCTGATCCAGGGTATCCGGAGACTCCTCAACACTGCTTTGCCAGATCGCGCCCAGGATCAGTTTCTGCACGGTGTCGGCGGTCGGTTCACCGACGGCGGTTTCGCGCGCGATGCGGGCCAAAAGGCGGGCCTTTTCCTGAGCGTCCTCCTGTCGCGTCCGTTGGCGCCACCACGCCACGACCGCCGCCACGCACAGAACGACCAGCAGAAACCATGTCAGGCTAAGGCCGAGGGCTGTCTCGCCGCGCTCGTACACAGACATGATGAAGGAGACAATCTGCGACAATGCCAGCATTAACAGGATGACGGCCATCTTGCCCCACAGCGTGCGCGGGAGGGCGACCAGAACGGGCGTCATGAACAGGTAGATCATGAGCCCCGACACCGGCCCGAGGCCGACCGGATGAAGGCGATCACTGGGCGACAGAATCCCCAGTTCCACCATGCGCTTGCCTTCCTCGATGTTGTTCAGGACGGGAATCAGCATCGGCAGAACGAGTAGGCCACCAACCAGATACGCCAGCAGAGTGTTCCGGGTTGTCACGCGCATCCGTCAGGTCCCATCCTTCAGAACGAATCCATCGGGCGATGGTATCACCAACCAGGGCCCGAAGGTCATCCCGACGGCATTCGACAATGACCGTCGTCCCTTGTCCACCGTACACAGGTGCCATCAGGGCGCTCCGCAGCGCCGCCGAACCCGGTAAGGGAGATCTGCCGTGTCATTCCATCAGCATATCGTGAACCTTAACCGGCACGATCTGGGTCGATTCCGGCCGTTCTTCGTGGCGGAGCGGAAGGTCGGCTGGGTTCGGCACCGGATCGCCGAGCGACTGGCCGATTTCGGGTCCGTGTTCGACGTCGGGTCGTTCGGAGTCGCGCTGCGGCCGACGCTGGCGACTCCCGCGCAGCGGACGGACGCCGTAGCCGAGACACTGTCCGTGCTGAGGGATGAGGGGCTTGTCCCGCCACCGCGCCATGAGCGCTACGCGGTCTCCGCCACCCTCTCGGAAGCACCCCTGTTCGAGTTGGACCGCGCGCACGTTCCTGTCTTCGGGGTGCTGTCGACCGGCGTTCATCTCAATGGGTATGTCCAGGGGCCTGACGGGCCGCGCTTGTGGGTCGCGCGACGGGCCGACGACCGCGCGGTGGCGCCGGGCAAGCTGGACAATCTGGTGGCCGGAGGGCGGTCGGCCGGACTCAGCCCGCGCGAGACCCTGATGAAGGAGTGCGATGAGGAGGCGGGCATTGATCCCGGCATGGCGGCCCGGGCCCGACCGGCTGGGCTTGTCTCCTACTGCCTCGAGGCCGACCTCGGCCTGAAGCGGGATACCTTGTTTGTGTATGACCTGGAGGTGCCCGAGTCTTTCGCGCCGGTCAACCGAGACGGCGAGATCGCGGCGTTCATGCTGTGGTCGGTGCATGCCGTGCTCGAGACCCTGCGAGACGGCGATGCCTTCAAGTTCAATGTGCCCTTGGTGATCCTGGACTTCGCCGTGCGTCAGGGCATTCTGACGCCGGACTCAGAACCCGACTATGCCTCTCTGGTGCACGGCTTGCGGCGTTCGCTCCCCTGACGGCGGGTGTCGGGTTCCGTCGCAGCCACGAACAGGGCGCAGATCAGCCACGGATACACGACCAGGGCGACGGTGAAATCCGACCAGATGTTGATTCCGATTGCCGGGGGAGTGACGGCGGCGGCCAGGGCTGCCAGTCGCACCGCGACCGGCCAGCGGGCGGAGAAGGCGGGCCGATCCGTCAACAGCCGCAACAGCAGCGCCAGGGCCACCAGGGCGACCAGTCCGCCCTCGGCCAGCACCTGCATCACCGCCGCGTGCGGGTGATACCGGCCCGTACCCAGGTCCAGAGGGCCAAGATCAATGAGCGGTGCAAGGTCGGCGAAGCTATCCAGACCGTGACCGAACAGGGGCGCCTGTTCGAACAGCACCAGGGCACGCTGCCAAAGTTCCAGCCGGATGAGCCAACTCGATCGCAAGTCGATGACGGTCCAGTCCGTCAGATTGGAAACCTGGATGGCCAGCGATATGACCAAGGGCGCGCACAGGACCGCGACGATTACCGCGACACCGAGACCGGGGCGAACCCAGGCAAGGACCAGGGTGAGGAGCGTAAGGGTGTAGGCCAGCGTCGCCGTGCTCGAAGAGCTTCCAAAGGCCAGAATGGCCATGAAAACCAGGAACGCTAGCGCGGCGCCCCAATGTCGTCGCTGCCAGAGGAGGGCCATGGCTGGGGCCACCAAGGCCATGGCGATGAAGGTCGGCTTCGCCAGCGCGTCCGGCGTGATGCAGAAGGGCGGAATTGAGTCTGCGTAAAGGAACTGCGCCTGCGCGACCAACAGAACCGGCAGCGCCGTGGCGCTTGCCATGAACACCGTGGCGGCCCGGTCGAGGTCTCGGCGGCTCACCCAGCGCGGCAGACGCCGGCAGACCACGGCGCCGATGCTGGCCGCCGCGAACAGGATGGCCTCCACCTCCTTATCGCTTCCCTGGATTGCCAATAGACCAGCCAGGCCAGCCGCGCACGCGAGAGCGGCCAGAATCGGGACATTCCGCTCGCGCCACGCGATCCATAGCCCACCCAGGCCGGCCACCGCCAACGTGGCCGTCGCGAACGCGCCTGCGAGGTAGACCGCGAACAAAGGAATGGCGGCAAGGATGAACGGCAGAACACGGATCAAGGGGTCGGGATCACGGGCTCCGGAGTCAGAGGAACTGATCAAGGGTCTCACCGCGAGTCGGTTTGGCCGGGAATCGCGCCGGATCATGCGTGGTTACCGTCTTCGCGCGTCCCGTGGGAAGGTGGCAGGTGACGGTCGTTCCGACCCCGGGATCGGCGTGGACTACGATGGTCCCACCATGCATTTCCGCGAATCGCCGCACAAGCAGCATGGCGAGGCTGGCACCGCCCGAAAAATCCTGAGACGTGGACGCGTGCCGCCCGGCGGTTTCTGAGCCATGATCGGCCACCGTCAGGGTCGCGGTCTCCTCATCGCCCAGGGCTTTGGTGAGTTTCACCGTGATTTCGACGGTGGTGGCGGTCGGGCTGGCCTTCACCGCGCCACTGATCAGATGGAACAGGATTTGCCGGATGCGGGACTCGTCGCCCACCATCCAGCCGATGTCCGGCGGGCACATCAGTTCGATGGCGACGGCGCGCCGGCGGGTGTTCTCCCGGCAGCGCTCGACCACGGCGGTCACGGTGTCGTGAAGATCGAAGGCGTCCACATCGAGCGCCGAGCGTCCGGCTTCGATGGTGACCAGATCCGCGATGTCGTTCAGGATCGACACGAGCTCACGCGCCGTGTCGGCGATGGACTGGGCGTAATCGAATTGCTGGGCGTTCAGGTTGCCGTGGTACTCGGCGCACAGCATTTCGGAAAAGCCGACGATGGTGGTCATCGGCGTCCGCAGTTCGTAGGACAGGCTGGTGATGAAGTCGGCTCTCAGCATGCTGGCGGCGCTGAGACTCTGGGCGCGGTCGCGTAGCGCCTTCTCGACCCGGGCGGTATCCGAAACATCATTGTAGCTGAGCAACACACCGCCATCGGGCAGGGGCACGCAGGCGTAGTCCAGGACGGGGCCGTCGACAAGAGTCACGCGTCCACGGTGCGGGCTGCGCTGTGAGGGCGGGGTCAGGACGGCGAACCGATGATGGCGCCATCCGGTCTCCTCGGTGAACCGGTCGCGCAGAAGATCCAGAAACTCGGACAACTGGGGTGGTGTCTCGACGTTGGCGGCGTCGGGGCCCCAGAGCGTCCCGAAGGCTGGATTGGCCAGCTTCAGGCGTCCGTCGGTACCGAACACACCCACAGCCTCGTGAAGATGGTCCAGGGTTTCGCGCTGGACCGCCGTCAGGGTGTTGTACGACCGCTCCAGGCTGAGTGTGTCGGTGACGTCCTCGTAGGTCAGAAGCAAGCCGCCCAGCGGCTGCGGCGCGATCACCCGGCGCAGGGCCTTGCCGTCGGGCAGGTGGACCAGGTCTTCCATGGGAGCGATCAGGGAGGTGAACCGGTCCACCTCCGCAGCCTTGAAGGCCGGGTAGTCCGGCACCTCGGGCAGGGCGCGCCGGTCGCGCAACTCATCCAGAAGATCGCCGTAGGATGGCTGGGTTTCCCGTAGCCAGTTTGACTCCAGGTGCCAGAGGCGGGCGAACGCGGGATTGTGGTAGGTTAGTCGCGTGGCCGCGCCAAAGATGGCAATGGCGGTGGACAGATGCTCAAGCACGACCGCCTGGTTGGCTTGCTCGCCGGCCAGTCTGTTTTCCAGGTCCTCCAGGACAGAGATATCGCGAGCAATGCCCACCGTGAGCCGGTCGGCCCCATCCTCCGACGGCTGGTCGAACGGGGCTTCCGTGATTTCCATGAGACGCCGGGTGCCCTCGATCACGAGATGGAACCGCTCAGACAAAGGGGCATCGGCGGCGCGGCTGCGGGCGGCCAGGGCGCGCAGCTCGCGACCGGTGTCGCCGCCAGCCAGATCATGACCGCCGGTCACGGCGGTTCCGGGATCCGCGGCCTCGACGGCGCGGGCATAGGCGTCGTTGCAGGCAACCAGACTGAGATCGCCGTCCCGAACCCAGACCGGGCAGGGCAGGGCATCCAGGGTGGCACGCAACCGTGTTGAGGCGTGGCGTAGTCGAGAGGTTTCGGTGCTCAGGCGATCCACGGCGCGTCCGTCAAGGGTGGCATCGCGCACCCACAGCACGTCAGCCAATGCCTGCCCGGTGTTCGGATCGGCGACGCGGGTGCCCTTGAACTCAATCTGGCCGCCGCTCTGTCCGTGGGAGACGGTCACCGTGAAAGGGACACCGTCCTTGCGCAGGTGTTCGATGGCCCGCAGAAGACCGGGCCGGCTGTCGTCCGCGACGTCCGCCACCACGTCGCCGATCCCGGACGACGTGCCGGCGGACAGCCCGAGAAGGACGGCCAGACGGCGGGAGCACACCGCCTCCTCGGCCTGATGAAGCCACAGGAAGTAGCCGTCCCGCCCGGCGGCGAGGGTTTCCCGCAGGGTTCTCACTTGCCGTGTCTGGTCCTCCAGGTCGTGCTCAACCTGGTGGCGACGGCGCATCTGCCACCACAGACCCGCGCCAAGTAGAACGGTCAGGGTCAGCAGCCCGAGCGCGACAAATGCGAACGGATCCGCAAGCAGGGTGGGATCCAACAGTCCGAACAGGGGTTTGTTTTGTGGCATAAGGGACGTGGCCGGGTCCTGGGCGTTGGCCGGGGCCGTCGAGAGGCACAACAGGACGACCACAACGGGCGCTGCCGAAGTGGGCGGGCGCGATGCGAGATCCCGTTCAGTGCCGAATCTCGCGAAGCGTTGTCCGCGCCCGCGCTTGCGTTGCGGTCCTGCGCTGGGTGTCACGTCCGTCTCCAACCCCTTCCGAACCAAGACCGGTGGCGGCACACCTCACGTCCCCGGTTTCTCTCGGGGACCGGTCGACCGAAGGGGAGTATAGCGGCATTCCGGGTGAACGCGCGAGGGCAAGGTACAATAATCCACCGAAAAGCGTATCGACGTCACAGCAGTTGGCAGATGTGCGGGGGCAGGACTCGGGGTCGGGTGATCTGCCCATTCCCTGCTTTCTCGATCCGAGCGGGCAGCCCCCGAACACAGGGGGTCCATTGGGGGCCGCCCGAACCTGTCGTCAGTACATGTGTTGGCCGCCGTTCACGGAAACCGTCGATCCGGTGATGAACCCGGCTTCATCGGCCGCCAGGAACACCACGGCGCGGGCGATATCATGCACCGATCCCAGACGCTTGACCGGGATGCCGGCAATGATTTTCTCCAGCACGTTCGCCGGCACGGCCCGCACCATTTCGGTATCGGTGTAGCCGGGCGAGACGTTGTTGACGGTGATGTTCTTGGCCGCGCCCTCCAGGGCCACGGACTTGGTGAAGCCCTTCATGCCCGACTTGGCGGCGGCGTAGTTGGCCTGACCGATCTGACCGCACTGTCCGTTCATGGACGTCACGTTGACGATGCGGCCGAACCCGCGCTCGCGCATGCCCTCGATGACGTTGCGGGTGGTGTTGAAGGCCGAGGTCAGGTTGGTCTGAATCACGGCATTCCACTGGTCGGCGGTCATCCGGTGCAGGGTGCTGTCGCGGGTGATGCCGGCGTTGTTCACCAGAACGTCAATCGGCCCCATGTCGGACTCAATCGTCTGGATGGCGGCCTTGGTGGCCTCGAAGTCCGAGACGTCGAACTTGTAGACGGGGATTCCGGTTTCTTCGTTGAACTTCTGCGCGGCGGCGTCGTTGCCCCCATAGTTCGCGGCCACGCGGAAGCCGGCGGCCTTCAACTCGATACTGATCTGGGCGCCAATGCCCCGGGTGCCGCCGGTGACAAGCGCAACACGTCCTTCAGCCATGGATCATCTCCCCGTTCAGGATGGTGGTTGGTTGGTTTGGTTGGTTGGTTTGGTTGGTTGGTTCGACGGCCCTGGGATGAAGGCGCGCCGAAGACATCTTTCGTGTGAGCCGGGCGAAAGCCCGAGAGAAGCGACCCTGCGCGATCACCCGGAGCGCGTTTGGCCTTGTGATGAGATGTGACCGGATCACTGGGAGAACAAGGTCCCAGCAACAGCCGAATGGCGAAACTCACGGTTTGCGGTGTCGGCCGAAGACGAACACCCGCTCCCCTCGGGTCCAGACCGTCAGTGTAACGAGGATCGGCGCCGCGAAAAAGGGGGTGCCTTAGCAATTCACTCAACAACCCGTTCGCCTTCGGTTTCCCGGTGCTGATGACGCTGAACGCCCTTGAAGGCCCCCGGCGATTCTGCTAACCGATGCGTCCTTGGCCGGCCCCCGGATCGGCCCCCCACGGTTTGCGGTCGTGGCGGAATTGGTAGACGCGCAGCGTTGAGGTCGCTGTCCCGGAAACGGGGTGGAAGTTCGAGTCTTCTCGACCGCACCATACAAGAAACGCCGGTGATCGAACGCATCGACCGCCGGCGTTGCTTTTTTCTGACCGAAGCGCGCTATACCGCCCCTGTCATCACCGTGCTGAGGCGGCGCGCGAAGGCCACGGGGTCGGCGGGGGCCTCGCCCTCCACGATCAACGCCTGATCCAGCAGCAGCATTCCCAGGTCCGACAGATCACCGCCACCGGAGGCAACCTTCGCCGCCATACCCTTGATCAGCGGATGGGAGGGGTTGATCTCCATGATCCGCCCCGGCTTGTGTCCCATGTCCTGGCCGGCCTGCTTGAGCATGCGCTCCAGGTGCAGGCTCATGCCGCCATCTTCCGAGACCAGGCAGACCGGGCTTTCCTTCAGACGGGTGGAGGACCGAACCTCCTTGACCGCATCGCCCAGGGTCTCCTGGAGCGCCTTGGCCAGCGCCTCGATCTGGTCGGTGGGGGCGGTTTCCTCCGGCGTCTCGTCCTTGGACTCGGGGTCGGCCACGGCATCGAGGCCAGCCGCGCTGCTGGCGGCGGACTTCAGCGCCTTGCCCTGATAGTCCGGCACCGCGTTGATCCAGAACTCATCCACCGGATCGGTGAGCAAGAGCACCTCGACGCCCTTGGCGCGGAAACCCTCAAGCTGCGGCGAGCGCTTCAGCGTCTCCGCATCGTCGCCGGTGATGTAGTAGATCTCTTCCTGGCCGGTCTTCATGCGCGAGACATAGTCCGCCAACGACACCCAGCCGTCGGTCGTGGAGGAGCGGAAGCGGGTCAGTTCGAGAATATCGGAACGGCGTTCGAAATCCTCGTAGATGCCTTCCTTGAGGACCGCGCCGAAGGTCTCCCAGAACGTGGCGTACTCGTCCGCGTTCTCTGCCCGTTTCTTCAAATCACCCAGCAGGCGCTTGACCAGCCCGCCCTGGATCTTTCGCAGCACCGGATTGTTCTGCAGCATCTCGCGGCTGACGTTCAGCGGCAGATCGCTGGAATCCACGATGCCGCGCACGAACCGCAGATACGACGGCAGCACCTCCGGCGCGTCGTCGGTGATGAAGACGCGGTTGACGTACAGCTTGATGTGCGTCTTGCGCTCGGGCTGGAAGAGGTCGAACGGCTTCTGCGACGGCACGAACAGCAGGCCGGTATACTCAATGGCGCCCTCGGCCTTGAAATGAACCGTGTGCCACGGCGTGTCAAAGGCATGGGAAACGTGGTGATAGAACTCGGTGTACTGCTCCTCGGTGATCTCGGAGCGCGGCCGGGTCCACAAGGCGGAGGCCTCGTTGAGGGTCTCCTCCGTATCCTTCCCCTCGTCGTCTTTTCCGAGAAGAACCACTGGAATTTCAATATGATCAGAGTATGTCTTCACGGTTGACTTGAGACGCCAGTCCTCCAGGAACTCCTTGGCATCCTCGCGCAGGTGCAGGACGATGCGGGTGCCCGGCGCCGTGACCTCGGCCTCGCCGATGGAGAACGCGCCGCCGCCGTCGCTCTCCCAGTGCCAGCCCTGGGTCTCCCCGGCCCGGCGGGTGAACACCTGGACCTGCTCGGCGACCATGAAGGACGAGTAGAACCCGACGCCGAACTGGCCGATCAGCCGGGCCTCGCCCTGCTTGTCGGCGTCCTTGAGGTGTTTGACGAACTCCTCCGTCCCCGACCGGGCAATGGTGCCCAGGTTGTCGATCAACTCGGCGCGGTTCATGCCGATGCCGTTGTCCGCGATCTCGATGGTGCCGGCGTCCTTGTCGAGGCGCAGCGTGATGCGGAAGTCCTCGGCGCCCTCGCGTAGGGCCGGCGTGGTCAGGGCCTCATAGCGCAGCTTGTCGCAAGCGTCCGACGCGTTGGAGATCAACTCGCGCAGGAAAATCCGCCGGTCGGAATAGAGCGAGTGAACAACGATATCCAGCAGCTTGGTGACCTCGGCCTGAAACGACAGCCGGTCTTCGATCCGGTCTTCGGTCTTCGTGTCCGTCATGGGGAGAACCCTGTCCGTCATGTCATGTCTTGGTGTCGCCGCCGGCGGGGCCGGGGCGAGGCGGGAATGTCTTCGGCGCGTTCATATGTGCCGGTCGGACGGAGTGCGCAACCCTGTCGGTCGCAGGCCGCCGTTCACCCTGCCCCGGCTGTCCGTTCGCGGTATCGCCCGAGTCAAAAATCGGTCATGATAACAGATGGACACCGTTGACCGGGCGGGCCTCCCGGCGGTATCGACGGCGTCCCCGGTGGTGGCACACCGCCGATGGGGACCTTTTTTGGTGATTGGGAGACATCGATGCAAATTCCCCTGCAGATCGCGTTTCACGGACTGGACCATTCCGACGCGGTGGAGACCCGTGTCCGGGAGAAGGTGGACAAGCTGGAACAGTTCTGCGATCGCATCACGAGTTGCCGCGTGGTGATCGAGGTTCACCACAAGAATGTCTCCAGCCTGCATCGCAAGGGCGAGCCCTACCACGTCACGATCTCCTGCAAGGTGCCGGGTGACGATCTGGTGGTGCGGCGCAGCCCCAAGGATCCCAAGGCGCATGAGGACATTGGCGTGGCCTTGCGGGATGCCTTCTCCATCATGGAACGGCGCGTGAAGGATTACATGGAGCGCGTCAAGACGGGCTGAGCCCGTCACTCGAACTCGGCCTTGCCAAGGCGGACCCGCGGTCGCATGCTCGGGGGCGCCATGACACCCCTGACGGATCGCTCCCGGGTCTGGGCCGTGCTCGGCCCGACCAACACGGGCAAGACCTGGCTGGCGGTCGAGCGCATGCTCGGCCACCCGTCCGGGATGATGGGATTCCCGCTGCGCCTGCTGGCGCGTGAGAACTACGAGCGGGTGGTCCGGGCCAAGGGCGTCGGCAAGGTCGCGCTCATCACCGGCGAGGAAAAGATCATTCCCGCCGAGGCTCGGTATTTTCTGTGCACGGTCGAGAGCATGCCGGTCGGCCGGCCGGTCGATTTCCTGGCCATCGACGAAATTCAGCTCTGCGCCGATCCCGACCGGGGGCACGTCTTCACCGACCGCCTGCTGAACGCGCGCGGTCGCGAGGAGACCATGTTCCTGGGCGCGACCACCATGGAGCCGCTGTTGCGCCGGTTGTTGCCGGACTGCCTGTTCGAAACCCGGCCGCGCTTTTCCAACCTCACCTATACCGGGCCGCGCAAGCTGACGCGGCTGCCGCGCCGGTCGGCCATTGTCGCCTTCTCGGCCGGGGACGTCTACGCCATCGCTGAACTGGTCCGCCGCCAGCGCGGCGGCGCGGCGGTGGTGATGGGCGCGCTCAGCCCGCGCACGCGCAACGCCCAGGTGGCGCTCTACCAGAACGGCGAGGTGGACTACATGGTGGCTACCGACGCCATCGGCATGGGCCTGAACATGGACGTCGACCATGTCGCCTTCGCCGCCATGGAGAAGTTCGACGGCAGCCGCCAGCGCCCGCTGCGCTCGACCGAGGTGGCCCAGATCGCCGGCCGCGCCGGCCGCTACATGAACGATGGCACCTTTGGCACCACGGGCGAGGTCGGGCCATTGCCGACGGAACTGGTGGAGCGGGTGGAGAGCCACCAGTTCCAGGCCGTGCGGGGGATCCAGTGGCGCAACGCCGCGCTGGAGTTCTCTTCCGTGGCCGCCCTGCACAACAGCCTGAATGCGCCCGCGCCACTCGACATCCTCAGCCGGACTCGCGACGCGCCGGATCAGGTGGCGCTTGAGACCTTGACCCGCGAGGACGAGATCCGTTCGCTGGCCCGTGGCCGTGAGGCAGTCGCGTTACTCTGGGAGGTCTGCCGGGTGCCGGACTTTCGCAAGATCCACGAGGAGTCCCATATCCGTTTGCAAGGCCAGATCTATCGCCACCTGACGGCGCGGGCGGGGCGGTTGCCGCCGGACTGGATCGCCGGTCACGTCAAGCGGCTGGACAGCACCGACGGCGATATCCACACCCTGACGGATCGCATCGCCAGCATCCGCGTCTGGACCTATGTCGCGCACCGCAACGACTGGCTGGCCGACGCCGAGCACTGGCGGGAACGGACGCGGGCCATCGAGGATCGCCTGTCCGACGCCCTGCATGAGCGCCTGACCCAGCGCTTCGTGGATCGCCGCAGCGCCGTTCTGATGCGCAAGCTCAACGACCGGGCCGAACTGTTCGCCGTGGTGGATCGGGACGGTGCCGTCCAGGTGGAGGATCATTACCTGGGGCGCCTGCAGGCGTTTACCTTCGCGCAGGACCGCCGCGACGGCGGCAAGGGCGACAAGGCGGTTCTCAACGCCGCGCTGAAGGCGCTGCACGGCGAGATTGGGCGGCGCATTCTGGCGCTGGAGGCCGCCGAGGATTCGGCCCTGACGCTTACCGATGACGGCGCCGTCGCCTGGGATGGCGCGGTGATCGCCCGCCTGGGACGGGGGCCGGAGCCGTTGCGGCCCGTGGTGGACCTGCCGCCGAACGACCTGCTGACCGGGGAACGGGCCAGACGGGTCCAGGCGCGTCTAGCGGCCTGGTTGGAGCGTCTGTTGGATCGGGAATTGCGGCCATTGATGGATCTGCGCGATGTGGGCGACCTTTCCGGGGCCGGGCGCGGACTGGTCTATCAGGTGGTCGAGGCGCTGGGTACGGTGCCCCGCGCGGCCGTGGCCCCCCAACTGGCGAAACTGACCGGGGCGGATCGCAAGACCCTGGCGCGGCGGCATGTGCGCTTGGGGGTGGAGAGCGTATTCATGCCGCCTTTGCTCAAGCCTCGGGTGCAACGACTGCGCGGGCTACTGTGGCGGGCCAGTTCGGGCGGGACCGGCCTGATCCTGCCGCCGCAGGGGCGGGTGTCCTATCGGACGGAGGAGGCGACGGACGTCGAGGCCTTCCACCGGGCCATGGGGTTTCGGGTGATGGCGGGTCGGGCCGTCCGCGCGGACATGCTCGAGCGCTTCGCGGCCCGCCTGCGCAAGACTCTCCGCGAGGCCGGGACCGGAGAGGCGGGTGAGGCGGGTGAGGCGGGTGAGGCGGGGTGTCCCCTGCCGTCGGAACTGGCCCCCATGCTGGGAATGTCGCTGGAGGAGGTCGAGGCCCTGGCCGGGGCGCTGGGTTTTCGGACGTGGCGGGATGAGGCGGGCGCGGTGCTGTACCGCGCCGAGCGAGGCGGGCGGCGCGCGCGCGGTCGGGAGCGGTCGGAGACGGCCGAGGCGCGACGGCACCGGTTGGCCCGTGGTCGCGCGGCGGCCTCCGACTCTCCGTTTGCAGTCCTGGCGGAAAAGGCCAGAGCCTGACATGCCGGAAGACACATTGCGCATCGACAAATGGCTGTGGTTCGCCCGCTTTCGCAAGACACGGGGGCTGGCACAGGACCTGTGTACCGGCGGGCATGTGAAACTCAATGGCGCGACCATCGCCAAGCCGAGCGTGCTGGTCCGGACCGGGGATGAACTGGAGTTGATCCTGGGGCCGTACCGTCGGCGGGTGCGGGTGCTGGCGTTGGGCGAGCGGCGAGGTCCGGCGCCGGAGGCGCAGACGCTCTACCAGGATGTCGCGCCCCCGGAACGCCTGCATGATCCCGTGATGGCGCCCACTCCGGTGCGGCCGGCGGGGGCGGGGCGCCCAACCAAGCGCGAGCGACGCGCCCTGGAGGCCTTGCGGGGCCGCGACGTCGGGTGATCGCCGGGCCATGCGGGCGGGCGGTCAGGCCTGCGCTCGGTGGTGTGAACGGGCTTGCGGCCCCGGACCATGGGTGGTTTAGTGGCGCGCGTCTTGATCCCGGTTCCGTGCCCCCCTTTTTTCGGCGGAGATCAGGATCGGGTCCTGCTTCACATCGGTCGACGAATGGATCGCGCCCCCATGCTCGAAGCCTTGCGAAAAGTTCTGTTCGGTGACGATTCCTCCAAAGTGGCTGCCGGTCACGACGAGGTCCAGTTCGCGGTCGCCCTTCTGCTGACCGAAGCGGCGTCCATGGACGGGACCATCGACGACGCCGAACGCAATCGCATCCGGACGTTGCTGACCAAGCGGTTCTCCCTGACCCCCGCCGCGGCCGAGATCCTGATGCGTGATGCGGTGGCAGCGCAGGCTGAACGGGTGGAATTCTACGGGCCGTCGCGCACGCTGAAGGATGCCTTCACCTACGAGCAGCGAATCGAACTGCTGGAGATGCTTTGGGATGTGGTCTTCGCTGATGGCCTCGTGCATGACCACGAATCGAATCTGATGCGTCGCCTCAGTGGTCTGTTGTACGTGGACGATCAGGACAGCGGCGCGGCGCGCAAACGGGTGCTGGATCGGCGCGGTCTTTCGTAGGTTCAGCCGTGTGGCGAGTGGAGTTGAAAGCCGATGACGTACGTGGTCACCGAGAACTGCATCAAGTGCAAATATCAGGACTGTGTCGAGGTCTGTCCCGTCGACTGTTTCTATGAGGGAGAGAACCTCTTGGTCATCAATCCCGATGAATGTATTGACTGCGGTGTCTGCGAACCGGAATGCCCCGCCGAGGCCATCCTGCCGGATTCCGATGACCGTGCCGCCGACTGGATTGAGATCAACCGGGAATACGCCGCCCGTTGGCCGAACATTACCCGCAAGGGCGATCCGCTGCCCGATGCCGATGATTGGAAAGACAAGCCGGGCAAGAAGGAATTCCTGAGCGACAATCCCGGCACGGGCACAACCTGACGCGCCCCGTCCCGTCCTGTCCACTGGGGCAAATTTCTCACGGCCTTCACAAGGCGGTGGGATTTTTGGCGCATTTGTGTTAGACGGATGGGTCCGTAAGGTCTTTCGGGGCATCCTCGTAGAATCCCGAGCATCGTTGAAATCCGACGCGCGCCGTCGGGGAAGGGGCAACGTGGATTTTGTGCCCGCGAGGCATTGGTGGTTTGCGGGATACGGGGTTGTGCCCTTTATCAGAGGGGCGTTACGGGTTTCATGAGGACCGTGGACCGACCGGTTTCTGGTGTGTGTGGAAGCCGGACGAGGGGGGTCGTCATCACGGTCGCCGGCCGAAAAGGGGTTGGCGGCCGATTCCATGACCGGGACGCGCCCTGGCGTGGCGCGGACTGAAGCGCGGTGGCATCGCGTGGGAGCAGAAAGGCTGCAATAGGCGATGGGACGATCCGATGCTTGAACCGCCGTTCATTTGAAGAGTGAGGCCATGACAAAAAAGGCGCCGTTTTCCGTGGGTGATCATGTTGTGTACCCGACGCATGGTGTGGGTCTGATCGAGGCGATCGAAACCCAGACCATCGGCGGCATGGACCTTGAGTTGTTCGTCATTTCGTTCGAGCGGGATCGCATGACCCTGCGCGTGCCGGTGGCCAAGGCGCCGAAATCCGGTTTGCGCAAACTCTCCTCCCGTCAGGAAATGCAGACCGCGCTCAGCACCCTGAAGGGCCGCGCCCGCGTCAAGCGCACCATGTGGAGCCGGCGCGCCCAGGAATACGAACAGAAGATCAATTCCGGCGACCCCGTGTCGATTGCCGAGGTTGTGCGGGACCTGTTCCGGGGTGCGACTCAGCCCGAGCAGTCCTATTCCGAGCGCCAGATCTACGAACAGGCGCTGGAACGGCTCGTCGGCGAACTGGCAGCCATCGAATCCATCGATGCCGACACCGCGACCCAGAAGGTCGAGAAACTGCTCTCGGCGGCCTGACGCCGGGGCCTTTTCCGGCGCCGGGTCAGCCTTGCCCGTCACATGCCGCGTCGTCTCCGGACGGCGCGGCCTGTGTTTTGGCGCCTTGACTCCGCGTGACCGCGCGGATCCAACGGGATTGTTGTGTGATGTCCGAGTCGTCCGTTCCAGCCGCCCTTGATGCCGATGCGGAGGCCGTGCTGGCCGCCGCGCGTGAGTCCACTGCCTGGCCGTTTCAGGAGGCGCGGACGCTGCTTGATGATCGCCTGAAGGGCAGGACGCCGGACAAAGGATACGTGTTGTTCGAGACCGGGTATGGCCCCTCCGGTCTGCCCCACATCGGCACCTTCGGCGAGGTGGTGCGGACCACGATGGTCCGGCGTGCCTTCCAGCTTCTGGCGCCGGACATCCCGACCCGTCTGTTCGCCTTCTCGGACGACATGGACGGCCTGCGCAAGGTGCCGGACAACATCCCCAACAAGGAGATGGTCGCCGAACACCTGGGCAAGCCGCTGACGCGCATCCCCGATCCGTTCGGCACGCACGAGAGCTTCGGGCATCACAACAACGCTCGCCTGCGGTCCTTCCTGGATTCGTTCGGGTTCGAGTACGAGTTCCAGTCGGCCACTGAGTGCTACACCTCGGGCCGGTTTGACGCGGCGCTGCTCCAGGTGCTGCGCCATTACGACGCCGTCCGGGATGTCGTCCTGCCGACGCTGGGCGACGAGCGCCGGGCGACTTACTCGCCCTTCCTGCCCGTTTGCCCGAAGACGGGGCAGGTGCTCCAGGCCCCCGTGCTGGAGACCGATCCCGAAGCCGGCACCATCGTCTACGAGGACACCGACGGCTCCAAGGTCGAGACCCCGGTCACCGGCGGCCGTTGCAAGCTGCAATGGAAGGCCGATTGGGGCACGCGCTGGTATGCGCTTGGCGTCGATTACGAGATGTCGGGCAAGGACCTGATCGACAGCGTCCGGCTCTCCGGCCGGATCTGCAAGGAGCTGGGCGGGACACCCCCGGTCAACCTGACCTACGAGCTGTTCCTGGACGACCGGGGACAGAAGATCTCGAAATCCAAGGGCAACGGGTTGGCGGTCGAGGACTGGCTGAAATACGCCAACGCCGAAAGCCTCGCCCTGTTCATGTACAACAAGCCGCGCGCGGCCAAGAAGCTGTTCTTCGACGTCATTCCGCGCCATGTGGACGACTACCTGACGTTCCTGGGCAAGTTTCCCAAACAGGACGCCAAGGCGCGCCTGAACAATCCGGTCTGGCACATCCACGACGGCGCGCCACCGCGTGAGGCGGCGCACCTGTCCTTCGGCATTCTGCTGAACCTGACCAGCGTGTGCCATTCGGACGACCCAGCGGTGTTGTGGCACTACATCGGTCGCTACGCGCCCGGCGCGACGCCCGAGACGGCGCCGATCCTGGACGGGCTGGTGCGCCACGCCATCGCCTACTACCGGGATTTCGTGCTGCCGGCGAAGCAGTACCGCGCGGCCGGCCCGGCCGAGGCCAAGGCGCTGGAGGACCTGCGCGCGACGCTCGCCGAGGCGCCCCCGGACGCGGACGCAGAGGCCTTGCAGACCCTGGTCTACGAGGTCGGCAAGGCGCACGGCGAGACCTTCGGCGACCTCAAGGGCTGGTTCAAGGCGCTCTATCAGATCCTGCTGGGACAGGATCAGGGGCCGCGCATGGGGTCGTTCATCGCCCTCTTCGGCCGCGACGAGACCCTGGCCCTGCTCGACCGCGCCATCGCGGGCGAGGATTTGTCCACCTGACCTCACGGCAAGGGAGACGACGACCATGCTTGGCCCTAGCGACCTCACCGTCTACCTCTCCGGCGAGATCCACACCGACTGGCGCGACCAGATTATTGCCGCCTGCGAGACCGTCGGCCTGCGACTCGACTTCACCGGTCCCGTCACCGACCACGGCGCGTCGGATGATTGCGGCGCGGCGATCCTGGGCGAGGAGGAGAACCCCTTCTGGCGTGACCACAAGGGCGCCAAGATCAACGCCATCCGCACCACCGTGCTGATGGAACAGGCCGATGTCGTGGTGGTGCGCTTCGGCGAGAAATACAAGCAGTGGAACGCGGCCTTCGACGCCGGCTACGCCGCCGCCCTGGGCACACCGCTGATCGTCATGCATCCGCCCGAGCACACCCACGCCCTGAAGGAGATCAACGGCGCCGCCCAGGCGACCTGCGAGACGCCGGAGCAGGTGGCCCAGATCCTGACCTATGTGCAGACCGGGCGGCTCTCCGGCCGGTGAGTCTGGACGAGGCAGAACGGGGGCCTTTCATCCAGGCCCACACCGCCGTTGCAACGGCGCCGCTGGTGCCTGAGGTGCGTCTGCACTTGGCCACCGAGATCACGCCGCTGTGGCAGGCCTCCGAGGATCTGTTGCGCAAGACCGGCGTGCCGCCGCCGTTCTGGGCTTTCGCGTGGCCGGGCAGTCAGGCTCTGGCGCGGTATGTCCTCGATCATCCCGATACGGTGCGCGGCCGCACGGTGCTGGACTTCGCCGCCGGCTGCGGCGTCGCGGGTTTGGCGGCCGCGCGGGCCGGGGCGGCGTCGGTGACCTGTGTCGATATCGACCCCATGGCCTTGGAGGCCGTGACCATGAATGCGGCGCTGAACGGTCTGGGCGGGACCGTGGCGACCGCATGCGCCGACCTGACATCGGACGAAAGCGGGGGCGGGGAGGGCGCGTGGGGCGTCATCCTGGCCGGAGACGTCTGCTACGAAAAGCCCATGGCCGAACGCGTGACCCGGTTCCTGACGCGGCAAGCCCGGGCCGACGCCCTGGTCCTTTTGGCCGACCCGGGGCGCGCCTATCTGACTCGCGAGGGCATGGAAACCGTGGCCCGGTTCGCCGTTCCCACAACGCTGGAACTGGAGGACCGGACCCTGCGGGAGACCACGGTCCTGCGGCTTCTCAGACCGTCAAATCGTGAGCAGGAAGGTGCCTGATGCTGGAAATGTCCGAAGGGGTGGCCGAGTACGTGCGACAGGTCGGCATCGATGAACCCGCCCCCTTGGCGGCCCTCCGCGCCGAGACCGAGAACATGGAAAACGCCCATTGGGCCAGCAGCCCGGAGCAGGCGGCACTGCTGGGTTTCCTGGCGCGGTTGGTCGGGGCGCGCCGGGCGCTCGATATCGGGACCTTCACAGGCTATTCCGCGCTGGCGGTGGCCTATGCCCTGCCGCCGGATGGCGAGGTGCTGGCGTTCGACGATTCTCCGGATTTCGCCGACATCGCCCGACGCCACTGGGGCCGCGCCGGCATGAACGACCGCATTCATCTGCACGTGGGGCCGGCCACAGATGGTGTGGCCATGCTGATCGCCGAAGGCCAGGCGGGGACCTTCGACATGGCGTTTATCGACGCCGACAAGGAAGGCTACGACAGCTACTACGAACAGGCGCTCCAACTGGTGCGTCCGGGCGGCCTGATCGCGCTCGACAACATGCTGTGGAAAGGGTCGGTCGCCGACCCCGCGAACACCAATGCCCAGACCGTGGCGCTGCGGGCGCTGACGGCCAAAATCTCCGATGATAGGCGTGTGGATTCGTGCCTGGTGCCGATCCGGGACGGCCTGCTGCTGGTTCGACGGCGGCAATGACCTTGCGAGTGATTAGCATTTGCGCAAATGCATTGCTGTCGGTATAGTCCGGGCCATCCCGTGAAGCCAAACCGGATCGTCACCGCCATGTATGTCTGCAACTGCAAGGGCCTCAACGAATCCCGAGTGCGCGGGGTGATCCGGGAGGGGGCGCGCCATGTCTCCACCGTGTTCCGCGAGTGCGGGGAGAGCGCCCAGTGTGCCCGCTGCGTCCCACGCATCGCGGCCCTGATCCGCGCGGAAAGGGGGGACGGTCCCCCGGTGGCCTGCCCACTGCCGGATCGGGCCGCGGTGTCCTGAGTTCGGCGCGTTAAGCCGCGTTGCCCCTACAATATGCGCGACGGAAATCCCACATGGTTGTTTGCGCCACGCGATCCGGCGTGTCGCGAGACCAACCATGACCTTCGCCACAACTGGGGGGACCCGCGCATGAAGGGCGATAAGAGCGTTCTGCAACATCTCAACGCTGTGCTGACAAACGAACTAACGGCCGTGAACCAGTACTTCCTGCATGCCCGCATGCTGAAGAACTGGGGATACCTGCGGCTGGCCGACACCGTGTATCACGAGTCCATCGAGGAAATGCAGCACGCCGACTGGGTGATTGAGCGCATCCTGCTGCTGGAAGGGCTGCCCAACCTCCAGGACCTCCATACACTTAGCCTTGGCGAGGCGGTACCCGAGTGCCTGAAGGGTGATCTGGCCCTTGAGTATGGGGCGCGGGAGACGTTGGTGGCAGGTGTGACGCTGTGTGAGGAGAAGAAGGACTATGTCAGTCGGGATCTGCTGCGAAAGATCCTGGACGACACCGAGCATCATATCGACTGGCTGGAATCGCAGGTGACGCTGATGGAGCAGGTGGGGGTGAGCGGCTATCTGCAACAGCAGATGTTCGAGGGCAAGGAGGGCGGCGGGTAATCCCCGTTAGGCGAATTCGAACCGGTCGCGGCTGTCGCCGAACGCCTCCAGGGCCGGTCCCGTCAGTGGCGGGGGAAACCACAACCGCGTCAGCCCCCCGCCATCGCTCAGGACCTGCTTCGTCCAACGTGCGTCGGACGCATCCAACAGCGGCCAAGCGGCCGGAACGGCCGGAAGCGCGCCCGTGATGCTTGATCGTGTCGCCTGCATGTCCGGGGCAGCCAGGACGGACAGGAGCCGCCGCGCCGTCTCTGATGCCGGGGCGTTCACCGGAATCCCCAGACCGTCCAGCCACGCCCGGCTGCCCTCGGCCGGAACGACGGCGTGGATCGGGTCCGTCTCCGTCCAGGCGCGCGCCAGGTGACGGATCAGGACGTCCCAGGCGAGACCCGCCCGTCCCGCGCCCTCCCTTCGGGCCTTTGCCAGACCATCGAAAAACGTCGCCGTGTCGGTCCACAGCGAGTCCGCCTGCCGACGCCACGGCGCCAGAGTGCCGTCGACCGCGCGGAACAGGTCTTGGGCGGCCTCCTTGTCGCGGCGCGCGGCTTCCAGGCCGCGTCCGTCGGGATCGGTCAGGCGCAGGGCCAGCCAGACGGCGCCGTCGGGGTCCAGCGTGACGCGGGATTTGAGCGCGGGGTCGAGCAGGACCGACCAGGACGGTGGGCCGCCAGACTGACCCCCGGGGCCGGCGATGGGCTCGGGCATGTCCGGTCCCATTTCGAACAGGACGTCCAGGCCCAGCGACAGCGGCAGAAAGCGCGCCCGCCCCCGGGCATCCAGGGCGCCATGGGCGGCGAGAACCCCTTTCCAGGCCACGGGCATGTCCGCCGGCAAGGGCGATAGAAGGCCGCCGGCGGTCCAGTCGCCCACTGTTTCCAGGTCGAGACAGACCACATCGAAGGGAGCATGCCGCCGGTCGCTCGCGGGCGCACCGTCCAGCGTCGACCGACGCACCCGGTCCATGACCTCGTCCGGCGTGGCCGCCACCGTGACATCCAAAACAAGGCCGTGGTCGCGCGCTAGGTGCTCCCGCAGGGCCGGGGGCCACTGGCCGTCTTGAGCCAGGACACGCACCGGCCCGGACGCCGTTCGGGCCGCGCTGGATCGTGGCAAGACGGCCCCGGCGGCCGTCACAGACACCCCGGAGAGAAAGCCGCGCCGGGACAGGGGGAATGGCGCGGCGGACCGGCTCAATGATCGACGCCGGACCACTTGAGAGCTCGGCCGATCCCGACAATGGCGCGGTGAACTACGATGTAATAGGCCACAAACATGAAGACGATCCCGATGAACATGGCGAAGTAAAATAGAACGCCAAGCATCATCAGAACGATGAAGGACCAGAACGTCTGAATCGCCTGATCGAAATGCGTCTGCCACATTTCTGGCGCGTTCTTGCGAACGAAGTACGAGAACAGGGCCCCCAGGGCGAGCGGCACGACGGAAAGCCAGATCGGCAACACGGTGATGCCGTGGATGGCCATCGCCAACGGCACCAGCAGCAACGGCAGGCACAACAGGTAAAGAACGTGCACCGCGATCACCATGACACGGCTGAGCCGGTCGCGATCAGACGGGGGGGATTGCTCAACAACGCTTTCCATCATGGGCTCCCTGCCACTCTCATACTCTCGGCGGGCGAACGGCGGACGATGTAACGGGGCCGCCGGGCTCACAGGATCGTTCGGGGCCCAGTGATAGCACGCCCGCGTCCGGATCGTAGAGCAAACTCCATCCCGTCGCCCACCTCTTTCCGCGCGCCGCGCGGTCAAGCTGGATGTGGATGGCGCAGACACATCAGCGCGGTCAGGTCATCGCTCAGTGGGCGCGTCACCCGGTTCAGGAATGGGTCCAGGATATCGGTCAGGGTGACGGATGCGCCCCGTGCGGCGATGGCCCCGCCGACGAGGTCCCGGACCCCCTGCCGGCCCAGCGCGCGGCTCTCTTCCCAGCCGGATTCCAGCAGCGCATCGCTGTATAACAGAAGCAGAGAACCCGGCGGGAACGGAACCGAGCGCGTTTCATAGAGGATCCCATCGGCAATGCCGAGCGGCACCCCGGCGCTTTCACATTGTGTGGTGGCGCCGGTCGCGGTATCGGCCAGCACGGGGGGCGGGGCGCCCGCTGCCGCATAGCGCAGCACGTCGGCCCGGGTATCGACGACCGCGTACAAAGCGGTCGCGTACTGACCGGTCGGCAGAAGGCTCTTCAATCGTGCATTGAGAAGGCTGAGATAGTCCCCGGGGTGCTGCATCCACTCCGGAAATTCGCTCAGGAGTGCATGCAGGCGGAAGGTGTTCAGGGCGGCGGCGACACCATGTCCCGAGAAATCCACGGTCCACAGCGCGAACCGGTGGCTATCGATTGCATGCAGTCCGAACAGGTCGCCGCCCAACTCGGACGAGCTCTCGAAATGGCTGTCCAGCCGCACGGTGTGGCGGGCTTCGATCTCGGTCATGAGTTCGGCATCCGGCAAGAGGTCCTGCTGCATCTTGCGGGCCGTGCCCAGGTCCTCGTCGAGGCGGGCGCGATAGGCTTCGAGGTCGGCGCGTGTGTGGATCAGGCGTTCCTCGACCGATGCCAGACGCATGTGATCTGGTGGAGTATCCGCGAGGGGGGAGGCGCCGGACCGCCCTTTTTCGTGATTCGGCGTCGAGGTGCGATCCGTCGGGTCATCGGGCGCAAACACAACGGCCGTGACTTGGTTGCCCTGACCCCGATACGTCACGGAATCGAAGCTGATGCTGCGGGCCAAGGCGATTCCGCGTCCGTGGGCGTCGAAGACCCGTTGAGGGTCCATCTCCAGATAGCGCCGCCAATCGAATCCCGCGCCCTGGTCGGCGACCGTCACCTCAATGCGCCCGGGGTCTTGCCTGAGGCTTACCTCCACCGTCTTATCGCGGTGTTCGGGCTGATCGAGGCGGGCGGCCACCTCTTCATCGAGGCGTCCACTGGCCAGAAGGCTCGTTTTCTCATCGTAGGTGATGCCCAGGTTCCCGTGTTCGACGGCATTGATCATCAACTCGGATAGGCCGATGACCTGCCGGGGGGGGTCCGGGAACGCGGCCGCCAGGGATGTTGCGAGGTCGCGGGCCTCGGTAATGGTGCGGAACTGGAACCGGCCGTCGCGCATCATCAACAGCGCGGAGACCCGCGTGTTAACATCGCGTTGCAGCGCGCGCACGCGGGCATGGTCGGCCACGGCGGCGGCCGTCACGGACAACAGGGCCTGCGGTTGGTAGGGTTTGGTCAGATAGTAAAACGCCCCGGCCCGGATGCCCTCGATCACCTCGGCCTCGCTGTCGGCGGCCGTCTGCATGATGACGGGAAGCGCCTTTAGGGCGGGGGTCGCCTTGATGCGGGCCAGCACCTCCATACCGTCCATGCGTGGCATGCGGCGGTCCAGGAGCACCACGTCGAAACTGCTTCCTTCCCGCTCAAGACGATCCCAGGCCTCGTCGCCGTCGCTGGCAGGCACGACATCGTAGTCAAGCGCCCCCAGCAACCCGGCCAGCATCTCCCGGTTGCCTCGGTTGTCGTCGACCACAAGTGCGCGGGGTGTCGTCATGATACGGAACCATGCTCGCTGGCGGGGTGTCGGGCGCGACAGTTCATGTCCGCGCCTTTTCCCGGCGTGATACAACGGCCCGCAGGGATGCCGTCTGGTTTTCCGGGATCTCCAGCCTGACATGGGTAGACAGGTTGGTGTGGGCAACAATGGTGCCTGTCACGTTTCCCAAGTCCGGGAGTGTCATCCGAAACTCCTGACCGCGCTCCTGCTTGAGGACACGGTCAAGGGTCGCGACGCCGCTGAAGGCGATCTCGTTCAACAGGCAGGGCACGGCGTTACCATCGCCGAGATCCAGGGTCACGGCAACGTTGACGGTGCGAAGAATGTTGTTTTCGCGATCCTCGTCACTGGTGGACCGCACGATTCGCTCGAGCGCCTTCTGCATGTAACGGATGTGGTTTCGCACCTCTCCGGACGAATCTTTAACCTCGCGGGCGTGCCCCCCGGTCGTTTCACTGCTATCGGACACGCGATCGATGTTCTCTGAGGCGTCCTGCGTATTGTGCGCGGCCTGTTGAGCGTTCTGCGAGATTTCCTTTGTGGCCGCGCTTTGCTGCTCGACGGCCGTCGAGATGGCCGTCGTGGTCTCGTTGAGTTGTTCGATGACGGTCGAGATGGCTTGAATCGCATGCACCGCCTGATCCGTCGCGCTCTGCATGCTGGCGATCTGGTTACCGATGTCTTCGGTGGCCTTGGCGGTCTGGTTGGCCAGAGTCTTGACCTCGTTGGCGACCACCGCGAAGCCCTTTCCGGCCTCTCCGGCCCGAGCGGCCTCAATGGTGGCGTTCAGCGCCAGAAGGTTTGTCTGCTGGGCGATATCGCTGATCATGTTGACGACATCACCAATCTGGTTGGCGGCCTCGGCGAGTCCACCGATCCGTTGATTGGTGGTCTCGGCCTCCTCGACCGCCCTGTGGGCCACGGCGGCAGCATTGGTCACCTGGTGCCCGATTTCGGCGATGGAACTGGCCATCTCTTCGGCGGCCGCGGCGACGGCGTCGACGCTGTCGGACGCGTTGCGGGAGGCCGTCGCGGCGGCTCCGGCACCCTGTTCGGTCTGCGCCACCGATTGGGCCATTTCCAGGGCGGCCTCGTGCATGGCGTCGGACTGCTGCATGACGATGGATATGGCGCTGCGCACCTCTTCGTCGAGCGCGTTGGTCAAGGCCAGCATCTCGCCTTTGACGCGGCGCTCGTTGCGGCGGGCCTGGGTCGTCTGCTCGGTTTGGAGGCGTTGAACCTCCTGCGCGTTTTCCTTGAAGACCTGGACGGCGTGGGCCATTTCGCCGACTTCATCGTGCCGGTTCTGGTCGGGAACGATGGCCTCCAACTCACCCCGAGCCAGAGCGGTCATGGTCTTTGTCAAGTTCAACAAGGGGCGCGTAATGCCGCGAATGATGACGAGGGCCACGCCGGCCGCGACGGCCAGAACCAGAGCAGCAACGCCAGACAGGCGCAGCGCCTTGTTGACGGCGGCAGCGTCCACATCACTGACATAAACACCCGTACCGACCATCCAGCGCCATGGTTCGAAGGGTTCGGCCCAAGAGACCTTGGGTTCGGGGACGTCCGATCCACCGCGCGGAAAACGGTACGACACAGACCCGCCACCAGCGCGCGCCGCCGCAATCAACTCCGCGATCAAGCGCTTGCCGTCGGAATCTGTCAGGTCGAGCTTGTTGGTGCCTTCCCACTCCGGGCGAGGTCCCATGACCCGGTTGACGCCCTCATAGTCGTAAACAAAGACGTACTCCGCGCCGCCATTGTATCGCATGTCGCGAATGGCGTTTTTGGCAAGTGTCTGCGCCGTCTCCATGTCAATCTCGCCGGCTTCGACGCGGCTGTGAAACCCGGCAATGATACTGACCGCCGATTCCGCCACGGATTGCACGCGCCCGACGCGCTCACTCAGGATTTCGGCCCTGACCAGCATTGCCGCGAACGCGACCACGGCCAGCAGTCCCAATGCGGCGATGATCGTGGGAAACCAAATTTTCCGGCTGACACGAATGTTTTCCAACGACATGAAAGCCCCGCTCGTACGATTGGGTGGGACAGACAGCGATCAGAGTTCCAGATACGAACGTGCCCTCTTCGTTGATGAGGTCGCGGTGTATGACTGCACAGTATACATTTGAACATTGATTATGTATCGATTCTCAAACCCCCGCAGCCAGATAGTCCGGCCAGAGGTCGCTCTCGGCGAACCGGGCGAGGGAATCCTGACCCGCCAACAGCCCGCTCTCCACGAACAGACAGCGCAATCCCCCTCCGCGCGCCCCCAGGATGTCGGTGTGCGGACTGTCCCCGACCATCAACAGGCGCTCCGCCGCGACATCGGGAAAGCGATCCTTGAGGCGTCCATACAGGGCGGGAAAGGGTTTGCCGAGGAAGTGGACGTCAACCCCATGATCCCGAACGGCCGCGAGGCCCAAGGCGCCGGGTTCCAGCGTGATCTCTCCGTCATAAGGGCAGGCGACATCCGGGTTGGGAATGATGAGGGGGCGAGGGCAGCGGCGCAGAATCGCCCGGAACACGTCAAGGTCGTCGGGAGTCCAGTGGAAACAATCCACCAGGACGAACCCCTGGAGGTCATCCCAGGCGGACGGCGGATGCGCGGTCAGATCCTCGACAATCCGCAGGGCCGGGAACCGGGCCGCGATGTCGCGCGGATGGATGGCGATCACCCCCCAACCAGCGCCGTCGCCGACGGCAGCCAGAGCCTCCGGCAGCAGGTCGCGGCCGGAGACCACCTCGTCGGGCCGGATGTCCAGGCCGCGCCGGTGTAGGCCGGCGGCCACGCCCGCCGGCTCATGCGTCACGTCATTGGTCAGAACACACAGCCGCAGTCCTCGACGACGCACATCGGCGATGGCCTCCCGCGCGCCCGGCAGAGCTTCGCTGCCGGTGTGCAGAACGCCGTAAGCGTCCAGGACCACAGCGGCGATATCCTCTGTTTCCAGCACCTCGGCCAGTCCTGCCACCCGACGCGGGGTCACCGGCGGAGGCGGGGCGGGAAACCACGGGCCGGCGCGCAGATAGGTGTCCCAGGCGGTTTCAAAGTCCTGGGTGAGCATGGCGGGAATCCTGGACGGCGGAGAACGTGGGCGGGTGGAGGCGTGGATACGCCGCCCGGGCGCCGTTGTCCAGCGCGCGCAAGGACGTGGACGACGCGGAACGGAGCCTGATAGCCTGTGCGGCCGTTCCGACCCCGATGGACGCTTCAATCGTGTCAACCGTTTCCCTTTCGCCCGCCATACGGCGTGGGCGCAGCCTGTCCGTGATTCTGGTCGCCACGACAGTGGTTCAGGTTCTGGTGACGCTGGCGATGCTGACCGTGGCAACCCTCGGGCCGGAGATCACCCGCACGCTTGGGGTTCCGGCCCAGACGGTGGGCTATCAGATGAGTCTGGTCTACCTCGCCGGGGCGGTGTCGGCGGTGCTGGCGGGTGGGCTCGTGGTGCGCCATGGCGCCGGGCGCACCAGTCAGTTTGCTCTGCTGTTCTGCGGCGTGGGATGTGCGCTGGGTGCCTCCGGCGGACTGTGGACCCTTGCCGTGGCCTCGTTGGCCATCGGTTGGGGGTACGGGATGACCAATCCCGCCTCGTCCCATGTGCTGTTCCGGTTCACGCCGGCCGGGCGGCGCAATCTGATCTTCTCGCTCAAACAGACGGGCGTACCGCTGGGCGGTGTGGTCGCGGGGTTGATGCTTCCGGCCGTGGGGCTGGCGTTCGGGTGGCGGGCTGGCCTGCTGGTGACGGCGGCTTTGGCGCTGATCCTGGCCGTCCTGTTGCAGTTGGTTCGGGCGGCGTGGGACGATGACCGCCGTCCCGGCGCGCGGCGCGAGGGCACGCCTCTGGCTGGCCTGGGCGTGGTCTGGCGGCACCCGCCGCTGCGGGCGCTGGCGTTGATGACCTTCTGTTTTGCGGCCCTGCAACTCTGCCTGAGCACGTTTCTGGTGACCTTGCTGGTGGAAGAACTGGGGCGTTCGCTGGTGCTGGCCGGAGCGGTGGCCTCCGTGGTGCAGGTGGCCGGCGCGCTCGGGCGCGTGTTCTGGGGCTGGCTGGCCGACCGGTTGGGGGGCGGACTGCTGACCCTGGCCTTGATCGGGGGGATCTCGCTGGCGTGCGCCCTGCTGACGGGCCTGATGACGCCGGACTGGCCGTTGTGGGCGATTGTGGCTGGGCTGACGGTCTTCGGAGCCTCTGCCATCGGCTGGAATGGAGTCTTCCTGGCCGAGGTGACGCGGCTGTGCCCGGCGGGGCAGGTGGGCAGCGCCACGGGCGGCGCGCTGTTCTTCACCTTCGGTGGCGTGGCGGTCGGGCCGGCGCTGTTCTCGGCTCTCGTGCCGGTGCTGGGAGGATATGCCGTGACCTTCGCCGCCGCCGGCGTGTTCGCCGTTGCCGGAACCGCGCTGATCTTGAGGGCGCGCCCCCAAGAGACGCGGTCATGAGCCCCTGGGATCTGATGCCCCTGCCGGCCTACTCCGCGACCCAATGGGTGGTACTGGTGGTCGCTATGGCCCTGGCCGGGGTCATCAAGGGCGCCATCGGGTTCGGTGTGCCCATCGTGATCCTGTCGATCCTGACCCTAGCGCTGCCGGTCAAGGAGGCCATCGCGCTGACGGTTCTGCCGTCCTTCGCCGGCAATCTGGCCATGATGCGCGAGGGCGGGCGAGTGCGCGAGATTCTGGCGCGATTCTGGCCGCTGCTGCTGACAAAGGCAGTGTGCGTCGGGGTAGGGGCGGTGGTGCTAGCCTGGATTCCGACCCAACCCCTGTTCCTGATTCTGGGTGTGGTCATCATCACGTTTTCGCTGTTTGGGGAACGCCTGCCTCGGCTGCACCTGCAACCGCGTCAGGAGAAACTGGCCGGCGCCGTGCTGGGGGCGATCAGCGGCCTGCTGGCCGGGACCACAACGATCTTCGGTCCGCCGATCATCATGTACATGACGGCGCTACGTCTGGACCGGGCAACCTATGTGGCCACCATCGGCACGCTGTGGTCGATCACCAACGTCTTCATGCTGATCGCCTTCGGTGGCACCGCCCTGTTGACCCTTCCGCTGGCGCTGGCGTCCCTGGCCATGGCGCC
This sequence comes from Rhodospira trueperi, assembly GCF_900101965.1. Taxonomy (GTDB): domain Bacteria; phylum Pseudomonadota; class Alphaproteobacteria; order Rhodospirillales; family Rhodospirillaceae; genus Rhodospira; species Rhodospira trueperi. The sequence continues at coordinate 499,806 of NZ_FNAP01000001.1, read as the reverse complement.
GGTTCTCCTGGCCGGTTATCCAGTGGGAAAGACCCTGCGCCAGCGCCTGAACGAGCAGATGTTCCGGCGCCTGATCATGGCCGGCCTGCTGCTGTCCGGCGGCCGCCTCATCGTGGCCGCCCTCGCGTGATCGGGGAGAGGCGTGGTCAGATCTCCATGGGCGCCACGTTCCAGATGTCACGGGCATAGGTGTGGATGGAGCGGTCGGACGAGAAGTACCCCATGCGGGCGACGTTCAGGATGGCCTTTCGCGCCCAGGCGTCGGGGTCGCGGAACAGGTCATCGACCCGGGCCTGGGCGTCGACATAGGCGCGGAAGTCCGCCAGCACCATGAAGTGATCGCCTCCATCGAACAGCGTGTCGCGGATGGCCTGGTAGCGGTTGGTCTGCTGCGGGTTAAAATAGCCCGACGTGATCATGTCCAGAACCTGCCGCAGATCCGCGTCCTGCTCGACGACCTTCCAGGGGTTGTAGCCTTTGCGCTTAGTCTCGGCCACCTGCTCGGTGGTCAGGCCGAAGATGAAGATGTTGTCGTCGCCAACTTCGTCCTTGATCTCGATGTTGGCGCCGTCGAGCGTGCCGATGGTTAGGGCGCCGTTGAGCGCGAATTTCATGTTGCCGGTGCCGGAGGCCTCGGTGCCCGCAGTGGAGATCTGCTCTGACAGGTTGGCCCCCGGAATGGTGATCTCGGCGTTTGAGACGTTGTAGTTGGGCAGGAAGACGACTTTCAGACGGTCGTTCACCTGCGGGTCATTGTTGACCGTCAGAGCCACGTCGCCGATGAGCCGGATGATCTGCTTGGCGAGGTAGTAGCCGGGCGCCGCCTTGCCCCCGATGAAGACCGTGCGCGGCACCGCATCCGTCACGAGGCCTTCGCGCAACTGCCTGTAGCGATGCACGACATGAAGGACATTCAAGAGCTGGCGCTTGTATTCGTGGATGCGCTTGACCTGCACGTCGAACAGGCTTTCGGCGTCGGTCGCGACGCCGGTCTCGGCCTCCAGGTGTTCAGCGAGGCGTTGCTTGTTGGCCACCTTGATGGCGATGAACCGTTCACGGAACGCGGCGTCCTCGACCAGGGGCTCCAGGTCGTGTAGGGCCGTGAGATCGGTTTTCCACGCCGGGCCAACGGCCTCCGTGATCAGGTCCGACAGCATCGGATTGCATTGCAGCAGCCAACGGCGTTGGGTGACCCCGTTGGTGACGTTGACGAACTTGCCCGGATACATCTCATCGAACTCTGGAAACACGGTCTCGCGCAGCAACCGGGTGTGCAGGGCCGCGACACCATTGACCTTGCTGCTGCCGACGATGGCCAGATGGGCCATGCGGATGCGTTGGGTGTCCTCGTCCACCAGGGACATGCGCCGCAGCACCTCCATTTCGCCGGGGAAGCGGAAGCGGACCTGTTGCAGGTGGTCGTGGTTGATCAGGTAGATGATTTCCAGGTGGCGGGGCAGCACGTGCTCCAGCATGCCGATGGGCCAGGTCTCCAGAGCCTCCGGCAACAGCGTGTGGTTGGTGTAGGAGAATGTCTCCCGGGTGACCTTCCAGGCCTCTTCCCAGTCCAGGCCGTGGATGTCCACCAGCAGGCGCATAAGCTCGGGAACGGCCAGGGCCGGATGGGTGTCGTTGAGCTGAATGGCCACCTTGGTGTGCAGACGGCTCAGGTCTTCGTGAACCCGCAGATACCGGGCAAGGATGTCCTGCAGCGAGGCGGAAACGAAAAAGTACTCCTGCTTGAGGCGCAGTTCCTGACCCAGGACGGTGGTGTCCATGGGGTAGAGCACCTTGGAGAGAGTTTCCGACGTCGTCTTGTCCTTGACCGCCTCGATGTAGTTGCCTTCGTTAAAGAATCTGAGGTCGAAGTCGGTGGTCGCGCGGGCCGACCACAGTCTTAGATTGGAGATGACAGGGCTGTCGTAGCCGGTCACCTTGAGGTCGTAGGCGACGGCGTGGACATCGTCCGTATCCACCCATTCGCAGCGTTCGCGTCCCGTCTCGTCGCGGAAGCACGCGATCCGGCCATGGAAACGAACGGGGTAGACCACGTTGTGGCGAACGAACTCCCAAGCGTTACCCCGGCGTAGCCAGTTGTCCGGGTGCTCCACCTGCTGGCCGTCCTCAATGGTCTGGGAGAACATGCCGAACTCGTAGCGGATTCCGTAGCCGTATCCCGGATAGCCGTGCGTCGCCAGGGAATCGAGAAAGCAGGCAGCCAAGCGCCCCAAACCGCCATTTCCCAGGGCGGGATCGGGCTCCTCCTCGGCGAGGACATCGAGATCCTGCCCGAGCGCCTCCAGCGCCGTGCGCACGTTGGCCTCAAGCCCCAGGTCGAGCAGATGTTTCATCAACCGCCGGCCGGTGAGGAACTCCATCGAAAGGTAGTAGACCCGCCGCGTATCATCCCCGTACTGGGCCCGGCTGGTCTTCATGCCGCGTTCCGACAGGATGCCCTTAATCACATGCGCGAGCGCCAGGAACCACTGGCGCGGGCCCGCCGAGCGGGGGTCATGGCCCACGACCCGCACCATGTAGGCGATCAGGGCGCGCTTGATGTTCTCGGCGTCCTCCAGATTGACGCGGAAATCGTCCTCAAGAGCTTCCTTCACCAACTCGTCCATGGGTGGGCGTCCTCGTGTCGATGGCATCGCGGGGGCGGATCGGGCCGTCATCCGGCCTGGGGTGGCCGGTGTTTTAGTCAGCGTGGATGACTTCGCCGTAAAGGCCAAGATATTCTCGCGCGACTCTGTCCCAACTGTGGTCCAGGCCCATGCCGGTCAACATGGTGGCGCGCCAGGCTTCGGAGTCCTGATACAGCGCGACGGCCCGGTGGACGGCCTGGATCAGGTCGCCGGGGTCGGGATGATCGAACACCAGCCCGGTCCCGCCTCGGGCCTCGTCCACATCGGTCACGGTGTCGGCCAACCCGCCCGTACGGCGGACCACGGGCACTGTCCCGTAGCGCATGGCGTAGAGCTGGGTCAGGCCGCAGGGCTCGAAGCGCGACGGCACCAGCAGGGCATCGCACCCGGCCTGGATGCGGTGCGACAGCCCTTCGTCGTATCCAATGTGCGCCGCAACGGAGCCCGGCAGTGCGCCGGCGGCGCCCCGGACGTGCCATTCAAGGCCCGGGTCGCCGGAGCCGAGAATCACGATCTGCCCGCCGCTGTCCACGATGGTGGAGATCACCGACAGGGCCAAGTCAATCCCTTTCTGTTCCACGAATCGGCTGACAACGCCGAAAAGTGGCGCGTCCGGCCGCTCGGCCAGTCCCATCTCCCTTTGCAGGGCCGCCTTGCATACGGCCTTGCCGGAAAGATCCTCGGCGCTGAAGGGCGCGGCGATATGGGGGTCCGACGCCGGATTCCAGTCGTCCATATCGACGCCGTTTAGAATCCCCTGAAGGGTTGGCGCGCGGTTCGACAAGAGTCCGTGAAGACCCTCGCCGCCCATCTGCGTCTGGATTTCGCGCGCGTAGGTCGGGCTGACGGTGGTCAGGAAGCGGCTGTAATACAGACCGGCCTTCAGGTACGAGACGTGGCCGTAAAACTCCAGACCCTCGATGGAGAACATCGAGTCCGGCAGGCCCAGCATCGGCAGAACCTCGCGGCCGAAAATCCCCTGATAATGCAGGTTGTGGACGGTGAAGACGGTGGCTGGCCGCCGCGCGCCCAACAACCGCAGATAGGCCGGGGTCAGGCCCGCCTGCCAGTCGCTGGCGTGGACCACGTCCGGTGTCCAGTCGGGCAGGGCACCCTGGGCGCCGACCATGGCGCCGACTCGTCCCAGCAGGCCGAAACGCAGGAAGTTGTCCGGCCAGTCGTGGCCGTGCTCGTCGAGATAAGGACCGCCGGGGCGCTCGAACAGAGCCGGGCAGTCCACAAGCAGAAGCGAGCGACTGCCCTCTGGGTCACGCGCGGGGATCAGTCGGGCGCGCACATTGGGCAGGACGTCGCCCAGGTTCAACGCCGGCCCCGTCACCTCGACGCGGTCGAGCAGACCGGCATAGGCCGGCATCAGGATACGGGCATCCACGCCCAGGCGACCAAGGGCCAGGGGCAGGGCGCCCGCGACATCGGCCAAGCCGCCCGTCTTGACCAGCGGATGCGCTTCCGATGTCACGAAAAGGACACGCATGAAAGGGTTTCCCGGTGTCTGTGGCAATGTGGGCGGGACATTACCCTTCCGCGACCGCGAAGCAAAGCCTCGCGGCGCGAATGGTGGGGTTTTGGTCCGGATCGTACCGAGAGTTTCCGCATTTGCGCACCGTCACATTCCGTTCATTGATTGACTGGCAAGGTCATGTAATTGTCCCGACAACGGGTTGACGGGACCCGGCAAACGGTCACGGCATGGAAGAGGAGCGGACTGAATGACAGACCACACGGGCGGGCCATCGTCGCGGTATGGCCACGCGATCGCGGATGAGCTCGCTTTCGCCAACGATGTCAATCGGGCGATGCGCGGGACTCTGGCGCTGGTGCTCGCCGGTGGTCGTGGGTCCAGATTGCTTGACCTTACCGACAAGGAAAGCAAACCGGCGGTGCCGTTTGGCGGCAAGTACCGCATCGTGGACTTCCCGCTGTCGAACTGCATCAACTCCGGCCTGCGCCGTATTTGCGTGTTGACCCAGTACAAGGCGCATACGTTGATCCACCACATTCAGCGCGGCTGGGGCTTTTTCCGGGCCGAAGTCGGGGAGTTCGTGGAACTGTGGCCGGCCCAGCAGCAGACCGCTTCCGCCGCCTGGTACCAGGGCACGGCGGATGCCGTGTATCAGAACATCGAACAGATTCGTGCCCACGGCGCCGATCATATCCTCGTTCTGGCAGGGGACCATGTGTACCGCCAGGACTACTCAAAGATGATGGCCTCTCATCTGCGCGCGCACGCCGACGTTTCGGTGGCCTGCATCGAGGTGCCGCGCATGGATGCCACGGCGTTCGGCGTGGTGGATGTCGACGACAACGACACCATCACCGGCTTTCTCGAAAAGCCCGCCGATCCGCCGAGCATTCCGGGCCAGCCCGATAAAGCCTTCGCCAGCATGGGAATCTATCTGTTCAATGCGGATTTCCTTGTGTCCGTGCTGGAGGAGGATGCGCGCGATCCCAACTCGTCCCGGGACTTCGGCAAGAACATTCTGCCCGCGCTGCTGGGCCGGGCCCGCATGGTGGCGCATCGTTTTCAGGAGAGCTGTGTCTATCCGCCGCATGCCAACGACGAACCGTACTGGCGTGATGTCGGCACAGTGGATGCGTACTGGGCGGCGAACTTGGACTTGGTGGCCGTGACGCCCGATCTGGACCTGTACGATCCGGCGTGGCCGATCTGGACTCACATGGTGCAGCGCCCGGGCGCCAAGTTCGTCTTTGACGAGGATGACCGGCGCGGCATGGCCGTCGATTCCGTGCTGTCGGCGGGCTGCATCGTCTCCGGCGGTGCGGTGCGCGGCTCGCTGCTGTTCCATGACGTGCGGGTCAACTCGTACTCGTCGGTTGATCAATGCGTTCTGCTGCCTGAGGTGGACATCGGTCGCCACGTGCGGCTGAGCAAGGCTGTCGTCGCCGCCGGGGTGCGCATTCCGGCCGGTCTCGTTGTCGGCGAGGACCCCGAGGAGGACGCCCGCCGATTCGTCCACACCAAGGGCGGAGTAACCCTCATCACCCAGGACATGCTCGACAGGCTGGAGGATTAGCGCAAATCCCGAGCGATCCGCTTTCCTCGTCGGCGTCATCGGGGCACACTGGTCATCGGCATGGGCGGGCGGTGACCGGTGAAAGGGGGAAAGGCGGATGACACCTGTCGAACAGTACAGGAGCCGGGGTTTGAGTGAACCGATCCGGATTCACGCGGGGCTGCGGTTTCATGCCTTGTTGTGGGGCGGGGGCGGGTTCCTGATGCTGGGCTCCGTCATCGCCATGGAGGAAGGCGGCGCGCTGGAACAGATGATCGGCGCTTTCGGGTTTGTTTTTTTCGGCGTGTGTCTGAGCATTCTGCTCTACGCGCTGGTTCGGGGAGCCCGGCGCGGACTGCTGGAAATCTCCGGGGACGGGCTTTACATGTCCCACATCGGGATCGTCCTGCCGTGGCGGGATATCGGGCCGGCCTGGATTCAGACAGTTCGGCAGTCCGGCATGGCGATTGAGGACGTTGGGTTCGTGGTCCGCAACGCCGATCAACATATGGACCGGATGGGATCGGTCGGCCGGTTCCTGTTCTCCATCTCGCGCATGCTGTCGCGCAGCCGCAAGGGCGGAGTCCTGGACTGGGGCCTGCACGGCCTCCTCGCGGCGGCCGACGCGGGCTTCGGCTCTCACCGTCAGATGGGGGACGCGCTGGAGAAGGCGCGCACGATGGCCATGGCGGAGCCGGGCTCCGTGGTGTTCAACGTGCCGGTCCCTCTGCGGATGGGGATCTCCGCCTCCGACCTGCTGGGGATCATCAATGCCGAGGTGCTGTCGCGCACGGAGCCAACTCAGCCAGAGGCGGACGGGCGGTCATCATCCCAGGGCGCCTGAAGCGCCGCCCCTATCCGGGCGCGGCGGCCATGGTGTGCGGCATGCGCACCGCCACCACCCGGCCGCGCGCGCAGACCTGGCCCTGGGCCGAGACCGAAATGGCGACCACGATCTTGCGCTCGCCAAGGGATTCGATTTGCCCGCGCACCTCAAGCGGGCCGCCCATCGGGGTGGGGCGCAGAAAGTCCACATGCAGCGAGCCGGTGACGAATCGAAGCGGTGGCTCGCTTCCCATGGCCCGCCCTTCCGCGTTGTAGGCTGCCGCCGACGCCGTTCCCGTGCCGTGGCAGTCCACCAGGGATGCGATCAGTCCCCCATAGACGTATCCGGGGATGGCCGTGTGATGCGGCTCCGGCGTGAAATGCGCCACGGTCTCGTCGCCGTCCCAGAAACTTTTCAACTGATGACCGTGCTCATTCAATCGACCGCAGCCATAACAATGGCTGACATCGTCCGGATAGAAGTCCTGGAACGCCTTCTCCTGCATGTTCTGCTGATCCTTGTGACGCAGTTCCGCCCCGGTGGCGAAACCCCCGGGGCATTCAGACTGCGGTCACTCAAACTTCAGGAAGGCATCCACGTCCATGACGACCATCAATTCTCCCTCAAGGCGGACGACGCCCTGGGAGACGCTGCGCCAGCGCGGGTCCAGGGTGGAGGGGTTGGGTTCAATGGCGTCGAGGGACAGGCTGTGCACATTACCGACGGAATCGACCATCATGCTGTAGAGTTCATTTCCCTGCTCGACGGTGACGCACATCACGTTCTTTTTCGGGTCCTTGGGCGCGGGCAGACCGAGCCGCTTGCGGACCTCGATGACCGTGACAATCCGTCCCCGCAGGTTGATGGCCCCGGCCACCTCAACAGGCGCCAGCGGGATGCGGGCGACCTTCTCCGGGATCAGGATGTCCTGAACCCGCTCGACCGGAATGCCAAACAACTGGCCATGGACGTAGATGGTGACAAAGACCTGTTCGGCGGAAACCCGGGCGACAGCAGTCCCCGTCCCGGACTGCTTCTGGGGCACGGTGGCGACTTGGTTCATGACTGACCTGTCCATTGTCGTGCAGGCACGCTCCGGCGCGCCGACTATACCCCGGAACTGTGCGCGCGGTCGGGTATCCTGTCAAGATGGTACAGCAATGCCGTCGGCGATAATGAAAAAAACGGCCGCAGGATTCTGCCTAATATTAGAGAAGGGAAGAAAGAGTCAAATGAGGATAACACCGCTCTCGTCATGTCTTGTCGGTGGTGAAAATCACACCACCTTTACAAGCGGGCCACCGAATGTGTTTTGTAATATGGCCGACGATGTCGTTATGCCAGACGACGATCCGCCGCATCGGTGAGGACGTCCGAAGCCGCGACCATAGCCGGCTCGATCCGCCACGCGTCGGGTCGCGCGAACAAGGCGCGCAACAGCATGTTGTTGAGCCGGTGGCTGGGGCGGGAGGCACTGTAGACCGCGACCATCGAGTGACCGGCCAGGAACAGATCGCCCAGCGCGTCCAGGGCCTTGTGACGCACGAACTCGTCGGGATGACGCAGCCCCTCGGGGTTCATCACGGTGTCGCCGTCCACCACCACGGCATTCTCCAGCGAGCCGCCCTGGGCCAGTCCCATGCTGCGCAGCCCGTCGACCTCGTGCCGGAATCCGAAGGTCCGGGCATCGGCGAGTTCGCGGCGGAAGGTCTCAGGCGTGACCGTGACCACACGATGCTGGCGGCCAATGGCGGCGCTGGCGAAATCGATGGCCGCGTCAATCGTCAGGCCGCGCGGTGCCGGGCGCAGAGTGGCCTCGCTCTCGCCGTCCTGGACGGTGACCGTATCCAGAACCCTTACGACCCGGCGCGGCGCGGCCAGATCGCGGGTGCCCGCGCCAAGGATTGGCGCAATAAACGCGGCCGACGAGCCGTCCATGACGGGGAACTCGGGGCCGTCAACGACCAGTTCCACGTTGTCCAAGCCCAGGCCGGCCAGAGCCGCCATCAAGTGCTCCACCGTGGAGACCGTCACACCGGCCTGATTGCCCAGAACGGTGCACAGTCGGGTATCGACCACATGGTCCCAGCGGGCAGGGATCATCGGATCGCGATCCGTGATGTCGGACCGGCGGATCCAGAGCCCGCTATCCGCGCCGGCCGGCCGGAGCGTCACCGAAACCGGAAGGCCGGAATGCAGACCGACCCCGCTGATGGTGATCGGCTCAGCCACAGTCCGCTGCGGCGTGGCGGTCAGCGAATCGCGGCGGGTCGTGCCGTCAACGGCGCCGCCATTACGCCACGCGGTCACACCGGCCCACTCGTCGGTGAAACCGAAGCTGTCAAGCCCCGGGTCGACGGTCAGGGAGGTGTTCGGGGTGGTGTCCATCATGATCACGGGTCCTTGACGGTCTGACACGGTGCACGGCAGTGAACGTCCCAAGAGCGCTGATAACCGAAAAATCCCCAGCCGGACGTTCGCCTTTTCATGATCAAGAGTTAGACGGACCACTGTCGCTGCGCAAATCAATCATTGTTTCAAAATGTTGCGAGCGACACGGGGCAGGAAAAGCGCCGAAATCAGTATATTGGGCTTTCTGCCTCAACCGGTCTGATAACATAGGGATGCTGCGGCCCCCTACTCCGGCGGCGACGCGAAAGCTCAGGGCGCACGCCTTCAACCTATCAAGGGATAGTGGCGGGCGGCCGAGAGTCGGTCAAGATATATTAAGGAGGAGGCGATTGGCTCGCTGTCGCCGTCAGACAAGCACCGTGGGAAAGCCCACGACCACGACACCTCCATGGGCGGTGTTGCTGGTAATGCGGGCCGCCGGCATGCCGCTGATCAAAACGGTCGGGGATCCAGACGCAATGGTGTCGGGCGGACCCACGCAGGTGCACATGTCCGACACGCGCGCGGCCGGCATGCCGCCGATCAGCGTGGTGGGCGCGCCGGTGATGATCGGACCACCGACGTGGGGCACCACGCCGGTCACCAAGGGGCAGACATGATTGTCGCCGATACGCGAGGCGGGCATGGGCATGGTAGAAACCTCCTGGGGTCACGAACATCAGCCTATCATGGAAGGCGGGAGGCGATCCATCGCCCTGTGACGGGTTCGGGAAGCGAAGCCTGCCACATTCTTTCCTTGGCCACGCCTTGCCGCAGACATGGTGGGGCATCATGTGTAGATATCGGGCGGTTGATCAGTGTGTGACCGTCGTTCCGAAGAGGACCGGTTGATCCCGATAACGTCGGGGGCTTGGGTCTTCTGCTTCTCTCTCTCCATCGCCTTGGCCGGGCGCACCCTCAGGTGCTCCCGGCCCCTTTTTTTTGGGTGTTTTGGTTCGTGTTCCGCCCGCGGCGCGTCTCAGAACAGATGACCGCTGCGCCGGGCCTTGGCCCGCAGGTAGCCTAGATTGTGCGTATTGGCCGGAAAACTGTGCGGCACGCGTTCCACGACCTCGATCCGGTGGCGCGCCAGGGCAGCCACCTTGCGTGGGTTGTTCGTCATCAGACGCACGCGCTGGAAGCCGAGTTGGCGCAAGATTTCGGCCGCGGGCGAGTACAACCGCTCATCGTCGTCGAAGCCAAGCTGTTCGTTGGCGTCCACCGTGTCCAGTCCGCTGTCCTGAAGGCAATAGGCGCGCAGCTTGTTGACCAGTCCGATGCCGCGCCCTTCCTGGGCCAGATAAAGCAGGGCGCCGGCACCTTCGGCGGCGATGGCCGCGATCGCGCCGCGCAACTGTTCGCCACAATCGCATCGTAGGGAGCCCAGCAGGTCGCCGGTAAAGCACTCTGAATGCAGGCGCGCCAGAACCGGCTGGGCCGGATCGGGATGGCCGATGACGATGGCCAGATGCTCAATGCCGCCATCGACCGGACGGAAGGCCACCACACGGGTGTCTTCCGCGCCGTCAAGGGGCACACGTGCCTCGCCGACCGGGCGCAGCGCGCGGGCGGCTGTGTCGTGGTACCCCATGATGTCCTCGGCGGCCACAGCCACCAGATCGCGGGCACGGGCCCACGCATCCGCCTCCAGCGCGGGGGCCGGACACGGCACGGTAACCGTGGCCGGCAGTAGGCGGGCCAGCTTGGCCAACGCCACGCTGGCGCCCGCACCGCTTCCGGCCGCAAGGGGTTCGACGCTGGAGCCGGACGGGACCGGACCGGTGTCGTTCGCCTCCGGATCGGCGAGCAGGCGCAGGCGCTCTTCCGTCAGCCCCCCTGGCATGACGAGTCGCACGGCTCCGGGTCCGGGCGCCGACAGATGCAGCACGGCCGCCCGTCGAGCCGTGACCAGAAGCGCGGGGGGGGCGTCCCCCAGCACGGACAGGCGGGCGAGAGCGGCGCCGTCCATGCCCTCTGCCGTCATCGCGATCACGGCGTCGCCGGGGCCGATGACGGCCACGGCCGCGCCCCGGCGTAGTTCGGCGATGGCACGGCCCACGCGGTCGAGCGAGGTGAGCGAAGAAGGCGGTGTCGGCGCGGGATTCGACGGCTGCGGTTGGGCGCTCATGAGAAGAACGGTACTCCGGACGCGAGAAAGGAACGGGGCGCTGGCCGAGGCCCTCCATTCGGACTAAGACAAAGGGCCGAGGCGTGTGTTGCGTCGATTGATGATATAAGACGATGCCATGACAGGGATGCAAGCATCGGCCGGTCCCTTCCACGATGGAACACGGGGCACACGGGTCTTGTTGATCGACGGCGATGAGGCGCCCCGTCGCGCGCTCGCCGGTCACCTTGGGTCGCACCTGACGGATGAGTCCGGTATCGCCGAAGTGACGGAGGCGGTGTCCGTCGAGGACGCGCTGTCCGATGCCATGCGTGAGATCGGGCCGGAGGGACCGCCGCCCTGGGATATCGCCGTGGCGTCGGCCCTGGACGATGCGGACGGACGCGCTCAGGCCGCCAGCCTACGGTCGGTTTGTCCGGGATTGCCGGTGGTGCTGATGGTGCCCGGGGGCGGCCCGTCCCGGGGCGACTGGCCGGCGGGTGTGGTCAGCACGAATCGGCCGGTGCGATTGGGGGTTCTGGTGACGCTGTTGCGGAACGCGCTGACCGAACGGATCCAGGCGACCACGCTTGGCGCACCGGGCACCGGTTTCACGCTCGGACCCTATGTGTGCGACCCGGCGGGACGGACCCTGGTGGAGCGGGCAAGCGGTCAGGTGTTGGCCCTGACGGAAAAGGAGGCGGCCATTCTGGCGTGCCTGTACGATGCCCCTTTGCCGGTCAGCCGCGAGGCCCTGTTGGCTGAGGTCTGGGGCTACGCCGACGGGGTGACCACGCACACGCTGGAAACGCACATTCACCGCCTGCGGCGCAAGATCGAGGCGGACCCGCGCGAGCCGCGCCTGCTCGTGACCGACGAGCGCGGTTACAGTCTGGGGCCGTGATCCGGGCGCGTCATCGTGTCCAAAGAACCGCTCCGTCCCACCGCCGCGCCAAGGCCAGGCCGGCGACCAGCGACCCCGCGCACAGGACCGTGCCCAGCAGGAACACGGGGCCGCCGATGACCTCGTACAGCCAGCCGGAGGCAATCATGGCCAGCCCCAACAGGGCGCCCATGGCCAGGGCGGAATAGAGCCCCTGTGCCCGCACGGCATATCCGGGCGGCACCGCGCGGGCGATGAAGTGCATGGCGCCCAGGTGTCCGGCGGCGTAGGTCAGGGCGTGCAACCCCTGCACGGCGAACAGCGCGGCCGGGTCCGTCGTGATCGCCAGCACGCTCCAGCGCAGCAGCCCGCCGGCCCCCGCGATCAGCAACAGTCCCATGGGGCCGAGCCGCGCCAGCGCGCGGTTGCCGACGGCGAACAGGGCGATCTCGACGATCACCCCCAGCGCCCACAACAGGCCGATGGTGGGGTCCGACAGACCGGCGGCGCGCCAATGCAGCGTCGCGAAGCCGTAGTACGGCGCGTGACTGGCCTGGGACAGGCCGACGCACGCCAGGAACAGCGCGAAGCGCGGCTCTTTCAACAAGGACCACAATCCGTGGCCCGGCCATGGCCCCGACTGGCCGGCGACAGACGAGCGTCGCTCGTCGGGCGGCAACCGGGCGGCGCTGACGGCGGTCAGCGCCAGGGCGGAGAGAATGGCGACCGGGACCAGCACGGTTACCGGAACCACCTCCAGCAGCGCGCCGGCGGTGACCGCCGCGACGATGAAGGTCAGAGAACCCCACAGCCGCATGCGGCCATAGTCGGCCCCTGTGCCCTGAGCGACGCCCATGGCCACGGATTCAGCGAGCGGTAGAAGGGCCGCCATGCATGCCGTCGCCGGCACGGCCAGCAGAAAGATGGGCCAGAACCCCGACAACGGGGTCAGCAGGGCGAAGCCAATCAGGCTGGCCAGAGCCAACCCCACCATGGTCCCGCGCCGGGCGCCGGTCTGATCCACGCGGCTGGAAACAACCGGGTTGGTCAGGACCTTCGACCACTGGCTGGCGGCCATGACCAGACCGATTTCCACGGCGCCCAGGCCCCGCGTTTCCAGCCACGCCGGCCAGAACGGCATCATGACGCCGATGCCGGTGAACATCGTGGCGTAGAACAGGCTGACCCGCGCCACAGGGCCACGAGGAAGGGCAGGGGCCAGCTTCATGCCGTCACCGCATCTACCCCAGCCGCAATGGCAGGGACCGCAGCCGCTTGCCGGTGGCGGCGAAGACGGCATTGGCCACGGCCGGAGCCACGGTCGGCACGCCGGGCTCGCCGACGCCGGTGGGCGGCTCGGTCGAGGGCACGATATGCACCTCGATCTCCGGCGCGCCGCCCATGCGAATGATCTCGTAATCGTGGAAGTTCGACTGGCTGACAAGCCCGGTGTCATCCAGGGTCACCCGCCCGCGCAGCGCCGCCGACAGGCCGAAGATGGAGCCGCCGGCAATCTGGGCGCGGATGACATCGGGGTTGACGGGCAGGCCGCAATCCACCGCGCAGATCAGGCGGTCCACACGGATAGCACCATCCTTGACGGTGACCTCGGCCACATGGGCAACATGGGTGTTGAACGAGGTATGCACCGCCAGTCCTTGCCCCTGGCCCTCTTGCTGGGGCAGGCCCCACCCCGCCTCCTTCGCCGCCACGTTCAGAACATTGAGCAGACGCGGATGATCCTGCAGCAGGTCACGGCGCATCACCAGAGGGTCTGCGCCGGCGGCGTGGGCCATCTCGTCGATGAAGCTCTCGACCGCGAAGGCCGTGTGGGAGTGCCCGACGGAGCGCCACCACAATCCGGGAATGCCGGGTTCCGGGGAATGCAGTTCGCCCTTCACGTTGGCGATGGCATAGGGCAGGTCGATCACGCCCTCGACCGACGTCCGGTCGATGCCGTCCTCGATCAGTGTGGCTGCGAACGGCGTGTTCTTGAGGAGGGATTGCGTGACCACGCGGTGCCGCCACGCACTCGGCTGGCCGTCCTGGGTCAGGGCACCGGCCACGGCATGCACGGCCATCGGCCGATAGTATCCACCCCGGATGTCATCTTCCCGCGTCCAGGTCAGCGTGACGGGCGCCTCAATGCCCTGATCGGCGAGGCCGCGGGCAATCGCGGCGACTTCGACGAGGGAGTCACTGTTCGGGCTGGCGCGGCGGCCGAAGCTGCCGCCGGCCTGGATGATGCGCAACCGGACCTGATCCGGCTTCAGGCGGGCGGCGGCGGCGATGTTGAGAACATCGAAGGTGGGGGACTGCGCCCCCGCCCAGACCTCGATCCCGGTATCGGTCATCATGGCGCCGGCGCTGAGCGGTTCCATCGGCGCGTGGGCGGCGAACGGCACATCGTAGACCGCCTCGATGACTTGTGACTCCGGCTCGGCCAATGCCGCGAGCGCGTCACCGTCGCTCCGGAACGTTGTTCCCGAGGTGCCGCCCAGGTCTCGATACTGTTCCAGCAGGGCCTTGGAGCCGGTCTTAACGGCGCCCGACTCGTCCCACTCGATCTTGATGGCTTCGCGGGCCTTCACGGCCTGCCAGTGGCTTTCGGCGACAACCGCCACGCCGTGAGGCAGGGGCAGCACCGCACGCACACCGGACATGGCCAAGGCGGCCTCGCCATCGATTCTGCCCGGCACCGCGCCGAATCGGGATGGACGGCGCACCAGGGCGGAGAGCATGCCGGGCAACCGAACGTCGGCGGCGTATGTGGTCTGGCCGCGAACCTTCTTGGCGCTGTCCGGGCGGGACAGGTGGTCGCGACCGATCAGTCGGAAATCCTCGGAACTCTTAAGGGTCACCGACGCGGGATCCGGCGCTTTGAGGACCGCGGCCCGCTCGGCCATGGCGCCGAAGGTCGCCTCCCGCCCGGAAGCTGCGTGGCGCAGCAGGCCGTCCCGGGTTTCAATCTCGCCGGCCGGGACACCCCAGGCGTCGGCGGCGGCCTGAACCAGCAGAATGCGCGCGACCGCGCCGGCACGGCGCATCTGCTCGAACGCGTTGGCCAGCGAGGAGCTTCCCCCGGTGCCCTGGACCGGTCCCCAGTGCAGATTGTTATACAGCTTGGCATCGGCCGGCGAATGCTCCGGCCGCATCTGCTCCCAGGCGGTGTCCATTTCCTCGGCGACAAGGGTGGTCAGGCCGGTGAAAACGCCCTGGCCCATTTCCAGGTGCTTGATGAGCACGGTGACGGTGTTGTCCGGCAAAACACGGACAAAGGCGTTGGGGGCGAAGGTGTCCGAGTCGTCAGCGGAGGGTGAGGCGTCCTGTGCCCTTGCCTGGGGAAGGGTGATCCCAAGGGTCAGGCCGGCTCCCGCACCAGCCATGACCTTCAGCACGGTGCGCCGCGAGGGATGAAGTGGGGAGGAGGTGGGGCGCTCGAAAACACGGGTCATGGCGTCACCCCCTTTCGGTCTGCTTCAGGGCTTCGGCCGCCGCATGGATGGCCGCGCGAATCCGCCCGTAGGTGCCGCACCGGCACAGGTTGCCGTTCATCGCCGCGTTGATGGCCTCGTCGTCAGGCTCTGGGGTGCCAGCAAGAAGGGCGACCGCCTCCATGATCTGTCCCGGCTGGCAGTAGCCGCACTGACTGACGCTCAGATCCTCCCAGGCCTTCAGCACGGCGTCCGCGACGGGGCCGGACAGTCCCTCGATGGTGGTGATCTCGGTGTCGGTCACATCGCCGACATACGTCTGGCAGGCGCGCACCGCTTGCCCATCGACATGCACCGTGCAGGCGCCGCATTGCGACAGGCCGCAGCCGTATTTCGTGCCGGTCAGGCCCAGCGTGTCGCGCAACGCCCACAACAGGGGAACGTCCGGGGCCAGATCAAGATCATGCTCCGTGCCATTGACGGTCAGGCGGGCCATGGGAGCTCCATCGCATTGGGGATCAGGCGTGCGCGCCGGGCCGCGCGGGTCGCCCCAGACATAGCCCTCCGGGACCGCCACAGAAAGGGGGATCCGAAACGGACGCGACCGGACGCCCCTTTTTCGGGGTGCGCGTTTGGACTATCCAGGGAGCCGTACCGTTCGTTTCCGGGAGAACGACCGCCATGCCCCGAACGCCCAACAAGTACGATCAGCATCTCGACCGGACTCCGGCCAATTTCGTGCCGTTGACGCCGCTCCAGTTCCTGGACCGCGCGGCGCTGGCCTATCCGGACAAGGTCGCCGTGATCCACGGCGCCCGCCGCTACACCTGGAGCCAAACGCGGGAGCGGGCGCGGCGACTGGCCTCGGCGCTCTCGAAGCGGGGCATCGGCAAGGGCGCGACGGTGGCCGTGGTTGGCTCCAACACACCCGAACTCTACGAGGCCCATTTCGGCGTGCCGATGATCGGGGCCGTGCTGAACGCCATCAACGTCCGCCTCAGCGCGGAGGAAATCGCCTTCATTCTGTCCCATGGCGAGGCCGAAATTCTGATTACGGACAGGGAGTTCTCGCCCAGTGTGAAGAAGGCACTTGGGACGTTGGACGCACCCATCCCGGTCATCGACATCGACGACTCCGAAGCCGGTGGTGTCGGGGAACTGCTGGGCGAGACAACCTACGAGGCGTTGCTGGAGGAGGGCGATCCGGACTTCGCCTGGACGTATCCGGCCGATGAGTGGGACGCGATCACGCTGAACTACACGTCGGGCACCACGGGCAATCCCAAGGGCGTCGTCTATCACCATCGGGGCGCCTATCTGAACGCCGTCGGCAACATCGTCACCTGGACCCTGCCGCACGAGTCGGTCTACCTGTGGACCCTGCCCATGTTCCACTGCAACGGCTGGTGCATTCCGTGGACCATGGCGGCGCTGGCAGGCACCAACGTCTGCTGCCGCAAGGTCAACGCCAAGGCCATCTTCGATGCCATCGCCGACCATGGGGTCACGCATTTCTGCGGCGCGCCCATCGTACTGGGCTTCGTCATCAACGCCACCGAGGCGGAGAAGCGCCCGTTCGATCATACCGTCAAGGTGATGACCGCCGCCGCGCCGCCGCCGGCCATCGTGCTGGCCCGCATGCAGGCCGACGGCTTCCATGTCACTCACACCTACGGTCTGACGGAGGTCTACGGGCCGGCCACGGTGTGCGCGTGGCATGCCGAGTGGGATGATCTGAAGATCGAGGAACAGGCGCGCCTGAAGTCCCGCCAGGGCGTGCGGTATCTGGTGGAAGACGACCTGATGATCGCCAATCCCGACACCCTGGAGCCGGTGCCGTGGGACGGCGAGACCATCGGCGAGGTCTTCTTTCGCGGCAACATCACCATGCGCGGCTATCTCAAGAACCCGGACGCCACGAAGGCCGCCTTCGCGGGCGGCTGGTTCCACTCCGGCGACCTGGGGGTGGTGCATCCGGACGGCTACATCCAGCTCAAGGACCGCTCCAAGGACATCATCATCTCGGGTGGCGAGAACATTTCGTCCATCGAGGTGGAGAGCGTCCTGTACCGCCATCCCGATGTGGTGGCCTGTGGGGTCGTGGCGCGGCCGGATCCGAAATGGGGCGAGACCCCCGTTGCCGTTGTGGAACGGCGCGACGGCGCCACGGTAACCGAGGACGACCTGCTCGCCTTCTGCCGTGAAAGTCTGGCCGGATACAAATGCCCGCGCGCGATCTATTTCGACGAGTTGCCGAAAACCTCCACCGGCAAGATCCAGAAGGTTCGTCTGCGCGACCATGTGCGACGGCTGGCCGAGGCGGACGGATCTTGACCGCAACCGATCACGTTGAGGGTGAGGCGGCCAGCCCGGGAACGATCGTCCGCGTTACGCTTCTTCTCGCGTCCTGCATGACGGTGATGGCGGGGGCGACCATCTCGCCGTCGCTGCCGGCCCTGTATGATCATTTCAGCGGGACCCCGGGCGTGGACTTCCTGGCCCGTCTGGTGCTGACGCTGCCGGCCCTGTTCATCGCCGTCTGCTCGCCGCTGGCCGGGTTCATCGTGGATCGCCTGGGGCGCAAGCCCGTGATCATCGTCGGGGCGATTCTGTATGTCCTGGGCGGAACAACCGGGCTGTACGTGGAAAGTCTGACCGCCGTGCTGGTCGGGCGCGCCGTGCTGGGCGTTGCCGTGGCCTGCGTCATGACCACCACGGTTACCCTGATCGGAGACTACTGGGAGGGCGAGGCGCGCGGGCGCATGATGGGCTGGATGTCAGCCTTCATGTCCTGGGGCGGTGTGGTGTTCGTTCTGCTCGGCGGAGCCCTGGCCGAACTGCACTGGCGCGGCCCATTCGGCGTCTACCTCGTGGCCCTGGGACTGCTGCCGTTCCTGGTTCTGGCATTGAGGGAACCAGTGCGGCATTCCGGCGCACCAGACGGTGCCGGGACCGGCGGGCCGCCTTCTTCCGATCATCCAGCAGAAACGAATTGGCCTTTGATCGCAGTGGTTTATCTCGCGGCCTTCCTTCTCAACATCACGTTCTACATGGTGCCCACCCAAGCGCCCTTCCTGCTGCGGGACCTGGGCATTGTGGCACCGTTCGCGGCCGGCGTGGCCATTGCCGCGATGAACGTCGCCGGCGGCATCGGCTCTTTGCAGTACGGTCGGGTGCGGCGCCGTTTGTCGGAGCCGGCGGCGTTCGGGGTATCCTTCAGCTTGGTTGCCCTGGGGTTTCTAGGAGTCAGTCAGGCCCAGGGGCAGGTAACCTTCATGCTGGCCATGTTGGTCTCCGGACTCGGGGTGGGCAGCGCGTTTCCTAACATCACCTCGTGGCTGATGAGCCTTGCGCCGCCGCATCTGCGCGGCCGGCTCGTGGGGGGGACCACCATGAGCATCTTTTTCGGCCAGTTCGCCTCGCCGGCCCTGAGCCAGCCCCTGGTCGCGGCGGTCGGCAAACCCGGGGCATTCGCCGTGGTGGCCGGTCTTCTGGCCCTGATCAGCGCGGGGTTCTGGACTCTGGCGGCGCGGGTTTCAAGGTAATCGCCGCCTGCCTATGATGGGCTCCGGAGACGGGCGCGCATTGGAAACCAAGAAAGGAAGCGGATCGTGACGGTATCCCCGGAGACCACACACGTCGGGTTCATCGGCCTCGGCATCATGGGACGCAGCATGGCCGGCCACATCCAGGCCGCCGGTTATCCGCTGCATGTGTATACCCGCTCGCGCGATAAGGCCGCGCCCCTGGAACAGGCGGGCGCGACGTGGCACGACGATCCGGCCGCGCTGGCCGCCGCCTGCGACGTCGTCATCACCATGGTGGGCTACCCCGCCGACGTCGAGGCGGTGTACTTCGGGGCCGACGGCCGGGCCGGGAGCGGGATTCTCGCCAACCTAAAGCCGGGCGCGGTGGCCATCGACATGACCACCTCGGCGCCCACGCTGGCGGAGCGGATCGCGGCGGCGGCGGCCGAACGGGGTGCGGCGGCGCTGGACGCGCCGGTCTCCGGCAGCGATGTGGGGGCGCGCGAGGCCAAGCTGGCGATCATGGTGGGCGGTGACCGGGCCGCCTTCGACCGGGTGAAACCGCTGTTCGATCTGATGGGTACGTCCGTCGCCCTGCTGGGGCCGGCCGGGGCCGGCCAGCACACCAAGATGGTCAACCAGACGGTGATCGCCGGGACCATCACCGCCGTGGCGGAGGCTCTGGCCTACGCCGATCGGGCAGGGCTGGACGCCGGGCAGGTGCTCGACGTGATCGGCGGCGGGGCCGCCGGCGGATTCCAGCTCAACGTGCTGGGCCGGCGCATTGTGCAGCGGGACTTCGCGCCGGGCTTCTATGTCCACCTCTTCATCAAGGACATGGGCATCGCCGCTGGCGAGGCCGAGCGGATGGGCCTTGACCTTGAGGTTCTGACATTGGCCAAGACCCTGTTCGAGCGCTTTGCCGCCGAGGGCGGGCGCGAAGACGGCACCCAGGGCATTTTCCGCATGATCGCGAAGGACTCGGGCTGATGGAATTCAACGGCGAATACACCATTCCCACGGACCGGCTCTCCGTCTGGCGGGCGCTGCACGATCCAGACGTTCTCAAGCCGTGCCTCGACGGGTGCGAAAGCCTGGAGTGGACCACGGACACCGAGATGGCTGCGCGGTTCAAGACCACCATCGGCCCGGTGTCCGCCCGGTTCACGGGCACGCTGGCGCTGTCGGAGGTCGATCCGCCGGAGAGCTACCTCCTGACCGCACAGGGGCAGGGCGGCGCGGCTGGATTTTTCAAGGGCAGCGCGCGGGTGACCCTCAGCGAGACGGGGACGAAACTCACCCTGCTGCGCTATCAGTCGGACGCGACCGTGGGCGGCAAACTGGCCAGCGTGGGCAGTCGCCTGTTGGGGGGCGCTGTGGAGAAGACGGCCGATGACTTCTTCCGCAAGCTGTCGGAGCGTATCGGCGAAGGCGGGGCCGCCGCCATGCCGGCGCCGCCGATGCATCGGCCGGATGCCCCGACGCCCATCACCGGGCGTGCCATTCTGATCGTTCTCGGGATTGCCCTGGGCGTCACCGCTATCCTGGCGACCGTCATGGCCTTGCCGGGGTGATCAGGCGCGCCGACACGGAGTCGCCCCGGTCGGACGCGAGGAGGTCGTTCGGGCCGCCGCCTCCGATCTGGTCCAACGGAGCGGCGGGCGTGGCGGCCCCTACGTCAACTTACGGACGGGCGGAGAGCCTCGCACCATGCTCTTTCCCAGGCCGAACCGGGACACTATGATCGGCGCCCCAAATGCGGGTCGACCGGTCAACGGCGGCCATCGGAACCGGTCAGGGAGGAGAGGGGATCGGCATGGAGTTTGGTCTCACCGAGGATCAGGTGCAGTTCCAGGATGTGGCCCGCGCGTTCGCGGCCGAAGAAATGGCCCCGCACGCGGGACACTGGGACGAAGCCAAGGTGTTTCCGGAGGAAACCCTGCGCAAGGCGGCCGAGCTGGGCTTCGCGGCCATCTATGTCCGTGACGACGTCGGCGGGTCCGGCCTGGGGCGCCTGGACGCCGCCGTGATCTTCGAGGAACTGGCCGCCGCCTGCCCGTCCACGACCGCCTACCTGACCATCCACAACATGACGTGCTGGATGATCGACCGCTTCGGCACGGACGAGCAGCGGCACCGGTTTCTGCCTTCGCTCTGCTCCATGGAGCATTTCGGCAGCTACTGCCTGACGGAACCGGGCGCGGGCTCGGACGCGGCCTCGCTCAAGACCCGGGCCGAACCCGACGGCGACCACTATGTGCTGAACGGCGAAAAGGCCTTCATCTCCGGCGGCGGGCGCTCCGACGTCTATCTGGTCATGGCCCGGACGGGAGACGCCGGACCCAAGGGCATTTCGACCTTCGTCGTCGAGACCGGCACGCCCGGCCTGTCCTTCGGCAAGCAGGAACGCAAGCTGGGCTGGAACAGCCAGCCGACCGCCCCGGTCATCCTGCAGGACTGTCGCGTTCCGGCTGAAAACCGCTTGGGCGAAGAAGGCGAGGGCTTCCGCATCGCCATGATGGGGCTGGACGGCGGGCGGGTGAACATCGGCGCGTGCTCGCTGGGTGGGGCCCGCGCGGCCATGGAGGCCGCCATCGCCTACACCCGCGAGCGCAAGCAGTTCGGCCGCGCCATCGCCGACTTCCAGGCCAGTCAGTTCAAACTGGCGGACATGGCCACGACGCTGGAGGCCGCGCGCCTTCTGCTGTATCGGGCGGCGGCGGCGCTGGACGGCAAGGATCCACAAGCCACCATGCTGTGCGCCATGGCCAAGCGGTTCGCCACCGATGCCGGCTTCGCGGCCTGCGACGAGGCCTTGCAACTGCACGGCGGGTACGGCTACATCCGCGAGTACCCGATCGAGCGCATTCTCAGGGACCTGCGGGTCCACCGCATCCTTGAGGGCACCAACGAGATCATGCGCGTCATCATCGGCCGTCGCCTGCTGGCGGAGTGAGCAGACTGAGCGGACTGACCCCCTGACGCCGGAGACCCAGTGAATGAGCGATCCCGAGATCCTGTTCGATGTTGCCGACGGCATCGGGCGCATCCTTCTGAACCGGCCCAAGGCCCTCAATGCGCTCACGCTGGCCAAGATCGCCGAGATGGACCGCACACTGCGGGCTTGGGCCGACGATCCGGCGGTCAAGGCGGTGATCATAGAGGGCGCCGGTGACAAGGCGTTCTGTGCCGGCGGTGACATCCGCGTGCTGTCCAACGCCGCCAAGGCCGGCGACGACGAGACCATTCATCGCTTCTTTCGAGAGGAATACCGGCTCGACCGGTTGATCAAAACCTATTCGAAGCCCTACCTGGCTTTCCTGAACGGTATCACCATGGGCGGCGGCGTGGGCATCTCGGTGCATGGCAGTCACCGGATTGTCACCGAGAACACGGTCTTCGCCATGCCGGAAACCGGCATCGGCATGTTCCCGGACGTCGGTGGGACGTGGTTCCTGCCCCGATGCCCCGGGGCCATCGGGGCCTATCTTGGGCTGACGGGCCAGCGCCTGCGAGCCGCCGACTGCCTGTACGCCGGCATCGGGACCCATTTCGTTCCGGCGGATCGTCTGGAGGACCTTGAGGCACGCATGCGCGAGGCGGTGCGGGAGGCGAACACACCGGAAAATGTACTCCAGGCCATCACCGATACGCTCGATGTGTTCCACGAGGACGACGACGTTATCCCCCTGGAAGCGCAGCACGCGGCCATTGATGCCGCGTTCGGGCAGCAGTCGGTGGAGGACATTCTCGCCGCGCTTGATCGCATG
The DNA here is from genome assembly GCF_900101965.1 of Rhodospira trueperi. Lineage (GTDB taxonomy): Bacteria > Pseudomonadota > Alphaproteobacteria > Rhodospirillales > Rhodospirillaceae > Rhodospira > Rhodospira trueperi. The sequence goes on along the minus strand of NZ_FNAP01000001.1, from coordinate 477,188 downwards.
GGTCCAGGGTGGGGCGCCGAGACGGCGGCCCAGTTGCGGACGAAAAGCCCGACCGCGTTGAAGGTGGCACTGCAGCAATTGCATGTCGGCCCGCACCTGGACTTCGATCGCGCCATGCAACTGGAATATCGCGTCGCCACGCGCATCACCCGGGCACCGGATTTCGTCGAGGGCGTGCGTGCCGTGATCCTGGACAAGGACAACGCCCCGGTCTGGACCCCCGATACGCTGGAGGCGGTGGACGACGCGCGGGTGCGCGCATTCTTCGCACCGCTTGAGGATGGCGCGGACCTGAGTTTCGACTGACGGCGGAGAACGCCGCACTTTGACACCCCCGGCAAGCCGGAAACGGGAGGAGGACCCACTCATGGCGACCATTGGATTCATCGGGCTCGGCAACATGGGGGGGCCCATGCTGGCCAACCTCGTCAAGGCCGGCCACACGGTGCGCGCTTTCGATCTGTCGGCCGATGCCCTGGCCCGCGCCGAGACAGCCGGGGCGTCCCGGGCGGACACAGCCGCCGCCGCCGCCGACGGTGCCGATGTGGTCATCACCATGCTGCCGGCGGGTCAGCACGTCCGCGCGGTGTACATGGGAGAGGGCGGCGTGATCGGCGCGGCGCGCTCCGGGGCCCTGCTCATCGATTGTTCGACCATCGATGTGGACAGCGCCCGGGCCGTCGCGACGGCGGCCAGCGACGCCGGCCTGTTGATGGTCGATGCACCGGTGTCCGGCGGGGTCGGCGGCGCCGAGGCGGGAACCCTGACCTTCATGGTCGGCGGGCCGGACGCGGCGGTCGAGGCCGCGCACCCCATCCTGGAGATCATGGGCAAGGCCGTCGTTCATGCCGGGGGATCCGGCACCGGGCAGGCCGCCAAGATCTGCAACAACATGATGCTCGGCATTCAGATGCTGTCGGTCTGCGAGGCCTTCATGCTGGCCAAGCGCTTGGGCCTGGATGCCCAAAAGCTGTTCGACGTCAGTTCCAAGGCGTCCGGTCAGTGCTGGTCCCTGACGACGTATTGTCCGGTGCCGGGCCCGGTGCCGACCAGTCCGGCCAACCGGGACCATGCGCCGGGCTTCACCGCCACCATGATGCTCAAGGATCTCAAGCTGGCCCAGGACGCCGCCGCCACCAATGACGCGGCCACGCCGATGGGCGCGGCGGCGGCCGGGCTGTATTCTTTGTTCTGCAATCAGGGTCACGGCGGCATGGACTTCTCCGGCATCATCCGCATGATCGACGGGCAGTCCTGAGCGACGGTTAGGGAAAGGGAGACGTCATGACCATGATCGGCTTCATCGGTCTCGGCAACATGGGTGGGCCGATGGCCGCCAACCTGATCAAGGCCGGCCATGCTGTGCGCGCTTTTGATCTCGACGCCGAGGCCATGCGCCGGGCCGAAGCCGTGGGCGCGGTCGCGGTTGGTTCGGCCGTCGCCACCGCCGAGGGCGCCGATGTCGTCATGACCATGCTCCCCATGGGGCGGCACGTCCGATCCGTCCTGACCGGGCCGGACGGAGTGTTCATGGCGGCCGCGCCGGGGACGCTGTTCATCGACAGTTCAACGATTGATGTGGACACGGCCCGCGCCGTCGGCGAGGCGGCGGCCAAGGCCGGTCATGTCATGCTTGACGCGCCCGTTTCCGGCGGCGTTCCGGGCGCCGAGGCGGCCACACTGGCCTTCATGGTTGGCGGCGAAGCCGAGGCGTTCGAGCGCGCCCGCCCCCTGCTTGAGGCCATGGGGCGGACCATCGTGCACACCGGCCCGTCGGGGAGCGGTCAGGCAGCCAAGATCTGCAACAACATGATGGCCGGCATTCAGATGTTGGGCGTTTCGGAGGCGTTCGCGCTCGGTCGGCGACTGGGGCTGGACCCGGCGCGTCTGTTCGAGGTCGCCTCGCAATCTTCCGGCCAGTGCTGGGCCGTGACCAGCTATTGCCCCGAGCCCGGCTTGGTGCCCAATGCGCCGTCCAGCCGGGGCTATCAGGGCGGTTTTGCCTCCGCCCTCATGCTCAAGGACTTGAAACTGTCGCAGCAGGCGGCGGCGGCCTTCGATGCGGCCACGCCGATGGGCGCGATCGCCGCCGGGCTCTATTCCCTGTTTTGCAATCAGGGCAACGGCGATATGGACTTCTCCGGCATTATCCGGATGATCGACGGACAGACACGGTAAACAGACCGAACGCTCCAGTTCGGCTGTCGCATGGAACCCCATGGGGAACGATGGAGCCGTCCGTGCGCGAAATCCTGTTCGAGATGATCTATGACGGCGCTTACGTGCGCGTCTCGGCCATCGATGCCCGAACGAACACCGAGGTTCAGATGGTGGGAGACGCACGCCTGTCCGAGGCCTCGCTGAAGGCGGCGGCGGCGCGCAAGCTGGAATACGTGCTCAGGCGCGACGGCAAGCTGCGCTGACCGGACTTCGTCACGCCGCGGGAGATGGTGGCGGCATGCCGCGCGAAACATCTCCGGCAACGGTAACGGCCTCCCCCGGGGAGGGAAGCGTCCGATAAACCGTGTGGGCCGATCCCAGACCCACATCGGTCATCGGTAGTTCTCACCTTCGCTCCGGCGGGTTGCCGGGGAACCAGGCGAAGCAACGAAAGCCCCGAATCCTAGCTCGTTCCAGGTTTGCGGCCCAGGCCGATCTTCTTCGCGAACTCTGACCTCTGGGCAGCATAGTTCGGGGCGACCATGGGATAGTCCGCAGAGAGACCCCACTTGGCCCGGTACTCGTCCGGGGTCATGTTGTAGTTCGTGCGAAGGTGGCGCTTCAGCATCTTGAGTTTCTTGCCATCCTCAAGACAGACGATATAGTCCGCAAAGACGGACTTCTTGATCGGAACCGCCGGCTTCTGGTTTTCGTTCTTGACCTCTGCCGTCGCCTGCCCCAGACCGTTGAGCGACGTGTAGACCGTCTGGATCAGTTCCGGGATCTGGCCGGCGGGCAAGGGGTTGTTGCCCACATAGGCTGTTACGATATTCACTGCCAGTCGCAACATGTCCTCGCGCGGCAGGGGCGTGTTGGTCTCGTCGGTCATCCTTTTCGATCTTCCCTCTTTGTTGATTGCCGGGGCGCCGTCGCATAGAGCCCCCACCCCATGCCAATGCAACCCTATAAAGCGGTCGAACCTTTGGATTCACAACCGGTTTTAGGTCGACCCGACAGCGTTTTCGCGACGCTATAATATTCAATACTATACTAACCAGCGGCGCACAATAATGAATGCACATGGCCCGGATACGAAATCCGGAGCGTTGAGCCGAGGCCTAAGACCCCTTGACCCACTAATAAGCTGATGGGTCGGGGCATTTCAATATGAAAGGGGCAGTCGGGACTGTTGTTCCCCGGTTTTCGAAGGACCCATGCAATCCCCTGTCGTCCTTGGCGTTTTATCGTTCCGCCTTGGAAATTGGGCGGATCCACTCGCGTTCGGCGGCGGTGAGATGGCATGGCGGTCCTTCCGGAGAGACGCGGTTCCATTGGGCGCATGAATTGTGTGGCGTTGGCAAACCATGCGGAAATGTGGTAGGAAGCCGGAACTGACTGAAACATGGTCCCCGCGGAAAATTGCTGATTGTGGCGCCTGAAGGACCGTTCCGAAAACGGTGCTCACGACGCTTGGCCTTGGGGATGATCCGGAACGTTGATGAGGAGGGACGGCGTGTCGAAGGCCATTGCCCTGGCTTCGGATCACGGAGCCATCGATTTGCGGTGCCTGATGCGTGACCATGTGGAAAGCCGGGGTCTGATGGCCCTGGATCTCGGAACACACGGTACGGACTCGGTGGACTACCCCGATTTTGCTGCCGAACTGGCCCGAGCGATCCAGGACGGTCGCGCCGAGCGCGGCATTCTGTTGTGCGGCACCGGCATTGGGGCATCCATCGCCATCAACCGCTATCCGTTCATCCGCGCGGCCCTGGTCCACGACGTGACCGGCGCGCGCCTGTGTCGTGAGCACAACGACGCGAACGTCCTTGTGCTGGGGGGGCGCACGACCGGACCCGAGGTGGCCAAGGACTGCGTCAACGCGTTCCTGGACATCGCTTTCGAGGGTGGGCGCCATGCCCGCCGCGTTGAAAAACTGGGCGCCATGCCGTCACTGTAACGAAGGGTACTTTTCCGCCAATGGATAAGCCGATGTCTGAAATCGAGGCTTTTTTTTCCGCCGGCCTGAGTGAGTCGGATCCCGACGTGGCCGCGTCCGTGGACCGGGAGTTGGGACGACAACGCGAGCAGATCGAGCTGATCGCGTCCGAGAACATTGTTTCGCGGGCCGTGCTCGAGGCGGCGGGGTCGGTCCTGACCAACAAGTACGCCGAGGGTTATCCCGGCCGTCGCTATTATGGCGGCTGCGAGTTTGTTGACGAGGCGGAGGCCCTGGCCATCGAACGGGCCAAGGCGCTGTTCGGCTGCTCCTTTGCCAACGTCCAACCGCATTCCGGCGCCCAGGCGAACGGCGCGGTGATGCTCGCCCTGTGCAAGCCGGGCGATACCATTCTCGGCATGTCGCTCGCCGCTGGCGGGCATCTGACGCACGGGGCCGCGCCGGCCATGTCCGGCAAGTGGTTCAATGCCGTGCAGTACGGTGTTCGCCGTCAGGACGGCCGCATCGACTTCGACGAGGTCGAGGGACTGGCCCGGGAGCACAAACCGCGCCTGATCATCGCCGGGGGCTCCGCGTATCCGCGCGAGATCGACTTCGTGAAGTTCCGCCAGATCGCCGAGTCCGTCGGCGCGCTGCTGATGGTGGACATGGCGCACTTCGCCGGGCTGGTGGCATCGGGGGTTCACCCCAGCCCGGTGCCGCACGCGGACATCGTGACCACCACCACGCACAAGACGCTGCGGGGGCCGCGCGGTGGCCTGATCCTGTCCAATGACGAGGCATTGGGCAAGAAGATCAACTCTGCCGTATTCCCGGGGCTGCAGGGTGGTCCCCTGATGCACATCATCGCCGCCAAGGCCGTGGCCCTGGGCGAGGCGCTGCGGCCGTCGTTCGCTGAATACGGCCGGCGGGTGAAGGAGAATGCGCGCGTTCTCGGGGAAACCCTGATGGGACATGGCCTCGATCTGGTTTCCGGCGGAACCGACACCCACTTGGTGTTGGTGGACCTCCGCCCGAAGGGACTGACCGGCGCGGTTGCCGAGGCGGGTCTCGAACGGGCCGGAATCACCTGCAACAAGAACGGGATTCCGTTCGATCCGGAGAAGCCGGCGGTGACGTCCGGGGTGCGGCTGGGTTCCCCCGCCGCAACCACACGCGGGTTTGGCCCCGATGAATTCAAGCTGGTCGGCGATCTGATCGCCGAGGTGCTCGACGGGCTGGCGGCCCATCCCGAGGACAACAGTGCGATTGAGGCCAATGTGGGCGAACGCGTGCGCGCGCTGTGCACCCGGTTCCCCATCTACTGATCGGGCATTGGGGGGGGTAGGGCAGGCGAAGGAGGGAGCGGCGCATGCGCTGTCCATTTTGCGGTCACATGGATACGCAGGTGAAGGACTCGCGTCCGACGGAGGATGGCGCCGCCATTCGTCGGCGGCGCTTCTGCCCGTCCTGCCAGTCGCGGTTCACCACCTTTGAGCGGGTGCAACTGCGTGACCTTGTGGTGGTCAAGAAGAATGGCCAGCGCACACCGTTCGACCGCGACAAGCTGGCCCGCTCGATCCAGATTGCGTGCCGCAAGCGCCCCATCGAGAACGACCGTATCGAACGGGTCATCAATGCCATCCAGCGCCGCCTGGAAAGCTCCGGCGAGACGGAAATCCCGTCCAACACGGTCGGCGAAATGGTCATGGACGCGCTGTCCACGCTTGATCCCGTGGCGTATGTGCGGTTCGCGTCGGTGTACCGGAACTTCCGCGAGGCCAAGGACTTCGAGAGCTTCGTTGGCACACTCGGTGGCGATGAGTCCTGAGCCGACGGGGCAGGGGGACGCCGTCCGGTTGACGCAGGACGGCCACGACCACATGACGGCGGCGCTGGTCCTGGCGGCGCGCGGGTTGGGGCGAACGTGGCCCAATCCCGCCGTCGGATGCGTGATCACCCGCGACGGTGTGGTGGTCGGGCGCGGCTGGACGCAGCCCGGGGGCCGACCGCACGCCGAGGTCGAGGCCCTTCGGCGGGCCGGGTCAGCGGCGTACGGCGCGACCGCTTATGTCACCCTGGAACCCTGCTCCCATCACGGACAAACCCCACCTTGTGCCGACGCACTGGCTGCCGCTGGCGTGGCGCGCGTCGTCGCGGCGCTGGAGGACCCCGATCCCAGGGTCTCGGGCCGGGGTGTGGCGCGATTGCGCAAGGCCGGTGTCGCGGTTCAGGTGGGGTTGGGGGCGGAGGAGGCGACCGAACTCAACGCCGGCTTCTTCTCCCGGGTTCGGTCTGGCCAACCCCTCGTGACCGTCAAGGCGGCGGCGTCCCTGGATGGCCGAATCGCGACCGCCAGCGGGGACAGCCGTTGGATCACGGGCGTTCGGGCCCGCATGCTCGGGCACCGGCTGCGCGCGGAGCACGACGCCATCGCCATTGGGATCGGGACCGCGCTGGCGGACGATCCCTTGCTCGACTGCCGCATCCCGGGGCTAGAGGGGCGCTCGCCGGTGCGGGTGGTGTTCGACAGTCAGGCCCGGTTGCCGCCGGACGGTCGACTGGCGCGCTCCGCTGATCGGGTTCCGCTGTGGGTGTTGTGTACGGACGCGGCCGATCAGGCTCGCCGGGATCGGCTGGAGTCTGGCGGCGTCCGGGTCCTGCCCGTGGCGGGGACGGCGGATGGCCGGGTGGATGTTCGCGCCGCGCTCAGGGCCTTGGGAGGGCAGGGACTCACCCGCCTGTTGGTGGAGGGCGGCGGCCGCCTGATCGGGGCCCTGTTGGCGGCGGATGCGGTGGATCGTCTGGCGTGGTTCTCGGCGCCCCTGCTGATCGGGGATCGGGGACGACCGGCGGTGGCCGGCTTCGGGCTTGACCGGCTGGCCGATTGCCCCGACTTTGCGCCCCTGGATCGACGGGTGCTCGGATCCGACCTGATGACGCTGGCTCGACGGATGCCGCGTTGAGGCGAGTCGGCGGACCCCGTTTCATTTGTGGAAGAAGGCAGCCTTGCGGATGTTCACCGGCATTATCACCGACCTGGGACGGGTTCGACGCATCGACCGATCGGGCGAGACGCGGTTCGAGATCGAAACCGCCTACGCCACCGCGACCATCCCTCAGGGCGCGTCCATCGCCTGCAACGGCTGCTGCCTGACGGTGATCGAGACCGGGCCGGATTGGTTCGCGGTGCAGGTCTCCGCCGAAAGCCTGTCCAAGACCACCCTGGGCCGCTGGGTCGAGGGCTCGCGGATCAATCTTGAACGCGCGCTCGCCCTGGGCGCCGAACTGGGCGGTCATATCGTGTCCGGGCATGTGGACGGCACCGCGACCGTGACCGACCGGCGGCCGGACGGCGACTCGACCCGGTTCGTGTTCGAGGTGCCGGAGGACCTGAAGGGCTATATCGCGGGCAAGGGCTCGGTGGCCCTGGACGGCGTGTCCCTGACGGTCAACGAGGTTGAGGACCGGCGTTTCGGTGTGAATATCATCCCGCACACGCTTTCGGTCACCACGTTCGGCGGGTTGACCGTCGGCGATGCGGTCAACCTGGAAATCGACATGTTGGCCCGCTACGTGGCTCGCCTGCTGGAGACACGGGAGTGACGACCGTGGACACGAACGACGGCGTGGCGACCACGCATGCCCACTTCGGGGACTTCCTGGCCGCGCCCGAGGAGATCCTGGAAGACGCCCGCAACGGCCGCATGTTCATCCTGGTCGATGATGAGGACCGCGAGAACGAAGGGGATCTCGTCATCCCGGCCCAGATGGCGACCCCGGACGCCATCAACTTCATGGCCAAGCACGGGCGCGGCCTGATCTGCCTCGCGCTGACCGGCGAGCGCTGCCGGACGCTCGGCCTGCCCCTCATGCCGCAACAGAACAGCAGCCGACACGGCACGGCCTTCACCTACTCCATCGAGGCCAAGGAGGGCGTAACCACGGGGATTTCGGCGTCTGATCGGGCGCACACTATCGCCGTCGCCATCGATCCGTCGAAGGACAAGGACGACATCGCCATGCCGGGGCATGTGTTCCCGCTGATGGCCCGCGAGGGCGGCGTGCTGGTCCGGGCCGGCCATACCGAGGCAGCCGTCGATGTCGCCCGCCTCGCCGGCCTGATCCCCGCCGGGGTGATCTGCGAGATCATGAACGATGACGGGTCCATGGCCCGGCTGCCGGATCTGGTCGCCTTCGCGCAACGGCACGGGTTGAAGGTAGGCACCATCGCCGACCTGATCGCCTATCGGCGTCGGACGGAACGGATCATCCGCCGCGAGATCGAGGCGGAGTTCCACTCGGAGTACGGCGGCGACTGGCGGCTGGTGGTCTACGTCAACACGGTGGCCTATGCCGAACACCTAGCCCTGGTGAAGGGAGACCTTGACGCCGGAGAGCCGACCCTGGTGCGCGTTCACGCGCTGAACGTCCTTGATGACGTCCTTCACGACGCGACCAGTGGCAAGGGCGAAACGCTCCACGACGCAATGAAAGCCATCGGTGACCACGGGCGTGGCGTGATCGTGCTGATCCGTGAACCGCATCAGACCGCGCTCAGCAGCCGGGTGCGGGCGCGCCACGTCGGCGAGGAAGACGCCGCGCGTCTGGTGGATTATGGTGTCGGGGCGCAGATCCTTCTGGATCTGGGGGTGCGGGACATGATTCTGCTGTCCAACACTCACCGCAATATCATTGCGCTTGACGGTTATGGGCTGCGCGTGGTTGAGCAAAGGCCGATTCCCGTCCGGGGAGGATCGTGAGCATGGCTGAAGGCCCGCGAATTCTGGTTATAGAGGCCCGTTTCTACGAGGATATCTCGGACAACCTCGTGCGCGGGTGCGTGGAGGAATTGACGGCTCGCGGGGCCGGGTTCAAGCGGATCCTGGTTCCGGGCATCCTGGAGATTCCGGCGGTCATCCGCTACGCTATCCGGACGATGGAGTTCCGCGCCACCGATCATCGCTATGCGGGCTACGTGGTTCTGGGCTGCGCCATCAAGGGGGAGACAGACCACTACGAGCATGTCTGCCGGGAGGCGATGGGCGGGGTCAACCGCCTGGTGCTCGATTACTCTCTTGCGCTTGGAAACGGCCTGCTGACCTGTCCCACGCGTGAGTTGGCGTTGGAGCGCTCCCGGCCCGACGGTAAGAACCTGGGCGGCAAGGCCGCGCGGGCCTGCCTGCGCATGATCGAGGTCAAGCGCGAGATGGGGTTGTGAGCCGGCATCGTCCGGACTTCGGCGAGGACCGACAGAACCGATGACACAGTCTTCCCGGCGGCGCGGCACCGCCCGTCTGGCCGCCGTTCAGGCCCTGTATGCCGCCACGCTCGGCGGCCTTCCCATCGGAGACGTGTTGCGCGATGTGCTGGAGGGCCGGCTTGGCGGCGAAGCCCTGGCCGACATTCCGGATCCGGAGGGGCTGTTCGAGCCGCGCGAGGAGGCGGTGCCTCTGGCGCCGGTCGACAGCGGGTTGCTGACCCGTCTCGGACGCGGCGCAGACGCCCATCTCGCGGATCTTGACCAAAGCATCGACGCCTGCCTGAGCGGGGATTGGAGCGCCGGGCGCCTGGAAACGTTGGTCCGCTGCATTCTGCGGGTGGCGGTATTCGAACTGGTGCATCTGGACGATATTCCGCCGCGCGTGACCATCACCGAATACGTCGATCTTGCCGGGGCGTTCTATGACGGCCCGGAGGTGCGGCTGGTCAACGCGGTTTTGGACCGCATCGCGCGGGAAACGCACCCTGACGCTTTTTCGTCCTCTTAAGGTGGGTGCGCATGCCCCGGCGTGACGAGTTCGACCTGATCGCGGACCTGTTCGCTCCGTTGGCGGGCCGACACCCGGCGGCCCTGAATCTGGCGGACGACGCGGCCGTGCTGCCGCCGCCGGCCGAGGGTCAACATACGGTGGTCAGTGTCGATACGATCGTGGGCGGCGTCCATTTCCTGCCCGACGATCCGCCGGATCTGGTGGCGCGGAAGGCGTTGCGGGTCAACCTGTCCGACATGGCCGCCATGGGCGCCGAACCCGTGGGCGTGTTTCTTTCCGTGGCGTTGTCGGCGGCGGAGGACGATGCCTGGATGGACCGGTTTATCGTCGGTCTGGACCACGATCTCGGCGCGTACGGCGTGGGGTTGATGGGCGGCGATACCGTGTCCACCCCTGGGCCGGCGAGCTTCACAATCACCATTCTCGGGCAGGTGCCGCCCGGGGCGTACCTGTCCCGCGCGGGCGGCCGGGTCGGCGATGATCTCTGGGTTTCGGGCACCCTGGGCGACAGCGCGCTGGGGTTGCGGGTGCTGACCGGCACACTGACGCTCTCTGACAAAGCCGCTTCGGACTTTCTGTGTGATCGCTACCGGGTGCCGCGTCCCCGTGTGGACTTGGGGCTTGCCTTGCGTGGCGTTGCGACGGCGGCCCTGGATGTCTCCGATGGACTGGCCGGTGACCTGCGTCACCTGTGCCGGGCGAGCGCGTGCGGCGCGCGGATCGAGACGGCACGACTGCCGCTGTCCGACGCGACCCGATATTGCATCGAGTCCGACCCCGCGTTGGCCGACATCGCCCTGACCGGGGGCGACGATTATGAGCTGCTCTTTTCCGCGCCGCCGGATCAGGCCGCTCTGGTGGACGACATCGCCGAACGCCTGACCGTGCCGCTGACACGGATCGGTTGCCTTGAAGGGGGAAACGGAGTCACGGTTCTGTCTGGGGATGGCGGATCCCGTCTCCTGGAGTCCTTCGGTTGGCGGCATGGGTGGTAAAAACCGGCGCTCGAAGCCGAACGGGCGCGGTCACAGAACGGAACCTTCGCCATGAAGATTGTTGTCATCGGGCTCGTTTTGATCGTGCTTCTGCTGGGCGGGTTCGGCGCCCTGACCGTGTTCAACATCATTCCCGATGTTCTGGGCATCGGGGCGATGCTCGGCGGTCAACCGGAGGCGGAAACCGAGGCGGCGGACGCGCCTCCGCCGGCGCCCGTGAACGATCCGGAGCCGAAGTTCATGACCTTTCCGCAGATGGCCATTCCAGTCATCAGCGATGGGGTCGCGCGGGCGCATTTGGTGCTGGGCCTGCGCTTTCACTATGATCCCGACGCGGGCGCTGACATCCGGCGAGAGGAACGGAGGCTCACCGACGCCTACCTGACCGAGCTGATGCGGCAGATGCCCGGGATCCTGAAGGAAAGCGGGCGACTCGACCTGTCGGCGGCCAAGGCCATACTGAATGCTGTGACACACAAGATTCTCGGGCCGGGCAAGGTCCACGATGTCCTGATCGATATCGCTTACGCGCGCTGATGGTCGCGTTTGTCCGAACGCTCTGGAAAAATCCCCAGTGATTTTGCGGACGCGTTGGGTCTTGCGTTGCCTGCACGGGGGTCTTCTGGCAGGCTCCCGTGCCGTAGCAAAAACACAACACGCCGGGAGATCACCGGCGGCTTGGGGATGAGGAGTTCGCCGCGGGGGGCCCCGGGTCGGTCGGGAGCGCATCCCGGGGCCCGGACGGACGGTCAAACTCTCAACTGAAGGACGCAATCCAAGATGTTGATCGTACTTTATATTTTCGTCATCGCGTGCGGCCTGGCGGCGCTCGTGTATGGCGTCAGGACGGTGCGGGAGATCCTCGCCGCCGACAGTGGCACCGACGAGATGCGCCGCATCGCGGGGGCCGTGCAGGAGGGGGCACAGGCCTATCTGCGACGACAGTACCTGACCATCGCCGGAGTCGGGATCGTCGTGTTCGTGATTCTCATGTTCGTTCTGGACCTGACGGTGGCCTTCGGCTTCGCCCTCGGCGCCATCTGCTCGGGCGTTGCCGGCTTCGTCGGCATGCTCGTGTCCGTGCGCGCCAACGTGCGCACGGCCGAAGGCGCCCGCCACGGCCTGGGGCGCGGCCTGGACATCGCGTTCAAGAGCGGCGCGGTCACGGGCATGCTGGTGGCCGGTTTGGCCCTGCTGGCGGTCGTCTGCTACTACGTCATCCTGCTCATGATGGGCGCCGAAGGGCGCGGCCTGATTGACCCGCTGGTGGCGCTGGGCTTCGGCGCGTCGCTGATCTCCATCTTCGCCCGACTGGGCGGTGGCATCTTCACCAAGGGCGCCGATGTGGGCGCGGACCTGGTGGGCAAGGTCGAGGCCGGCATCCCCGAGGATGACCCGCGCAACCCGGCCGTGATCGCGGACAACGTGGGCGACAACGTCGGCGACTGCGCCGGCATGGCCGCCGACCTGTTCGAAACCTACGCTGTGACCGTGGTGGCCACCATGGTGCTGGCGTCCATCTTCTTCATGGGCTCCGACTGGCAGTCCACCATGATGGCCTATCCGCTGGCCATCGGTGGCGTGTGCATCCTGGCGTCGATCGCCGGCACCTACTACGTCAAGCTGAAGGAAGGCTCGACCAAGATAATGGGAGCGCTGTATCGCGGCTTCCTGATGTCGGCGCTGTTCTCGCTGGGCGGCATCTTCCTGATGACCATTCTGCTGTTGGGCTTCACCAACGAATGGACGGTGGGCGGCAGCACCTTCGGGCCGTTCAGCCTGTTCTTCTGCGCCGTCATCGGTCTGGTGGTGACCGGTCTCATCATCTGGGTCACCGAGTACTACACCGCGACCGAGTTCCGCCCGGTGCGGTCGGTGGCCAAGGCCTCGCTGACGGGGCACGCGACCAACGTGATCCAGGGCCTGGCGATCTCCATGGAAGCCACCGCGCTGCCGGCGATCATCATCTGCGCGGCCATCATTTCCACGTACATGCTGGCCGGCCTGTTCGGCATCGCCATTTCGGTGACAGCAATGCTCGCGCTGGCGGGCATGGTCGTGGCCTTGGATGCCTATGGTCCGGTGACGGACAACGCCGGCGGCATCGCCGAGATGGCCGAGCTGGACGAGGACGTGCGCAAGACCACCGATCTGCTGGATGCGGTCGGCAACACCACCAAGGCCGTCACCAAAGGCTATGCCATTGGCTCCGCCGGCCTGGGCGCGCTGGTCCTGTTTGCGGCGTACACCTCCGACCTCGCCTACTTCACGGCCAACCCGGCCGACTACCCGATGTTCGAGGGCATTGAGGTCAACTTCTCGCTGTCCAATCCGTTCGTCGTTGTCGGCCTGTTCGTCGGCGGCCTGCTGCCCTTCCTCTTCGGCGCCATGGGCATGACCGCCGTGGGGCGCGCCGCCAGCGCGGTGGTCAACGAGGTGCGGCGCCAGTTCAAGGAAATCCCGGGCATCATGGAACGCACGGCCAAACCCGAGTACGGCCGTTGCGTGGACATGCTGACCAAGGCGGCGATCTGGGAAATGATTGTTCCCTCAATGCTGCCGGTGTTGTCGCCAATCGTGCTGTTCTTCGTCATCCAGGCCATTGCCGGTCCGTCGGCCGCGTTCTCGGCCCTGGGAGCGATGCTGCTGGGCGTGATCGTGACCGGCCTGTTCGTGGCCATCTCGATGACCTCCGGCGGCGGCGCCTGGGACAACGCCAAGAAGTACATCGAGGACGGCAACCACGGCGGCAAGGGCTCCGAAGCCCACAAGGCTGCGGTGACCGGCGATACCGTGGGTGATCCTTACAAGGACACCGCTGGTCCGGCGGTGAACCCGATGATCAAGATCACCAACATCGTCGCCCTGCTGCTGCTGGCCGTCATGGCTCACGGCGTGTGACATCCGACCGGGGCGGGCGGCTTTCCTTTTGGGGGACGCCGCCCGCCGCGCATGAGAAACGGCGCGCCGGGGGCACCCGACGCGCCGTTCTCATTCGGCTCTCCCTGCCGATTCGTCCTGTGTGGATCGTTCAGAGGACGCTTTGTATGTCCATCCGGGAAAAATCGTCGCCCACAGACAGCAGGCGGCAGCCGTTCTCCTTGGCGACCTGATAGGCGAAGCAATCGCCAAGGTTCAGCGCCGCCGGATGGATGCCCTTGCCCCATCGCTGATAGGCCTGGGCGATGTGCCGAGCAGAGGCCAAGGATACGCCGACGACCTCAAAGCCCAGCCCCTCGATCAGTCGACCCATCTCGTCGCCCACGTTCCGCCGGCCGGCGACGATCAGGGCTTCGGCGACGGTGCCCGCCGAGATCAGTGGCGTGTCGTCTGTCTCCGGGGCGGCGGCACAGGCCTCGGCGTCCGGTTCGTTGAGGAGGATGGCCATCAGGGCCGACGTATCCACCGCGATCATTGTGGAAGGCCGTCTTCGCCGTACAGGACGTCCTGACTCCGGGCCGCGTTGGCGCCAGGGGTGGCCTTGACGGCGGCGTTCGCGCGGACCGCGTCGAGCAGCGCCTTGCGAGTCGCGCGGTTTGGTTTCGCGCTCACCGGCACAAGGCGCACGGCCGGATGACCATAACGGGTCAGAACCACCTCGTCCCCCGCTTCGGCGCGCCGCACCAGATCCGTCAGTTGGCTTTTGGCGTCTGTCACCGACACCTGCATCGGACACTCCTCCGCAAACAGTTCCCCCGCTACATCTTCAGAAATAGACCTACGAATGGTCCATCTCAAAGCATGGAGACGCCATTGAACCGGTCCGTTTTCTCGACTGGGCGCGGACTTGCTCGCCAAAGCGCATCTGCGCGCAATGAGTCCACCGCGTGAGGAGAACGGCCGGAGGGGGAAGCGCCGGGGAGACATGACGGGCCGCTTTTCCGAGTTCCAAACGACAACGCCCGCCACGACGGATCGTGGCGGGCGTTGGGGTCGTTTGATTGCGAACCGGTGCGTGGCTGAAGCGCGATGGTTCGCGGGGTCTTGCTCTGGATGTTGGGCGAACCTTGCTGAAGGGTCCGTCCGTGGAGGGGTTATGGCTGTCTTTCGGAGGTATCCCCGCTGCCACGAGGTTCAGGTTAAGCCGTGGAGTGCCGCTCCTGATGATGCGAACATAGCGCACCGCTCGTGACGGGGAGTTTTCCGCCGCATGACAATTTCGTAAGGGCTGCAACGCCCGCGAACGCTGGCTTCGGATCCGCCCAGGCGATTCAACGCGGGGCGGATCAAAAAGTGGTCATCCCGTTCAGAGTATCGCGAGATAGTTTTCTTCCACGCCATGCTCCGCGCGGAGCTTTTTCATCACCAAGCGGCCCAACGCATCGCCAACGCCCCACGGACCGGATTTTTCGCTGAACAATGCGGTTTCCGTGGCCAGATCCTCAGGCATCAATGTGAGTCTCACGACGGGTTTCCCCGGCCGGCCAAAAAGCTGAACATCCACCCAGAACATGTAATTCTGGTCGGCTAGGTATTGTTGTCGGGTTTCAATGTCGTCGCTGTCCGTCTTCATGGGAGGTATGGGAGGACCGGACACTCTGACGAGGCGGGCAAAGGAGTCCGCCGCAGGGCGTTTCAGTTTTGCGGTGAACGTCCTTCCTGAGAAGGGATCCCGCCGCTCTTCCAGATGCCAGCTTTCCCAGACGGATCGCTTCCCAATGTATTCCTGGAGGCGTTCCATGGCCTCGCCAGTCCAGCCGCCTTTCGGCAATTGGTGACCGGCCCTGCGGAGATGGGCGGACAGACACCTGTAGCAGTACGTGCCACTGCATTCGCATCGCGTCAGATTTTCAGCGTCGTAGCTCTCTCCGCATCCCCCGCATGTCTCGCGCATGACCTTTCCCTTTGGACCTCGACGCCCCTGAGGTTCCGGCAGTCCCGTCGATGACGAGCCGACGGTTCTTGCCCGGGATCCGGGCGCGAGAACACACGCCTGGATCCCTTTTCAGGTTGCCATAACATCGTTGCCCTGGGGAAGGCGGCGACGCGTGATGTCTGAGCGCAATGACCGACGTCACGCCGCTCGCTGCTGGTCCGGATCGATGATGGTGATGATGTCGTCCATGATCGCCGTCAGGTCATAGTCCTTCGGCGTGTAGATCCGGGCCGCCCCGGCGGCAAGCAGGGTGCGTTCATCCTCGGCCGGGATGATGCCGCCGGCGATGACCGGAATGTCGCCCAGACCGACGGCGCGCATGCGGTCCAGCACATCGGTCACCAGGGTGATGTGCGACCCCGACAGAATCGACAGGCCGACCACATGCACGCCTTCTTCCAGCGCGGCGTTGACGATCTGCGCCGGGGTCAGGCGGATGCCCTCGTAGACCACCTCCATCCCGGCGTCGCGGGCGCGCACGGCGATCTGTTCGGCGCCGTTGGAGTGGCCGTCCAGGCCCGGCTTGCCGACCAGGATCTTGACCCGCCGGCCGAGCCGGGCGGAGACCTCCTCGACCCGTTCGCGCACCGCGCTCATGCGCTCGCCGGCGGTGGTCTCGCTGGCGTTACGGGCCACACCGGTGGGCGCCCGATACTCGCCGAAGATGTCACGGAGCGTCTGGCCCCATTCACCCGTTGTCACGCCCGCATGGGCGCAGGCGATGGACGGTTCCATGATGTTGCGGCCTTCCCGCGCGGCCGCCGCGAGGTCGGCCAGCGCCGCCTGCGCGGCCGTGTCGTCGCGCTGAGCGCGCCATGCCTTCAGGCTTTCGATCTGGTCGCGCTCGGCCTGGGGATCGACCGCCATGATCGCGCCGTCGCCGGTGGACAGCGGGCTGGGGGCGGCCTCGGTGTACTTGTTGACGCCCACGACGACCATATCGCCCGATTCGATGCCGGCCAACCGCCGGGTGTTCGACTCAACGAGCTTCTGCTTCATATAGCTGGATTCGACCGCCGCCACGGCGCCGCCCATGGCCTCGATGCGGTCCAGTTCGGCGCGGGCCTGCTCCTTCAGAGCCTCGACCTTGCGGGTGATCTCGGCGGACCCGTCGAAGAGGTCGCCGTACTCCAACAGGTCCGTTTCGAACGCCACGATCTGTTGCAGACGCAAGGACCACTGCTGGTCCCAGGGCCGGGGCAGGCCCAGCGCCTCGTTCCAGGCGGGCAACTGCACAGCGCGGGCACGGGCGTTCTTCGACAGCACGACCGCCAGCATCTCCAGAAGGATGCGGTAGACGTTGTTCTCGGGTTGCTGTTCGGTCAGGCCCAGGCTGTTGACCTGCACACCGTAGCGGAAGCGGCGGTACTTTTCGTTTTCAACGCCGTAGCGCTCGCGGCACATCTCGTCCCACAGCTCGCAGAACGCGCGCATCTTGCACAGTTCCGTTACGAAGCGGATGCCGGCGTTGACGAAAAAGCTGATGCGGCCGACCACGACGGGGAAGTCCTCGGGCGGGACCTGCCCGGAGTCGCGCACCGTATCCAGCACCGCCCGGGCGGTCGCCATGGCATAGGCCAGTTCCTGCTCCGGCGTCGCGCCCGCTTCCTGGAGATGGTAGGAACAGATGTTGGTGGGGTTCCACTTGGGAACCTCCTTATACGTGAACGCGATCACGTCGTTGATGAGGCGCAGCGAGGGTTCCGGCGGAAAGATGTAGGTGCCGCGCGACAGGTATTCCTTGATGATGTCGTTCTGGACCGTGCCCTGAAGCTTGGAGCGATCCGCGCCCTGCTTCTCCGCCGTGGCGATGTACAACGCCAGCAGCCATGCCGCAGGGGCGTTGATGGTCATCGACGTGTTCATCTTCTCCAGCGGGATCTGATCGAAGAGCGTCATCATGTCGCCCAGGTGGCAGATGGGCACGCCAACCTTCCCGACCTCGCCGGTCGCCAGCACATGATCGGAGTCGTATCCGGTCTGGGTCGGCAGATCGAAGGCCACCGACAGACCCGTCTGCCCGCGCGCGAGATTGGTGCGATACAACTCATTCGAGGCCTTGGCCGAGGAATGGCCGGAGTAGGTCCGGAACAGCCACGGCTTGTCACGCTGCGGCGCAGCATTCTGGGCGGGGGATGCTGGCGTGCCGGTCATGCTCGTCTCCATTTTCGCGCGACCAATGGTTCACATAACCACTATGAGGTCGGTTTCCGCAGAACTATAATTACCTTGCATATAGCCCGGGCGAAATTATTTATCAGTTTGTGCATTGCGATGGAAGAGTGAAGTCGGGTATAGCCTGAAGCTAACGGGACCGCGACATTGAGGCTCTTCGCAGTCGCCGCAATCCGTCGCAGTCGAAACGCAAGAACGCCAGTTCAGGGAGTTCCGAGGCATGAGCAACGCCAACGCCGAGGTCGCTGATCCGCTGTCGAATCAGGACAAGAAGGACCTTTACGAACTGGGGGAGATTCCCCCGCTGGGACATGTGCCGAAGCAGATGTACGCCTGGGCGATCCGCCGCGAACGGCACGGCCCGCCGGAATCGGCCATGCAGGTTGAGGTCGTGGACGTTCCCAAGCTGGAGTCCCACGAGGTTCTGGTGATGGTGATGGCTGCTGGCGTCAACTACAACGGCATCTGGGCCTCGCTGGGCGAGCCGGTCTCCACGTTCGATGTTCACAAGGCGGATTTTCACATCGCCGGCTCGGATGCCTCCGGCATCGTGTGGGCCGTCGGCTCGCAGGTGAAACGCTGGAAGGTGGGCGATGAGGTCGTCGTCCACTGCAACCAGGATGACGGCGACGACGAGGAGTGCAACGGCGGCGACCCCATGTTCTCGGCGACCCAGCGCATCTGGGGCTATGAGACCCCGGACGGGTCCTTCGCCCAGTTCACGAATGTCCAGGCGCAGCAGTTGATGGCGCGCCCCAAGCATCTGACCTGGGAAGAGAGTGCGTGCTACACTCTGACGCTGGCCACCGCCTACCGCATGCTGTTCGGTCACCGCCCGCATGTGCTGCGGCCGGGCCAGAACGTGCTGATCTGGGGCGCGTCGGGCGGCCTGGGCGCGATGGCGGTGCAGCTCTGCGCGGTCTCCGGCGCCAACGCGATCGGCGTCATATCCGACGAGACCAAGCGTGACTTCGTGATGTCGCTGGGCGCCAAAGGCGTCCTCAACCGCAAGGACTTCAATTGTTGGGGCCGTCTGCCGGACGTCAACGGGCCGGAGTTCAAGGCCTACATGAAGGAATCCTACAAGTTCGGCCGCGCCATCTGGGAGTTCACCGGCAAGGGCAATGACGTCGACTTGGTGTTCGAGCACCCGGGCGAGCAGACCTTCCCGGTTTCGTGTTTGGTGGTCAAACGGGGCGGCATGGTCGTGTTCTGCGCCGGAACGACAGGGTTCAACCTGACGTTTGACGCCCGCTTCGTCTGGATGCGCCAGAAGCGAATCCAGGGCAGCCACTTCGCCAACCTGTTGCAGGCCTCCCAGGCCAACCAATTGGTAATCGAGCGGCGCCTTGATCCGTGCATGTCCGAGGTGTTCACCTGGGATCAGATTCCCCAAGCTCACACCAAGATGTGGAAAAACGAGCACAAGCCGGGGAACATGGCGGTGTTGGTCCAGGCCGTGAAGCCGGGCCGCCGTACCGTCGAGGAGTGCCTGCCGGGCTGATCCTGGTCGTTCGGCACTCACCAATGCTCGGGCCGGCGCGCCCGGGCCGGCTTCTTTGACGGGCTCAGGGGAACATCATGGCAGGCTCTCTCATCGTTCAGGACCTTTTGCACACCTGTGAACGCTCGTTCGAAACCGTGCGTCAGGTGCTGGGGGTCATCCGCGACCACATCGCCAAGGAACTCAGCACCGACGGCAAGCTTGACGCCGCGCTGATGGAGCGCGAGCAGCACGCCACCCATGGCTTTGCCTGGTTCGCCACCTATGTGACCGCGCTGGGCGAGATGCTGGCGTGGGGCAAGCGCCTGGAGGCCGAGGGACGGTTCGGCGAGCTTGAACAGCTCATTCTTCAGGCCGCCTACTCCGAGTATCTGCACCAGATCTTCGGCGGCCTGCCCATGAGCCAGGGCGAGTTCGTCCGGCTGGCCGACTTCGGCATCGAGGTGCGCGAGCGCAAGGCGTTGCAGACGCCCTATACCACGTTGCTGCGCGAGCACGGCTTCACGGCCGCCTGCAAGGCCCGGATTGCCGAATTGATGAAGGACGGCAATTTCGGTGATCTGGGGTTGGAGGACGAAACGCTGGATCTGGTCCGCGACCAGTTCCGCAAGTTCGTCGACGATCAGGTGCAGCCGCACGCCCACGGCTGGCACGAGAAGGACGAATTGATCCCCCTGGAGGTCATCGAGCAGATGGCCGAAATGGGCGTCTTCGGCCTGACCGTGCCCGAGGACTTCGGTGGCAGCGGCATGGGCAAGATGGCCATGTGCGTGGTCACCGAGGAACTGTCGCGCGGCTATATCGGCGTGGGATCCTTGGGCACCCGCTCGGAGATCGCCGCTGAGTTGATCCGCCTGGGCGGGACCGAGGAGCAGAAACAGCACTATCTGCCGAAGATCGCCAGCGGCGAGATTCTGCCCACGGCCGTCTTCACGGAGCCCAATACCGGCTCGGACTTGGGCAGCGTGCGGACTCGCGCCGTCCTGCAGGGCGACCAGTGGGTGGTCAACGGCAACAAGACCTGGATCACCCACGCCGCGCGCACCGACCTGATGACCCTGATGGCCCGAACCAATCCGGACGAGCCGGGCTACAAGGGTCTTTCGATGTTCCTTGCGCCCAAGCCACGCGGCACGGACGACACTCCGTTCCCGGCCGACGGCATGAGCGGAGGGGAGATCGAGGTTCTGGGCTATCGGGGCATGAAGGAATACGAGCTGTCCTTCGACGGCTTCCACATGCCCAAGGATGCCCTGCTTGGTGGGGTCGAGGGGCAGGGCTTCAAGCAACTGATGGAAACCTTTGAATCGGCCCGTATTCAGACCGCCGCCCGCGCCGTGGGCGTGGCCCAATGTGCGCTGGAGGAGGGGCTCAAATACGCCCAGGAACGGGTCCAGTTCGGCAAGCCGCTGTTTGCCTTCCCGCGGGTCCACGGCAAGCTGGCGTGGATGGTGGTGGAAACCATGATCGCCCGCCAGATCACCTATATGTCGGCGCGCGAGAAGGACAGCGACATCCGTTGCGATATCGAGGCCGGCATGGCCAAGCTGCTGGCCGCGCGGGTGGCCTGGTCGAACGCCGACAACGCCCTTCAGATCCATGGAGGCAACGGTTACGCGCTCGAATATCCGATCAGCCGTATCCTGTGCGACGCAAGGATTCTCAATATCTTCGAGGGCGCGGCTGAGATTCAGGCTCAAGTTGTAGCGCGTGGCCTGCTGAGCGGACGGGGCAGCGTCCAGAACCGCAAAAACAAGCCAGCGTAGGACACAGACGGTTCTTTCCGTTGACCGGGCGGTGCCTTCCGTGTTGGAACCACCGGCAACGCGCGGCACAAAACCGGGCGTTACCGGGTTTCGACATGGGGCAGACGGGAGGCACTCTTGAATCGGCAGGAAATCAATCAGGTCCAGACCTATCTGCGCCAAGTGTTTTCAAATGACGGGATCACGCTGACCGTGCCGAAGAAGCCGAACGATCCGGTCGAGGTCTGGTTGGGTCGCGAGTTTCTCGGCACCTTGTATCGTGACGAGGACGAGGGCGAGATTTCCTACGATTTCAATATGACCATCCTTGAGGTCGATCTTCCTGCCAAATAGGTCTGTCTCAGGGTCAGTCGCGCAGACGGTACCAGCCTTTGGCGCCGAAGGCCTCGAGCGGCCGGAAGCGGGTTTTGTAGGCCATCTTGCGGGACTCCTCGATCCAGTAGCCGAGATAGACGTAGCCAAGCCCTTCCGCGCGGGCGCGCGACACCATCCACAGAACCATATGGGTCCCCAGGCTGCGCTTGGTCGGCACGTTGGGATCGAAGAAGGAATAGACGGCCGAGAGCCCGTCCGCCATGCGGTCCATCAGGCAGGCCCCCAGAAGTGCGCCGTCCGGACCCCGAAACTCCGCCATCGCGGTATCAATCGGGCTGTCCTCGACCATCGAGCGATAATCGAAGAATCCCATTAGCGCCATGTCGCTTTCGCCGTGACGACAGTGCTGATACCGGGAAAACACTTGGTACTGCTCCGCCGTTGCGGTCGCCGGCAGCAGGTCCACGTCCACATCCCGGTTGGCGTTCCAGATGCGCCGCAGGGTGCCTTTCGGCGCGAATCCGTCAACGACGATCCGCACGGGCACGCAGGCCTGACATTCGGGGCAGGCCGGGGCGTAAGCAATGGTGTGGCTGCGCCGGAAGCCCGCGCGGGACAGGGCGTCATGAACCGCGTCGGCGCCATGCCCTGACAGGTCCGTGACGATCTTGCGCTCCAGGCGGCCGTCCAGATAGGGGCACGGCATCGGGGCCGTGGTGAAAAAGAACTGTGGACGCTTGAGCGGTGTCTGATCCATGGGCGCGGCACCGGTCCCTTGCCGAAAAGGCCTTGCAGCGGAAATATGACGCCGTTGGCGCCGGGCGCCAACCCCATCGCACTGTCACCCGGCGTTGCGCTCAGAACTAAAGGTCATTCGCCGGCGACAGGTCAATGATGCTGGGCAGGCTCGGCACCACATCCTGCTGGGCCTGGGCATACAGGTCCGCGTCGCGCAGCAGTACGATGTCGATGCGCCGGTTTCGCGGGTCATCCGGGGTTTCCGGAATCAACGGGTCCGCGGAGGCCTTTCCGACCACGCCGTCGATGCGCTCCGGATCAATGCCGGATGCCAGCAGCACCCGGCGGCTGGCGAGGGCCCGATCCGCCGACAGTTCCCAGTTGCTGTATCCGGTCGGATCAATGAACGGTGCGTTGTCGGTGTGCCCGGTGATCCGCAGCTTGTTGGGCATCTCCCCGATGGCTTGGCCAACCAGGCCAAGCAGCAGGCGGGTATGTTCGTACATCGCGGACGACCCGCCCGGGAACATGGCCAGCCGGTCCTGGTCCAGCAACTGGATTTTCAGGCCGTCCTCGGTTTCCTCAATGACCAGACTGTCCTGCAACTGCTCAAGGTCGGGCACCGCCTGGATCGCCTGCCGCAAGGTCTGGGCGGCCTCCTCGAAGCTGGCCTCTTGCGCGGCCTCGGCGGCGGCCTGCTCGGGATCTTCGGCCGGGCCCTCGCCGGGCCCCATGTTCTCGTCTTCTCCAGACGGGAAATCGGGCTGGGTCTCGTCGAGGGACAGGCCTTCGGCCGGGTCGGTGAAGTCGTTGCCGCCGATGCCGATGGTCGGCGGCGGCAGGACAGGCTGTGAGGAGGGCGACGCGCTCTGCGCCGAGTTGGCGCCGACGCCGACGACCTGTCCGCCCAGCATGCCGCCGGCACCGCTGGTGCTTTCCGACACGGCCGTGGGGGCGAAGTAGTTGGAAATGCCGTGCAACTGCTCTTCCGTGACCGAGTTGAGCAGCCACAGGAGCAGGAAAAAGGCCATCATGGCGGTCACGAAGTCGGCGTAGGCGACCTTCCACGCGCCGCCGTGGTGGCCGTGACCGCCCTTCTTGACGCGCTTGATGATGACGGCGTTCTGTTCCTCGGCCATGGCTCCGCCGCTACGTCCAACCTGGGGTACGGGGCCGCGTCACGACGATCCCCAAAAGGACCATGAAACACGGATTTCACAAACAAACACAACAGACCGGCCGCCATCCCGTGCTGGCGGAACGAGGAAATGGCCGTCAGTCCGACATATTGGTGACCGCGTCCTCCACTTCCGCAAACGTGGGACGAACGGACGGCGACAGGATTTTTCGGGCGAACTCGATCGAGACCTGCGGGGCATAGCCCTGCATGTGGGCCAGCAGGGCCGCCTTGATGCAATTCAGGTATTCCGTGTCAGCGTCGTAGGCCGTGGCGATGGCCTTACCAAACGGCGCGAAAAAACCGTACGAGAACAGCACGCCAGAGAACGTACCGACCAGGGCGGCACCGATCAGGTGACCCAGCACCTCCGGCGGTTCTGTGATCGATCCCATGGTGTGAATCACGCCCAGCACCGCCGCGACAATGCCCAGCGCGGGCATGGCGTCGGCCATGGTGGTGACGGCCTCAGCGACAGAATGGTTTTCCTTGTGGTGGGCCTCGATCTCGCCGTCGACGATGGTTTCCACCTCGTGGGCGTTGTTCGTGCCAAGTGTCAGAAGGCGCAGGTAGTCGCACAGGAACTCGAGGTTATGGTGGTTGGAAGAAAAGCCCGAAAACTTCTGAAAGATCGTGCTCTCCTCCGGTTTTTCCACGTGACTTTCAAGGGCGAGATCGCCCTTCGTCTTTGCCAGCCGGAACAACGTGTATAGCAGCGTCAGGAGTTCCAGGTAGTGTGACTTCTTGTACTTCGGTCCTTTCAGCATAGGGCCAATGGACTTGGCCGTGTTTGAAATCAGCGTCTTGGACCCGCCGATGACAAACGCGCCGATCGCCGCGCCGAAGATGATCAGGAACTCGTAAGGCTGCCAGAGGACATCAAGGTGTCCGCCACCAAGAGCGTAGCCTCCGATCACACAGACAATCACGATGATGGTACCGACGATAACAAGCATCTAGAATCGCGATCCTGTTTCAGTAGCCAACCAGGGCCGACCCGCCATGGCTGACGATCATAGCGCCCTGCCGCCTTTCGGGCGAGCAGAATGGAGGACACTTCGAAAAACGTCTAAGGGAGGATCTCCCACCAAACTTGACATAACCTGAACATCGCAGCGTATCCAATGGAAATCAAACATTGGCGCCTTCACCGCGATGCGCTAAGACCCCGAAAGGCGATGAGACGGGAGGCCATGCAGATGTCGGTTGATGAAAGCGCTTTTCGTAAAGCCATGGGATGTTTCGCCAGCGGCGTGACGGTGGTGACGGCGTGTACGGCCGAAGGCCAACCGGTAGGATTGACGGTGAGCGCCTTCTCGTCGGTGTCGCTGAGGCCGCCGCTGGTCCTGATTTGCCTTGGCGACCGCACATCCAATCTGGAGTCGTTCCGACGGGGCCCGTTCGCGGTCAACATCCTGGCGGAGTCACAACGGGACATCTCGACGCGATTCGCGGAAAAGCGGGACGATCGCTTTGACGGCATCAGCCACGCCCCGGGCGAGAACGGTGCCCCCGTTCTGGCCGGATGCCTGGCCACCGTCGAATGCGACGTGCATGACGTGTTCACCGTCGGCGACCACGACATCATCGTTGGCGCCGTGACGCGCGTTTCAGGGCCAGAGGAGGCGGGACCTCTGGTTCACTGCCGGGGGCAGTACGCCGGTCTGGCGTGAACCGCGCCAGCCTGCCGATCCGGGGCATCGCCTCGCGAACACGCTTTGCTTCCTGAAATGGGGCGGCCCATTCATGGCGACATCCTCGACCCCGCCGCCAGAGCTTGCGCCCCCGCGTCTCGCGTTGCGCGACGTATGCAAGAGCTTTCCCGGCGTGGTGGTCAACGACCATGTGAGTCTTGATGTCCGTCCGGCCGAGATTCACGCCCTCCTGGGAGAGAACGGGGCCGGCAAGTCCACCCTGATGAAGATCGTCCATGGGGTGCTGGCGGCCGACGCGGGCGAGATCCTGTGGGAGGGGCGCCCCGTGCGCATCGACGGCCCGGCCGAGGCGCGGCGGCTCGGGATCGGCATGGTGTTCCAGCACTTCGCTCTGTTCGAATCCCTGACGGTGGCGGAAAACGTGGCCCTTGGTCTGGGCACACGAGACACCATGAAAACCCTTTCGGCGCGTATCCGGGCGGTGTCGGACGGCTATGGCCTAGCGATTCAGCCCGAACGCCACGTGCATGAACTGTCGGTGGGCGAGCGGCAGCGCGTAGAGATCGTGCGCTGCCTGCTTGGTGCGCCACGGCTCATCATCCTCGATGAGCCCACATCGGTGCTGACCCCCCGGGAAGCACTGGCGCTGTTCGAGGTGCTGCGCCGGCTGCGCGACGAGGGATGTTCGATCCTGTACATCTCCCACAAGCTGGATGAGATCCGCATGCTCTGCGACCGGGCATCCATCCTGCGCGGCGGGCGGGTCGTGGCGACCGTCGATCCCCGGCAGGAAACCGCCCGGTCGCTGGCGCGCCTGATGATCGGCACCGCGCCCCCGGACCTAAAGGAGCGACGGCGGGAACCGGACGCTGCCACGCCGGCCGGCGCGATGCTGGAGGTTGCCGGCCTGGACATGGACCGGGATGATCCGCATGGCACCGATTTGCGGGGGGTCTCGTTTGCTGTCAAAGCGGGGGAGATCCTGGGAATCGCCGGTGTCGCGGGTAACGGCCAGAATGCGCTGATGCGCGCGCTCTCCGGGGAACGCCGACTGGCTCATCCCGAGGTCATCCGAATCGCGGACAGGCCGGCGGGCCACCTGGGGCCGCGCGCGCGTCGCGGGTTGGGACTCGCCGTGGTGCCGGAGGAACGGATGGGGCAGGGGGCGGTACCCGACCTGACCCTTGCCGAAAACGCTCTTTTGTCGGCCTATCGGCATCACGGCTTGGTGAACAGGGGGTTGGTGCATCGGAACCGGTCGCGAGACTTCGCCGGCCGCGTCATCCAGGCCTTCAACGTCATCGCCCATGGCAGCGCGGCCGAGGCGCGCAGCCTCTCCGGTGGAAACCTTCAGAAATTCATCATCGGCCGGGAGATTCTCCAACAACCGCGTGTGCTGGTGGCGGCGCATCCGACCTGGGGCGTGGATGCCGGCTCGGCAGCCGCGATCCATCATGCTTTGGTTGATTTGCGCGACCGGGGCGCCGCCATCCTGGTGATTTCCCAGGACCTGGACGAACTGTACGCGCTGTCGGATCGGATCGCGGTAATCGCGGCCGGCCGGCTGTCCGAAAGCCGTCCCACGCACGCCGTCACCGCCGAGGACATGGGCGTCCTGATGGCCGGCCTGTTCGAGGGGGGCAACGCCCATGTGGCCTAGGCTGGAGGCGCGTCCCGAGAGGTCGCGCCTGATGATCTATCTGACCCCCCTGATCGCGGCGGGCCTGACCGGAGTTGCCGGGGTGATCTTGTTCGCCGCCTTGGGCCATGATCCCCTTCGCGCCCTGCATGCCTTTTTCATCGCGCCCCTGAGCACTGGCTTCGGCTGGAGCGAACTGATCGTGAAGGCCACGCCGCTGGTGCTGTGCGCGCTGGGACTGGCCGTGGGCTTTCGCGGCAATGTCTGGAACATCGGTGCCGAAGGGCAGTTGATCCTGGGCGCCATCTGCGCCGGCGGGCTGGCGTTGTGGGCCGGTGACGCCAAACTGCCCTGGCTGCTGCCGACGATGGTGTTGGCCGGCATGATCGGCGGCATGGCGTGGGCTGCAATCCCGGCGCTGCTGCGGGTACACTTCAACGCCAATGAGATTCTGGTGAGTCTGATGCTCACCTATGTCGCCGAGTTGCTTTTGGGGTATCTGGTTCATGGCCCCTGGCGCGATCCGGCCGGGTTCAACTTTCCGGAATCGGCTCTGTTCGGTCCGTCCGCGCAGTTGCCGGCCCTGGTCGAGGGAACGCGCCTTCACGTTGGCGCGCTGTTCGCGCTGGCCGGCGTCGGGGGGATCTGGCTGTTGCTGATGCGGGCCTTCATCGGCTTTCAAGTCAAAGTGATCGGGCTGGCGCCGCGCGCCGGCGGGTATGCCGGGTTCAGTCAGGCCCGCGTCATCTGGCTGGGACTGCTGTGCGGCGGCGGCATGGCGGGGCTTGCGGGAATGGTTGAGGTTGCCGGTCCCATCGGCCAACTTCATCCACAGATCTCGCCGGGCTACGGGTTCACGGCGATCATCGTCGCGTTTCTCGGCCGCTTGCACCCGCTGGGGATTCTGCTGGCCGGCCTGTTCATGGCATTGACTTATCTGGGCGGCGATACGTTGCAGATTGAACTCGGCCTGCCACGCGCTGTGACCGGCGTGTTCCAGGGCATGATTTTGTTCTTTCTGTTGGCCGCGGACGTGCTGATCCACCATCGCTTCCGCTTTGGCCGCCGACCTGTTCAGCCGCGGGGAGGGGACCGACATGGACGGGCTTGATGGCGTCGTCGCCCTGCTGGTGGCCATGATCCGGGCCGCGACGCCGCTTGCGCTGGCGGCGGTCGGCGAGTTGGTGACCGAAAAGTCCGGCGTGCTGAACCTGGGCGTCGAGGGGATGATGCTGGTCGGCGCGGTCGCTGCCTTCGCAACGGCGGTGATGACGGGCAATCCGGCGCTGGCCATCCTGGCAGGCATGCTGGGGGCCATGGCGCTGGCGCTGGTCTTCGGGATCCTCACGCTTGGACTTCTGTCCAATCAGGTCGCGACCGGGTTGGCGTTGACTATATTCGGCGTCGGTCTGTCGGCCTTCATCGGTCAGGGTTTCATCGGAATCCCCATCGAGGGACTGGACGCCCTCCACATCCCGGGATTGTCCGATCTGCCGCTGATCGGGCCGGTGCTGTTTGCCCACGATCCGCTTGTGTATGCCTCTGTCTTGGCGACCATCCTGGTCGGTTGGGGGCTCTATCGCACACGGGTTGGACTGGTGATCCGCGCGGTAGGGGAGAACCACGACGCCGCCCATGCGCTCGGATATCCGGTGATCGGCATCCGCTTCCTGTGTGTGCTGTTCGGCGGCGCTATGTCAGGTCTGGCGGGGGCCTATCTGTCGCTGGCCTATACGCCGATGTGGGTGGAAACGATGACCGCCGGACGGGGGTGGATCGCGCTGGCCCTGGTTGTCTTCGCCACCTGGAAGCCTGGACGGGTGCTGCTGGGGGCGTATCTGTTCGGGGGCGTGACCATCGTGCAGCTTCATGCCCAGGGCGCCGGGCTGGCTGTCTCGTCCCATCTGCTCTCAATGCTGCCGTATCTGGCGACCATTGTTGTCCTGGTGCTGATCTCGCGGGACCGAACGCGCATCCGCCTCAATGCGCCGGCCTGCATCGGTCGGCCCTTTCGCCCGTCCCACTGACGATAAAACCGTAGGATTTGAGAAGAGTTGTCGGTATTTTACGCTGGCTGGCGATAGGAATGGCTCGTCCGACTCCGGATCCCTTTGGGGCGGCGTTGATTCTGAGGCTTTCGTTTGTATCGCCGCAGCGCTCCTTCGGGGCGCCCGGCGCCGGGGGCGCCGGTGCCGTCGCACCGGCCGATCAACGAATGAAGTCAGTTCATTCGTCGATCGGTATTACAGGGTTACACATCCTTAACTTCCTTCCCTTATCAAGATCATGTGTTGAACTCCCAAGGGCTGCCCGCGCATGAGGACAAGCTTCGGACCATCTTCGTCTGACGTGACCCGCGCCTATTCAGCGCGCGCCGGACGTGTTGTCCTGAACAAGGCACCTCACACGGGCGGCGTGGAGCGTCCGGTCGCTCATGTTCTTGGCATCCCTGACGATCAGATGACGCCCGCCGTCAGCACCGCGATTCAGCGGCTTCTGGGGGAAGTTCAGCAGTTGCAGGAGGAACTGGAGGGGCTGCGGGAGCGCGTGAAAAGCGCCGAGGCTCTGGCCGACGCCGATCCGCTGGTGCCGCTGCGAAACCGCCGCTCCTTTGTCCGGGAACTGGAACGGATGATCGCCTATGCGGAACGGCAGGGACACGGCATCGCCCTGCTGATGTTGGATGTTGACGACCTCAAGCCGATCAATGACCGGGGTGGTCATGCCGCCGGTGACGTGGCGATTCAGCAGGTGGCCGCCTCGCTGATCGACTGCACCCGAGCGTCCGACCTTCTGGGCCGTCTGGGAGGAGACGAGTTCGGTGTCGTGCTGATGGACACGGATCTTTACGGGGCGGAGGAGATCCGCGCGCGCATCGAGTTCGAGGTCTCTCAGAAGACCGTCGACCTTCCCGAAGGGCCGCTGGCATTGTCGGTATCCTGCGGGGTCTGCGCGTTCGAACCCGGGCTTTCGCTTGAGGATGCCATGCGGCAGGCTGACGAGAGCATGTACCGAAGCAAGCGAGCCCGCCGACTTTCATAGCGGCAGTTGCAGTTTCACCCGCAACCCACCTTGCGGGCTTTCAAGCAACGCGATGTCTCCGCCCATGCCCCGGACCAGATCCCGGGCGATGGTCATGCCCAGGCCCATGCCGCCTGTTTTCAGGTTTCGTGAGGTTTCCAGTCGCTGGAAGGGCTTGAAGACGGCCTCACGGTCGGCTGGCGCGATCCCGGGGCCATCGTCATCCACGAAGATCTCGACGTGATCGTCGATCAGAAGAACCTGGACGGTCACGGTGTCGCCATGACGAATGGCGTTGCCAAGAAGGTTGCCGATGCAGCGTTCGAAAGCCTGCCGCTTCAGGGGCAACGTGATCGGTTGGGCGACGGTCAGGAAAATGGTTCCGCCGGCCCGACGGTGACGGTCCACGACATCCTCCAGCACGGCCCCGAGATCGGTCGGCCCGGCCGTTTCGGTGCCGGTGCCTCGCGCGAAATCGAGATAGGCCTCGACCATGCGCTCCATCTCCGTGACATCGGCGCGGAGATCGTCGACGCCCTCGACCCCTTCCAGCATGGCCAATTGCAGTTTCATGCGGGTCAGGGGGGTCCGTAGGTCATGGGATACGCCCGCCAGCATGCCCGTGCGTTGGTCGATCTGGCGTCGGATGCGGTCACGCATGGCGATGAAGGCCCTGGCCGCCTGCCGTACCTCGGTTGCCCCGGTGACTTTCAGATCCGGAGCCTCCCGCCCCTTTCCGAAGGCGTCGGCGGCGCGCGCCAAGCGCAGCAGGGGGCGGACCTGATTGCGCATGAAGATGGCAGCAACCCCAAAGAGCACAATGGACGAACCGCCCATCCAGAACACGAACAGAAAGATCGATTCCGTGAACAGGCGGTCCTTCCAGACGTCCACCGACAGAAGACCGCCAGGGGTCTGCATGTGCACCGTCAGTTCGCCCTCTCCGGGGCGCCCGTCGATGGTGAACGGGTAGGGGATGTAGTTGCCGATGCGCTGGCGCAGGGCCCGCTCGATCGGGTCGCTGCGCTGGGCCGGAATGCTTGGCAACTGTCCGCCGGGTGAGAACCGGAACACGAGCCCCTGGGTGATGCGGGCCACGCTGAAAGCCCATTCGCGGGTTTCTTCGCCAGGGTACGTGTAGATGAGACGGGCGATCAGCCCGATCTCAGAGGCCACCGCTGTATTGAGGCGACGTGAGACAATCTCCCAATGGCGGTCAAAGAACACGTAGGCGGTGATGATCTGCAACAACACCAGCGGAATGACGATGATGAGGAGGGACCGCGCCATGATGTCCCGGGGCAGCAGGCGCTTAAGCGGCCGGAACGGTTGAAATCGGGGCATGACGATCCGGCCTCCAGAGGACAGGGCACGGTGGGCGGGCACCTAATCAGGTCGGAGAAGGTAGCCGCGACCACGCACGGTATGAAGATGTCGTGGCATGCGAGGGTCCCGCTCAAGCTTGCGGCGCAGCCGTGTCACTTGGACATCAACACCACGGGGATTGGCGGCCGCGCCGGTCAGCTGCGCGAGTTCGTCCCGGCTGATGACCTCCCCGGCCCGGCTCGCAAGGACCATCAGAAGCTGCCGTTCGGTTGTGGTGAGGTGTACCGGTTCGCCGTCGCGGGTCAGGGACTCACGGCGCGGATCCAAGATCATGGGTCCGAACCGAAGAAGTGCCAGCGCGGCGTCGGCGGTCTGTTCCGCCGGACGTTCCGCCACGCGGCGCAGGATCCCGTTGAGGCGCAGCAGCAATTCCCGAGGCTCGAAAGGCTTCGGAAGGTAGTCGTCCGCGCCAGCCTCCAGGCCTCGAATGCGGGCCTCCGGGTCGCCCATCGCCGTCAGCATCAGAATCGGAACGGAACTGGCCTCGCGCAATGACCGGGTCAGCGAAAGACCATCCTCGCCGGGCATCATCACATCCACGACCAGGATGTCGAACGCCAGGGCCGCAAGTTGCCCCCGGGCTTCTTGGGGATCCGCGGCCGTCGTGACCAGGAATCCATTATCGGACAGAAAGCGGTTCAGGAGGTGACGCAGCCGTTCATCATCGTCCACGACCAGGACGTGGGGCAGGTCCGCCGGATCATCGGAGTCTATGCCTGGGCTCATGTGTCACCTCTCCGGGAGAACCGGTTCCGGTCGGGTGGGTCCATGATGCCCAACAGGACGGATCGGAACCCCTGTACAGCCTCGCCGCCTGTCTCACGATAGGCGCGGGCGATCCTCTGGCGCTGGGCTTCGGTCAACTGACGTTCGATCTCCAACCCCTTGTCGGTCAGTTCGAGAAGGCGCTGACGGCGATCCGTCGCGCCTTTGTGCTGGATGATAAATCCTTCGCGAATCAGCTGACCCAGGACGCGGGAGAGACTCTGTTTGGTGATGCGCAGAATATCCAGCAGCGCGCTGACCGATATCATGGGGTGGCGACCGACGAAGTAGATCACCCGGTGATGGGCGCGGCCGAACCCGTTCCGGGCCAGCATGGCGTCGGCCTCCGAAGTGAAGTCGCGATAGGCGAAAAACAGCAACTCAATGGCCTGGCGCAGATCCTCCTCGCGAAGGAACAGCGGGTTGGGCCCAGGTTTGTGGTCAGTCATCGGGGTGTGTCCTCGCCTGCGGCCATGGCACGCGGTGGCGGCGATCCGCTCGCGCTTCGTCAATATACGTCAGGTTTGTTGACATATTATCCCAACAATGTTACCGGTTCCAGGTGGTTTTTGGACAGATTCCATCTTCAGGAGGCGAATGACCATGGCGAACGCTCCGTTTGATGACCGCGACGGCACCATCTGGTTCAATGGCGAGTTGGTGGACTGGCGTTCGGCCAAGGTGCATGTGCTGACCCACGCCCTGCATTATGCCTCCTCCGTTTTCGAGGGAGAGCGAGTCTACAACGGGACCGTCTTCAAACTGACGGAGCATACCGAAAGGCTTCACGAGTCGGCCCGGCTGATGGGATTCCAGATCCCCTATTCGATCAATGAAATCAATGCCGCCCATGACGTTGTGCTGAAAGCCAATGCCATCTCGGACGGTTACGTCCGTCCTCTGGCGTGGCGCGGATCCGAGATGATGGGCGTGTCGGCCCAGAAAAACCGGATCAATCTCGCGATTGCGGCGTGGGAGTGGCCGTCGTACTTCTCGCCCGAGGCCCGCATGGCGGGGATCAAGCTGGCCATCTCTGACTGGCGGCGCCCGGACCCCGCCTGCGCGCCCGTGCAGGCCAAGGCGGCCGGGCTGTACATGATCTGCACCCTGTCGAAGCATAAGGCGGAGCAGGAGGGCTTTCACGATGCCCTGATGCTGGATTGGCGCGGCCGCGTGGCGGAGGCGACCGGTGCGAACATCTTTTTCCTGATGCCGGACGGCAAGCTGCATACCCCTGTGCCGGACTGTTTCCTGGACGGCATCACCCGCCGCACGGTCATCGGCCTTGCCATTGAGGCCGGCCTAGAGGTGGTCGAGCGGCCAATCATGCCCGAGGAAATCGCCCAAGCC
Organism: Rhodospira trueperi; assembly: GCF_900101965.1. Classification (GTDB taxonomy): domain Bacteria; phylum Pseudomonadota; class Alphaproteobacteria; order Rhodospirillales; family Rhodospirillaceae; genus Rhodospira; species Rhodospira trueperi. The sequence continues at coordinate 443,953 of NZ_FNAP01000001.1, read as the reverse complement.
GAGGAAGTCTTCCTGACCGGAACCGCCGCCGAGGTGACCCCCGTCGGGCAGATCGGAAACGACACGTTCACGCCGGGAACGGTGACACGCCTCTTGATCAAGGCCTATGATCGGGCCGTCGGTCGCACCAATGACCTAACGGCGGCGGCGTCCACCTCCGCCTCTTGATGGGCCTAGACACATCGAACATGACGGTTCCAATCTTACCTTCTCAATCTGCCCCGGCACACGGAACGGCGGGCCCTTGCCAAGGCTGAGGTGACGCGGCTCGGGGTATCCGCGGAGGTCGTGGAGGGCGTGGACGGTGCCACGCTCTCGAACCTTGATTGGGGCCCGGTACGACGGGCGGCGGTGTCGGGCTGTCTACGGGCAGGACGTGCTGCCGTCTGAACTGGGGTGCTATCTGGGACACGAGCGCATTCTGCGGCGAACCGCGGATCTGTCTCTTGGTTCAAGACATGGCTCGTACCTCTTGCGCACTCATGTGAGAGGTGCGCAGGGTTACTTCGTCACGCGGGGTGGCGCGGAACGGATCCTGGCGTACAGCTGGCGGATCGTCGACGACGCTCCGTGACGTCTACCGTCAAAATCGGCGCGTTTATTGATCGTCCGAGGTGCTGTGTTGCTGGTTCGGCGTTGCCGGGATATCGGACGTGCGCTCAGCGACTTTCTGTGAAATACGGGAAACGGAATCGAACATTCGGAACAGGGTGAACAGCAACAGCATGCACACCACCGTCGTAAAGCCCGCAAGAGCGTAGAAAACGTAAGGGTCCAGCCCGAAAGTCATGACAGCACCCGCTCGACAGCGTCCAAACAGAGCGGCCATCCGTACGGGACGGTCGCCATGGTTCGGGTCCACAAAAGAGCCAAACGTGAAGGATTGCAAGGACAATCCGCCGCTTGGCGCGATCCTGCCCAGGCCACTGTTCGTGGAGCCGTTCGCCCGAAGATCAGGCGGCGGCGCGGTCCTCAGCGGCTTTCTGCACCAGACGCTTAATCTTGCGAAGCTCCGGCGACAGCTTGGTGTTGGCGGTCGTCATCAGGAAAGCGTCGATGCCGCCCACGTGCTCAATGGTCCGCAGACCATGTGTCGACAGGCGCACTCTCACCGTCCGATTCAGGGATTCGCTCATCAGCGAGGTGACCTGGAGGTTCGGCAGGAAGCGACGCTTACTCTTGATGTTGGAGTGGCTGACGTTGTTGCCAGTCTGCACGCCCTTGCCCGTCACGGCGCAACGTCGGGCCATGGTGGTATCCTTCCTCGTCGGATCGCGGTTGTCGTTTGAAGGGCCGGTGTTTAGCCAGAACGGTCCGCGCCGTCAAGATTTTCCTGAACGGCGTGATCGACAGTGCCCGTCGGCACGCGTTGGCAAGACCGCGAACAAAGGTGTAAGAGCATCGTGTGCGAAACATGGTCGCGGCCGGCGGCCTGATTCTTCTCTCCCGTATCCGGACTCCGCCGCGTGCAGCCGACCCTGACAGTCTATATCGCCCGTCGCTTCCTCATCACCCTCGGCCTGACCGTGCTGGTGGTCGCGGGCGTGATTCTATTGTTCGATGTCATTGAACTGCTGCGTCAGACCGCGAAGCTCGAAGACGCAACCCTCGGACTGGTGGTCAGGATGGGGCTGCTGCGCCTGCCTTTGATGTTGCAGACGGCCTTGCCGTTCGTGTTTCTCGCGGCGGCTCTGATGACATTCTGGCGGTTGTCGCGATCCAGTGAGTTGATCGTCGTGCGCGCGGCGGGTGTTTCGGTCTGGCAGATCATGCTGCCGTTGTTCGCGCTGGTCCTGTTCCTTGGTGTCATCAACGTCGGTGCCCTGAACCCCGTGGCCGCGACTCTGTTCACCCAGTTCGAGCGGGTCGGGCAGACGGTTGGCCTGGGGACCGACAAACCGTTTTCGCTGTCGCGCGGCGGATTATGGCTGCGCGAACAGAAAGAGGATGGCTTCCGGGTCCTCCATGCCCGCAAGGCGCACCAAGACAACGGGGAGTTGTTCCTGTCGGAGGTGCTCGTTCTGGAAATCGGTGACGACGACATTCCGGATCAACGCATTGATGCGCGAAAAGGGAGGCTTTCCGAACAGAGACTTATTCTTGAGGGCGTCACGATTTCGATTCCGGGGGAAGTGCCGCAGCGGCTCCCGAAGATGGATGTCGCCACGACTTTGTCCCTGCCGGAAATCCAGGAGAAGTTCGCGGCACCGGAATCGATTTCCTTCTGGGCGCTGCCGAATTTCATCGCTTTCTTCGAGTCGGCGGGGTTTTCGCCCCATGCGCACCGGATGCACTGGTATGCCCTGCTGGCATCGCCGGCCATGCTCTGCGCCATGGTCCTGCTGGCGGCCGTTTTCGGGTTCAACGCCAGCCAGCGGCGGGGGGACTGGCTGGCCCGCGTGATCGGGTGCACCGTCACCGGATTCCTCGTCTACTTTTTTTCCCAGGTGACCTATACCCTGGGCCAGTCGCAGACGCTGCCCGTCCTGTTGGCGGCATGGTCGCCGGCGCTGGTCGCCGGGCTGTTGGGCCTTGCCCTGCTGTTCCACCTGGAGGATGGATAGAACCGTGACCGGCCGGTGGCCGGTTTGCGTTCCCCATCAATGAAGGCAAAGACTGGATGCATTATTCGTCGAGAGAGGCACGCGCCCCTGTCCTCGACCGTTTGTCAGCTGCGCTGTCGGCCCCCTGGCCTGTTGCCGCCATCGTGGTGGCGGTGACCCTGGCTCGGATCGGGTTCCTGATGACGGAGGCGGTGCCCCCCCTGACACCGACGGAGGCGGAACTGTGGGTGATGGGGCGCGATCCTCATCCGGCGTGGCCTGGGCCGGGGCCACTCGGTCCGTGGTTGCTGGGGCTTCTCAATTGGTCCTGTGGAGCAGAGGCGTCTTGCCTCAGGCTCCTGGGGCCCCTGGCACAAGGGTTGGCGACGTGGTGCGTGTATCAACTGGGATGCTCGCTGTTCGACCGGCGCACCGGCTTCTGGTGCATGATGGTCCACGCCACACTGCCCGTCGTTTTCCATGACAGCGTTCATATCGATGCCATCGCCCTGCTGGCGCCGCCCTGGGCGCTGGCCCTGCTGGCCCTGGGCCGCACCATGTCGGTGGAGCAGCATCTCACGGACTGGGTGGCTCTTGGGGTGGGGATCGGGGTCGGTGTTCTGATCCATCCGGTGATGCTGGTGTTCATCCCACTGGCCCTTCTGTTCCTGCTGTTTTCAGAAACGGCTCCCCGGCTCCCGTGGCGGCCGGGGCCCTATGTCGCGCTGTTGACCGCCCTGGCGTGTGCGTGGCCGGACATCATGTGGAACGCGGCCCACGGCTGGAGCGGATACGAAGCCTTGCTGTTGGCGCTCCAGGACGTGACCGTGCCTCAGGCGGGGATCGCCGCCGCCCTGGGCTGGCAGCTCGGTCTGGCCGCGGTCCTGCTTGGACCGATCTTGGCCCTGGTGGCGGGCTGGCTGACCCTGCGTCTGCCCCTGGAGGTGGCTCGACGGACATTTCGGGATTTCCGGGCACGCCTTCTGATGCTGTTTTCCATTCCCGTACTCGCCATGGCTTTGGCGGCTGCCCTTGCCGGCAACGATCTCGCGACCCTAATTGCGCCGGCCGTGCCCGCCCTTGTCGTTCTTGTCACGGCCTGGCTGTGCGTGCGCGACAGGATGGGATGGGTTCGGGCCATGGTTGGGGTCAATGTCCTGCTGATCGCACTGGTCTGGCGGGGGCCCGGTCTCGCGCAGGACGCGGGGTGGGTCGTGCCCTCATGGTTGAACGCTGAGAACAGCGGCCTCGCCTGGACCGCGGTCGGGCCATGGCTTGAGTCGGTGGCCGAGGCATACCCGGATCATCCCCTTGGGGTCGCCGGCGACGATGCGGCATTGCTGTCCTATCACGCCGAGACGCGCGGACTGCATCCGCGGGTCGTCGGCTCCGGTTCGGACAGTGTCGGGGCGTTCAGCGGAATTTTGGTGATTCCGGCGGCGTTGGCCGATGCCGGCGGGGATATTCGGGCCCGGTTGAGCGTGACCCTGCCGGGCGGAGAACGCCGCGAATGGGCTGTCGTCAAGGTCGAGCAGGACACGCCATGACGCCGCACAGTTGGGACCCGCAACCGCTGGCGGGCTGGCGCTGCCGGATCCTGTTGGCCCTGGTTCTGGTGTTCGTCGTGTTCCCGCAGGTGGACCTGGGAGTCAGCGCGCTGTTCTACGATCCGGCCACGCAGCGGTTCGTCTCCGAAGGCCCTCTGCTGAACCTGATCCGCAAGGGCGTGCCCCCCGTGCTGTACGCGGTGGTCCTGTTCCTGGTGCTGATCTGGCTGGGCGACAGGCTGGGTCCGGGGCTTCGGGCCGGCTGGCCCCGGGGCCGTCACATCGCCTTCCTGGTGCTCAGTCTGGCCCTGGGACCCGGTCTGATCGTCAACGGCGTCCTTAAGGAATTCTGGGGGCGCGCACGGCCCAACGACATCGCGGCGTTCGGCGGCGCTGGCCACTACACGCCGCCCTTCATGATCGCCGACCAGTGCGCCACAAACTGCTCGTTTGTCTCCGGTCACGCCGCCATCGGGTTCTGGGTCGTGGCCTTCGCCCTGCTGGTGCCCTCCCGGTGGCGCCGCACCGCCATCGCAGCGGCCCTGGCCTTCGGGGTGATCGTCGGCGGGGCGCGCATTGTCGTCGGCGCCCACTTCCTGTCCGACACCCTGTTCGCCGCAATCATCGTCGTGACCCTGACGGTCTGGCTGCACCGCCAGCTTCTGCCGGAGCAGTGAGGCCGGATTTCGGCGCGGGACGGGCTCAGCGCCCGCCCCCGTCGCCGTCGCCGTCGGGATCGGGCAGGGAGATGGACGGTGGAGCAGGGCGCGAACCCGTCGGCGCGGTCGGCTCCGGCCCGGTGTGAGCCGCCGGGCGCGCGTCCCGACTCATGGCGACCAGTCGGTCCACGTGCAGATGCGCGGGCGGCGCATTGCCCTCCTTGTCGACCCCAAAATACAGTGTCATGTGCGGGAATGGGATTTCGATTCCAAGCTCGTCGAACCGCATCTTCATGCGTCGGTTGAACTCGCGGCCCACCCACCACTGCATGATCGGCTTGGTCTTGATGCGTGCCTTGAGGATCACGGCGGAGTCCGCGAATCCGTCCACGCCGAGCACCTCCAGGGGTTCCAGGATGTTGGGGCCGTACTCCGGATCGGCTTGCATGTCCGCGCCGACTTCCTTGAGAACCTGAGTGACATGGTCGGTGTTCTCGCGGTAGGCCACGCCGACGTCCATCAGGTAATACGAGAAGTCCTTCGTCATGTTGGTGACGGTATCGACGTTGCTGAACGGGATGGTGTGCAGGTTGCCCGAAAGGTCACGCAGCCTCAGCGAGCGGATGGACATGGCCTCAACGACACCGGCCAGGCCGCCGACCTGGACCACATCGCCGACGGCGATGGTGTTTTCCAGAAGGTTGAAGATACCGCTGATGACGTCCTGAACCAGCTTCTGCGAACCGAACCCGATGGCCAGACCCACCACGCCGGCGCCGGCCAGCAGCGGAGCGATGTCGATGCCCAGTTCCGACAACAGGATCAGGGCCACGACCACCACCAGGAACACCGTCAAAACGTTGCGCAACAGCGGCAGAAGGGTCCGCTCGCGCTGTCCGCGCTCGACCAGATTGCCGGCGCTGTCAGTGGTGGACAAATAGCGCTGGATCAGCCGGTTCACGCCCTCCCACAAGGCGATTGAGATCAACAGCGCCACGCCGATGTTGAAGATCATTGTCAGCAGTCGCAGCCCGAAACCGGAGCTCAGCCAGCCGACGGCGCCCATGTGCCAGGATTCCAGAATCAGGACCAGGGCGACGACCAGCACCAGGGTGCGCAGGACGGTGGACACAATGCCGATATAGCGGCGCGCGCGCTGGCGAGCCGATCGATCCAGGGTGGAGGCGGAGTGCAGCCTCATCACGACCCGGTCGCGCAGACGCTGCACCCAGCCGAACAACAGCAGTGTCAGGGCACAGACCAGCGCGGTTTTCAGCGTCGCCCAGCCAGCAAGAGCGAACCAGCGTTCGGAATCGAGGACCCAGGCGAAGAAGATGCCAATCGCGTAGGCCGAGGCCAGGACGTGCCAGACATCCGCAAGACCCTTCAACAGTCCCATGATCCAGGCCGTGGAGGACGGTCCCGCCTGGGCGGCACGGCGGAGAGCACGTTTGCCCACATGTCTCAGGGTGAACACCGTACGAACGCTGAACGCCAGGACCACGAAGCCGATGATATGTGCGAACAGGGCCCGCCCGCCCGGTGGCATTCCGAACAGGCGGGCGATCTCGACGGCTAGGTATCCGAGAATGACCGTCAGCGCGATTCGCCTGAGGCCTCGGAATACCAGCCATGCGGCGTCGTCGGATATCGGGATCAGACGGACCGCCGGGTCCTTGTGCGAGAAAAGGCCGCGAAGAACCAGCGTGACGGCCCTGTACAGAATCAGGGTGGTGATGACGGCAGCGGCGACCAGTTCGGTGCGCAGATCCGCCTCGATCAGGGGCATGGTGGCCTGGGCGGTGACGGCGAAAACGATGATCGGCAGCAGGCTCAATGCCAACCGGACCACCAGAAAGATGAGCCGTTTTGTATCTCGCGACTCCGCCGCCTTGTCCTGGAGGCGCCTGAGCACACCGCGTAGCACCAGCCGGGCGACCAGTGATGTTGCGAGACCGGCCGCGACCACAAGCGCGATCTGCCACCCCAGATGCAGCCAAACGCCGCGCATGTCGTCATCGACCTGCAGCCTCAGCCAATCCAGCACCTGAGGCGCCTGATTGGTGATATCGCTGACCCAGGTCCAGATGACGTTGTCATAGAAGTCGTGAAACAGGTTGGTGAGAAGCGAGATGCCGGGCACCGACAGAGGTCCGGTCGCTGCCCCGTCCGGGTTGCTGGACTCGGCGGCAGTCTCACCGGACCCCTCGGTCTGCGCGTCGGCCGAAGCCTCCCCACTTCCCGATGTCGCGGCCAGGGTTGCCGCGGCCATGCCGGCCAATCCCCCCATCGGTGCGGCGGGAGGCGGCGCGGCGGCCGTTTCGGCCTGTGGGCTCGATGCGCTGTCCGGGGCCGACGCGGCCTCGCCCTGCGTGGCCCGTAAGACCTCGATCAGAGCCTCACGGAGGGCGGGGTCGGCCAGCACAGTGGCCAACTCGTCCACGGCCGGGGCGGCCGCCGGTTGTGGCGTCGCAGCCGTCGTCGGAGTCTCCTGTTCGGGTGCCCCCGCACTGTCGGGCACACTGGCGCCGGCGCCCGCCGGGGGCTCGGCGGCCTGTTCGACCTCCGCCGTCCGCGCGTCGATAATCTCCTGAAGAGCCTGCTGCTTCTCCGGGGACAACTGGGCCTGGGCCAAGGGAGGAAGCAGAAGGATCAGAAGGATAGAGGCCAAAATACTCACGCCAACAGCGCGGGTTTTTATGAACGCTCTGAGCATTGGTCTTTGAAAAACCGGCACGGTGAGGGACTCCTTGAGACGGCCGTCCCGATCTTCCCCGATCTTTTTTGGTAGATGCAAGCGTTCACAACGCCCGCATCGGCCGGGGACGCCAGCCCGGGCCGCCCATCATCGTCTGGGCAGCCGCCACCTGGGCCAGCAGGCGGTCGCGGTCCTTTGGCAGGGTGCCGGCCAGGGCGAGGGCGTTGGAGGCGTGGTTGGAACGGAAGATCACCGGCGCCGGCGGCGCCATGTGCTCCAGGAACAGCCGTTGTTCGGCCAGAACCGCCGCATCGTCCTGGACCGTGAAGGGGGTGCCGTCGCGCGTCATCTGCTCGACGAAAGGGCGCTGCCGCTCCGGCTCTAGGAAGAGTTGAAGCGTGGACAGATAGGTCGGTGGCGCGCGGTTGATGAGCGCGGCCGTGGCGGTGATGTGGTCCTCCCAGCCCTCGGCGCCGGCCAGCCCCAGGATCACCGTGGCGGAGACCTTCAGGCCGGCGGCGCGCGCTTTGTCCAGCGCCGTGGCCATGCCGTCCACGGACGCACCCTTGGTGATCCGTCGCAGCACGGCGGGGGACCCCGACTCGACGCCCAGGTAGACCAGGGAGAGCTTTGCCGCGCGCAGCCCCTCCAGGTCCTCCGGGCTCTTCTTCAGCAGGTTGGCCGGCGTGGCGTAGGCCGAAACCCGCGCCAGCGCCGGAAAGCGGTCCCGCAGGCGGTCGAGGATGGCGTGCAGATGATCGGCCGGCAGCACCATGGCATCACCGTCGGCCAGGAAGATCCGGTGCGCCTCCGGCCAGACGCGAGCGGCGGCGTCGATGTCGGCGAAGACATCGTCGAGTGGGCGCGGCCGGTAGACCTTGCTGCGGTACATGGAACAGAAGGCGCAGCGGTTGAAGCTGCATCCTAGCGTGGCCTGAATGATGAGGTTGTTGCCCTCCGACGGCGGCCGGTAGAGCGGCATATCGTAGTACAGCATCGGGATCCCCTTGATCCTGGGCCGGTTCAGGGAGTCAGGGCGGCGATCATGTCCGCCTCGCCGGGCCATCCGGCGATCAGCGCGGCGCGCTCGCCGTGCTCATAATCGGCGAAGTCGAAGCCCGGCGCCACGGTGCAGCCCATCAACGCCCACCGTCCGCCCGCCACCAGCCGCGCGCCTTGCCAGACGCCTCGCGGGACGACGACCTGGGGACGCTGGCCCGCCTCCAGGTCCGACCCGATCAGCATCCGCCCCGTCGTGCCGTCCGGATAGAGATGCAATTGCTCGACCGGATCGCCCGCATAGTGATGGAACACCTCGTCACTGGCCAGCCGATGCAGCGCCGATAGTGTCTCCGGCGTCAACAGGTAGTAGATCGAGGTCGAGAATGCGCGCGTTGCCCCTTCATAGCGCGCTGGCAGGGCGCTCCCGTCCACGTCTTCGTCGGCCCGGTAGGTTTCGCGGAAGAACCCTCCCTCCGCCGGATGGGGTTCCAATCCGAGCAACCGGATGGCGTCGGCGGCGGTCATGGTGTCACGGGATGGTGAACCGAACATGGGTTTCCCTTTTGCGTGTGCCATGGCGTACAGCGTGGCGGGAATCGGGTCGCGCCAGCCTTAACCATTTGCGGGTCCTGGGCATGTGGTCTATGTCTATCATTCGGTCCGTGAACCGAAACACAAGCCGCGTGGCGCCGCATCGCGAACGGTTTCAGGGGACATGCCGACAATGGGGTTTCTTTCGTTCCTGTTCGGCGAGGGGGGCACGAACAATAAGCCGCAGGATCCGTACTGGCAGCGGGACCCGTCGCTGAAGTTCTACCGACTCCTTGCCATCAAACCCGACCGCCTCAAACTGGGTGGCAGGGGCGGCGTGTTTGCCCTGTATCATAAGGGCGTGCGTCCGGGTTGGGTCTACGTCGGCGCCACCCGCGATCTCGGCGATGCCGTTGAGCGGATGAAGGACCACCCGGAGGTTTCAGCAATGGACGCGCGGGGCGGCCTGTTCATGACCTGGGCCTTCATCAAGGATGACAAGCGCGACGGCGTGGTGGCCTATCTCCGGCATCATTTGAAGCCAGAGGTCGACGATCCCGATCTGGACCGCGAAATGGGCTGCAATCCGCAGAACGCCAAGCACATCCCGGTTCTTTTGCCAGGATAATGGGGGACCCTATCCCGGCAGCATGACCGTCGCCGTCGCCTGGGCCGCCAGCCCCTCGCCGCGTCCGGTGAAGCCCAAGCGTTCCGATGTGGTGGCCTTGACGCTGACGCGTCCACCGGACAGGCCCAGGATCTCGGCCACGCGGGCGACGATGGCGGCACGGTGCGGACCGATCTTGGGCCGTTCGCAGATCAGCGTCAGGTCGAGATTGACAATCCGTCCGCCCAGGGCCTCCACCAGACCGCCAGCGTGACGCAGGAAGACGTCGGACGGCGCGCCCTTCCAGCGCGCGTCGGTGGGCGGGAAGTGGCGGCCGATGTCGCCGGCGGCGATGGCGCCGTAGATCGCGTCGGCCAGCGCGTGCAAGGCGACATCGGCGTCGGAATGCCCCACCAATCCTTGCGTATGGGGAATGCGCACCCCCCCCAGAACGACATGATCGCCGGGACCGCAGGCGTGAACGTCGAAGCCGTGACCGACCCGGATCTCGCCCGGGCCCTGAAAGCGGCGCTCGGCGCGGTGCAGGTCTTCGAGCGTGGTGATCTTGGCGTTGTCCTCGGCGCCCGGCGTCAGAACCACCGTCTGTCCGGTGGCCTCCAACACGGCGGCGTCATCGGTCAGGGTCTGGCCGGCGGCGGCGCGGTGCGCCTGCATGATGGGGCCGAAGCGGAACCCCTGGGGCGTCTGCGCCCGCCATAGTCCCGCCCGGTCCACGGTGCCGGCGATGCCCCCGTCGTCGTCGGCGCGCTTCAGGGTGTCGGCCTGGGGCAGGGCGGGGATGGCGCCAGCATGCGTGTCCAGGGCGGCGATGACGCGGTCAATCACATCCATGGTCAGGAAGGGACGGGCGGCGTCGTGAATCAGAACCTGATCGGGGGCTAGGCCCTCCAGGCTCTCCAGACCCAGGCGCACCGAGTCCTGACGCTCGGCACCGCCCGGCACGGGCTCCAGCAGGTCCAGGCCGCGCGCCGCCTGCTCGTACAGCGGCCGGTCGTCGGGATGGATGACGACGCGCACCGCGGAGATGTCCGGATGGGCGGCGAAGGTGGCGAGGCAATGCCGCAGGATGGGCCGTCCGCCCAGGGTCAGGTACTGCTTGGGCAACTGCCCGCCGACCCGATAGCCGCGCCCGGCCGCCACCACCAGGGCGACGCGCTTCAAGCCGCCCTGACGTTTACCCTCGGAATCCGCTGTCATCGTTGTCCGATCCTCATGCTTTTTCTGTTGGAGGGGTCCGTGACCCCGACACGGAGCGGGGCAGGGTAGTGGATTCCGCGCGGCGGGAAAATCCTCGCCGCGCGCAAACGCTGGCGGAATGGTCATGCCCCGCGTTGTGGAGCCCCGGCGCGCGCGCTATAGTCCCGGCCATGGTAAACACACTCGGCTTCCATCTCGCCGCTGTCCTGTCGATGCTTCCGGCGGCCATCCTGCCCCTGTGGCGCACGGCCCGTCCGGCGTGGCAGGCCGGGTTGACCGTGTTGGCGGCCATGGGGCCGACATTCTGGGTCACATGGCAGATGTCCTCCGGCTGGCATACCGGCTTTTCGGCGACTCTGTGGGTGGCCATCGCCACCAGTGCCTTGCTGTTCTTCATGGTGACCATGATCAATCGGCATGCGTGGCGGCTGGCGCCGCTCATCATGCCGTATCTGGCCATTCTGGGCGTGCTGGCCACGATCTTCGCCGCCGATCCAGGACCCGTGCTGCCGTTGGAAGGGCAGGCGCCCCCGGCTTGGCTCGTGTTCCATATCCTCGTGTCGGTGATCACCTACGGTCTTCTGACGGTGGCGGCGGTGGCGGCCTTGGCGGCGTTCCTCCAGGAACGCGCGCTGAAGCGCAAGCGGCCGACCCGGCTGACCCGGCTGTTGCCGCCGGTGGCCGAATCGGAGCGGGTGTCGGTCGGCCTGCTGGCGGTCACGGAAGGGATCCTGGGGCTGGGTCTGGTGAGCGGCTTGGCGCTGGAATACCTGAGCCACGGCGCGCTTCTGGCATTGGACCACAAGACGCTGCTGTCTTTCCTGGCCTTCGCCGTCATCGGCGGGCTGCTGGCCGCGCATAGGTGGGCCGGCATACGCGGACGGGTGGCGGCGCGCACCCTGCTGTTGGCCTATCTGCTGCTGACGCTGGCCTTCCCGGGGATCAAGTTCATCGGTCTCGTGCTGGCCTGAGCGCGGGTCAGGCCCCGATGTGACGGTTTTTTCGCCTTGCCCCGCATGATTCCTCGCCAAATGCCCAAATGCTGTGCATAATGGGCAATCCTTGGTCCCTCGCGATGATCCGCGAGGAGGCAGTCCCGTTCCCGTCCACCGCCCGGCCCCATGTCCCTGCTCATCGGCTCCGTTCGCCTGGATTCGCGTGTGGTCCTGGCGCCCATGTCCGGAATCACCGACGCGTCGTTCCGACGGCTTGCTCGCCGGTTCGGCTGCGCTCTGGCGTTCTCGGAAATGATCGCCAGCGGCCGGGTTGCCACGCGGCACGACGAGACCCTGCGCATGGGCGATCCCGACGACATCGGGGCGCCGACGGCGGTCCAACTCGCGGGCGGCGACCCGGCCACCATGGCGGAGGCGGCGCGGATCTGCGTGGACCGTGGCGCGGACATCATCGACATCAACATGGGCTGCCCGGTGAAAAAGGTGGTCAAGGGGCCGGCGGGGTCGGCGCTGATGCGTGACGAGCGGCGCGCGGCGGCCATCATCGCGGCCGTGGTGAAGGCCGCGCGCGTGCCGCTCACGCTGAAGATGCGCGCGGGCTGGGACGCGTCTCACCGCAACGCGCCGCGTCTGGCCCGCATCGCCGAGGATCTCGGCGTGCAACTGATTACCGTCCATGGGCGCACGCGCGACCAGATGTATGGCGGTCGGGCCGACTGGCCGTTCATCGGCGAGGTCAAGGCGGCGGTTTCCATTCCCGTCATCGGTAACGGCGATGTGGCGTCCGTCGAGGATGCCCGCGCGCTGCTGTCCGTGTCGGGCGCCGACGGCGTGATGATCGGACGCGCGGCCCAGGGCCGACCGTGGCTGCCAGGCCTGATCGGACAGGCGCTGGAGACCGGCGCGCCCGTGCGCGAGCCCGGCCTTGCCGAGCGACGCGATCTGGCGCTTGATCACTTCGATGCCCTGGTCTCGCATTACGGTGCCTACCGGGGGCTTCGGCTGGCGCGCAAGCACATGGCCTGGGCCGCCCACGGTCTGTGTGGCGCCGCCGCGTTGCGGAGCGCCTTCAACCGGGAGGACGACCCTGAGCGGGCGCGTGTCCTTCTGAACACCTTCTGGACCGAGGCCCAATCGGCCGACACCCGCTCTCCGGTCCCGACCCGGGAGGCGGCATGAGCCGGTCGTTGAAGATCATTGACGGCGGTGGCCCGGATGCCCAGGCCGCGCCGCTGGATGCGCTGTCGGTTCTCAATGCCATCGCGTCGGCGGTGCTGGTCCTGGACCAGGAAGACCGGATCGTCTTTATCAACGCCGCTGGCGAGCAGCTTTTCGACAGCAGCATAGGGCACCTGAAGGGCGTCTCCCTCGACGATCTGATCGCGCGGGACAGTCAGACGTTCTCGCTGATCCATCAGGCGCGGCGCGACAGCAGCGCGGTGTCGGAGTACGAGGTGGAGCTTGATACCCCGCGCACCGGCGCCCGGGTCATGACCATTCAGGTCTCGCCCCATGTGGAGTTGCCGGGGTGGGTCGTGGTTCAGTTCCAGGAGCACTCCAAGGCGCTGCGGATCGGCCAGCAGATGCTCAGCCGGGGGGCCGCCCGCTCGGTGTCGGCCATGGCCCGCCTGTTGGCGCACGAGGTCAAGAACCCGCTGTCCGGGATTCGCGGTGCCGCCCAACTGCTCGACCAGAGCGTGGCCGAGTCCGATCGCGTTCTGACACAGTTGATCCGTGACGAGACCGACCGCATCGTGTCGCTGGTGGATCGGATGGATGTGTTCTCCGACGGCGGCGCGCTGAGCCGGGAGCCGGTCAACATCCATCAGGTGCTGGAGCATGTGCGTCGGGTGGCGGAGAACGGCTTCGCAAAGGGGATCCGGTTCGTCGAAAGCTACGACCCGTCCTTGCCGCCTGTGCTCGGCAACCGCGATCAATTGGTTCAGGTGTTCCTGAATCTGGTTAAGAACGCGGCGGAGGTGGTTCCGGCGGACGGCGGGGAGATCGTGCTGTCCACGGCGTATCAGCACGGACTGCGTCTGGCCGCGCCGGGGTCTCTTGATCGGATGGATCTGCCGCTCGTCGTCACGGTGCGGGACAACGGCCCGGGTATCCCCGAGGACATCAGGGGCCACCTGTTCGAGCCCTTCGTGACCAACAAGCCGTCGGGCAGCGGCCTGGGCCTGCCCCTGGTGGCCAAGATCGTGACCGATCACGGGGGCATCGTGGAGTTTGACACGCAACCGCGCCGGACGGTGTTCCGCGTGGTGCTGCCCATGGCCCCGACCGCGCGGTACCCGCGCGCTCGCGTGGGCGCCACGGAGGAGACAACATGACCGGAATAGCCACCGATACCGCAGGGGAGGCCATGGCGCCGGTGATGGATTCGGCCATCGGAACCGGGCGTACCATTCTGATCGCTGATGATGACAGGGCGATCCGAACCGTTCTCAGCCAGGCGCTTGGGCGCGCTGGATACGAGGTGCGTACGACCGGAACGGCCTCGACGCTGTGGAACTGGGTGTCCGACGGCGCCGGCGATCTGGTGATCACCGATGTGGTCATGCCGGATGAAAACGGCCTCGACCTGATTCCGCGCATTAAGAAGATCCGTCCCGATCTGCGCATTGTCGTCATGAGCGCCCAGAACACTCTTCTGACGGCGGTCAAGGCCACGGAACGGGGCGCGTTCGAGTATTTGCCGAAGCCCTTTGACCTGTCCGAACTGGTCAATGTCGTCCGTCGCGCCCTGTCGGCCCCGAAACACGCGGCCGCCGGGACAGCGCGGGAAGAGCCCGAGGAAGAGGGCCTGCCGCTGATCGGCCGCTCGGCCGCGATGCAGGAGATCTACCGGACGCTCGCCCGCCTGATGAACACCGACCTGACGGTGATGATCACGGGAGAGTCCGGCACCGGAAAGGAACTGGTCGCCCGGGCGCTGCACGACTACGGCAAGCGGCGCACTGGGCCGTTCGTGGCCGTCAACATGGCCGCCATTCCGCGCGAACTAATCGAGTCTGAACTGTTCGGCCACGAGAAGGGCGCGTTTACGGGAGCCACCGCGCGTGGCGTCGGCCGCTTCGAGCAGGCCGACGGTGGTACGTTGTTCCTCGACGAGATCGGCGACATGCCGCCGGAGGCCCAGACCCGCCTGCTGCGGGTCCTGCAGGAGAATGAATACACCACGGTGGGCGGGCGGTTCGCCATTCGCGCCAACGTCCGCATCATCGCCGCCACCCACCGCGACCTGACCCAGCAGATCCGGCAGGGGCTGTTCCGCGAGGATCTGTTCTATCGCCTGAACGTGGTGCCGATCCGCCTGCCGTCCCTGCGCGAGCGGTCGGAGGACATCCCGGAACTGGTGCGGCACTTCCAGGCCCAGGTCGCGGAGGAGGGGCTTCCCGCCAAGATCGTTGACGCGCAGGCCATGGATCGATTGAAGCGGCATCGCTGGCCGGGCAATGTCCGCGAACTGGAGAATCTGGTGCGCCGGCTGGCGGCGCTGTACTCTCAGGAATCCATCGGTCTGGAGGTCATCGAGGCGGAACTCGCGGCGGTGCCCCCGAAATCCGAGGCGTCGGGCAGTGCGGGCGAGGGGCTTGGCAGCCTCGTGGAGCGACACCTTCGGGACTATTTCGCGGCGCATGACGAAACGCTGCCGCCCGCCGGTCTTCATGACAGGGTGTTGCGGGAAGTCGAGCGGCCGTTGATCCAACTGTCCCTGGAGGCCACCAAAGGAAATCAAATAAAGGCCTCTCAACTTCTAGGAGTTAATCGCAACACCCTGCGCAAGAAGATCCGTGATCTGGACATTCAGGTGATCCGGGGTGTGGGATGACGGCTGACGGCATCCCGGATGAACCCGACGGGTTAGGGACGGGGTCTGGCGGTCGTGGTTCGGCGAAGCGGCGCGTCCTGCGTCTGGCGGTGTGGGCACGACGGGTGCGCATCATGCGCGCGCTCACCTGGGTGCTGGCCGTCGCGGCAGTCGTTTCGGTCGGCGCGACCACGGCGGTCCTGACCGGTCTAGGTCCGACGGTCAAGGACCCGGCGATCATGCTGGGTCTCCTGAACGTCAATCTCGTCATCATGCTGGCACTGGGCCTGTTGGTGGCGCGACGGCTCGTCAAGGTCTGGTCGGCGCGGCGCAGCGGTGGCGCGGGCTCGCGGCTGCATGTCCGGCTGGTCGTGTTGTTCGGGGGCGTCGCGGTCACCCCCGCGATCCTCACTTCCGTGTTTTCGATCCTGGTGTTTCAGGTCGGCGTGCAGGGCTGGTTTTCCAGCCGGGTCTCGACCGCGCTTGACGAATCGCTTCAGGTCGCGCAGGCCTATCTCAACGAACATCAACAGGCCATCGCCGGCGATGTCATGGCGATGGCCAACGACCTGAATCGGAACTGGCTGGAAATCAGTCGGGACCCCGAGCACCTCAACCGGTTTCTGAACGCCCAGTCCGCCGTGCGCAACCTGACCGAGGCGGTGGTGTTCGCCGGTGACGGCAAGGTCATTGCCCGGGCGGGTTACACGTTTTCCCTTCAGTTCGAGCAGGTGCCGTTCTGGGCCATGGAACGGGCGGACAGCGGAAACGTGGCGCTTCTGACAGGCGAAAACGACGACCGCGTGCGTGGGCTGGTGCGTCTGGAAACGCTCTCCCGACTTTACCTTTACGTCGGACGGTTCGTCGACCCCCGGGTTCTGGGTGCGGTGGAAAGCACCGAACAGGCGGTGGATCAATACAAGGAGCTAGAGGGACGGCGCAGCGGGTACGAGCTGACCCTTTCCATGATCTTCGTCATGGTCTCGGTGCTGTTGCTGCTCGCGGCCATCGCCGTGGGTTTGACCATGGCTACGCGCCTTGCCCAGCCCATTATGAGCCTGATTGATGCCGCGGATCGGGTGCGGCAGGGCAATCTGCGTGTCCGTGTCCGGGAAGTCGCGACGAACGACGAAGTGGCGGTGCTGTCACGTGCCTTCAACCGCATGACCGCGCAAATCGAGACACAGCAGCAGAGCCTGATGGATGCCAACCAGGAGTTGGACGAACGCAGCCGGTTCACCGAAACGGTCCTGGCGGGCGTTTCCGCCGGTGTGGTCGCGCTTGACCGCGATGGGCTGATCGAGTTGGGAAACCGCTCCGCCAGTGATCTTCTCGGAGAAGGCATGGACGACTGGGTTGGCCGACCGGTCGCCCATTTGTTCCCCGGTTTGACGGGATTGATGGAGCAAATCGCGGTGCGGCCCGACAAAGCAGCGCAGACCGAACTTCATTATGACCGGGCGGGTCGGTCACTGACGCTTCTGGTCCGTCTCGGCGCCGAACGGGACGCCGAAGGGCATGTTCTCGGGTATGTCCTGACGTTTGACGACATTACGGAATTGCAGCAGGCACAGCGCACGGCCGCCTGGGCCGACGTGGCGCGGCGGATCGCGCACGAGATCAAGAATCCGCTGACCCCGATCCAGCTGTCTGCCGAGCGCCTCAAGCGCCGCTACCTGCGCCAGTTGACAGAGGACCGGGAGACGTTCGTGCAATGCACGGACACCATCGTGCGTCATGTTGGGGATATCGGCCAGATGGTGGACGAATTCTCGGCCTTCGCGCGCATGCCCGCGCCCACCATGAAGATGGAAAACCTCAACCAGATCGTCGGCCAAGCGGTCGTCCTTCAGCGAACCGCCTATCCGCACATCACGTTTGCCACCGACGTGCCGGATCATCCCGTGCGTCTGGCCTGCGATGCCCGACAGGTGTCCCAGGCCCTGACGAACCTGCTCAAGAACGCCGTCGAGGGGATTGACGGGCGGTTGGAAAAAGAAAAGGATCAGGCGGACTCTCAACCTGGAAGTATCATCGCCCGGCTGGAGGATCGCGCCGACTCAGTGGTGATCGTGATTGAGGACAATGGCAAAGGACTGCCTGACGGCGACCGTTCGCGCCTCACCGAGCCTTACGTGACCACCCGGAGCAAGGGAACCGGTCTTGGGTTAGCGATCGTCCGGAAGATCCTGGAGGATCATCGCGGCGAGGTAAGACTGGGGGACAGGCCGGGCGGTGGTGCCAGGGTGGACCTGTTGTTTCCGCGTCAGCCGCCTCCTGGTGGCGGGGAGGAACAGGACACAGACCGCCCGGATGTGCGACCGGATGGATCGGAGGCCCGTTGATGGAACGGGCGCAACAGGGCGCGGCAATCCCAGGAGCCACCCAGAAATCATGACGAGGACCATGACCGTTCATCCAATGACCAAGAACAGGGATCCGGGCGCTGTCGCCCTGTCAAGGTGACCATGGCGCACGATATTCTGATTGTTGACGACGAAAGCGACATCCGCATGGCCGTCTCCGGTATCCTGGAGGACGAGGGTTATGCGTGCCGTGGAGCCACGGACAGTGACAACGCTCTGCGGGCCATCGCCGAACGACGGCCAAGCCTGATGATCCTGGACATCTGGCTGGAGGGCAGCCGCCTCGACGGGCTGGAGTTGCTTGAACAGATCCTGCGCGATCATCCGCATATGCCTGTCCTGATGATCAGCGGTCATGGCACCATCGAAACCGCCGTTGCCGCGATCAAGAAGGGTGCTTACGACTTCATTGAGAAGCCCTTCAAGACCGACCGCCTGCTCTTGATGGTCGAGCGCGCCATTGAGGCATTCCGGCTGCGTCAGGAAAACGCGGAACTGCGGATCCGCGCGGGCGCGCAGACCGAATTGATCGGTGAAAGCCCGTCCATTGTCCAGCTTCGCGCGGCCATTTCCAAAGTGGCTCCGACCGGGTCGCGGGTCCTGATCAGCGGGCCTCCCGGCACCGGCAAGGAAGTGGCGGCGCGCATGATTCATGCCCACAGCCGACGGGCCGATCAGCCGTTCGTCGTGGTCAACTGCGCGGCCATGCATCCGGATCGTATGGAACCGGAACTGTTCGGGACCGAGACCGGTCCGGACGGATCGGACGGACCCCGCAAGGTGGGCATGTTCGAACAGGCCAACGGCGGCACCCTGCTGCTCGACGAGGTGGCGGACATGCCGCTGGAGACACAGGGCAAGCTCGTGCGCGTGTTGCAGGAGCAGACGTTCGAGCATGTCGGCGGCACCCGACGGATTTCGGTGGACGTGCGGGTGATCGCCACCAGCCATCGCGACATCCAGGAGGAGATCCGGCGCGGACTGTTCCGCGAGGATCTGTACTATCGGCTGGCGGTGGTGCCCCTGAAGGTACCGGCTCTGGTCGAGCGCCGCGGCGACATTCCGGGGTTGGCGCGGTTCTTCATGGATACCGCCGCGCGGTCGGCCGGGATTCCGCCGCGTCCCCTGGGCGAGGACGCCGTGGCCGCGTTGCAGTCCTATGATTGGCCGGGCAACGTCCGCCAGTTGCGCAACGTCATCGACTGGCTGTTGATCATGGCACCCGGCGATGCCCGGGATCTGATCCGGGCCGACATGCTACCGAACGAAATCAGTGCGTTGACGCCGGACACCCTGCGGCTGGAGAAGTCCTCGGAGATCATGACCCTGCCGTTGCGGGAGGCGCGGGAGATCTTCGAGCGGGACTATCTCCTGGCGCAGGTGACGCGGTTTGGCGGTAATGTCTCGCGCACCGCCGAGTTCGTCGGCATGGAACGCTCGGCCTTGCATCGCAAGCTGAAGAGTCTGGGCGTGGCTGGCGGTGGCGGCGCGGGAACGGCCAACGCGCACCAGGCGGGGGGAGGTCCGGCGGCCGATGCCGAGGCGGTCGCCGCCGCGCGCGGTTCGGCCTCCTGAGCCCGCCCGTTATGCCGTGTGACCCGCACGCGCCTGTTTCCGGCACGAAGGTCTGATCGCCATGAAGGTCATCGTCTGCGGCGCCGGTCAGGTCGGGTTCAGTATCGCCCGCTACCTGGCTTCCGAAGGCAACGACGTCACCGTCATTGACCAGCGCCCGGACCTGATCCGAAAGATCTCGGACAGTTTGGATGTGAAGGCCGTGGTCGGCCACGCCTCCTACCCGAGTGTCCTGGATGCGGCCGGGGCGGCCGATGCCGAAATGCTGATCGCGGTCACCCACGCCGACGAAGTCAACATGATCGCCTGTCAGGTGGCGCACTCGCTGTTTCACGTGCCGACCAAGATCGCGCGAGTGCGGGCGCAGGATTACCTCCAGGACGAATGGGCCAATCTGTTCAGCCGCGAGAACATGCCCATCGACGTCACCATCTCGCCGGAAATCGAGGTGGCGAAGGCCGTGATCCGCCGCCTGAGGGTGCCTGGTGCGACGGAGTTGATCCCGCTGGCCAACAACACCGTTCGCCTGCTGGGGGTGCGCTGCAACGAGGACACGCCAGTCGTCTTCACGCCGTTGCGGCAGTTGTCCGTGCTGTTTCCGGACCTGTCCATCGTCATCGTCGGCATCGTGCGTCAGGACCGGCCGATGGTGCCGAGCCCGGATGACCAGATGATGCCCGGCGACGATGTCTATTTTGTCTGCGCGACCGAGCATCAGGCGCGGGCCCTGGCGGCGTTCGGCCACGAGGAACCGGAAGCCCGCCGGATTCTGGTGTTGGGGGGCGGCAATATCGGGCTGTTCCTGGCGCAGTACCTGGAACGCGAGTTCCCCCATGTTTCGGTCAAGGTCGTCGAGCAAGACCGCGCCCGCGCCGAGGTCGTGGCCAAGACGCTGTCCCGCTCCATCGTCATCAACGGGGATGTGCTCGATCAGGAAATCCTGGAAGAGGCCAACGTCGGCCAGACGGAAACCGTGGTCGCGGTCACCAATGACGACGAAAACAACATTCTGGCCTCGTTGCTGGCCAAGCGACACGGCTGCCAGCGCGCCATTACGCTGATCAACAAGACGGCCTACAATCCGCTGGTCTCGACCCTGGGCATCGATGTGGTGGTCAACCCGCGCAGCATGACGGTCTCGACCATCCTTCAGCATGTCCGGCGAGGCCGCATTCACAGTGTTCACTCGCTGCACGAGGGGTTCGGCGAACTCATCGAGGCCGACGCGCTGGAAACGTCCGGACTGGTCGGTCGGCCGCTGCGCGAGGTGCGCCTGCCGGCCGGCGTCATCCTTGGCGCCGTGGTGCGGGGGGATAAGGAGGTCATCAGCCCCCGGGGCTCGACCGTGCTGAAGGCGGGGGACCGGGTGGTGCTGTTCGCGGCGTCCGGCGCCATCAAGAAGGTCGAGAAGATGTTCTCCGTCCGGCTGGAGTTTTTCTAGGGCAAATCCCGAACGATCCGGAACGGATCGCGACGACGATTTGCTCAGACATCAAAAAAGCTAGGGCGCGTTGGATGACTCCAAACGCCCGCAACGCGCCCTAGGCCCCGACCGCAGGGCAGACCTGTCATCTCGGCATTTCATCGCGGCCCGATCTGGTCTAGATCCCGATCATCCGTCCCGTCCATCGGAACCCCGGAGGCTTCATGTCCCGCGTCGCTTACGTCAATGGCCGATACCTGCCCCACGCCGAGGCCGGGGTACATGTCGAGGATCGCGGTCTGCAGTTCGCGGACGGGGTCTACGAGGTGATCGCCATTGAGGGGGGACGCCCCATTGATCTCGGCGGACACATGACCCGGCTTGAACGGTCTCTCCGGGAACTGCGCATGACCATGCCGATGCCGCCCCGCGCCATGCGGTTGGTTATGCGCGAGGTGGTGCGGCGCAACGCCGTGCGCATCGGCATCCTTTATCTTCAGGTCACGCGCGGGACGTACCGCCGCGATCATCCCTTTCCGCCCGCAACCGTCGCACCCACGCTGGTGATGACCGCCCGGTCCGGGGTTCGGCCAACGTCGGCCATGGTGGAAAACGGCATCGGCGTCGTCACCGTGCCGGATCAGCGCTGGGCGCGGCGCGACATCAAGTCGGTGTCGTTGTTGCCGAACGTCATGGCCAAGCAGCAGGCCAAGGACGCCGGTGCCTACGAGGCCTGGCAGGTGGACCGCGACGGCTTCGTGACCGAGGGAACCTCGACCAACGCGTGGATCGTCACCAAGGACGGGACCCTGGTCACGCGCCCACTCAATCACGACATTCTGGCGGGCATCACGCGCGATTCCGTTCTCACGTTGGCCGCACAGGCCGGACTGACGGTGGAGCAGCGGCCCTTTACGGTGGAGGAAGCCAAGGCGGCGCGCGAGGCCTTTATTTCCAGCACGACGGCGGCCGCGCTGCCGGTGGTGCGCATCGACGACGCCTCCATCGCCAACGGCGCGCCGGGCAGCATCACCCGCCAATTGTGGGATCTGTACGAGGCCCACATTGCGAGGGCCGGCGCCGAGGATTGGATCGGATCATGAACGGAACCGCATCCAGTCCCACGCCCGCACAGGACGATTCGGCCGTGTCTCGCCTACCTGCGCCGCGCGCCATCCTGTTCGACTGGGACAACACGCTGATTGATTCCTGGCCCTGCATCCACCGGGTGGTGAACGAATGCATGGCGCATATGGGCCATCCGCTGTGGACCCTGGAGGAAACCAAGCACCGCATCGGCCGGTCCATGCGCGATACCTTTCCCGAGATGTTTGGGGATCGCTGGGAGGAAGCTCGCGATGTTTTCCTGGCGGCGTTCCGGGCGGTCCACCTGGACATGCTGACGGTTCTCGACGGCGCTGAGCCGATGCTGCGGGGGCTGGCGACGCGCGGCATTCCGATGGGGCTGGTCAGTAACAAGACCGGAAGTCTGCTGCGCCGGGAGGTTCAGGCCCTGGGGTGGGAGTCTCTGTTTTTCGCGCAGGTCGGGGCAGGGGACGCCGCCCGCGACAAGCCGGCCATCGAAGCGGTCGAACTTGCGCTCGGCTCGGCACCCGGCGCTGTCCGACCCGGTGCGGACGTCTGGCTGGTCGGCGATTCGCCGACGGACATGGCCTGCGCCCATGCCTGCGGGCTGACACCGATCCTGTTGCGGCCCTGGGCTCCGACAGCGGACGAGTTCGGCCCCGATCAGCCCCTTGTGCATCTTTCCAGGGGCGACCACCTGTTGGACGTGGTGGACGATCTGCGAGCCATGGCTTCCTGATTCGCCCGTCCGGAACCGGGTGGATCTGGAGGCGCCGTGAAATGGTAAACGCGCAACGCAGAACCTCAGAACAAGAACCCAAAGACAAATAACACAATAAAGAGGAGGCTCGGCATGCCGCAGGAAAAACCCCAGAACGTTCAGGACGTTTTTCTGAATCACATTCGGAAAAGCAAGACGCCTGTGACGGTCTTTCTGGTCAATGGAGTCAAGCTCCAGGGCATTGTTACTTGGTTTGACAACTTCTCCCTGCTCTTGCGCAGGGATGGTCATACGCAGCTTGTTTATAAACATGCAGTTTCGACCATCATGCCCAGCACCCAGATCCAGCTCTTCGACTCCAAGCCCGAGGATGGGACCGAGGCCTGATCCGTGGGCAACAAACCGTTCGAATACGAAGGGCCGCCGGCACCGACCCGGACCCTTGTGGTTCATCCCGATGTGCGAGGCGCGGCGACACCAAGCCAGACGCGCCACCCGTCCACGCGGTTGGAAGAAGCGGTTGGGCTGGCGGCCGCGATTCATCTCGACATTGTCGTGGCTGAAATCGTGCCGGTGACCAAGCCGCGCCCGAGCACGCTTCTGGGCGGCGGCGCGGTGGAACGGCTCGGTGCCCTGATTCGGGACGAAAACCTGGAGGTTGTCATCATCGACAACCACCTATCGCCGATCCAGCAACGCAACCTGGAGCGTGCCTGGTCCTGCAAGGTGATCGACCGAACCGGCTTGATCCTGGAGATCTTCGGCGAACGCGCACGGACGCGCGAGGGCCAGCTTCAGGTCGAATTGGCGCACCTGTCCTACCAGCGCAGCCGTCTGGTGCGGAGCTGGACCCACTTGGAGCGGCAGCGCGGCGGGCTGGGATTCATCGGCGGCCCCGGTGAGTCTCAGATCGAGATTGACCGCCGTCTGATCGGCGAGCGGATCGTTCATCTGCGCAAGCAACTCGACGAGGTGGCCCGGACCCGTGAGTTGCACCGCGCGGCGCGGCGGCGCGTACCCTATCCCATCGTCGCCCTGGTGGGGTACACCAACGCTGGCAAGTCCACCCTCTTCAATAGACTGACCCGGGCGGACGTACTGTCTCAGGACATGCTGTTCGCCACGCTGGACCCGACCATGCGCGGTCTGACGCTGCCGTCCGGGCGGCCGGTGATCGTGTCCGACACGGTGGGCTTCGTCTCCGATCTGCCGCATGAGCTTGTGGCCGCGTTCCGGGCCACGCTGGAAGAGGTGATGGAGGCGGATATCATCGTGCATGTGCGCGATGTCTCGTCGCCCGACCATGATGCCCAAAAGGCCGATGTCGAGGCGGTGCTGCGGGAGTTGGGCGTCGGAACGGCGGTGGATGCCGGGCTCGTCGAAGCCCTGAACAAGACGGACCTCCTGGACGGGGAGGGTAGGGCGGACCTAGCCGCCTCAATCCGCAGCGACCAGCGGCAGATTGCCATCTCGGCGGTGACGGGGGAGGGGGTCGACGATCTTCTGGGCGCTATCGACCATGCTCTTGCGGCCGGCCGCGTTGAAATGGAGATCGACGTGGACGTGGCCGACGGCGCCACCTTCGCCTGGGTCCACAATCGCGGCGAGGTGCTGTCGCGCCATGACAACGACGCCCGGGTCCATCTGCGGGTCCGCCTGGATCCACCGGACGCGGATCGGCTGCGGCGCCGCCTTGGTCTTGATCCGGTCGAGCCCGGGCAGACCAATGCGGCGCCGTCCGGTGCCTGGGTTCCGTGACCCTTGTCGCGCGGACCAGTCTACTAGTAGACTGGCGGACCCAGGATCGCGCGGGGACATCCATGGCCACCACCGAATCGCAACGCCGCTGGCGCGGCAAGAACCATCTGGTCAAGCGCCAACTTAATGTGATGGCGCGCGGCCTGATTCACGAGTATCTCGACGAGATCGCCGCCACCGGAGACCTGCGGGGCAAGGGGGAGGCGGTCACCTTCAGTGCCTTCGCCGTCCGCCTGTTGATGCAACAGGCCGAGTATGATCCGGACGCGGCGCAACGCCTCGCCAATCTGCGCGAGACCTATCATCGCGACCGGGATCTGTATCAGGGATGAGTTGCTCCGTTTCCATCAGCGCCGTGGCGGACATCATGCGGGAGGTGGCCACCGCCGAGGTCCTGCCCCGGTTCCGCAACCTGTCGGACGCCGATATCCGCGCCAAGACGTCTTCCCAGGACCTCGTGACCCTGGCCGATCTCGAGGCGGAGCGCGCCCTGGGACGCCGACTGCCGGACCTGTTGCCCGGCTCTGTCATGGTCGGCGAGGAGGGGGTTTTCGCCGATCCCGGTATTCTCGACCGCATCAACGGTGAGGCGCCGGTCTGGGTGGTCGATCCGGTTGACGGGACTGGGAACTTCGCCCGGGGGGACGCCACCTTTGCCCTGATCGTGGCCCTGGTCCACCGGGGGGAGACAGTGGCCGGTTGGATCCTCGACCCGGTGACCGGGCGACTGGCCGTCGCCGAGCGTGGCGGCGGCGCCACGCTGGACGCGATCCCGGTGCGGATCGATCCGGATCCCGGTGACCTGAACGACCTCCATGGGACCGCGTATGGTCGGCGGGGCAGGGCGTTGAAGGGGCGGGTGCGGCGTCTTCATTTCCTGGGCAGCGCGGCCCATAGTTATCTGCGTCTGCTGGAAGGGCGCTTTCACTTCGCCGCCTATTCCCGGCTGATGCCGTGGGATCACGCCGCCGGCGTCCTGATGTGTTCCGAGGCCGGGGCGGTCAGCCGGCTGATCGACGGCACGCCCTACACGCCCGGACTGCGCCAGGGGGAACTCCTGACGGCGCCTTCCGAAGCGCTATGGAACGAGATCGCCGCGAACCTTCAACCGCGATAAGCGGTCACGCCTGGACGGACACATCCCGGCCGAAGGTGGCGATCACGCGGCGCAGGTCCCCGGCCAGCCGGTACGACAGATCGTGGGGATGAATGGCGACCCGCAGCGGCGTGCGCCAGAAGCGTGCATGCCCGTGGTTCAGGGCGTTCCACACCCGCACCGGGCCGACCCGCCAGATCGTGTCCGCCTCGTATCCGAGCATCGGCACCGGCCGCCAGCGCCCCGAGGCCGCGTCGATCAGCCCGGTGAAGACCTCGTAACGGTCGAAGGGCAGGGCGCTCAGCCGATGGCGCGGGATCGCTCCAAGCGCCCAGGCCGGCGGGACGTAAAGTGTCGGAGCCGGCAGACCGTGGTCTCCGAACCACGCATGGCACCGGGTCACCAGGTCGGCGATGCCGTCGGCGTCCAGGGCCAGATGTTCCGCCACATCGCGCGAAATCAATAGGCTGTGCAGACGGTGCCATGGTCCCCGGATGCGGCTGATCCGGTGGGTCCAGCCGTGCCCGGCCAGACGGTGCCCGGATCGGGACCAGTCGAGCAGGCGCTCAATCTGGTCGGTGCGCCAGTCCAGGCCGGGAACCACCAGAAGATCCACCGAACCGACGCCATGCCCGGTCAGCAGGGACAGCAGATCCGCGACGCTGTCCATCGTGTCCGGCATCACGTCATGGATGGAGACGATGGGGGAGGCCCCCGTCGGTGTGGTCTCTCGTTCAGGCTTCATCCCGGGACCCGGCATGGTCGGACAGCACTTTCAGCCAGCCGTCGATGGCCCAGGCGTTCATTTCCCGCGCGCCATCCGCGCCCATCTCCGCCTTGCGGCGTCGGATGGTGGGATCAAGACTGGCCACCCGGGACAGCGCATGGGCGACCGTTTCGCCGTCGCCGATGCGGAACAGGGCGCGGTCCAGCATCGGCCATTCCGTGATGCCGCAGTGGGCGGATACCAGGACATTGCGGCCCCGAGCGAGAGCCTCAAGCGCGATGGTGCCGAGGCTTTCGACATGCGACGGCAGCACCAGCACGTCGCACCCATCCAGCAGAGCCGGCAACTCGGCGCGGGGCAGCCAGCCGGGCAGCCGCAGATTCGAGAGCGTCTGGCTTTGTTCCTCAAGACTGGGGCGCATGGGGCCGTCACCGACGATGGTGAATTCGATATCCGGCAACTCTCGGGCCGCGTCGACCACCGCTTGCACGTTCTTTTCGGGCGCCAGCCGGCCGGCGAACACCACGCGGGTCACCGCGTCCGGCAAGGCTTGGGGAGGTGGATCAATGAACGAGCGCGGAATCGGCGTGCCCATCAATTCCACCGAGTCCGCGCCCAGATCGCGGGCGGCATCGGCCATGGCATGGGAGTTGGCCAGAACCACGGCGCCCCGTTCGAACAGAAACCGATTGGCCATGCGCATGTAGGAGCGGGGGATCACGCCCAGGGCGCTGCTCCAGTACAGATCGGCCAAGCGTTCATAGTGGGTATGAAATCCAACCACGAGCGTCGCCCTCAGCCCGCTGGCAAGGCGGGCACCCAGAAGGCCCCAGGGTCCCGGCGTGGGCACGATCACCGCGTGCGGCTGCAGGTCCTGCAACCGTCGACGCACATTCATCAGATTGGGCAGCCACAGCTTCTGCGTCGAGTCCCCGGGCATGGGCAGGGCCACGCTGCCAAGACTGTCGTCCTCGCCCGGCCCCAACACCATGACTTCCGCCACATGGTCGCGCAGATGCTCGACCAAGTCGGTGTAGTAGGCACCGACCCCGTTGCGCTCCGCCTCCGCGTCGGTCACGACGGCAAGACGCCAAGGACCGCGTCGCTGGACCCGCCCCTCACCGGATGGGCTGGAGGACGAGGAAACATTGGACATTGTTACGGTCCCTTCTGTCCGACCGGTACGGACGGTGCTCCCACGGGCATGGCCGGAGCCGTATCCTTGCTGTCCCCCTCTCGATCCTGGACTGTTCCGAAGATGGCCGCAATGGCCGATTCATCCAGTCCGAAATCAGCGGCCGCGTAGGTGTGCCCGGACCTGTAGGCGCGGGCCTCACGCGCCTCGTCCTCCAGCCGATCCGCGAACGCCTCCGTCATTGGCAGACCGAGCCTTTCGTAGACGCCGCGCACGGTTCCCACCAAGTCTTCCTTGAAGTGCGCCATGTCCAGGGTGACATGACGGTCGCCAGCGGGGAAGGGCAGGTGGGTGTTCAAATTGGTGTGATAGACCCTTAGGACTTCGATCATGCGTGCCGTGAATACCCGACCGCCCGGATCACTGTCGAATACAGCCACACCGCCCCGGATGGAGGACAGCTGGGACGGCACGACGGCTCTGGGATCACGGTGACAGCGCACGAACCGGGCGTCGGGAAACGTCTCGCGCAGGGCGCCGGCCATGCCGGCGAACGCGGCGTTCTTCGACAACAGGCGCTTGTCGGGACCGTGCACATACAGGTGGCGTTGCAGGAGGCGACGGTAGAAGGTCATCAAACGCCGTCGACGCGCCTCTGGCATGTCCCGGTCGAACGTGGCCATCGTCCACAGCGGTTCGGCCATGGGGAAGGGGATGACCAGGACGAAACAGGCCATCACCGGCAGAAGGGCCAAGTAATCCTCTTCGGGCGCCGAAAGGTCCATGGGGTGGACCGAATCGAGCCCCCCGAACACCCGCCGCTCGACCAGACCCAGCAGGCGCCCGAGCGGACGCCCCACGGCGCGATCCGCGCGCGCCAGCCCAAGCACCAAGCGTCGCTGGGTGATCGACGGCGCCAGGAAGCACTCCCAGGTGCTGAAGGTCGTCATGTTCGGGTCCCGGGCCAGAACCCGGTGCATCAATGTCGTGCCGCTGCGGGGGATGCCCAACACGAAGAGCGGCTCCTTGACGGGCACACGGCGGTAGCCCGGAAACAGAATCTCGTCGAGCAGAAAGCCCAGCCAGTGAATCAGTTGCGCCGCCGTGAACACCGGCACGAACGCCACCATGACCACAACCCGCCGGATCGAAGGCACACGTTGACCGGGGGAGGGGCGTATCGCCGCGGCAAGGATGCTCACGTACCGCGCCAAACTGTCGCCCAGGATCCCAATCACGACCACCCCGCTCCCCTGATTGCTGTCCCGTGTCGCCCGGACGTCAAGGGAGCAGGCAGACGCGAGGGTGTCAACCGCACCGCGCAACATCCTCTGTCAAAATTGCGCGAGGAAAATATTATGGTCCCCTGTCACAAAATAATAATTTGTTATGGTCCTACCATCAAAATAGTCAGGGTGGCTTCAGACTGAAACACGTCAGACCCTAAAGGGTGTATCCGTGGTCGCCACGTTCGGACAACTCAAGGCATTCAACGCCCTGGCACGGACCGGCAGCTTCACCCGAGCGGCCCGCAACCTCGCCGTCAGTCAACCCGCGATCACGGCGCAAATCCGCCGCCTTGAGTCTGACCACAAGGTGGTCCTTTTCGAACGCACCGCAGGTGGCGTGCAGTTGACGGCCTTGGGGCGACGGCTGTTCCGGATCACCCAGAATCTTGACGACCTGGAAGAGGCCGCGTCCATTCTGTTGGGGGGAGGGGACGATGTGGTTCCGCAATCCCTGCGGATCGCGACCGCCTCGCCCCAGGTCTTCATGCCGGTCGCGGCCGCCTTCTCAAGGCGGTATCCCGATGTGGAACTCGACATCGCGGCCGGAAGCACCGGAGACGCCATCCGACGCCTGATTGACCGCGAGGCCGATATCGCCCTGACCCCGTTGTTGCGGGCCGATGAACGCCTTGATCACATTGTCTTCCTGCGCCACCGATTGGCCGCGCTGGTGCCAGCGGATCACGCCCTAGTGAAGCACGAGGCCGTGTCGTTGAGCGAGGTCGCCGCCGAGCCCCTGATTATGCGTCTCGGCCTGTCCACCACCCAGAAGATGGCTGACAGGGCTCTGGCCATGCATGGCTTGCGCCCCCGGCCAATCCTGCGACTTGAAACCCGTGAAGCCGTATACGAGGCCGTGGCCAATCACCTTGGTCTCGCGCTCGTTCTTGAACACGACGTGCCGCCCGACCCGAGATTTCAGGTCGTGCCCTTTTTTGACTCGGACGTTACGGCGGAGGAATCGATCGTCTGGCTTCGCAGCCGTCGGTCCTTGGGCCAGATCCGGGATTTCATCGACGTGGCCGAGGGCATGAGCACAGGGAACAGGATCCCGCAGCGGCGAAAAAGCTAAAACATTCAACGAGGTTGCGGTTGCCGCCTCGATACGATTGTCGCATAATGTATATTATGAATAGCAATCCGGCCCGGAAACGGATGGCGTCTATCTACTCGTAGGCAGAGCCGCAACATCCGGCACGTCAACGACCATTCCATCGAATGCCGGCTCGACATACGGCGGAAGCGCCCGCCTCAAGGCCTCGTAATCCAGGCCCAGGCCGAGATGGGTCAGAATCACCCGACGCGGTTTTACGCGTTTGGCCCATTCGAGCACGCGGCCCACATGGGCATGGGTCGGATGCTCATCCCAACCGATGCATCCAACGATCCAGGTGTCGATGCCTTCCAGTGCCCCGAACGCGGCGTCGTCCAGGGTCTCAACGTCGGTGCTGTACGCCAGTCCGGTTCCGAACCGGAACCCGAGCGTCTGCATGACCTTATGGTCCTGCAGAAACGGAACGATCCGCATGTCCCCGGCCTCGAACGGGCCGTCAACGACGTGGGGCACCAGGAGCGGCTTGAAAATCCAGCGGACACCCTCCGGCTGTGGTGTCAGGACGTAGGGAAACCGGTCCTGGATGACCCTTAGGGTGTCCGCGTCGGCGTGGATGTCCAGGGGTCCGCGCATCGCGCGGTTGACCTCGCGGAGATCGTCGAGGCCGTGCAGATGATCGGCGTGGGCATGGGTGTACAACACTGCCGCCAGGGCGCTGACGCCAGCATCGAGAAGCTGTTCCCTCAGGTCCGGCGTGGTGTCCACCAGGACCGGAGGCGCGCCCTGCCCTGCCTCGGACTCAACCAGAATGGAAGCCCGCCGCCGCCGGTTGCGTGGATTGGTGGGATCGCACCGGCCCCAGCCGTTGGCAATGCTGGGAACGCCGGGCGCGGCGCCGCACCCGAGAATGGTTGCGCGCAATGAGACCACCGTCGGCGTTATTCCGCCGCCGCCACGGCCGCCGGGCGACGGGCCTTGGTGAACAGACGGAAGAAATTGTCGGTGGTGGCGCGCGCCAACTCGGCCTCGGAGACGCCCTTGACCTCGGCCACCGTTGCCGCCGTGTAGGCCGTAAACGCCGGTTCGTTGCGCTTGCCGCGCTTGGGAACCGGCGCCAGATACGGCGCGTCAGTCTCTACTAGTAGATGGTCGAGCGGGAGGGCCCGGACGGTTTCGCGAAGAGCTTCCGCCTTCTTGAAGGTGACGATCCCGCTGATCGACACCATCATGCCAAGTTCTACTGCTCTTTCAGCGAGTTGCGCGCTTGAGCTAAAGCAGTGTATAAGCCCTGGAAAGGCCCCTTCGGCCTGTTCTTCTCCCAGAATCCGCACGGTGTCCGTGTCGGCGTCGCGGGTGTGGACGATCACCGGCAGGCCGCTTTCCCGCGCCGCGCGGATGTGCTGGCGGAAGCTGCGTTCCTGGGCGTCGCGCGGGCTGTGTTCGTAGAAGAAGTCCAGACCGGTTTCGCCGAAACCGATCACCTTCGGGTCGTCCGCCAGGGCCATCAGCGTCTCGGCAGAGGTTTCGGGCTCCTTGCCGGCCTCGTGCGGGTGGATGCCGACCGTGCAGTCCACGCCCTCGAACCGGCGCGCCACCGCAAGCACCCGCTCAAATCGCGTGACATGGGTGCAAATGGTCAGCATATGGCCGACGCCGGCCTGCCGTGCCCGCGCCACCACCTCGTCCAGATCCTCGGCGAGATCCGGGAAATCCAGATGGCAATGACTGTCAACGAGCATGGCTCAGGCCTCTGTTTCCGGCTCAACATACCGGGGGAAGATGCCCTGGGGCTTAGGCAACGGCGCGCCCGGCACCAGTGCCCCACCCTCACCCAGGGCCGTGAAGTCACGCGCGTCGGAGGGAACGCCCAGTTGGTCGAGCATCCGCGCCGCCGAGTCCGGCACCACCGGCTGGATGAGAACCGCGACGTGACGGATGGTCTCGGCCAGCGCCCAAAGGACCGTGGCCATCCTCGCCGGATCGGTCTTGCGCAGCGCCCAGGGTGCCTGCCGGTCCACGTAGGCATTGGCGGCGCGCACCACAACCCACAACGCCTCCAGCGCCTCATGGAAGGCCTGCCGGTCGATGGCGGCGCGCACGGCCGGCAGAAGACCCCGCGCCTGTCCCAGCAACGCGGTGTCCTCGTCGGTCAGCGGCCCCGGCTCCGGCACCGCGCCCCCGCAGTTCTTGGCGATCATCGACAGCACACGCTGGGCCAGATTGCCCAAGTCGTTGGCCAACTCGCCGTTCATCCGGTTGACCATCGCCCGATGCGAGAAATCACCGTCATTGCCGAACGGCACCTCGCGCAGCAGGAAATAGCGCACCTGATCCAGGCCGTAGCTCTTCACTAGGTCGTAGGGGTCGATGACATTGCCCAGGGACTTGGAGATCTTCTGCCCCTCGTTGGTCCACCAGCCGTGGGCGAACACGCGCTTCGGTGGCTCCAGCCCGGCGGCCATCAGGAAGGCCGGCCAGTAGACAGCGTGAAAACGCAGGATGTCCTTACCGACCATGTGCAGATCGGCCGGCCAGTGGGTGGCATATTCGCCCGTCTCCGTCTCCGGATAGCCGACGGCGGTGATGTAGTTGGTCAGGGCGTCGAGCCAGACGTACATGATGTGGTCGTCGTCGCCGGGCACGGGAATGCCCCAGGAAAACGTCGTCCGCGACACCGACAGGTCGTTCAGGCCGCCCTTGACGAAACTCATGACCTCGTTGCGGCGGCTGTCGGGCGCCACGAAATCGGGGCGGCGCTCGTACAGGTCCAGCAGCGGTTCGGCCCACTTGGACAGGCGGAAGAAGTAGCTCGGCTCCTCGACCCACTCCACCTCGGCACCGCTGGGCGCCCGTTTCCGGCCGTCCGGCCCCGTGGTCAGTTCGTCCTCGCCGTAGAATGCCTCGTCCCGCACGGCATACCACCCGGCGTAACTCCCCAGGTAGATTTCGTCGCGCTTGATCAGTTCGTCCCACAGCGCCTGACAGGCACGGGTGTGACGATCCTCCGTCGTGCGGATGAAATCGTCGTTGGAGAAGTTCAGGGCCGCCGCCAGATCGAAGAAGTTCCGCGACACCATGTCGGTGAAGGTCTGGGGGTCCATCCCCTTGGCCTGGGCGGATTTCTCCACCTTCTGCCCGTGCTCATCGGTGCCCGTCAGGAACTTGACGTCATAGCCGTCCAGCCGCTTGAAGCGCGCCATGACATCGCAGGCCAGGGTCGTATACGCATGCCCGATGTGCGGACTGTCGTTCACGTAGTAGATGGGCGTCGTGATGTAGAACGGGGGACGGCCCGACATGGACATTGGCTCCGAGTCAAAGAGGGGCTGACCGCACTGGTCCGGTTACGACCGCGCCGCCGCGCGGTCGATCAATGAGAGAACAGCCAGTGCGGCATGCTTGCGGTCCAGGTTGACGGCGTCGGCCCGGTCCAGCAGATGGTTCGTCTTTTCCCACACGGCGATCCAGCGATCAAGGGCGCCGGCCTCGCACAGCCGGCGCATCAAGGCCCCCTCCCCGTCCTCCGACCCGGGGTCGGGCGCGGTGCCGACGGCTCCGGTACGCGTCAACCGCGCCAACCAGCCGGGCACGAGGTCCCGGAACAGATGCCAAGCCGTCTCGTCCTTGGCGACCCGATCCCCCAAGGCATGGCATCGCGTCACATCCATGCGCGGGGCCTGCGCCACCAGAGCCATGACCTCGCCATGAAGATCCAGCCCCCCCGCGCGGGCCAAGCCAAGCGCTCGCCCGATGCTGCCCCGCGACAGCCCCACCAGGGTCTCCCGCGCCGTTTCGTCCAAGTCCGGCCGGTATCTTGCGAGCAGCTCCCGCATCACCGGCTCAGCCAGGGGGCGCAGCGCCAGACGGCGGCACCGCGACGGAATTGTCGCCGGCAGGCGCGCCGGGTTGTGCGCCACCAGCAGCAGCACGGATCGGCGCGGCGGTTCCTCCAGAACCTTCAGCACGGCGTTGGCGGCATTGCGGTTCATCTCGTCGGCGGCATCGATCACCACCACGCGCCACCCGCCCTCGGCCGGCGTCAGGGACAGGAAAGCTCCCAGATCACGGACATCCCCGACCACGATCCCGTCGCGGCGACGCGGCTCGCGGCCGGCCTCGATATCCTTCTCGGCCTGTTTTTCATTGGCGAACCCGCGCTCGATCACCCGCAGGTCGGCGTGGCTGCCCGCGCGCACCCGGTGGAACACGGGATGGTTCGGGTCCAAGGCGAGACCCTGGGCTAGAGCGGGTGTGGGCTCCGGATCGCCGAACAGCCCGGGGCCGTCGTCCGCCGCCGCGCTCCTTCCCGTCGATCCGTCGGCCAGGATAAACCGGGCCATCCGGTAGGCCAGAGTCGCCTTGCCGATGCCCCTCGGTCCTGTCAGCAACCAGGCATGGCTCATGCGCCCACCGGTCCAGGCCCGCAGCACGGCACCTTCCGCCTCCTCCTGTCCGAAAAGGATGGAATTCTCGCGCGGGGCCGGCTCGTCCTCAGTCGAGCCCCTCGACGGGTTGTCGGCCGTCGTTCCCCTGCCCCGCACCATCGGCCGCGTCCTCCTCGCTCGCCCGTCCCTCGACAACCTCGGCATCCAGCGCCCAGGACCGCATGCGCTCCCTGACAACCGAAAGCACCCGGGCGGCCACCGTGTCCTCATCGCCGTCGGCGTCGACAAGCACGCACCGTTCCGGTTCCCGCCTGGCAATGGCCAGGAACCCGAGATTGACCCGGTGGTGAAAATCCCGATCCAGGATCTCGAACCGGGTCACGACCCCACGAGAGCGGGCCCGCGCCAGCCCCTCGTCCGGATCCATGTTGAGAATCAGCGTCAGGTCGGGCCCGAACGGTCCCGCTGCCAAATCATAGAGATACTCCAGGTTTTCCAGGTCAACCCCGTGGCCGTGTCCCTGGTAGGCGGTCGTCGAATCCACGAAGCGGTCGCAAACAACCCAGGCTCCCTTGTCGAGGGCCGGCCGAATCGTATGACGCAGATGGTTTCGCCGGGCCGCCGATACGATCAACGCCTCGCTGATCGAATCCCAGCACTCCGCAGGCGCCTCCAGAAGGACGTTGCGCAACCGTTCCGCGCCCTCTGCGCCCCCGGGTTCACGCGTTTCCACCACCGAAAGCCCCTGCTCACGCAAGACCTCTGCGAGACGGCGGGCCTGGGTGGACTTTCCCATGCCTTCGCCGCCTTCAAACGTGATGAATCGCCCGCGCGGTGTCGTCATGGCCCAGCCCATTTCACCCCCGGTCAGATGTCAAGTTCCGCCGATGGCCGTCGAACCCTCGGGCTCGGGAATCACCAGCCCGAGAACAATGTGCCGCAAGGCCGCGAACATCCGGTTGACGATTCCCATGCGTTCGACATTGGTCCCCGCCTGCAGGGGAAAGGAGATCGGCTGGATATCCGGCGCCTCAATGACCAGGGTGGCGATTTCCTGACCCCGCGCTATGGGTGCCGGGATCGGGCCGTCGTAGCGGACCAGGACCTTCATGGTCCGGCGCGCGTTGCGTGGCAGGGTCACGGTCAGCCCGTCCGGCAGCACGAGGGGAACCGTTTCCGTTTGTCCGAGCCAGACTTCCGCATCCGAGACGGTGGCGCCAGGTTTGAACATCTCCACGTTTTCGAATGTTCTGAACCCCCAAGACATCAAACGTTCCGATTCCTCAGCACGCGCGCGCGTGCTTTCAAGGCCATTGAGAACCAGGATCAGCCGCCGCCCGTTGTTCTGGGCCGACGCAGTCAAACCATAGCCGGCGACACTGGTATGGCCAGTCTTCAGGCCATCAGCGCCGACATTCTTGTACAGTAAGGGATTCCGGTTATGCTGTGTTATCCCGTTATAACTGAATTCCTTTTCGGAATAGTACGGGTAGTATTCTGGAAAGTCTGTGATGATGCGCTTGGCCAAAGTGGCCAGATCGCGCGCCGTCATCGAATGTTCGGGGTGGGGCAAACCGGTTGAGTTCTGGAAAACGCTGTGCGCAAGGCCGATCTCCGGCGCCCGCCGGTTCATGGAGTCGGCAAAGGCCTCCTCGGTCCCCGCCAGATGCTCCGCGACGACGATGCAGGCATCGTTGCCGGACTGGACGATGATGCCACGCAGCAGGTCTTCCAGGCGAACCGACGAATTCGGGTCCAGAAACATGGTGGAGCCACCGCTGGCCGCGCCGCCCTTCTGCCAAGCGTTCTCACTGACCGTGAAGGTATCGTCGAGCGACATCCGCCCCGCCTTGAGCTGCTCGAACACCATGAAGGTGGTCATCAGCTTGCTCATGGACGAGGGCGGCATGGGGTCGTCGGCGTTCTTCTCCAGCATCACAGTGCCAGTGTCGAAGTCCATCAACAGGGCTTCTCGCGCCGTGGTCTCAATCGCCTGTGCCGGACTGACCCCGAGCACACCCAGGACTGCGACCAGCGCCACCACCACGGCAACCCGGGCACGAGCAGTGCACCGCCGCCGGAGTACTTCATTCTTTGCATTAAAAATCATAGCCAAGCCATTGAGGTAGAGACAATTCGCGGCCGGCCCTAGCGTTTCGATGTGCCGGTCAGTCGGCGACAAGACGAGCCTCAGGATACCCCGAAGCCTGAACCTGCTGCAACAGCCGCGCCGCATCGCGCGTGTTGGGAAGGGGTCCGATCCTCACCCGGGTCAAGGGGCGGCCATCCTGAAGTGTTTGTGAGAGATGGGCCGGGCCCAAAGCGGACAAGCTTGAGACCACCCGACGGGCGTTGATGGTGTCGGAAAACGCACCCGCCTGGATGTACCACGCATCGGCGCTGGCCATGACCGTCGGAGCGCGGCCGGGACCGGGATTGGGATAGACGGTTGCCATCTGGAAGGTCGGCGCCGCGACCGGCGGCGGGGCCGACGACGGCGCCACGGGCCCGCCGCCGGTCCTGAGCGCCAGGCTTTCCTCGGCCAGGATGGTCACCCGAACCGGGGCTTTGCCCCGCCGTCGGAAGCCCAGAACCTCCGCCGCCCTCTTGGAGACATCCAGGATCCGATCCTTGGCAAACGGGCCACGATCATTGACCCGCAGAACCACGGTTCGCCCGTTATCCAGATTGGTAACCTGTACCATGGACGGCAATGGCAACGTCCTGTGGGCCGCCGTCAGGGCGTTCTCGTCAAAGCGTTCACCGTTGGCGGTGCTCTTTCCGTGAAAGCCCGGTCCGTACCAGGAGGCGACACCGGTCTCATTGTAGGCCAGATCGTCACGCGGCACGTAGTGCTGACCGTTGATGGTGTAGGGGTCACCCACCTTGAAATGCCCCGCCTGCGACGAACTGTCCGTCGTGGCGTTGGAGAGGGATTTCGCCGCATCGATGGTCAGCGTGGTTTCTGCGCAGCCCGCCATGCCCAGGATGGCGGCCAGAACGAACAGGGGTGCGGTCAGGGGACGTGCCGTCATCGGTCGTGCGCTCTCCTCGGCCGGCCCCCACCGCGAGACCACAGAGGCAGGTCTCGCCAAGCCCGACTCGCCTACCTGCGACAAAACCTAGTAGGCCCACGGCCGGACGGGGGCAGCATCTTGCTTCTGGGGGGCACTGTACCGTTGACCGCCCCACCCCGCAAGAGGCACGCGCCCATCACAGTGACGGACTTCAGTTCGACGCCGATCCGCCGGCCACGCGCCGAACATGGCTCAGCAATGCGGGGTCCGCGTGCCCATCAGCCGGCACACCCTGCGCGGCCTGGAACCGACGGATCGCCGCCCGGGTCCCTGGGCCGACGAGCCCGTCGATGGGACCGGCCTCAAGCCCGAGAAGATTGAGCAATTGCTGGAGTTCCCTGACTTCCAGGTGCCGCAACGGGGCCGGGTCGCGGTCAAAGGCTCCCACAAGGGGTCCGCCTCCCGCGATGCGGTCGGACAACTGCCCCACGGCCAGGGCATAGAAGCTTGAGTTGTTCCACCGCATGATGACCCGGAAGTTGTCGTAGACCAGGAACGCGGGTCCCTCGTGCCCGGCCGGCAGCAGCAGCGACGCCGTCATGCCGGGAACCACCGGCAAGGGGCCGCCATCGGCCCGGAGCACGCCCAGGGCCGCCCACTCCGCCAGCGGTTTGCGGATGTCCAGGTCCGACTGCGTCAGGTCGAATCCCGGCGCCAGCCGCACCTGACGGCCCCAAATCTGGTCTGATCGCCAGCCCAGGTCGGCCAGAAAGTTCGCGCCGGAGCCGAACGCGTCGGTCAGATCCCCCCAGATATCCTTGCGCCCATCCCCGTCCGCGTCGACGGCGTGATCGCGGAAGGTGGTCGGCATGAACTGCATCTGTCCCATGGCTCCAGCCCACGAGCCCGCCATCGCATCCGGACTGATATGGCCCTGATCGATGATCTCCAGGGCCGTCAAAAGCTGTTCCCGGAAGAACGCCCCGC
Organism: Rhodospira trueperi; assembly: GCF_900101965.1. Lineage (GTDB taxonomy): Bacteria > Pseudomonadota > Alphaproteobacteria > Rhodospirillales > Rhodospirillaceae > Rhodospira > Rhodospira trueperi. The sequence goes on along the minus strand of NZ_FNAP01000001.1, from coordinate 405,756 downwards.
GCCGGCCATCGTGGGCCAGGGTCGCCAACGCCTCGATCACATTGAAGCCACCGAGATTGCCTCCATAGTTGGTTTCCACGCCCCAGAAGGCCACAAGAACGGCGGCCGGCACTCCGGTCTGGGCCGAAATGCGGTTCAGAAGCGCCCCGTGGCGGGCGAGCATCGCCCGGCCGTCTCGAATGCGGTCCTCTGAGACGGCGCGATTGAAATATCCCCAGAAGGTGCTGGTGAATTCCGGCTGGCGGCGGTCAAGTTCGACCACGCGGGGATTCGGCGTCACGTCCCTGAACGCCCGGTCCAGGGTCGCCTCGGAGACTCCCCTGGACCGGGCTTCCGCCTTCAGACCCCGAAGCCAGACTGAAAAGTTCACCCCTCCTTGCGCAGCGGGCTGCGGTTCCGCCCCGGGCTGCGCCGCGATGGGGGGCGGGACCGGTTTCGAGGGTGGGGCCGGGGCCTGTGCACAGGCCGGCAGGGTCAATGTGAGCAGACACACCGCAAGAACGCCGATCCCACCGCCACCGCGTAGGTGGGAACGGTGGCGAGATATGGAACGCGACATGTTGGCCCTCCGCAGCTGACACCTGCACTATGAGGATTATTCCGCACGGCGCCATATCCGTCCACCGGTCCACGCGGTTGCGGTTTCGATCACGGCGGCTCTACAGGTTTTTGGCGAAGTGCTCGGGTGAAGACCGCCAAGCCTTAAATATGACGGGCAGACGGTTTTCAAAGTCATCGGGCTCGTTGGGATCCGTTTTCAGCATCGTGGCCTTTTGCATGAAGATGCGCGCCAAACGAGGGTTGCCCGGAATCCCGAACACAGCATCGAAATCCTTGGGGTCCAGCACGGATTCCGCCGCACGCAGGAAGGGCGCGATCTGGCGCCGTTCAAGATGGCTCACCATGCCTTCAACGCTTTCGGGGCTCATGCGGTCGAGATGAGAGGCCATCTCAACGATGTCGGCGATGTTCTTGGAACGCAGGCTGTCGATCCGAGAGGTTTCGACGAACACCTTCCAGAATCGGGCGCCCATGTGTTCGTGCAGACTGGACAGAAGGCGGCCGTATTCGTGCTGGCCGGCATGGACCACGCCCTTGGCCGCCCGTGGTTCCGTATCCAGCATCTCACGGGACAGATCGCCGGTCATGCGCTGCGCTTCGTTGAAATCCTCGCGGCCGATACGCAACAGGGACTCCAGATCCTCCGGGCGCCGCAACCGCAGCAGCCCCTCTCCAAGTTCCTCGACCAAGGACCGGGGCAAGGTCGCGTAATAGGGTATCAGCTTGACCTGCCAACGAAATCGCAGGAACGGCGCGATTGTTTCATAAAATGCGTCGGCTCCGCTTTTTTGCTTCTTCCGTTTTTTTTGCGGTGGTTTTTTGAGGGGCTTGCCCTGCCACAGGCGCGTGACAAGATCGAACAGTCGGTCCAGCATCTTGGCGTTGACGATGCTGTCGTCCCGTTCACTGTGTTCCTTGACGTCACCAAATTTGTCGCCGTGGGTCCGAAAGTACTTCTTCGCCGTGGTCCGGATCACAAGCAACCGGATGTCCTTGATGGAGCGGCCACAGGATAACGGTTGCGTCTCATCGCTAACCGGGTGCCCTGCCTCATCGACGAGCAGATGGCGGAACAGGTCAGGCTGCTTCTCGAAGAACACCATGCACCCCTCGACCAGATCCGGCGACGCCAGAACATCCTGGTACGAATACGGTTTCAGCTTCGGGAGCACCGAACGGTAGACGTCCAGCACCGGTCCGCTCAGCGCCTCGTTGATGGTATGAATGACGCGTGCCTGCTCCGCTCGATGGCGGGCCTGATCATCCATGCCGGATGAATCCGAGGGACCTCGCGCCTCTGGTGGCGCGGCGGCGGGCCTGTTGGGCATTTCGGTCATGAATCCCTCTGCCTGCCCGTGGTCGGATCGCCGTTCCGGCCGACCTCGCAACACGATAGCCGATCCTGGCCGTGGCCGAAAGACGCGGCCCCCGAAACGTTATCGCGCTGTGGCCAGATCGGTAATCACGATTTGCGGCTCCGCCTGACCGCGCCATCGATCCAGCCGCAACGTTCCGGCGACATGGACCACGGATCCGGTCGCCGTCAGGAGTCCTTGCCCCAGATCGTTGTCCGCCGCGCGGAACGCAATACCCTTGAGCCGCCCTCCCGCGTGCCCGCCCAACCGGCACCGGACGTGCCCCATTCCGACCACGTCCGCGAACAGCACGCGGGCATCCGCGATCACGAACACCGGCTCTGGATTGCCGGATCCGAATGGAGCGACGCGATCCAGGTGGCCAATCAGCGCTTCCGTGGCGCCCTCAACGGCCAAGGTTCCGTCGAACTCAAGGCTCGGGTCGGGAAGCCCCCCCTCGCCCACCTGGTCCCGCAGCCGCGCGACCAGAAACGCGCGGAAGGCCTCAATCCGACCCGGATGCAGGCTGAAGCCGGCAGCCATCGCGTGCCCCCCCCCGAGGGTCAGCAGACCCGCCTCCCGCGCCGCGATCACCGCCCGCCCCAGGTCGACCCCCGGGACGGAGCGACCCGAGCCTTTCGCTTGGTTGCCCTCGACGGTCAGCACACAGGCCGGCAGGTCATAGCGCTCCCGGAGGCGGCTGGCGACGATGCCCACGACGCCCGGATGCCACCCGTCACCCACGGCCATGACCAAAGGCGGCTCATCCGGTGCAAGCGTGCCCTCCACTTGTTCGACGGCCTCCAGCAGGACCTGGGCCTCGATCTCCTGTCGGTCGGCGTTGACCGCGTCGAGCGCTTCCGCCAGCCGGCGCGCCTCGTCGGGATCGTCCGTGCTCAGCAGTCGCGTCCCCATGGACGAGTCCCCGACCCGCCCCCCGGCGTTGATCCGGGGACCCAGGACGTAGCCGAGATGAAACGCCGTCAGCGGCGGTGTCACCCTCGCCACGTCGCACAGTGCGGCCAGACCCGTATTGCCCCGCCGGGCCGCGACGCGCAGCCCCTGGGACACGAATGCCCGGTTCAGGCCCGTCAGCGGCACGACATCGCAGACGGTTCCAAGGGCGACGAGATCCAACAGGCCCATGAGATCCGGCTCCGGCCGCGGCCCGTCCGGCCCGTCGTACCAGCCGGCCGCCCGCAGCGCCCGGTTCAGGCCGACCACGAGAAGAAACGTGACCCCCACGGCGGCGAGATCAACATGCGGCGTACTTTCATCGCGCCGCTTCGGATTGATGAGGGCCACGGTCGGCGGCGCGACGTCCCCCGGTTCGTGGTGGTCCACCACCATCACGTTCAGCCCGGCGTCGCGCGCCGCCGTCAACGGTTCGACCGCCGTGGTGCCGCAATCCACGCAGACGCAGACCGCCGCCCCCCGCTCTCTGAGCGCCAGCAAGGCCGGCGTGTTCGGACCGTAGCCTTCCGCCATCCTGTCGGGGATGTAAACGACGACATCGGCCCCGACGGCTTGCAGAAAGCGCCGCAGCAGGGCCGATGAGGTGGCGCCGTCCACATCGTAGTCGCCAAACACGGCGATGGTCTCGCCGCGCTCGACGGCTTTCGCCAGCCGACCAACGGCGCTATCCAAGTCCTGTAGATGACTGGGGTCAGGCAGCAGGTCCCGCATGGTGGGGGTCAGGAACCCCGACGCCGCCTCCAACGTGACGCCGCGTCCCGCGACCACCCGGGCCGCGATGTCAGGCAGGTCGAAGCGTTGCGACAGGGCCTCCACCAGCCGGTCGTCGACCGTCCGGAGGCGCCAGCGGCGGCCCAGGACCGAACGCTCCACACCCAACAGAGCGGTTGCCTCCGTCACGGCCCCGGATACCGTCACGCCGGTTCGTCCGCACCCGGGAGGCCCAGCTTGCGCCGCAAATCGTGCCGAGCCTCAATCCGTCTTACCGTGCCCGACTTGGTGCGCGCTACCAGAGAGTGAGTCGAGGCCCCGCCGGGCCACTGGCGGACCCCGCGCAGAACCGGGCCGTCTGTGATTCCGGTGGCGGCGAACATCAGGTCGCCTTTCACCATGTCTTCCAGGGCCAGCGTTTGCGTGGGATCGGCCAAACCGACCTTCCGGAAAGCGGCCCGGTCGGCATCCGAACGCGGCAGCGGGCGCCCCTGCATCCAACCGCCCAGGCAGACCATGGCCGCCGCCGACAGGATGCCCTCCCGCGCGCCGCCGCTGCCCATCAGCATGTCCACGCCGCTGTCGGGCTCGGTGGTCGCCATGATTCCGGAGACGTCGCCGTCCTGGATGATGCGGACGCGGGCGCCCGCCTCCCGCACCGCCCAAATGATGGCCTCGTTGCGGGGGCGATCGAGGATGCAGACCACCAGATCGCCGGGCTCCTTGCCCCTGATCCGGGCCAGGGCGCGCACATTTTCGCCGGGGGGCGCCTCGATGTCCAGGACACCCGCCGGCACGCCAGGGCCGACGGCGATCTTTTCCATGTACAGACCCGGGGGCATGGCGAGGAAGCTACCGGTCTCGCCCAAAGCCAGAAGCGACAGGGAATTCGGCATGCCGGTTGCGCAGGTGGTGGCGCCCTCGACCGGTTGCGCGGCGATCTCCACGCTGGGGCCGCTGCGGGTTCCCACGGGCATGCCGTCTCCCAGGCCCCGGGTATCGCCGGCCCCGGACTCGGTGTCCCCGTCGCCGCCATCGTCCGGGTGGTCATCGCCGATCATCACCCGCCCGGTGATCCCGACCCCGTTCAGGGCCATCCGCATGGCCCGGCTGGCGGCGTGCACAGCGGCCCGCTCATCACCGCGCCCCATGAAGCGGGAGGCGGCCAGCGCCGCGGATTCCGTCACCCGCGCCATTTCCAGGGCAAGATTGCGTTCCAGAACGTGATAGGGCTCGTGGTCCGACTCTCGGGGTGTCATGGCGCGGGGCCTCCAACCGAAACATCGGCCACCATACCACATCGGCGCGGCGCCGGGGACGCACCGCCCCTGCCCTTCTCAGAGGTCTTCAATGCGGATCATGCAGGGCGGCTCGACCACGGCGTCGATATCGGCGATGTGAGCGAGCACGCGTATCGCGGCGGCCTCAACCGTGGGATGCAGGGTCATCACCACCGGGACGATCTCGCCGGGCGCATGACCGCGCTGAAGGATGGACTCCATCGACACCTGCGCATCCCGCAGGGCGGTCGCGATCTCGGCGAAGACGCCGGGCCGATCCAGCACCATCAGCCGCACGTAGTAGGCGCCAATGTGGGTATTGATGGACGCCGCCGCGCTTTCGGTCAAACGATCCACGGGAACACCGAAGGTCGGCGCCCCGCGACCGGCCGCCATGTCCATGATGTCTGCGACAACGGCGGAAGCGGTCGGCCCCGCGCCGGCGCCCCGGCCCTCCAGCTTGGCGCGGCCGACGTGGTCGCCTTCCACCACGACGGCATTGAACACGCCGTCCACGGAGGCAATGGGGCCGTTCTTGGGCACCATGCACGGATGCACGCGCTGCAGAATCCCGTGCTCGGTCTCCTCCGCAACCCCGAGCAGCTTGATCCGGTAGCCGAGTTCATCGGCATGGACGATGTCCATGGCGGTGACGTGGCGGATACCCTCCATGGACACGGAGGCGAAATCCACCGGGCGGCCGAACGCCACGCTGGTCAGAAGGGCGAGTTTGTGGGCGGCATCAATGCCGTCGACGTCGAAGGTGGGGTCGGCCTCGGCGTAGCCCAGGTGCTGGGCCTCCTCCAGCACGTCCTCGAAGTCGCGCCCTGTCTCCTCCATCGTGGTCAGGATGTAGTTGCAGGTGCCGTTGAGGATGCCGTAGACGCGACGCGCCCGGTTGCCGGCCAATCCCTCGCGCAGGGCCTTGATGATCGGAATACCGCCAGCCACGGCGGCCTCGTAGGCCAGATGCACCCCGGTCGCCTCGGCAGCCCGCGCCAGCGCCGTGCCGTGCATGGCCAGCAGCGCCTTGTTGGCCGTCACCACGCCGCGCCCGGCCTCCAGAGCGGCCTGCACGGTTTCCCGCGCCACGCCATCGGAGCCGCCGATCAGTTCCACGATCACGTCGGCGTCGGCCTCGCGAGCCATGGCCACCGGATCATCGTACCACGTCGCCATGGAGACATCGCAGCCCCGATTGCGCAGCCGGTCGCGGGCACTGACGGCCGTGATCTCAATGGGACGGCCGCACCGGGCCGCGACGACGCGCGCATGCTCCTGCAGAAGCTGCACCGTCCCGACCCCGACCGTGCCCAGACCGGCGATGGCAATCTTCAACGGCGCCGCCATAATTCCTAAACCTCCGTGCGCTTTCGTTCAGAATCTTCAAGCAGACTGTCATAATTGGACAGGAAGCCCTTGATATTGCGGGCCGCCTGCCGGATGCGCTGCCGGTTTTCCACCAGAGCGATGCGGACATGCCGGTCACCGTATTCGCCGAAGCCAATGCCGGGCGAGACCGCCACCTTGGCTTCCTGCAACAGCAGCTTGGAGAACTCCAGCGAGCCCATGTGGGCGAACGCCGGCGGCACCGGCACCCAGGCGAACATGGTCGCCGGCGGAGACGGCACCGTCCAGCCGGCCTGGTCGAACGCCTCCACCATGGCGTCGCGGCGCTCCTTGTACATCTGCCGGATCTCGCCCACGCACTCTTGCGGGCCGTTGAGCGCCGCCGTCGCCGCAACCTGCACCGGCGTGAAGGCGCCGTAGTCCAGGTAGGACTTGATGCGGGTCAACGCCCCGATCAGGTGCCGGCTTCCGGCGGCGAAGCCGATGCGCCAGCCGGGCATGTTGTAGCTCTTGGACAGCGAGGTGAACTCGACCGCCACCTCGCGCGCGCCCGGCACCTGAAGCACCGACGGCGGCGGCTGGTCGTTGAAATAGATTTCTGAATAGGCCAGATCAGACAGGATGTAGATACCGTGATGGCGGCAGAAGTCCACTACCTGCCCATAGAAATCCAGGTCGGCCACATAGGCCGTCGGGTTGGACGGATAGTTCAGCAGCACCGCGATGGGCTTCGGCACCGAATGCCGCACGCCGCGCTCCAGCGCCTCCAGGAAGGTGTGATCGGGCTCGCACGGCACATGGCGCACCGAGCCGCCGGCGATGATGAAGCCGAAGGCGTGGATCGGATAGCTGGGGTTGGGCGCCAGCACGATGTCGCCCGGGCTGGTGATGGCCTGGGCGAGGTTGGCGAGGCCCTCCTTCGAGCCCAGGGTGACGATGGTTTCCGTCTCCGGGTCGAGCGAGACGTTGAACCGCCGTTCGTAGTACGCCGCCAGCGCGCGGCGCAGCCCGGGAATGCCGCGCGAGGCGGAATAGCGGTGGGCGCGCGGGTTGGCGGCGGCCTCGGCCAGCTTGTCGACGATGTGCTGCGGCGTGGGCTGGTCGGGGTTGCCCATGCCCAGGTCGATGATGTCCTCGCCGGCGGCGCGGGCGCGCGCCTTCATGGCGTTGACTTCGGCGAAGACGTACGGCGGCAGCCGCTTGACGCGGTAGAATTCGGTCTGGAGCATGGCACCTGGGCCCCTGAGTGGAACGCCCCGGCGGAAGAACCACAGGCCGGGGGCTCGGGACAGTGGCGCAGGCGCGGGCTGGGGTCAAGGTCGGGACGCGGGAGGATCCGCGCCGGCCGACCTTACATCTTTTCCTTCACGTCGCGGGCGGTGTTGGACAGCACTTGGCCGCCCGCCGAAATGTCCTTGCCGATGCCCTCCACCGTGCTGCACGCGGCCAGCGCGAGGGCCCCGGCCAGCACGGCGGCCACGACGGGCATGGAAGAGCATTTGGTCGTCATGAGTCCTGGCCTCCGTTCCGGGTCCATCGGCGTTATCCCTCGCCGATGGTACCACGGAAAACGGCGGGAACGTGGCCCTAACGCTTCGAGAACTGGAAGCTGCGGCGGGCCTTGGCCTTGCCGTACTTCTTACGCTCGACCACACGGCTATCGCGGGTCAGGAAGCCCTGGGCCTTCAGCGGCGGGCGCAGCAACGGGTCCCAGCGGCCCATGGCGTGCGACAGGCCGTGGCGCACGGCGCCGGCCTGGCCCGACAGTCCGCCGCCCTTGACGGTGCAGACGACATCGAACTGACCCATGGTCTGGGTCACCACGAACGGCTGGTTGATGACCATGCGCAGCACCGGACGCGGGAAGTAGGTCACGATGTCGCGGCCGTTGACGGTGATGCGTCCGCTGCCGGGCTTGAGCCAGACCCGGGCGACGGCGTTCTTGCGTCGGCCGGTGGCGTAGGCACGGCCGAAGGCATCGCGGATCGGCTGGCGCTGGGCGGTCTCCGCCTCGGCGGTGGTGGCGGAGCCGGTCGGCGCGGCCGTGGTGGCGGCGGCCTGACCGGTCATGGCGTCCTTGAGGCCTTCCAGGCCCACGCGTTCCTCAGCCATGGCCTAGTGACTCCTCTTGTTCTTGGAATTGCGGGCGGCGAGGTCCAGGACCTCCGGCTGCTGTGCCGCGTGCGGGTGCTCGCCCCCGGCGTAGACGCGCAGCTTGCCGAGCTGCGCCCGGCCCAACGGTCCCTTCGGCACCATGCGCTCGACGGCCTTCTCGACCACGCGCTGCGGGTGCTTGCCGCCCAGGATCTGTTCCATGGTCTTGCTCTTGATGCCGCCCGGATACCCGGTGTGCCAGTAGAACCGCTTCTGGATCAGCTTGCGGCCGGTCAGGCGCACCTTGTCGGCGTTGATGATGATGACGTGGTCGCCCGTGTCGATGTGCGGCGTGTACATGGTCTTGTGCTTGCCGCGCAGGATATTGGCGACGGTGGCGGCAAGACGGCCCAGCACGACACCGTCGGCGTCGATCAGGTACCACTTGCGCTCCACCTCGCTGGGCTTGGCGGAATAGGTTTTCATTCGGCTCTCCGTCCGCGAGAGGTCGCAGGCTTGTCGGATTGAAATCGGGTGGGTCGCGCGGGAGGCTCCCGGCGGCACCGGAGCGCGCACTATGCCACCGGATCACGCGCTGTCAACGCAAAAAAACACGGCGATTTCAGACCCGTGCGCCGATGGTACTATATTACCTTATCCCATCCACCGGCCTCGATGGCCCGTTCCACCGCGCCGGCATCCGGCAACGGTGGCGCCGAATAGGTGCCCACCGTGTGCGCCACCAGCAGACGGTCGCCATCCGGGCCGGGGCGTTCCGAATACAGTTCCACCTCGACCACGATCAGACGGCGCCCGCCCTTCAGCGCGTGGGCTTCCGCAATCACATCGCCGGGCTCCGGCTTGCGCAGGAAGTTGATCGACAGGTTGGTGGTCACCGCCAGTTCCACCGGCCCCAGCAGGCTCAGGACAACCGCGTACATGGCGATGTCGGCCAGCGCCATCATGGCCGGACCGGCCACCGTGCCGCCGGGCCTGACCAGATCGGGATTGAACGCCATACGCAGCCGCCCCCGACCGTGCTCGATATGTTCGGTCGAAATGCCGAGCATCCGCGTCATGGGAAGCTCGCGGTCCAGGATGGCGTTGAATTCTGGCAGTGAAATCCGGGACATGGGCGGATATGGTTGCGTGTGTGGGGACGCGGGAGTCGTCAGACTACATCCCAACGGCACCGCATGTAAACGGAACCGTATAGAACCGAGGCGTCGACAAACACCTTCAGGGGACGGGACGATGAGACTCACACGAACGGCCATCGCGGGGGCCATGGTGCTGATCGGCGGCCTGTCGGGGCACAACGGCGCACTCGCCCAGACCGCCGGCACCGCCGCCGAGGCGCGCGCCGCCGTCGCCAGGGCAGCCGAAAGCGTGACCGCCGGACGGCCAGCGGAGGCCGTGAAGAGCCTGCGCGAGGCCACGCTCGCCGTCTGGAGCGCGGCCCCGTTCGACATCGTTCGGTTGGAAGCCTGCTCCGACATCCCGGCCGGCTTCCGCGCCTTCGAACCGCGTGGCAATGCTCCGCTGTCCGTCGGCGAGCCGTTCCACCTTTACATCGAGCCCATCGGGTTGGCCTATGAGTTCGTAGACGGTGTCTACACCATGGGTCTGGAGGCGGACTTCGTGCTGCTTGATACCTCGGGAACGATCCTGGGCGGACAACGCGATTTCGCCGACGTTCCGTTCGACTTCCGCGCCCCGTCCACCGACGTTTACATGACCATGACCCTGGGAACGGAGCGTCTGCCGGCCGGCGACTACGTGCTCCAAATCACGGTGCGGGATGCACTGGCCGGCACCGACGTGACCAGGGAGGTTCCCCTGTCGGTTGCGGCGCCGTGAACGCCCTTCGTGACCTCTTGACCGCCCGCCTCCGCCGGGCGACATGAGTTCGGCAAACACGATCAGGGAGGCAAAACCATGACCGCCGCCATCGCCGAGACTGCTTCCGCCGAGCCGATTCTGCTGCGCGAGGACGAGGGGGGCATCGCCACCCTGACCCTGAACCGCCCGAAGGCGCGCAATGCACTGTCCGTGGCCCTGATGGCCGAGTTGCAGGCGGCCATCACCGCCATCGCCGAGGACGACTCGGTCAAGGCCGTGGTCCTGGCCGCCAACGGGCCGGCCTTCTGCGCCGGCCACGACCTGAAGGAGATCAGGGCCAACCCGGGCCGGGCCTTTTATGAAGGTCTGTTCCAGCTGTGCTCCAACCTGATGCTCGCGATCACACGTCTGCCCAAGCCGGTGATCGCGCGCGTGCATGGCATGGCGACGGCGGCCGGGTGCCAGTTGGTGGCCACCTGCGATCTTGCCGTAGCGGTTGAGGGCGCGCGCTTCGCCACGCCGGGCGTGAACATCGGCCTGTTCTGCTCCACGCCCATGGTCGCGCTGACCCGCAATGTCGGCCGCAAGCAGGCCATGGAGATGCTGTTGACCGGCCGCCCCATCACCGCCGACGAGGCCATGGCCGCCGGACTGGTCAACGCCGTGGTGCCCGACGAGGCCGAGCTTGACCGGCGCATCGCCGCGCTCGCGGGGACCATCGCCGCCAAGTCGCCCTTGACGCTGGCCATCGGCAAGGAGGCATTCTATCGCCAACTGGACATGCCGCTGGCCGACGCCTACGCCTACGCCAGCGACGTCATGACCACCAACATGCTGGCCCACGACGCCGAGGAAGGCATCGACGCCTTCCTGGAAAAACGCGAGCCGAAGTGGACGGGGGAGTAGGCGTCTTAGCGACGCCCACGCCGCTCGACGATCCGCTCGACGATTCGATCGCGGAGCGGGCCGATCTCTTTCAGAAGCGGACGCCGGAGAAGCGCGCGCTGGCGCCAGGTCAGGTCCGGCCAAGGGCGGTCGAACGCTGGGCGCAGGGTCTCTGGCGGAGAGTGAACGGCGTCCGACGTGTCGAACACGCCGCCGAGATGGACCATCGCCTTGTCCAGATGGCCCCACACATAGGGATGCAAAGGAATCGGCGTGCAGACCGCGATGCGGTGCTCGGTGCGCTCCCAGTGGAGAAGCATGGTCCGCACCTGAGGGGCCTCCACACAGATGAGATCGTCGTCTTCATCGTACTCCGATTCCAGGTCGAGCGCGGTGCGGTCGCGCAGCGCGTCGACCACGGCCTCCAGGGACGGGCTGCCGGCCTTGAACGTCCATGCGCCACCTTGAAGACCCATGCGCCCCTCCCCGCGACGGTCAGCCCAGCGTGCGACCGTAAGGTCTCACAGGAGCGTCAGAAACGGCAGGCGTGTCGCCGCGACCGGTCGCGGGACGGGCTCCAGCGACAGTGCCGATGGGAGCGGCGCGCTCAGTCGCGAGTGGTCCCGCGCTCGATGCGGGTCCCGGAGGGGTCTGAAGACTCCGTCTCGGGGCCAACCACCGTGCCGATGATCCCGAAGATCACGAGCACGACCATCAGAAGCGTGAAATAGACTCCCAGCACCGCCATTCGGCTCGGCGCCATGCGGGCCGGAAGCACCCAGTGCGGCCGGATCAGACCGACAACCAAGCCGACGACGGCAATCCCAAGGGCGGCAAAGATAATGATGGCGAAGATGGCATAGGCGTCCTTGAAGAACGCGTAGAGGAGCAGCAGGCCGCCCAGTTCCAGCCAGAAACGACCGAGCGAAGCCAAGCACCCAGGCCCTGGCGGCCGCCCTGTTGGACCGGGTGGGGACCGTCCATCTTCCCGGCGCCCCGGCGGGGGCCGATCGGGTCCCGTCGGCGGAATCCGAAACGACGCACGCCTCCCGTCGACGCGCCCAACGCCTGCTCGCGTCCCGCCGAGCCCGATCCCTCCGTTCCCTTCGTTGCCGTTGTCGCTCATGCCCGCCATCCATCCTGGTTGGCCTTACGATACCATATGCCATCCCGGCTTTTCTTGTCCCCGGCGGAACCGGAGGGAGCGTTCGTTTGGTTCACCATCGGAAGACGCCCGGACGAGTTGGGGTTCAGGGCCGGAGTTCCGGGGAATATTTTCTATTGAAATCAATGCATTAAAGCATTATCATGATGTCCGGTCTTATAAAATTACCATAGAAGGCTGGAATGGCGTCAGGCCTTTGCACGACCTCAGGCAAGCGAAGCCCCCTCCCCCACCCGACTCGGTCGGCTTGGGTCGGAGTGGTGTTGCTGTTGCTGTCGGCTTGCGGTACCGGCCCGGCGGATGTGGGCGAGGGGCTGTATCCCGTCGCCGCCTACAGCGGCACGGAGGACTTCGTCTGGTGCGTGCCCTACGCACGGGAGATTTCGGGGGTCCGGATCCGGGGCGACGCCGACACATGGTGGGATCAGGCCGCCGGGCGGTACCGGCGCGGCAACCGTCCGGCGCCCTATTCCGTGCTGGCCCTGAAGCCGGACAGCCGCCTGACGGACGGCCATGTCGGCGTGGTCACGGGCATCGTGGGACCGCGCGAGATCCGCGTCAGTCACGCCAACTGGGGCTGGGACCGCCGCACGCGCGGGCGCGTCTACACCCACATGCCGGCCATTGATGTTTCACCGGGCAACGACTGGAGCCAGATCCGCTTCCGCCATCCGGCGGTGGGCGGTTACGGACGCGTTTATCCGGCCTTGGGGTTCATCTATCCCGACGACGAGAGCACGCATCACATCCGCGTGGCCGATGCGATGCCGCCCCCTTCCCCTTCCCCTTCCCCTTCCCCTTCCCCTTCCCCGTCTCCGACCGCGAGCGCTCAGGCGCCGGACGCGGCGGCCACCGCCATGCGGCACTTGTTCTGATCGCCTGACGCTATACCGCCACCAGAGCGACCGCCGCGCGGCGATCCTCCGCCAGCAGGACGTTCCAGGTGCGGCAGGCCGCGCCCGTGTCCATGGGTTCGGCCACGATGCCCTGGTCCCGCAGCACGGTACGCACGGCCGAGGGGATCGGGATCATGGACGACCCGCACCCGACGATCAGCACCTCGACCTCGTCGGCGGCCTCCAGAACGGCGGCGAGCCCGTCCGCGCTGATATCGCCCGACCAGGGCACGATCCGCTCGCGAAAGGCGATCACGGACCCCGTGTGCTGGTGTCCGGCGATGCGGAAGGCGCCGTCGCCATAGGCCTGGATGACCGGGCGCCCGGCGGGAACAAGGGGGGTGATGTCCATAAAAGGCTCACAGTCCAGAAGAAGCGATGGACCCTCAGGTGGTCACACCCAGGGCGCGGTCAAGCCCGCGCCCGACCTCAGCGCTTCCGACCGCGTCCCTTTTTGGGCTTCTTGCCGCTGCGCTGCCCTGCGTTTCTAGGCGGAGCCGACGCGGTCTCGGACGTGGTCTCCGACGCCGGGGCCGGGGCCTCTTCTTGTTCCGCCAGCGGGCCTTCCGTTGCCGCATCCGTTGCCGCCGCCGCGACCTGTTCCTCCGGTCCGACGGTCTCCTCGCCGGCGATGGCCTCGCGGCGCAGGTCGAAATAAACCAGGATCGGCACCGCCACATAGACGGTCGAGTAGGTGCCGATGACGATGCCGAAGGCCAGCGCGGCGCTGAAATTGCGCAGCACGTCACCGCCCAGGAACAGCAGAGAGAGCACCGCGATCAGGGTGGTCAGGGAGGTCAGAATGGTGCGCGACAGGGTCCGGTTGAGGGCAAGGTTGAGCAGGTCCACCAGCCCCATCTTCTTGAACTTGCGCAGTTTCTCGCGCACCCGGTCGTACACCACCACGGTGTCGTTGATGGAATAGCCAGCCAGGGTCAACAGCGCCGCCACGGTGGTCAGGTCAAACTCCAGCCTGAGGACGGAGAACAGCCCCAGCGTGATGACCACGTCATGCACCAGGGCCACCATGGCCCCGATGGCGAACTGCCATTCGAACCGGAACCAGATGTACAGCACGATGGCCAGGATGGAGAGCGAGACCGCCCAGATCCCCGCCTCGATCAGTTCGCCGCCCACCTTGGGGCCGACCAGTTCGACGCGGCGGTAATCCACGCCGTCCCCCAGAACGCCCTGCACGGCGGCCAGGGTGGCGTTCTCCTCTTCCTCCGTGGCGTCCTCCGGTTGTTGCACCCGGATCATGATGTCGCGGTCGTCGTCACCGATATGGGTGAGCGAGACGGCGCCAAGCCCCAGGTCGTTCAGCCGAGTGCGCAAATCCGCAATGTCGGGTGCGTCCGGCATGCGCGCCTCGACCAGCACACCGCCGGCGAAGTCGATGCCGAAATTGAGCTTCTGCACCCCCAGCGACACGACGGAGGCCAGCATCAGCACGCCGGAGAGGATCAGGGCCACCATACGGCCCTTCATGAAGTCGATCCTGGTATCGACCGGAACGATGTTGAGCAGCGCGGGCATGATGTAGGGTCCTCAGATCGGCAGGGCTTGGGCACGGCCGCGACGCAGCCAGGTGACGACCATCAGGCGGGTAACCATGACGGCGGTGAACATCGACGAGATGATGCCAATGCTGAGGGTAACGGCGAATCCCTTGACCGGCCCCGACCCGAAGTAAAACAGCAGGCCGGCCGCCACCAGGGTGGTGACGTTGGCATCGACGATGGCCTTGAAGGCCTGCCGGAATCCCGTCTCGATGCTATTGCGCAAGGTGCGGCCGTTACGGGTTTCTTCGCGCATGCGCTCGAAGATCAGCACGTTGGCGTCCACCGCCATGCCCATGGTCAGCACGATGCCGGCGATGCCGGGCAGGGTCAGCGTCGCTCCTAGGAAACTGAGCGTCCCCAGCAGCAGGAACAGATTGACGAACAGGGCAACCACGGCCATGCCGCCGAACAGGCCGTAACTGGCGAGCATGAACACCACCACCAGCGCGAAGCCGAGCAGGCTGGCCAGCGCCCCGGCCCGGATCGAGTCGGCGCCGAGACCGGGACCGACCGTGCGCTCCTCCAGCACCATCAGCGGCGCCGGCAGCGCGCCGGCCCGCAGCAGCAGGGCCAGATCCTGTGTCTCCTGAACCGCGAAGCTGCCCGAGATGATCCCCGAACCGCCCAGGATGGGCTCGCGGATGACGGGGGCGCTGATGACCGCGCCGTCCAGAACGATGGCCAGATTGACGCCCACGTTTTCCGACGTCACGCGTCCGAACTGTCGGCCGCCCTGGGTGTCGAAACGGAAACTGACGACGGGCTGATTGTCCTGAAAGCTCGGCTGTGCGTCCACCAACCGGTCGCCGGAGACCTCGACCCGCTTGCGGACGGGATACGTGGGAGGACCGTCCGCGTTGTTCTCGGCGGCCGGAAGGATCTCCGTGCCGGGCGGCACCCGGCCGGCGACCAGTTCCTCGGGCGAGACCCGGCCGTCCACCAGATGGAAGGTCAGTTTGGCGGTGCGTCCGATCAGATCCTTGATGCGCTGGGGATCGTCCACACCGGGAAGCTCGACGATGATGCGGGTCTGGCCCTGGCGTTGAATGGTGGGTTCGCGGGTGCCGGTCTCGTCCACGCGTCGGCGCACAATCTCGATGGACTGCTCGACCGCCTGATTGCGACGCTCCACCATGGCCTGTTCATTCAGGGTCATGAGGAACTGGCCGTCGTCGCCGGCGGTCACTTCGACCGCATTGTCGAGGCCGGCCAGCAGGCGTTGGGCGGACCCGCGCTGGTCGGCGTCGGGAATCGTCACCGTGGCCGTCGTGCCCTCCACCCCCAGACCCAGGTAGCGGATGCGCGCGGTTCGCAACTCGGCCCGGGCGCTTTCCACCAGGGCCTCCAGGTGCTCGGCCACCACTTCGTCGGCCTCCACCTCCAGCAGCAGGTAGGACCCGCCCTGAAGATCGAGGCCCAGCGTGACCGGCTGCCACCAGTCGGGCAGGCTGTCGGCCGCCCCCCGAATCGCGTTCGGCGCGGAGAAGACCACGCCTGCCAGACAGATCAGGACGATCAGGGTGGTCTTCCATTTGGCGAAATAGAGCATGGTGGGCCTTACTCAGTGGGCAGCCGGCGGCGATATCCGGCCATTGATCGGAATGGTTACTGAGAACCGGCGGCGTCGCCGGATGGATCGACGGATCGTTCCTCCCGCAGAACCAGGGGGGCCGGCAGGGAGCCGGAGCGCAGGACCACCGCAAGGTCCCGCGCTTCCCGCTCCGTGAACCCGCCGGAAATGATGCCCGCGCCGCCGAGAATGGGCTCCCGAATGATCGGAGCGCTGATGACGGCGCCGTCCAGCACCATGGCGAGCGCGCGGCCGATGTTGTCTGCGGTCAGAGTGGCAAAGCGGGATGCTCCGTCGGGGCTGAAACGGAAGCTGACAACCGGTTGACCTCCCACAACACGAACCTCCACCTCTCGGATGTCATCGCTCGACATCTCGATCTTCGCGCGCACGGCATAGCGGGCGGGCATGTGGGCGTCGCTTCTTGCCGCAGGCATGACGACCGTTCCCGGCGGAACCTGCCCCGAGTCCAGATCCCCTGAGGCAACACGCTCGTCAATCAGGTGAAAGGTAAACGCTCCCGTGCCGCCGAGCAGGTCTTTAATCCCGTTCGGGTCACGCACACCGGGCGAGAAGACCACCCGGACGCCGCTTTCCCCGGACCTGTCGATCCAGAACGTCGGCGTGTTGATCGCCTCCAGGCGTCTGCGCAGGACCGCGATGGTTCGCCGCACCACGTCGTCGCGCAACTCGGAGTCCGCCGTCGCCTCAGGGGACTCGCGCAAAACGTCATCCGTCTGGATGTCAAACACCAGGTGGATGCCTTCCTTTTCAGCGAGGCCTTGAACCGCCGCGCGTTCCCCGTCACCCGGAGACTCGGCCTGGGCCCGCAGGGCACCGGGCACAATCAGCACGCTCCCGACCAAGCAGATCGCCAGGATCAACCAGTTCCTTGCGTTCCCAGAACACAGCATCGCGGGGCATTCCCGGTTCGTGGAACGAGCGGCGCGAATCCGTCCGCGACGGACGCCCATCGGGCCGCTGCTCCCACGGAGGTTCAGGTCTTCTTGTTGCCCGACAGCAGGCCCTTCAGCTTGCCGGCGGCCCCCCCGCCATTCGAGGGCGCGGACTGGTCCTCACCCGCCTCGGCGGCGTCTTCGGTGTCGTTGGCACCCGCCGGACGCGCCTTGCCGCCCTTACCCTTGTCGCCTCCGCCGGGGACGGGCTCGGTCTTGGAGGCCACGTCGGCCACCATCTCCCGCAGCACTTTGACCCGGACGTTGTCGGCGATCTCGACCAGAAGCTCGGTGTCGTTGCTCACCTTGACCACCGATCCGATGATGCCGCCGTTGGTGACGATGCGGTCACCCCGCCGGACGGCGGCCAGCATGGCCTTATGGTCCTTCATCCGCTTCTGCTGCGGGCGGATGATGAGGAAATAGAAGATCACAAAGATCAGGATCAGGGGCAGGAAAGCCCCCAAGGTATCCATCGCCCCCGGGGCGGGGGCGGCGGTCTGGGCCAGGGCGGGGCTGATGAACATCCGCGCGCTCCTTATGTGCGGTGTGTCAGGACTCGGGAGCCGGGACTATACCCATCCGCGTCCCCGATGCAAACGCGGGCGCACACAAAGGCACGCGAAAGGTCCGCCCGCCCTTCTTGCCGGCCGAACGGCCCGTGCTATGGTGCGCCGCCGCGCGGGAATCATGCCCCCCTTGATCGCTTCACGACGAACACGAAGGCTCCACGACCCGATGACCGATCTCAACCGCCTCGCCCAGACCCTGGAGCGCATCGCCGACAGTCTGGACCGCATGGCGCCGCCACCGCCGCCGGATGCGGCGCTGGAGGGTGCCGACGCATTCGTCTGGCACGCCGACCGCGAATGGCTGGAGCCGGTCACCCGGGTCAACCGGATTCCCCTCGCCCTGCTCCAAGGCATCGACCGCCAGATCGAGACCCTGGCCGACAACACCCGCCGTTTCGCCCGGGGCCTGCCGGCCAACAACGCCCTGCTGTGGGGCGCGCGCGGCACGGGCAAGAGTTCCCTGGTCAAGGCGATCCACGCGGCGGTGGTCGAGGACATGCCGGACGCCCCCCTCGCCCTGGTGGAGATCCACCGCGAGGACATCGCCACCCTGCCCCGCCTGCTGGCGATCCTGCGCGGCGCCAATCGGCCCTGCCTGTTGTTCTGCGACGACCTGTCGTTCGACGCCAACGACACCAGCTACAAGTCGCTGAAGGCGCTGCTGGAGGGCGGCATCGAGGGTCGACCGGCCAACGTGCTGTTCTACGCCACCTCCAACCGCCGCCACCTGCTGGCGCGCGAGATGGTGGAGAACGAGCAGTCCACCGCCCTGCACGCCGGCGAGGCGGTGGAGGAAAAGGTCTCGCTGTCCGACCGCTTCGGCCTGTGGCTGGGGTTCCACAACGTCGATCAGCCGACGTTCGTTTCCATCGTGCTGAGCTACGTCCGCCACCACGGGCTGGCCATCGACGAGGAAACCGTCAGGCAGGAAGCCGTGCGCTGGGCCACCACCCGGGGCAGCCGCTCCGGTCGCGTCGCCTGGCAGTATATCCAGGACCTCGCCGGACGCCTGGGCCAACGCCTGGAGGGGTAAGGCGCGGGCTGGGTCGGCGCGGTGATGTCCGGGGAGGGATGGCTCCGGCGGTAGGATTCGAACAAACATCTAAGGTTGTTGCAACACGTTCCAGATTGTTCCAAAAAACATTTATATAGAACAGCGTATTATCAGATTTCATTCCGAGGGGTTTCCGATTGTTCTTGTACGTTCCCGCCCAAGAGTGGTAGTTAGAGTGGTGGTTGAAGCGGGTGGGCAGGAGTGGCAGTCAGGCCATGCGGATCGGAAATAAACTGAGCGCGGCGAAGGTCCGCGCCCTGAACGAGCCCGGCCGTTATGGCGACGGAAATGGACTGTGGTTGCAGGTCGCCGCAGGGGCCGGCGGGCGGATGACCAAATCGTGGCTCTTCCGGTATCGCTTCCGGGGCCGCTATCGCGCCATGGGGTTCGGGCCGGTGGCGCTGGTGTCGCTGGAAGAAGCCCGCCAGAAGGCCACGGAGGCCCGCCGGATGATCCATGAGGGCATAGACCCCCTGGACCAAAAGCGCGCCACAGAGGCCACGGAGCGGGCGCAAGAGGCATCCCGCGTCACCTTCCAGGACGCCGCCGAACGCTACATCACCGCGCACGCGCCGGGCTGGAAGACGGACAAGCAACGGCAGCACTGGGAAAACACGCTGGCCCTGTATGCCTTCCCGCTGATCGGCGCCCTGGACGTGGCGCACGTTGACACGCCGCACCTGCTGAAAGTTCTGGAACCAGTCTGGACCGAGAAGCACGAGACCGCCTCCCGCGTCCGGGGCCGGATAGAGCGCATCCTTGGTTGGGCCACGACTCGGGGATACCGGACAGGCGAGAACCCGGCCCGGTGGAAGGGGCACCTGCAACACCTGCTGGCGTCACCGGAGAAGGTGGCGAAGGTGAAGCATCGCCCCGCCCTGCCCTACGCCGACGTGCCCGCGTTCGTGACCGACCTTCGGCAACAGGGTGGTGTTGCCGCCCGTGCCCTTGAGTTCACGATTTTGACGGCTGCCAGGACCGGCGAGACCATCGGCGCCCAATGGTCCGAAATCGACCTGAACGCCGAAACCTGGATCGTGCCCGGCGAGCGGATGAAGATGGAGCGGGAACACCGTGTTCCCCTGCCTCCCCGTGCCGTCGAAATCCTGCGAGACATGGCTGCAACGCACGACACCGAGGGCTTTGTCTTCCCCGGCGGCAAGGCCGGACGCGGGCTGTCGAACATGGCAATGTCCGTTCTCTTGCGCCGCATGGGCCGCGACGGACTGACCGTTCACGGCTTCCGGTCCAGCTTCAGGGATTGGGCCGCCGAGCGGACGAACTATCCGAGCGAAATGGCCGAAATGGCGCTGGCCCATGCGGTCGGTGATCGCGTCGCGCGCGCCTACCTCCGCGCCGACCTGTTCGACCGCCGCCGCCGGCTGATGGTGGATTGGCAGCGGTGGTGCGACGGCGAGATCGGCACCGGTGACGTGGTGATGCTGGCGGAGGCGCGGGCATGAGCATGAACGAGGAAGAGGCCCGCCGCGAAATCGCACGGCTGGTGGAACTTCATGGTCCCGGGATCCTCATGGACGCGGCCGGGAAGACGCCTGCCCGCCGCAAGCCTGGGCCGAAGCCGGGGCAGCGACGAAACCGCCCGCCGCAAGAGTACTTGGACGAAATGGCGGACCTGATCGTCACGGGCGCCGTGAAGGGACGGACGGACGGCGTGGAAGCCGCAGCGCGCGCTATCGCAGTGAAGTATCTGGGGATGCCATCCCCACTGCCTATAGCGGAGTCCGATAGGTGGCGCAGCACGACGGCGCCACTGGTCCGGAACTTCCGGGACCAGAAGGGCGAACTACTGGCGCGTGCGCGTGAGCGGGCCAAGCCGAAAATCGTTCAAGTGCCCAAGAGCGCCCTGTGGAGTGGCTTCGACATTGCGAACCTAGCATGTGACGATCCGTTGACTGATCCGCGCATCGGAACGCCCTGGGAACGCTTGAAGGCCGCCGGCCACTCACGCCCGGACTCTCCGTGGACGAAGTTGATTGCAGCGGGGGCAACAATCGACCATATGGCGAGTATCCCGGCGCATATTCAAGAAATTATAGACAGGGAAAATCGGATGCCACCACACATTCAAAGAAGCCTGGACAATTTAAAAGCATGGCAGGACACACCACAACAACGCGCCATTGATGCCATCACTCAAAAGTGGGCTGATATACCGCACCAGAGGGCCATTGACAACATCATGCAGGACTTGGTCAGCACACCGCACCAGCAGGCCATTGAAGAAGCACTTCGCCGAGCCGGATGCAACCTTCCGAAAGAGGTGGAATCGCCGGCCCAACGGATGATGCGAGAGCGTTTTGAGAAGGATCTGGACATCCTCAATGGCATTGACCCGCTCCACCATATCCGCCGGGGAGGCCCTGGCAGCGGCATATGAACAAAATTCCTCCGGAACTCTGTTCATAGTAAAGCATCCTGCTTGGATGACTTGCCGAAAGTGAACAAAATTCCATCTCAAATAAGTTCCTAGAGGGCGGACTCCCGCGTCCGTACCTTGGCCGTGTTGGTTCCACGCACGACCAAGGAATACCCCATGGAACGCAAGTCTAGCGCATTGCTCCGCCGCCCCGCCGTCAAGGCGAAGACCGGCCTGTCTACATCCAGCATCTACGCCAAGATGGCGCGCGATGAGTTCCCGAAGCCCATCCGCCTCGGGCCGAAGTCGGTTGCCTGGATCGAGGATGAGGTGGACGCCTGGATCGCGGCCCGTGTCGCCGCCTCCCGCCAGGGGGAGGCCGCGTAATGACCGAGCATCCCCGCATTCTGCAAATCATCCCCGCTCCGCCCGGCCTGCTGCTGGACTTCGGGCGGTTCGACACGCCGTGGTCGGTGCCCGTCATGTGCCTTGCGCTGATGCAGCACCCCAACGGCGCCACGACCGTTGAGCCCATCGACATCACCGGGAGCCCGCCGGACGAGGGCGCCGCGTTCATCGGCACGCGGTGGGCGGACACCGCCGGGGGCGAATAGCCATGACCGCCGCCGGCACCATCAAGACCGGGATCGTCTCCGCCGCCGCGCGCGGGCTGATCCCGCGTCGGTGGTGTCCTGTCATCCTCCGCGTGTTGGGGCTGACCCATGCATGACCTCGCCCCCCATATGGCCGACGTCGCCACGCGCCTTTTGGGTGATCCGAACCGGGCGCACTCAACCCGCACCGATTGGCGCTATGGCCGGCATGGCTCCTTGAGCGTGGACGTGCGCAAGGGGGTCTGGCGCGACCACGAGACCGGGGACGGCGGTGGTGTCCTGGACCTGATCCGGGCGCACATCGGCCTGACCGGCCGGGACGCCCTGGACTGGATCGGCCTCCCGCCGGACGACACCGACCACACCCCGCGTCGCGCCGCGACGTACGCACCGCGCCCTGATCCCCAGGCCGAAACCGAGACCCGCCAGCGCATCCAGCGGGCCGAAGCCATCTGGCGCGCGGCCGTGCCGATCCCCGACACCCCGGCCGCCGCGTACCTGATCGGGCGCGGGTGCGTCCTGCCGCCGGCCGGGGCCAACGCCGCCCGGTTTCATCCGGCCTGCCCGTACCAGGGCGGGGCCGTGCCCTGCATGGTCGCGCTCATGACCACGGCGGAGGGGAACCGGCCCGTCGCCATCCATCGGACCCCGCTCACCGGAACGGGGGAGCGGGATCGGAACAGGCCGAAGAAGATGCTCGGGCCATCGAAGGGCGCCGTCATCCGCCTGTGCGATGACGCCGACGTGACCCTTGGGCTTGGCCTGAGCGAGGGCATCGAAACCGGCCTGTCCGTCCTGGCCGCCGGGTGGGCTCCGGTCTGGGCCGCCGGCTCCGCCGGCACGATCCGCACCTTCCCCGTGCTGGCCGGAATCGAGGCCCTGACGATCTTTGCCGATCACGACGCCAGCGGCGCGGGCCTGGACGCCGGCCGCTCCTGTGCCCAGCGGTGGGCCGATGCCGACCGGGAGGCCATCGTGCGCGCCCCGCGCGACGTCGGGCACGACTGGAACGACGAAACGCCGAGGGCCGCGTAATGGAACAGCCCGAGGGTCATTTCAACGCGCGCGGGTCGGTCGAAACGTTCACGCCGCGCCTGCCCATACGCACCATCGACCCCACCACTTGGGCCGGCAAGCCGATCCCGGAACGCCGCTGGATGGTGGCGGATTTGGTGCCCCACGGGTCCGTCACCATGCTGTCCGGCGACGGTGGGTTGGGCAAATCTCTACTGACGCTTCAATTGGCCGTGGCCGCCGCGACGGGGCAGGATTTCCTTCGTCAGACAACGGAACACTGTCGCGTTTTCGGGCTGTACTGCGAAGACGACGCGGACGAAATCCACCGCCGGCTGTCCGACATCACCCGGGCGGAGGGGCTGGGGTTCGAGGCCCTGGCCGGGTTCCGGTTCGCCTCCCGTGTCGGGGAGGCCAACGAGTTCGTCAAACGCGACAAGTTCGGCAAGCCGCAGGGGCCGAGTCAGGTGTTCTTTGACACGCTGGAAACCGCCAAGCGGTTCGGCGCCCGGCTGGTGATCCTGGACGGGTTGCACGACCTGTTCGACGGCAACGAGAACTCCCGCCCGGAGGCGCGCCAATTCGTGAACATGCTCCGGCGGATCGCCCTGGACGTCAACGGCGCGGTGGTCCTGTGTGCCCATCCCTCCCGCGCCGGGCTGGCCGACGGCACGGGCACCAGCGGGTCTACCGCCTGGAACAACGCGGTGCGGTCCCGCCTTTACCTGTCCCGCCCGCGCGAAACCGACGACGACGGAGACGACCGGGACGCCCGCACCCTGTCCACCAAGAAATCGAACTACGGGGTCGTGGGCGACGAACTGCGCATCCGCTGGCAGGACGGTGTGTTCGTCCTGGATGCGCCAGACACGGGGTTCTTGGGCCGCATGGACGCGAAGGCCAAGGCGAACCGGGCGGAAGAAGCGTTCCTTGCCTGCCTCGACGCGGTGGCGGACCAGGGCCGCGCCGTCACCGACGCGCGCAACAGCCCCCGATTTGCCCCCCGGATCATGGCGGGAATGCCCGAGGCCCACGGCGCCCGTGCGAAGGACCTTGAACGCGCCATGGAGGCCCTGTTCTCGGATGGCCGGATCCGCGTCGGATCGGTCACCGGACCCGACCGCAAGCCCCTGAAAGCTATCGTCAAAAGCGCACCAGGTGCGCCATGAGCGTTTGCGGGAAGTGCGGGAAGTGGAATGCTAACCCGTTGATTTCATTGCGGGAGGTGTGTTGCGGGAAGTGCGGGAAGTTGCCCGCTAAGTCATTGATTTTCCTGCGGTGGGTCTGCGGGAAGTGTGTCCCCTATTACTCCGTAATAGGGTCCGGCCCTATCGGGGCCGGGCCGAACCCAGGTCACGAGGTGACGCGATGATTGATCCAACCGAGACCTGCGACCCGCTCTTGGACGGTGCCCATGCGGTTCTCGCGTCACCGTTTGTCAGTGCCTCCAGTCGGGAGCTTGCCCGGCGGGTGATCGCCGAGGGCGGGTTGCCCCGGTTACCGGATCGGGGGCCGCGCCGGATCGATGATGTCATGCGCCTGCACATGGTCGGGATCGGGTTCGCGCACCTGACCGCGCCGCACGCCAGCACCCGCGCCCGCGCCTTGGCCCTGGTGCGCACCGAGGCCCCCGCCACGCTGGCGATGCTCGACGCGCCGGCCGACCCCGCGCCGTTCGACGCCGCCTGAAGGAGGCCACGCCATGACCACCGATCCCCGCGTCATCGTCACACGCCCCGACGGGCCGAATGGACCGGCCGTTCTGGCCGTCTATGCCGACGATGAGCCCGAGCCCATCGTTGTCGTCCCTCTCAACCCGCACCGGATCCTGCGCTTGGCCCGCGACCTGCTGGCCGCCGTGGATCCCGATGAGGTGGAGCCGAATCCACGCCCCGCGTTCACGCGCGTTCTCGATGAAGCGTTTCGGCGCGGCATGTCGGGCCAGTGAAAATACGGCGGGAAAGAAACGGCCTGAAACAGTATGAGACGAACTGAAATATAAGAACAGAGAACACCTAGGAACATTCAGGAACAGAAGCACGCTTTACTTGACTTTAGCCGATTTTTTCGCATACCATGTTTGCGGCCGGGCAGGACAAGGCGATGTCTTTCATTCGACGTATCTTCGGTTTGGAAACTCGGTCGGGTTCGCTGGGCGAACTCGAGGCGTTGTTGCGCGAGGCGCACGAGACCGCCGCCGGCATTGCCGTTTCGTCCGACGCCGCGTTGCGCTGCGCCCCGGTTGCCGCGTGTGCCCGGGTCCTGACCGAGGCCGTTGCCCAGCTTCCCCTTCATCTTTACCGACGCACGCCTGACGGCGGGAAGGAACGGGTGCCCGCGTCCGACCATCCCCTTGCCCGCCTGGTCGGGTCCGCCGTTAACGACTGGACGTCTTCCGCCGAATGGCGCGCCACGGCGATGATGCAGCTTGTCACCCGGGGCGAATCCTTCAGTTGGATCGGCCGCGCCCGCGATCAGGTCTTCGACCTAGTGAACGCGCCGCCGGGCACGATCACGACCGAATGGACCGACGCGGGCGAGCCGCTGTTCCGCGCCCCCCTGGCCGACGGCACGCAACGGCCGGTGGACCGATCCGAGCTTCTGTGGTTGCGCCTGCCCGGCCCCGATCCGCGCCGGCCCCTGTCGCTGGTGGAACAGGCCCGCGAGGCGATTGCCCTGGCCCTGGCCATGGAAGGCTACGCCGGCCGCCTCTTCCGCAAGGGCGCCCGGCCGTCCGGGGTCCTGACCGCGCCGGGCCGGCTGACCGAACCCGTCATCGAACGCCTGAAGCGGTCGCTGGCCGCGCTGCATTCGGGGGACCAGTCCGGCGGAACGGCCGTTCTCGAAGAGGGCATGAAGTTCGAGGCCCTGCAATTCAGTTCGGTTGATCTTCAGTTCCTCGAGCTTCGGCGCCACCAGATTGCGGAAATCGCCCGCGTCTTCCGGGTGCCGCTGCATCTGGTGCAGGAACTCGAGCGCACCACACACAACAACGCCGAACACATGGGGCAACAGTTCCTGTCCCTGACCGTGCTTCCGTGGTTGCACCTGTGGCAACAGGCCCTGGCCCGCGACCTGCTGACCGAGGACGAACGCGAGACCCTGTTTTTCGAGTTCCTGACCGATGACCTGGCCCGCGCCGATCTGGCGTCCCGGATGACCGCCTATGTCCAGGCCGTTTCGAACGGAATCCTGACCGGCAACGAGGCCCGGGCGATGGAGAACCGCCCGCCGCTGGCCGGTGGGGATCAGCTTCGCGTGCCCCTGAACACCGCGCCGGCCGGAGGGGGTGACGATGCTTGAACGCCTTGAAATCCGGTTCGACCCGACGCCGACCACCGAGGGCGAGTTCTCGGGCTATGCCGTGACCTGGGGCACGGTGGACAGCTACCGCACGGCGTTCGCGCCGGGCGCCTTCGCCGCCAGTCTCGGGACCGGCCGGCCCGTGGCGCTGCTGTGGTCGCACGATCCGGCCGCGCCCGTCGGCACGATCACCGAACTCCGCGAAGACGAACGCGGGTTGTTCGTCCGTGCGCGTCTCGCGCTGGCGACCACACGCGGGCGGGAGGCTTACGAGCTTCTGAAGGCCGGCGCCGTCAACGGGCTGTCGGTCGGGTTCGTCCGGCGCCGTGACGAAGCGATGGCCGGCGGGCGCCGCATCACCGAGGCCGTCGCCAAAGAGGTTTCAATCGTAACCCTACCGTCAAACGAGAGTGCCCGGATCGTCGAGGTTCGGGCGGACCATGCCGCGAGTGCGGCGCAACCGAAAGGCAAGGCCATGGACAAGGACACCGTGACCGACGCCGCGCCGGATGAAACGCGCGGCACCGACACCGATGATTTCGAGACCCGCATGTCGGGGGCCGTCGAGACCCTGACCGGTACCGTCAACGACCTGCGGTCCACCATCGAGGCGACCACAAAGCGTCTGGACAAGGTGGAGGCCCGTTCCGGCCGTGCTGGCGCCGCCAACGGCACCGAGACCCGTTCCGGTGTCGAGGCCGAACACCGCGCCCTGGCCGCGCTTGCCCGGGGCGATGACAAGCCCATGATTGAACTGCGCTCCATGTGGTCGGGCAGCGACCCGGACGGCGGCTATGTCGTCATGCCGGAACTGTCCAAGACCATGACCAAGAAGCTGTTCGACGCCACCCCCATGCGCCGGCTAGCCCGCGTCGAGACCATCACTCAGGGTGACGCCTGGGTGGAGCCCATCGACGCCGACGACATCGGCGCCACCTGGGTTGGCGAGCGGGAGGCCCGCACCGACACCGACACGGCCGAACTCGGTCTGTTGACGGTGCCGCTCCGGGAAATCCAGGCGCAACAGCCGATCACGCAACGCCTGCTGGACGATTCCGGGATCAACCTTGGTGCCTGGATCGAAGGCAAGATCACGGACAAGTTCACCCGCTCCGAGGGTGCGGCGTTCATTTCCGCGACCACCACCCCGAAGCGCCCGGCCGGCCTGCTGTCCTATGCGACCGCCGCGACCGCCGACGCAACCCGCCCGTGGGGCACCATCCAGTTCGTGAAGTCCGGCGACAACGCCAAGATCACGGCGGACGGGCTGAAAAATCTGGTCTGGGCCTTGCGCGCCCCGTACCGCGACGGCGCCGTGTTCCTCATGAACAGCAACACCGCGAACGCCCTGGACACCCTGGTTGATACCGAGGGCCGGTACCTCTGGCGTTCGAGCATGACGGCCGGGGCGCCGAACAGCTTGCTGGGCTACCCCGTCGAGTTTGACGAAACGATGCCGGACATCGCGGGCAACGCCGTCCCCGTCGCCTTCGGCAACTTCAAGCGGGCCTACCTGATCGTGGACAAGCTGGGAACGCGCTTCATCCGCGACAACCTGACCGACAAGCCGAACGTGCTGTTCTACGCCTATCGCCGCGTCGGTGGCGGGCTGGCGAACAGCGAGGCCGTGAAGCTTCAGAAGATCGCCAGCTAAGGAGGCCCCGACCATGCGTGACCTGACCCACAACATCGGCCCGGCGGAGACCATCCGCCCGGCCGTACTGACCGCCACGACGACGGGCGAGCCGGTGGACCTGCTGGGCTTCGAATCCGCCACCGCCATTGTGCAGACGGGAGCCGTTGCGGGTTCCGGGGATTTCACCCCGACCCTGCACCATTCCGATGCCAGCGGGAGCGGGTTCGAGGCCGTGACCGACACCGACCTGGTGGGGACCTGGCCGGCGACCCTGGCCGAGAACAGCGTCTATCGCGTCGGCTATACCGGGGCGAAACGCTACCTCAAGGTGGTTCTCACCAAGAACAGCGGCACCAGCGTTGCCGCGTCATCGGTGATCGTTCGCGGTCATCCGAATGTCGCGCCGGTGGCCGCCTAGGACCGGCGCGGACCCGATACGAGCCGGGACCGGCCCCGCCGGGATGTGTCCAGCCCTTCGCATCCCGGCGGGCGCCTTGGTGGAGAGACCGAATGAACGAGATCACGTTGATTGGCGGTGCAACCGGCCCAGGTGTTGGCGATGCCCAGGACCTGGGCCGTCCGTTCTGTTCCGGTGTGGTCCAGTCCATCGTCGGCGGGACCGCGACGGTGAAATTGCAGGGGTCCCTTGACGGCACGAACTGGACCGACGTTGCGACCTTCACTGGGAACGACGCTGCGGAGGTGACCGCGCTGCGATACATGCGCGGCAACGTCACCGCGCACACGAGCGGCGCCGTGTCGCTGATCCTGGGGGTGAACTGACCATGCCGACCCGACCGCCCCGCATCTGCCCACGGTGCCGCCGGCCTGTGCCAGCGGGGCAGCGGTGCGACTGCCGGCCGAAGACCGACAACCGGCCTTCGCCGCGTGCGCGTGGATACGATGCCGCATGGGAGAAGCTGCGGGCCGCATTCCTGAAGGCTCACCCGTTCTGTGTCATGTGCCAGCGTGAAGGCCGGATCGAACACGCTGTGGACGTGAACCACAAGAAGCGCGTGCGAGACGGCGGAACCAACGACTGGTCAAACCTTGAGGGGCTGTGCCGTCACCACCACCGATCCGTCGTTCAGTCCCGGGAACGGCGCGGCGCGGTGCCGCACGGCTGCAATGAGGACGGCACGCCGAAGGATCCCGATCATCCTTGGAACCGGGAGCCCGACAATGCGGCTTGAACTGGACATGGCACCCACGGTCCTGCCGGTTGACGAGGCGGACGTGTGGACCTTCCTCCGCCTCACCCTCGACGAAACCCTGTCACCCCCCGCGCCGGTGGACGCGGCGGACGTGCGCTCCTTGATCGACGCGGCGGTTGCCGAACTGGACGGCTGGGACGGCTTCCTTGGCCGCTGCCTGATCGAACAGTCCTGGACGTTGTACCTGGATGGTTTCCCGCGCTCCGACCTGCTGGTGCCCCTCCCGCCGCTCATTGCGGTGGACGCCATCGAATATGACGACACCAGCGGTTCCGCCGTCACTCTGGACCCGAGCGCATACCGCGTGGCGGGCATCGGTGGAGACGGACGCATCGTTCCGGTGACGAGGTGGCCAAGCACCCCGACGACGCCCGAGTGCGTCCGGGTCGCGTTCACCGCCGGCTTTGGCGATGACCCGGCCGCCGTTCCCATGCCAATACGCCAGTGGATCAAGGATCGCGTTGCGGATCGGTACGGCCAGCGCGGACACGTCACGTTCGCCCACCCATACCGCGTGCCCGGTGTTGATGACCTGGCCGCGTATCGCGTGTGGAGCCTCTAGCCATGAACATCGGGCGCATGGATCGACGCATCACGGTCATGGTCACGTCCATGATTGATGACGGCTACGGCGGGACCATCCCCGGTGGGACGGTCGCGCTGGGCACATTCTGGGCCAACGTCCGCCAGTTGTCCGGCCGGGAGTTCATCGGCGCCGAGGCCGTCCAGGCGGAGCGCAAGGCCGTCTTCACAGTGCATTGGGTTGATGGCCTGGACACGACGGCGACCGTCGAATGGGACGGCGCGACGTGGAACATCAGAGAGGTGCGGGAGGTTGGCCGACGCGAGGCCCTGGAGCTTCATTGCACGAGCGAATAACCCCGGGGGCGGGTCGGGAATTTCCTTCGATGCCCTGGGGACCGGCGGGTGGGTGCCGCGCGAGACGCGGCCGAAAATGGGGTTTTGAGCGATGAAGGGCAGGAAGCCGAAATTGCAGGTTGTGGAGGGTGGGGCCGCTGTCCGCCGTGCCCCTCCGCCGCCCTCATGGCTGCCCGCGCACGCGAAGGCGGAGTGGAAGCGGGTTGCGCCGCGCCTGCAAGCCCGTGGCCTGCTGAATGACGAGGCCCGCGCCACCCTGGAAAGCTATTGCGTGGCGGTGGGCATGGTCCGCGAGTGCGAAGAAACGATGGTCACCGAAGGGCGGACGGTGGAGACGGAGCGCGGCCCGACTGTCCACCCGGCCTTCCGCATCCAGCAAGGCGCCATGCGGGAAGCCCGCTTGCTCGCCACCGAATTGAGCCTGACACCACACCGCCAGGCCCTGAGAGGCAAGACCGATGACGACACCGGCGACGGATGGGGCGACCTGGTGGACGGTTGACGCCTGCCGGCCCGCCTGGCTGTTCGATGATAGCGACATTCCCGACCCTCATGGGAAGGGTGCCCGGGCCGTGGCGTTCGTGGAACGCCTGACCATCACCGAGGGACCGCGCGCCGGGCAACGCCTGGGGAAAGTGCTGGCACGTTGGCAACGGCGCCTGATCCGGCGCGTCTATGGGGACACCCTGCCGGATGGCCGACGCCGCTTCTCCGACGTGGCCGTGTGGCTGCCCCGGGGCAACGGCAAGACCACCCTCATTGCCGCGCTGGGGTTGCTGCACCTGCTGGGGCCGGAACGCGACGCCGCCGGGCAAGTGGTGGTGGCCGCCGCCGACCGGGGGCAAGCGTCCATCGGGTTCGGCCATGCCAAGCGGTATGTCGAGGCTGACCGCACCCTGTCCCGGATCGTCCGCGCGGTGGAATCCCAGAAGGAGCTTCATCACCCGAAATCGGGATCGGTCCTGAAGGCCATTTCCCACGAGAGCTACACCAAGCATGGGCTCAACATCTCCCTGCTGATCGGGGACGAAATCCACGCATGGCCGGCGCATTCGGGCCGGGAACTCTGGCGCGTGCTGCGGACCAGCATGGGCAAGCGGGCCGACCCCCTGACCATCACCATTTCGACCGCTGGCGTGGGCCGGAACACGCTCGCCTGGGATCGCTGGCAGCATTCCCGCGCGGTGGCGAAGGGCGAGCGGGAGGACGAATCGTTCCTGCCGGTGATCTTCGCCGCCCCGGACCCGCCCGAGGGCGAAGACCTTCCCTGGCAGGATGAAGCCCTGTGGCACGCGCTGAACCCGGCCTTGGGCGCGTTCCTGTATCTGGACGAACTGCGCAAGCTGGCGCGTCAGGCCGCACCGCTGCCCCACGAGGTGGAGGGCTGGCAACAACTGCACCTGAACCGCTGGATTGACGGCAGTGTGGCCGGATGGGTGGCGATGACGTCATGGGATCGGGGCGCCGATCCGGTGGACCTGGACGCGATGGAAGGCCGGCCGGCCTGGATCGGCGTTGACCTGTCCAGCACAACCGACCTGACGGCCGTGGTCCTGGCCGTGCCCGACGATGACGGCGGGGTGGACGTTGTGCCGTTCTGTTTCGTGCCAGCCGACAACATCCGGCGCCGGCAAGAGGTTGACGGGGTGCCCTATCCCGCCTGGGCGGACTCGGGACTGCTGACCGCGACACCGGGCAACGTGGTGGACTATGCGGCCGTTGAAGCCTGCATCATCGACCTGTGCGAGCGGTTCAACGTCCAGGAAGTCGCAATGGATCAGTGGAACGCAACGGGCTCAATCACCCGCCTGCAAGACGCTGGCGTTCCGGTGACGACGCACCGCCAAGGGTTCGTGTCCATGTCGCCACCGATGAAGGACACGGAACGGCTGATCCTGTCCGGCAAGATCAGGCACGGCGGGCACCCTGTCTTGCGCTGGTGTGTCGCCAACGTGGTCCCGGACAAGGACCCGGCCGGCAACATCAAACCGAGCAAGGCCAGGGCGAAAGAGCGAATCGACGCGGCCGGCGCCCTGATTATGGCCGTTGGCCGCGCCGTGGTCGGTGAAGGCGGCTCCGTTTATGACGACGAAGACGCCCGGCCGGAAGGGCTGTTGATCCTATGAGCCGGCGCGGACATGTCGGACTGTCCGACCGTGCCCGCCGCATCGCCACGGTGGCCGCCATCCTGCGGGACTGGTCCGCGTCTCCCTTCGAGCATGAAGGCGCTTGTCGCCATGGCATCCGGGCCGGCCTATGTCTGGACGGGTGGCCCTGGCCGCGCGCCGACGCGGAAGCCGTCCACGTTGTTTCCGAGGCCCTGGCCGCCAACGGCGCCACAAGACCGACATGGGCGGATGGGCAACCCGAGTGGATCGACGAACTGACCGAGCGCACACGCTGCGCATGGTGCGGGAACGGGATGCCGCCGGCATCGGAGGCACACCGGAACGGGGTGCCCCGGAAATACTGTTCCGCCCTGTGCGGGAGGCTGGCGTACGCCCACAAGGCCCGCCGGTCTGGCGAGGTGCACTCGATGGCCGAATATCTGGCCGCGTGCGCGGCGCGCAAGGAACAGACGCGGATTGAGCGGCGCAAGCCCTGCAAGCACTGCGGCACGCTGTTCACACCCGAGCGGGCCGAACATCGCTTCTGTTCGCGGGAGTGTGCCCACGCTGGCATGAAGCGGTCGAACAAACTGAAATATGTGCCCTGCAAAGGGTGCGGGGAGCCGATCCACCCGGCGAAGGGCAGAGAATATTGCTCGAACGCCTGCTATCACAAGCACCGGGAACGGAAGCAACCGGAGCGAACATGCCCGGTGTGCGGCACCGTGTTCCGCCTTCACGTTCCCGCCGCGAAGAAAGAGTGCTGTTCGCGCCAGTGTGCCTGGGAACTTCGACGGCGCCGCGCCCGAGAGGCCGCGTAGGGTTTTCCCCGGATCTGAGGATCAGGGTTTCTGCTTGTTTGATTTAGAAAAGCCCCGCTAATCTTGCCATTTCAGCCGCATCCATAGCGCGCATAAGATCGGGGACGCTGCCATACGGTTTTTGATTGACGAAGTTCATGTATTTTTGTGCCTCCCCGCTAGTGCTGAATTGCTTCGCATTCAGCGCCCCCAAAGGCAAGCTGTTGCCAGTTGTTATCTTTCCAGTGCTTGGGTCCACGTAAACATAGTATGGCATATGCACTCTCCCGCTTTTTTTTACAAAGCGCCCGACACATCGCGCTGCCGACCAAATTAAACGATGTCACGATCCTGATCGGAAGCCGGCCTAGGCTCTACAACAAGGGCAATACTGCCTTCTTTGTCTTTAGGGCTGAAAACCCTTCTGACAACGGTCAGAATTTGACGGTTCCGATAGTCTCTACGGTCTTGTCCTTGTAAGACACCTGGATCAACAACCTCGTCCCCGACCGAAGGCACGAAACCAGCAAAGGCGGAGGTTTCGTATTCTATTTGGCCATCCTCTATCGCACCATCCGAACGTCGAAAATAGAGCCGGATCGTTGGCCCACACATTTTCTCCTCCCGTTTAGCAGGGGTGGTTAGCTGGAAACCCGACCGCCCTTTCCGCTATCCGCGCCGGGGCCGGGCAGATACCCCTTATCAGTCAACCACGCTTTCAGGATGCGCTCAACCAGAGACGACACCGAGCGGTCATCGTCCGCCGCCGCGCGACCGTGAACGACGCGGCCGGTGCGTTGCTCCGCGAACGCGCCAAGCCCGCCGCCTGACCATACTGCGCACGGTGCGCAGTATCCCGCCCGCCCTTGGGAGACCTGGGGGCGGGTTTTTTCATGCGAATCGAATCGGGTTTTTTCCCGAGAGTTCCTATTCGCGAGTGGTGGTTTGAATGGTGGTTAAGTGCGGGGCTTTGAAAAATATCAAGCCAAATCAAGCACTTGCAACCTTCGATGGCTCCGGCGGTAGGATTCGAACCTACAACCCTGCGGTTAACAGCCGCATGCTCTACCGTTGAGCTACGCCGGATTACCCATCGCGCGACGGCACGGAAGCGCCGCCGTCTGGAGGCCGGGGCCGGAATCGAACCGACGTACGGGGATTTGCAGTCCCCTGCATGACCACTCTGCCACCCGGCCCCTTGCTCCGTCTCGCGGCACCGTGAGAGGACCGCGCCGTCGGAAGGCCGGCTTTATAGTCAAAGGGCGCAGACCGGTCAAGCACCCGTCGACGCGTTTTTCCGTCCCGAAGCCGGGTCGCGCCCCCGCCCCGTTGTCGCGGCGCGCATGGGAACCATCACCACCGTATTGTCCCGCACGGAAACGGTGGGTATAACCTCGCGGGTCCGACTCCGCGTCGCCTGACCCCCGGCTGGTGCCGCCACCGGCTTTCCCTGCCCCTGCGCTGAGAGGTTGCGATGGATTTCGAAAAAGCCCGTTTCAATATGGTGGAAAGTCAGGTCCGCGCCAACCGGGTGACGGATCCGGCCGTCCTGCAGGCCATGGAAGCGGTGCCGCGCGAACTGTTCGTGCCCAAGGCTCTGCGCGGCTTCGCTTATGTGGACTCCAGCCTCTCCCTGGACGACGGACGCCACCTCGTGGAACCCCTGGTTCTGGCGCGCATGGTTCACGCGGCGGCGATCCAGGACAGCGACGTTGTGCTCGACGTCGGGTGCGCGACGGGATACTCGGCCGCCGTGCTCGCCCATATGGCCAGCACGGTGGTCGCGCTGGAAAGCGATGCGGACCTGTCGACCCGTGCGACGCGCACTCTGACGGAGCTGGGACTGGACAACGCCGTGGTCGTGACCGGAACCCTCGCGGACGGGTATCCGCGTCAGGCCCCCTATGACGTGATTCTCCTGGAAGGCGCCGTTCCCGAGGTGCCCGACGACCTGCGCGGCCAGCTCGGCGACGGCGGACGGCTGGTCGCGATCATCGGTGACGGCACCTGGAACAGTAAGCTAACGGTCATCGAACGCCACGGCGAGTCCTTCGGGAGGCGTGTCCTGTTTGACGCCGCCGCGCCGCGCCTGCCGGGGTTCGACCGCGCCGAGGCGTTCGTGTTCTGAGCATCGCCGCCCCAGGGCATCGGAGCACCGAAGGGATCGAGATGATCGGTCGTGGTCGGGTGTCTTTTGCCCGGGGGCGGTTTCCGAAGCTGACGTAACGTGTTAAGGTGACTCTCTAAGCTGTCGGAGTTTCAGGATTCAACAGGTCATTGGACCGGACGCCATTGGACCGCGCGGAAGCGGTGGAACGCGGTGCGTTGTCAGGCGCGGGGCCAATCGGTAGAGTGTGTCGGCAACCGCGTGGCGTGGCAACCAATGCGAATCCTGGTGTGATCGTACGGTCAGAGAGGAAACCCAACGCGGCGGTGATGCCCCATCCGGGGTAACGATTGCGGGCCGGGCCCGATTCCGGCATCCCTTTTGTGAATGGTGACAAAGGTTATGACACCTGCGAACCTTCTGGCTCGAGCCCTAGGCGCCGGCCTGCTGTTGTGTGTGACGGCCGGCCCCGCTGCATACGCCCAGTCCCTGGAAGAGGCCCTGGCCGCCGCCTACGAGAACAATCCCCAGATCCAGGCCCGGCGGGCGCAGCTTCGCGCGGTCGATCAGGGCGTCCCCTTGGCCAAGTCCGGTTGGCGCCCCAATGTCACCGTCAACGGCGAGACGGGGTGGCAGTCCGCGAACAGTGACCCCGGCACGGGCTCCTTTAATCGCGTTGAAACAAGGCCGACCTCGCTGTCGGTCAGCGTCACGCAGCCGCTGTTTCGCGGGTTTCGCACCTTTGCCCAGGTTGATCAGGCCGAAAACACCGTGATGGCCGAACGGGCGGGACTGATCGCGGTCGAGCAGGAGGTGCTCCTGGACGCGGCCGAGGCGTATGTCAACGTGGTGCGCGACACGGCCGTGGTTGATCTCAACCGCAACAACGAGGACGTTCTGGCGCGACAGCTCGAAGCGACCCAAGATCGGTTCCGGGTTGGCGAGATCACCAGGACGGATGTCGCGCAATCGGAAGCCCGCCTGTCCGGAGCCTATGCGGACACGGCCGAGGCCCTGGCCTCTCTGGAAAGTTCGCGGGCCCGGTTCGTGCGTGTGGTCGGAACGACCCCGGAAGCACCGGAGACGCCGGGCGCGATCCCCAATCTGCCGCAGTCCCTTGAGGAGGCGATTTCGCTCGCCCTCGACCGCAACCCTCAGATCGTGGCGGCCGAGTACGCCTGGAAAGCGGCCCAGGACGAGATCCGAAACCAGCGGGGACGCCTGTTGCCCGAGGTCGGCCTGACCGGCAGTTACAGCAAGGGATGGGACCAGGGCGGCCTTCAGAATTCAGAGCGGGAAACCCTCGCCGCTACGCTGGACGTGACCGTGCCGATCTATCAGGGCGGTGCGGTTTATTCCGAACTGCGTCAGGCCAAGCACACGGCCGGACAACGCCGCCTCGAACTCGACGAGGCCCGGACACAGGTGCGTGAGCAGGCCCAGCAGGCTTGGGAACAGATGGTGGCCACCATGGCGCGCATCGACTCTCTGGAGGATCAAATCGAGGCCGCCGAAATCGCCCTGGAAGGCGTGCGACGCGAAGCGCAGGTCGGGGCCCGCACGGTCCTGGATGTTCTGGACGCGGAACAGGAGCTTCTGAACGCCCGCGTCAATCTGGTGCGGGCGCAGCGTGACGAGTTGGTGGCCGGGTTTTCTCTTCTCTCGGCCGTGGGTGGTATGACGGCCGCGGATCTTGGACTCTCGGTCCAGCTTTACGACCCGACTGAAAACTATGAGGCCGTCCGCGACCAGTGGTTCGGCGGGTCTGCGGCCGCCGATGCCGACGCCGCGCTCGGCATGGACGCGACGGCGCCGGAGAATTGAGGGGGATGACGCGGTACGCCGCGTCCGACCCTGGGGCCCACGAAGACCGTGAGGGACACCACGGGCCATGTGAGGGATAGCACGGGCCATGAACGACAAGGACGCCTCCCAGCAGGAACCGTCCATGGAGGACATCCTGGCCTCGATCCGGAAGATTCTGTCCGAGGACGAGGAGGAAGATGCTGCTCCGCAACCGGAGCTGGAACCGCCACCAAAACCGGAACCGACCAAACCGACCCCACCGCCCCCTCCGGAGCCCGAGCCCGAGCCCGAGCCCGAACCGGAAGATGACATCCTCGAACTGACGGATGACATGGTGGAGGTCGAGGAGTTGCCTCCCGAACCGGAACCAGACCCTGTTCCAGAACCTCCTCCGCCTCCTCCGCCGCCGCCCCCCCCGCCGCCACCTCCTCCGCCTCCACCACCGGCGCCGGAACCGGTCGTGTCCGACGATGATGATGACGCCCTGCTCGCGCCGTCCGTCGCGGATATGTCTTCACGCTACCTGAACGAACTGACTCAGTCCGTCCAGGGGCGCGATGTTGTCATCGGCGACGGCGCCATCACGCTGGAAAATCTGGTCCGCCAGATCACACGCGAGCTGGTCAAGGAGTGGCTGGACGACAACCTTCCGGAGATCACGGAACGGCTTGTGCAGCGCGAAATCGAACGGCTGGCCAAGCGGGCCGGAAAGCGCTAGAAAGCGCGGCCAAGGGAATCGCCTTCATCGCGCGGCGTGTTTCGGCGCCGCGCGGTGGGGTGAGTATTCCTTTCCCGCGACACCCGCGAAACAGCGGCCGGGCGGCGGTCGCCCCGACAGGCCGCGCCGCTGGGTCAAGGTCCGTCCGGGATCTCCGATCATCTTTGGATAAGGACACGGGTTCAGCCATGCTGGACAAGACGTATGATGCCCATGCCGTCGAACGGCGCCACTACGAGCGGTGGGAGCAGGCCGGCGTATTCGCATGCAATCCCGAGTCGAACGCGGCCCCCTACACCATCATGATGCCGCCACCGAACGTGACCGGCAGCCTGCACATGGGCCATGCGCTAACCTTCACACTCCAGGATGTGCTGATCCGCTATTACCGGATGACGGGCCGCGACACGCTGTGGCAGCCGGGCACGGACCACGCCGGCATCGCCACCCAGATGGTCGTCGAGCGCAAACTGGCCGACGAGGGCAAGACCCGTCACGATCTCGGCCGCGAGGCTTTCGTGGACAAGGTCTGGGAGTGGCGGGAGCACTCCGGCGGCACCATCCAGCGTCAACTTCGGCACCTGGGCGCCTCGCCAGACTGGCCGCGCGAACGCTTCACCATGGACGACGGCCTGTCGCGGGCCGTGACCAAGGTGTTCGTGCAACTGCACAAGCAGGGCCTGATGTACCGCGACAAGCGGCTGGTCAACTGGGATCCCAAGCTGCACACCGCGATCTCGGACCTGGAAGTGGAACAGCGCCCCACCGACGGGCAGATGTGGTACTTCAGGTATCCCGTGAAAGACGAGCAGGATCGCTTTGTCGTTGTCGGCACGACGCGCCCTGAAACCATGCTCGGCGACACTGGCGTGGCTGTCCACCCCGAGGACGACCGCTATACCGACCTCGTCGGCAAGACGGTGATCCTGCCCATCGTGGAACGCCCGATCCCGGTGGTCGCGGATGAGTACGCCGACCCCGAGAAAGGCTCCGGCGCGGTCAAGATTACACCGGCGCATGACTTCAACGACTTCGAGGTCGGCCGCCGCTGCGGCCTGGAGATGATCAACGTCCTCGACCGCGACGCCCGTCTGAACGAGAACGCGCCGGCCGAGTTCCAGGGCCTGGACCGCTTCGAGGCCCGGGCGCGCATCGTCGAGCGCATGGAGACCCTGGGCCTGCTGGAGAAGGTCGAACCCAACCCGATGACCGTGCCCTACGGCGACCGCTCCGGCGTGGTCATCGAGCCGTGGCTGACCGATCAGTGGTTCGTGGACGCCGCCGAACTGGCGAAGGAACCCGTCAAGGCGGTTGAGGACGGACGCACCCGTTTCGTTCCCGCCCACTGGGCCAACACCTTCTTCGAATGGATGCGCAACATCCAGCCGTGGTGCGTCAGCCGCCAGATCTGGTGGGGCCACCGCATCCCGGCGTGGTACGGCCCCGATGGCACCATCTTCGTCGAGGAGACCGAGGACGAGGCCCACGCGGGCGCCCTCGCCCACTACGGCGAGGCCGTGGCGCTGGAGCGCGACACCGATGTGCTCGACACCTGGTTCTCGTCGGCGCTGTGGCCGTTCTCGACTCTGGGCTGGCCGGAACAGACGCCGGAACTGGCCCGGTATTATCCGGGCGACGTGCTGGTCACCGGCTTCGACATCATCTTCTTCTGGGTCGCCCGCATGATGATGATGGGTCATCACTTCATGGGCGACGTGCCGTTCCGCGAGGTCTACATCCACGCCCTGGTCCGCGACGAGACGGGCCAGAAGATGTCGAAGTCCAAAGGCAACGTCATCGACCCGTTGGATCTGGCCGGAAAATACGGTACCGACGCGCTACGCTTCACTCTGACGGCCATGGCCGCCCAGGGCCGCGACATCAAGATGAGCGAGAGCCGGGTCCAGGGCTATCGCAACTTCGCCACCAAGCTGTGGAATGCGGCCCGGTTCTGCGAGATGAACAACTGCGTCGGGGTGGACGGGTTCGACCCCGCCGGCGTCACCAGCACCCTGAACCGCTGGATCGTGGCCCGCACGGCCGACACCGCGTCGAGGATGGGCGCCGCGATCGAGGCCTACCGGTTCAACGACGCCGCGCAGGTCGTCTATCAGTTCACCTGGAACACCTTCTGCGACTGGTACCTGGAATTCGCCAAGCCGGTCTTCAACGGCGACGACGCGGCGGCGAAGGCCGAAACCCGCGCCACCGCCGCATGGGTGCTGGACCGGATCCTCACCATGCTGCACCCCATCATGCCGTTCGTGACGGAAGAACTGTGGGAGGCCCTGGCGGACTCGCGTCCCCATGCCCTGATCGTGGCGCCCTGGCCCGCGTACGAGGGCCTCGCCGCCCCGGAGGCCGAGGCCGAGATGGACTGGCTGGTGGGCCTGATTACCGCCATCCGCTCCGTGCGCTCGGAAATGAACGTGCCGCCGGCCGCCCGCCTGTCCATCCAGGTGAAGGACGCCAGCGAGGCGACCCGCGCCCGCCTTCAGACGCACCGCGCACTGGTCGGCACGCTGGCCCGTGTGGACGACATCGCCCATGTGGACGCGGTACCGGGTGCGGGCTCGGCCCAGATCGTGGTGGACGAGGCGACCGTGATCCTGCCCCTCGCCGACGTCATCGACCTGGACGCCGAGCGGGCGCGGCTGTCACGTGACATCGCCAAGCAGGACGGCGACATCGCCAAGCTGGCTAAGAAACTCTCCAACGAGGGCTTCCTGGCCAAGGCCCCGGCCGAGGTGGTGGCCGAGAACCGCGAGCGCCTTTCCGACCTGGAAGCCACGCGCGACCGGCTGAAGGAGGCGTTGGCGAGGATCGGGTGACGTCTGGACACCATCCGCTCCCCTCGTGTCGATCATGTGGCTAAGAGCCGGCCGGAATTGAGGCCGGGTCGCACGCGGGGTGTGCTTCCTCGTCCCGCGTCGGCTTGTAATCGGTCGTTGCTTTCAGAATGCCGCGTTCACCGAAGTACAGCCGCGTGCCGTCCCATGCGGTCAAGGGGTCCTGGTCCGGCGAATAAGGGCCGTTGCGCTCAAGGGAAAAGAACCCGCGATAGGCCAGCCACGGTGCCGTCTCGTGGTAGACGCAACCACGATAGAGGTCGGGCGGATCGTCGGGAAACCGCTCGATCCGAACATAGACGCCGCCATCGGCGCCGCCGACCCAGGCCGCGTTCGCGGGAACGTGCGCCGGCCACGGCCGTTCGGACGTGTCAAAGCTGACGCTTCGTGTGAGAACAGCGAACAGCGCGATTACGATTACGGCTGCCGCAAGCACGGCAAGCGGCAATACTCTTGTCATTTACAAAATCCTTCACTGATACTCCAGCCTGGCAGGGGTCCAACCCCCGTCCGACATGGCGCGCCTCACAAGACTCACGTTCCCGGCAGAAACGCCCCGTCCAGGCTGAGCACGAAATCGCGGAACACGGTCGCCGCCGCCGTCAGGTCCTCGTCGGCGAGGTGGATCAGGTACCAGTGCCGCATGATCGGCAGGCCCGGCACGGTCAAGGTCACCAGCTTGCCCTCGTTTAACTCGGTGTGAACCGTGTGGGCCGACAGCATGGCGATGCCCAGCCCGGCCATGACCGCCTGCTTGATGGTCTCGTTCGACGCCATCTCGACCACGCGGTAGGATCGCCCGCCCCCGAGTTGATCCAGTTCCCGCACCATCAGGGTGCGGGTGCCCGACCCCATCTCGCGGGCCAGAAAGGTCTCCGACAGCAAGGCGTCGGCCCCCACCTCCGGCAGGGCCGCGAGGGGATGGTCGGGCGGCGCGATCATCACATAAGGGTGTGGACCCAGCCGGTGGGCCACCACGTCCGGGGCCTCGGGCGGGCGGCCCATGATGGCGATGTCGATGCCCCGCTGGGCCAGCGTGCGGATGATGTCGTCACGGTTACCGACGGTCATATGCAGGACGATCCCCGGCGTCGCGCGGTTAAACCGAGCGACCAGCCCGGGCGCGAAGTATTTCCCGGTACTGACCACGCCCAGGCGCACGAGACCGGCCGCACCCTCGCGCAGAGTGGCGACGCGGTGTTCACAGCGGCTCAGCGCGCTTTCAATCAGGCCAACGGCACGCAACACCTCTTCGCCGACCTCGGTCGGCCGCAACGCATCCCCCGACCGATCCAGCAGCGGCGCGCCCACCAAAGATTCAAGCGTCTTGAGTTGGGTGGAAACCGCAGGAGCAGTCACATGCAGCCGTTCGGCCGCAGCGGCGATGGTGCCGCGCCGCATCACTTCGGCGAAACCCCGCAACTGTTTCAACGTGACGTCGCGCGCGATGCCCATAAGAAATTTTTATGCCATCGAAGAAAATTTTCAATCGCTTTTTGTCTCTGTGTTGGCCATGGTGCGTCCTCCGATGCCGAAAGAGCACAAGTCCACGGGGAGGGATCACACCAATGGCGAACCAGCAAACGCTCGCGGAATGGCTGGCCGGGCAGACCGCCGGCATGCCCCAGGGCGAGGCCCTGGCCGAGACGATTCGGTCCGTGGCCGACGGCGCCGCCCGCCTCAGCGCGGTCATCACGCGGGGGCCGTTGATCGAACGGCCGGCGGACCAGCGCTCCATTCGCGGTGTCATGGAGGAGCAGGCCAACGCCATCCTGCTGGAAGCCGCGCAGGCCGCTCCCGTGGCCTACTTCGCCTCCGAGGATCGCGAGGAGATCGCCACCCTGGATGAATCGGCGCCCCTGGCCCTGGCCGTTGAACCGCTGGACGGTTCGTCCAACATCAACGCCAATGTCTCCACCGGCACCATTTTCTCGATCTATCCGCGCGGCGCCGACGCAGAGGCGTCTCTCGTGCGCCCCGGTCGCGAGCAGATGGCCGCCGGCTATGTCATGTACGGGCCGCACACCATGCTTGTGTTGACGGTCGGGCGCGGCGCTGCGGCCTTTGGGCTGGACACCGAAACGCGGGAGTTTCTGTGCGTTGTCCCGGAGTTGCGCACGCCGGAGGATGCGTCCATGTACGCGATCAACGCGGCGAACTACCGCCACTGGGAGCCGCCGATCCGCGCCTATATTGACGATTGCGTCGAGGGCAAGAGCGGCCCTCGGGACAAGGACTTCAAGATGCGCTGGGTCGCATCGCTGGTGGCTGAGACCCACCGTATCCTCACCCAGGGCGGGGTTTTCCTGTACCCCCGGGACGCCCGTCCGGGCCATGAGCGCGGCACTCTGCGACAGGTTTTCGACGCCAACCCGATCGCCATGCTCGCCGAGCAGTGCGGCGGCGGCGCCACCACGGGCGCCAGTCGGATCCTCGATACGGTTCCGGACGGCCTGCAAAGCCGGTCCCCCCTGATCTTTGGGTCCGCCCGCAAGGTCGAGCGCCTGCGGCGCTATCACGAGGATCCTGATTTCATCGGTGGGGAAGCCCCCCTGTTCGGCGTGCGCGGCCTGTTCCGCAGCTGAGCCGATCCCCTCAAAGGCCGCGCGGCCCCGTCAAGCCGCGCCATCAAGACAGAGCACAAGGGAGTCGCCCCAGATGTCGCAGAAGTTCCCCATCATTTCGGTCACCGGGTCGTCGGGCGCCGGAACCTCCACGGTCAAGCACACCTTCGAACAGATCTTCCGCCGTGAGGGCGTCACGGCCGCCATGATCGAGGGCGATGCCTTCCATAGCTTCGACCGCATGGAGATGAAGGCCGAGGTTCAGCGCCGCAACGAAGCCGGCGATAACACCTTCAGCCACTTTAGCCTCGACGCCAACCTGATCGGTAAGCTGGAGGAATCCTTCCGAAGCTACAGCGAGACCGGCAAGGCCTTCACCCGCCACTACGTGCATGACGCGGGGGAATCGGAATTGTACGGCGTCGAGCCCGGTAAGTTCACCGAGTGGGAGGACATCGGCCAGGACTGCGACCTGCTATTCTACGAGGGTCTTCACGGCGCGGTGAACAAGGATGGTTTCAACGTCGCACAGTACGCAGACCTTAAGGTCGGCGTCGTGCCCGTCATCAACCTGGAGTGGATCCAAAAGATTCACCGCGACCGGGCCTCGCGCGGCTATTCGACGGAAGCCGTGCAGGACGTCATCCTGCGCCGCATGCACTCCTACACCAACGTAATCTGCCCGCAATTCACCGAGACCGACGTCAATTTCCAGCGCGTGCCGGTGGTGGACACGTCGAACCCGTTCGTCGCCCGCTGGATTCCAACGGCGGACGAATCTTTGGTGGTGATCCGGTTCAAGAACCCGCGCGGCATCGACTTCTCTTACCTGACGTCCATGCTCCACGATAGCTGGATGTCGCGCGCCAACTCCATCGTCATCCCCGGCGGCAAGCTGGATCTGGCGATGCAGTTGATCCTGACGCCGATGATC
The DNA here is from genome assembly GCF_900101965.1 of Rhodospira trueperi. GTDB lineage: Bacteria > Pseudomonadota > Alphaproteobacteria > Rhodospirillales > Rhodospirillaceae > Rhodospira > Rhodospira trueperi. The sequence goes on along the minus strand of NZ_FNAP01000001.1, from coordinate 362,005 downwards.
GAGCGTCTGGTGGACCGCGCGCGGCGCGCCCGCAACGGCTGAGGACCGGCCCGGCTCTCTCTCTCCCCCACCGCCTTGCGCCTGCCCCGCGCTCCATCGGAGACAGGCGTTGGCGGGCCGGCCCGCCCCTGGCACCGGATGGGCCGGGTGGGGAAGGCTCCTCCCTCCCAGCCTTCCCCACCCTTCGGCCTCGCGGTTGCGGTCCCTGCTATCCCCGGGCGGCGGACCGCTTGTACAATCCCGATGACATCCACATAAGGGACGCCACGTCATGAGCTTCGACCGTTCGCTGAAGATCGCCCCATCGATCCTGTCCGCCGACTTCGCAAACTTCGGCGCCGAGTGCCGGGCCATCGAGGCCGAGGGCTGCGACTGGGTTCATGTGGATGTCATGGACGGCCATTTCGTGCCCAACATCACCTTCGGGCCGGCCATGTGCAAGGCGATCCGTCCGCACGTGAAGACGGTGATGGACGTGCATTTGATGATCGCCCCGGCCGACCCGTACCTGGAGGATTTCGCCAAGGCCGGCGCCGACGTCCTGACCATCCACCCAGAGGCCGGCCCGCACTTGGACCGGTCGTTGCAGCTGATCCGCTCGCTGGGCTGCAAGGCCGGCGTCGCGCTCAATCCGGCCACGCACGAAAGCGCCATCGAGCACGTCCTGGATTCCATCGACATGGTGCTCGTGATGAGCGTCAACCCGGGCTTCGGCGGCCAGAGCTTCATTCCCAGCGCGGTGGAAAAGGTGCGCCGCGTGCGGGCGATGACCGGCGACCGTCCGATCCACATCCAGGTGGACGGCGGCGTTACGCCCAAGACAGCGCCCCTGGTCACTGAGGCCGGCGCTGACGTGCTGGTGGCCGGCTCCGCCGTGTTCAAGGGCGGGTCGGTGGACACTCCGTCCGTCTACGGCGACAACATGCGCGCCATCCGCGAGAGCGTGGCGGCCGGCGCCAAGGCGGCATAGGAACAGCGCCTTTTCCACAAATCCTCTGTTCCGGGCGCCGGAGAGGTGGTATCGTTTCCGATGGGCATGAATGCCCATCGCTTCACTTGTGGACCAGGATGGCCCCCATGCTTGTGAACGGCACCGCCTCTGGCGCGTCCACACTGGCGTTCGTCGCGCCAGGCGGGACACGATCCTCGCAGACATCGCTCAACAGCGGGACGAATCCGCTGGTTGCCGTCGTGAAGGCGAGCGACCCGGCCCAGGCCGACACCCTGGAGGACGATCTCGCATTGTCCAAAGAGGCCGTGGCGCGACTCGAAACCGCCGAAAAGGAAATGCGCGAGGCCCGCAAGAACGCCGCGCGCGAGAAGGTCGCCCGCCTGAAAGCCCAGCTTCAGGCGTTGCGCATGCTGGCCGTCTCGGATCCGGAAGCGGCCGCCCGTGAGGCCGCGCGTCTGGCCCGCGAACTGGCTGCGGCCGTGCGGGCATACGTCAGCGCCGGAGGCGATGCCAGCGAGGCGGCCAACGCCACCGGGGCGACGACCTCGACGAACGCGGCAGCCTCGTCCGGCGGCGACGACCCATCGGCCAGCGCCAGCGAATCGACCACGACGGACGCGGCAGCCCCGTCAGACGATGACGCGGCTGCGGCGGAGCGCGTTTCGGTCCCGGGGACGCAAACCGAGGACATGATCAAAACAACCATCGCGAAGATGAACGCCGAAGCCGCTGAGCGCAAGGCGGATACCGACTTCGCCAACGACGCCCGTCTTGTGCTCAACGCGCTGAAGGCGATCATCGAGAACGCCCAACGCCGCAAGGATGAGGGGACGGGGCGGGCCGCGCTGCTTGAGGTGGAACAGGCCTTGGGCCAGTTGCAGGGCACGTTGACGGGCCAAACGACCGACACGGACCCGACGCTGGCGGTGCCCTCCATCAGTCTGCTGGTCTGAACGACTCCCCAGCCGCGCCCCGCGCCTGGCCGACGGTGCATGCTGTCCCTTATTGTATTGATTGCAGACCTCAGGAGTCGAGTTTCGACGGCGAAGCGTGTACCGTACGCCCCGATTCTGGTTCGCCACTGAAGGAACGTCCGATCCATGATCCACCGAGCGGGTATTGCCGCCCTGGCCGGGCTGTTGCCGTTGTCGCTTGTCTTGGCCCTGTTGAGCATGCAGTCCGCCCAAGCGGACGACTCCGACATTGCCCGACCCGCCCGCATCGCCGCCGCGCAAGCCGCCGACATCACCGAAACACACGAGTTTCCCGCCCGTACCGAAGCCGTGCAAGTGGTGGACCTGTCGTTCCGCGTGCCGGGGCAGCTCCAGTCCCTGCCGGTGCGCGAGGGCGAGCTCGTGAAACAGGGCACGCTGATCGCACGGCTTGACCCGGCCGACTACGAGCGCAAGGTGCGGGAGGCCGAGGTCAACCTGACCTCCGCGCGTCAGGATTTCGAGCGCAAGCAACAGCTTGTCGGACAGAACGCGGTCTCGCGGCAGGCCTTTGACGATGCCCGCAACGCGCTGGACCTGGCCGAGGTAGCCCTGGAGCAGGCCCGCCAGAATCTGGAATACACGAGCCTGACAGCGCCCTTCGACGCCATTGTCAGCCGCCGCTTACTGGATTCGTTCACGAACGTTCAGGCCGGCCAAGCCGTCGCCCGCCTTCAGGACGTCAGCGAGATCCGCGTCGCCGCCGACATCCCCGAATATCTCATCGCGCGCGACAGCCAAAAGGACGGGATTGAGGCTGTCGCCGTCTTTCCGTTCCTTGCCGACCGAACCTTCGATCTGACCTTTCGGGAGATCTCCACCGAGGCCAATAACGTCGCCCAGACCTACCGCGTCTCCTTCGGCATGCCGCGCCCTGAGGACGTCAACATTCTGCCCGGTATGACCGCCACCCTGCGTGCCCAGGGACCGGCGCGCAACAGTCCGGAGGGCACGGTCATCGTGCCGCCGAGCGCCCTCGTTTCGGTCTCGCCGGATACCGAGGGACCGAACGACACGCGCTTTTTCGTCTGGGTGGTGACGGGCGAGGACGGCGCCGTCTCCCGCCGGCCCGTGAGTGTGGCCCGCATGACCAACAGCGAGGCCTTCGTCTCCGTCGGCCTAACCCCCGGTGACCGCGTGGTGACCGCCGGCGTGCATCACCTGCGCGACGGCATGCGCGTCCGCCCGCTCGAACAAGAGTAGGCCGAAACCATGGACGTCGCGCGTGCCTCCATCGAAAAGCCGGTCAACACTTGGCTGATCGTCCTCATCTGTCTGCTGGGCGGCCTGTACGGCCTGTTGTCTGTTGGCCGCCTGGAAGACCCCGCTTTCACCATCAAGGAAGCCCGGGTCATCACCACCTACCCCGGCGCAACCGCCGTCGAGGTCGAGGAAGAGGTCACCGAGCCCCTGGAATCGGCCATCCAGCAGATGGCCCAGCTCAAGGAAATCCGCTCGGTCTCCCGGCCCGGGGTGTCGGAAATCACCGTCGAGATCCAGGACACCTACGACGGCGACGAGTTGCCGCAGGTCTGGGACGAACTGCGTCGTCAGGTGAACGATGCCCGGGCCTCTGTGCCCGACAACGCCGGTTTGCCGGCGGTGTTCGACGACTTCGGCGATGTGTTCGGGTTGTTCTACGCCATGACGGCCCCCGGCTATTCCGACCTGGAGATCATCGAGATCGCCAAGTCGCTGCGCCGGGAGCTGCTCACCGTGCCCGGTGTGGCCAAGGTCGAGACCGCCGGCGAGCCGCAACCTGAAATCCATATCGAAATCCCGCAGGACAAGCTGACCCGGATGGGCGTGTCGATCGGCAGCGGGATCACCCTGCTGGACGTCGAAAACAAGATCCAGCCCGACAGCGTCGTGACCATCGGCGAAGACCGCGTGCGCATCAGCATCGATGATGCGTTCGACACGGTGGAGGCCCTGGAAAATCTGATGCTGGGCACGCCCGGCAGCACGGCCATGGTGCGCCTGCGCGACGTGGCCGATGTCAGCCTGGGCCGGAACGCGCGGCCAGACCTGCTCATCCGCCACAACGGCGAGCCCGCCGTCACCCTCGCCGTGTCGGCGGTCGCCGACACCAACGTCGTCGAGGTCGGCGAGGCGGTGCGGGCGAAACTCGACAGCCTGATCCCATTCCTGCCGGTCGGCGTCGAACTCCACACCATCTACAACCAGGCCACCGTCGTGGATCAGGCGGTCAGCGGATTCCTGATCAACGTGCTGGTCTCGGTATCGATCGTCGTCGCCTCACTGTGCGTGTTCATGGGCTGGCGCGCGGGTGTCGTGGTCGGTTCCATCCTGTTCTTGACCGTGTTCGGCACGCTGCTGGCCATGTGGCTGGGCGGGATCGAACTGGAACGCATCTCGCTGGGCGCCCTGATCATCGCCATGGGGATGCTGGTCGACAACGCCATCGTCGTCGCCGAGGGCATGCTGATCGGCATGCGTCAGGGCAAGACGTCTCTCCAGGCGGCCAGCACCGTCACCCGCCAGACCCAGTGGCCGCTGCTGGGCGCCACGGTGATCGGCATCATGGCGTTCTCGGGCATCGGACTGTCGCCCGACGCCACGGGCGAATTCCTGTTCTCGCTGTTCGCGGTCATCAGCATATCGCTGCTGCTGAGCTGGGTCCTGGCCGTGATGGTCACGCCGCTGTTCGGGCACTACCTGTTCCCACGCGGCCGCCCAGGCACCGACGGCACGGGCGACGACGATCCCTACGCGGGCCGGTTGTTCTCGGCCTATAGGGGCCTGCTGCGGGGGGCACTGCGGCACCGCTGGCTGACGGTGGTGGCGCTGGTCGGGGTAACCGCCGGCTGCCTTTACGGATTCGGGTTCGTCAAGCAGGGCTTCTTTCCCTACTCCGACACGCCGATGTTCTACGTCGACGTCTGGATGCCCCAGGGCACCGATATCCTGGCCCTCGAACGGACGATGAAGGAGGCGGAGGCGTTCGTCCTCGACCAGGAGGCCACCGAGAGCGTCAGCACCTTCGTGGGCGGGGGCGCCACCCGGTTCATGCTGACCTATTCCCCGCAAGCCGCCAACCCCGCCTACGGTCACATGATCGTGCGCACGACCTCCCGCGAGGGTATTCCCAGGCTGATCGATGCCATCCGGGGCCCCTTGGCGGAGCGATTCCTGGATGCCCAGGTCTTCACCCGGCGGCTGGTGTTCGGGCCCGGCGGCGGCGCCAAGCTGGAGGCCCGCTTCTCCGGTCCGGACGCCGACGTGCTGCGCACGCTTGCCGCCAAGGCCGAGGCTGTATTCCGCGCCGACGGCGGCATCATCGACATTCGCACCGACTGGCGCCAACGGGAGATGGTGCTGCGGCCGCAGTTCGCGGAAAGCCGGGCGCGTATCGCCGGCGTCAGCCGTAACGATCTGGCCCAGACGCTGATGTATTTCGGCGACGGGGTCCGGATCGCGACCTTTCGCCACGGCGATGAGTTGATCCCCATCATCATGCGCGCGCCAGACAGCGAGCGCGGGGACCTCAACGCCATCGGCGATCGTCTGGTCTGGAGCAACGGCCAGAGCCAGTACGTGCCCGTGGGCCAGATCCTGGATGGTGTGGCGGTCGAGACCGCAGACACCATCGTCCGCCGCAAGAACCGGGTACGCACGCTGAACGTCCAGGGTGACCCGGCCGGCGACCAGAGCGTCGCGGCGGTTCACGCCCGCATCAAGGACGCCATCGAAGGCATTCCCCTGCCCCCCGGCTACACCTTCGAATGGGGCGGCGAGATCGAGGACACGGCCGAGGCCCAAACCGCGTTGATGAGTCAGGTGCCCGTCGGGTTTCTGGTGATGGTTTTGATCACCGTGTTGCTGTTTGCCACCGTTCGCGAACCGCTCATCATCTGGCTGGTGGTGCCCATGTCCATCTGCGGCGTGACGCTGGGACTGCTGGGAACCGGACTGGCGTTCGATTTCATGTCGCTGCTGGGCATCCTCAGTCTGTCGGGGATGCTCATCAAGAACGCCATCGTCCTGGTGGAGGAGATCGATCTGCAGCTGGAGGAACAGGACGACCGCTTCGCCGCCCTGGTGCAGGCCGGCGTCAGCCGCCTGCGGCCGGTGGTGCTGGCGGCCGGAACCACCATCCTGGGCATGCTGCCGCTGCTGACCGACCCGTTCTTCGCCTCGATGTCCGTGACCATCTCGGGCGGGCTGGCGTTCGCGACCATTCTGACCCTGGTGGCGGTGCCGGTGTTCTACAGCCTGTTCTATCGGATCCGGCCGGCGCCGGAAGGGCGGGGCGCGACCGTTACGGCATCGTGAGATGGGCCTCCGGCCCGGCCTCCAGAACCTCCCGCACGATGTCGAGCGCGCGCCGCAGACGCGCCGGATCCGATTCAGCCCCCAGGCACAGCCGCACGCCTTCCGGCACGGCCTCGGGACCGACGTGAAACGTCGAGGCCGCCAGCACCAGGACGCCGCGCGCCGCCAGGGCATCGCGGAACCCCTCGGCGCGCCAGGGAGCCGACACCGGCAGCCACAGGTGAAACGACCCGGGTCCGCTTGTCCACGGCAGATCCCGCAGCGCCTCCTCCGCCAGCGTGCGGCGCACGGACACGGCCTGCCGCTGGGCCTGGATCAGACGGCCCGCCTGCCCGTTCAGAATCCACCGCGCCGTCATCTCCACCATCAGCGGCGGCGCCATCCACAGGCTGGAGCGCACCGACGCCCCGAAGCGCCCCCGCAGCGGCTCCGGCACCACGGCAAACCCGGTGCGCAGCCCGGGCGCAAGAACCTTTGAGGTCCCGGACAAGAAGACCGTACGGTCCGGGATCATTGTCGCGATCGGCGGAGGGCGCTCGCCGGGAATCAGGCCGTAGATGTCGTCCTCGATCAGCCACATCCGGCGCCGGGCGATAATCTCGGCCAGTGCCTCGCGCCGGGCCGGTGACGAGGTCACCGCGAGCGGGTTTTGCATCGTCGGCACGCCGAACAGCACCAAGGCCCCAGACCGCTTCGCCGCGTCCTCCAGAGCCTCGGGAATCAGTCCGTCGTCATCCAGGGGCACCCCCACCAGCTTGAGCCCCTGGCGCTCGGCCACCAGTTTCAGGCCGGGAAACGTCAGCGTGCCGCACAGCACCGAATCCCCGGGCCGCGCCAGGGTCATCAGCGCCACCGTCAGCGCGTGCTGGACGCCAGCCGTGACGACGATGGATCCCGGGTCCACCGCGTATCCCACTAGGCCGACCCAGCGTGCCCCGGCCTCGCGGTGGCGTGGCATGCCAATATCCGCCTGATAGGCCAACAGGGGCCCGAGATCGGCAGGCGCGTCCGCCAGATCGCGCAGGGTCGCGGCCAGCAGGATGTCCGCGCCCACCTCCACCGGCAGGTTCGGCCCCATATCGACGGCGGCGGGACGGTCCGCCCGGACTGGCGCCTCCGAGGGCGGGGCCGGAATGCGAAGCTCCAGGGCGCTCCCGAAGGCGCCAATCCCCGGAGCGCGCACGAATGTGCCGCGTCCGACCGTACCGGAGGTCAGGCCACGCCGGCCCGCCTCGGCGTAGGCGCGGGTCACGGTCGTGACGGTCACCCCCAGCGACTCGGCCAGGGCGCGGTGCGTCGGAAGGCGGGTCCCGGGGGCCAGACGCCCGGCCGACAGGTCCTCCTCCAGGGCATCGGCGATGGCGCGGTATACGGGGGCCCCGGGATCCAACGCTCGGGGGCGCCACTCGGCTTCGGCCATCAGAGAGATCCTCGCTCAAATTGTATGTAGGACAAAGCAAGCATTGACAGGGCCTCTCTGTCAAAGAAAACATTTGTCAGGGAGACATTCCCCACGCTGGCCAACGGTGGCTGCAAATTGTCTCTATCTGTAAGTAGGACAATACACCCACCGATCGGCCATCGGGAACCACTTCCGCCCCTGTCGCCGACCGCCCATGGAGGCCCGCCATGACCGCCCTGCCCCATCCTGCCCCCGGCCGTTTCACCGCGCAGATCGTCAGTCGCGGCGGCCTGGAGGCCGCACGCGACATGATCGCCGGTCTGCTCGCCCCGACGCCTCAGATCACGTGGCCGCTGCTGAACGCGGCAACCGGCTGCGACGTTCTGGTCAAGCACGAGAATCACAACCAGACCGGGGCCTTCAAGGTGCGCGGGGGGATGGTCTACATGATTCCCCTGAAGTCCGAACGTCCGAGCCTTGAGGGCGTGGTCTGCGCCACGCGCGGCAATCATGGGCAGTCGATCGCCCTGGCCGCGCGTCACGTGGGACTGTCGGCCACGATCGTGGTCCCGCACGGCAACAACCCGGAGAAGAACGCGGCCATGCGCGCCTACGGCGCCACGCTGATCGAGCACGGGGACGACTTCGTCGAGTCCATAGCCCACGCCCAGGCGTTGTCCACCGAACAGGGTCTTCACATGGTGCCGGCCTTCCACCCCTGGCTGGTGGCCGGCGTCGGCACCTACGCCCTGGAGCTGTTCACCGCGGCCCCCGACCTCGACGCCGTGTTCGTGCCCATCGGCCTCGGATCGGGCATCTGCGGCCTGATGTCGGCGCGTGATGCCCTGGGTCTGCGCACCCGCATCTACGGCGTCGTCAACGAGACGGTGGACGCCTACCGCCGCTCGTTCCGGGCGGGGGAGCCGGTGTCGTGCGAGAGCGCCGAGACCCTCGCCGACGGCATCGCCGTGCGCGTTCCCAATCCGGAGGCCCTGGGTGCCATCCTGCGCGGGGCCGAGGATGTGCTGACCGTCACCGACGACGAAATTCTGGCGGCCATGGGCCTGATGTTCTCGGCCACCCACAACGTCGCCGAGGGGGCCGGGGCGGCGCCGCTGGCCGCGCTGCTGCGCCACCGCGACGCGCTGGGGCTGGCCGGAAAACGGGTGGGCCTGATACTCTCGGGCGGCAACGCCGACCGCGCCCTGTTCACCCGTGCCCTGTCCACCCTGGAGTCCTGACCGGGAGGAAGCCCGTGACCGAAGAACTGTTCCGAACCGATGCCTACCTGAACGCCTGTGACGCCACAGTGACCGCCGCCGGACCGGAGGGCATCCGCCTGGACCGCACGGTGTTCTACCCCATGGGCGGCGGACAACCCGGCGACACCGGCCGGCTGCGCCTGGAGGACGGCACCGTCGTGGACATCGTGGACACCCGCAAGGCCCCCGACGGCGACGGGATCATCCATGTTCCGGCCGAGGGCGCCGCCCTGCCCGCCCCCGGCGCGGCCGTGACGGCGGAGATCGACTGGGATCGGCGCCACCGCCTGATGCGCATGCACACCTGCCTGCACCTGCTCAGTTCCCTGGTGGCCGGCGGGGTGACGGGCGGCAGCGTCGGCGACGGCAAGGGCCGGCTCGACTTCGACCTGCCCGAAAAGACCGTGGACAAGGACAGTCTGACCGCCGCGCTCAACGACCTGGTCGCCCGCGATGCTTCAGTCGGCATGCGCTGGATCAGCGACGACGAAATGACCGCCCAGCCCGATCTGGTGCGCACCATGTCGGTCAAGCCGCCGATGGGAACCGGCCGGGTGCGGCTCATCGACGTTGACGGCATCGACCTGCAACCCTGCGGCGGAACCCACGTCGCGCGCACCGGCGAGATCGGCCCGGTCGCGGTCACCAAGATCGAGAAGAAGGGCAAGCACAACCGGCGCATCAACCTCGCCTTCGCCTCCGACTGAACGGACAGGCTCCCGCCGGGCCAAGGGATACTTGAGCCGGATCGCTCATGCCCGTAAGGTCCCTCCCAAACGTAACGGCGGTCGCACGCCGCGATGGCCACGGTGGGGCGAGGAGACCATGTCAAAAAGCGAGAACCTGATCGGCGACATGCCCGTGAAGGGATTGGTGGACCGGATTGTGCCGGGGCCATTGCTGCCGTATGCGAAACTGATGCGTCTCGACCGGCCGATCGGCTGGTGGTTGCTGATGTGGCCGTGCTGGTGGAGCACGGCCATGGCCGCCGATGCCTCCACGTACTACCTGCCGGATCCGGTGCTGCTGGTGCTGTTCCTGATCGGGTCCGTGGTCATGCGCGGAGCCGGCTGCACCTACAATGATCTCGTTGACCGGAACATCGACGCCCAGGTGGCGCGCACGGCGGCCCGGCCCATTGCCGCCGGCGTCGTCTCGCCAACCCAGGCCAAGATATTCCTTGTGATCCTGATGTTGATCGGCTTGGCGGTGCTGCTGTCCCTGAACGGGTTCGCCATCATCCTGGGCATCATCTCCCTGCCCCTGGTGTTCGCTTATCCCTTCATGAAGCGGATCACCTACTGGCCCCAGGCGTGGCTGGGCATCACCTTCACCTACGGCGCCCTGATGGGATGGGCGGCCGTGCGCGGCGAGTTGGACTGGGCCCCCATCGTCCTGTACGTGGCCTGCTGGTTCTGGACCCTGCACTACGACACCATCTACGCCCACCAGGACAAGGAAGACGACCTGCTGGTCGGCGTGAAGTCCTCGGCCCTGGCGCTGGGCCAGAACACCCAGCCGGTCCTGCTGCTGTTCAGCACCATCTTCATCGCCCTGGTGGGCGTGTCCGGGTGGCTGGCCGGCCTGCACTGGATGTTCTTCGTCTGGCTGGTGCTGCCGTACGTTCACCTGCTGTGGCAGGTGATTCAGGTCGATATCAACGACGGTTCGGACTGTCTGACCAAGTTCAAGTCCAACAAGTGGATGGGGGCGTTGCTGTTCATCGTGATCGTGGTCGGCCGCGTGCTGACCGGCGACGGGGGCATGTAGTTAAGACGCGAGGTCCGCTTCAGCCGAAGTCAGGCGGAACGGCCCGTCGCGCCCAGGCCCATGGTCCCCGGACCATGGGCCTTCTTTGTCTGGTCCGTTCGGCGCGTCGCGCCGTGCCGACCGCACCACGTAGGGAGGCTGGCCGAAGGACAGCCGCCTTCGAACCGACGGGTAGCGGGTGCCCTTCGGTCACCCGCCCGACACTTGACCGCCCGCGCACCGAACCAATCATCCGGTTTGCTCGCTCCACGCGGTGGATTGGCCCCGCGTCGCGGATCGAATCCGCCCTGCGGCGGGAGCAGCGAACGGGTTCGGGCGGGAGACGTCCTCCCGCCCCGCAAAAAACAGGGCGGCTGCCCGAAAGACAGCCGCCCGAAAGAGGGTGGACGGCGGGTGCCTTTCGGCCACCCGCCCGACACCACACCGTGTTCGTGTTAATCCATCGCCTGCACGATCTCCTCGGTCATCTTCTTGGCATCACCGAAGAGCATCATCGTGTTGTCCTTGAAGAACAGCGGGTTCTGCACGCCCGCGTAGCCCGACGCCATGGAGCGCTTCACGAACAGCACCGTACCCGCGTTCTCCACATCCAGCACCGGCATGCCGTAGATCGGGCTGGACGAGTCGGTCTTAGCCGACGGGTTGGTGACGTCGTTGGCGCCGATGACATAGGCCACGTCGGCGGTGGAGAACTCGGTGTTGATGTCCTCCAGTTCGAACACCTCGTCATAAGGCACGTTGGCCTCGGCCAGCAGCACGTTCATGTGCCCCGGCATGCGGCCCGCCACCGGGTGGATGGCGTACTTCACGTCGATGCCCTCGGCCTTCAGCTTGTCCGCCATCTCGCGCAGGGCATGCTGGGCCTGGGCCACCGCCATGCCATAGCCCGGCACGATGATGACCTTGGAGGCGTTCTTCATGATGAAGCTGGCGTCGTCGGCGCTGCCCGGCTTGACCGCCTTATCGCCGTCCGTGCCGGCCGCCGCCGTGACACCCTCGCCGCCGAAGCCGCCCAGGATGACGTTGAAGATCGACCGGTTCATGCCCTTACACATGATGTAGGACAGGATGGCGCCGGAGGAGCCCACAAGCGCGCCGGCCACGATCAACAGCGGGTTGCCCAGCGTGAAGCCGATACCGGCCGCGGCCCAGCCCGAGTAGCTGTTGAGCATGGAAATCACCACCGGCATGTCGGCGCCGCCGATGGGGATGATGAGCAGGAAGCCGAGAATGAAGGCCAGCGCCGTCAGCAGGCCGAAGACGACATAGCTTTCGGTGGCACAGAAGATGACCAGCAGCACCAGGATGGCAATCCCCAGCGCGGCGTTCAGTTGGTGCTGGCCCTTGAAGATCACCGGGGCGCCAGACACCAAGCCCTGAAGCTTAGCGAAGGCGATCACCGATCCCGAGAACGTAATGGCACCGATGGCCAGGCCCAGCGACATCTCGATCATGCTGGAGATCGGCACCGAGCCCACGGCGCCGATGCCGTAGTTCTCCGGCGTCAGCAGCGCGGCCCAGGCCACCAGCACGGCGGCCATACCCACGAGAGAGTGGAACGCCGCCACCAACTGCGGCAGCGCCGTCATCTGCACCTTGCGCGCCACCACCGCGCCGATGCCGCCACCGATGGCCACCGCGAGCGCCATGGGCAGGTAGTTGACCACGTTCGGCGAGATCAGGGTGGTCAAAACGGCGATGACCATGCCGATCATGCCGAACAGGTTGCCCTGCCGCGCGCTGGTGGGAGAAGACAGGCCCCTGAGTGCCAGGATGAAGCACACCGCAGCGACCAGATAGGCCAGCATTGTCAGACCCGAGGTCATGTCTCGCCCTCCTTATGTCTTTTTCTTCTTGAACATGGCGAGCATGCGCTCGGTCACGATGAAACCGCCGAAGATGTTGATCGACGCCAACAGCACGGCGGCAAGGCCCAGCCAGCTTGCACTGGTGAACTCGGCCGGGCCGGCGGCGATCAGGGCACCAACGATGATCACCGACGAAATGGCGTTGGTCACACCCATCAAGGGCGAGTGCAGCGCTGGCGTGACGCTCCAGACGACATAGAAGCCGATGAAGCAGGCCAGCACGAACACGGTGAACAGCCACCAGAACTCGCCCGCATGACTGGCGGCGCCAGCCGAGCCCATCGCCGAGCCGGCGACCTGCTCGGCCAGAGTGCGCGCCTGCTCGGCCAGTGTCCCCGCCTGTTCGGCGAGCGCATCGACCTGGGACGCGATGGTATCGGGTTGATTGGCCATGGTGTCCCTCTCCTAGTTCGAGCCTTCGACGAGCCTGGGGTGTACGACCTTGCCGTCGTGGGTGACGCAGGTCCCTTTCACCGTCTCATCCTCCCAGTTCAGTTTGAGGGCCTTGGCCTCCTTGTCGAACTGGGGCGTGAAGAAGTTCAGCAGGTTCTTGGCGAACAGCGGGCTGGCGTCGGCGGCGACACGGCTGGGCAGGTTGGGATAGCCGATGATCTTGACGCCCTCGACCTCGACCATCTTGTCAGGCTCGGACAGTTCGCAGTTGCCGCCCGCCTCGACCGCCATGTCGACGATCACCGAGCCTTTCTTCATGCTCCGGACCTGTTCGGCGGTCACCAGCTTGGGCGCCGGACGGCCGGGAATCAGAGCGGTGGTGATGACGATGTCGGTCTTTTTCAGAACCTCAGAGATGACCTGCTTCTGCTTCTCGAAGTATTCCGGCGGCATCTCCTTGGCGTAGCCGCCCGCCGTCTCCGCCTGCTTCTCCATCTCCTCGTCGACGGTGACGAACTTGCCGCCCAGGCTTTCCACCTGCTCACGGGTCGCCGGACGGACGTCGGTGGCCAGGACGACGGCGCCCATGCGCTTGGCCGTGGCGACGGCCTGCAGGCCGGCCACGCCGGCGCCGAACACCAGCACGCGGGCCGGCGGCACCGTGCCGGCGGCGGTCATCATCATGGGGAAGGCGCGGGAGAAGGCGTTGGCCGCCTCAATCACCGCCTTGTAACCGCCAAGGTTGGCCTGTGAACTCAGGATGTCCATGGACTGGGCGCGGCTGATGCGCGGCATCAGTTCCATGGCGAAGGCCGAGATCCCGGCCGCCGCAAGCGCATCCACCAAAGACTTTTCCGTGAGCGCGTTCAGATGACACATCAGCGTCGCGCCCCGTTTCATCAGGGCGATCTCGTCCATGCCCTCGTCGGCGGTCCCCTCATTGGCCATAAGGGGTCTCTGGACCTTCCAGACGAGATCGGCGTCGCCCAGCGTGGTCTTGGCGTCCGGGGCGATTGTCGCGCCCACATCCTGGAGCATGGCGTCGGTGACATCGGCACCAAGCCCGGCACCGCTTTCCACCACCACCTCGACACCAAGCCCGACCAGTTTCTTGGCGACCTCCGGCGAGATCGCCACGCGCGCCTCGTCGGGACGGCGTTCCTTTGGTACGGCGAGTTTCATGGATTGGAACCCTCGATCGATCAACGAATAACGGGTATCGGCGAAACGGTTGCCACATCCCCGCTCGGATATTGGGAGCGGTCGGGGATTCGGCAACACCATGTCCGGAGGCGCGGGCACACACGCCGTCCCGACGGGAGGGACACTCCGTCCCGAAGTGGGGGGACCCTAGCCGATCGGACGACCCAAGGCCACCGTTTCGCAGCGCAATATGGACCGAAAGTCCCAGGCACGCGGTTCGTCAGGGTCATCCGCAGCGGTCTTGCGGCGGTGCTGCTGTCGATCACCGCATCGGGTCCCGCGCCAGCGTCCTCCCAACAAGACCAGCATTTGTTGTACGCGGCCCGCTTTCTCGGCCTGCCGGTCGGAGACGTCGCGGTTCGGCTGCAGGAAACCGAAGGCCGTTACAGGGTCACCGTCAACGGCCGCGCCACCGGCCTGTTCTGGGCCTTGCGCGGCATCCGCGCCCACAGGGAGGCCAGCGGCCGGATCGGCGACGACGGCGCGCTGGAGCCCACCGCCTACCGGCGCGCCTACCGGGAATGGGAGAAGACGGGAGAAACGCGCGTCGCCTACGACCAGCCGGACGGCATCCCGCAGGGCTACAAGAACGGCGAGCCGGTCGACCGCATGGAGTCGGAGTTGCGTGCCGGAACCCTCGACCCGCTGTCGGCGCTGGTGACCGCGCGCCGCCGGGTTGCCGCGCTGGCGGACCTGGGCGACGACAACCCCGCCGAAATGGTGGTGCCTGTGTACGACGGCAAACTAAGATATGATGCCCGAGTCCACATCGGAGCGCCCGAGACCGTCACCACCGCCGGTCAACCGTGGCGCGCGCGCGAAGTCACCGTGCGCTTCGACCCGCTGGGCGGCTTCAGCGACAAGCACGCCGCCGAGTGGCGCGAGGGTGGCCTGCGGATCGCGGTCACCGACCACGGGCTCGCCATCCCGCTGCGACTCGATGTCGACCAGGGCTGGGGCCTGTTCGATCTGGTCTATGTCGGCCGCTGCGGCGCGGTTGAAACGCCCTGCCCCGGCAACGAGGTGGATCCGCTGGAGGATCCTAAGCCGTGACGGTGGCGTCCAGCGCGTACCCGGCGGCGCGCACGGTGCGAATCAGGTCAACCTCTCCCTCTGTGTTCAGGGCCTTGCGCAGACGGCGGATATGCACGTCGACGGTGCGCGGCTCGACGTAGATGTCCGGCCCCCATACGGCGTTGAGCAGGGCCTCGCGCGAGAACACGCTGCCCGGATTCTGCATCAGGAACCGCAGCAGGCGAAATTCCGTCGGCCCCAGGTGGACATGCCGCCCCGCCCGCGTGACCCGGTGCGCGCCAAGGTCCATGACCACGGTGTCGTATTCCAGCACGCCTTTGGGCTGCGACGGCTGCACACGTCGCAGATGCGCCTTCACCCGGGCCAGCAGTTCCGGCACCGAGAACGGCTTGGTGATGTAGTCATCGGCCCCGGTGTTAAGGCCGCGCACCTTGTCTGCCTCCTCGCCGCGCGCGGTCAGCATGACGATCGGCACCTCGCGCTCCTCGGGTTTGCGGCGAAGCTGGCGGCACACCTCGATACCTGACAGGCCCGGCAGCATCCAGTCCAGCAGGACGAGGTCGGGCCGGCTTTCCGAGAACACCGTCAGGGCTTCTTCGCCGTCCATGGCCTCGCAGACCCGATAGCCTTCCTTCTCTAGATTGTAGCGCAGGACCGTGACCAGCGCGGCCTCGTCCTCGACGATCATCACCAGCGGCTTCATGGGTTCCATGGTCTCCACTACCCATTCACGTCAGAGGGAGTTCGCCGACCGCGGGATCAAAGTCGTGCCCCGCGCCTTTCGGCCGGACGTCCTTCAGCGGACGCCCCTGAACAAGATAGTAGATGGTCTCCGCGATGTTGGTCGCGTGATCGCCAATCCGCTCGACGTTCTTGGCGATGAACATCAGGTGTGTACAGGAGGTAATATTCCGGGGGTCTTCCATCATGTAGGTCACCAGTTCCCGGAACAGACTGGTGTGCAGTTCGTCGATTTCCTCGTCGCGATGCCACACCGCGATGGCGCGTTCGACGTCGCGCTCGACATAGGCGTCAAGCACATCCTTGACGATCTCCTGGGCCAGCCGGGCCATGCGCGGCATGGCCGCGACAGCCCGCACCGGTGGGGCCTGATTGACGACCATCGTCCGCTTGGCGACGTTGGCACCGTAATCGCCGATCCGTTCCAGATCGCCCGCGATCTTCAGGGCTGCGACGATGTGGCGAAGGTCCTGAGCCACCGGCTGACGCAGCGCCAGCAGCCGAACCGCGCTGTCCTGGATTTCGCGTTCCAGGGCATCGACCTTGGCGTCACCGGCGACCACCTCCGCCGCCAACCGGCTGTCACGCCGGACAAGGGCCTGAACGGCGGCGGCCAGTTGCGCCTCGACCAGCCCGCCGGCCCGCACGACGGTGTTCGCGAGTTGCACCAACTCGGCGTCGAAGGACCGAACAGTATGGTCTCCGCGTTCCCCCCCCACAGCAGCCAACCTTTCAGCAAACCCCATGAACTGGTCCCTGCTCAGCCGAAGCGGCCCGTGATGTAGCCTTGTGTCAGCTTGTGCTCCGGATTCGTGAAGATGGTCTCTGTATCGCCCATCTCTACAAGGTTGCCAAGATGGAAGAAGGCCGTGCGCTGGGAGACGCGAGCCGCCTGTTGCATCGAGTGCGTGACGATCACGATAGTATAGTTGCCGCGCAGTTCGTCGATCAGTTCCTCGATCTTGGCGGTGGCGATGGGATCGAGCGCGGAACACGGCTCGTCCATCAGGATCACCTCGGGGCTGACGGCGATGGCGCGGGCGATGCACAGGCGCTGCTGCTGACCGCCCGACAGGCCGGTGCCCGGAGTCTCGAGGCGATCCTTCACCTCACCGAGCAGGCCGGCGCGCTCAAGGCTGGTGTGAACGATCTCGTCCAACTCGTCCTTGTGCGCAACCAAACCGTGGATGCGCGGGCCGTAGGCCACGTTCTCGAAGATCGACTTCGGGAACGGGTTCGGCTTCTGGAACACCATGCCCACGCGGGCGCGCAGTTGCACGACATCCACCTTGCGGTCGTAGATGTCCTCCCCGTCCAGCCGGATATCCCCGGTGACCCGGCAGATATCAATGATGTCGTTCATGCGGTTCAGTGCTCGCAGAAACGTGGACTTGCCGCAGCCGGACGGGCCGATGAAGGACGTCACCTCGTTCGGCGCGATATCCAGGCTCACCTCTTTGATGGCCTGCTTCGCGCCGTAGAAGACGTTGGCGCCGCGCGCCGCCACCTTGGCGTCGCCGTCCACGGTGGGCTTGCCGGCCGTGGTCTCGGGGTACTCGTGCTGCTGCTCGGGATCGTTCCGCAGATGGGTCATGGTTTTTTACCACCGTCGTTCAAAGCGTTTGCGCAGCAGCACGGCCGCCGCATTCATCAGGATGAGGAAGCCCAGAAGGCACATGATGGCCGCCGAGGTGCGCTCGGTGAACGCGCGCTCGGGGCTGTCGGACCACAGGTAAATCTGCACAGGCATGACCGTCGCTGGGTCCAGAGGCGATCCCGGAATGTCCACTACGAAGGCCACCATGCCGATCATCAGCAGCGGCGCCGTCTCACCCAGCGCCTGAGCCATGCCGATGATGGTGCCGGTCAGCATGCCAGGCATGGCCAGCGGCAAGACATGATGGAAGATGCATTGCAGCTTGGAGGCGCCGACGCCCAGCGCGGCTTCCCGAATCGAGGGCGGAACCGACTTCAACGCGGCGCGGCTGGCGATGATGATGGTCGGCAGCGTCATCAACGTCAGCACCAGACCGCCAACCAGCGGCGCGGAGCGCGGCATTCCGAAGAACTGGAGGAACACCGCAAGGCCGAGCAGACCAAAGACGATGGACGGCACGGCCGCCAAGTTGTTGATGTTGACTTCGATGATGTCCGTCAGCCGGTTCTTAGGCGCGAACTCTTCCAGGTAGACGGCCGCCGACACACCGATGGGAAACGACAACGCAAGGGTCACCATCAGCGTGAACATGGACCCGACGGCCGCGCCCCAGATACCGGCCAATTCCGGTTGCCGGCTGTCACCGTTGGTGAAGAACCATCGGTTGAACGATGCCTCAACCTCACCCTGACGAATGAGCTGTTGCAGGTAGTCGGCCTGTTTCTCACTGATCAGGCGTTCCTCCGGCGACAGCGACCAGTCGACCGACGTGCTGCCTTCCTTGAACGCCGTGAAATCAACCACCGGATCCACGTTGCCCTTCAGGACCTGGTCGTACTCCGAGGCCAGCGGCACGCGTACGCTGATGCGCTGCCCGACCAGCGACGGATCGTCCATCACCATGTCGCGGATCACATAGTTGGCGCCCGGACTGATGAGTTCGCGCACGGCGCGCCGCGCCTGTCGGTCGGTGGCTTCCGGGAACAGGGCGTACATGGCGTCGTTAACGGCGGACTGATAGTTCGCCTTGGACAGCACCTCCGGGTCCCCTGTTCCATCGGGGTCGATGTCCTGCGGATACAGGGTCACGTCCAGATGCACGGTGTACTGCTGGAAAGCCGTGAACCCGTTGCCGATGATGGTGACGAACAGGGTCACCAGCATCGCCAGCGCGATCAGGATGGCCGCGATGCCATACGCCTGGAAGCGCTTTTCCGCCGCATAGCGGTGCTTCAGGGTCGCACGCATCTTTTCCTTGGGGGTCGTGACCGACCCGGCATTCGTCGTCATGGATCCTCACTCGCTCCGGTCATGGCGGAGACGCGGGCGGCGCCGGCTCAAGCGGCGCCGCCTGTTGATCGCTACTCGTACTGCTCCCGGTACTTCCGCACCACATGCAGAGCGATGATGTTCAGGCACAGTGTCATCAGGAACAACACCAGACCCAAGGCGAAGGCCGCCAGTGTCTTGGGGCTGTCGAATTCCTGGTCACCGACCAGCAGGGTCACGATCTGCACCGTCACCGTCGTCACAGCCTCCAGCGGGTTGGCCGTGAGGTTGGCTCCCAGCCCGGCGGCCATGACCACGATCATGGTCTCGCCGATGGCCCGGCTGACGGCGAGCAGAATGCCGCCGACGACGCCCGGGAGGGCGGCCGGCAGGATGACCCGCGTGATCGTTTCCGACTTGGTCGCGCCCAGACCGTACGAGCCTTCCCGCATGGACTGCGGCACGGCGGTGATGACGTCGTCGCTGAGGGAACTGACGAAGGGAATGATCATGATCCCCATCACCATGCCGGCCGCCAGCGCGCTTTCCGAGGACACGTCGAGGCCAATGCTCTCACCCACGCCGCGGAAGAACGGAGCCACCGTCAGGGCGGCGAAGAAGCCGTAGACCACCGTGGGAATGCCGGCCAGGATCTCCAGGATCGGCTTGACCACCGCCCGCACCCGGTTGTCGGCGTATTCGGCCATGTAGATGGCCGAGAACAAACCGACCGGGACTGCTACGCACATGGCGATGAGCGAAATCAGGATCGTACCGGCGAACAGCGGCACCGCGCCGAAGGCACCGGTGGAGCCGACCTGATCCTCGCGGATCGCCGTCTGAGGGCTCCAGTGCAATCCGAAAATGAAGTCGGTCACCGGGATCTGGGCGAAGAACCGCATCGCCTCGAACAGCAGTGACAGGACGATGCCCACCGTCGTCAGGATGGCCACCGTCGAGCACAAAATCATGAACCAAGTGATGGCCCGCTCAACGTGGTTGCGGGCGCGCATCTCTGGAGCGATGCGGGTCCAGGCAAATCCGGCGCCGGCGCCGGCCAGGGCCAAGCACACGACGAACATCAGGATGTAGCTGGTTTCGCGGTACCCTGAATAGACGTCCGCCACCTCCTGCATGAAGGCGGCGTGCCCGGTCGAGGCTCCGCCGGCCGCCATGTTGCGGATTTCCGTCTGCAACAGACCGAACTGGTCGGCCGCAAGGTCTTCGAGCCGGATGGTCGTCTGGTCCGGGGACAGGCCGAGCAGCAATGCCAGCTTCGACTGCCGGATCGTCTCAAGATTGTTGGCCTCGGCAATATGTTGCTGGAAATAGTCCAGCGCCGCGTTCATCGCCAGGGTCGGTTCCAGAGGCAACCACAGCACCAGCAGGATCAACGCCGGCACCGCGCTCCAGAGCGCAACGAAATGGCCATGGTAATTCGGCAGGGAATGAAGACTGCGGCTGACGCCGCCGCTGCGGACGACCGCCCTGCGGCGCCCCATGACGAAACCGGCCGCCGCCAGAAGCACGATAGCGACAATAACAAGTATGGTATCCATGAACGAATTCCCGTGTTCCGGACCAGGGTCCGTTGGGCATGAGGTCCGGGTCTCGGCTCAGGACCGGACGTGTCCGGCTGATCCTGTCGCGGGCCATGACGCCCTTTAGTAGCTCTGTTCCGAAAAAAAAAGTGATCACCGACGGCCACCGGCAGCCGGCCGGAACCGGCCGCCAGTGACTCGTCGGCGTCATCCCACGGATGACACCTGCCGAAGCGGGTTGTCCTTAGTTGACGTTGTCAACCTTGCCCACGACGGCCTCGCGCATGGCCGCACGCTCGGCGTCCGGCATCGGGATCAGGCCCTTGTCGGACAGGTAGCCCTCGGGGCCCCAGGCGGCGTCGGCGGTGTACTCTTCCAGGAACTCTTCCATGCCCGGGATCACGCCCATGTGCGCCAGCTTGACGTACACGAAGAGCGGACGGGAGACCGGGTAAGCGCCGGAGGCGATGTTCTCGAAGGTCGGAGCCTCGCCCTCGATCACCGCACCCTGGATCTTGTCCATGTTCTGATCCAGGAAGGAATACCCGAAGATGCCGACGGCGGCCGGGTTGGCTTCCAGCTTCTGAACGATCAGGTTGTCGTTCTCGCCGGCCTCGACGAAGCCGCCGTCCTCACGCAGGGTGAAGGCGCGGGCCTTGAAGTCGTCCTTGGACAGGTCCTGGCATTCGGCGAACGCTTCGCAGCCCGGTTCCATGACCAGTTCCAGGAAGGCGTCACGAGTGCCGGAGGTCGGGGGCGGACCCAGAATCTCGATCTTTTCGTCCGGCAGCGACGGATCAATATCGCTCCAGTTCATGTAGGGGTTCGGAACCCACTGACCGTCCTGCGGCACGTCCTTGGCCAGGGCCAGGAAGATCTGCTCCTTGGTCAGTTCCAGCACGGCGGACGCCTTGGAGTTGGCCATGACGATGCCGTCGTAGCCAACCTTCATCTCGGTGATCGCCTCGACGCCGTTGCTGGCGCAGGTCTCGATCTCGGACGACTTGATGGCGCGCGAGGCGTTGGTGAAGTCTGGATGCTCCACGCCCAGGCCAGCGCAGAACAGCTTGAAGCCGCCGCCGGAACCGGTGGACTCGACGACCGGGGTCGGGTTGCCGGTCTTCTTGCCGAAGTTCTCGGCCACGACCGTGGTGAACGGATAGACGGTCGAGGAACCGACGATGCGGATCTGGTCGCGCGCCTCGGCAACGCCGACGAAACCGACGGTGGCCACGGCGGCCAGCAGAATGCTCTTCTTGATCACGAGGACCTCCAAAATCGTTTTGGGAAGCGTTTTTCGGAAGGAAACCCTTCTCGAACAGCCTCGGCACGGGCGGTTCCCGCCACCGAAAGGACACGCCATTTCGAACGTCTCGCCGGACGTCCGAATGCGCCGCACCGTACTCGCGGACGGAGACTCCCTTGTGACAGGTCCGTGAATGTTTTTTTACAAGGACGGATGAATGCCGGTTTTATCCACGCGGCTTTTTCGCACCGCACCATTCCGGCGCGCGCGACCCCATGCCCAGGCACCCTTTCGGGCGCCGGACAGCGTGACAAGACGATCAGGAAATCCGAAACGCCCCTCAGCCGTCCGCCGTGATTCGCGCGATCAGCTCGGACAGGACATCGCGGGCCTTCTCATTCGCGATCTGGCAGGTTCCGGCCGCGTTGTGTCCGCCGCCGCCGAATTCCAGCATCAAGGCGCCGATATTGGTGCGCGAAGATCGATCAAAAATCGACTTGCCCACCGCGAACACCGTATTCAATTGCTGGCGCCCCCACATGACATGCACCGAAATGTTGCACTGGGGGTAAAGGGCATAAATCATGAAGCGGTTGCCGGCCCAGATGGTCTCTTCCTGCCGAAGGTCCAGAACCACCAGATTGCCATGAACGGTGCCGCAGCGCTGCAACTGGTCCTTGAAGCGCTCCTGGTGCTCCAGATAGAGACCAACGCGCTCCTGCACATCGGGCAGGGCCAATATTTCTTCGATTGAGTGTTCGAGACAGTAATCGATCAATTCCATCATCAAGGCGTAGTTCGAAATCCGGAAGGTTCGAAACCGCCCCAGACCCGTTCGCGCATCCATGATGAAATTCAGGAGTTCCCACCCCTTTGGATTCAATATTTCATCTTTTTCATATTGAGCAGAATCTGCTTTGTCCACCGCCTCCATCATTTCATCAGAAATGCGAGGAAACGCTGACTTGCCCCCAAAGTGTTCGTACACGACCCGCGCCGCCGAAGGCGCCAGCGGATCAATGATGTGATTGTCGCGCCGACCGACACGGATGGTTTCCGACAAATGGTGGTCGAATGCCAAATAAACGCCGGGAACGAAGGGAAGATTGGTGGTAATATCGCGGTCACTGATCTCGACCTGTCCGTCCTGCATGTCCTTGGGATGGACGAACAGGATCTCGTCGATCATGTCCAGTTCCTTCAGCAACGCTGCACAGACCAGCCCATCGAAATCGCTGCGTGTCACAAGGCGATGCTTGGCGTCCGCCATCCCACGTCCTCCCACCTGCATTAGAAGCCCCCATATACTGCATGGACGGTCTGCCACGCAAGCGAACGTCGGCCATGCAAGCACTCTGGGTGTGGCGCTTGTTGACTTCGCTGGGAGGTGTCGTGTTGGCTCCACTGCGGGTGCGCCCCGTTTTCACAGGCGCTCAATCGAAGGACACCACATGATGATCGCGATCCCAAGCATACACCGCCCGATCATCGGCGCTGTGATCTTGAGTCTCGGTCTGAGCGCCTGCGGCACGCCTTTCGTGGACAGCCGACGCGAGGCCGGCAGCACGGGCACCGTCGGCGCGTCCAGCGCCAACCGGCCGGTCATCTGCTACGCCAAGGGGGAAACGACACCGGATCAGATTCGAGCCATGGCGGCAGAGGTTTGCGCGGAAACCGGGCGTTTTGCCGTTTTTGAACGCGAGGACTTGGGCAACTGCCGGCTCATGCAGCCCTGGCGGGCTTTCTTCAGGTGCGAGAAGCCCGGCACCACATGGACCGGCTATGTCTCGTCGTCTCCGTTGGGGTCGGAACACACCGGAGCGGGCAGCCTTCCGTCTGCTTGGGGCGACTGGCATGGGGCCGTCTATCCCCAGGGCGGCCTCCCACAACCGCCGCGACTGTAGAGGGTGCGGGCCGGCGTTCACATTTCCTCGGCGTAACGGCGACTGAAGACTTTGCCAACGGCGCAAAACCGCCTACTATATATTACGAAAGTCGAGGGCCGTGGCGTGCTGGCCGACCGTGACGGCCCCACAAGCCGGGGGTGCGGTGCGAACACCGCGCGTTGCTTCCGGTGCCGGGATCGTCGGGGCTCCGGCAAGAGAATGTGCCCTTCATCAGCGGCGCGAGGACTGTGGTGAGAATCCTGATCGCAGACGATCACGAACTCTTCCGGGACGGATTGCGGCTGGTCCTTTCGGAACTGGACCCCGGCCTGGAGATCCTGGAGGCCAGCTCCTTCGACCAAGCCATTGCCCGTGCCGAGGAACCGCCCGGAGTGGATCTCGCCCTGCTCGATCTCGTCATGCCGGGAATGACGTGGCACGAGGGGCTGACGGCGCTCAAGCGACGCCTGGGGGAAACTCCGCTCGTCGTGCTGACGGCTGCGGAGGATCGCCGCCTCGTCGCCGACGCGGTGCGGCTGGGGGCTTCGGGCTTCATCCCGAAGACGTCCAGCGGCAAGGTGATGATCGGCGCCTTGCGTCTGGTCCTGTCCGGCGGTGTGTATCTGCCGCCCGCCCTGCTGGAGGACAAGGAGGTCGCCAGCCTGAAGCAGGCGTTGCCCCTGGGCAGCGATAATCCGGACGCCCTGGACGATCCGGGCCGCGTCGGCATGCGGCCCCCCACCAGCGCACTGCTGACCCCACGCCAGAGAGAGGTTCTCGCCCTGCTCGGCCAGGGCAAGTCGAACAAGGAAATTGCCCGCGTCCTGGACCTTTCGGAGGGCACCGTGAAACTGCACGTCACGGCGATCCTGAAAGCCCTCAAGGTCAACAACCGCACAGGCGCGGTCGTGGCGGCGGCCCGCCTCGGTTTCGCCACGGAAGCGGAGACAGCGCCGGTCGGAGGACAGAGCCCCTCGTGACGCGGATGGGCGCCAAGACCCGATCAGCCGCCGTCGCATGGCCCGTGTCGGTTCCATGGGGACGCGATGACTGACCTTCACGGCCCGCTGACGCGTTATCGCACCAATCTGGAATCCGGCGACATCCAGCCCGACCCCGCCCAGGAGCACGTCGTCCATCGGCTGGATGCACTGGCCCGCGCCCTTCCGGACCATGATCGGGCGCGTCGCCGTCCGGCGGAGGAAAAGGGCGCCGGTCTTATGGCGCGGGTCCGCGCGCTAGGGCGATCACGGTCCTCGTCGTCCGCCCGCAGCGTCGATCAATCGCCACGCGGTCTGTACATTCACGGTGCCGTCGGACGCGGCAAATCCATGTTGATGGACCTGTTTCACTCGTCCGTTCCGCTGGACCGGAAACGGCGCGCGCACTTTCACGAGTTGATGAGAGAGGTGCACGAGACCCTGCACCGCTGGCGCCAGGAAGGGCGCGAGGGCCACGATCCCCTGATCCCTCTCGCCGACCGGATCGCGGCGGATGTTTCCCTGTTGTGCCTGGACGAAATGGAGGTGCGCGACATCGCCGACGCCATGATCGTCGCCCGGCTGTTCGAGCGGCTTCTGGAAAACGGCGTCGTTGTGGTCACCACCTCCAACCGTCCCCCCCGCGACCTGTACAAGGACGGGCTTCAGCGGGAAAAGTTCCTGCCGTTCATCGCCCTTCTGGAAACCCGTCTGGACATTCTGGAGTTGGATGCCGCGCAGGACTACCGGCTGGGCCGTTTGCAGGGCCGCACCGTGTATCACCATCCCCTGGGGCCGGACAGCGACGCCGCTCTTGAGGAGACCTTCCGCGCGCTTCTGGACGGCGCACAGGAGGCCCCGGACAGCGTCGCGGTGCATGGCCGGGTCATCCCGGTTCCGCGCGCCGGAAACGGTGCGGCCTGGTTCACGTTCGAGGATCTCTGCGAACGTCCGCTCGGCGTGGCGGATTATCTGGAGATCGCCACCCTCTATGATGTGGTGCTGGTCTCCGGCATCCCAGTCCTGGGCCCGGAGGGCCGAGACAAGGCGCGGCGTCTCGTGCTGTTGGTCGACGCCCTGTACGATCACCGCACGGCGCTGATCTGTTCCGCCGACGCCCCGCCCCAGAACCTCTATCGGGCCGGGGATGGGGTGTTCGAGTTCGACCGAACGGTCTCACGACTGATCGAGATGCAGGCCAAGGATTACCTGGGACGCGCCCACAGGATTGATCGCGGCATCCCCAACGCCCACGGTTCGGAACCGCCCCCGGGCTAAAGGGGTCACGCCGTCTGCGCCGGCGCCTCGACCGGTTCACACAACCGATACCCCCGCCCCCAGACGGTCTCAACGTACGTATCGCCGCCGGTGGCCTTGGCGATCTTCTTGCGAAGCTTGCAAATGAAGACGTCGATGATCTTTAATTCCGGCTCGTCCATCCCCCCGTACAGGTGATTCAGGAACTGGTCCTTGGTCAGGGTGCTGCCCCGACGCATGGCCAGCAACTCCAGGATCCCGTACTCCTTGCCCGTCAGGTGAAGGGGCTGGTCGTCGATCTCCGCCGTTCGGGTTTCCAGGTTCACCGACAGGCGGCCGACCCGCACCACGGGCTGCGCATGTCCGCGCGCCCGGCGTACGATGGCCTGGATGCGGGCCAGCAGCTCGCCACGATCAAACGGCTTGGTCAGGTAATCGTCGGCGCCGATGCCCAGGCCCTTGACCTTCCGCGACGATTCGTCGATGCCGGAAAGGATCAGCACGGGCGTTTCGACACGCGCGGCCCGCAGACCGCGAATGACGTCCAGCCCGTCCATGTCGGGCAGCATCAGGTCCAGAAGGATGATGTCGTAGTCATAGAGCTTGCCGATCTCCAGGCCGTCCTCGCCCAGGTCGGTCTTGTCGGCCACCCAACCCTCGCGCCGCAAGATCAGCGCCAGTCCTTCGGCCGTGGCCGGATCGTCCTCAATGATGAGAACCCGCATGGTGCGCGTCCCCCCTGCCGGTTGATCAGAGTTCTTCTCCCGGCCCTGTTACGGAACCGCGACGCTGCCGGATGCCCCACCACGGCGCGTCAAGCGCCTTAACCTTTCTTAACAAATATCATGCAGGATCGGACGGCGTCAACGCAACTTGGGGATTCCGCCCCTGTGCCCGGATTGATCCAGACCCTGATCGGCGAAATCGAACGCCTGCCGACCGACCGCCTGTTCGGCCGGGTGTCGAGCGTGCGCGGCCTGATCGTCGAGATCGGCGGCGTCCAGGTCAACCTGTCGGTCGGCGACCGCTGCCGGATCATCGCCCGCGACGATCGCTCCGTCCCCTGCGAGGTGGTCGGCTTCCGATCCGGTCACGCCCTGCTGCTGCCGTACGAGGGGGTGGAGGGCGTCGGCCTGGGGTGCCGCGCGGAACTGACCGAAAGCGCCCCCATGCTGCGCCCGTCTGATGCATGGCTGGGGCGGGTCATCAACGCCTTCGGCGAGCCCGTGGACGACAAGGGGCCGATGGTGTTGGGCGAGCGGCCGTACCCGGTGCGCGCCCAGCCCCCGCCGGCCCATCAGCGCCAGCGCGTCGGCGGCAAGCTGGACCTGGGCGTGCGCGCGCTGAACACCTTTCTGACCTGCTGCCAGGGACAGCGCCTCGGCATCTTCGCCGGATCGGGTGTCGGCAAGTCCACCGTGCTGTCCATGCTGATCCGCCATTCCAAAGCCGAGATCGTGGTCATCGGTCTGGTCGGCGAGCGCGGCCGCGAGGCCCGAGAATTCATCGAGGACGATCTGGGCGAGGAGGGATTGGCCCGCAGTGTGGTGGTGCTGGCCACCTCCGACGAGGGGCCGCTGATGCGCCGGCAGGCGGCCTACGCGACCCTCACGGTCGCCGAATACTTTCGGGATCGCGGGCACAACGTGCTGTGCCTGATGGATTCCGTCACCCGTTTCGCCATGGCCCAGCGCGAGATCAGCCTGTCGGCCGGTGAGCCGCCGGCCAGCAAGGGCTACACCCCCACCGTGTTCGCCGAACTGCCGCGCCTGCTGGAACGGGCCGGGCCGGGCGTGCCGGGCACCGGCTCGATTACCGGCCTGTTCACCGTGCTGGTGGAGGGCGACGACCACAACGAGCCGATCTCCGACGCCGTGCGCGGCATTCTCGACGGGCACATCGTGCTCGACCGGGCCATCGCCGAGCGAAACCGGTATCCGGCCGTCAACGTGCTGAGGTCCGTCTCCCGGACCATGCCGGCCTGCAACACTGATGAGCAGAACCTGCTCGTCAACACCGCCCGCAAGATCATCACCACCTACGAGGACATGGCGGAGTTGATCCGCCTGGGGGCCTACCGCATGGGGTCGAACCCGGAGGTGGACGCCGCCATCCACTATTACCCGATGATCGAGGCATTCCTGGCCCAGCCCAAGGAAGAGGCCACGGACCTGGACACCGGCTACGCCATGCTGAAGGGGATTCTGGAGACGCAGCCGGGCGGAGAGGCGGGAACGCATTGAGGGCTATGGTACGCGGAACGCCGCGCCGGATAGGCGTCCGGCGCGGCGTCCCCCGAACGCGAACGGCGGGGTCGGCACGGATCATGTCAAGCCCACGGCCTCGCCATCCGCGTTCAAGCCCGGATAGACGGTCCTGCCCGCGCTCTCCGTGGCCCAGGTGGCCGCCTTGGCGAAGCCTCCGAACGGGAACAGGTGGACGCCCGCGAAATGCCCGCGTCCCGCCCATAGGCCCTGCCGGGTCAGGTCGGCGAGGATGGTATCGGGAGTCCATGAGCGCACCAGCCCGGTCATCACGTCCGGCTGCCGCGTCAGAACGCGCAGTGACGCACCGACCCCACATTGGCGCGCGTAATTGATCAGGGTGGCGGGTTTGGCCGGCCCGGGCAGGCCGACCCGGATCGGCAGCGTCACCCCCGCGTCGGCCATGGTCTCCGCCCAGCGCAGCACCGGCGCGGCGCTGAAGGTAAACTGGGTGACGATCCAGGCGTCGAAACCGTGCGCGGCGGCGAACGCCTGCTTGCGGCGTAGCGCATCGGCCAACACCGCCGGTCCGGCGTTCGGGTGCCCCTCCGGATGGCCGGCGACGCCGAACCCGCGCAGCCCCGCCGTTTCCAGCAAGCCGGAATCGAGAACCGCCAGCGTGTCGGGGAACGGCCCGGCCGCACGCTCCCCCGATCCGGCGATCAGCAGGATCTCGCGGACGCCCCCCTCGCCCACCGCCCGATCCAGCCAAACGGCCAGATCGCCCCGGCTTTTCAAACCCCGGGCGGCGAGATGCGGTACCGGGCGCATGCCCTCGTCGCGCAGCCGCCGGCACACCCCCATGGCCTCGCACACATCCGTTCCGGGCAGGTTGGTCACATAGACCGGTGTGTCGGCCGGCAACACCGCGGCGAACGAGGGCACCTTGCGCGCCGCGCTGGGCGTGATCTCGATGGAGAAGCCGGTCGGCTCGCGGTCCAAGAGGCTGTCGTACGGCATGCGCCTCCCCTTTCCGCCTCTCGGGCGGTCCTAAACGCCTTGATTTGGGACCAGGCTCGGGTCCGGCCATGCTCCCGGCCGGACCCTGACACCGGGGCTCAGTACGCCGTGTCGCGGCCCCGCGAGCGGGCCAGTTCGCGCGCGCTCGGGTTGGCGGAGGTGCGGAACGGCATCGGCACAATCTGGGCGTTGACCGGCTCCCCGGCCCGCTCTGCGTACACCTCCGGCAGCCACACGGTCAGGCGCGTGCCCTCATGGCGCATGCCATAGGGGACATAGCCCATGGCGATGTTGGTGCCGAGTTCCGGCGAGTACCACGGCGAGGTCACGTAACCGATGGGATCGCCCGCAGTCTCGCCGGAGATCAGCCAGAAGTCGGGCGCGTAGTCGGTGATCGGTTTGCCGCCCAGGGCCATGCCGACAAGTTGCAGCCTGTACGGCTCGCCGCCGGCCTCCAGTTCGGCGCGGACCTGCTCCAGGCGGGCCTTGCCGATATAGTCGGCGGTCTTCTTGCGCGGCACCTGATAGCCCAGATTGCACTGGAACGGCAGCGTCTCCTGGTCCAGGTCCTGCCCCCAGGACAGAATCCCGGCGGCGATACGGCGATGGTGCGCGGGCGCGATGACCATCAGCTTGTGGGCCTGGCCGGCCTCCAGCACCGCGTTCCACATGTCGTCGGCGTACAGCGTGGCGTCCCTGAGGTAGATCTCGTAACCCGCTTCGCCCGAGAACCCGGTCTGCGAGATCACCACATCGCGACCGCCCACCTTGGCCTCTAGCAGACCGTAGTACGGCACGTCTCGAATCGCCGGGCCGACCAGATCCTCCATCAGGGCCTGGGACTTCGGCCCCTGGATCTGCACCGGGGCAACGTCGATCTCCTTGATCGAGACGTTCATCTTCAGGCCCAGGTTCACGCCGCGCAGCCACATCTCCAGGTCGCTGTCGGACAGCGAGAACCAGAACTCGTCCTCCGCCACGCGCAACAGGACCGGATCATTGAGAATGCCGCCGTCCTCATTGCACAGGATCACGTACTTGCCGTTCATTGGCGCGATCCGGGTCACGTCGCGGGTCACGACAGTATTGACGAACGCCTCTGCGTCCGGTCCCTTTACCTGGATCTGCCGCTCGACCGCCACGTTCCACATGGTGACGTGGTTAACCAGCGCGTCGTATTCCACCATGGCACCGCCGTCCTCCGGCCGGACGTAGCCGCGCGGATGGTACATGCGGTTGTAGACAGTGGCCCGCCAGCAGCCGGCCTTGTGGGCGAGGTGCCAGTAGGGCGACTTGCGCACCCGGGTCGAGATCAGCATCTGCACCGGGGTCGGGCCGCTCTGGCGCAGATTGAACGGCACCGTCCGATCAGACTGATCGACGGTCGGACATTGGTGGGTGGTCAGGTCAAGGCGGTCGGCCGCAAGGCTGGCATCGAGCGTGGCGGCGGCTTCAGGCGAGAGAGGCGTGTCCATGGATCCGGGCTCCCCTGCTGGGTGGGTGGTGGACTTGACGCCCCGACCCTGCCAGCCCCGAAACGACCGCAATCGCCAAAAATCGACATTGAGTATCCCGGTTCCGTCATGCGGATTGAGAAGTGGGACCTGTTCGCATCCGCAACATAAAAAACACCTATTCTTCAATAGACAATGATGTCGGAACGGAGTCTCCGCAGCTTCCTTGCCTCAATATCCAAGTTCTGTGATAGGATATGTAATACTCGGCACACAGCCTGACAGGCGTTGCTCGACGTTGGGGCCAGCCATGGATCCGATCCGGGAGGATCGCCGCGACAAAGGCCTTCTCCGCGCAAACCTTGAAACAAAGTCCACCGCCCGGGATAAGCCAAGATGCTCACGGCCCCATTTGGGAACGACCCCGCCCATGGCTTACCATTTTGCAATCATCTCATGGATATCATGGCAATGATTTCTTTCTCTACGGGGTCGAGGTTACGGGATGCACCATGCGAGGAAATCAAGCGTCCTAATTGGTTCCCTTCGGGCGGTTATTGGCATGGGCGTTGTGATTCTGCTGCTTCTCGCCGGCGCAAACGGCGGATGGGCGCGTGACTCCCCTCGGGATCTCGATACGGGCTGGGAATATCGCTGGGGCGACTCCCCGATTGGCGCGGACGGAGTGCCGCTGTGGACTCGTCCCGGCGTGGGCGACGACGCCTGGCAACCCATCGACTTTCCGTCCAATCCGCCGGACCGGGACGGACGCCGAAACGTGTGGTACCGGGCCCCTCTCCCAGAGGGTGACTGGCGTGACCCGGTGATCTATATCTACAGCGTTGATCTGATCACCGAAGTCTACCTAGACGGACATAAAATATACGATTTCGGTGAGTTCGACGACAAAGGAGAAGGTGTTTTTGTTGGCTGGCCGTGGCACATGATAGAGCTTCCAAAAAATTTCGGCGACAAAACTATATACTTTCGTATATTTTCTAACTACATGGACATCGGCTTGTGGGGCGAGATCAAGCTGATGGAACGCCTGGACCTGATCAAGTATGTCCTTGGCACATCCCAGAGCCGATTCGTCATCACGGCCCTGTCATTCCTGATCGCCGTAATGGCGCTGATGCTGGCGGTGCTCAGTCGGGAACGCAGTCCATACCTGCCGATCTCGGTCTTCACGATCGCCACGGGAACCATGGGGCTGGCCGGAACACAGGGCACGCAGCTCCTCGTCAATGCGCCGCTGATGTGGGATTACATTGATGCTGCGGCGTACTACGTGCTGCCCGCCGCCATGGCGTTCCTATTCCGGGACTGGTGCGGGCCGCGATGGGCCCGCACCTTGACGTGGATCGGACTCCTCCATGCCCTCTATGCGGCCGGCGCGATGAGCTGCTCGCTGCTCGGGCTGGTCACCCTGTCGGACACGTACCCGGTCTTCGACGGCCTGCTGACCATCAGCCTGATCCTCATGTTCAGAGCCACTTTTACACACTTCCGGGACGCCGACCCCAAACGGCGGGCGGTCCTCGTGGCATTCGCGGTGTTCAGCCTGTTCCTTATGGTCGACATGGCCGTGGCCCACAGCCTGCTGCCGTGGACAACCCTGCCAATGCCGTGGGGATTGTTCATATTCTCGCTGATGCTGATCGTCTTGGCCGTGCGCCACTTCGTGCGCACCCAAGACGCCCTGCGCGACCTGAACGCCACCCTTGAACAGAAAGTGCAAGACCGCACACGAGACCTGGAACGCTCCAACGCCGACCTGCGACAGTTCGCCTCGGTGGTCTCGCATGACCTCCAGGAGCCTCTGCGGATGATCAGTGGGTACATGGGCCTGATCGAACGGCGTTATGCTGATCGGCTGGACGACGACGGGCGCACGTTCATTTACCACGCCGTGGACGGCGCGAAGCGGATGAGCGGGATGATCCAGGGTGTTCTCGAATACTCCCGCGTCCAATCCCAGGGCGGCGAACTCCGGGGCGTCAACGCCGATGCCCTTCTCCGCGAAGCGTTGGACGACCTGAATGTCGCCAGTGCCTTTCCCGAGGCCGCGATCGACATCGTCGATCTGCCAACCCTGCGGGCGGACGCGGTGCAGCTTCGCAGCCTGTTTCAGAACCTGATCAGCAATGCGCTGAAGTACAGCCACCCGGACCGCACACCGAGAATCGCTGTCCGGGCCACCGTCGCGGACGGCTGGGCGACCCTTTCGATCACTGACAACGGCATTGGTATCGCCCCGACACAGCACGAGCGCGCGTTCCGCATGTTCGCACGGCTGCAAGATGGCGGCGGCCGCGACGGGACGGGGATCGGCCTCGCCATCTGCAAGCGCATTGTCGAACGCCATGGCGGACGCATCTGGATCGACTCCAAACCGGGACAGGGAAGCACCTTCTCCTTCACCTTGCCCGTGGGAAAAAACCCGTCGTGACGGCACCCGCCGCAAGCGGAACGGATGTCACACCGCTTAGAGCCCGCGCAAGCGCAGATTGTCCGGATCATACGGGCTTTCCGGGATCACGGTGACGCGATGGCGGGTGCCGAGAATGTCCATGAACAGCTCCGTGCCCTCGCCCGCCACCTCCGGCCGCACCATGGCCAGGGCCAGCGAGTGGCCGACACGAAAGCCGTAGTTGCCCCCGGTCGCCCGTCCGACAACGGTGTTGCCGTCGGTGATCGGATTGTTGCCCAGGGCATCGGCGTCGGTGACGTCATGCACCTGGAGGGTGACGAACCGGTTCGCGAACCCCGCGTCCCGCCAGCGCAGCAGGGCCTCGCGACCGATGAAATCGCCCTTGTCGGGATGGATGAACCGGTCCAGGCCGGATTCATACGCCGCGTACTCGATGGACATCTCGGTGCCCACCATGCGGTAGGACTTTTCCAGGCGCAGACTGTCCATGGCGCGGATGCCGAACGGCTTGATGCCCAGGTCCCCGCCCGCCGCCATCAGCACATCGAAAATGTGGTTCTGATATTCGATCGGGTGGTGCAACTCCCACCCCAGTTCGCCGACGAAGTTGACGCGCAGCGCCTTCACCGGCGCCATGCCGATCACGATGTCCTGACCCGACAGCCAGGGGAACGCGGCGTTCGAGAAATCGGCTTCGCTGACCCGCTCCAGCAGGGTGCGCGCGTTCGGCCCGGCCAACACCAGCACGCCCATGGCGCCGGTCAGGTTCTGGAAGTGGACCGAGCCGTCGTTCGGCATGTGCCGCCACAGCCAATCGTGATCGAGCCGCTGCAAGGCGCCCGCGCTGACCAGATAGAACTGGTCCGACCCCTCCCGCTGGATGGTGAATTCGGAATGCACGCCGCCGCGTGGAATCAGGGCATGGCACAGCCCCACCCGGCCGATCTTCTTGGGCAGCTTGTTGGCCACCAGCCGGTCGAGAAATGCCTCGGCGCCCGGCCCAGAGACGCGCGCCTTGGCAAAGGCCGTCATGTCCAGCAGGCCGACGTTCTCGGCCACGTTACGTGCCTCGCGTCCCACGGCCTCGAACCACTGGGAGCGGCGGAACGACCAGTCGTCCTCGGCCGGCGTGCCCGGCGGCGCGAACCAGTTGGGCCGCTCCCAGCCGAACTTCTGCCCGAACACGGCGCCCAGGTCGCGCATGCGCTCGTAGCACGGCGCGGTGCGCAGCGGCCGCGCCGCCACGCGTTCCTCGTCAGGATAGTGGATGGTGAAGACGTTGGCGTAGGCTTCCTCGTTCTTGCGTCGCAGGTAGCCCTTGGTGGCGTAGTCGCCGAAGCGGCGCGGGTCGACCCCCAGCATGTCGATGGTCGGCTCACCCTCGACGATCCATTCGGCCAACTGCCAGCCCGCGCCGCCGGCCGCCGTGATGCCGAAGCTGTGGCCCTCGTTGAGCCAGAAGTTGCGCAGCCCCCAGGCCGGGCCGATGATCGGGCTGCCGTCCGGGGTATAGGCGATGGCGCCGTTGTACACCTCCTTGACGCCGACCTCGCCGAAGGCCGGCACGCGGAAGATGGCGCCCTCGATATGCGGCTCCAGGCGCTCCAGGTCGCCCTGGAACAGCTCCCACTCGGTGTCGGGGTGTGGGTCGTCGGCGTAGCAGCAGGGCGCGCCCTTCTCGTAGGGGCCGAGCAGCAGGCCGCCGTTCTCCTCCCGCATGTACCAGGCGTTATCTGAATCGCGCAGGACACCCATCTCCGGCAGGCCCTGCTTGCGGCGGGCGACGATCTCCGGATGCGGCTCGGTGACGATGAACTGGTGCTCGACGGGGATCACCGGCACATCGAGCCCCACCATGCGGCCGGTGGCGCGGGCGAAGTTGCCGGTGCAGGAGACGACGTGCTCGCAGGTGATGTCGCCCTTGTCCGTCTGAACCACCCATTCGCCGTTGGGGTTCTGAGTGATGCCGGTCACGGTGACGTTGCGGTTGATCTCGCCACCCCGGGCGCGGGCGCCCTTGGCCAGCGCCTGGGTCAGGTCGGCCGGCTGGATATAGCCGTCGGCCGGATGCTGGATGGCGCCGATCAGGCCCTCGATGTTGCAGAGCGGCCAGATGTCCTTGACCTGCTCCGGCGTGATGAAGTCGACCTCGACGCCGATGGTCGCGGCCACGCCAGCATACTGGCGGTACTCGTCCATGCGGTCGCGGGTCTGAGCGAGGCGGATGTTACTGACCTGCCGGAAGCCGACATCCTGGCCGGTCTCCTCCTGGAGGCGCTGGTAGAAGGCGACCGAGTACTTGTGAATCTGGCCGACCGAGTAGCTCATGTTGAACAGCGGCAGCAACCCGGCGGCGTGCCACGTCGACCCCGAGGTCAGTTCCTTGCGCTCCACCAGAACCACGTCGGTCCAGCCCTTGGCGGCCAGATGGTAGAGGGTGGAGACGCCGACGACACCGCCGCCGATGACCACAACGCGCGCTTGAGTCCTCATGGTTGCCTCCCTGGTGCGGTGCCCCTGGCCGTCATCCGGTTTTCGGAGAATCCGTTCCTCTCGGTACCGGGTCATTCAGTTCGGGCGGCCAGCGCCGTCCGGACTCCCTCCCCTGGATAGGGGAGGGCTGGGGTGGGGTTGACGCGAACAGCAAGGATCCGCGCGTTTACCAACTCACCCCCTCCCGACCTCCCCCCGATGGGGGGAGGAGCCCAGAAGCACCCTCCGAACCGGTGAGACTCAATCTCACATGATATCACTCCTCAGAAATCCCCCGGTTCGTGCGCGATCCCCGTCATGGCGTCGAGCAGCCACGCCACCGTGTAGCGGGCAAACGAATTGCGCACCCACAGTTCGATGGCGTCCGGATCATCGGTCACGCGCAGCAGCACCCGCGTCCGCGCCAGCGTCGTCTGGGCGCAGGTGCCGGGCCGCCAAGGGCCGCGCGGATGCAGGTCGAGCGCGCAGCCCTTCGACAGCACGAGGCGGGCGCGCCGCCCCCTCAGCATCAGCGTCGTGTAATTGTGCGAGACGTCGCACACCCCCAGCCAGCCGTCGTTGGCGCGGGCGTCTCGGATAGCAGCCTCCACGCTCGGCGCGGTGCCCTCCGGCGCCAGCAACAGCCACTCGTGCGGGCCCAGCCACAAGGCGATGCGCGACCCGTCGGCGCTGGCGGTCCAGGTGTTGGGCGTGGTGGAAGGACGGACGCCATACGTCCGTTCGATCTCCGGCAACAGGCCCTCGGTGGCGCGCAGATTGATGGCCGCGCGCGGCGGCGCGCACGACAGAGTCACCAGCGGCCCGCTGGCCGCCGCCATGTCCAACTCCAGCGCCAACAGCGGGTTTTCCCAGCGTCCGCCGGGTCCGCCCGGCCCCATCTCCGGCCCCATCTCAAGCGGCGTGTCCATCGCGGCGCGCCCCCTCCCTGTCGAGCATCACGGGATCGCAGATCACCGCCGCCTGCTCCCCGGACGGCAGCGCGACCGCGACCGTGTCGCCGATCCGCCCTCGCCCGCCGGCCACCAGGGCCAGCGCGAAGCCGCTGTCCAACGCCGGGCTCCAGTAGGCCGACGTCACGAAGCCCAGCATGGGCACTGGCGGCGGGCGCCGGGACGCGCCCGTCTCGACGATCTGGCTGCCTTCCGGGAACACGAGGCGCTTGTTTTTCGGTAGCAGGCCGACAAGTTGCTTGCGGTCGGCGCGCGCCGTGTCGGGCCGGGTCAACGACCGCTGGCCGATGAAATCCGGCTTCTTCTTCGAGACGATCCAGTCCATTCCCAGGTCAAGCGGGGTCTGGGTGCCGTCCGTTTCCTGGCCGACGATGATGAAGCCCTTCTCGGCCCGCAGAACATGCATGGTCTCGGTGCCGTAGGGCGTGATGCCCAGGCCGACACCGGCGCACATCACCGCGTCCCACAGCGCCCCGCCCTGATGCCACGGCACGTTGATCTCGTATTGCAGTTCGCCGGTGAAGCTGATGCGGAAGACGCGGGCATGCAGGCCAGCGACGATGGCCGGGCGCCATGTCATGAACGGGAACGCCGCCGGTGACAGGTCTTGGCCCGAGGCCAGCCGCCCCATCAGGATGCCCGCCTTCGGCCCGGCGATGCTCACCGTCGCCCACTGCTCGGTCACTGACGTCAGGCGCACCCGCAGGTCCGGCCATTCGGTCTGGAGGTAGTCCTCCAGGTGGTCCAGGACGGCCGCCGCATTGCCGGTGGTGGTGGTCATCAGGTATCGGGTGTCGTCGATCCGCGCCGTGGTGCCGTCGTCGAACACCATGCCGTCCTCGCGGCACATGACGCCGTAACGGACGCGCCCGATCTCCAGCTTGCTCCAGGCATTGGTGTAGACGCGGTTGAGGAACTCGGCGGCGTCCGGCCCCTGGATGTCGATCTTGCCCAGGGTGGAGGCGTCCAGCACCCCCACCGCCTCACGCGCGGCCCGGCATTCGCGGGCGACGGCCTGATGCATGGTCTCGCCGGGGCGCGGATAGTACCAGGGGCGTTTCCACTGGCCCACGTCCTCGAACATCGCACCCAGGGCCACGTGACGGTCGTGGATGGCGGTCAGGCGCGCCGGGTCCAGGTACTCACCCCGGTCGCGCCCGGCCATGGCGGCGAACGTGACGGGCGTGTAGGGTGGGCGGAAGGTCGTCGTGCCGACCTCCGGGATGGGCCGGCCCAGCGCCTCGGCCAGAATACCGATGGCGTTGATGTTGGCGGTCTTGCCCTGGTCGGTGCCGAAGCCGGTGAGGGTGTAGCGCTTGACGTGCTCGACGCTCTCAAAGCCCTCGCGGACCGCCTGCCGGATGTCGTGGGCGGTGGTGTCGTTCTGGAAATCGACGAAGGGCTGGCCCCAGGCGTGCTCATGCCCCTCGGCCGGACGCGCCCACCAGAGCGGCGCGACAGCGCTGGCGTCGGGCTCATCGACCGCGAATGACGTTCGGGCGGCGCCCGGATCAAAGCCCGCCAGTCGCACCGCCTCGGCGCCCGCCGCCGCACCCTCCGACAGGCATCCGGCCAGATCGAAGGTCCCGTTGCAGGCACCGGCGTTGCCGAGCGCCTGTGCCGAGCGGTCGGGCACGAACGCCACGCGATCCGGGTCGTACCTCAGCTTGCCGCCGGACTGGCTGAATAGGTGCACCACGGGCGACAGCCCGCCCGAGACCAACAGCAGATCGCATGGCAGCGCGTCCAGCGCATAGGGCACGGCGCGGCCGTGGGTGCTCCGTTTCATGATGCTGGCGCCGGTCACGCGCCGCGTTCCGCTCGTGCCACCAACGACACATCCGGTCATCACCCGAATTCCGGCGGCACGGGCGGCGGCGGGCATCGCCGCGCCTGGCGCCTCGCGGGAATCGACAATGGCACGCACCGTGGCGCCGGCCGCATGCAGATCCAGTGCCGCCTCGTAGGCGCGGTCGTTGTTGGTGAACAGCACGACGTCCCGTCCCGGCAACACCGCCCAGCGGCGCAGATACGTTTGCGCCGCCCCGGCCAGCATGATCCCCGGCCGATCGTTGTCGCCGAACACCAGCGGGCGTTCGTGGGCCCCGGTGGCCAGCACCACCCGCTTCGCCCGGATATGCCACAGGCGCTGACGCGGCCGTCCGGGGGCCGCCGGTCCCAGGCCCAGGTGATCGGTCACGCGCTCCAGCGCCACGAGATAGTTGGTATCGTAGTACCCCACGACAGTGGTCCGCGGCAGCAGGCGGACGTCCGGACTGGCGCGCAGGCGGGCCTCCATGGCCGCCGCCCAGTCCACCCCGTCTTGCCCGTCGATGGCGCGCCGCCGCCCGAGCAGGTTGCCGCCGAACCGTTCGTCCTGCTCGGCCAGGATCACCCGCGCGCCCGACCGCGCCGCCGCGACCGCCGCCGCCAGCCCGGCCGGGCCGGCCCCCACCACCAGCACCTCGCAATGGACATGGCGGTGGTCATAGACATCCGGGTCCGGCTCATCGGGGCAATCGCCGAAGCCGGCGGCCCTGCGAATCAGCGGCTCCTGCACGTGCTCCCACATCCAGCGCGAGCCGTGCATGATCTTGTAGTAGAACCCCGCCCCCATGACGCGCGAGGCCAGCCCCATCGCCGCGCCCATGTCCCGTTCAAGCGACGGCCAGGCGCCGATGGTCGCGACCTCCAGCCCGTCGACCAAAGCGGTCTGGGTGGCGCGCCAGTCAGGATCGGTGCGGGCCGGCTCGTCGTGCAGACCGCGCTGGACCAGCGCCCCCGGATCCTCGGCCCCCGCCGCCATGATACCGCGCGGCCGGTGATACTTCATCGAGCGCCCGACCAGATGAACGCCGTTGGCCAGCAGGGCGCTGGCCAGGGTGTCGCCAGAATACCCGCCCATCCACTGGCCGTTGAAGCGGAAGCGGATGGACCGCGACCGATCAATCACCCCACCCTTGGGCAGGCGGAAGTCCTGGGTCCGACCGGTCATCGCGGCGCCTCCGGCGGGGTTTCGCCCATGCGGTAGACGGCGAGCACGCGGTGGCTGACGGTATCGCGTAGCACGTTGAACCAGCGCCGGCAGCCGGCGGAATGACACCAGCGCTCGGCAAACACGCCCTTGGGGTTGTCGCGCAGGAACACGTACGCCGCCCAGTCCGCGTCCGACAGCGCGGACGGATCGGCCGGCCGGGCCACATGGGCCTGCCCGCCATAGTGGAACTCCGGTTCCTCGCGCGACCCGCACCAGGGGCACTCGATCAGCAGCATGCGACGGGTCCTCCCGATCCGAGTCTCAGTGGGCGACGGCGGCGGCGCCGTGTTCGTCGATCAGGGCGCCGGTGGTGAAGCGGTCGAGCGAGAACGGCGCGTTGACGGGGTGCGGTGCGTCGCGGGCGATGGTGTGGGCGAACACGAACCCGGACCCCGGCGTGGCCTTGAAACCCCCGGTGCCCCAGCCGCCGTTGATGTACAGGCCCGGCACCGACGTTGTGCTCAGAATCGGCGAGGCGTCGGGGCACGTGTCCACGATCCCCGCCCACGTCCGCATCATGCGCAGCCGGGCGAAGATCGGGAACAACTCCACCAGCGCCGCCGTCTGGTGCTCCAGCACATGGAAGCTGCCGCGCTGGGCATAGGAGTTGTAGCTGTCGATGCCCGCACCGATGACCAGTTCGCCCTTGTCGGACTGGCTGACGTAGACGTGGATGGCGCCCGACATGATGACCTGATCCAGCACAGGCTTGATCGGCTCCGACACCAGGGCCTGCAACGGGTGCGACTGGATCGGCAGCCGGATGCCCGCCATCTCGGCCAGCACCGACGTGTGACCGGCGGTGACGATCCCGACCTTCTTCGCGCCGATCACTCCGCGCGTGGTTTCGACCCCCGTCACGGCGCCGGAGCCATCGCGGCGGATGCCGGTCACCTCGCAATTCTGGATGATGTCCACCCCGCGCGCGTCGGCGGCGCGGGCATACCCCCAGGCCACGGCATCGTGGCGCGCGGTGCCACCCCGGGGCTGGAACGTCGAGCCCATGACGGGGTAGCGCAGTGACAGCGACGTGTTCAGGATGGGGCAGACC
Organism: Rhodospira trueperi; assembly: GCF_900101965.1. Taxonomy (GTDB): domain Bacteria; phylum Pseudomonadota; class Alphaproteobacteria; order Rhodospirillales; family Rhodospirillaceae; genus Rhodospira; species Rhodospira trueperi. Next base: position 321,612 of record NZ_FNAP01000001.1, on the reverse strand, counting down.
CGGGCAACTCCGGCGGTATCCAGCCAGTCCGAATCAATGCCGTTCAGCCGGTTGGCCTCGGCACGGCGCCGACCGGCGCGCACGTCCTGAAGGCTGTGGGCCAGATTGAGGACGCCCCGTTGGCTGAGCATGACATTGTAGTTCAGATCCCGCGACAGCCCCTCCCAGAGCTTCAGGGACAGTTCGTACAACGCCGCACTTTCGTCGAACAGATAGTTGGAGCGGACGATAGTGGTGTTGCGCCCGGTGTTGCCGCCGCCCAGCCAGCCCTTCTCCAACACCGCCACATTGGTGATGCCGTGCTCCTTGGCGAGGTAATAGGCCGTCGCCAGACCATGCCCGCCACCGCCGACGATGATGACGTCATAGGCGAGTTTCGGGTCCGGACTGCGCCACTGGCGCGGCCAGTCCGCGTGATGGGACAGCGCGTTGCGCGCCAACGACCAGATCGAATACCGCATCGCCGTGATCTCCTCGCGGCACCCGCCTCCGGGTATCCCGGAGCCTGCTTGAGAAGAGCGTGAAGCGATCCGACATGACTAGAACGGAGGTGACACATGACTTGTATCTTTGCGACATTCGAAACGCGATGGTATTGACACCCCGCTGTCCCCGGAAGATGCTTGTATAACAAGGGTGTGCAAAGTCCCGAGCGCGATCCACGCCGGGCTGGGCCGGGCCTCGGGTATGACGCAACCGCACAAGCCGGGAGCCGCCACGCGCCATGGCTGAACCGACGTCCGGCAATGCCCGCCTGAAGGTCGGGTTCCTGCTGCTCAGGGACTTCACCCTGCTGCCGTTCGCCGGCTTCGTCGATGTCCTGCGTCTTGCCGCCGACGAGGGCGACCGCAGCCGCCAGATCGACTGCCGCTGGACCGTCATGACCGCTGACGGGCGCGCCGTCCGGGCCAGTTGCGGCACCCGCCTGAGCCCGGATTCCGGGCTGCTGGCCCCGGCCGGTTTCGACTATATCGTGGTGGTCGGTGGGCTGATCCATCACGGCCCGATCCAGGACCCGGCGGTGATCGGCTGGCTGCGCGAGGCCGCTGCGGCGAAGGTGCCCCTGGTGGGTCTGTGCACGGCCGTGTTCACCCTGATCGACGCCGGCCTGATGCGTGATCGTGAATGCTGTGTGTCGTGGTACCACTACCACGACCTCATCACCGCCTTTCCGGAAGTTACCCCGGTCGCCGACCGCCTGTTCGTGGTCGATGGCCCCCGCATCACCTGCGCCGGCGGAACCGGGGCGGTGGATCTGGCGGCGTGGCTGGTGGACCGCCATCTTGGCGCCTCGGCGGCGCGCAAGGCCCTGCACATCCTGGTCAGCGACGGCGCCCGGCCGGCCGACACACCGCAGCCGATGGACATCCCGGCCGGAGAACACCCAGTGCAAGACCCGCGACTGCGGCGGGCGCTGCGCATTCTCGACCACACCCTCGCGACACCACCGCGCGCCGACGATCTCGCCCGGCGCGTGGGCCTGTCGCGACGCCAACTTGAGCGACTGTTCCGCGAGGAACTGGATACCACCCCGTCGGCGCACGCCCGCGCGCTGCGGCTGCGCCACGGACATTGGCTGGTGACCCGCACCCGCCGCACTTTCACCGACATCGCCCAGGAGTGCGGTTTCGCCGACGCCTCGCACTTCTCCCGGCACCTCAAGGCGGCTTACGGCGCCACGCCGCAGGCCCTGCGCGCCACGGCCGTCGCGGATTCGCCCGGCGCCTGACCCCGCGCACCCGCTGCGCGGTCGTTTCGGCTGCGCACGTTTCCCGTTTTGCTGTTCGCCTTCTTGCGCTTACAGTTCGAGCTTGAGGGATCTCGCGTGCCGACCGCTTTTTAGGAGACGGGCATGCTCAAACCGCAACGAAATGACGCGCCCCGCCTGTTTCATTTCCTGCTGCTGCCCGGCTTTTCGATGCTGGCCTTCACCTCCAGCGTGGAACCGTTGCGCGCGGCCAATCGCCGGGCGGAGAAGACGCTGTACACCTGGGAAATCGTCACCGAGGACGGCGGCCCGGGCGTGGCCAGCAACGGAATCCATGTGCTGCCCGACGGGCGCCTGGGCGCCCTGCCCCACCGACCCGATGCCGTCGCCGTCTGCTCCGGCCTGGGGATCGAATCCTTCCGCAGTCCGAACGTCGATGCCTGGCTCCGAAAGACGGCCCGACAGGGCATCCCACTTGGCGGATTGTGCACCGGCGCCCTCGTGCTGGCACGGGCCGGACTGCTGGACGGCTACCGCTGCACCATCCACTGGGAGAACATGGAAGGATTCGCGGAAGAGTTCCCGGACCTCGACATCACCGCAACCCTGTTCGAGATCGACCGCGACCGCTTTACCTGCGCGGGGGGCGCGGCGGCGCTGGACATGATGATCGCCCTGATCCGGCAAGAGCACGGCGAGGATCTGGCGCTGCAGGTCGCCGAGGCGATGATCCATACCGGCGTGCGCCGGCCGGACGACCCGCAACGGCTCGCCCTGCGTGAGCGCACCGGCGTCAGCGATCCCAAGGTGCTGGCTGCCATTGCCCGCATGGAAGGCCATCTCGAAACGCCGCTTCCGGTGGAGGACCTAGCCCGAACCGTGGGAGTCTCTGAACGTCAGCTTGAGCGGCTGTTCCGCAAACACCTGTCCATCTCGCCGTCACGGTACTACCTCAACCTTCGCCTGTGGCGCTCGCGCGCCCTACTGGCGCAGACTTCCATGACGGTCCTGCAGGTGGCGGTGGCCAGCGGCTTCACGTCGGCCTCTCACTTCGCCAAGTGCTACCGGGCCTATTTCGGTCATGCTCCGAAACGCGCCCGCGAGAAACCCGGAACACCGGAGGAGGCAGCCGATACCCTGGCGCAGGATCTGATGGTCCTGGGCTCTCTCGACCCCGACGGCGAGACCGCACCGACCGAACCGCCATCCCCACCGGCGCGATGATGCCCACCCTTCACCCTATGGCATTCCCGCTTCTTTCCGCCGAAGCGGCGGCTCTTCGCTCGCGCGGCAACTTGACTCGTCATTGCGAACCCTCGTCGCAAGACGAGGGTGAAGCAATCCAGGGCGTGAAACGCAAATATCCGCTCTGGATTGCTTCGTCGCTTCGCTCCTCGCAATGACGACGAGGAGACAACTTGTGTGAATCGGATAGCCTATCCAGGGGAGGGAGTCCGGGCGCCGCCATTCGCCAGAACCGTTTACCATACCGGCGGTTGCGAATGGATCATCCGGGGTTCGTATGATCGCCGCCGGTCATTCGGGGGGGCGGGCCGTCCAGGGTATGGATCCGCACGGTCGGGCAGACCGCGCGCGCGATCTCGCACAGGTGACGGTGATGGGTCAGATAGATCACCTGCCCCACCCCGGCCATGCCCGCGAACAGGCGGAACGCCTCCTCGGCGCGGAAGTCGTCGAAGGTTTCCATGATGTCGTCGGCGACGAACGGCACCGCCTCATGACGGGCTGCGAACTCGTGATACCCGGCGACGCGCAACGCCAGATAAAGCTGAAACCGCGTGCCCTTGGACAACGCCGACACCGGCTTGGACGCGCCCCCGGCCTCCAACGCGACCAGCTTTTCGCCGTCCGGCTCGACCTGCATGGACAGGCCGGTGTAGGCGCCCCGGCTGATGGTCGCGAAGGCCTCCGCCGCGCGGGCCAGCATGGAGGAGCGGTGGCGTTCCTGATACAGCGACAGCGCCCGCCGCGCGGCGGCGATTCCCAAACGCAGGCTCAGATGGCGCCGGGCCTTGTCCTCAATCTCCAGCAACAGGGTCCGGCGGCGCGCCTCCAGCCGGGCCACATCGTCCTCGCCGTCAACGCCGGCCAGCGCGTTGCGCGCGGTGGTCAGGGCGCCGAACAGCTCCAGGCGACGGGGTTCCAGGTCGGACAGACGCGGCTCCAGCGCGGCCGCCTCGGATGCCAAGGCCTCCGGCTCCACATCGGCGAGCCGTGCCTCGGCGGCCGACGCGTCGGGTACGCCAAGCGCCTGGGCCAGAGTCTCTTCGATGGTCCGTACCTGCTCGCGCAGGGCGTCGCGCCGCTCCACCCGCTTGAGGGCGGAAGCCGCCTCGATCAGCGTCTCGCCCCCGAACAGGGCAGTCATTTCGGCCTTGCGCGCGGCCAGCGCGGCCAGCGGCGCGTCGAGCGCGGCGCGTGCCGCCAGGGCGTTTTCGAGATCGGCGCTGCGGTCGATGTGTTTTTCGACCGCGTGCCCCGCCTCGACCAGCCGTTTGAAGACGGCGTCGGTGACCTCCACCGGACGGGTCGGATCGAGCGTCTCCCCCAGGTCTGCCAGCACGTCGGACAACGCCTGGATATGGGCCTGCTGATCCCGTTCCATCTGGGCAATGCGGTGGTCCGTGTCGTCGCGCCTGTCCAGAACCGCTTTCAGGTTGTCGAGCACCTCCAGGATCGCCCCCACCGCTTCGGTGGTTGGTCGTTCGCCATCCGCGCCGAGCCAACAGCCCGCAAGGGTCGCCTCCCAGTCCGACCGCCAGTCCGCTTCGGCGGCGATGGCGCGGTTGAGGTCGCGGGTCCGCTCGGCCACCTCACGTTCCGCCTCCCTCAACACTTCTCGGGCGCTTTCCAGGCGCATGGACTGCTCGGCATGCCGTTTCAGGACACCATCGGCCGTGTCGAGCAGAGCGACCAGGGACCCCTCCGGCGGCGGCGGCACGCCCACCGCCGCCATCGCCGCCACCAGCCGGTCGCGGGCACTCCGGGCGTCGTCCTGAAGCTCACGGAGTCGCCTGTCCCGGGCGCGCAGGTCGGCGCGACTCCGCAATGCCTCGGCGCGCCGGGTCAGCCAATCGGCCAGGGACCCGGGAGACCAGTGCGGTGGCAGGCCCATGGCCTCCAGTGCCGCCGCTATCGTCCGCCGGATCTCGCCGCGACGGGCCTGCCCCGCGTCCCGCTGCGCACGAGCAAGAGTCAGAGCCTGTTCGGTTGTCGCCAGATCGATCGCGCACTGGCGCAGGCGCGCGACCTCGGTGGTCCGGGCCAATCGGCTGTCGGTGGCGGCATCGTCGGCGCGCATGGCCCGTTCGAACGCGTCGGCGGTCGCCGGGTCGAGCGCCGCCTTGTGTTCCGCCCACGCCGCGTCGCGCGCGGCACGTCGGGCCGCCGCCGTGTCGTCGTCCACCACCCCCGTGGTCCTGCCGACGGCATCCCTCTCCGCCGTCAGACGCGCGACATCGGCCTCCAGACGAACAACGTCTGCGACGCGCTTTTCAAGATCCGCGTCGGCCTCGGCCAGAGTCCGCTTCCACGCCTCCACCTGCTCGCGGTCAGGCACGGCGAGACCCACCAGCGCCCCGGCATCCCCCGCCCACGGGGCCAGGGCGGCCAAGGCGTCGGCCAGGGCCTCCGCCACCCCATCCCGCGCCCGGGTTTCGACGAGGGCTTCCGCCTCGGAACCGCCGCGCCGGAGGTCCTGAGCGGTGGCCTCCAGACCCCGCCACGGCGTGAGGTCGGGATCAGGGTGGACCTCGGCCGATCCGCCCAGAACGCGATGAAGAGCCTCCTGCGCGGCGCCCACCCGCGCGGCGGCCCTGTCATGTCCGGTTCGCGCCCCGTCCAGCTTTTCGGCGACACCGGAGCGTCTGGAGATCAGGCCGCGCAGCGTCCCGACGGTGGAGGCAGGCAGCACCAGCCCCCGGGGGTCCGTGTCCGCCGGCCGCTCCAGTTGTGTCAAGAGGACCGCGATCCGGGCATCGTGATCGCGGCGTTCCGCGCGCCGGTTGGGCAGGCTTTCCCTCGTCTTGATATAGTGGCCCTGGGATTCGCGAAGGCGATTCACGCGATCACTCACCGTCAGAATCGCCTCATCCACAACGATCTCGTCGAGCTTCCGCCGAAACTCAACGATCTGACGATCCAGGCCGTCCCGCTCCCGGGTCAAGCCGGTCTCCTGGTCCCGGAGGGGACCGATCTCGTCGTGCCAGTGCGGCGGCGGGTCGGGTAGGTCGGAGAACCCCTCAAGCTCCGCGCGCAGACCGGTCAGTTTGGCCCGAAGCTCCAATCCGTCGCGAAGACGGCCGATCTCCTCGGCGCGGGCCTTGGACTCGCCCAGCGCCGCGACGGCCTCATCATAGGCGCGTTCGGCCTGATCTCGGTCCCGCGTCAGCCGGGCATGGGTCGAGGCCTGCACGTCGATGGCCTTGCGCTCCCGGTCCACTTCGTCCAAGGCGCGTTTCAGGTCGGCCAGTTCGGTGGACCGGGCGCGGCCCTTGTGGAACCGCTCGGCCTCGGTCTCCAGGGATTGCAGCCGTTCGGCCAGATCCGACAGGCCGGCGCTGGCCCCGAACAGCAGCGATCCCAGGTCCCCCTGGCTTTTCAGAATGTCCTCGCCGCCCCGCTCCAGCGTGTCGTCGTCCAGCGAGAACATGCTGCGGTAGGCGTCGCGGTCGATGCCGCCCAGCATCGCGGCCAGCGCATGATCGCCCACGGGCTGGCCGTGACCGTCGCGCAGGCTGTTGCGGTTGGCCTTGATCCGCGCCCACTCCGACACCGCGCCGCCGTGCTCCAGCGCGGCGCCGATGCGCATGGTGTCGTAAGGATGCAGGAAGTTGTAGGGGCTGCGCATCTCGATGCCGTACAGCAAGTCCAGGAACGCCGACAGCGCGGTTGATTTCCCGGCCTCGTTGGGACCGTAGACGACATGCAGGTCCGGCCCGTCGCCCCGTCCACCGAAGTCCAGCGCGTGATTGGTGAAGCGGCCGTAGCGCGTCAGATCGAGCCGGCGCAGCCTCATGCGCCGCCCTCCCCGTCCCGGCGCGCGCCGCCGTGCAGATGAGCGAGGACGTCCCGGGCACCCTCCTCGATCAGGCCGGAGAGAATGGCGTTGAAGGACTCTTCATCCTCGCCCAGCAGCGCCGTGCACTCCTTGGGGAGCTGGCCGCGCAGAGTCTCGGCGATCTCGCGGGCGTGGGCCTGGAACGATGGCGAGGGCGCGACCTCGCGATGGATCAAGGCGCGCAGTTCCGAGACCGGATCGGCCTCCGCGCCCGTGTCCGGCGCGGCGGCGGGCTGGGTGTCGTTGTCCACCGACTCGACCCACACGCCGCCCAGCCGCTCGGCGCGGGCCTGGGCCTCCGCCAGCAGCAACGCCCCATCCACACGCGCGCGCCACGCCAGCGGCGTCGGTCCCCGCAGCCGGACGCGCGCCACCAGATGATCGCACGCGGCGGCGGATCGGGCGGCGGCCAGGGCCTCGCCGACGGCGGTGACCAGATCGCGCCAATCCTCCACGCCGGTTGCGTCCACCGCGACGCGCTCGAACTGGGCCACGGCCGTGACATGTTCCGCCAGTGTCACGCCCCCGTCGCCGGACAGACTGGCCAGGGTCACGGACTTCGGCCCGGCCTCGTTGATGTCGCGCCCCTGCGGCTGGCCCGGCATGACAATGGCCGGCGCGGCCTCCCGATGAACCGCGCGGGCATGAACATGCCCAAGCGCCCAGTAATCGAACCCAGTCGCCTCCAGGTCCGCCAGCGAACACGGCGCGTAGGGATCGTGCCCCGCCGCTCCACCCAGACTGGTGTGCAACAGTCCGATGTTGAGGGCATCCGGCACGGCCGCCTTGAACTTCGGCAGCAGGCTTTCGGGGGCATGGGGATCGCGGAAGCTGATACCGTGGATGACGACGTCGCGCCCATCCGCCGCGCCGAGCAGCGTGTGCGCCTCCGCCCGGCCCGAGAACACGGTGACACTGTCCGGCAGCACCAGTTCCGCCGTGATGCGCGATTCCGCGTCGTGGTTGCCGCGCGCGATGAAGGTGCGGATACCCTCGGCGTCCAGCCGGCTGAGTTGCGCCGCGAGGAACCGCGCGGTCTTCATGGAAGTCTGACCACCGTCGTAAAGGTCTCCGGCGATCAGCAGGGCGTGCACGCGCTCTTCCAGGCACAGGGAGACGGTGCGCTCGAACGCCGTGCGCGTGGCGGTCCCGATCAGGTTCGCCAGCGTCTCGTCGCGCAGCGCCAGCGACCGCAGCGGCGAGTCCAGGTGGATGTCGGCGGTATGCACGAAGCGAAAGGGCATGGGGCCGTGGTAACCCATTTCCGAGTGAGTTCAAGGGCGAAGCACTTTTTGACAGCACGCCAAACCGTGATTACGTTGTGAGCCTGCTAGGAGGCCCACCATGAAAGTGAACCTGATCCTGATCGGCAATTCAAAGGGCGTTCGCCTGCCCAGTGCGATCATCAAGGAATGCGGGTTCGGCGAAGAGCTTGACCTGAGCGTGGTCAACGGTCGGGTGGTTCTGGCCCCGCTGGAACACGGCCGCGCCGGCTGGGACGAGGCGTTCCGGAGCATGGCGAAGGCCGGGGATGATGCGCCGCTTCTTCCCGACTCCATGGCCCACGACTGGGACGGTGAAGAGTGGACGTGGTGACGGACATCCGCCGTCAGGACGTGTTCCTGGTCACCCTGGACCCAACGCAAGGGTCCGAGATCCAGAAGACACGGCCGTGCGTGGTGGTCTCGCCGGACGAGATGAACCGCCATATCCGAACCGTGATCGTCGCGCCCCTCACGTCCACCCGGCGCCCCTACCCTACCCGCATCGACGTGTCTGTCCGAGGCAAGGCGGGACAGTTGGCGCTCGACCAGATCCGAACCGTGGACAAGTCACGCCTTGTCCGGCGGCTCGACCGACTGCCGGAGGACCGCGCCCGCGCCATCGCGGACACCCTGCAATGCCTTTTCGCCTACGACTGATCCCGCTGTGGCCCCCGCCGGCCGGCGGCGTTAAACTGCGCCCCGCAGCGCCCTCCGCCACCATCGAGGAAGACACCCATGCGGAACACCTCGCGTTTCCCCGCCCTTCGTCTCAGCCGCCGCGTGCTGACGGCCTCGCTGGCCGTCGGCGTCGGCCTCGCCGCCCTGGCCGCCACCGGCGCCCCGGCCCACGCCGCCGACGACCCCCTGAAAGTCGGGTTCATCTACGTCGGTCCGATCGGTGATTACGGCTGGTCCTATCAGCATGACCAGGGCCGCCTGGCCATCGAGGAGGAATTCGGCGATGCCGTCGAGACCACGTTCGTCGAGAGTGTCCCCGAGGGCGCCGACGCCGAGCGCGTGCTGACCCAACTCGCAGCCAGCGGCCACGACTTGATCTTCACCACCTCGTTCGGCTTCATGAACCCGACGCTCAAGGTCGCCAGCCGTTATCCCGACGTGATGTTCGAGCACGCCACCGGCTACAAGCGGGCCGACAACGTCTCGACCTATGCGGCGCGGTTCTACGAGGGCCGCTACGTCATCGGCGTCATCGCCGGTCACATGACCGAAAGCAATGTCATCGGCTACATCGGCGCGGTACCCATTCCCGAGGTGGTGCGCGGCATCAATGCCTTCACCCAGGGCCTACGCTCGGTCAACCCCGACGCCACGGTCAAGGTGATCTGGGTCAATTCCTGGTATGATCCGGGCAAGGAACGCGAGGTCGCCGAGACGCTGGTGGCCCAGGGCGCCGACATCCTGACCCAGCACACCGACAGCCCGGCACCGATCCAGGTGGCGGCCGAAAAGGGCATCTACGCCTTCGGGCAGGCGACCGACATGCGTAAGTTCGGCCCGGAGGTACACCTGACCGCCATCGAGGACAACTGGCGCGACTACTACATCGAACGCACCCGGGCGGTGATGGACGGCACCTGGGAGAGCACCGACACCTGGGGCGGACTGTCGAGCGGCATGGTTCACATCACCGACTATAACGATGTGATGCCGGCCGAGGTGATCGAGGCCGCCGAGACCGCCCGCAAGGCCATCATGGCCGGCGAGCTGCACCCGCTGGCCGGACCGCTGAAGAACCAGGCCGGCGAGGTGGTGATTCCCGAGGGCGAGGTGCCGTCCGACGCGGCCCTGTTGTCCATGGACTGGTTCGTCGAAGGCGTGCAGGGCAAGGTGCCGGAGTGAGACCGGTTCCCGCCTCTCCTCCCCGCCGGCCGCGCGCCTGAGGCAACGTGACGCGCAAGGCCAAGCAACGCCCGGCCCCCCGACCCCGCCCGCGCCCCCGGCGCTGGCCGGGTCGGGCGCGGCTGCTGATGCTGGCGGCGGTGGCGCTGTCCGGCGTGTGGGGGCTGCGCCAGTCGGACTTTTTCTATCCGGTGAAGCAGCCTTACAGCCGATCCCTTTACGAACACTGGATCGACGCCGACGCCGACTGCCGGGATACGCGGCAGGAGGTCCTGGCGCGGGACAGCGTCGTCCCCGTGCGGCTGTCGTTCGACGGTTGTCGGGTGGAGACCGGGCGCTGGATCGACCCCTACTCCGGCCGCGTGTTCACCGATCCGTCGGCGCTGGACATCGACCACTTGGTGCCGCTGGCGGAGGCGCATCGTTCGGGCGCCGACGAATGGTCGGCGGAACGGCGGCGGGCCTTCGCCAACGATCTGTCCTCGCCGCTGACCCTGTTGCCGGTGCGCGCGGGCGCCAACCGCTCCAAGGCCGACGGAGATCCGCTGGCCTGGATGCCAAGCGACCCGACCCGCTGGTGCGCCTATACGCGCGCCTGGATGGCCGTGAAGACCCGCTGGGGCCTGGACCGCGACCTGCTGGAAAAATGGTGGACCGACGGGGTGTTGTGGGTGTGCCGGGTGGTTGGGTAGGCCGCATTCAGGCCAGGGCAATCGGGTGAAAGGGTGTGTGGTCGCAAAGACGCGGGGGGGGCGTTTGCCTTGTGGCGGAACGACCCGCCATCTTTTATGAAGGTAGGGCGGATTCGACCCGCGAAGCGGGGCAATCCGCCGCGTGGCGGTGATGCGGCGGGTTGCGCCTTCGGCGCGACGGCAACGCCATCATCAGTGTCCAGGTCCTCAACGAGATAGCCGCCGTCGGTCGCCGCAAGATGCGGCTGTCTTGGGCCGACTTACGTGACTTCCTCGCTGCGATCCGAGCAATCCTTCCGGTCCACGCGCTCACCGAAGACATCCATATCGCGGGATTGGCGCTCGCCGAGGATCATGGCTTTTCCCTCTACGACGCCATGATCGTCGCGTCCGCCCTTGAGGCCGGGTGCGATGTTCTATGGTCCAAGGACATGCAGGACGGCGGCGTCATCAAGGATCGGCTGCGCATCCGGAATCCGTTCCACCGGCATGCCCCGTAGGGCGGGCGGCGGAAACACAGCTGGCGCCGCTCTCTCCTCTCGCCCACCGGCGAATGCCTTCCGGTCAACGATCTGCCCGGTCCGGCCATTCAAGCCGAATTGCCGTTCAGGGTTCCACAACCAAGCCTGTTCGGCTACCCTTCCGACCCGGTTTTAGGGATTAAGAGACCGTCTATCGGGGCGCTGGCCGCCCTTGGGCGCCTCGAACGCATGCCACCACACACAGTCAGGACGCTTGCCATGAGACCTTTCGGAGCCCTGCTCGCCCTGTCTCTTGTTTGCGCCGCTTCAGCGGCTTCGGCCGACCCCTTGCCGTCGGATCTCCACGGATCGTATGCGCCGAACGGCCTGTGCAGCCAGAGCTACCGCATGCTTGTCGACGAGACCGGCGCCACCTTCGAATATGGTGGACACGTCCTGACCCTGAGCGATTGGGATGTGTGCCTCACCTGTGCCGGCGGCGCCCGGTATCAGGGCATCGAGGTCTGGGCCTTCCCCGAGATCGAACTGCAACGGAAACCGGTCCTGCGCTTCAATGCCGATGAGCATCGCGGCGTCGTCGTGATCGAGTACGCCGGAACCGAGCCCCTGCCGGTGCCTCTGGCGCAATTCGTCCACGACGCGTCGATGCTGCGCTGCGACTGATCCGCAGCCCGCAGCACCGCCGGCATCGCATCGCTTGCCTGTGTCGTCAGGTCAGGCTCTCGCACAGCGCCTTGATGCGGGCGCAGGCCTTTTCCAGGTTCTCGTTGGACGTGGCGTAGGAAATGCGGAAGTACGGCGACAGGCCGAACGCCTCGCCCTGCACGCAGGCGACGTTCTGGAGTTCCAGCAGCGCGGTGACGAAATCGCCGTCGGTCTCGATCTTGCGGCCGTCCGGCGCGGTCTTGCCGATCACGCCGGCGCACGACGGATAGACGTAGAACGCGCCCTCCGGCGTGCGGCAGGAGATCCCCGGGCACGCGTTCAGCAGGCCGACCACCATGTCGCGGCGCTGCTTGAACACCGCGTTGCGCTCCGGAATGCAGTCCTGGGGGCCGGTCAGGGCCTCCAGCGCCGCCGCCTGACTGATGGAGCTGGTGTGCGTGCTGCTCTGCGACTGGATCTTGTTGATGGCCTTGATCAATTCGATCGGACCACCGGCATAGCCGACGCGCCAGCCGGTCATGCTGTAGGCCTTGGAGACGCCGTTGCAGGTCAGCGTGCGGTCGAACAGGCCGGGCTCGACCTGGGCCGGGGTGGCGAAGACGAAGCCGTCGTAGACGAGGTGTTCGTACATGTCGTCGCTCATCACCCACACATGGGGATGGCGCATCAGCACGTCGGTCAGAGCCTTCAGTTCATCGGCCGTGTAGGCGGCGCCGGTCGGGTTGTTGGGCGAATTCAGGATCACCCACTTGGTCTTGGGCGTGATCGCCGCCTCCAGGTCCTCGGCGCGCAGCTTGAAACCGGTCTCCTCCGGACAGGCGACGACCACCGGCGTGCCGCCGGCCAGCAGGGTGATGTCCGGATAGCTGACCCAGTAGGGCGCCGGGATGATGACCTCGTCGCCCGGCTCGACCGTGGCCATGATGGCGTTGTAGAGCACCTGCTTGCCGCCGCAGCCGACGGTGATCTGCTCCGGCGTGTAGGTCAGGCCGTTATCGGCCTTGAACTTCTCCACGATCGCCTTGCGCAGGGCCATGGTGCCGGCCACCGGCGTGTACTTGGTCTCGCCCCGATCCATGGCGGCCTTGGCGGCGGCCTTGATGGTGTCCGGGGTGTCGAAGTCGGGCTCGCCGGCCCCCAGGCCGATGACGTCCTGGCCGGCGGCGCGCAACTCGTTCGCCTTGGTGGTCACGGCGATGGTCGGCGACGGCTTGATGGCGGACAGACGCGAGGCGAGGATCGACATGGGAGCGGTCCTTCAGGACGGGAGGGAGATCGGACGGGACGTCGCGAAGCGACGGGGCGCACGTTAGCCGGCCCCGCGCCGCCCCGCAAGGCACTGACGGCCCGCACCGGCCACATATTGACACATAGCTATTTCTCTATATGTTAAGCGGCATGATCGATCGCGTCGAACAAGCCAAGGCCCTGGCCAGCGATGTCCGTCTCCTGATCCTGGGCTGGCTGAAGGACCCGGCCGCCCATTTCTCCCATCAGGTCACGGGCGATCCGGCCGAAATCGGCGTCTGCGTGACGCTGCTGACGGCCAAGCTCGGCATGAGCCAGCCGACCGTCAGCCGGCATCTGGAGATCCTGCGGCGCGCCGGGTTCCTGCGGGTCCGGAAAATCGGGCGCTGGTCCTTCTTTGCCCGCGACGAGGCCGCGCTCTCCGACTACAAGGATTGGCTCCGTGACACGCTTTGAGGATCTGGACCGCAAACACCTACCCGGTTTCGAACGGCGGTTCGTGACCGTCGCGGGGCAAGACGTGCTGGCCCTGATCGGCGGCGACGGACCGCCGCTGCTGATGCTGCACGGGGACCCGCAGACTCACCTGTGCTGGCACCGGATCGCCCCGCGGCTCGCCGAGACGCACACCGTCGTCCTGACGGACATCCGTGGACGGGGCGAAACGCACAAGCCTGCCTCACCCCCCGACGGCGCCGCCTATGCCAAGCGGGCGATGGGCGCCGAACAGTTGGGCGTCATGCGGTCGCTCGGGTTTCCGGCGTTCGCGCTGGTGGGGCACGACCGCGGCGCCCGGGTCGCCCACCGGCTGGCCCTGGATCACCCCGAGACCGTCACCCGGCTGGCCGTGATGGACATCATCCCGGCGCTGGATTTCTACGAGACCGCGACGTCCGCCGTGGCCCAGGACTATTTCTACTTCTTCTTCCTGACACAGCCGCCGCCCCTGCCCGAACGGCTCATCGCCGGCGCCGCCGAGGCGTTCATGAGTCACATTCTCCTGGGCCTGTCGAACGAGCACCCGCCGTACGACGCCGAGGTCTTCGACGCCTACATCGCCGCGTCCACGACCCCGCAGGCCATCGCCGCCATGTGCGCGTGCTTCCGCGCGGGTCTCTCGATCGATTGCCGGCACGACCGCGCGGATCGCAAGGCGGGCCGCTCCATCGCCTGCCCCACGCTCGTCCTGTGGGGCGAGCACGGCGTGATCGGCCGCCATTTCGATGTTCCGTCCGTTTGGGCGAAGTGGTGCCGGGACCCGACCTTCGCCCCCATGCCGAGCGGCCATTTCATTCCCGAGGAAGCCCCGGATGCCGTGCTCGACGCTCTCACCACGTTCCTGGCTGTCCCCGCCTGAGGCGTCCCATGCACCACCTGCCTCCGGTCCCCGCATTCGACCACATCACGGTGGTGGCGAGCTCTCTGGAAACCGGCGCGGCCATCGTCACCCGAACGCGATCTTGACGACCTCATAGAACTTGCTGCCGCCGGGGGCCTTGACCTCGACGGTGTCGCCGACGGACTTCCCGATCAGCGCCCGGGCAATGGGCGAGCTGATGGAGATGCGCCCGGCCTTCAGGTCGGCCTCGTGCACGCCGACGATCTGGTAGGTCTGCTCCTCGTCGGTGTCCTCGTCGGCGACCGTGACGGTGGCGCCGAAGCGCACGGTGTCGCCAGAGAGTTTCGACACGTCAATCACATCGGCCCGGGAGATGATGTCCTCCAGTTCCTTGATGCGCCCCTCGATAAAGCTCTGGCGTTCGCGGGCGGCATGGTATTCCGCGTTCTCGGACAGGTCGCCATGCTCCCGCGCCTCGGAGATCGCGCGGATCACCGCCGGGCGATCTTTGCTCTTCAGAGACTTCAACTCGTCCTCCAGGCTCTTCAGCCCGTCGGCGGTCATGGGGACTTTCTCCATTGGCGGGAACCCTCGGCTCTGTGGCCCGACGCGCCAACCCCACCGGCGCTTTCGGGTCCTTGAAAGACACAAACAACCCTTAGGCGTATCGTCCTTGGGGGCGATCCACCTAAGGCATGATCTGGGGGATGTTCAATCCTGAAAATAGGATTGCAAAGGCTTTACATCAAGCTTTTCCCGTTTCAAGGCGGCAATGGCCTTGACCGCCGCGCGCGCGCCCTGAAGCGTCGTGTAGTGGGGAATGGTGCGCATGAGGGCGGTTCTGCGGATGTCGAAGCTGTCCTTCAGCGACTGCGCCCCGGCCGTGGTGTTGATGACCATGTGGATCTGACCGGAGATCATGGCGTCGACGCAATGCGGCCGCCCCTCCCGGACCTTGTTGATGACCTCGACGGGAATGCCGAGAGAATCCAAATGGTCCGCCGTGCCGCGCGTGGCCAGCAGGCGGAATCCCATGTCGGTCAGGGCGCGGGCTTCCTCGACGATGGCCATCTTGTCCTCGTGGCGGACGGAGACGAATACCGTCCCCTCCATCGGCGGCGCCGATCCGGCCCCCAACTGGGCCTTGGCGAAGGCACGGTCAAGGTCCGTGTCCAGCCCCATGACCTCGCCGGTGGATTTCATCTCCGGCCCCAGCACGATGTCCACGCCGGGGAAGCGGGCGAACGGGAAGACGGCTTCCTTGACCGCCACATGGCCGAGCGGACGCTCCGACAGCCCGAACGCCGCCAGCTTCTCGCCCGCCATGACCCGCGACGCGATCTTGGCCACGGGAACGCCGGTGGCCTTGGCGACGAAGGGCACGGTGCGGCTGGCGCGCGGATTGACCTCCAGCAGATAAACCGTGTCGTCCTTCAACGCGAACTGGATGTTCATCAACCCCACCACGCCCAGGCGGCGGGCCAGGGCCCGGGTCTGCGTCTTCATCTCCTCGATCAGCTTGTCATCGATGGAGAACGGCGGCAGCGCACAGGCTGAGTCGCCGGAATGCACGCCGGCTTCCTCGATATGCTGCATGATGCCGGCCACATAGACGTCCGTGCCGTCGCAGGCGGCATCCACGTCCACCTCGATGGCGCCGTCGAGGTAGGCGTCGATCAGAACCGGGCTGTCACCGCTGACCAGGACGGCGCTCTTCATGTAGCCCTCAAGACCATCCTCGGACCAGACGATCTGCATCGCCCGTCCCCCCAACACGTAGGACGGCCGAATGACCACCGGATAGCCGAGACGCGCGGCGATATCGCGCGCCTCCTCCAGCGAGGTGGCGGTGCCGTTGCGCGGCTGCTTGAGGCCCAGGTCCTCCAGCATGGCCTGGAACCGCTTCCTGTCTTCGGCGAGGTCGATGGAATCCGGAGAGGTGCCCAAAATGGGAATGTTCACGGCCTCCAGGGCCCGGGCCAACTTCAGCGGCGTCTGGCCGCCGAACTGGACAATCACCCCCAGGACCGTTCCGCGCGTCTGCTCGCGCCGGACGGCCTCGACCACATCCTCGACGGTCAGGGGCTCGAAGTACAGGCGATCCGACGTGTCGTAATCCGTGGAGACCGTCTCCGGGTTGCAGTTGATCATGATGGTCTCGAAGCCGGCCTCCGACAGCGCGTAGGCGGCGTGGACACAGCAGTAATCGAACTCGATCCCCTGCCCGATCCGGTTCGGTCCGCCACCAAGGATCACCACCTTGGTTTTGTCGGTGGGATCGGCCTCGCATTCGGCCGGTTCGATGCCGTCGCCCTCATAGCAGGAGTACATGTAGGGCGTGCGCGAGGGGAACTCCGCCGCGCACGTATCGATCCGCTTGTAGACAGGATGCACGTTCAGCACCTGACGGCGGAACGTCACCTCGGTCAGCGTCTTGCCGGTGAGCGCGCTGAGCCGTTCGTCGGAGAAGCCGAGCTTCTTGACCCGCATCATGGCGGAGGCACTGCCGGGAAGACCGTCGCGGCGCAATTCCGCCTCGGCGTCCACGATCTCCTTGATCCGCTCCAGGAACCAGGGATCGTAGTTGCTCGCGGCTTGAATGTCGGCAAGCGACAGGCCGTGCCGGAACGCCTGAGCGATGGTCAGGATGCGATCCGGCCGGGCCTCGGCCAGGGCGGCGCGGATGGCGTCCTTGCCCTCCGATCCCTCGGCCCCGGGAATGACCACCTCGTCCAGCCCGCTGAGACCGGTCTCCAGGGACCGCAGCCCCTTCTGCAGGCTCTCGGCGAAGGTGCGCCCGATGGCCATGGCCTCGCCGACCGACTTCATGGAGGACGTCAGCAAGGGGTCGGTGTCGGGGAATTTCTCGAAGGTGAACCGGGGCAGCTTGGTCACCACGTAGTCGATGGTCGGCTCGAACGACGCCGGCGTGACCCCGGTGATGTCGTTGCTCAGTTCGTCGAGCGTGTAGCCCACCGCCAGCTTGGCCGCGACCTTGGCGATGGGAAAGCCGGTGGCCTTCGAGGCCAGCGCAGACGAGCGCGAGACCCGCGGGTTCATCTCGATCACCACCAGCCGACCGGTTCCGGGGTGGACGGCAAACTGGACGTTCGATCCGCCCGTCTCGACCCCGATCTCCCGCAGACAGGCGATCGAGGCGTCGCGCATGATCTGGTATTCCTTGTCGGTCAGCGTCAAGGCCGGCGCGACGGTGATCGAGTCCCCGGTGTGAACGCCCATCGGGTCCACGTTCTCGATGGAACAGACGATGATGCAGTTGTCGGCGCGATCGCGCACCACCTCCATCTCGAACTCTTTCCAGCCCAGCACCGATTCCTCGACCAGCACGGATTGCACCGGCGAGGCGGCCAGACCGGCCGCGACGATTCGGTCGTATTCCTCACGATTGTAGGCGATGCCGCCGCCGTGTCCGCCCAGCGTGAACGAAGGCCGCACGATCACGGGCAAGCCGATGTCGTCCACGGCCTGGACGGCTTCCTGAATGTTGTGGACGAGGTGACTGCGGGGGCTTTCCAGACCGATCGCGTCCATGGCCTCGCGGAACCTGAGGCGGTCCTCCGCCTTGGCGATGACGTCACACCGCGCCCCGATCATTTCAACGCCGTAGCGCTCCAGCACCCCCGCCTCGGCCAGGGCCATGGCCGTGTTCAGCCCGGTCTGTCCGCCCATCGTGGGCAACAGCGCGTCCGGGCGTTCCTTGGCGATGATCCGCTCCACCATGTCCGTCGTGATCGGCTCGATGTAGGTGGCGTCGGCCGCCTCCGGGTCGGTCATGATGGTGGCCGGGTTGGAGTTGACCAGGATCACCCTGTAGCCTTCCGAACGCAGAGCCTTGCAGGCCTGGGCTCCCGAATAGTCGAACTCGACGGCTTGCCCGATCACGATGGGGCCGGCGCCGATCACCAGAATGCTTTGAATGTCTGTGCGTTTGGGCATGATGTTCTTCTGACCGGACGGAAATAGGGTGGGAACCGCCGGGCGGCGCAATGGCCGCGCCCCAGGCGTGCGCGTCTTAACACAGCAGCCAGTGTTTTGACATTCCCCTTGATGGCCCGTTCGCCCCCCGGTATCACCGGTCCCCTGGAAACGTGTCGATCCGAACCGAATCCGCCCAACCAGGAGTGCGAAACCCATGACCCGCAGGCTGTTCGGCACCGATGGCGTGCGCGGCACCGCCAACGCCCCGCCCATGACCGCCGACATGGCCCTGCGTCTCGGCATGGCGGCCGGCGCCCACTTCAAGCGCGGCGATCACCGACACACCGTGGTCATCGGCAAGGACACACGGCTGTCCGGATACCTGCTGGAACCAGCCCTGACGGCAGGGTTCATCGCCGTGGGCATGGACGTCGTTCTGGTCGGTCCCCTGCCCACGCCAGCGGTGGCGATGCTGACCCGGTCCCTGCGGGCCGACCTTGGCGTCGTCATCTCCGCGTCACACAACCCGTACCAGGACAACGGCATCAAGCTGTTCGGCCCGGACGGCTACAAGCTTTCGGATGCCACCGAAGCGGAGATCGAGAACCTGCTGACCAACGGCCTCGACGATCACCGCGTGGATCCGGCTCATCTTGGCCGCGCCCGCCGGCTGGAAGACGCTGGGGGCCGCTACATTGAGGCCATCAAGGCCACGTTCCCGCGCGGGCTGCGCCTCGACGGCCTGCGCATCGTGGTGGACTGCGCGCACGGCGCCGCCTATCGGGTTGCCCCTCAGGTGCTGTGGGAACTGGGGGCCGAGATCATCCCGATGGGCATCGACCCGGACGGGTTCAACATCAACAAGGAGCGGGGCTCGCTGGCCACGGAGGCCATGCGCGCCGCCGTGGTCGAGCATGGCGCCCACATTGGCATCGCCCTGGATGGCGACGCCGACCGGGTCGTTCTGGCCAACGAGAAAGGCGCCTTGGTGGATGGCGATCACGTTCTCGGGGTCGTCGCCCGCGCTTGGCGCGACCAAGGACGCCTGACCGGCGGCGGCGTGGTCGCCACGGTGATGTCCAACCTGGGCCTCGAACACTACCTCAACGGCCTCGGCCTGACGCTGCACAGAACGCCCGTCGGCGACCGCTATGTGGTCGAACGCATGCGCGCCGACGGATACAATCTGGGCGGCGAGCAGTCCGGCCACATCGTCATGGCCGACCTAAGCAGCACCGGCGGCACCACCGGTGACGGCCTTGCGGCCGCGTTGCAGGTCCTCGCCCCCCTGGTCCAGACCGGACGCCCGGCCAGCGAGATCCTAAACGTCTTCGACCCCCTGCCTCAGGTTCTCCGCAATGTCAGGGTGGACGGTGGCCGAGACCCGGGCACCATCTTGGAGATGGACAACGTCAAGGCCGCGATTGCCGACGGCGAGGCCCGCTTCAACGGTTCGGGCCGTGTCCTCATCCGGAAATCGGGCACGGAACCGTTGATCCGCGTTATGGCGGAGGGCGAACGAGATGACCTTGTCCGGGATGTGGTTGACATGATCGCCGACGCCATGGAGAAAGCGGCCACAACAGAATCGCCGAGTTGATCCTGTTGCCGGTGTCTCTCCGTCTTGAGGGCTATGTGACCGCAGTGTTAACGTAACCTTCATGGGATCGGGAGAATAATCGGATCAGAGAACATAGTTGCTTGCATGATGCCGGGACCCGATTAGACGCGTTGCGAGTCATCAGGCAGGATCTGAGCCAAACGGGGTGCGTATTGACCGCCAGAACCATCCAGCAAGGCGACCGTTTCATCAAGACGGACTCCGGCCAAATGACTGTCTGGGTCGTTTCCCGCGTGATTCGCGCCCCAGACCTGCCGACACACTTCGTGTTGACCGACGAGCACAACAGCACGGAGGTCCGCACCATCTCAGAGCCGACTCTGACGGACCCGACGTTCTACCGCCCGATCCCCCCAGTGAACGAGTCGCGTGGCGACGCGTCGCGGGACCAGGGGATCCGCGAGGGCGGGCGTGATCCGTCGCCACAGACCCGGATGGACCGGCAACGTTCCGCGGCATCACCATCCGACCGGCGCGACTCCACCGCGCGCGGGTGGCTCGACAGCCTTGGCCTGACGGGATCCCGTTGACTGTCCCGTTCATCCGCGCGATCCGTCTTCCCAAGGAGACGCCCCGGGAAGGAGCGTGAAAGGCCACCCCGTCGGTCCAAATGGTTGACCCGGGCCGCAAAGGTTCCATGCTGACGGCAGCCATGCTGGACCGGAACCATGATCCCCGACCAACAACGCGATATTTTCGCCTTCCTGGCCCGCCCCGAATCCCACGGCCCCGATCATCCCCGGGTGGATCAGGTCCATACCCACATTTCGGCGATCTTTCTGGCTGGAGACCGCGTTCTCAAGCTGAAGCGGGCCGTCCGCCTGCCATTCGTGGATTTCTCCGATCCCGAAGCCCGCCGCCGCGCCTGTGAGGCCGAGGTCGCCCTGAACCGACGCGGTGCGCCCGACCTGTATCAGGGCGTGCTGCCGATCACCCGGCAGCCCGACGGGGCCCTCGCCCTCGACGGCGCGGGAGATGCCATTGACTGGGTCGTGGTGATGCGGCGATTTGACGAGCAGAACCTGTTCAGCCGGCTGCTGGGCCGGGGGGAACTGACCCGCGAGCGTGTCACAACCCTGGCCCGCGTGATCGTCGACTACCACGCCGGCGCGGAGGTGATCCAACGCGATGACAACGCCGCGCTCATGATCGCCATCGCCCGCGAGAACCGGGAAAGCATGCTGGCCTCATCCCCGGATGTCCTGCCGGCAGCAGCGGTGGAAACTCTGACCGCGCGCGTCGTGGCGGCCCTGAACGCTGTTGCCCCCGTTCTGGACCGGCGGGGGCGCGAGGGGCGGGTACGGCGCTGTCACGGCGACCTTCATCTTCGCAACATCTGCCTCTGGAACGATAGGCCGACCCTGTTCGATGCCATCGAGTTCAACGATACCTTCGCGGTCATCGACACCCTGTATGACCTCTCGTTTCTGCTCATGGACCTGGATCAGCGCGGGTTCCGCCGTCTGGCGTCGATCATCATGAACCATGTGCTGGAACACGATCCCGACATCGAGGGGTTGAGCCTGCTGCCGGTGTTTCTGTCCATGCGCGCCACCATCCGCGCCCATATCAGCGCCACCATGGCTCTGGACAGCGATGACCCGACCCATGGTCAGGAACTTCGGCGCCGGGCCCTTTCGTATCTGGACCGCGCGTTCAGCTATCTGGCGCCGGCACCTCCCCGGCTGATCGCCGTCGGCGGCTTTTCCGGCGGCGGCAAGTCCCGCATGGCGCGGGAACTGGCGCCCCTCGTGGGGGCCTGCCCGGGCGCCCTGGTGAGCCGCAGCGATGTTCTGCGCAAACGTCTGATGGGACAGCCGCCCTATGAGCGCCTGGGACCGGAAGGATACACCCCCGAGATGGGGCACCGGACCTATGACGCCCTCATGGCCGAGGCCGCCGCCGCCCTGAACCTTGGCCATAGCGTCATCGCCGACGCCGTCTTTGCCAGGCCAGAGGAACGCGCCGCCATCGAACGGGTCGCGGCGGACGCGGGCGTGCCGTTCCGCGCCCTCTGGCTGGAGACCGATCCGGAAACGGCCACGCGCCGGATTTCATCGCGTCGGCACAATGCCTCTGACGCAACCGTCTCGGTTCTCGAACAGCAACGGACCTTCGACGTGGGCACGTTGACGTGGCCTCGCCTGGACAGTTCCGGTCCCCGACGCGAGACTCTCGCCAAGGGTCAAGCCCTGCTGGATCTCTAGAGCATTTTGCATGACATCTCGGTCACGCAAAATGCTCTAGGCTATTGACCTTGAAGCAAATCGTCGTCGCGATCTGTTCCAGATCGCTCGGGATTTGCTCTAGGAAAGCCCTCTCCTCAACACCCGGGCCAACCCGAGAAACGCGGGGTTCGGGTGGGTGACGACTCGTGTCGGCACCTTCGCAAGGTAATCGCGAAAGCGGCCCTTGGCTTCGAAGCGGTCGCGGAAGGGAGAAGCCTGAAACAGCGCCATGTTGGCCGGTACGATCCCGCCCAGAATGTACACCCCACCAATGGCGCCGGTGGACAGCACTAGATTGCCGGCGACGGTGCCCAGCATGGCGAACATCATGGAGACCGCGCGCGCGGCCAAGGGATCGCCGGCCCGCGCGGCGGCGGCGATGTCCTCGGCGGAGTCGAGCGGCATGCCCTCTGCCATTCCCAGGTCCTTCAGGGTCCGATGCAACAGCAACAGTCCGGAACCACTGACCAACCGTTCGGCCGAGACATGGCCGCAGTTGGTCCACACCCGGGCGATCACCCGGGCCTCGTCCGCATCGGCGGCGGCGAGGGTAACGTGCCCGCCCTCCGTCGCCTGGGCGCGCCAGCCTCCGTCACCGTCCGGCATCAGCAAGGCCACCCCGAGTCCCGTTCCGGGACCGATGGCGGCGATGGGCGCGTCAGGGCGTCCGGGCCAATCAACACCGACGCCCGTCCAGTCATCATCGGTCAGTTCGGGAATGGCGAGCGCGTTGGCGGCGAAATCATTGACGACGCGGAGGGTGTCCAACCCCAGGGCCGCCTGAACCGCTTTGATCGAGAATTCCCAGGGAGAGTTTGTCAAGGCAACGGTGTCGCCGCTCACCGGGGCGGCCACGGCGAAGGCCCCAAGGTGCGGCGGATTGTCCGGGGCATGACGGCTGATGATGGTGCGCGCGGCCTCGACGGGTCCCGGAAAATCCCCGGTGCGGACCCGTTCCGACGCGCACACCGCCCCGTTCCGGCCGACGAGCGCGAAACGGGCGTTGGTGCCGCCGATGTCGGCGATCAGGCCGGTGCGCGACTGAGTCTCCACGGGCGGCGCCTCACGCAACGCCGGTGCGATTGCCGGAGGCACGCAAAGCCATCGGTGTCGGCACCGCGCGCAGGACGGTCAGGAACCGCTCCCGCCAGTATTCCAGAGAGTTGCCCCGGACCTTGGCGTACATGCTCTGCCAGCGCTCGCGCCGTTCCTCCAGGGACATGACAAGCCCCTTGTTCAGGGCAGCGGCCACGCCGTCGTGGTCATAGGGATTGACCAGCAGGGCCGCGTCGAGTTCGCGCGCGGCGCCGGCGAACCGTGATAGCACCAGCACGCCCGGATAATCCGGATCCTGACTGGCCACATACTCCTTGGCCACAAGGTTCATGCCGTCCCGAAGCGGCGTGACCACGCCGACCCGTGACAGGCGGAAGAACCCGGCCAGCGTCTCCCGCTGGAAATTCTTGGTCAGGTAGTGCAAGGGCATCCAATCGAAATCGCCGTATCGCCCGTTGATGTATCCGGCGAGGCCCTCAAGGGTATCCCGGATGGCCTTGTACTCGGGCACCTCAGAGCGCGACAGGGGCGCGATTTGCATCATCGAGACCTGCCCCCGGTGGGCCGGATACAACTCCAGGAACCGCTCGAACGAGCGGAACCGTTCGGGAATGCCCTTGGAATAGTCCAGCCTGTCCACGCCAATCATCAGGCTGCGATTGTGCAGCATGCGTTCCAGCCGGCGCGCGGCGCCCTGCTCCACGGCCCGCGCGGAGGCGCCTTCCATCTGGTCCTGTTCGATGCCGATGGGAAAGACCTCGGCATGGATCTGACGTCCATAGGCGCGGATCGTGTTGGCATCCACGATCTCGCCGCCCGCCTCGTGCTGGATGTAATCGCGAAAGGCCCGCAGATCGTTCTCGGTCTGGAAGCCCAGAACGTCATAGGAACACAACGACTCCACCAGGAGCGCGTGACTGGGAAGCGCCAGCAACACCTCAAGCGCCGGGAACGGCGTATGCAGATAGAAGCCCATGGGATGCGCGACCCCCCGGGCGCGCAGTTCGCGACCCAGCGGGATCAGGTGATAGTCATGGACCCAGATGTGATCGTCGTCCTCAATCAACGGCCGCAGTTTCTCGGCAAACAGCGTGTTGACCCGCAAATAGCCCGTATGGTTCTCGTGACTGAATTCCGCCAGATCGAGCCGATAGTGAAACAGGGGCCAGAGCGTACGGTTCGCGAACCCGTTGTAATACTCGTTGTAGTCCTTCCGGCCCAGGTCCAGCGTGGCATAGGTCACGGGTTCCACTTCGGTCATCGTGGGCTGGTCCGCCGTCTGCGGCGCCGTCTTGCCGCTCCATCCGAACCAGATGCCGCCACAGCTTCGCAGGGCGTCGCGCAACGCGACCGCAAGCCCGCCGGCTGTCGCGGATTGCGCATCCGGCACGGCCACGCGATTGGAGACCACCACGAGACGGGACATTCTTTCTCCTTCGGTTTCGTTTCCGGGTCGCGCGACATTACCATCCGCGCCGCGGTCATAACCTCAGTCGGCCGCGACCGGGTCTTCACCGGGGTGTGACAACCGGAAGGTGATCGATTCGCCCGGCAGCAGTTCCCGCGCCTCGCCGCGCACGCAGATGGTCAACGCGCGTGCCCAACTCCTATGGGCCGCGACCGTCATCTCGTCCCGCCCCAGCGTCACGTCAAGCCAGCGACCAAGATGGCGCAGCTTCAGCTTCAGCGTCCCCATGCGGTCGGTAAACACGGGGTCGAAGTGCAAGGCCCCGTCGCGAACGTCCAGACCGGTGAAGCAGCGCTGCACCAGATCGACGGTCCCCGCCATGGCGCCCAGGTGGATGCCTTCCGGCGTCGTGCCGCCCTGGATGTCGTCGATGTCGGCATGCAGGGCCTGGGTGAACAACTGCCACGCCTTTTCCGGATGGCTGCGGGCCATGACGGCGGCGTGAACCATGTAGGATAGCGTGGACCCGTGCGAGGTTCGGGCCAGATAGTAATCGATGTTCGTCTGCCACCTCTCCTCGGTCAGCGGCTCATACCCGAGCCGCTCCAGCATCTCCGACAGCTCCTCCCGGGAGAACAGGTAGAACAGCATCAGCACGTCCGCCTGCTTGGACAGCTTGTAGCGGTTCGCGCTGTCGCCCTCGGCCTCCAGAATCCGGTCCAGGCGCTGGATATCGCCGTACTTGGCGCGATAGCCTTCCCAGTCGAATTCCTTGAGATTCTCGTACCCCTCAAACTGGCTGATAATGCCGTCGTCGTGATAGCAGACGATCATCTTGCGGCTCATGTCCTCCCACAGTGCCAGCTCGCGCTCATCGACCATCAGGCGGTCCATCAACTCGTCCCGATGCGTGGCATCAAGGCAGGCCATCACCCGCATCGCCACCGTGCACAGCCACGCCACCATGATGTTGGTGTAGGCGTTGTTGTTGAGTCCGGCCTCATCTTCCTTGTCCGGATAGGCCTCGTGGTACTCGTCCGGCCCCATGACGTGATGAATCTCGTAACGCCCGGTCTGGGGGTTGAGATGGGCCAGCGAGGCGAAGAAGCGGGTGATCTCCAGGATCAGTTCGGCACCGCGCAGTTCCAGGAAATGTTCGGCGCCAGAGATCTCGTAGTGCCGCCAGACGTTGTAGGCGATGGCCAGACTGACGTGACGCTGGATGCAGCTGTTGTCCGGAACCCAGCGCCCCGAACGGGGATTCAGGTGGACCTTCTGGCTTTCCTCGCGGCCGTCGCTGCCGGACTGCCACGGGAACATGGAGCCCTTCAGACCGGACTGGAACGCGGCCCACCGTGCTTCCGGCAGCCGCAGGTGCCGATAACGCAGGCACGACCGGGCGATGGCCGGCAGGCGGAAGTTCAGGAACGGCAGGATGAACAGTTCGTCCCAGAACACGTGGCCGCGATAGGCCTCGCCGTGCCAGCCGCGCGCCGGTACGCCGACATCCAGGTCGATGGTGTTCGGCGACAGGGTCTGCAGCAGGTGGAAAATGTGCAGCCGCAGGATCATCTGAATCTTCTTGCCGTCTTCGACGATGATGTCGCAGCGGTCCCACAGCATGGCCCACACCCGCTCGTGATTGTGCAGCAGGCGGCCAAAGGCCGGCGCGTGGGTGACGGCCTCGCGAGCGGCGACTCCCGGTTCCGAGATCGCCGGATCGCGCGAGGTGTAGAGGCTGGCGAGCTTCTCGACCACGACCGTTTCACCATGGCCGACATCCACATGGATGGTCTGCTCGATGTACCCTTCCTCGCCCCCTTCCGTCGCCGATTTTGCCTGAAACGCATGCGGATTTGAGACCACGCGGATGCGCGCCGCCTGGGAGACCCGCAGCTTCGACTGCTTGGTTTCCACCAGCAGGTTGATCATGGTCTCGCCGGTGTCCGGATTCTGGAAGGGCTCCGCGACCACCGGGTTGAGGTGGGAGCTGTTCAGATCCCGATACCGCTTGACCCCCGCGTTGATCACGCGACCATCAAGGCCAGACATCACATCGACCCGCCCCGACCAATTGTGAGCGGTCAACGACATCTCGATGCCGGCCAGATGCATGTCGGCCATGCTGGCCAAACGGCGTGTCTTAAGGGTGCTTTCCCGGTTCTGCTTGTCGCGGAACCGCACCTCAACCTCCAGGATGCCCCGTTTCAGGTCCAGTTCCTGGCGGAAGGTTTCGATGGTCACGGCCTGGATGTTGAACCAGTCGCCCCCCTCGATCCGGAAGGTGAGCGCCGACCAGTTCGGCATGTTGACGAGATCTTCGTTCTCGATCACCCGGCCCGCCACCTCGGTCGGCGCGCGGTTGTAGCCGCCGGCCAGATAGGTGGCGGGATAGTGCGTCTCGTCCGCCATGACCCAGGAGAACGCGCCCCGGGTGACGAAGTAGCCGTTTCCGGTGGCGCACAGAGCCTCGCGGAGGCCCTGCTGCTTGGGTTCGAACTGGTCGTAGATCAGGGACCATTCGGACATGGGTCGCGGACCTTTCGTGGCTTGGGCTCAAAGCAGGGAAGGAGGGGGTTGCCTGGGAAACTCAGGGGGTCATGCGGCGCAACAGGTCAAGCACCTGGTCCGGATCGTCAACCCGGAAGTCCGCCGCCGACATGCGACCCGACTGACCGTCGCTGGCCGGCGCGGCCAGAACGCCGATCCCGTTGATCTCCTGCAGTGCCTTGAAGGCATCCTCGTCGGTGACGTCGTCACCGAAGAACATGGGCGCGTGTCCGGCGTCGTCCAGGTTCAGTGTGCCCAGCAGATGACGCACGGCCTTGCCCTTGTCCCAGTCGATGGCCGGCTGAATTTCAAAGACTTTCTTGCCGGGCTTTTCCTTCAGCCCGGACACGGCGCCCAACAGGCGGTCCAGGACGCTGCGGAAGATCGGATAGGCCTCGTCGGCCACGAGGCGGTAGTGCGCGGCAACACTGAACTTCTTGCGTTCCACCAGGGCACCGGGAATCGGATCCAGCCCTTCCTTCAGGCGCCTCTCAACCTCATCCATCAGCGCTGTGAAATCGCCGATTCCGTCCAGCGCCAGAACACCGGCGTCGGGCGTGCGGATGTCGAAACCGTGACTGCCGGCAAAGGTGAGCGTGTCGATCCCCACCAGCTTTTCCACATCCGGACGGTCCCGGCCACTGACCACGGCCACCGGACGCTTACGCGCCAGGGCATCGACGACGGCCCGCCCCTCATCGGACAGAATCGCGTTCTCCGGCCGGTCAACGATCGGGGTGAGCGTCCCGTCGTAGTCAAGGAAGATGGCCGGCTCGCGGCCGTTCAGGGCGGCGGTGAGGGCGTCGAACGCCTCCAGGGCATGCGGCAGGTTCTGCACCGCGCGCAGGCGAGGTTCATGCGTCACTGAGAAAATCTCCCAAATCCTTGACGACAACGTGGGCGCCGTTCTCAAGCAGGAGCGCCTCCCCCAGGCCGCGATCGATGCCGATCACAAGCCCGAAGTCGCCGGCGCGGCCGGCCTGAACGCCGACGATGGCGTCCTCGACCATGATGCTCTCGGCCGGCGTGGCGCCCACCATGCGGGCCCCCTCGATGAACGTATCCGGCGCGGGCTTCCCGGGAAGCCCCTTTTCGACCGCCGAAATCCCATCCACCTGGGCTTCGAACAGATCGCTGAGGCCGGCACTGGCCAGCACCGGCCCGCAGTTCTTTGAGGATGACACCACGGCGGCCCGCATGCCCTCGGCGCGCAGACGCCGGACCACCTCGACGGCCCCGTCGAAGACGGTCACGCCGTCGCGACGGATGACCTCGTTGAACTCCAGATTCTTGCGGTTCCCGAGCCCGCACACGGTCTGCTCGTCCGGGCTGTCGTCGGGCGTTCCCTCCGGCAGGGTGATGCCCCGGGAGGCCAGGAACGTCCGCACGCCGTCATAGCGGGGCTTGCCGTCCACATGCTGAAGATAGTCATCTGACGTAAAGGGAACGAACGGCTCACCGGTCTCTTCGGCGCGCGCTTTCAGAAAACCATCGAACAGGTTCTTCCAGGCCGATGAATGCACGGCCGCGGTATCGGTAATGACCCCGTCAAGGTCACAGATGATGGCCTTCAGGCCCTTTCCGGCCCAAGGCCATGGTGTCGGGTCCGTCATGTCCCCCCTTCCCTGAAAAAACCGTGGTTGCTGGCGTCCCGAAGGAGGCCGCTGAATCAAGCACTGGCCGAACGGCCCTAACCATTCCGCTGACATGAGACAGGAGCTCTGGAGACTCCGCGCGCCTTCGCCGACGTTCCTTGAATCACAACACCACCACTCGGCCCGACAGTGGGCCACGGCGAACTTGTTGAAAGCATCATAACGACTTTGCAGACGAAAGGTCACCCCCTGGGCACGTTAAAATATGTCGCGGCACGGGACTGCCGTCCTGTCTCGTCAGCGCCCCACCCTCGTCGATCCGCTCTTGCATTCATTCTTTGGACGGCGCACTTTGGACTGAGACGCGGTGCATCGGCTGGTATGCGATCACCGCCTTTTGAAGGTGCGCCCCAAGGACGCCGGTTTGACGGAAGCCATGCGCGGTCCAGCCGGGGCATGAGGAGGGTCGCGGCCATGTTTCCTTTCTTTCCCTTCGGCCCGGTGCCGCCGTTTCCGTTTTTGTTCCCGTTCGGCGGTTTTCCGTGGACACCCCGGACTGCCGACACCGAGGATGAAGCGTCGGCGGCCGGTGCCGCACCGTTCCCGGGGCTGCCGCCGTCCCTGATGACCATGGCCATGATGCCGGCCATGGCGCCCTTTGCCCTGGGCTCCCGGATGGCGCGGATCGCGGAGGACGCCCGGCATGTCGCGCTGCACGTCAAGGACTCCCTGGACCGTGACGAGGGGCCGGTCCACGTCATGGTGGGCGACCCCAACGGCCCGATGGGACTGGCCATCGGCCTGACGTTCCTGAAGCGCGGTCAGGCGCCCCAACTGCGTGACGCCAACGGCCCTGGCCCGGCCCGCGTCGAAAGCATGGTTGACGTCACCCCCTCAGCCGCCGACGCCGACGGCTGAGGGCGACGCCGTCAGTAATCCATGTAAATCTCGGCCCGCCGGTTGCCGGCCTCGCCCGTGGGCATGATCTCGTAGTAGACGGGCTGGCTGTCGGACACCGCACCCACGTAAAGGAACCGTCCGGGTACGCCCGCGTTCGCCAAAGCGCCTGCCACCGCGTTGGCCCGCGCCAGCGACACGTTGAAATTCGCCAGCTTGTGACGGGTGATGTCCATTGCGGCGGTGCGACTGGAGGCATGACCGACGACCCGGATCACGCCGCCATAACGCTGCTGAAGCCCCGCCACCTGACGCAGAACCTGTTGGTCCCGCCCCGACAGATTGGCCGAACCGTCGGCGAAATAGATGACGGCGACCCGCTGGGTCCGCGCCCCACCCAGCGGCCCGTAGGCCGAAAGCGGCTGAACACCCGGAGCGGCAACGGCCGGGCCGAAGCCGGCGGCGTAGCCCGCCGGATACCCGGATACGCCGACCCCTGCCCCGGCCACCGGATAGGGGCCGGGGGTGGTCATCGGCCCCCCGGGACCCATGGTGGTCACGCCGCGTGAATCCACCACGATGGGCCCGCCACCATAGCCCGGAGCGGGGGGCGGACCCATCGCCATGGATTGAGCGGGGGGCGGCGTCCACGCCGGCATGGTTCCCGCCGTCGCCGCGCGTTCGGCGCCGGGCGGTGGCGGGATATCCTGACGGTCAATCTCTCCCGCAACCGGGGTCGGTTGTTCACCGGCGTCCAATCGCGCCGCCGGGGGCGTGGCCGCCGGCGCGTCCGTCGCGGCGGGCGGTGTGTATTCCGGCGGTCGCACCTCACTGGACCGGCGTCGGGCGCCGGGCATCTCTTCGTAGCGATCCTCGCGCCGGTCGGCCCGCAGTCCTTCCGCCACTTCCTCGCGTTCCTGAACCGACGCGACCTGTGGCGGCTCGGCGGGACTGTCCGCGATATCCGGATAGTCGCCAGAGGCCTCCGGCGGCGGATCGTCGGCGCACCCCGCGACCACGAGGACCCCACACAAGGCCAACACCGCCCCCCAGCCTCTTCGCCGGGGCGGGCATTGCCGCTCCACGCCTTCCCGGGAAACGGCGGCTCTGAGCAATCGGTTCAGTTCGTTCACCTGTCTGCCTGCGCCGGGTCTGGTCACGCCCGTCATCTCCCCCTGCCGTTGCACGCCGAACCCGGGGTTCGGATCTGATCTGATGGTCGGCTCCGCCGACCCTGGCCTGACACCCGACGTAACCGCTCCGGAACACCCGGAACAGGGACCGTCAGCTTCGGGTTGCTTGCCGGCCCATCCTGTCCCATGTTGGAAAGACCGTTCTGCACCCGTCGCAAGCCTCTTGGCCGGCACGGGATCATACCCCACAATGCGCGTCAATCCCGCGACGCCCGTCACATCCCCGACCGACAGGGCAAAGCCTAACGCCTTGGCGGCGTCAGCACGCATCGGATGATAGAGGAAGGGACGATGGCCGATCAACAGGGCAAGACCGAAGACATCCCCAAGCATCCGAACCCGCAGGAATTCGCGCAGGCCATGACGGAGATCGCCGAGCATGGTCAGCGCCTGGTCAGTGATTTTCTGAGCCGGCAGGCCAGTGGCAACGGAGGGATCCCGTTCGGCGATCCCCTGAACGTCAGCGAGGCGTTCCTGGACATGACCACCAAGATGATGGCCAATCCCGCCAAGATCATGGAGGCGCAGTTCAACCTTTGGCAGGAGTACATGTCGCTGTGGCAGAACGCGGCCCAGCGCTGGCTCGGCCAGGAAACGGAACCGCTGGTCCGCCCTGAAAAAAGCGACCACCGCTTCCGCGACGAGATGTGGCAGGAGAACGAGGTCTACGACTTCATCAAGCAGTCATACCTGCTGACGTCCCGTTGGATGCTCGGCCTGGTCCACGACGTGGAGGGCGAGGATAGCCCGGTGGCCCGCAAGGTGGACTTCTATACCCGCCAGCTGGTCGACGCCATGGCGCCCACCAACTTCGTCATGACCAATCCGCAGGTGCTGCGCACGGCCATCGAGACCAAGGGCGAAAGCCTGCTGCACGGTCTGGAACACATGCTCGCCGACCTGGAGCGCGGCAAGGGCCAGTTGCGCATCACCATGACGGACGAGCATGCCTTCAAGGTCGGCGAAAACATTGTCACCACGCCGGGCAAGGTGGTGTATCAGAACCGGCTGATGCAGTTGATCCAGTACAGCCCCTCGACGGAGACGGCCCACAAGACACCGCTTCTGATTATCCCGCCGTGGATCAACAAGTTTTACATCCTCGATCTGCGAGAAAAGAACTCGTTCATCCGCTGGGCCGTATCCCAGGGCCACACCGTATTCACCATCTCCTGGATCAATCCCGACGAGACCTATCGGGATGTTGGATTCGACGACTACCTTCGGGAAGGTCCCCTGGAAGCACTGGAGGCTGTGGAAAAGGCCACGGGAGAGCGTGCGGTCAACACCATCGGCTACTGCCTGGGCGGAACCCTCCTCGGTGTCATGCTGGCTTGGTTGCACGCCAAGGGGCAGCAGGACCGGGTGGCCTCCGCGACCCATTTCACCACCATGCTGGACTTCGTCGAGCCCGGCGAGTTGGGCGTTTTCATCGATCCGACCACCATCGATCATCTGGAAAAGGAAATGTTCGAGCGTGGCTATCTGGACGGCGCCGAAATGGCGACGACCTTCAACATGCTGCGCTCAAACGACCTGATCTGGTCGTTCGTGGTCAATAACTACCTGATGGGAAAGGAGCCGTTCCCGTTCGACCTACTGTACTGGAACTCCGACAGCACGCGGATGCCGGCGGCCATGCACAGTTTCTATCTGCGCAAGTGCTACCTGGAGAACGCGCTGAAGGAACCGGGCGCGGTCACCGTGGCCGACGTTCCCATCGACCTGACCACCATCAAGACGCCGTCCTATTTCCTGTCGGCGCGCGAGGACCACATCGCCCCCTGGGTCTCCACCTTCCGGGGCGCCCAGTTGTACAAGGGGCCGGTCCGGTTCGTGCTCGCCGCCTCGGGCCATATCGCCGGCGTCATCAACCCGCCGGCGGCCAACAAGTACTGTCACTGGACCAGTTCCAGCCGCTCCAAGAACCCGGAAACCTGGCTCGAATCCGCCAAGGAAAACCCAGGCTCCTGGTGGCCGGACTGGAAAACCTGGGTGTCCAGGCACGCGGGCGAGCAGGTGCCGGCACGCCAGCCGGGCGACGGCAAGCTGAAGCCCATCGAGGACGCCCCGGGCAGCTACGTCAAGATTCGGGCGGTATGACAGACGTGAACACGTATCAAAGTCGGCGCCGACACCAGAAGCCGTGGCCACGCGTTCTTTCGGGTCTGGTGTGCGGGGCGCTGGTTGTCATGCCGGGTCCCGCGCTGGCCGATCCGGACGCCACGGCGGAGATCGGAACGCTCTCGCCCTCGGCGCTCATGGCGCGCTATCAGGTCGAATGTCTGGACCGATCAGCGCGGAACGCGGCCCGGGACGCCGGCGCCGCCCAGGCGCGCGACCATGGCACACGGTGCGATGCCCTGGCGGAGGCAATCCAGTCGCTTGATGCGGAGACCATCCGGGACGGCAGCGCGGACCTTGCGCGTCCGGACTTCTATACGCCGGGACGCCCCTGACCCTGAGCGCGGAAACCGGAAGGGGAATCTTGTGGCGGAGAAGACGGAAGCGCCTCCCGAGATCGAAGAACTGCCCGCCGCCTACGCGCGATGGCGGGACAGCCGTCTCGGCCGGATCACCGATTCCCTTGAACACGATCTGATTCTTGACCGCGTCGGCGCCGCGCCCGGCCTACGCATCCTTGATGTCGGCTGCGGTGACGGCCTTCTGGCCATGGCCCTTGCCGGGCAGGGCGCCCATGTCACCGGCCTTGACGCCTCGCCGCGGATGATCGCCGCCGCGCGGAAGCGCCCCGCGCCGCAGCGGGGCGGCGTCTCCTTCGACATCGGTCAGGCCGATGCGTTGCCTTTCGAGGCGGACACATTCGATGGGGTGGTTTCCATCACGGCGCTGTGTTTCGTCGCGGATCCCGGAGGGGCCGTGCGCGAGATGGTCCGTGTCCTGAAGCCCGGCGGCCGCCTCATCATCGGCACCCTTGGCCGGCACAGCGCCTGGGCGGCCATCCGCCGCGTCAGGGGTTGGCTGGGCCACCCGATCTGGAGCCGCGCTCGGTTCGCGACCCCGCAGGGTCTGAAACGACTGGCCGAAGAGGCGGGACTGGAAGAGGCCCGCGTCACCGGGTCCATCTACTATCCCCCGGTCGGACCCGCTGCGCGGGCTCTCGGTCCGATCGACCGGGCGATCGGCACGTACACGACCTTCGGCGCGGCGTTCCTGGTTCTCGCGGCACGCAAACCCTGATAGGCGGAGAGATGATGGACTGCGGGTCCCGGTCCTCAGGGCGGGGGCGGCGGCGGGCGCGTCGCATCCAGCGCCTGACGCAGCAGGGCCCGCAGCGCCACAAGATCATCGACCACCTTGATCAGGTCGCCCCGCAACGGATCGTCCAAGCCGCCCGTCGAGTCGGCCATGGCCGGACCATCGAAATCCGCTGCGTCCGCATCATCGTCGGCGCCCTCCACAAGCATGGAGTCGGGCTCATCGTCCCCGCCCTCGAATTCCAGGCTCTCGCGGTCATCCGACAGGGCCAGACCGACGGGACCGACCATGCCGCCCTCGGCTTTCTCCTGGCGTTCCCGAACCGTGGTGACAAGGGCCTTGGCGCCGTTGTCGCGCAGCAGCTTTTGCACACCCTTAATGGTGTAACCCTCGCGATACAGGAGGTCACGAAGGGTGGTGAGGAGAATGACGTCCTCGGGACGGTAGTAGCGTCGCCCCCCGCCCCTCTTCATGGGGCGGATCTGCGAAAACTTGGTCTCCCAGAACCGCAGCACATGTTGGGGGACGTCCAATTCCGCCGCGACCTCGCTGATGGTGCGAAACGCGGCGTCGGACTTCTGGGAACGGCGCCCACCCGCATCCCGGGCCTGGCCTTCCGCCACGGCCTTCTCCTTTCGTTCAGGAACACCGGCGCTGGCCATCACGCGCTCCCGGCGCGGGATGTCGCGGCCTTGTTGATACGGCTCTTGAGCAATTGAGACGGACGAAAGACCAGCACCTTGCGCGGCATGATGGGGACCTCCTCGCCGGTCTTGGGATTGCGACCGATGCGTTGCCCCTTCTCGCGCACCGAGAAGCTTCCAAAAGAGGAAATCTTGACCGTTTCTCCGCGCGCCAGAGCCTGAGACATTTCATCAAGAACGGATTCAAGCAGATCCGCCGACTCGTTCCGGGACAGACCGACTTCCTGGTAGACCGCCTCGCTGAGTTGCGACCGCGTGATGGTTTGGCTGCCCATGCCACCGTGACCCTTTTGCTTTTGCCTGCCCGATGCCATTGACCGAGACACAAGACAGGACACGGGAAAGGTGACCAACCGATCCCGAACACACGCCCCCGCCGATACGGAGCCAGCCCCGCACCAGACCCAAGCTTCAAGATTACTGGGTTGCCGGAAATTCGTCAATATCAGTCGTTTGGAGGGGGGAGATTAAACCGGCATGGAAGCGGATCAACGGCGGGCGCCGACCCCTTTTCGGGGTCAGATGCGCACCAGAGCCGCCCCCCAGGTGAAGCCCCCGCCCATGCCCTCAAGCAGAACCAGCTGCCCCGGCCGGATTCGCCCGTCCCGCATCGCCTCGTCCAACGCCAGCGGCACGGAGGCGGCTGACGTGTTGGCGTGGCGCGCCACGGTGGAAATCACCTTCTCGGTCGGCAAACCGATCTTGCGGGCCGTGCCCTCCAGGATGCGCTGGTTCGCCTGATGGGGAACCAACCAGTCGAGATCATCCACCGTCACCCCGTTGGCCCGTAGCGCCTCGTCCACGACCTGGGCCATGTTCACCACCGCGTGGCGGAACACCTCCTTGCCCTGCATGCGCACGAAGCCGGTAGTCTGGGTCGAGGACGGCCCCCCGTCAACGTACAGCAGATCATGCTGGCGACCATCGGCGTGCAGATGAGTCGACAGGATTCCCCGGTCGGAGGCGTCGCCCCGCCCCTCCCCGGCTTTCAGGACAACCGCGCCGGCCCCATCACCGAACAGAACACAGGTGGAGCGGTCCTCCCAATCGAGGATGCGCGAGAAGGTCTCGGCTCCGACCACCAGGGCAGTACGCACCTGCCCGGCTCGGATAAAGGCGTCGGCTGTGGCCAGGGCGTAGATGAAACCGGTGCAAACCGCCTGGACATCGAAGGCAATGCAGCCGATGGCGCCCAGCGCCGCCTGAACCTTCGTCGCCGTTGCCGGGAACGTTTGATCGGGCGTGGCCGTCGCCACCACGATCAGGTCGAGGGCGGACGGATCGACGGGCGTCCCCTCCAAAGACCGTCGCGCGGCCTGAATGGCCAAGTCTGACGTGCATTCGCCGTCCGCGGCAATGCGACGCTCCTGGATCCCGGATCGTTCGCGGATCCAGGCGTCGGTCGTGTCGATGCTCTCGGTCAGTTCGGCATTGGTGACAGTGCGGGACGGCAGGTACGAGCCGGTCCCGAGAAGAACGGAACGCGGTGTCATCAGCCGTTCGCCGCTCTTTCAAGCGTCTCCGGATCGAGTCCCGAGGCCCGCTGCACTTTCATGAACTCGCCTTTGATGGTCTCGTTGAACCCGTGCGTGCCCAGGTCCACGGCCACGCACACGGCGTTGGCAAACCCGACGGCATCCGTGCCGCCATGCGATTTCACGGCGATTCCGTTCAGACCCAGGAACATGGCCCCATTGTAACGCCGGGGATCCACCCGGGCGCGGACCTTGTTCACGGCCGTGCGCACCATCAGGTAGCCGATGCGGCTGATGATCGAACTTTCAAAGGCCCGTCGCATGAAGGACGAATACAGCTTGGATGTTCCCTCAATCGCCTTGAGGGCGACATTGCCGGTGAATCCGTCCGTCACCACGACATCGACCGTGCCCTTGCCGATGTCGTCGCCCTCGACAAACCCGTGGAATCGGATCGGCAGTGTGCTGTCGCGCAGAATGGCGGAGGTCTGACGCAGAGTTTCGGTGCCCTTCTGGTCTTCGGTGCCGATGTTGAGCAGGCCGATATTGGGCTGCTCAAGGCCCAGAACAGTGCGGGCGAACACCTCGCCCATAATGGCGAACTGAACCAGATTGTCAGTGTCGCACTCGGCATTGGCGCCCAGATCCAGCATCACCAGATCGCCGCGCTGGGTCGGCATGAGCGCGGCCATCGCCGGCCGGTCAATGCCCGGCAGCGTGCGCAGCGACAGCTTCGCCATGGCCATGAAGGCGCCGGTGTTGCCGGCCGAGACCATACCGGCGGCCTCACCGTCCTTGACCGCCTGAATGGCCTTCCAGAGGCTGCTGTCCCGCCCGCGCCGCAGCGCCTGGGACGGCTTCTCGTCGTTGCCCACCACGCCGTCGGCATGCCGAATCTCGCAAGCGTCGGCCAGCGTCCGATCCCGCGCCAGCATGGGCCCCAGCACGGCCTCATCGCCGTGCAGAAGAAACCGCACATCCGGATGCCGGGTACGGGCGATCTGGACTCCCTTCAGAACGATGTCAGGGGCATGATCGCCCCCCATCGCGTCCAGGGAAAGGGTGAGGCGTCCGCTCACGAGGCCCCCATTCAACGGGTTCGGGTGTCGGCGCGCGGTTCGATGGCGCGCCCCTGCATGATCTTATCAGGCCGCCTCGGGATTGACGACCTCACGGCCGTCGTAATGGCCGCAATGCGCGCAGACGTGATGGGGCCGCTTCAGCTCCCCGCAGTTCGGGCATTCGCTGTAAGGGCCGCTTTTGACCGCGTGATGTGCCCGTCGCATGTTGCGCCGGGATTTCGATATTTTGCTCTTGGGTACCGCCATCGGACCTGTCCACATTGTCGAAGTCGCGCAAAGCCTGAGGAAACAGGGACGGGGAAACCTTCGCCTCCGACCCCAGGCACGAGCGCGTCTGTGTAACGGAATTCACTCGGCCCCGCAAGCGACGGGAGGTGACCGAGTCGCTGTTTTTCACGAAGACCGCGACCGCGCCTTGATCGCCGCGAGCGCCGCGAACGGGCCGTCGGCCACCTTTTCCTCTTCCTGCGGAACCGGCGCGCCGGTCCAGGCCGTTGCGTCAAACGCCACGCCATCGGCGCGGGGATGCGGGTCCAACGCCAGCCCCAGCGCCTCCGCCAGGACCTCGCCCAAATCGATTTCCCCGTCGAGGATCGGATCGGGGGGATCGTCATCCCCGGCCGGATCGAAATCCAGCGCCGTTTCCGGGACATCCGAGCCGGCCTCATCGGAGAACCGCACGCGAAGGGCCTCCTGTACGGTTCGGGACAGCGGTTGAAGCGTGACCACGCAGGTCTGCTCAACCTCGGCCTCCAGGGTGCCCGTCACTTCCGCCCGCGTCACGCCGCGCCCCCCGCCCAGGGGCCGGATCGTCACTGTCGCCGCGAGCCTGTGGAGCGCCGCCAGACCGAACCGATCCGCCAGTGCCCGCCGTTCGTCCACGTCAGCCGCAACCACCATCTCCCGTCCGTCGGCCGGAAGCGAGGCCACGGCAACCCTGCGGGAAAACTCGGGATGCATGTGCTGTGGTGCCTCGGTCACGACGCCGACTCCCGGGATGGACCCGCCGGATCCGGGTACCGGACGACACCGCGCGACAGCGACTCCCAGGTCCAGCCGTCCGCCGCCGCCATGACATCGCGCACATACGCGGTCAGGGCGGCCAGGGCCTCGGGTGGCGCCGCGACCTTCTGGTAGACATTGCGGTCGAGCGCATCCCGAAGCGCGGCGTCGTCCCCCGAGCTCAGGGCCGCGTCATAGGTGGTCACGCGACCGTAGAACCCTCGCGCCAGCTTTTTCATGCGCGATCCGATGCGCATGTCGCTGACGCCGGCCTCCCGCAGATTGGAATCGAGGTCACGGATCATGTGATCGAACAGCGCCTGGGACAGGCCGGCCGCCTCGGTCTCCTCCTTCCGGCCTCCTGTTTCCTGCGCCTGCTCCTGCTGCAAAGCCCCGAGCCGCCGGAAGATGGCATGCATGTGCAGAACGAGCATATCGTAGCGACCGTCCAGCGTGTCGGGCACGCCCCAGTCGAGATAGAAAACGGGTTGGCGCGTCCGCCGGACGACCTCGGCATAGAGGGCCTCGACGACGGCCCGGGACTGCGCCCGCTCGCGGGAGCGGGCACCAAACAATCGACTGAACATGATCTTGCGAAATCCATCTCCTTGCGGCGCCCTGCCCGGCCCTGTCGACCGCGTCGGGGCACCCTTTCACAAACCGGTGTCGTTGGTATATTAAGGGGCCTGGGCAGGCCGCGCAAAACCTTGACGCGGCACCCCGGGAAGACCGTTCGTCCTGGGAGGACATCTCTTGGCCATTCGTCCCGTTTTCCGTCGAGTCGACCCGTCAAGGATCGCCAAGGCAACGGCTGTCTGTGTCGTCCTGACGCTTGGCGCTTGCGCCCCGGACATCGCCGCGCGTGGTAACGACCCCACCCGGGAGCGCGTGGACCAGATCGAGGTCGGCAAACAAACCCGGGCAGAGGTTGCCGCGTTGCTCGGCACGCCGTCCGCCACCGCCACGTTCGACGACGAAACCTGGTATTACATCAGCGCCCGGACCCAGCAATACGCGGTCTTCAAGCGCGAGGAACTGGACCGGCGCGTGCTGGCCATTTCGTTCGACAGCAACGGACGGGTCAGCGAGTTGCGCGAACTCGGCCTGGACGACGGGCGCAACGTGGACGTGGTGCAGCGGGAGACGCCCACCTTGGGCAACGAACTCAGCATCATGGAACAGCTGCTCGGCAACCTCGGGCGCTTCGAGGGCGCGGACGGCGGTATGACGCAGGAAATTCCAGGGCTGTAACCGCTACCGCGATCCCTTGCGCCGCCCATGCTCGGGCAGGATGCCCTGCGGGCGGGCGATCAGGATCACCTGCAGCAGCACCCCGATCAGCAGCACACGGAGCGCACCCGCCTGGGTGGCGTATTCGGCGCCCAACTCCCTCGTCAACGAGTCTGTCGCCGACCACAGCATCCAGATGGCGAAGGCCCCCAGCACGGCGCCCCGGTTGTTTCCGGCGCCGCCAGCGATCAGCATCACCCACACCAGGAAGGTCCCGTACAGCGGCATGAACGCCTCTGGGCTGATGAAACCGAGGAAGTGGGCGTACAGGCCCCCGGCCATGCCCATCAGGCTGGAGCCGAACACGAACGCCTGCAGGCGGAAGCGAGCCACGTTCTTGCCGGCGGCCATCACACCGTCCTCGTTTTCCCGAATGGCCCTCAGGACCCGGCCCCAGGGGGAGCGCCGTGCCCGCTCCACCATCCAGTATCCCAGCAGGATGAACCCCAACACCACGCCCAGGGAAATGAGGGGATCCGCGCCCAAGGTTTCGACGAACGGCCTGGGAATGCCGGGGATCCCGCGCACGCCGTTGGTCAGCCATTCCTCGTTCTTGAAGGCAAGCCGGATGATCTCGGCGATACCGATGGTCGCGATGGCCAGATAGTCCGAACGCAGTCGCATGGTCACCCACCCGATGCCCACGGCGACGATGGCCGACGCGGCCATGGCCCCCGCGATCCCCACCAGGAACGGCAGATCAAAGCCGCCCAGATGAGCGGAACTCGTGGCCGTCGTCAGAATGGCGCTGGTGTAGGCGCCGACGGCGAAGAACCCGGCGACGCCGATGTTGATCTGCCCGGTCAGGCCGTACTGCACGTTCAGCCCCAGCGCCAGCACCGCGTAGATGCCCGCCTGGGTCAGGAAGAAGACGCCGTAGGTCAGAAGGCCGCCGAGTTCCATCACGGGTTCCCCTTGAACAGGCCCTGTGGGCGCACGATCAGCATCAGGACCATCAGCGCGAAGGCCACCGCTGGCTTGTAGGTCGGGTCGATGACCACGGTGGACATCTCCATGGCCAGCCCGATCACCATGCCGCCGGCGATGGCGCCGTAGGGTCGGCCGATGCCGCCCAGGATCGCGGCGGCGAACACCGGCAGCAGCAGCGACCACCCCATCACCGGATGCAGGCGCGTATCCATGCCCAGGAAGATGCCGGCCACCGCCGCCATGCCGCCGCCCACGGCCCAGGTGACCACGATGACCCTCTCCGACGGAATACCGGAGACCAGCGCGAGGTCCATGTTGTCGCTCATGGCCCGCATCGCCTTGCCCATCTTGGTCCGTGTCAGGAACAGGTGCAGCGCGGTCACCAGCACGATGGCCCCCAGAACGATCCACACATGGTCCGGCTTGATCACGATGTCGCCGACTCGCCACGGCAATTGGATGCCGCTGGCATAGACCTGATTGTGCGGCCCCCAGATGAGCTGGACCACGCTGCGTAGGGCAATGGCGATGCCGAAGGAGGAAATCAGAAGGATGATGGGTGAGACCCGTCGCAACCGCCGATAGACCGTCTGATCAATGGCCACGGCCACCAGCGCGGTTCCGGCCACCGCGAACGGCGCCGATGCCCACAGCGGAAAACCGAGCCCGGCCACCAGCGAGAACGCGAAGTAGGCCCCGACGGCCATTAAATCGCCATGCGCGAAATGAGCGAAGCGAAGAATACCGTAGATCAGCGACACACCGATGGCGCCCAGCGTCAGAATGCTGCCCGAAACAACGCCATAGATCGCCAATTGCAGAAGGTCGGTCGCCATCGTGCCGCGTCTCCCGTCAGCCGCCCAGGAACATTTCGGCCACGTCCTTGTTGGCCAACAGATTGGGGCCGGTGTCGTCGACCCGGTTCCGCCCCATGGTCAGCACATAGCCACGATCACACACCGCCAGCGCCTGCTTGGCGTTCTGCTCGACCATCAGGATCCCGATCCCGGCCTCGTTGATCTTGCGGATGCGCTCGAACGTCTGGTCGATGAAGATCGGCGACAGCCCGGCCGTCGGTTCGTCCAGCAACAACAGCTTGGGTTCCAGCATCAGCGCCCGGCCCATGGCCAGCATCTGCCGCTCGCCGCCCGACATGGAGCCCGCGACCTGATCGCGCCGCTCCGCCAGACGTGGAAAAAAGGTATAGATTCTGTCCATTTGCGGACGGATATCATCATTCCGGATGAAGGCGCCCATCTCGAGGTTTTCCTCCACGGTCATGGAGGGGAACACGTTCTGTTCCTGGGGCACATACGAAATCCCCTGACGCACGATCTGATCCGGCCGCAGCGCGGTGATATCACGCCGCTCGAACAGCACCGCGCCCTCGCGGATCTTCACCAGCCCGAAGGCCGCCTTCATCAGGGTCGATTTGCCGGCGCCGTTGGGGCCGATGATAACCACCATCTCGCCCGGCTCCACCCGCAGGTCGACCCCGTGCAGGATGTCCGCCCCGCCGTACCCGCCGGTCAGTCCCTCAATGGCCAGCAGGGTCATGGCCGCCACTCCTCGTCGGTCTCATCCGCCCCATCGGTGGCACCGTTGCCGCCCTTGCCGATGTCGTCGTCGGTCATGGCCGACACCCCGCGCCCGGAGACCCCACCGCCCAGATAGGCATCCTGAACCTCGGTGTTGGCCCGAATCTCGTCCATGGAGCCCTGGGTCAGCACCTGCCCCTGCGCCATCACCACCACCGGATCGCACAACTGGGCGATCAGGTCCATATCGTGCTCGATCAGACAAAAGGTGTAGCCGCGATCCTGATTCAGCCGACGGATGGCGTCGCGGATGTTGTTCAGCAAGGTGCGGTTGACGCCAGCGCCGGGCTCGTCGAGCAGCACGACCTTGGCGTCGATCATCATGGTGCGGCCGAGTTCCAGCAGCTTCTTCTGCCCGCCGGACAGGTTGCCCGCCAGTTCGTCGGCCACATGGGTCAGATTCAAGAACTCCAGGACCTCATCCACCTTGGCGCGCACCCGCGTGTCCTCGCGGCGCACCGCGCCCCAGCGGAACCAAGCGTTGGCAAGCACCTCGCCGGACTGCCCCGGCGGCACGATCATCAGGTTGTCCCGCACCGTCATGCGGGAGAATTCCTTGGGGATCTGGAAGGTGCGCACCAGCCCGCGATGGAACAGCTTGTGCGGCGGCAGGCCGGTGACGTCCTCCCCGTCCAGGATCACGCGGCCCTCGTCGGGGTGCAGGAACCCGGCCAGGATCGAAAACAGCGTGGTCTTGCCGGCGCCGTTGGGTCCGATCAGGCCGGTGATGCCGCCGGTCGCCACCGTGAAATGCACCGAGTCGACGGCTCGCAGGCCGCCGAACGCCTTGGAAACACCTTCGATCTGGATCACGGGGAAAAAACCTTCCGTCGCAACGGGATCACTCGGCCAACATCGCGTCGAGGGACCGACCACCCCGGAACACTTCCCCGGGCGGCGCGGCTGTGTATACCAAGGCGGCGCAAGGGGCAAGCCCCCGAACGACTCGGCGGTGGGCGCCCACCATGCCGGGATCGCAACGGAGCGGCAAGCCGTTTGCGCGGCGCGCCATCCTGGGGCCTCGCTTGTCCCACCCCGCCGGGCCTTCTATGTACGACGCATCGCCCTCGACCCCTCAACCATCGGCGGACCATGACCCCTCCAGCAACCCACACCATCCGCGTCACCGGCGCGCGCGAGCACAATCTGAAGGGCATCGACGTCACCCTGCCCCGCGACCGCTTGGTGGTCATCACCGGGCTGTCAGGGTCGGGCAAGTCGTCGCTGGCGTTCGACACCATCTACGCCGAGGGCCAGCGGCGGTACGTCGAATCCCTGTCGGCCTACGCGCGCCAGTTCCTGGAGCTGATGCAGAAGCCCGACGTGGAGTCCATCGAGGGGCTGTCCCCGGCCATCTCCATCGAGCAGAAGACCACCAGCCGCAACCCGCGCTCCACCGTCGGCACGGTCACCGAGATCCACGACTACATGCGCCTGCTGTGGGCGCGGGTCGGCGTGCCGCACTCGCCGGCCACCGGCCTGCCCATCGAAAGCCAGACCGTCAGCCAGATGGTGGACGCCATCATGGCCATGGGCGAGGGCACACGTCTGTACCTCCTTGCCCCCATCATACGCGGCCGCAAGGGCGAATACCGCAAAGAACTGGGGGAGTTGCGCAAGCGCGGCTTCCAGCGGGTGAAGGTGGACGGCGAAGTGCACGACATCGCCGACGTGCCGGCCCTGGACAAGAAGCGCAAGCACGACATCGCCGTCGTGGTGGACCGGGTGATCGTCAAGTCGGGACTCGAAACGCGCCTCGCCGACTCGGTGGAGACCGCGCTGGGCCTGTCCGACGGCCTGCTGATCACCGAAGACGCCTCCAGCGGCGAGGAGACCGTGTTCTCCGCCAAGTTCGCCTGCCCCGTCTCCGGCTTCACCATCGAGGAGATCGAGCCACGCCTGTTCTCCTTCAACAACCCGTTCGGCGCCTGCCCGGCCTGTGACGGCCTGGGCGTCAAGCTGTACTTCGACCCCGACCTGGTTGTGCCCAACCCGGACAAGACCCTGCGCGACGGCGCCATTGCGCCGTGGTCATCGTACGGCCAACCCGCACCCTACTACGCCCAGGCCTTGGCCAGCGTCGCCACACACTACGGCGGCGACATGGACACCCCGTGGCGCG
The DNA here is from genome assembly GCF_900101965.1 of Rhodospira trueperi. Lineage (GTDB taxonomy): Bacteria > Pseudomonadota > Alphaproteobacteria > Rhodospirillales > Rhodospirillaceae > Rhodospira > Rhodospira trueperi. The sequence goes on along the minus strand of NZ_FNAP01000001.1, from coordinate 277,363 downwards.
ACATGCCGGAGCGGGCGCGCGAGGTCCTCCTGCACGGCTCCGGCGACGAGATCATCGCGTTGCACTTCGACGACGGCAGCCGGTCCTATCGCACCGAAAAGCCGTTCGAGGGCGTGATTCCCAACATCGCCCGACGCTGGCGCGAGACCGAGTCGGCCGGCATGCGCGAGGAACTGTCGCGCTATCAGGCCTCCCACCCCTGCGAGTCCTGCGAGGGCTTCCGCCTTAAGCCCGAGGCGCTGGCGGTCAAGATCGACAGCCGCCACATCGGCGAGATCTCAGATTTGTCCATCAGCGCCGCGCTGGACTGGTTCGCGGGACTGGAAGAGCGCCTGCGCCCCAAGGACCGGGAGATCGCTCACCGCATCCTGCGCGAGATCAATGAGCGCCTTGGCTTCCTGACCAGCGTCGGCCTGACCTATCTGACGCTGTCGCGCACCTCCGGCACGCTGTCGGGCGGCGAGAGCCAGCGCATCCGGTTGGCCAGCCAGATCGGCTCCGGCCTGACGGGCGTGCTGTACGTGCTGGACGAGCCCTCCATCGGGCTGCACCAGCGCGACAACGACCGCCTGCTGGCCACGCTCAAGCGGCTGCGCGACCTGGGGAATACCGTGATCGTGGTCGAACACGATGAGGACGCCATCCGTGCCGCCGACCATCTGGTGGACATGGGACCCGGGGCCGGCGTCCACGGCGGCACCATCGTCGCCGAAGGCACGCCAGAGGAGGTCATGGCCAACCCGGCCAGCCTGACCGGGCAGTACCTGACCGGCGGCCGGACGGTGACGGTGCCGGACGACCGTCGGCCCGGCAACGGCAAGGCGCTACGGATCGAGGGCGCGCGCGGCAACAACCTCCAGGACCTGACGGTGGACATCCCGCTGGGCACCTTCACTTGCGTGACGGGCGTCTCGGGTGGCGGCAAGTCCACCCTGATCGTCGAGACCCTGTACAAAGCGCTGGCCCGCCACTTGCACGGCGCCCGCGAGCTGCCGGCCCCGCACGACGCCATCAAGGGCGTCGAGCATATCGACAAGATCGTCGACATCGACCAATCGCCCATCGGGCGCACGCCGCGCTCCAACCCAGCCACCTACACCGGGGCTTTCACGCCCATCCGCGACTGGTTCGCCAACCTGCCTGACGCCAAGGCGCGGGGATACAAGCCGGGGCGGTTCTCGTTCAACGTCAAGGGCGGACGCTGCGAGGCCTGCCAGGGCGACGGCGTCATCAAGATCGAGATGCACTTCCTGCCCGACGTTTACGTGACGTGTGATGTCTGCAAGGGCAAGCGGTACAATCGTGAAACTCTGGAAATCCTATTCCGGGGCAAGTCGATCGCCGACGTTCTTGATATGACAGTTGAGGAAGCGGCGGAGGTCTTCAAGGCCGTGCCGGTGATCCGTGACAAGATGGAACTGTTGCAGCGGGTGGGCCTGGGCTACGTCCACCTGGGCCAGCAGGCGACCACCCTGTCCGGCGGCGAGGCGCAGCGCGTCAAGCTGGCCAAGGAACTGTCGCGCCGCGCCACCGGGCGCACGCTCTACATCCTCGACGAACCGACCACGGGCCTGCATTTCGAGGACGTGCGCAAGCTGCTGGAGGTGCTGCACCACATCGTCGATCAGGGCAACACGGTGCTTGTGATCGAACACAACCTGGAGGTCATCAAGACCGCCGACCACATCATCGACCTGGGGCCGGAGGGGGGCTCCGGCGGCGGCCGGCTGGTGGCGCAGGGCACGCCGGAAGCGGTGGCCGAGACGCGCGAGAGCTACACCGGGCAGTACCTCAAGGGCCATCTACTGGAGGCGGCGGCGCGCAAGAGAAGACCGGCGTAGACGCAGGAAACCCCATGCCGACCGTGCTGCAAGAAACAGAGTCCGACCGCCACGCCCGCTACCTCGCGACGCTGCGCGACGTGGTGCGGGAGGCGCTGGCCGGCACGGGCGCGCAGGCGTGGCTGTTCGGCTCGCGGGCAACGGGCACGGCCTGGCCCGGCAGCGACGTGGACATCGCCGTCGACGCCCCGCCAGACATGAACCCGCTGGTCATCGCCGATCTGCGCGAGGCGCTGGAGGACACCGCTGTCCCCTGGGTTTGCGATGTTGTTGACCTGCGCAGGACGTCGGATGATTTTCGCGGCCGGGTCTATGAGGAGGGCGTGCCGTGGACCGAGTGAAAGAACGTCTTCAATTGGCGGACAAGGCCCAGGCCACGCTGTTCGCGGCGCTGGACAACGATGCCCTGCCGCCCGTGGAACGCCGCGACGTCTGTATCCTCCGGTTCGTGTATTCCTTCGAAGCCACCTGGAAAGACGCTCAGGCGGTGTTGCGCAAACGCCATGGGGGCGTCGCCAACACGCCGCGCGCGGCCATCCGGTCGTGCGTGACCGCCGGCATCCTGGATGAGCCCACGGGTGAGGCCGCCCTGCACATGGTCGACGACCGCAATCTCGCCTCCCACACCTACAACGAAAGACTGGCGCAGGATCTTGAACGGAATTTGCCTGCCCATGCCGACGCGCCGCGCGCGTGGCTGGACGGCCTGACAGCGGCCTGACCCGAACCGCGACGCGCCCTCCGGCCGGGCGCGTTCCTGGTCCCGCCACATCCGATATCGGCGAATGCCATCTCTTGATGCGCTGGCCCGCGAAGTTGGGCTAGAACGACCGCCCACACGATGTCGCCGGAGGGACCCAACGATGACTGCCACGCCGCCGCAGGCCGGAATGTTCGACCCGCAGGTGGAGACCCTGCCCCGCGCGGCGCTGGCCGACCTGCAATTGGATCGCCTGCGCCGCACCCTGGCGCACGTGTACGCGAACGTTCCGCACACACGACGGGCCTTCGAAGCGCACGGGGTCGGCCCCGACGATCTGCGCAGCCTGGATGACCTGCGCCGCTTTCCCTTCTCCGTGAAGGCCGATCTGCGCGACACGTATCCCTACGGTCTGTTCGCGGTGCCGCGCACGCAGGTGGTGCGGATCCACGCCTCCTCCGGGACCACGGGCAAGCCGACGGTGGTCGGCTACACCGCCGGGGATATCGACCGCTGGTCCGACATGATGGCCCGAGCCATGGCTACCGCCGGTACCCGCCCGGGCGAGGTGGTACACAACGCCTACGGCTACGGCCTGTTCACCGGCGGCATGGGATTCCACTACGGCGCCGAGCGCCTGGGCTGCACGGTGGTGCCGATCTCTGGCGGCAACACCGAACGCCAGATCGCCATGATGCTGGATCTGGAAGCCAGCATCCTGTGCTCCACGCCGTCCTACGCCCTCAACCTCGCCGAAGCGGCGGAGCGCATGGGGGTCGACCTGCGCGACTCACCGCTGCGCATCGGCCTGTTCGGTGGTGAGCCGTGGAGCGACGGCCTACGCCGGGAGATCGACGCCCGCCTGGGCATCCAGTCCACCGACTCCTACGGCCTGTCGGAGATCATCGGCCCCGGCGTGGCCATGGAATGCCCGCACCGGTGCGGCCTGCACGGCTGGGAGGATCACTTCCTGTTCGAGGTCATCGACCCGGAGACGCTGGAGCCGCTGCCCATGGGGTCCACGGGCGAACTGGTCATCACCACGCTGACCAAGGAAGCCCTGCCCATGATCCGCTACCGCACGCGCGACATCACGCGCCTGTCGGACGATCCGTGCGCCTGCGGCCGCACCCACGTGCGCATCATGCGGGTGACGGGCCGCAACGACGACATGATCATCATCCGGGGCGTCAATGTGTATCCGTCGCAGATCGAGGCGGTGATGTTGGGCTTCCCCGGCACGGCGCCGCACTATCTGCTGACCGTGGAACGTCAGGGGAGCCTGGATACCCTCGATGTCCAGGTGGAGGCGGCACCCGATGTGGCCGCCAACGCCTATCCGGCGATGGCGGATCGGGTGCGCCGGCACATCAAGTCCATTGTCGGCGTCACCTGCGGCGTCTCCATCCTGGCCCCCGGTACCCTGCCGCGGTCGGAGGGGAAGGCGACGCGGGTCCGGGATCTGCGCCGATAGGGCGTCGTCAGCGTTCCCGCGTCAACACCAGGGTCTCCTCGCCCGGTGTCGCCGTCCGCGCCAGATCCCGCAGCACGGCCCGGACATCCTCTGGATCGCCCTTCAGTTCCACGGACAGGCCCATGAACGATTCCATCGTCACGTCGTGGGACGCCAGCAGCGCCTCGGGGTCCTCGGGCATCAAGGTCGCGCCTTGGAACATCACGGCCCACGTGTCGGCGTCGCGCCGTTCAAGCACCAGAACCCCGTTCTCCAGCGAGTCGTCGACCTCGCCCCGGTATTGCCCGACGGCACGTCCGTCCAGGGGCGAGTCGAGCACCACCCAGAGCACCTCGCCGACGCGCTCGTTGCCCGGCCGGAACATCGCCACCCGATAGGCCTCGGCCCCCGAGCGCGGGTCCGTGCCCTCGGTCACCACCATGTCACCGAAATCCGGCGCATCCACGGCGTAGCGGCCCGTCAGCCCCTCCCAGCGGGTTCCATCCACGATGACGGGTGCTTCCGTGACCAGACAGCCGGACACGGCCAGACTCGACGCGACGATCACCGCACGGACCATTGATTTCACAGACATCGTCTTTTCTGCTCCGGCACGGAGTCCGTCAGGGGAACGCTCCGCGCGTCATGAAGTCTTCGACACGGCTCTCGGCCCAGCGCACGGGAGCATAGGGCGCCCACCCCGGCATCACGTCCACGCCAACCCCCGGACCCAGCACCGCCGCCGTGTCGGCGCCGTCGCCCTGCCCGCTCACCACGACCCGCGCCCCCAACGAGAGGGCCGATGTCATCGTGCCGTCGGTCTCAAGCACGAAATTGCCGCCCTCGGACGTGGCGACGCCGGCCGGACTGGACACGAGAACCTGAGTCCACGGCGGCTCCGGCGCGAAGGCCGCCTGGATGATTCCCGTCTCCACGGTGACCGCGCCCCACCAGCCATCGGCTTCCTCGCGCGGCGCATCGAAGCGCAGATCGGTGTTGGGACCGAGCGCGAAGCGGATCCCGCCGTCCAGGCGCACGGCCACGCGGCCGCGAGTGCCGGTCACGACATGGTCCCCCGGTCCGATGCGGGCGCCGGAATTGCCTAGAGCGCTCTCGGCGCCGTCATCAATGATGGTCGCGGTCCCGCCGAACAGCGACACGAAGGCAACCGTCCCGGCCGCCGCCGTCTCTTGGGCCGAAGCCGCGCCGACGGCGCCGGCCACGATCAACGCGGACAGCCCCGTTCCCGCCAACACCTGACGCCATTTCCGCGTGCCACCCCGGTCGGACATCCACGCCCCCCCTCTTGCTTCTCGTCAGAACATGCCGCCATCGGCGGAACACAAGGTCCCGCCGACGCATTGCGGTCAGTCTGGCCCGAGACGCGAAGGGTTGCAAAACAAAGTTCAGACCAGAGTTGAAGACCTCAGTCCTCGGTCAAGACGGGATAGACGCCGTTCTCGTCATGAACCTCTCGACCGGTGAGCGGCGGCGTGAAGACGCAGACCATGCGCATGTCCCGCGAGCCACCACGCAACTTGTGCCGCTCGTGCCCGTTGAGGGCATACAGCGTGCCGTCCGAGATGGGATGCACGATGCCCGTTTCCAGGTCCTCGATCTCGCCGTCGCCCTCGACGCAGTACACCGCCTCCAGATGGTTGGCGTAATGGATGTAGGTTTCGGTTCCGGCACGGATGATCGTGTCATGCATGGAAAAGCCCATGCCGTCCTTGCGCAGAAGGAAGCGACGGCTGACCCAGTTGCCGCCGTCCACGGCGGCGTCGGTTCCCGTCAGGTCGCTGAGCTTCTTTACGATCATGGATCAATAAACTCCCGTATTACACTGAAGAACAAAGAAAGCCCCGCCGACCCCCGGCGCGTACAGGGGATCGGCAGGGCAGATCAGGGCGCCCGAAAGAGGATCAGGCCGCCGCCGGCTTTTCCGACGCGATCCGCGCCGCCACCGTGTCCACGGCCCGCGCCATGACGTCGAGCCCCTCGCGCAGAGCCTCGTCCGGAATCGTCAGCGGCGGCAGCAGTTTCGCCACCTCGGAATCCGGCCCCGACGTTTCCATGATGACGCCGCCCTTGAAGGCCTCGGCGCAGACGGCCTCGGCCGCCCCCGCGACACCCAGGCCGATGCCGCGCATCAGGCCGCGCCCACGCACATCGGGCTGAAGCTCCGGATGCTTCTCGGCCATGGCCGTCAGGGCATCCTCAATGATCTGGCCGCGCCGCTCAACATCCCGCGTCAGGCTGTCATCGGTCCAGAACCGCAACGCCTCGGTGGCCGTCACGAAGGCCATGGAGTTCCCCCGGAAGGTGCCGTTGTGCTCCCCGGGGCCGAACAGGTCCATGTCCGGACGCACCAGCACCAATGCCATGGGCAGACCGTACCCGCTGATGGACTTCGACAGACAGATGATGTCCGGCTTGATGCCCGCCGGCTCGAAGCTGAAGAAGGGTCCGGTTCGGCCACACCCGGCCTGGATGTCGTCCACGATCAACGGCAGGTTCCAACGGGCGCACAGATCGTTCAGGCGCTTCAGCCAGCCGAACGAGGCGGCGTTGATGCCACCCTCGCCCTGCACGGTCTCGACGATGACGCCCGCCGGCAGGTCCATGCCAGAGCCGCCATCCTCCAGCATGCGCTCAAGATAGGACAGGCTGTCGAAGCCCTCGTCGAGGAAATCGGCAAACGGCATGAACACTGTGTTGTCCAGCGGCAGGCCGGCGCCGCCCCGTTTGAAACCGTTGCCGGTGACCGCGAGGGACCCCAGGGTCATGCCGTGGAAGGCATTGGTGAAGCTGACGATTTTTTCGCGCCCGGTGACCTTGCGGGCCAGCTTCAGAGCGGCCTCGACGGCGTTGGTGCCGGTCGGCCCCGGAAACAGGACCTTGTGCTCCAGACCGCGCGGGGACAAAATCACCTCATGGAAGCGCTCCAGGAAGCGGGCCTTGGCGCCGGTTCCCATGTCGAGCGCGTGGGCAATACCATCTCCCGCCACGTACTCCATCAGCGCCGCCTTCATGGCATCGTCATTGTGACCGTAGTTGAGCGCGCCGGCGCCGGCGAAAAAGTCGATATAGGCGCGGCCGCTCTCGCCGTGGATGAGGTGACCCTTCGCGGTGGTGAAGATCTCCGGAAACGAGCGGATATAACTGCGCACAGCGGATTCGCGACGCTCGAAGACGTCGAGGTTGGGGGCGGTCATGGAAGCCATCCGTATCTGACTGAAAATAAAGGGGCGGTCGGGCGAGGCGGCGCGCCGATCACGCCGCCTTGGCCTGCCGCAACGGACCGATTCGGAACAGGTGCTCCTCCTCGAACGTGGCGTTCGCCGCCTTCGGGCATGGAAAGGCCTCTTCCTCGAACAGTGGGGCGATCTCACAGGGCGCGCCATGGCGCCGGGCGATGCCTTGGAACAGGCGGGCCGACGGCTCGTTGGACGGCGTGACCGTGGCCTCCAGAAAGCGGGCCGAGCCATCCAGTGGCGCCGTCCACAACAGATGCTCGATCATGCGCGAAGCCAGCCCCTGCCCGCGCGCCGCCTCGGAAACGGCCACCTGCCAGACGAACAGCGCATTCGGGCGCGCCGGTGGCGCGAACCCGATCACGGATCCCACCGGCTCGTCGCCGCGTTCCGCAATGACGCATGTCTTGGGAAAGAAATGGCCCATCATCAGGTACGCATACGGCGAATTCAGATCGAGCTTGCCGCTGTCGCGCGCCAGAGTCCAGATGGCGGCGCCGTCGTCCGCCGTTGGATGGCGCAGGCGGATGCGCTGCTCCGGACGGGTCTCCTGGCGACGGGTCGTGGTTCGGATGGGGGAGACTGATGCTTCGGTCATCGTTCCCTCGATAACAGGTGAGTGTGATGCGAACAGCCCGGAAACGCCCGCATGGCGCCCGGCCCTCGCATAGTCACGGTTCTGTAAAACTCCGGACACTTGAGTGTTCGTCGGCGAACGACCACACTCCATAAAGCGTCCGGCGAGACGGCCCCTAAACCCGACCGTCCACAACGCCTGGGCCACCGAAGCGGCATATGGGGAGCGAGGCACCCGCCCCCTCAAGCGACAGCCAGAACAATACGCCCTTCCTGAAAATTGTCAACCCCATACCAAGAGCATAAAAGGAAGCATGAAAAGGAAATACCTGTAAGTAAAATTTATTTTCCCTGTGGCTTGGTGCAAATTTTGCTTCAAATCGTATTACTGTAATTCGCGAAGTCACATTTTTTTCTCATATGGTGGGTTGCATTTTCCGTCCTGATCGGTATGATTCGCTCTGGTTGGCAACGCCATCGCCCAGCGTGGCCGCGCCGGATCTTTCGGACGATCCCGCGCCTGCGTTGCCGCTTCATCGGGGTGAGTACCGTGCGACGACGCGCGATGGCCCCGGGGGGCCTCAGTGATTTCCAGGCTGACCCCTAAGATTTTTCAGAATGACTTGTCGGAGGAGAGCTGTCGTGAAAGGTTATATTGTTGTCGTTTCGCATCATCCGGACGGATATCACGCCGATGTGGTCGGCGTACCCAAGTGCGGGGCCGTGGGCCCGACCGTGGATGATGCCGTCAACCAGGCCTCCAAGGTCCTCAACACCATGGCACGGGACGGCCGCAGCCTGCCCGCGCCCCGCCCGTCCATTGCCATGCTGGATGAAGTGGAGCAGCGCGACGGCTGCGCCGGCGCCTGCCTGCGGGTCGCCTGACGGCGGACGGCCCGCGCGGTGCGCCCACGCACCGACAATGATCCGAACGGCGGATGGGTCTCGCACTCATCCGCCGTTTGACATTGCGCCCCCTGCCCCGTTACGCCGGAAATTCATGGTCCTGGGGCAACAACCGCCTTACGCGGCCCCGCTTCTATCTGATAGCGTTTGACGCCCGTCCTTCAAGCCAAGGTCCGGTGCCGTCCGTCCGGATCATAGACCGTGGAGTCCTTTCCTCATGGAAACCATCGAGTCCGATGTCGTCATTGTTGGCGCCGGCGGCGCGGGGTTGCGCGCCGCCATCGCCCTCGCGGAGGCCGACCCGGGATTGCGGATATCCCTGCTGTCCAAAGTCTATCCCATGCGCAGTCACACCTGCGCGGCCGAGGGCGGTGCCGCCGGCGTGGCCAGAAGCGATGACAGCATGGACTTGCACTTCGGCGACACCGTCGGCGGCGGCGACTGGTTGTGCGATCAGGACGCGGTTGAGTTCTTCATCAACGAAGCCCCCAAGGAACTCACCCGCCTGGAACACTGGGGCTGTCCGTGGAGTCGCGAAACGGACGGCTCCGTCGGCGTGCGCCCGTTCGGCGGCATGAAAATCAAGCGCACCTGGTTCGCCGCCGACAAGACCGGCTTTCACCTGCTGCACACCCTGTTCCAGACCTCGTTGAAGTTCGAGTCCATCCGCCGCTTCGATGAGGTCTTCACCACCGACCTGCTGGTTTCGGACGGACGCATCCAGGGCTGTTGCGCCGTCGAGATGCGCACCGGAGAGATGAAACAGTTCCTGGCTCCGGCCGTGATCCTGTGCACCGGCGGGGCGGGGCGCATCTTCCCCTTCACCACCAACGGCGCCATCAAGACCGGCGACGGCATGGCGCTGGCGTACCGCGCGGGCGTGCCGCTGAAGGACATGGAGTTCGTGCAGTACCACCCGACCGGCCTGCCGGCGACCGGCATCCTTCTGACCGAGGGGTGTCGCGGCGAGGGCGGTGTCCTGCGCAACAAGGACGGCTACCGGTACCTTCAGGACTACGGCATGGGACCGGAAACGCCGCTGGGCGAGCCGGTGCTGAAGACCATGGAACTGGGGCCGCGCGACCGCCTCAGTCAGGCCTTCTGGCAGGAACAGAAGAAAGGCAACACCGTCCCCACCAAGTGGGGGGACTGCGTGCTTCTGGACATGACCCACCTCGGAGAGGCGCGCATTCTCGAGCGCCTGCCCTTCGTTCACGAACTGGCGCACGCCTACGCCGGCGTCGACATCGTCAAGGAGGCGGTACCGATCCGCCCCGTCGTGCATTACATGATGGGCGGCATTCACACCGACATCAACGCCGCCACCCCCCTGCCCGGCCTGTTCGCGGCCGGAGAGTGCGCCTGCGTCAGCATCAACGGCGCCAACCGGCTCGGCTCGAACTCCCTGACCGAACTCCTGGTCTTCGGCAAACGCGCCGCCGAAAGCGCCGTCAAGTACGTGCGCTCCGGCACGACCAAGGTGGACCGGGCCGCCGCCGACCAGCAGGCCAACGCCGCCGAGGCCCGCGTTCAGGCGCTGTTCGACCGGCCGGAGAGCACCGAGACCATGACCGCCGTTCGCAACGAAATGACCCACGCCATGGAGACCGGCGCGGGCATCTATCGCGAAGAGGCGATGTTGAAGGACACGGCGGACGCCCTCGCCAAGCTGCGTCAGCGCCAGACATCCATTGCCTTGCGCGACAAGAGCAAGGTGTTCAACACGGAGTTCACCCAGCTCGTGGAACTGGGCTGCATGCTGGATGTGGCCCAGGCGGTCGCCGTCAGCGCCCTGGCCCGCAAGGAGTCACGCGGCTCGCACCAACGGCTCGACCATGTGGAGCGCGACGACGAGACCTTCCTCAAGCACTCGATGGCCCATTATCAGGGCGAGGACGCGCCGCGCATGGATTACCTGGACGTCGTCATCACCAAGTCCCGTCCCGGCGTGCGTGACTACTCGGGAGCGAAGTCATGAGCCAACGCCAGATCACCTTCGAAATTCTCCGGTACGATCCGGAGACCGAGACCGAGCCCCGTTTCCAGGCCTATTGCGTGCCCTGCGAGGAAGAGTGGGTGGTGCTCGACGCCCTGAACTACATCAAGGACACCCTCGACGGCACCCTGAACTATCGCTGGTCCTGCCACATGGCGGTGTGCGGCAGTTGCGGCATGATGATCAACGGCGAGCCCATGCTGTCGTGCAAGGCCTTCATCCGCGATCTGCCGGCCGGAACCATCAAGGTCGAGCCCCTGTACCACTTCCCCATCGAACGCGATCTGGTGGTGGTGCTGGACGACTTCATGGACAAGCTGGAGTCAGTGAAGCCCTACGTGATCCCAAAGAAGCAAAGACCGATCGAGGACGGCCCCTACAAGCAGACACCCAAACAGTTGCACCAGTACCAACAGTACTCGATGTGTATCAACTGCCTGCTGTGCTATGCGGCCTGTCCCCAGTACGGCCTGACCCCTGAGTTCATCGGCCCCGCAGCCCTGGCACTCACCCACCGCTACAACCTGGATTCCCGCGACAAGGGCCGGCGCCAGCGGCAGGAGGTTGTGGCCACACATGAGGGCGTGTGGGAGTGCTCCTTCGTCGGGGCCTGCTCCGAGGTCTGCCCCAAGGATGTCGACCCCGCCGGCGCCATCCAGCAGATGAAGATCGCCAGCACGGCGGACTGGTACCTGGAGCACCTGATGCCCTGGAGGCGCTCATGAGCCGCAACCCCTATGTCCGCGAGGTCCCCCGGACCACCTGGTACATGCGCAACAACCGCTACATCCGCTACATGCTGCGCGAGGTGAGTTGCGTGTTCATCGGCCTGTACGCGGCCAGCCTGACCGTGGGTTTGGTCCGGTTGGCCCAGGGCGACAACGAATGGACCCACTACCTCAACGGCATTTCGTCGCCGACCGGGATTCTGTTCAGCCTGCTGGCCTTCGGGTTCGCGTGCTACCACTCCATCACCTGGTTCAACGTCACGCCCAGGGCCATGCGCATCCCCAAGGGCGATGGGTTTGTGCCCGGCCCGGCCATCGTCAGCGCGCATTATATCATCTGGGCGGTGGTTTCCCTGGTCTTCCTGCTGATGATGGGAGTGCTCTGACCATGGCCAAGTCCAACAAGCCCATCGTCTGGGGGCTGTTCGCCGCCGGCGGCACCGTCTGCGCCTTCGTCATCCCGGTCATGATCCTGATTACCGGAGTCCTTCTGCCGCTGGGCCTGTTCGGACCCCCCGAGGCGTCCTATGAAAGCATGACCCGGATCGTCAGCAATCCGGTGGTCAAGATCGTGCTGTTCGGCATCCTCTTCCTGGCGCTGTGGCACGCCGCGCACCGGCTGCGCATCACCGTCCACGACTTCGGCATCCGCAACGATCAGTTGGTCGCCCGCGCTGTCTATGGCTTTGCCGGCCTGTTCAGCCTGATCGCCCTGGTCACCCTGCTGTCGTTCTGAGCCCGACCCACGCCCGGAGCGCCACCGCCGTCCGCTGACACCCAACCGGTCAGAAAAGGTCGCTTCATGGCAGCGGAACGAAACACGGGGCACGACACGCCCAAACGGAAAACGGAGGTCCCGGTGAGCGGTCCTCCGGCCTTTCCGCGTGCCACCTACCGGCTCCAACTGACTCCGGACTTCGGCTTCCGCACCGCCACCGCCGTTGTTCCGACGCTGGCTAAGCTGGGGATCAGCCACATCTACCTGTCGCCCATCCTCATGGCGCGGCCGGGGTCAACACACGGGTATGACATTATCGACCACGGCCGCATCAATCCGGAGTTGGGCGGCGAGGAGGATTTCCGTCAGTTCAGCGACACCCTGCTGATCCACGGGATGGGGCTGATCCTGGACTTCGTGCCCAACCACATGGGCATCGGCGTGGGCGAGAACCGGTGGTGGCGCGACGTGCTCGAATGGGGCCGCGAAAGTCCCCACGCCGACTGGTTCGACATCGACTGGGAACCGGCGGAGCCGTCGTTGCACGGCAAGATCCTGCTGCCCGTTCTGGGCGACCACTACGGCGCCATTCTGGAACGCGGTGAACTGAGCCTGCGTTACGACGCCGAATTGGGCGGCTTCTCCATCCGCTATTACGAGCACGCTTTTCCAGTGCGGCCGCATGACTACGGCGACATTCTGCGGCGCGGTATGAGCGCCGGCCACGCCGACGACAACGTGCTGGCCCTGGTGATGGCCGGCGCCGATTCCCTGCGCGCGGGGGACCGTGAGACCGGCGGCGTGTTGGGGCGCCGCCGCACGGCCAATGTCGTCAAGCGCCGCCTGTCGGAACTGCTGGCCGGCAGCACCGAGGCGCGGGCCATCGTCGCCGCCGCCGAGGACGCCTTTGCCGGCGATCCGACCCGCCCCTCCAGTTTCGATGACCTCGACACCCTGATCGACCGCCAGTCCTACCGTCCGGCGTTCTGGCGCGTGGCGGCCCACGAGATCAACTACCGCCGCTTCTTTGAAATCAACGATCTGGCGGCTCTGCGCATGGAGCGCGGCGACCTGTTCGACACCGCCCATCGGCTGACCCTGGATCTGATCGCCGAGGGGCGCGTGCAGGGCGTGCGCCTGGATCATGTGGACGGCCTGTGGGATCCCGAGGCCTACATGCGCCGCCTTCAGGCCGAGGCCCGGCACGCCCTTTTGAAAGGGATCGACCTGGGGGTCGTCGCGCCCTACCCCGGTGCCGACACCGGGTCACCACTGGGGCCGTCGCCCTTCGGGCCGGACCAGCCGCTGTATCTGCTCGTCGAGAAGATCCTGGCCCCGCACGAGCGCCTGCGGGACTTGTGGCCCATCGCCGGCTCCACGGGGTACGAGTTCCTCAACCAGGTGCTCGGGCTCTTCGTCGATCCCGCCGGCGAGGCGGGCCTGGACCGCGTCTACGCGCGCATCCTGGAAACACCCCCCTCCTACCCGGACATCGTGCTCGCGGCCAAACGTCAGGTGATGGAAGAGAGCCTCGCCAGCGAGATCGGCGTGATGGCCAACCGACTGAACCGGCTGGCGAAGCGATCCCGTGCCACGCGGGACTACTCCCGCATGGCCCTGCGCGCGGCCCTGATCGATGTCATCGCCCACTTTCCGGTCTATCGCACCTACGTCGATCCGCACGCCCTGCCCGATTGGACGGACGCGAACACCGACACGGCCGACACGGCGCGTGCGACCATCGACGACCAGGACCGCCGTGACCTCCAGTGGGCCATCGGCCGTGCCCGCAAGATGGCCCGGTCCCCCGACCTGTCCGTTTACGACTTCCTGCACGACGTGCTGACGGCCGATCTGGCCCGTGCCGAGGCCGGCCATCCCCCGGCCGAGGTGCTGGAAGTGGCCATGCGCGTCCAGCAGCTCACCAGCCCGGTGATGGCCAAGGCGATGGAAGACACGGCGTTCTATCGCTATGTGCGGCTTGCGGCCCTGAACGAGGTGGGCGGAGAACCCGACCGCTTCGGTGTATCTGCCGCCGCCTTCCACCATGCCTGTCAGGCGCGCCTGGAAACCTGGCCCTTCGGCCTGCTGGCCACCGCCACCCACGACCACAAGCGCGGCGAGGATGCCCGCACGCGGCTGGCTCTGATCTCCGAATGCCCCGAGGCATGGTCGCACCGGATCCAGCGCTGGCAGGACCTCAATCACCGCCGGGTCGCGGTGCTGTCGGAGAACCGTCGCGCCCCCAGCGCCAACGACGAGTATCTGTTCTATCAGAGCCTGTTGGCCAGTTGGCCGCTGGCCCTCGCCGAGGTGGATCCCGATGGCCAACTCCAGCCTCTGGACGACACCGCCCTGTCGGACTATGCGGATCGCATCGTCGCCTACATGCTCAAGGCCGTGCGCGAAGCCAAGGTGGAGACCGCCTGGACCGCCCAGGATCCTGAATACGAGGCCGCGCTTGAAAGCTTCATTCGCTCCGTCCTATCACCGTCGCTTGGAACCGCATTCCTGAGCGACATGGCCGCCTTCGTCGCACGGCTTGCGCCGGCCGGAGTGGTCAACAGTCTGGCCCAAACGACCTTGAAACTCACGGTGCCCGGCGTGCCCGACCTCTATCAGGGCACCGATCTTTGGGATTTCAGTCTGGTCGATCCGGACAATCGCCGCCCGGTCGATTTCGAGGCCCGCGCCCAAGCGCTCGCGGATGCCCGGTCCGCGCTCGACCTGTTGCCCCATTGGCGCGACGGGCGCGTCAAACAGGCCCTGATCGCCGCCCTGCTCGACCTGCGGAGCCACGCGCCCAGGCTGTTCGCGCACGGCTCTTACGAGCCGCTGGAGGTTACCGGACCCCACGCCAATCGTGTTCTTGCGTTCGCCCGGACCGCGCCCGCCATCGAGGGGCAAGAGGCCGGAGCCCCTCGCCTCCTGGTCGTCGTGGTGCCCCGACTCGTCTGGCCTCTGATGGATGGAGCCTTCCTGCCCTTGCCCATGGGCTGGGACGACACGGCCGTTGTATTGCCCGAGACCGAGCCTTTCGCGACGACCTCGTTGCGCGGCATCCTCTCCGACTCTCAGGCCGCCGAAGGCCTGCGGCACGCCGGGTCCGGCCACCTGCCCCTGTCCAGGCTGCTCTCCGACTTTCCGGTCTGTGTCCTGACCGACGGAGCTTGAATGGCGGACTCCCGACAGGCATAGTCGATCTTGGGAAGAAATAAAGGGCCGCCTCACGACGGAACGCGCCAGCGGGTCGGCCGTGAACGGAAGTGGGTATATTGCCGTCGGGGTCGGATGTCGGCACGGTTATACGGCCGCCGACGTTGCCCTCGCAGCGATCAGTGGGGCAAGAACGGATGAGCTTTGTTCGCCGTCTGATGGGCGCACTTGGGGCCGGCATGGCCACACGCCATGGCGTCGAGGTCGGAGATCGTTTCATCAAAACGGATGGGCAGTATCAATCGGTCTGGACCGTCCGGCAGGTGGTCCAGTTCGAGGGGATACCCCCGCATGCCCGGCTTGTGCCGGATCAGGGTGTGCATCTCGGATACCGGACCATCGCGGTTTCGGTCCTTCATGATCCCGATTTCTACCGGCGCGTCACGGCCGCGACGGACGGGCGGTCACGGGGTGGCGCGCCTTACTGATCGGATACCATCCCCAGATTTGATTTGGTTGTACTGAGAGACCCTCCGCATGCCCTTCGATTCCCTGCGTGATTTCATGGACCGTCTCGAACGCGACGGTCGGCTGACGCGCGTCTCCACGCCGGTTTCGCCGGTCCTGGAAATGACGGAGATCCAGACCCGCCTGCTCGCCGAGGGCGGACCGGCGGTTCTGTTCGAGAGCGTCGTCGGCGATCAAGGCCGCCGCTACGACATGCCGATGCTGGTCAACCTGTTCGGCACCGTCGAGCGGGTCGCCTGGGGTATGGACCGCACGCCGGCCCAGTTGCGCGAGGTCGGAGAGATGCTGGCCTTCCTCAAGCAGCCGGAACCGCCCGGCGGCTGGCGCGGGGCCCTGGAGATGATGCCCCTGGTCAAGACCGTGATGGCCATGAAACCCCGTACCGTCACCCGCGCGCCGTGTCAGGAGGTGGTATGGACCGGGCCGGACATCGACCTCACCCGCCTGCCGGTGCAGACCTGCTGGCCGGGCGAGCCGGCGCCGCTCATCACATGGCCGCTGGTGGTCACCCAGGGACCCCAGAGCGGCAAGGGCGGCCGACGAGAGGACGGGTTCAATCTCGGCATTTACCGCATGCAGGTGACGGGCCGTGACACCACGCTGATGCGCTGGCTGAAGCATCGCGGCGGCGCCCAGCACTACCGTCGCTGGGCCGCCGAGAAGAAGGAACCGCTGCCCGCCGCCGCCGTCATCGGCGCCGACCCGGGGGTGATCCTCGCGGCCGTCACCCCCGTGCCCGATACGCTGTCCGAGTACCAGTTCGCCGGCCTGCTGCGCGGAAAGAAAGTGGATCTGGTGGACTGCAAGACGGTCCCCCTGAAGGTGCCGGCGACAGCCGAGATCGTCCTGGAAGGCCACGTCATGCTCGACGAGTTCGGCGACGAAGGCCCCTACGGCGACCACACGGGGTACTACAACTCCGTGGATCAATTCCCCGTGTTCCGCCTCTCCGCCATCACCATGCGGCAGCGTCCCATCTACCTGAGCACCTTCACCGGCCGTCCCCCCGACGAACCCAGCGTGCTCGGCGAGGCCCTGAACGAGGTGTTCATCCCCCTCCTGACCCAGCAGTTCCCGGAGGTCGTGGATTTCTGGCTGCCGCCGGAAGGCTGTTCCTACCGCATCGCCGTGGTCAGCATGCGCAAAGCCTACCCCGGCCACGCCAAGCGGGTGATGATGGGCGTGTGGTCGTTCCTGCGTCAGTTCATGTACACCAAGTTCGTCATCGTTGTGGACGACGATATCAACGCCCGCGACTGGACCGACGTAATGTGGGCCATCTCCACCCGCATGGACCCCGCCCGCGACATCACGGTCATCGAGGGCACGCCCATCGACTACCTGGACTTCGCCAGCCCGGAAAGCAGCCTGGGCGGCAAGGTGGGCCTTGATGCGACCAACAAATGGCCGCCCGAGACGCACCGCGAGTGGGGCACCAAGATCCGCATGACCGACGACATCATCGAGCGGGTGACCGCCAAATGGAAAGACTACGGCCTGCCCGGGTCGGGCACGCCGATCTGGCGATAGCCAACACACATCGGTGTGCCCCTGGCTCTGACAACCGCGGAACGTTCAGGAACCTGCAGTGCCCTGGATCTATATTCGTCAGCAAGAACAGAGAAATAGAAGTGCTTCGGCAGAAGATCAGCGAAATTTCAAAGACACGCGTTGTCATGGAAAGCCATCCGCGTTCGGACGCTTTCGATGGAAGGCCCATGTTTTTCTATCATGTCCCGAAGAGCGGCGGCATTTCGGTTTTTTCGGCCCTGGCCGAACCGCTGCGGATCATGTTGATGCTTCGCAATCGAAATGCTGACGGATCCTTAAGCAAGGCTGCCGAACGTTGGATTGCGAGCTTGATACATCGATACGACGATCCGTCTCAGGAGGTGCTTCCCATACCGCATATGTTGGCCGCGACCCACCTTCCGTTCGGCCTTCACCACAAACTGATCGGTGACTATATAACTTTCACTGTATTACGTCATCCATTTGACCGAACCGTATCCGCCTATACCTACGAAAACATGAGATCGCAAAATCCTGTGTCACTTGATGGCCTCAAAAAATTCGTTAACAATCCCTTGAATACAAACCCAATGGTTAGGCAGTTCTCTGGAGTGGACGATAAAACTCCTTTGGGCGAGACTCATCTAATTAGGGCTATTGAAAACCTTTGCACCCTCGACCACGTTGTGCGCATTGAGAACACGCGGACAATCTGCGAACATCTTCTTTCGACCCACCATCTGCCCAACGTTGTCTCTGATCGCCTAAACCCAACCCTTGAAAGCTATCGGCTTGACGGATCAGCGCTTCGGGATGAGATCGAGCAAGCCAATCGCTTGGACATGCGTTTCTTTGTCGCCGCCCCGGTCACGCAAACCGAACCGACAGAGCCGGCCCCCGAGACTCAACTCCACCCCCTTGTTGTCGATATTCGTGAAGTTGGCGACGCCAAGAAGTCCCGAATTCAGGTCTCGCTCCACAGCCTTGAGCAGTATCTTGCCCAACCGCCGTCTTGATGTGAACACCATCCGTCTTTGAAACTGGAGGCATACTTAATGACCGCATCTCCGGTCGGATCCCCCGCCGCACTCGAAGACCTCATCGACCGCGCCCGCAAGGCCGGCGCCGACGCCGCCGACGCCGTCCTTCTGGATGGGGTATCCGTCTCGGTGGCGTGGCGCATGGGCGCCCTGGAACGGCTGGAGCGCGCCGAGGGCGGCGACATCGGCCTGCGGGTGTTCGTCGGTCAGCGTCAGGGGATCGTCTCCAGCGCCGACCGCTCTTCGGCGGCGTTGCGCGATCTTGTCGAGCGTGCCATGGCCATCGCCCGCACGGTGCCGGAGGACCCCTATTGCGGCCTCGCCGATCCGGAGGCGCTGGCGCGGGAGTTGCCCGCCATCGACTGCCGCGACCCGGTCGAACCGTCGGCCGAGACCCTGACCGACATGGCCCGCGCCGCTGAGGACGCCGCCCGCGCCGTGCCCGGCGTCACCAACTCCGAAGGCGCCGAGGCGAGTTGGAGCCTGACCGCCGTGACCCTCGCCGGATCGAATGGGTTCACGCAGCACTACGAGCGCACCGGGTGCTCGTTGGCGGCCAGCGTGATCGCCGGATCCGATACCGACGGCATGGAGCGGGATTACGACTACACCGCCGCCGTGTTCCGGGAGGATCTACGCACCCCCGACGATGTCGGCCGCGTCGCGGGGGAACGGGCGGTGCGCCGATTGGGCGCGCGTCGCCCCCGCACCGTCAAGGCCCCGGTGGTGTTCGACCCGCGCGTGGCCCGAACCCTGGTGGGCCATCTGCTGGGCGCCATCAACGGCGCCTCCATCGCGCGCGGCACCAGCTTCCTCAAGGACCGCATGGGCGAGCGCGTGTTCGGCGAGGGCATCGTCATCCTGGAAGACCCGCACCGGCATCGCGGCCTGAAGTCGCGGCCCTGCGACGCCGAGGGGCTGCCGACCCGTCGCATCGCCCTGGTGGAGGACGGACGCCTGACAACCTGGCTGCTGGACCTGCGCTCCGCCCGGCAACTCGGCCTGGACAGCACCGGCCACGCCACCCGGGGCGCCGGCTCGGCCCCCAGCCCAGGCGCCAGCAACGTCATGCTCCAGCCCGGCAGCGCCACGCCGTCAGAGTTGATCTCCGACATCAAGGATGGCTTTTATGTCACTGAATTGTTTGGCCATGGTATCAACATGATCACCGGTGACTACTCGCGCGGCGCGGCCGGTTTCTGGATCGAGAACGGCGAGATCACGGACCCGGTCAGCGAATGCACCATCGCCGGCACGTTGCAGGAGATGTTCGCCCGCCTCATCCCCGCCAACGACCTGATCCTGCGCTACGGCACCGACAGCCCGACCGTCCGCATCGACGGCCTGACCATTGCGGGGCAGTGAGCGCGCCCACGATGGACTTCAGCAGCGACAACGTGGCCGGCGCCGCGCCCCAGATCGCCCGCGTCCTCGCCGAGGCAGCGGACGGGCCCGCGCCCGCCTATGGAGCCGATCCCTGGACCGAGCTCCTGTCCAATCGGTTGCGGGATGTTTTTGAAGCAGAGGTCGAGGTGTTTCCGGTGCTCACCGGCACCGCCGCCAACGCCCTGGCCCTGTGGCAACTGGTGCCACCCTACGGCGCCGTGTTCTGCCACGAGGACAGCCACGTCAACACCGATGAATGCGGCGCGCCGGAGATGTTCACCGGCGGGGCGAAGCTGGTCGCCCTGCCCGGCGCCGGCGCCAAACTGCGCCCGGATACGCTGCAGCCCGCGATCCGCCGCGTCGGCTACCGCAAGGTCCACCGGGTGCGGCCCGCGGCGGTGAGCCTCACCCAAGCCACCGAATGCGGCACGGTGTACACTCCCGATGAGATCGGCGCGGTGGCCGAGGTCTGCCGCCGCCATGGGCTCACGCTGCACATGGACGGCGCGCGTTTCGCCAACGCGGTGGCGTCCCTGGGATGCGCGCCGGCGGACGTGACGTGGCGGGCCGGCGTGGACGTGCTCAGCCTGGGCGCCACCAAGAGCGGCGCCTGGGCCGCCGAGGCGGTGGTGTTCCTGCGCCCCGGCCTGTCGGCCGATTTCGCCGAGCGGCGCAAGCGCGCCGGCCACCTGCTCTCCAAGATGCGCTTCGTCTCCGCCCAACTGCTGGCGTGGCTTGAGGACGATCTGTGGCGTCGCCACGCCGCCCACGCCAATGCCATGGCGCGGCGCCTGGGCGACGGGCTGGCGGCGCTGCCGGGGGTGGAGATCCCCGATCCGGTCGAGGCCAACATGGTCTTCCCGGTGCTGCCGACGCCCCTGCGCGACGGCCTGCGCGCGGCCGGGTTCGTCTTTCACGACTGGCCGTCCGAGCGCGACGGCACGGTGCGGTTGGTGACCAGCTTCCAGACCCGACCGGAGGACGTCGAGGAGTTCCTGAACGCGGCGCGTGAGGTGGCGAACGCCTCGTAGGTTGGGGTAAGGGGCAACACCCCGACCCCAACGGATGCGGCGAAAAGACCGGGGCCGGGACTGTCTTGGGGTTGGGGTTGGGGTTGGGGTTGGGGTTGGGGTTGGGGTTGGGGTTGGGGTTGGGGTTGGGGTTGGGGTTGGGGTTCGCGTTGCTCACCCCAACCTACGGCCTGGATGAATAGGCGTCGCCTACGACTGCACCGAGAAGCTCTCCCCGCACCCGCACTGGCCGGTAGCGTTGGGATTGCGGAACACGAAGCCGCTTTGCATCTTCGTGTCCTCGTAGTCCATTTCCGAGCCGAGCAGGAACATCACCGCCATCGGATCGATATAGACCCGGGCGCCGTCGGTCTCGACCACATCCTCGAACGCGCCGGCCTCCTCGACATAGTCAACCTGATAGCGCATCCCGGAACAGCCAGCCTTTTTCACGCCGACCCGCACCCCAAGCACGGGCTTGGTCGCCCGCGCGACCAGCTCGCGCACGCGCGCGGCGGCGGCGGGCGTCACGGTCAGCGGTGCCGGGCGGGCCGGCGACGCGGGTGCGGCGGCGTTGGGCGCGGTTTCGGTCGTCGTCATGGGGACGGCCTCCAGACAAAAATTCAGGATGGGTTCGCGCGGCTCAGTACATATCCAGTTCGACCTTGGCGACCTCGGACATGTTGGCCGGCGTCCAGGGCGGATCCCAGGTCAGGGTCACCTTGACCTCACCCACGCCGGACGTCGCGGCGACCGCCTCGGCCACCTGCCCGGGCAACTCCCCGGCGACCGGGCAGGCCGGCGCGGTCAGGGTCATCACCAGCTCCCAGTTGCCCCGCCCGCGCGGCTCGATCTCGTAAATCAAACCCAGATCATAGATGTTGACCGGAATCTCCGGATCATAGACCGAGCGTAGGGCATCCACGACCGCCTCCTCGTCCACCGGCGCGACATCGTCGGCCAGCGGCGTCCCGGCGGTGGCGAAGAATCCTTCCTCCGGCGGCGGTTCGGTGGAGGCGGGCATTGAGTACGGCGGCATCATGGTGTCGGTTCCCTCAAAGACAGTCCCTCTGGCATTTCTCTCGACCCGGCCCTGTCTCAGGCCAGCAGGTTGCGCGCCTTCTCCAGGGCGCTGATCAGCACATCGACGTCCGACCGCGTGTTGTAGAGGCCGAACGACGCCCGAATCGTGCCGGCTACGCCCAGACGGCGCATGAGCGGCTCGGCGCAGTGATGGCCGGCGCGCAGGCACAGCCCCGAGCGGTCCAGCACCATGGCCAAATCCTGGGGATGCAGGCCGTCCACGGTGAACGACAGCACCGCCGCCTTGTGCGGAGCGGTGCCGTGAATGGTCAGCCCCTCGACAGAGGCCAGCCGCTGCATCGCGTAGCGCAGCAGATCGGCCTCGTGGTCGGCGATGGCCGCCATGCCGATGCCCTGCACGTAGTCAACGGCGGCGGCGAGTCCAATGGCCTCGACGATGGGCGGCGTACCGGCCTCGAAGCGCGCGGGCGGCGCCGCGTAGGTGGTCTTCTCGAAGGTCACCGATTCGATCATGTCGCCGCCGCCCTTCCAGGGCGGCATGGCCTCCAGCAGGTCCAGCTTGCCGAACAGCACGCCGATTCCCGTGGGGCCGTACAGCTTGTGCCCGGTGAAGGCGTAGAAGTCGCAGTCCAGCGCCCGCACGTCCACCGGCCCATGCACGACGGCCTGGCTGCCGTCCACCAGCACGCGGGCGCCGACCGCGTGGGCACGGGCGACGATGTCCGCCACCGGCAGGATGGTGCCCAGCACGTTGGAGCAGTGCGCCACGGCGACCAGCTTGACCCGCTCGTCCAGCAGCCGTTCGAACCCGGCCATGTCGAGCGCGCCGTCGTCCGTGATCGGCGCCACCCGCACCTCCACGCCCTTTTCATCGCGCAACATCTGCCACGGCACGATGTTGGCGTGGTGCTCCAGTTCCGAGATCAGAACGGCGTCGCTCGGACCCAGATTGGCGCGCCCCCACGTCTGGGCCACCAGATTGATGGAGTCGGTGGCGTTGGCGGTGAACACGATCTCGCGCTCGTTGCCGGCGTTGAGGAACCCGCGCACGGTCTCGCGCGCCGCCTCGAAGCGACTGGTCGCGGTCTCCGACAGCCAGTAGGCGCCCCGGTGGACATTGGCGTAGCACTCGGTCTGCGCCCGCGCCATGGCGTCAAGCACCTGCCGGGGCTTTTGCGCCGACGCCCCAGTGTCGAGATAGACCAGCGGCTTGCCGTGGACGAGCCGGGCCAGAATGGGGAAGTCATCCCGGGCGGCCTCGGGGTCGAACACGGGCGCTTGGGTCATGGTGGCGGCGTCCATCGGCGTCAAGCCTCCCAGGTGGCGGCGTGGCGGCCCGCCTGCCAGCGCCGCACGGCGCCCAGAAAGGCCGCGCGCAACGGGCCGTCCGGAACGGCGCCCACCACGTCGTCGAGGAACGCCTCGACCAGCAGGGCGCGGGCCTCCGCCTCGGGAATGCCCCGGGCCATCAGATAGAACACTTGATCCCGGTCCAGATCGCCCACCGTGGCGCCGTGGCCGCATTTCACGTCGTCGGCGTAAATCTCCAGTTCCGGCTTGGTATCCACCTCGGCGTCGGGCGCCAGCAGCAACGCCTTGTGGAGCTGGCCGCCGTCGCTGCGCTGGGCGTCGCGGCGCACGATGATCTTGCCCTGGAAAACAGCCCGGCCCTGGGCATCAACCACGCCCTTGTAGAGCTGATCCGACGTGGTGTCGGGCACGGCGTGATCGACAACGAGCGTGGTATCGACGTGCTGGCCGCAACAGACCCCGTAGGCACCGCGCAACCGCGCCGCCGCGCCCGACCCGCGAAGACGGGCCCGGGTCTCGTTGCGCACCAACCGTCCCCCGAGCGTCAGGGTGAACGCCTCGTAAGCGGCCTCGGCCCCGACCTCCGCCTCGGTCAGATCCAGGTCCACCGCCTCCTCGCCGGACGCCACAAGTCGCAAATGACGCAGCCGGGCGCGCTCCCCGAGCCGGATTTCCTGAACCGCGTTGGACAGGGTCGCGTCCGCGCCCGGCGCGCACACACGGCTTTCCACCAGCGTGACATCGGCCGCCTCGCCCAAGACGACAAAATGGCGGGGATGCATGTGGCGCGCACCGTCGGCCGCTTCCGTGACCGACACCACATGGATGGGCCGGTCCAACACAACGCCGTCATCCACCAGGATCACGAGCCCCTCGGTCATGTGGGCGGCGTTAAGCGATCCCATGGGCGCATCGGCGAGATCGGCGATCCGCCCGAGATGCGGTTCGAGGGTCTCCGGTTCGTCCTCCAAAAGACGCGACAGGTGATCCACCCGAACGCTGTCCGGCAGCTCGTCCGGCACCCCGACCGGACGGCCGTTGACCAGGGTCACCGTCCAGGCGTCGTCAAGCGCCAGCGCGTCGCGGTCGCCGCCCTCCGAAAGCGCAACACCACCATCATCCAAGACGTACGGTATCTTGGTCAGCCCGGAGAGACTGGTGTACTTCCACGCCTCCACCTTCACCGTGGGCAAGCCGCGCGCGCGGTAGACCGACAGCCCGGCGCGGCGCAGATCGGCGAGCCATCCGGGCTCGTCCCGCCCCAGGGCCTGTTCGTCGGGCGCCAGCGGAAGCACGTCTGTGAGGGTTGCGCTCATGCCGCCGCTCCAGTGAATTCGGCGTAGCCCTTGGCCTCCAGTTCCTGGGCCAGGGTCTTGTCGCCGGTCTTGACGATGCGACCGTCGGCCAGAACATGCACCACGTCGGGCACGATGTAGTCGAGCAGGCGCTGATAGTGGGTGATGACCAGCATGCCCCGATCCGGCGCACGCAGGGCGTTCACGCCGTCCGCCACCACCTTCAGCGCGTCGATGTCGAGGCCGGAATCGGTCTCGTCCAGCACGCACAGACGCGGCTCCAGCATAGCCATCTGCAGCACCTCGACGCGCTTCTTCTCACCGCCGGAGAAGCCGACGTTGACCGGGCGCTTCAGCATATCCTCGGGCACGCCGAGCCGTTTCGAGGTCGATTTCATCAGCTTGAGGAAGTCGAGCGCCTCGATCTCCGGCTCGCCGGCCGCCTTGCGCCGGGCATTGATCGCCGTCTTCAGGAAGGTCGCGGTGGCCACGCCGGGAATCTCGACCGGATACTGGAAGGCCAGGAACAGGCCCGCGCGGGCCCGCTCGTCGGCTTCCATCTCCAGCAGGTCGGCGCCGTCGTAGGTCACCGAGCCCTGCGTCACCGTATAGCCCGGCCGGCCGGCAATGACGTTGGACAGAGTGCTCTTCCCGGCGCCGTTCGGACCCATGACCGCGTGCACCTCACCCGGCCGGATGGTCAGATCGATCCCCTTGAGGATGGCCTTGGCGCCGTCGTCCTCGTCGATGGTGGCGTGAAGTTCCTTGATGTCCAGCAAAGCCATGTCGCGTCATATCCCTCAGGTCATCGGGCACATCGGGTCCAACTCAACCGACGCTGCCTTCCAGGCTGATGCCCACCAGTTTCTGCGCCTCGACGGCGAATTCCATCGGCAATGTCTGCAAAACTTCCTTGCAGAAGCCGTTGACGATCAACGCGACGGCGTCCTCTTCCGGAATGCCGCGTTGCAGGCAGTAGAACAACTGGTCTTCGCTGATGCGGCTGGTGGTGGCCTCGTGTTCCACCTGGGCCGACGGGCAGCGATTCTCGATGTAGGGCACGGTGTGCGCGCCACAGCGATCCCCGATCAGCAGGCTGTCGCACTGCGTGAAGTTGCGCGCGCCGGTGGCCTTCGGCATGACCTTGACGAGGCCCCGGTAGGTCTGATCCGCCCGGCCCGCCGAAATGCCCTTGGAGATAATACGCGAGCGGGTGTTCTTCCCGATGTGGATCATCTTGGTGCCGGTGTCGGCCTGTTGGGCATTGTTGGTGATGGCCACCGAATAGAACTCGCCGGAGGAATTGTCGCCCTGCAGGATGCAGGATGGGTACTTCCAGGTCACGGCCGAGCCCGTCTCGACCTGCGTCCACATGATCTTTGAATTGCGTCCGCGACAGGCGCCGCGCTTGGTGACGAAGTTATAGATGCCGCCCTTGCCGGTCTCGTCGCCCGGATACCAGTTCTGCACCGTGGAGTACTTGATCTCGGCGTCATCCATGGCGACCAGTTCCACCACGGCGGCGTGAAGCTGGTTGTCGTCGCGCTGGGGTGCCGTGCAGCCCTCCAGGTAGCTCACATAGCTGCCCTCGTCGGCGATGATGAGCGTACGCTCGAACTGGCCGGTGTTCTGCTCATTGATGCGGAAGTACGTGGACAGTTCCATGGGACACCGCAGCCCCTTGGGCACGTACACGAACGAGCCGTCGGTGAACACCGCCGAATTAAGGGTGGCGAAGAAGTTGTCCGAGTACGGCACCACGGAACCAAGGTACTTCTGGACCAACTCGGGAAAACGCTGAGCGGCCTCGGAGATCGGGCAGAAGATGACGCCCATTTGCTCCAGCTTCTTCTTGTAGGTCGTCGCCACGGACACGCTATCGAACACCGCGTCGACCGCCACGCCGGCCAGCATCTCCTGTTCTTTCAGGGGGATGCCCAGCTTCTCGTACGTGCGCAGCAGTTCCGGATCGACCTCGTCCAGGCTCTTGGGCCGGTCGTCGTCGCTCTTGGGCGCGGCGTAGTAGTAGGCGTCCTGGTAGTCGATGGGCGGATAGACCACCTTTTGCCATGACGGCTCGGTCATGGTCAGCCAGTGGCGGTAAGCCTTCAGGCGCCACGCCAGCATCCACTCCGGCTCCGCCTTCTTGGCGGAGATGAAGCGAATGATGTCCTCGTTCAGGCCCTTGGGCGCCTTGTCGGATTCGATGTCGGTGACGAATCCGTACTTGTAGGCGCCCGAGACCTCGGCAATCCGATCGACGGTATCCTGGGTGGCCGCCATGGTGTTCCAACTCCCAACTCTCTCGCGCCGTTCGCGGTGTTACGACGAGGCGCGCGATCCCTCGCGATATGACTCCTGGCCGGCGGAGGACGCCATGACGCCCTCCACAGCCCACGGCGGCGGCAGGGTCGGCGCCGCCATGTCCGCCAACGTAATCCCCTGAAGAGCCTTACGAACCGCCGTATTCACCCGGTTCCAGTGACCTGCCATGGTGCAGAACCCCTCGCGCTCGCACCCCTCCTCGGCGGTGTCGACGCAGGCCGTCATGGCAATCGGTCCTTCCAGAGCCTGGATCATGTCCGCCACCGCGATCCGGTCGGCCGGCCGCGCCAGCACGTAACCGCCGCTGGCTCCGCGCGCCGAACGCACCAGCCCGGACCGGACCAGCGCCTTCATGACCTTGGCCACCGTGGGACCCGGCACCCCCGTATCCGCCGCGATCTGATGGGCGGCCCGTACACTGTCCGAGCGGGCCATGTCCACCAGTAGAACGACGGCATAGTCGGTCAGCTTGTTGATTCTGAACATGCCGGGCTCCCGTTTGTCGCGGCGCGTCCGTCCCCTCGAACCGAGCACACCGCGATAATGGACCAATTCGGTCTCCTTTGAATAATCAACCGCCACTCGGTTTTCAAGGCGCCCATTGGCAAGCCGTCCCCGAATCAGGTGTCGCGCCGCTTCGATTGTCCGACTGTGACCGAAGTGCAATGCCGAGCGCGGACCTGCCGTTCCGGCCCCCAGGCCAGCCGATCCCCCATTGCAATGCCCGCGCGCGCCACGGATAAAGCTCGACACGATCCCAATGCTCGTGCGATCCAACCGATGTGTGCGCGCCGGTATGCCCCGGACCCGCCACACCAGACGCGCGAACGCGGGTATCTCCTTGCATTTTCTTTTTCTTTTTCCAGAATGACCGGCACGAAAGAGGAAAGCCATGCAGCAAGATATTGATGACCGTATCCGCCAGCGCGCCCACCAGATCTGGGAAGAGGAAGGGCGTCCCGATGGCAAGTCCGACGAGCACTGGGCCCGGGCAACGGCCGAAGTGACGGCCGCCATCGAAGCCGAGGCCGCACCCAAGCCGAAACGCGCCCCGCGCCGGACGAAAAAGACGGACGAGGCAACGGCGGAAGGCGGTGAGGCAACGCCGGCCAAGACCACCCGGAAGCGGACACCGAAGGCCGCCGCCGACAGCGACGCAAGCACCGAAGCCGCGCCCAAGAAACGTGCCACGCGCCGCAAGAAGACCGAGGAGACCTGACGGCCCCCCGTCGCACCGCGCGGCGTCCCGTTTCCGTCACTTGACGGATCGGGTTGAGGTCCCCACCCTTGAGGCGGGTCGGGGATGAGTGTGTCTTGACGGCCCGGACTGGCCCGCATCACCGAAAACCGCCGTGACCACGCTGGCCCCCGGCACCACGCGGCCCCGATTCCGGGGCCATCTGGTCAAGGGCGTGCGCTTCATGGGGTATGTTGATGGGACCGGGTGCACTGGTCCCCGGTCATGCGCCGTTGCGTGACCGGACGCGTCGTCCGTCGATCCACAGTCTTCCCCCGGCCATGGCGCCACCACCGTTCGCCTCAACAACCGGAGACCGCAGTCCCATGCTCACCAGCAGTCCCAACGCCGGCGCCGTGCAAGCCCTCCTGGAGGCCCGACACGGCGACCCCTTCGCGTTTCTCGGACAACACCTGGGCAGCGCCGACGGCTCGTCGGCGGAGGGGCGGTGCATTCGGGCCTTTCTCCCCTGGGCGACGACGGTCGAGGTCATAAGCCGGGATGGCGAGAAGGTCCTCGCGGAGGCCTCCCGTCTGGACCCGTCTGGGCTGTTTGGCGCGGACTTCCCGGAGGGAACGGAGGTCTTCGGCTACAAGCTGCGGGTAACCGGTCCCAATCTGACGTTCGACATGTACGATCCGTACAGCTTCCCGCCGGTGCTCGGCGAGTTGGACACCTATTTCATCGGCGAGGGCACGCATCTCAAACTCTACGAGAAGATGGGCGCCCACATGGCGACCCTGGACGGCGTGCGCGGCGTCGCCTTCACGGTCTGGGCACCGAATGCCCAGCGGGTCAGCGTGGTCGGTGATTTCAACGGCTGGGACGGCCGTCAGCACTCCATGCGCAAGCATCCCAACTGCGGGGTGTGGGAAATCTTTCTACCGGAGGTGCCGGAGGGCACCCATTACAAATACGAGATCGTGGGCGCCGACGGAAACCTGATGCCGCTGAAGGCCGACCCGTACGCCTTCTTCTGCGAGGTGCCGCCGGCCACGGCCTCGGTCGTGTTCGACCTGGGCGACTACGACTGGACCGATCAGGACTGGATGGAAAACCGCGCGAACACCGTGGACCGCTCCGCGCCCATGTCCATCTACGAGGTCCACCTTGGATCCTGGAAGCGGGTCGTGGACGAGGAAACCGGACAGACCCGCACGATGACCTACCGCGAGATGGCGGAAGAGTTGCCGGCCTATGTCCGCGACCTGGGGTTCACCCACATCGAACTTCTGCCGGTCAACGAACATCCGTTCGACGGCTCCTGGGGGTATCAGCCCATCGGCCTGTTCGCCCCCACCAGCCGATTCGGCACGCCGGATGACTTCTGCTACTTCGTGGACCGATGCCATGCCGCCGGCCTGGGCGTCATCATCGACTGGGTGGCCGGCCACTTCCCGGAGGACGCACACGGTCTCGTGTGGTTCGACGGCACGCACCTGTACGAGCACGCAGACCCCCGACAGGGCCGCCATCAGGACTGGGGCACGCTGATCTACAACTACGGCCGCACGGAGGTGCGCAACTTCCTGTTGGCCAACGCCCTGTTCTGGCTGGACAAGTTCCACATCGACGGACTGCGGGTCGATGCCGTCGCCTCCATGCTGTACCTGGACTACAGCCGCGAGGCCGATGACTGGATCCCCAACAAGTTCGGCGGCCGGGAGAACCTGGAGGCCATCGACTTCCTGCGCCGCATGAACGAACTGGTCTACGGCCACTTCCCGGGCGCCATCACGCTGGCGGAGGAAAGCACGGCGTGGCCCATGGTCTCCCGCCCCACCTACCTCGGCGGTCTCGGCTTCGGCTATAAGTGGAACATGGGGTGGATGAACGACACCCTGCGCTACATCGGCGAGGATCCGATCCACCGCTGCTATCATCACAACGACCTGACGTTCAGCCTCATCTACGCCTTCAACGAGAATTTCGTGCTGCCGCTGTCCCACGACGAGGTGGTGCACGGCAAGCGCTCGATCCTGGGCCGGATGCCCGGCGACTGCTGGCAGCAGTTCGCCAACATGCGGGCCTATCTGGCGTACATGTGGACACACCCGGGTAAGAAGCTGCTGTTCATGGGCACCGAATTCGCCCAGGGTCGGGAGTGGAATTATCAGGCCAGTCTCGACTGGCACCTGCTGGACATCGACTGGCACGCCCGCATGCACGACCTGGTGCGGGACCTGAACCGGCTGTACCGGGACATCCCGGCCCTGCATGTTCACGACTGCGAGAGCGACGGCTTTTCCTGGATCGACTGCACAGACTATCAGAACAGCGTTCTTGCGTTCGTCCGTCGAGAAAGCGCCGATCCGGACGCGCCGTTCGTCCTGGTGGTCTGCAACCTCACCCCGGTGGTGCGCGAGGACTATCGGATCGGCGCGCCGCGCGCGGGCTGGTATTCCGAGATCCTGAACACCGACAGCGAGGCCTTCGGCGGTTCCGGGGTCGGCAACGGCCGCGTGGTCACCCTGCCGCAGGAAAGCCACGGGCACGAGCAGAGCCTCCTGCTCGCCCTGCCGCCGCTGGCGACCATCATCATGCGACCGGACGACGGGGCGTAGGAGGACCGCAGCATGGCACCGCGCGTGAAGGTCGAGGCGGGCCGGCCCGATCGGCTGGGGGTCAATGTGACCCGGGGCGGTCTCAACGTCGCCGTTCCGGCACCCGACGCAACGGCCGTCGAGGTCTGCCTGTTCGACTCGCCCGACGGCGCGGAAACGGCCCGCGTGCCCCTGCCCGCCCGCGATCCGCGCGGCATTTGGCACGGCCTGTTGCGCGGCCTGAAAGAGGGCCAAGTGTACGGGCTGCGCGTCCATGGCCCGTACGAGCCAACCCAGGGTCATCGCCACAATCCCAACAAGCTGCTGGTGGACCCCTGGGCGCGTGAAGTCGTCGGACAGGTGAGCCCGGACGACGCCACATTCGGGTTCACGCGCGGCGGGCCGGACGCCGACCTGACGTTCGACGACCGCGACAGCGCGCCCTTCGTGCCCAAGGCCATCGCCCGCAAGCCGGCCAAGGCGCCGCCGCCGGGCCCACGCACCCCCTGGGCCGCCACCATCGTCTATGAGGCGCACGTCAAGGGCCTGACCATACGCCACCCGGACATCCCCGAGGAGGACCGGGGCACATTCCGGGGCGTGGCGCATCCGGCGATCATCAACCACCTGACGGACCTGGGCATCACGGCGCTGGAACTGCTGCCGGTGTTCGCGTTTTCCGACGAGCGCCACCTGCCCGGCCTGGAGCTGTCCAACTACTGGGGCTACAACCCTTATGCCTTCCTGGCGCCGGACCCGCGCTACGGCACGCCCGATGACTTCCGCGCTATGGTCACCGCCCTGCACGCGGCGGGGATCGAGGTGATCCTGGACGTGGTCTACAACCACACCGCCGAAAGCGACGAACTGGGCCAGACGCTGAGCCTGCGCGGGCTCGGCAACCGGACCTTCTACCGCACCCGGGGCGACGGCCGGTCCTACGTGAACGATAGCGGCTGCGGCAACACCCTGCGGCTGGAGGACCCCTTGTGCCTGCGGCTGGTCATGGACAGCCTGCGCCATTGGGTCACGGAAATGGGCGTGGACGGGTTCCGCTTCGATCTGGCCGTGACCCCGGCGCGCCATCACGGCGCGTTCGACCCGACCGGGCCGTTCCTGTCCGCCATCGCTCAGGACCCGGTGTTGTCCGAGGTCAAGCTGATCGCCGAGCCGTGGGACATCGGCGCGGGCGGTCACCACACCGGACGCTTCCCGGCGCCCTGGGTGGAGTGGAACGACGGCTTCCGCGACGCCGTGCGGTCGTTCTTCGCCGGCACCGGGGACCCGGGCGATCTGGCCAGTGCCCTCGCCGGCACGAGCCATCTGTTCGAGCCCTCCGGCCGGCCGCCCCAGGCCGGCGTCAATTTCATCACCGCCCACGACGGGTTCACGTTGCGCGACCTCGTCACCTACGACGGCAAGCACAACGAGGCCAACGGCGAACAGAACCGCGACGGCACGACGCACAATCTGTCCTGGAACGGCGGCGTCGAGGGCGAGACCGATGATCCCGCTGTACAGACCAACCGGGACGAACGCCGCCACGGCATGATGACCGCCCTGCTCACCGCGCTGGGCGTGCCGATGATTCTGGCTGGCGACGAGATCGGCCATACCCAGCGGGGCAACAACAACGCCTACAGTCAGGACAACGACCTGACATGGTTGGACTGGGAGAATGCCGACTGGGCCTTCCGGGACTTCGTGCGCGACATGATCGCGTGGCGCAAGGCCACCCCGGCGGTGCGGCGGACGGCGTTCTTCAGCGGCGCCGTCGATCCCGCCACCGGAGAGCGGGACGTGACGTGGCTGGACGGTGTCGGCGCACCGCGCGTCAACAGCGACGACTGGACCCGCGACCGCGAGGCCCTGGGCGTGCTGTGGGGCGAGGCCGACACCCCCGGGCCGCTGATGTTCCTGGCGCCGCGGCGGTGATCAAAACTGTGTAGGGCGGATTCGGCCCGCGTCAGCGGGCCAATCCGCCGCAAGCCGCACCGCTCACGGCGGCTTGCGCCTTTGGCGCGAAGCCGCCCTACGCAACCTATGGGGCGAGGCCGACACCCCCGGGCCGCTGATGTTCCTGGCGCCGCGGCGGTGATCAAAACTGTGTAGGGCGGATTCGGCCCGCGCCAGCGGGCCAATCCGCCGCAAGCGGCACCGCTCACGGCGGCTTGCGCCTTTGGCGCGAAGCCGCCCTACGCAACCTATGGGGCGAGGCCGACACCCCCGGACCGTTGATATTCCTGGCGCCGCGGCGGTGATCAAAACTGTGTAGGGCGGATTCGGCCCGCGTCAGCGGGCCAATCCGCCGCAAGCGGCACCGCTCACGGCGGCTTGCGCCTTTGGCGCGAAGCCGCCCTACCCGCCCCCAAGCATCGTCGCCACCAGTCGCGCCCCCTCCTCCGTGCCCGTCGGCCGGGCTGGTGGACCGGGCGGCGGCTGGCGCAATACCGCCTCCAGGTCGTCAAGAATGTCGCCCGAGCGTAACCGCGCGGCATCGACGGCACGCAACGGCGCGTGCCGTTCCAGCCAGCCCCGCAGGTGCGGTTCCTCCGGCCAGTCGTCGCCGCGCGGCAGGTACAGCGTCGGCCTGCCGGCGAACCCGCACTCCGTCGTCATGCCATAGCCCAGCTTGGTGACCACCGCGTCCACCGACGCCAGGATATCGGAGAACGGCAGGTCAGGGACCCGGTCCATGTCGATCGCGTCGGGATGACCGGCCGCCACGCCGCCCTTGGTCAGCCAGTGCCAGCCGGTGCCGCGCGGCCAGCCGGCAAGGTCCAGCCCCGAGTTGACGCCCCCGAAGGTGACCAGAGCCAGCCGCGCGCCCTCGTCCAGGCCCAGCGCCCGGCACACCTCCGCCCGCCGGTCGCGGCCCGGCACGCCCACAGGGCCGATGCCGATCCGATTCGGCAGATCGTCCATGGGCATTGCCGCGTCCGGCACCAGAACGGCGCGGGCGCTCCCGTACGCCTGTTCCATGGTCGCCAGGATGCCCGGCGCCTCCGGCCGATCCGCGAAATAGTGGCGATAGATGTGCCCCCACGTCAGCGGCGCCAGCACGACCGACGGGATCCCCAGCCGAGCCGCTGCCGCAAGGGCGATGTATCCTGCGTTCGAAAACACGAGATCGGGCTTGTGCGCGGCCATCCGCACCGCCGCACGCGCCACCACCCCGTCCCAGTCCGCGTGAAGGGCGCGGTACCGCGCCGCGCTGGCCTGGACATCGATGCGGTTCGAATTGACCATCGCCAGACCAAAGTCCTCGGTCTCGGCCACCACCGTCAGCGGACCCGGGATGCGTGCTCGGACAATGGGTTCGGGCAGGGTCGTTTCCACCACCATGGACAGGCCGGGCAAACGCGCCCGCAGCGCCGCGAGAACGGCCCCGGTCATGGTAAGATGACCGTATCCGTGTGGCGTGACGGCGGCATACAGCACGGGAGATGTCGGGCTGGGCATGATGTGCAGGTCGATGGCAGGAATGACGACGCACAGTCATGTCACGGCCGGCCCGAAAGGTCGATGGTGCCCTGCAGTCACATGTCTTCAACACCCGGTTCTGCCGTCTGAACGCCTCCCTCAAGGGAAAACCCCTGCCGCACTCCCTCCCCGCTTGCGGGCTATACGATTCAAACAACTCGACCTCTCTTCGTCATTGCGAGGAGCGTAGCGACGAAGCAATCCAGGGCGGATACTTTCGACGTGTGCCCTGGATTGCTTCGCCCTCGTCTTACGACGAGGGTTCGCAATGACGGGTCAAGTTGCCGCGCGGGCAAGAGGCGCCCGTTTTTGCGGAAAAAAGCGTGAATACGGTACCGCTTGCAGGGAGGGTTGGGGAGGGGTCCTGTTCCGGCGGTCCCGCCGGCGCGGTGTCTGGATGAAGAGGTGCAAATATGGCCGGGTCGATGGGAGAGTGCGGACCCTCAGGCCACCAGATCGAACAGGCTCGCCGGCGGCGCAATGTCGTCCTGAGCGCCGCCGAAGCCACGATCCGCCGTTCCGTACGCCGCCGCCGCGTCGGCGAACGCGGCCGGCGCGATGACGCGGCCGATCTCGCCCCCGCTGTCCCGGCTTGCCCCGTCCGTCTGCTGAGCCGCGCCCTCGACCTGCTGGTTGCGCGCCTTCTGTTCGGCCGCCTCCTGCTCTTCCTGATCACGCAGAGCAGCCTTGGCCCGTTGCAGCGCCGCCTCGGCAGCAGCGGCGGCCGCACGATCCGCCGACGACGGATCGGCCGGCGCCAGAGCCGCCCGCTTGACCTGCTCAAGCTGAGCGATCGCCTGTTGCGGATTGGACTGCGAGGCATTGACCGTGATGCTGACCTCGCCGCCGACGGCATACTGGCGACCGTCCGGACCGGTGACCATCGTGAAGGTCGCTGGCCCCGTCACCCCCGCGCCGGCGGCCTTGTGGGCGGCCTCGTGCTGACGCACGCGCTGGTCAATCGCGCGGAGTTTCTGGACCTCGGCCTGTTCCTCGGGCGTGAGATCGTTGGATCCGGTGCCCCGGATCGCTTCGGCCGCTTCGGCAAACCCGGAGCTTGTGGCCGTGCCGGTCACACCCGGCTGACCTGTCACGGGATCGGTGCCGGAGAACCGGCCTGACTGATCGAGACGGCCGAACAGGCCGATCATCTCGGTGGACAACGACGGCGCCCGACCGGCAATCCTGACAGGGCTGGCGGCACCACCAGAAGCGCCCGCCCCTGGGACCTGAGCCTCCCCGACAGGGCGACCGCGCGGCGCGGACGTCCCCGTCGTGGCGCCGACCGAACGCGCCTCAAGGCCTTTCACGCCTTGATACGACACCGCGATGACCGGACCAACGAACGTCATATCGCGTCTCGCTCCGCAGTCCGCCGGGCACCAACCCCTAGGGCGCGTTGCATTCCATTTGATTCACCCGACGCGCCCTTGCCAGTTGTTTTTTTTAAGCAAATCGTCGTCGCGATCCGTAACGGATCACTCGGGGTGTGCTCCAGCCCTGTCTCCCGGCCACCGACTCGCCGACCAGACCTCGGAACCCCACCGCAGAAAAGGTAGTCTCGACCCTGAAATGAGGCAAGATGTCCACGCCACGTCGGAAAACGCCTCGGTTCCGCAAGTGTCACGATGTCGGTTGGTCGGCCCGGCCCTCACGCCGACGATACGACTCGGAGCTAAAGGGCTCGGCTGGCGGCATAGGCAGCCGCAGCTTGCAGGAACAAACCAGCTGCGGCCGGGTCACGCGTTCCCTGTGCGGCCTCAGCCTCATCCGAATCGGCGTTCGTTGGAATCAGGCCGCCAAGGCTCGCGCTCACCCGCGCGGCCACCGCATACAGCCGGCCATCCGGACCAACCTCGTACTGCATGACCACCGTGTCACCGACGCCGGCCTCGGTGGCCTGCTGACGGGCCTCCGCATCAAGAGCCTGCAAACGCCGGACTTCCGCCTCGTCTTCGGCGGTCAGGTCCTCAGTACCAAGGCCTTGCCCGGTTCCGGCGCTGTCCGTTCCCGCCGAACTTCCGGACTCCTCATCGGCGTCCAGACCGCCTGCTTGCGTTGGTGGGGGCGAAGGCGGCACCGAAGAAAACGGCTCGTCCGCCACCGACTCAAGTCCAAACTGTCCTTCCGGCTCGAGCAGACCAAACGCCCCGATCACTTCGGTGGACAGGGACGGCGCCTGACCGGCAATGCGAACGGCTCCCGCCTGTTGGGTTGCGGCGCCACTCTCCAAGCGCCGCGTGCCGGCCGCGCCCTGGTTCTGGGACCCATCCCGAGCCACGCGCGCAGACGCGGCCTCGGCGGCGGCGGGGCCGTACTCCCGATAAGCCAGCGAAGGACCAGGATAAAACTGTGCGGGCGACAGCATGGCGACGTTCGACTCCATATACCCAAAATGGCAGTCACGCTTGGATTGTCACGGGACGAAAAAGGACAGATCGAACTCGATACACTTTTACGTAGTGACGATATGACATTTAAGACGAATTTTCAAGAAATTGAGTCGCTGATCGCGGGTTGAACAGTGGATGCCGGATCCATGCCGGACGGACGTCGCTCCCCCGCCAGGAACCGCCTTTCAGGACAGCCGGTTGACCGGGACAGGTTCGGACGGGACCGTGTGTTTCCCGTCGTCCGAACAGGTCCGTTCTACCGCCGCACCAGTTCGACCCGTCGGTTCAGAGCCCGGCCCTCCTCCGAGTCGTTGGGTGCCACCGGCGCCAGGGGACCGACCCCGGCCGGAACCAGGCGCGCCCCGTGGACACCGAACCGGCCCGTCAACGCCCGGACAACGGCCGCCGCACGACGACCGGACAGGTCCTTGTTGTAGTCCAGCGATCCGGTCATGTCCGTGTGTCCGACCACGTACAGGGATAGGCCCGGGTCGCCGGACAGCAAGGTCGCGATCTCCGTCAGCGTGGCGTCGCTTTCCGGCCGCACCACGTCGCTATCGAACTCGAACTGAATGCCGTACAGGGCCACGCGGCCCTGTTCGCCCAGGTCACCGGCCATGGCCTCGGCATCAATGAACACCATGCGGTCTTCCATGGGCGCCGACTCGACGATGTCCACCAGCACCAGGGGATGGCCGTAGATTTCCGGAAAATGATCGAAGTCCTCGATCGCCGCATAGATCGAAACGTATACGGAACCGGGCTTCGCCTTGCGGGACAGCGCCGCATAACGCGGGTCGCGCGGGAAGGTGAAGGCATGCTCCGTCACCCGGCCCATGGTGCTCAGATGACGCCCCTGCGGGTAGAGCACGTAGTTCACCAGGAAGCTGCCGTTCCCGGGGCCGCACTCCGACCCGCCGCACTGCCACAGCGTCTCGAACCCGTCGTCGCCGAGCGCCCGCTGGTAGTTGCGGACGATTTCCAGGGGCGAGGCGTCCCTGGGCGCCAGATAGATCAGGCGGGTCCGCTCACCCTCCACGACATGCGCCGTTTCGGCCTTCCACTCATCGCCGTCGCCCCGCACCGCAGGGCCGAGCGGCATCCTGAACGCGTCGAATGAAACCGACTCGTGACCGATGATCACGGAGCCTTCGAACCGGGGCACCAGCGGATGGTCGGCCGTACCGGGCGCATCTTCCAGACCCTGGGCCTGAGAAACGCCCGGCCACAGGCCGAGCAGCAGCATCAGGAGACCGAACGTCGTGCGCATAGCCAATCTCCCTCAATCCCGCCCCCAAAAGGCCCGGACAAGGATAATCCAGCATTCCATCCGTGGGAATCGCCGCGTCGCGGATCGGCGCATCCAGAAGCACCGCGCCCGGCCCGGACAGCCAACGCCGATCGGTCAGGCAGGACCACGAGCAGGTCCGAAGGGGCCTTACCCCCACAGCGCGACCGGCGGCGATCCCATCATGCCCCGATCGTAGGCGATGCCGGGGTCGCGGTCGCGAGCGAGCAGCACCGGCCCGTCCAGATCCACCACGTCGGCCCCGGCCGCGACGACAGTCGCCGGCGCCATCGCCAGCGAGGTGCCGACCATGCAGCCGACCATGATCCCCAGGCCGCGCGCCCGGGCGGCGTCGGCCATCTCCAGCGCCTCGGTCAGACCGCCGGTCTTGTCGAGCTTGATATTGACCGCGTCGTACAGCGCGGCGAGGCGCGCCACGTCGGCGGCGACATGGGCACTTTCGTCGGCGCACAGCGGGACCGGGGAGTCCAGTCCGGCCAAGCCTGCGTCCTGGTCCGCCGGCACCGGCTGTTCCAACAGACGAACCCGCAAAGCCGCCAGATCGGGCAGCAGCGCGCGCAGTTGATCGACCGACCAGGCCTCGTTGGCATCAACGATCAGATCCGCTTCGGGCGCGCCGGCCCGCACGGCGGCAATGCGCCGGATCGGATCGTCGGCGCCCACCTTGACCTTGAGCAACGGCCGGTCGGCCAGCGCCCGTGCCTTCTCGGCCATCGCCTCCGGCGCGGCAATGGAGAGGGTCTCGGCGGTGACCATGTGCTCGGGAGGTGGCGATGCGCCTGCCAGATCCCAAACCCTGCGGCGGGTTCGTTTCGCCTCCAGGTCCCACAGAGCGGCATCGACGGCATTGCGGGCCGCCCCGGCCGGCAAGCGGGCTCGCAGACCCGTGCGGTCCAAGTCCCGCAGGTCCAGGGCACGGATGGTGTCCGCCACCCCCTCCACCGTCTCTCCGTAACGCGCATAGGGAACGCTTTCGCCCCAGCCCCGCGTGCCGTCATCGTCCGTGATCGTGACGACCACCACCACGGCCTCGGTGCGGGTTCCGCGCGAGATGGTGAAGCCGCCGGCAATGGGCCAGCGCTCCACCGCAACCCGGATTTCAGGCATCGCCCAGCACCCGGTCCACCAGGGGCTCGACCCCGCTCCGCACCGGATCGACCACGGGCAGGCCCAGGCGTTCGCTGGCCTCGTGCATCACGCGCCGGGCCGCGTCGTCGTCCAGCGCGGAGGTGTTGAAGCAGGCGCCGACGAACCGCGCCTCCGGATTGACCAGCCGGGCGCAGCGCAGGTTCAGGTCCATGCACGCGTCCAGGTCCGGCAGAGCGAACCCCGGAAGCCCGCGCATGTGCGCCCGCCCGGGTTCGTGACAGAGAACGAGGTAATCCGGCTGCGCCCCGTGCAGCAGACCCAGCGAGACCCCGGCGTAGGAGGCATGGAACAGGCTGCCCTGTCCCTCCACGAGGTCATAGTGATCGTCATCGTTGGCGGGGCACAGGACCTCCGTCGCGCCGGAGATGAAGTCCGCCACCACGGCATCAACACTCACGCCCTCACCGGCAATCAGAATGCCCGTCTGCCCCGTGGCCCGGAAGTCCGCCTTCAGGCCGCGTGCCTTCATGGTCCGCTCCATGGCCAGCATGGCGTACATCTTGCCGACCGAACAGTCGGTGCCCACCGCCAGAATCCGTTTGCCGGGTCGCGGCACGCCGTGAGCCACCGGGAAGGTCTCCGTGGGGTGTCGCACGTCAAAGAGCATGCGGCCATACTCTTCAGCCGTTTCAACAAGTTCCGGAATATCGTTCAGTTTTTGGTGGAGTCCGGCTGCGATGTCCAGGCCGTTGGCCAAGGCGTCCTTGAATACCGCACGCCAGTGATCCGCGATCACCCCGCCCCGGTTGGCCACGCCCACCACCAGGGTCGCGGCACCTCGCGCGGCGGCCTCCTCCACCGTCAAATCCGGTAGGCCCAAC
Organism: Rhodospira trueperi; assembly: GCF_900101965.1. Taxonomy (GTDB): domain Bacteria; phylum Pseudomonadota; class Alphaproteobacteria; order Rhodospirillales; family Rhodospirillaceae; genus Rhodospira; species Rhodospira trueperi. The sequence continues at coordinate 237,649 of NZ_FNAP01000001.1, read as the reverse complement.
GTCGTCTCGCAGCCCGGCAGGCGAAGCTGCCCGACGCAGATGTCCGGACGCCATTGGTGGATGCCGCGCGCCGTCTTGGCCGCGAGGTGGTCGGGCGCATCACCGAGGAACAGAAGGTACGGTTGGCTGAGATGCATGGAAGCGGATCCCGTGACATGTCGGTCTGGTCGGATGGCACCCCGGAACGTATGCGGCCTTTTGCCTTGGGGAAAGGGCTGTGTATAACGCTGGGTCGCATTTCCGTTTTTTCCCATGAGGACCGCCATGACCGACTCCCTGTACGCCCTGCTTGAGTCCCGGTTTCCCAACGACCGCTCCAAGGTCCTGTTGGAGACCGGCGACGGTGGAACGGTGCGGTACGGCGAGGCCGAGGCCATGGCGACGAAAATGGCGCGCGCCCTTTCCGACCTGGGCGTGAACAAAGGTGACCGGGTGGCGGTCCAGGTGGACAAGTCCAGTGAGGCGCTGGTCCTGTATTTGGCCTGCCTGCGGGCGGGGTTCGTCTTCCTGCCGATGAACACCGCCTACCGGCCCGACGAGGTGGACTATCTGGTGGGCAACGCCAAGCCGGCGGCCATCGTGTGCCGCCCCGCGGACGAGGAGACCGTGCGCGGCATCGCAGCGAAGCATGGCGCGCCCCACGTCCTGACCCTGGGCACCGACGGCTCCGGCAGCTTGGTTGAGGCTGCCAACGCCGCCCCGGTGGATTTCCCGGCGGTGCCCTGCGGGGGCGATGACCTGGCCGCCATGCTGTATACAAGCGGCACCACGGGCAAGCCGAAGGGCGCCATGCTGACCCACCGCAACCTCGCCGCCAACGGTCTGGACCTGGTGGAGACGTGGCACTTTTCCGCCGATGACGTGCTGTTGCACGCCCTGCCCATCTTCCACGCCCACGGCCTGTTCGTGGCCGTGCATTGCGTCCTGCTGGCGGGGGCGTCGATGATCTGGCTGCCCGGTTTCAAGCGCGAGGAGGTGGTGCGCCTGCTGCCCCGGGCCACCGCGTTCATGGGCGTGCCGACGTTCTATACCCGCCTGTTGGACGGTGACGATTTCAACCGGGAGGTCTGCGCCGGCATGCGGCTGTTCACCGCCGGCTCGGCGCCGCTGCTGGCCGAGACGCACGAGGCGTTCCAGGCCCGCACCGGGCACGCCATCCTGGAACGCTACGGCATGACCGAAACCGGCATGTTGACCGGCAACCCCTACGACGCGGAGCGCCGGCCCGGCTCGGTCGGGTTCCCGTTCCCCCAGGTGGAGGTGCGCGTCACCGACGACCAGGACCGGCCGCTGGGCACGGACGAGATCGGCGGCATCCAGGTGCGCGGCCCCAACATCATGAAGGGCTATTGGAAGCTGCCCGAGAAGACCGCCGAGGAGTTCACCGCCGACGGCTGGTTCCGCACCGGCGACATCGGCCGCATCGACGACCGGGGTTATCTGTTCATCGTCGGCCGGGCCAAGGATCTGGTGATCTCCGGCGGCTACAACGTCTATCCCAAGGAGGTCGAATCGGTCATCGACGAGCTGCCCGGCGTGGTCGAAAGCGCGGTGATCGGCGTGCCGCACCCGGACTTCGGCGAGGGCGTGGTGGCCGTTGTGGTGCCCGAGGGCGACGGCGCGCCCGACGAAGACGCGGTCATCGCCCACTGCAAGGAGCACCTCGCCAACTACAAGACACCCAAGCGGGTGTTCTTCGTCCCCGAACTGCCGCGCAACACCATGGGCAAGGTGCAGAAGGCGCAGTTGCGGGAGGAAAAGGCAACGCTGTTTAGGGCCTAGAGCGCGGAGCGTACGTTCTGTCTCATTCAACGCGCTCTAGCCATTTGATCTTGAAGCAAGTCGTCGTCGCGATCCGTTCCGAATCGCTCGGGATTTGCTCTAGTACCGACCCAGCGTGATGCGCCCTTCCGCCAGTGGCGTCCCCGACGCGTCACGCGCCGTGACAACCGCGTTGTAGGTGTTGCCCTTTCCGCCCGAGCATGGCGGCAGATAGCCTGGTGCCGAGTAGCTGCCGGATGCCCTGTTTCGAGCGACCACATAGGCCCCACCGGGAAGATCACGGGTTTCCCCAGGCACCGCCGGCAACATCACGCTGTCCGCGCCGTCCGGGACAGGAAAGCCGATCTTGCCGTGCCCCCCATTTCTCGCCAGGGGCGGATAGCTAAGATCGTTGAACGCAAGCACGATCTCCGACGTCCCGGCCGGCAGAGCACTCACGGCCAGGGGCGGGGTGCTGCCGTTGCCCCCGAACTTCGTACAGTGCTGACCGGACGGCAGACGATCTCCGGTCCAGGTTGGATCGGTGAAGGCGACCTCAAGAGATGGCAGCGACGACCTTTGTGCCGTCTGCGACCCGCTCGTGGTCTGGCAACCCGTCGCAAGCAAGACCGCTGACATCACGACAACACCCGTGAAGCCAGTGCGTGTTCCTATCCGCATTCTTGTCCCTCCAATCGCGATGGGGTCTGACAGTCCGAGAACGAACAGCGGTCGACCAGCCAGGACCGCGCGTCTCTCAAATCGGCCTGGAACGCCTGAACGAAACCGCAGAGGCAATTTGCCCTTGTCAGAATACAGTTTTTAATAAAACGTGTAAACATCGGCGCGCGCGCCCAAAGGCAATTGGAGGTCCCTTCACCCCGATGCCTTATCGACCGCGCCACCGTTCACTCACACGGCGGCAGGTCGGACGCTCTGATGGCGCCGCCGGTCAGGGCCTCCAACCGGTAGCGGGCCGACGCCACGTCCGCCGCCGCCTGGGCCGCTTCGGCCTCAGCGCCGTGCAGGCGGCTGTACGCGCGCATCAGGTCGGTGCGTTCGGCCTGCGTGACCCCATCGGCCTCGATGAGCGCGATCAGGTCGCGCAGACGGGCCTGATAGTCCCGCGTGACCTGGAGTCGGCCGCAGGCGCCGGACAGCGCCGAACCCGCCGGCAATTCAGGCCGCACGACGGGTTCAGGCGCGACCGTCCGGCCGCCCCGTTCGATCTCGGGTGATGTGTCGGAAGACGGCGCGGGCGCGCAGGCCGCACAGACCAGCGCCCCCACCGTCAGGGCCAGTTGGGTCGCGTGTCGCATCAGCGCCGGACACGGGTTGGGCTCGTCGGGCGCGTTGCGTGGGTTCTGACTCACGCACCACTCCCCGAGGCTCCGGTATTTCGGCAAATCGTCGTCGCGATCCGTTCCGGATCGGTCAAGGATTTGCCCTAGAAGCCCTCGCGTTCCAGGCGCTTGCGCTCCAGCTTGCGGGCGCGGCGCACGGCTTCGGCCTTCTCGCGCGCCTTGCGCTCCGAGGGCTTCTCGAAATTGCGGCGCAGCTTCATTTCGCGGAAAACACCCTCGCGCTGCATCTTCTTTTTCAGCGCCTTGAGGGCCTGATCGACATTGTTGTCGCGCACCAGAACCTGAACCAGGGGTCTTCTCCTTTGCTTGCATCCGGGGGTCCCAGCGACCACGCCGAATAGGGTTCTTCCCGATCACACACCCAAAAAAGGAAACAACACCACGCCCACTCGTCCCCTTCCGGAACGGCGGAGGCGGTGTACGTCGAACCGACGAACAAACTGTATCCCGGCGACACGGAGCCCCGTGTCACCGAAGGGGGCGGACGATACCATGCCCAAACACGCTTGTGAAGAGTCGGTACGCCGCCTTTACCCCCGTCCACAATGGTCCTATGTGCATCCCATGACCGTTCTGCCCATCGCCCGCATGGGGCACCCAATCCTGGCCACGCCGGCCCGGCCCGTCGACGACCCGACCGGGCCGGAGACCCGCCGCATGATCGCCGATATGATCGAGACCATGCGGGCCGTCGGCGGCGTCGGGCTGGCCGCGCCTCAGGTTCATGGGCCCCTGCGCATCATCGTCTACGAGGTGCCGGCCGCACGCAACGACGGCGAGGCCATCCCGCTTCGCGCCCTGCTCAATCCGGTGCTGGAGCCGGTGGGGGACGAGATGGCGGAAGCGCGCGAGGCCTGCCTGTCCCTGCCCGGCCTGAGCGGCCGTGTTCCGCGCCACACCCGGGTGCGCTGGCGCGCGCTGGACGCCGAGGGGCAGCCGACAGCCGGCGAGGCGGTGGGCTTTCACGCCCGCGTTCTGCAACACGAATGTGATCACCTGGACGGCATTCTGTACCCCATGCGTATGCCCGACCTGAGCACCTTTGGGTTCGTCGATGCCCTGCGCGATGACACCCCCGAAAAGCCAACCGCCCCCGAAAAACCGACCGCCCCCGAAAAACCAACCGATTGACTCATCCGGCCGGGCCTGCAATGCGTACCTTAAGGAACCGCCGCTCCCCGACCGCGGCAACGGAAACGGAGACGCGCCATGACCGACCCCACCGTTGAGCCCATCGTCGAGGATGTCACCCCCCCCCTTGACGAATTGCACGACGAACCTCACGAGACCCGACACGACACGATGCAGGCCATCCGCGACGCCATCGTCGACAGCGCCCTGATTCATGTCGCCTTCGACGGCTGGAGCGGCCGGACCCTGCGCGCCGCCGCCGTGGACGCGGGATTCGAGCCCGGCCAGGCGGAACGCGCTTTTCCGGGCGGCGCGGCCGAGGCCGTGGCGCACTGGTGCAACCTCGCCGACCGCCGCATGGAACAGGCCCTGCGCGAGGCCGACACCGAGGGCCTGCGCCTGCACGAGCGGATCGGGATGGCCATTCGCCTGCGCTTGGAACCCCTGGAGATGGACCGCGAGGCGGTGCGGCGGGGGATCGCCGTCCTCTCCCTGCCCATGAACAGCCGCCTGTCCCTGCGCTGCACCTACCGCACGGTGGACACCATCTGGTGGGCCGTCGGCGATGCCTCAACGGATTTCAACTTCTACAGCAAGCGCATGCAGCTGGCCGGCATCTACATGGCCACCCTGCTGTACTGGCTGGATGATTCGTCCGACGGATCGACCGAGACCTGGGCGTTCCTGGAGCGGCGCCTCGACACCATGGTGCGGCTGCGCAAGGCCCGCACCCGGGTCGAGGCGGGGCTGTCGCGCATCCCCAATCCCATTTCGGCGGCCTGGAAGATGGGCGACAGAATGCGCGACATGGCCGAACGCTCGCCGTTCGGCGCCCGGCGCCGGGGGGCGTGAGAGCGGCCGGCGCCCCCGCCGGCCGCGCGTTCTTATGCGTGCTTCTCGAACCAGTCCTTGCCGGCGCCGCAGATCGGGCAACGCCAGTCGTCGGGCAGGTCCTCGAACGCCGTGTCGGGCGGGATAGGGTGGCCGCCCACGATGTTCACGGGGTCGCCCTTTTCTGGGTGATAGTAGTAGGGATCGCACTCGTTGAACGTGCAGATCCAGACCTGTTTGAGCGGATCGTAAGACGCGGTCGTCGCCGTGGCGCTGGCCTTGGCCCGCGCCGGACCAGCGCCCACCAGTGCGGAGGCGCACAGGCCGAGCAGGGCGGCGGGCAGGCCGCCCAACAGGGCGCGGCGGCTGGTCGAGTCGAGACGGGGGAAGGTCATGGGATCACCTCCGTTGCCTTTTCTCACAGGACTCTGTTTTTGGTGCGAGGGAGGATGCGCCTCGCGCGACCGCTTGGCCTTGATGGTGCGCAACGGAACGGCGCCTGTCATCCAAACGTCATCCCGTCACCATGACCAGACGCCCCGACCGGTTGTCACGATCCGGTGCCGCGGCGGAAAGACCGGCCGGGGACACCCCCGGCCGGCCCTCTCGAGGTCTGACGCAAGCCCTCGGCCCGGGTGCGTTGCGTGAGGTCTGACCCACGAAACGCACCCGTACCATTCGACACCTCAGCAAATCGTCGTCGCGACCCGGTCCGGGTCGCTCGGGATTTGCCCTCGGATCAGCCGATGGCGCCGCCGCCCGTCTTCACGAGCACCTGCACCGCCGGACGCGCGGGCAAGGCCTCGTCGAAGTCCGGCCAGCGGGTCGACGGGTTCTCGAAGGTGCTGCCCTTCTCGTCCGCCGGGTGCTGGACGGCCGCGAAGTAGGTGCTGTCGTCCGGGGTGAATTCCGGACCGCACAGCTCGGCGCCCTGCGGACAGGCGTAGAACCGGCGGGTGATCGCCCGACCCGGCCCGGTCACGTCGGCGGCCCAGACACCGTCGGCAATGCCGCTCTTCGGACCACCATCGGTCGAGATCCAGATGCGGCCCTTGCTGTCGAAGGCGACGTTGTCGGGGCAGGACAGCCAGCCGTTCTCGCCGACGTCGCCGCCGTACATGGCGCCGTCTTCCGGCTTGGACGGGTCGCCGGCCAGCAGGAAGATGTCCCAGGTGTACTGGTCGGCGGTGTGGTCGGCGTTGGCGCCGTCGCCATCCGGCGCGGTGCCCGGCGGAATGATCTCGACGACGTGGCCGTGACGGTTGTGGGCGCGGGTGTTGGCGACGTTGATCTGGTCTGCCTCGCGCTTGGTGTTGTTGGTCATCATCGCGTAGATGATGCCGTTCACCGGGTTCGGCTCGACATCTTCCGGACGGTCCATCGGGGTGGCGCCCACCAGATCGGCAGCCTTGCGGGTGTCGATCAGGATGTCGGCCTGGCTGTTGATGCCATTCTCCGGGGTCAACGGACCTTCGCCGAACACCAGCGGCATCCAGTTGAGCGTGCCGTCCTCGTTGAACTTGGCAACCGACAGCGTGCCTTCGTCCAGCAGGTCCATATTCGCGGCGCGGTCGTCCGGGTTGTAAGTGCCGGCGGTCACGAAGCGGTAGACGTACTCGAACCGCTGGTCGTCACCGGCATAGACCACCACGTGACCGCTCTTGTCGAGGGCAGTGGTGGCGCCTTCGTGCTTGAAGCGGCCCAGGGTGGTGCGCTTCTTGGGCACGGAATTGGGATCATACGGATCGAATTCGACCATCCAGCCGAACCGGTTGGCCTCGTTCGGCTCCTTCTCGACGTCGAAGCGGTCGTGATATTTGCCCCAGGCATAGCGGCCGCCGCCGACGCCGTAGCGCTCGTAGTTCTCGGCCTCGGCGGTCTTGGTGACGTCACCCATGAAGTAGCCGTGGAAATTTTCCTCGGCGAACAGGATGGTGCCCCAGGGGGTCTTGCCGCCCGCGCAGTTGTTGCAGGTGCCGATCACCTTGGTGCCGGTGGAGTCATAGCTGGTCTTCAGACGGTCGGAGCCGGCAGCCGGGCCGGTCAGCTCGAACTCGGTCTCCAGCGCGGTGAAGCGGCGGTTCAGCGGACTGTCCTTGACCACGCTCCAGGTGTTGCCCTCGCGCTTGATCTCGACAACAGCATGGCCGTGGGCGGCCATCTCGATATCGACCTGTTCGGCGGTCAGATCCTCGGCGCCGGGGCTGCCCGGGAACATCAGGTCCGGGTTGGTGTACTCGTGGTTCACGCACAGCAGGCCGTGGTCGGAGGTGTTGGAGCCGACCGGCAGCGGCATGAAGCCGACGAAGTCGTTGTTGTAGCCGAACTGCTTGCTCTGCGCCTCGGCCGTCTGATTCATCGGGTCGAAGTCGGGCGCGCCCGCGACCACCGGATCGCCCCAGCGGATCAGCGTCTGGATTTCGTAGCCCTCGGCGACGTGGCTATTCTCGTCATAGCTGTGCGGCAGCGGCGGGAAGGTCAGGGTGCTGGCGCCCTCGGCGGCATGGGCCGCGCGCGGCGCAATCGCCGTGCCCAGGGCACCCGCCGCGCCGGCCAGCGCCACGGAGGCGGCGGCACCCTTCATCAGGCCGCGACGGCTCAGGGTTTTGCCGCTGAACAGGCTGGCGGCGACAACGCCACCGACGGCGGTCGCGGCCACACCGGCCGGCGTACCGATCTGGCTCAGACGGGCGGCGAGAATGGATTCAAACGGCCGTTCGGTCGAGCGGTTGACGGCGACATCGTCGTCGGCCTCAAGGCGTTGGCCAAAGGTCAAGTGGTCGTGCATGGGAGACTCCGTTGGATGCTCTTCGCGGAAGAGGTCTTTCTCGCGACCGAAACGGTTATATTCCTTAATAACCTACCGTCGCGCGAACCATCGTCGCTGGAGTCTAGGCTGGCCTCCCCATGCCCGCAATCGGAACACTGTGAATATTGGGCGACGCCTTGGCGTCGGAACGATTACACTTTCGCGTCAGAAGTATTACAACCCCTTTACGCCGCGCCGCCCTATACCGCCAAGTATTCGTGGCGCAGATCCTCGTTGTCGAGCACCTCTTTTGCCGTGCCGTCATAGACCACCTCGCCCATGTCGAGGATGACGGCGCGGTCGGCCAAGTGCAGGGCGGCGATGGCGTTCTGTTCCACGATCACCGTGGTCATGCCCAGGTCGCGGACCTTGTGCAGGGTCTTTTCGATCTCCTGCACGATGACCGGCGCGAGGCCCTCATACGGCTCGTCGAGCAGCAACAGCTTGACGTCGCGGGCCAGCGTGCGGGCGATGGCCAACATCTGCTGCTCACCGCCCGAAAGGGTCGTGCCTTCCTGGTTCTTACGCTCGCCGAGGCGGGGGAACAGCTCGTAGAGCTGTTCCAGTGACCACCCCTTGGGCGGCGCGATCTGCGCCAGTTGCAGGTTCTGCTGCACCGTCAGGCCCTGGATGATCCGCCGGTCCTCCGGTACCAGCCCGACACCGACGCGGGAGGCCTGATAGGCCTTCATGCGGTGCAGCGGCTGGCCCGCCAGCCACACCTCGCCCTGGGTCAGGTGCGGATCGGCCAGCCGGGCGATGGTCCGCAGCGTCGAGGTCTTACCGGCGCCGTTGCGGCCAAGCAGGGCCAGGATTTCGCCCTCCTTCATGGAGAAGCCGACCCCCTGGACGATGTAGCTCTCGCCGTAATAGGCATGCAGGTCGCGGGCCTGGAAGTAGGGGGTGTTCTCCGGCGCAACGGCTGCGGCGGCGCCTCCGGCGGGGGCGGCGGGCACCACGCGGTCGCGGGGGGTGGTGGCGATCATACCTGTGCTCCTCCCAGATAGGCTTCCTTCACCTTCGGGTCGCCCTTGATCTGCTCGGGCGTGCCTTCGACGATGGGATGACCCTGCGCGAACACGGTGATCCGCTTGGCCAGCGAAAAGACGACGTGCATGTCGTGCTCGATGATGATCTTGGTCACACCGTGCTGCTCCGACATGCGGGCCAGCAGGTCGATGGTGTTGTTGGTGTCGGCGCGCGACATGCCGGCGGTCGGCTCGTCCAGCAGGACCAACTTCGGGCTCTGAACAAGGCACATCGCCAGTTCCAGGCGCCGCTTATCGCCGCGCGACAGGTTGCCTGAGTGGTCGGTGAGCTTGTCGGCCAAGCCGACGTCGGCCAACATCGCTTCCGCCCGCTCGCGGATATCGGCCTGGGCGTCCACGCGCCCCCACCCGTTGATGCGGAACGCGCCATCCCGCACCGCCAGGGCCGGGATCATCACGTTCTCAAGCAGCGTCAGATCGCTGAAGATCTCGGGCGTCTGGAACACGCGAGCGACCCCGACCTGATTGATCTCGTGCGGGCTCAGACCGAGCAGGGAGCGGCCGTTGAACTTGACCGTGCCGGTGTCCGGCCGCAGCCGGCCGACGAAGCAGTTGAGGAGCGTGGACTTGCCGGCCCCGTTGGGGCCGATGATGGCGTGAACCGAGCCCTCCTCGATATCGAGGTTGACGTTGTTCAACGCCTTCAGGCCGCCGAAGCTCTTGTTGACGTTCTGAACCTGGAGAATGCCCATCGGTGGTGCCTCCCTTCCCTACTCGGCGGCCTGAGGATGGGCTTGGTCGGCCCCGCCGCCCTTGCCACGGCGGCGCAGCAGCGCCTGGATGCGGTGTCCGCCCTCAATCACACCGCCGGGCAGGAAGATCACGATCAGCATGAACAGCAGGCCCAGCGTCAGGTGCCAGCCCTCGCCGACGAACAGGCTCGCCACCGACACAACGGCGCCTTCGACCCCGTCCGGCAGAAAGCCAAAGATTTCATGCAGGGTCTGCTCGTTGAACGCCGAGAAGATGTTCTCGGAGTACTTGATGATCCCGGCGCCGAGCATGGGGCCGAGCAGCGTCCCCGCGCCGCCCAGGATGGTCATCAGCACCACCTCGCCAGAGGCCGTCCACTGCATCCGCTCGGCGCCGGCCAGCGGATCGGTCACGCACAGCAGGGCGCCCGCCAGACCGGCGTACATGCCGGAGATGACGAACGCGGTCAGGGCGTAGGGCCGGGTGTTGATGCCGGTGAAGTTCATGCGGTTCTGATTGGACTTGATGGCCATCAGCATCAGGCCGAACGGCGAGCGGAAGAGGCGGAATGACACGTACATGCCAATCAGCAGCCAGACCGCGCAGAAGTAGAACCCCGGCAGACCGTTCATCTCGATCCCGAACAGAGTCGAGACCAGCGATCCCTCCACCTCTCCCGCGCCCATCATGTGGTCGAGCACGCGTGGATCGCTGTTCAGGACCCGCAATCCGGTTTCGCCGTTGGTGATCGGCGTCAGCACCGAATAGGCCAGGTTGTAGGACATTTGGGCGAACGCCAGCGTCAGGATGGCGAAGTAGATTCCGGTCCGACGCAGACTGACGAAGCCAATGACCCACGCGAAGGCGCCGGCCAGAACGATGGCCAAGGCGATGGCGGGCAACGGGTTCATGCCCAACAGCTTGAAGCTCCACACCGCGGTGTAGGAGCCCACGCCCAGAAAGGCCGCGTGCCCGAACGATAGGTAACCGGTCAGCCCGAACAGGATGTTGAAGCCGACGGCGAACAGCCCGTAGATGGCGAACTTCTGCATCAGGTCGGGATAGCCCGCCCCCAGCGGCGCCAACCACAGCGGCATGGCCAGGATCAGCACCGCGAAGAGCGCGAACCGGAGGAGGTCGCCGCGGGCCGTTTCTCTCGTAATCGTCGTCATGGCCTCAGCTCTCCATCACGCCCTTGCGGCCCAACAGACCGCGCGGCCTCACCAGCAGGATGATGACGGCCACAAGGTAGATAATAATCTGGTCAATGCCCGGGATGATGCTCTTGACCTCGGTCATGGACGCGAAGGACTGCAGGATCCCCAGCAGGAAGCCGGCGGCCACCGCGCCCGGCAGGCTGCCCATGCCACCGACCACGACCACCACGAACGACAGCACCAGGAATTCCATGCCCATGTGATAGTCGGGCGGCAGGATCGGCGTGTACATGACGCCGGCCAGCCCGGCGACCACGGCGGCCAGCCCGAAGACGATGGTGAAGCGCTTCTCGATGTCGATGCCGAACAGGCCCACCGTCTCCCTGTCCGCCATGCCGGCGCGCACCACCATGCCGAAGGTCGTCAACTGCAGGAAGGCGAACACCCCCCCAATCACCATGGCGGAGAACAGGAAGTAGATCAGCCGCCAGTACGGATAGACGACGGTGTTGGGTTCGAAGCCCAGAAACGCGCCAATATCGGCGGCCAGTCTCAAATCTTCCGGTGGCGCCTGTGGAATCGGATTGGCGCCGAACCAAGCCTTGATGATCTCCTGCAGCACGATGGCCAGACCGAAGGTCACCAGGATCTGCTCGGCGTGGGTGCGACGATAAAAGAACTGGATCAGGCCCCGTTCCATCACCAAGCCGATGATGATCATCACCGGGATGGCCATCAGGATCGAAAACGGCACCGAATAGTCGAGGATGAAGGTGCCCCAGTCGCCCAGCCAATTCTCGATCATCGGCACACGCACCTCAAGCGGCGTGCCCCACGGGGTCATCTGCGTGGGATCGACGGTGACTTTCTCCAGGCCGATCAGCTGATTGAAGCTGACCGCGCAGAACGCCCCCATCATGAACAGCGCCCCATGGGCGAAGTTCACGACGCCCAGGGTTCCGAACACCAGGGTCAGACCGAGCGCGATCAGGGCGTAGGCACCGCCCTTGTCGAGCCCGTTGAGGATCTGGAGAAGGATCGCATCCATCCGCCAAGGCTCCTTGGGTCGCCCGGAAACAGCCGCATCCGCCGACAAGCGGGACACGCGCGGTCAAGGCCATCAACCGGGGTCATAATAAAACAAACGGAAACGTCCCGGGCCGTCGCGCGACGGCCTGAGACGCGGCGCGGTCGCCCCGGGGATCGGAGCGACCGCGCCTGGTCGGGTGTGTGTCCGGCTTAGACGCCGTTGTTGCACTCGCCCAGTTCGCCACCGAAGATGGCCGGGTCGTAGGTAACCTGCTCGGCCGGAACCTCCTGGACGATCTCCAGCAGGTCGAACTGCGAGGTCGGGTTCTCGTTCCCCTTCACCACCAGAACGTTCTTGAAGCACTGGTGGTCGGCGGCGCGGTACAGGGTCGGGCCGTTGCCCATGCCGTCGAACTCAAAGCCCTCCAGGGCCTCGACCACGCCGCAGGGCATGAAGGTCCCGGCGCGCTCGCAGGCGTCGGCGTACAGGATCGCCTGGACGTAGGTGGTGTGCGCCGCCTGGGACGGCGGGAAGCCGTACTCCTCGCCGAAGGACTTCACAAAGGCCTTGGAGCCCTCGTCCTGCAGCGACCAGTGCCAGTTGGTGGTGCCCAGGATGCCCTTCACGTTCTCGCCGGCGCCCTGCGCCATCAGGCGCGAGTACAGCGGAACCACGATGGCAAAGTCCTTGCCGTTGACCTGCTTGTCACGCAGACCGAACTGAACGGCCTGGGTCAGGCTGTTCACCATGTCCTTGCCGTAGTGGTTCAGGATCAGCACGTCGGCGCCGGAGTTCAGAACCGGCGTGATGTACTGCGAGAAGTCACCGGCACCCAGCGGAGTGCGGACGGCCTCGACGGTCTCCCAACCCAGGGCCTCGGTGGAGTTCTTGATCGACTCTTCCTGGGTCCAGCCCCAGGTGTAGTCGGCGGTCAGGTGGTAGGCCTTGCGGTCGGACCCGTAGGTGCTCTTCAGCACCGGGGCCAGCGCGGCGCCGGACATGTAGGCGTTGAAGAAGTGACGGAAGCCGTTGCGGCGCTTGTCCTTACCGGTGGTGTCATTGGAGTGCGTCAGGCCGGCCATGAAGATGACGCCGGCTTCCTGGCACAGCGACTGCACCGCGATGGCCACACCGGAGGACGAGCCGCCGGTGATCATGATGGCGCCGTCCTTCTCGATCATGCGCTTGGCGCTGGCGCGGGCGGCGTCGGACTTGGTCTGGGTGTCGCCGGTCACGAACGCAACCTTCTTGCCCAAGACACCGTTGCCGGTCAGAACCGTCGGGTTCATGGTGTTCAGCATGCCGCCGTCACCCTCACCGTTGAGGTGCTTGACGGCGAGCTGATAGGCGCGCAGTTCGTCGGCACCCTCGTCGGCATAGGCGCCGGTCTGCGGCACGTTGAAGCCGAAAGTCACGGTGTCGCCGGTCGGCTTGTTCAGGTAGTCCGCCGCCCAGGCCTGGGAGCTGAAGATCGTCGGCATGGCCAGACCGGCCCCGACGGCGGCGCCGCCCTTGAGCACACCACGACGGCTGGGATTCAAGAAATCAACCATTGCATTCCTCCCTGTGGATTATTCGGCGTGGCGCGGCCCGAGGGGTCTTCCGGCCATGGCTGCCGCCACCCGACGACCACGCAAATCAATGACGGGTCCGCGCTCTGACAGCGGGGTTCCTCCGTCACGTCGGATGCACTGTTACAATCACTCTGTCAAAAAGACAATAAAATATTGATTTGCCAGCCGCTTTTTGTAACAAATTGCCCTGATGCGCTGTCCGGCTTGTCAATTTTTCCACCTTGCGGCGCACAAATCGTCGCTGTCCGGGAGGGGCGGATGGAAAGCGGATTCGGCCTGAAAATTCGTGAAAGGCGGAAAAGCCTTGGGTTAACACAGGCTGCGGTTGCCCAGGACGTCGGCATCTCGACCTCGTACTTCAACCTGATCGAACGCGGCAAACGAACCATCGGCGGCGCCTTGTTGATCCGCATTGCCCGCGCGCTTGACCTCGATCCAGCCACCCTGGATGACGACGCTGAACGCCGAATGGCCAACGAATTGACCGAAGTGGCCGCCGATCCCCTGCTCAGCGCCATCGACCTCGACCATACTGCGGTGCCGGCCCTGGTCGGCCGCCATCCCGGCTGGGCCCGAGCGCTGGCCCTGCTGCACCGCGAATGCCGGGACCGGGGCGAGATCATCACCGCCCTGTCCGACCGCCTGGGGCAGGACCCCTTTCTCTCCGATATCGTGCACCGCATGCTGACGACCATCGCCGGGATCCGCTCGACCGCCGAAATCCTCGACAGCGTGGACGATCTCGACGCCACCCAGTCGCGCCGCTTCCGGTCCAATCTGGCGGCGGAGAGCACCCGCCTGTCCGACGCGGCCCAGGCCCTGGCCGACTTTTTCGACCGCGCGGAAGCGCCGAAACAGTCGATCACACCGGGTGAGGAAATCGACGACTTCATCATCGGGCACAACAACCACTTCCCGACCCTGGAAGAAGCGGCGGCCCGCCTGCGGGCGCGGCTGGGCGCTCGCCACACCATCGACGACGCCACCCTGTTGGCCGCGCTGGAAAAAGTCTCCGCCGCACCTCCCGTTCCGTCGGATCCGGCGAAGGCGCGCCGGCTAGGCCGGAGTCCACCGGAGGCCCCACACCACCACCCTCACACCGCGTCCGCCCGCCGTTTTGACTTGGCCCGTCGGGTCATGTCCGCGTCTCTTCGAGGCGAGATCCAGGACATCATCGCCTCTGCTCCTCAGCTTGCGTCACCGGAGGCAAGACGGCGGGGGGAAAGTGTTCTGACTTCGTATGCGGCCGCCGCGTTGTTGTTTCCTTACGAGCCGTTTCTTGAGGACGCGGAAACGCTTCGGTATGACATCGGCCTCCTTCAGGGAACCTACGCCGCCAGTCACGAGCAGATCTGCCAGCGCCTTGTCAGCCTGCGCCGCTCGGGCGCCGAGGGCGTGCCCTTCGCCATGATCCGTGTCGATCCCGCGGGCAACCTGTCGAAACGGTTTCCCCTGCCGCGCCTGCCCATGCCCCGGCACGGGGCCGCGTGTTCGCTTTGGGCGGCCTACCAGGCGTTCCAGACGCCGGGACCGATCATCCGGCAACTGGCCGAACTGCCGGCCGGTGATCGGTTTCTGTTCGTCGCCCGCGTCGTGCGCAAGGGCGTGGACAGCTTCAGCAGGCCGGCCCGGCAACTCTCCGTCGCCATCGTCTGCAACGCGCAATACGCCGACCGGATCGTCTACGGCGACGGCCTGGACCTGTCGGGACAGGCCCGTGCCGCACCCGTTGGCGTCTCGTGCCGTGTGTGTCCGAGAGGGGGCTGCCAGCACCGGGCAGAGGACCCCATCGTGCCAGCGTGATCCCTATCGCCCAAGGGGCTTTGAGTTCCAGCCCACGCATGGGTAAGATGGCATCAAGATCGTCCCGGCGAGGACGGCGCAAACAGGGAGGACAGGCTTGGCCGCGCGCCTGCTGATCGCCGAGGATGAGGCGAGCATCCTGGAATCGCTGGTGTTCATCCTTGGCCGCGAGGGATACGACATCACGACGGCACGGGACGGCGAGGACGCCTTGCGGCGCCTCAGGGCCGAGGGGCCCGTGCACCTGCTCATCCTTGATGTCATGCTGCCGCGCCTGAACGGCTTTGATGTCCTCAAGGCCGTGCGCGGGGACTCAAGCCTGTCCGACGTGCGCGTGCTGATGCTGACCGCCAAGGGTCAAGCCCGTGATCGCCTGATGGCCGAGCAGATGGGCGCCGATGCCTTCATCGCCAAGCCGTTCTCGAATCAGGATGTCGTGCGCGAGGCACGGCGCCTCGTTCCGCCGTGACGGACGATCCCGCCGAAGCACCGGATCGTCCCCCCGCCGCGTCGACGGTGCCGCGACGCTGGCGTGATTTTGCCGCCTTGCTGCCTGTTGCCGGCCTGATCCTGTTGATGCCGCCCGTCATTGGTCTGTTCGTCTCCGACGCGCGCCCGTTCGGGGTTCCCGGCATCGTCGTTTTTGTTTTCGGGATTTGGGCCGCGCTGATCGTCGCCGCGGCACTCGCGAGCCGCTCTCTGTGCGCATCGGGTCGTCCCGGGACGCGCCCGGACGGAACGCCCGAGCCATGATACCGGTCGTTGAATTCGCCCTGGCCGTCGCCCTGGCTTATGTCGCGCTGCTGTTCCTGGTGGCCTATGTCGGTGATCGCCGTGCCCGCCAAGGGCACTCCGAGTGGCTTCAGTCCTCCCTCGTCTACACCCTTTCAATCTCGATCTACTGCACATCTTGGACGTTCTACGGCGCGGTCGGATCGGCCGCGCGCAACGGCCTGGAATTCGCCACCATCTACCTGGGGCCGACCCTTGTCTTCGTCGGCTGGTGGGTGGTGCTGCGCAAGCTGGTGCGGGTCGGGCGGACCCAGCGGATCACCTCGATCGCCGACCTGATCTCGTCGCGATTCGGCAAGAGCGAAGTTCTGGGCGCCCTGGTCACCCTGATCGCGGTTGCGGCCGCGACCCCCTACATCGCCCTTCAGCTCAAGGCGGTGACCACAAGCTATCAGGTCATCGCCGGCATTCCTCTGGACTCCGCGGATTTCCGCGCCGGGTTCTGGCTCGCGGTGGGCATGGCGCTGTTCACCATCCTGTTCGGGACGCGCAACGTCGATGCCAACGAGCGCCATCACGGCGTCGTGGCGGCCATCGCGCTGGAGGCCCTGGTCAAGTTGTTCGCCTTGGTGGCGGTGGGCGTGTTCGTCGTCTTCGCCCTGTTCGATGGTCCGGCGGACCTGTTCGCGCACGCTCCGCCCGACTTCCTGCATGCGGACGATGTCTTCGGCCCGCGCTGGATCTCCCTGATCGTGCTGTCGGCGGCAGCCATCATCTGCCTGCCGCGTCAGTTCCAGGTGATCGTGGTGGAGAACGTGGACGAGCGGCACCTGTCCACGGCGTCGTGGCTGTTTCCGGCCTACCTGTTCGTCAGTTCCCTGTTCACCCTGCCCATCGCCATCAGCGGCATGACCCTGATGCCCCCCGATGCCGATCCCGACATGTTCGTGTTGACGATCCCGCTGATGGCGGAGGCCGAGGCGCTGGCCATGCTGGCCTTTCTGGGCGGGTTCTCGTCGGCCACGTCGATGATCATCGTCTCCTCCATCGCCCTGTCGACGATGGTTTCCAACCATATCGTCGCGCCGCTGGCGCTGCGGCTGTCGCACGGCCGGGAACGTGTGAGCGGCGATGTCCGGCGTCTTCTGCTGACCACGCGACGGATCGCCATCGGGGCCATCATCCTGTTGGGGTTTCTGTATTTCCGCATCAGCGGACAATCCGACGCGCTGGCCTCCATCGGCCTGATCGCCTTCGTGGGCGTGGCCCAGTTTCTGCCCAGCGTCATCGGCGGCCTGTATTGGCCGCTGGCCAATCGGCGCGGCGCGCTGTGGGGCCTGTGCGCGGGATTCGCTCTGTGGATGTACACGCTCGCCCTGCCCAGCCTGGAGGCCGAGTGGCCCATGAGCCCGCGCCTGATGGCTGAGGGTCCCTTCGGGATCGGCCTGCTTAGGCCTGAAGCCCTGTTTGGGCTCGACGGTCTGGATCCGCTGGTCCATGCCACGTTCTGGAGCCTGCTGGCCAACGCTGTTCTGTTCGTCTTCGGCTCCCTCAGCCGGGACCCGCGCCCGCTGGAATGGGTGCAGGCCCGTCAGTTTGTCGATGTCTTCAGGGGCGGAGCCGACATGTCCCCGGGCGACGGCCCCCGGATCCGCCGTACGGCCACAAGCGAGGAACTGTTTATCCTGGCCCAGCGCATCCTGGGGGCCGAGTCGGCCCAGGATTTCTTCGACGCCGCCGCGCGCCGGCAGGGGCTCACCCACGGCCTGCCCATGCCGACCGAGGACGTGATGGCCGATCTGGAACGGCGTCTGGCCGGCAGCGTCGGCGCCGCTTCCGCGCGGGCCATGATGGCCCAGGTGGCCGGCGGCGAGGTGGTCAGCATCGACGAACTGGTCAGCATCGCCGACGAAACCGCGCGCATCATGCGCTACAGTCAGGCGCTGGAACGCAAGTCCGCCGAACTCGAGACCGCCGCCGCCCAGCTTCGCGAGGCCAATGAGCGCCTGCGCGAAACCGACCGCCAGAAGGACGAGTTCCTGAGCCAGGTCAGTCACGAGGTCCGCACCCCGATGACGGCGATCCGCAGCTTCTCGGAAATCTTACGCACCACCGAGGACCTGAACGACATCCAGGCGCGCCGCTTCGTGACCATCATTCACGAAGAGAGCATCCGCCTGACCCGCCTGCTCGACGTGATTCTTGATCTTCGGGTCGTGGAAAAGGGAGAGATCCCCATTACCGTCGAACCCGTCGAGCCCGATGCCCTGCTCGACGCGGCGGCTGAGACCTGCGAGGGACTGAGTCAAGGCGCACTGATCGCCATTCGCCGGGGCGCCCGGGCCTCGGGCGCACGCGTGCAGGCCGACCCGGATCGCCTGCGGCAGGTCTTCATCAACCTGCTATCCAATGCCGTGCGCCACAACGACAAGGACAGCATCGAAATCACCGTGGAAAGCCATGCCACCGGTGATCTTTACGAGGCCATCATCGCCGACAACGGCCCCGGCGTGCCGCAGGACCATAGGGAGCGGGTGTTCTCCATCTTCTCCGCGACCTGGACCCGCGAAGGGCAGAAGGGCGCTGGCCTGGGTCTGGCCATCAGCCGGGGCATCATGCGGCGGATGGGCGGCGATCTGACGCTTGACGAGAGCACGCCGGAACAGGGTGCGCGGTTCCGGGTCACCCTGCCCCTGACCACCGACGATCCGCCGCCATGACGAACTGCGGAACGGCGAGCCGTCGCCGGTCGTGTCGGAATCGTTCTTGACACGGTGCCCCCTGGGACGCAGAAAACCGCACTATCCGTAAGGGTTTGGACTGGGCATCCCATCCGGCATCACCGGAACGGAAGCCGGTCCATTACGGGCGGAAAGCCGCCACTCGATTTCGATCCGTTTCATTGGGGGATGAACACCATGGTCAAACACACCGGCTTCAGCGCCGCAATCCTGGGCCTTGCAATGGCCATGAACGTGCCCGCGACGGCAAAGGAAGGCGGCGACCAGTACCCCCACGGCGGGGAGGGGTTCATGGCCGGTGCCGTGCCTCCGCCCGGATTCTACATGCTGGGCTACGGCGTCGACTACCGGGGTGAACTGGTCGACGCCGACGGCGACGAGGTCGCCATCCCCGGGCAAGATCCGATCTCCATCCGGGTTGACGGGATCGCCGCACGCGCCATCTACACCAGCCCCTATCAGATCCTGGGCGGCTACTGGGGCGCTCACCTCATCGTTCCGTTCTTCGATATGGAACTGGACACGGGCCTCGCCTCGCAACGCAAGACCGGCCTCGGCGACATCACGTTCAGTCCGTTCATTCTGTCCTGGCACTGGCCGGAGTGGCACCTGGCGACGGCCGTGGACATCTACGCGCCCACCGGACGTTACAAGGCCGGCGACCTGCTGAACATCGGAACCAACTACTGGAGCTTCGAGCCTCTCGTCGCGGTGACGTATCGCAACGCTGAGGGCTGGGAAGCCTCTGGTAAGTTCATGTACAATTTCAAGACAGAAAATCCGGACACGAACTATCACTCCGGCGACGAGTTCCATGTCGACTATACGTTCGCGAAAAACTTCGACAACTGGTCATTGGGCGTCGGTGGATACTTCGTTCACCAGATCCAGCGTGACGAGAACAATGGCGCCGAGGTCGCGGACAGCATTCGGGCCAGTTTCGCCATCGGCCCCCAGATCAAGTACGATTACGAAAATATGAGCTTCATCGCCAAATGGCATCATGAAGCCTACAGCCGCAACACGTTTGACGGAAACCGGTTCAACCTGAAATTCATCTTCGCGTTCTGAGACTGAACCCGGTGTTTTCCGGTCGGTCGCAGCGCCCGATCAAAGATGTTCGTGCGGCACCCCTCCGCGCAGGTGCCGCACGATGTCGCGCAGCGAGGCCGGCTTGCGCAACAGTGCGTCCGCCCGCTGCCGCAACCGGTCCAACTCCTTGGTCGACCGGGCGGCCTGTCCGGTGATGATCATGATGAAGACCGGGCGGACTCCGGCTCTCAAGCGGTCGATCAGCCAATGGCCGTCACGTTCCGGCATGCGCAGATCCGTGATGACCGCGCGGGCCGGATCGGTCACGTGGATTTCCAACGCCTGCTGACCGTTCAACGCAACGGTGACCCGGTAACCGATGGCCTCCAGATACGCCCCGATTTCCCGGGCCGCCACCTCCTCGTCATCGACGACCAGAACGTGGGGGCGTTCACCGGCGGTTGCCTCTCCGGGAACGACCGGCGCGGGTCCCGCTGGCGCGACCTCCTCCTCCGACTCCGCGACCGGTTGAATCGCCTGCCGCGCGCGCGGCAGGAGAATGTGGAAGGCCAGCCCCTCGTCCGTGTTCTCAACGAGGATGGTTCCGCCCATCTCGTTGATGAAAGCCAAGCTGATCGACAGCCCCAGGCCGGTGCCCTGCTCGCCCGACTTGGTCGTGAAAAACGGATCGAACATGTGGAGACGCACGTCCTGGGAAACACGCGGACCGTTGTTGCTGATGACGACACGCAGGTAATCGCCGTCCTCCTCCAATGACGCCGACACGCGGGCGCGCGCGGCTTCCCCGTTGCGCAGGCGTATCCCTTCCTGGGACAGAAGCGCATCCCGGGCGTTGCGAAGGATATTGACCAGGACCTGTTCCAATTGGTGCTGACGCCCGATGGCCTGGGTGTCGCCGAGATTGTCCTCGATCTCCAGGTCGATGTTGTCGTCGCGAAACTGCTTGTCCACCAACCCGACCGCCGAGGCGATAGCACGCGACACGCTGAACGGGCGGACCACTCCGGTGTCGCGGCGGCTCAGCCCCTGCATGTAGGAAATCACCTCGAACAGGCGCACGACCTGCTCCTCGATGGCGGCGAAGCCCTGCTCGGCACGCTCGGCATCAAACCCGTGGCGCTTCAGCCGTTCCAACGAGCCTTCTGCCTTCAGGCGGATGATATTGAGCGGTTGGCTGATCTCGTGGGCCAGACTGGCCGACATCTCGCCCAGCAGGGTCAGTTTCGCCGCGTGCTGGAAGCGGGCCTCCAGGTCGCGGCGTTCCGTCATGTCCTCAATGATGACCAAGCCCTGCACATCCTTGCCATCGCCGGAAGGCATCACGGCGAAGGTCAACCGGGTCAGAAGGCGGCGATCATCGCGCCCGCGCAACTCGCGCTCGAACACATCCACCCAGCCGGGCCGAGGCTGCCCTTCGGCCAGACGACGGGCCTCTGTCGGCGTCACGTCCGGCGCCAGCAGGTCGGCATATTTCATGCCGCGCAGTTCATGGGCCGAAAGACCCAGCATGCGCCGCGCGGCCTCGTTGGTTTCCATCAGCCGTCCGTTCTTGGACAGGGTCATCATGCCGAACGGCGCCAGGGTGAAGATGTTGCGGAACTTCAACTCACTGTCGGTCAGCGCGCGTTCCGCCTGCTTGCGCTGGGTAATGTCGATGAATGTGGTCAGGCAGGAGGACGCGGGCGCGTCCATCTCGGTGGTCGGCTGGCTTTGCACCAGACAGACCAGTTCCCGGCCCTCGCGCCCGAGCACGGTAATCTCGTCCGTGGCGTCGCCCCCCGCCAGAACCTTGTCCAGATGCCGGGACAGCGCGGCGTGCGAGGCCGGGTGAATGAACAGATGGAGCGGCTTGTGCTCGATTTCGTTCGCCCCGGCCTCGAACAGCCAGCCCGCCCTGCGGTTTGCGCTGACGATGGTGCGGCGATTGGAGATGATGCAATAGCCGATGGGCGCGCCATCGAACAGACTGGCATACCGCTGAATGAGGGATTCGTTGATCTGCCGGGCGTGACGCAGCTCCTCGTTCTGGGCGCGCAACTCTTCCTGGTGCGTCGCCAGATCCTCAAGGGCCGTTTCCAGTGCGTGGCGCTGGTCGGCAAAGCGGGCAAGCTCAGCCTCGCGCTCCATCAGGCGCTTGCGCAAGTCTTCGACTTCCGCGTCCCGTTCGGATTCCGTCCGTTCCACGCCGCGTTTCCCCTCGGCCATACGGACGCGGTGTGCCCCCACACCGCCCGTCAGCTTGTCCACGGTAACGCAATCACCGCCGCGCCGACACCCGAACGGAAGAATGAGACGCCACTGAAGCCTCGCCTCAGCCGAACAGATCAGGCCGACGTGTCGAGGCCTCCTTTCGACCGTGGCCGACGTTCGTTCCGCCTCCTACTCCCCGCAATACGGCACGGACTCATCGGGCGTGGCGTCCGGATAGAACGTGACGATAGCATCATTGCGCATTACGAAGACCGCCTCGTAGCCCTTGCCGTCGTCCAGCACCCGATGACGGCAGGCCTCGGTCCCGGACCCCAACTGCCCACGCGCCAACCGATAGGCTTTGGTCACCTCGTGCAGCATGTCGGAGGCCGTCAGACCCAGGGCATAGCCGTTGATGCACTTGACCCCCGTGGCGCCGTCCGGCGTGCGGAAAATCACGCCTTCCGTGTAGATGGGCGGCTCGATTTCCACGACGGAACAACCGCCTTCCAGACGCCCGGCCCAGCCATTGAGCTGCGCCTGGGCATATCGGCCCATGTAGTGCAATCCGCCCAGGGTCCAGCGCCCGTCCTCGCGCTGATACGGCTCGCCGCAGAAGATGTGGCGAAACCCGGATTCGTCGAACCAAGCCCGCTCCAGGGTGTCGATATCACCCCGCAGTGTGGCAAGAAGCGAATCCCTCAGGGAGGGGCGATCATCGAGGAAAGCCCGGAACCCGCTCGCTGGCACCGCGTCCCCCCAATCGCCGCACAGACGCAGAACGCCCAGATCAACTTCGGTGAAGGCGGGCTGCGGCGGGGTCGGATCGTCCGGCCCCTGGTCGATGTTATCGAAAAAAACGGGAAACGCCGGGGTCGGCGCCGGTGCCGATTGCGACAGCCCGGTCGGGGCCTCCACGTCCGGCGGTTCGATGAAGGCCGGTCCGGCCCCGGTCTGCCCCGGCGCCGGCTCCGGGACCTGTTCCGCCTGAGTGTCGGCCCCCACCGGCCCGAACACCTCCAACCGTCCGCATTCCCGCGCCACCCAGCGTTCCTGGGGCATGGCACCCGGCACACGCAGGCGGACCCAGGGACCGTCCGGGCGGTTCAACTCGAACGCGCCGTAGACCGTGCCCGGACGCAGCGTCACCTCGCCCGGATTGGTGCCGCTGTTGAAGCTCTGATAGGCGGGGCATTCGGCGCGGGCCGCAAATGTGCCCTCAATGGCCACGGCGGCCCGGGCCTCGCGACCCGACAGGCCGATGGGGCCGAGCAGGCACACGACGACGAGAGCAACGGCAATGGTCTGGACCCGGGGCGGCATGGTCACTCCTCCTGGCGCGTCAACGGCGTGATGTTCCACCGGGCACCATACCCGGAACCATGGCGGCAATACGGCACCCCGACCACTTCGATATCCGACCCTGTCAGGCAGCGCCCGCGCCTTGTCGGGAGGCCTGTTGTTGCGGCGCCGGATAGGCCGGCTTGGCCCCGGATGCCCGCACCGACGGCGCCCCGTCCCCCACACCCTGAGGCGAGGGAACATTCTGTCCGATGGTGGCGCAGTCATCCCGCAGAGTCTCCACCAGGCGCTGCACCTCCTCCGGACGCATCTCCCGCATGTGACGCAACATCATGGCCCCCAGCTGCAAGCTGGATTCCAGAGCCTCGGCCACGCTGCCGGTGGCGCCATGGCGGGTCAATTCGGCGACCTGGACCGGATCGCGCGCGCGAGCGAACACAGGTAGTCCCGGACGCAATCGCTTGACCGCGTCGGTGGCCCGTTCGGCCGCCTCCGGTTGATCCAGGGTCACGACCACCGCGCGCGCGTCGTCCAGGCCGGCCGCCCGCAGCACCTCGGCGCGACTGGCGTCGCCGTAATAGACATCCTGCCCCTGACGGCGCGCCTGCTCGACCCGTTGCGCATGCATATCGAGCGCCCGATACGGCACGCCCGCAGCCTCCAGCATGCGCACCACTGTCTGCCCGACGCGCCCGTACCCGGCGATGATAATATGGCCGCCACTGCTGGGCTGAGGCTCGGCCGGACGCGGCGCCAGGGCTCGCATGCGCCGCTCGGCCTGCTTGGGCAGCAGGAACGGCAGCAGTTTCACCATGAGCGGCGTGAGAGCCATGGTCAGCGAGATCACCAGGATCAGCAGTTGCGATACCTCCGGCGCCAGCAGCCGGGTCTGCGTGGCCAGCGTGAACAGGACGAACCCGAACTCACCGCCCTGACACAGAAGAACGGCCACGCGAATGGAATCATCGCGGCCGACGCCGAGCAACTGACCCAGCCCGAACAACAGAAGGGCCTTCACGGAGAGCAGGCCGGCCACCAGCGCCAGCACGATGACCCAGTTGGACGCGGCCGCCCCCAGATCAACGCTCATGCCCACGGCCATGAAGAAAAGGCCGAGCAGGAACCCGCGAAACGGCTCGACATCCGCCGCAACCTGATGGCGGAACTCGGACTCAGCCAGCAGCAGACCGGCGAGGAACGCGCCCATGGCCATCGACAGCCCGACCGCCTGCATCAGGAAGGCAACGCCAAGGACGATCAGAAGGCTCAAGGCCGCAAAGACCTCCTGATTTCGCGCACCGGCAACGACCCGGTAAAGGTGCTTCAGGACATAGCGCCCGCCCACGATCACAAACGCGATGGCAACCACGGCCAGCAACACCCGTGCCGCCACGTCACCCCAGCCTTCCGCCACTTGACCCGGCGACAGCAGCGAGACGAGGGCCAGCAGCGGCACCACCGCCAGATCCTGCAACAGCAGCACGCCGAACGCCGCGCGGCCGTGCCGTCGGCCGAACTCCCCGCGATCCCCCAGGATCTGCAACCCGATCGCCGTGGAGGACAGCGCAAGACCGAACCCGATGATCACCGCCGCACCGGTTCCCACTCCAAAGGCCCAGGCAATGCCCCCCAGAACCGCGCCGGTCACAAGAACCTGTGCCGACCCGAGCCCGAACACATCCTTGCGCATCAACCAAAGGCGCGCCGGCTTCAGTTCGATTCCGATCAGAAACAGCAGGAAGACGACGCCCAGTTCGGCGAAATGCAGCAGGTCCTCGCCCTCGGTGAGCACACCGAAACCCCACGGCCCGATCACCAAGCCCGCCACCAGGTATCCCAGCACGGATCCCAGTCCGAGACGCTGGAACAGCGTGACAAACACGATCGCGCACCCCAGAAGGGCGAGGAAGTCGAGTGTCGAAACGTGGCTCACCGGTTTCCTACTCCCTCTCCACGACGTCTGGGGTCTGCGCAAATCGCATATTCCTCAATGTAGCGTTTGCAGGGCGTTGGCGCCAGACTCTCGCCGGGGCCACACCCGGCCGCACCCCCGCCTTGATCGGGGCAGCGTTTCACCGCACTCTGCGAACCTCCATGCGACCCGCGCCTTGCCCGCCACCCCGGCCCTGACAGGAACCCCGCTATGATTGATACCACCGACTGCCCCCAAGCGGACATCCAGGCGCTGGTGCCCCTTGCCGAGACGCTGGCGGACGCGGCGCGGCAAGAAACCCTGCCCCGGTTCCGGTCGCGCGCACTGTCGGTGGAAACAAAAAGTGATCACTCGCCGGTCACCGTCGCCGACCGTGCCTCCGAGACCGCCATGCGGGCGCTGTTGGCGGAGCACTGCCCGGATCACGGCATTCTTGGTGAAGAAGAAGGCTCCAGCGGCCTGGACCGTGATTTCGTCTGGGTGCTGGATCCCATCGACGGCACCCGCTCCTTCGTCACAGGTAGCCCGCTGTGGGGCACGCTGATCGCGCTGAGCTGGAAGGGCACCCCGGTCCTGGGCGTGATCGACGTCCCGGCGATGAACGAACGCTGGGTCGGATGCATCGGCCGGCCGACACTCTACAACGGCGCGCCCTGCCGGACGCGATCGGTCACCGACCTTGACCAAGCGGTACTGTACACGACGACGCCAGACCTGTACGGCGAACGCGACCGCCCGGGGTTCGAGGCGCTGTCATCGCAAGTGGCTGAACGGCGCTATTGCGCCGACTGTTATGCCTACGGCATGCTCGCCTCGGGTTGGATCGACATCGCCCTTGATCCCGGCACGCAACCATATGACTACATGGCCCTGGTACCGGTCGTCGAAGGCGCCGGCGGACGCATGACCGACTGGTCCGGCGCCCCGGCGGATCTGCGCAGTTCGGGCTGGGTGGTCGCCACCGGCGATTCTGCCCTGCACGCCACGGCCACCAGATTGCTTCGCGGTGACTAGCGACGGCCCCGGGACGCCCCAACATGTTCCAGGATTCCCGCGTCCCTCGCCCCCGAACCGCCTCAGGACCGTGCCCATGCCCGACTCCGCCGTCCGCGATCACCTCCACCGCGAGGTCCTGCAAAGTGACGATTCTTACGGCCTGCTGCCGGAGTTCGTCTCGCAGGTGCATGACGCGCTGGAGGCGGGCGACGAGGACACGGTCCGCGAGTTGGTCGCCCCCCTTCACTACGCCGATATCGCCGACCTGATCGAGACCCTGAGCCCGGAGGACCGCGACCGCTTCGTGCGCGCCACCAAGGCGGCGTTCAACGCGGAGATCCTGCCCGAGCTTGACGACGCGGTGCGCGCCGAGATCATCGAGGAACTGGGCTTCGAGGATTTCGCCGCCTGCCTGCGCGAGGTGGAATCGGACGACGCCGTCTACCTCGCCGGCCAGTTGGAGGACGAGGAGGAGCGCGCCGCCGTTCTGGCCAAGCTGCCGCCGGAGCTGCGCAGCGTCATCGAACAGGCCCTGGCGCTGCCGGAATACTCCGCCGGGCGCCTGATGCAGCGCGAACTGGTGGCCGTGCCCAGCTACTGGACCGTCGGCGAGACCATTGACTACCTGCGCTCCGGGGCGCGCCTGCCGGACGAGTTCTATCAGATCTTCATCGTCGATCCGCGCCACCGGCCGGTCGGCTACGTGCGTCTGTCCTCGCTGCTGCGGTCGCGCCGGCCGGTGCGGCTCAACCAGATCATGGACCTCAAGGCGGCCGAAATCCCGATCACCATGGACCAGGAAGAGGTCGCCTTCATCTTCCGGCAACAGAACCTGCTGTCGGCGCCGGTGGTCGATGCCTCCGGCCGGCTGGTGGGCCGGATCACCGTGGATGACGTGGTCGACGTCATCGACGAGGAGGCGGAGGACGACATGTTCCGCCTTGCTGGTCTGTCTGAGGGCGACCTGTTCTCCGATGTCGTGGACACCGTGAAGTCCCGCATCACCTGGCTGCTGGTCAACCTGGGCACGGCGGTGCTGGCCTCGCTGGTCATCGGCGTGTTCGAGAGCACCCTTCAGGCCGTCGTCGCCCTGGCCGTGTTGATGCCGATTGTTGCCTCTATGGGTGGAAACGCCGGCACGCAGACCCTGACCATCGCCGTGCGCGCGCTGGCGACCAAGGAACTGACCGCCGCCAACGCCGGACGCATCGTCAGTAAGGAACTGGTGATCGGCCTGATCAACGGCGTGGTGTTCGCGGTGCTGACCGGGGCCGTCTCGTGGGTCTGGTTCGGCGACGGCATGATCGGCGTGGTCATCGGCGCGGCCATGGTCATCAACATGATCGCCGCCGCGCTGGCCGGAATCGCCATTCCGCTCGTGCTGGACCGGCTGAAGGTGGACCCGGCCGTCTCCTCCGGCGTGTTCCTGACCACGGTGACCGATGTGGTCGGCTTCTTCGCCTTCCTGGGGCTGGCAGCGGTGTTTATTCTCTAGGCTGGTCCCTGCTCTTCCGCTCCATCATTGGGATCCAGCGGCTCGTCCGAGCCGTCGTCGTCCGGCAGGGTCGCCGCGTCGTCGTGGTCATGGGCACGAGCCCCATAGGCGGCCAAGGCGGGACGGGCGTCCAACAGGCCGGCGGCGCGCAGTTCGTCCACCCCGGGCAGGTCCTTGACGCTCTCCAGCCCGAAATGATCGAGAAACGCGTCCGTGGAGCCCCATTGCAGCGGACGACCCGGCGTCTGGCGCCGCCCGCGCGGCCGGATCCAGCCGGCGTCGAGCAGCACATCGAGCGTGCCCTTCGACACCGCCACACCCCGGATTTCCTCGATCTCCGCCCGCGTGACCGGCTGGTGATAGGCGATGATGGCCAAGGTCTCGACAGCGGCGCGGGACAGCCGACGCTGGTCCACCGTCTCGACCGTCAGCGCCTCCGCCAGATCGGGCGCGGTGCGGAACGCCCAGGTGTTGCCGGCCCGGGTCAGTTGAACGCCCCGCCGGTCGTACTGGGCCGCCAGCGTCTCCAGCAGGGGACGCACCTTGACGCCCTCGGGCAGGCGCGCCGCCAGCGCCGCCTCGGTCACCGGCTCCGCCGACGCGAACACGATGGCCTCGATCATGCGCAGGAGTTGGAACGCGTCCGCCGCCCCGTTCGGCTCTGTGGTCTCACTCATGCCGATGCTCCCTCCGCCGCACATACAGCGGCGAGAACGCCCCGTCTTGGCGCAGATCGAGCCGCCCCTGCCGCGCCAGTTCCAGCCCGGCCACGAAGGTCGCCCCGATGGCCGAGCGCCGGTGCAGCGCGTCGGCCAGATCCTCGGGCAGGAAGCGGGCCAACGCCGTCCAGTCCAGGGCCTGTCCCATCAGGCTGTTGAGCCGCGCCAACGCCTGATCGACGGAATACAGGTCGAAGGGCTCGACCGACAGGGACGCCTGACGCTGGCGGCCGCGCACCGCACCATACGCCCGCAACAGGTCGTGCCATGTGAGATCAAACACCGTCTGGCGGTGGATGGCCACCGGCTCCGGCGCCCCGCGCGGTAGCCGCGTCAGCCCAAGCCGGGGACGCTCCATCAGCGCCTGCCCGGCCGTCCGCATGGCCTCCAGGCGCTGCAACTGGAACTGCAGGGCGGCCGCCATCTCCGCACCACTGGGCTCGTCATCGCCCTTGGGCACGGGCAGCAGCAGGCGCGACTTCAAAAAGGCCAGCCACGCCGCCATGACCAGATAGTCCGCCGCAAGATCAAGGTGACGGTCGCGGGCCAGCCGGACAAAGACGAGGTACTGTTCGGCCAATTGCAGGATGGAGATGCGCGCCAGATCAACCTTCTGATCCCGGGCCAGGGTCAGCAGCACGTCGATGGGACCGTCGAAGCCGTCGAGGTTGACCACCAGCGTGGCGGGATCACCACCGCCCCCGACGGTGTCTTCCTCGAACGCCGACGCACCGTCCGCCTTGGGCCCTTCGCCGGACATCGCCCCCTCCCCCGCCTCTACAGAAAGGCAAAGGTCGTCACAAGCCCACCCAATCCGTTCACGACGGGGAACAGGACGGAGCGGAACGGATCGAACGCAACCCCCACCTGAGCCAGCAGGTACGGCAGCAGGAACAGCACGCCCACCAGGATGAAGATTCCGACCTGTTCGAGGCGGGCCAGCGGCAGAGCCAACGCCCGGGGCAGCAGGCCGACCGCCACCCGTCCGCCGTCCAGGGGCGGCAACGGGATCATGTTCAGAACCGCCAGGAACAGGTTCAACAGAATGAGATTCTGGAGCGTCTGCCACGCCCAAGGCGACGCCACGTCCGGCAGAAACGGCACCACATGGATCAGCAGCGCCCCGACGTAGGCCATCAGAATGTTGGATCCGGGACCCGCCGCCGCCACCAAGATCATGCCCCAGCGGGGATTGCGCAGTCGCCGAACATTGACCGGCACCGGCTTGGCCCAGCCGAACAGGAACGGCGCCCCGCTGATGAACAGCAGGCCGGGCAGCACCACCGTGCCGATGGGGTCCACATGCCGGATCGGATTGGCGGACACCCGCCCCAGACGATACGCCGTGTCGTCGCCCAGCTTCCAGGCCGCCCATCCGTGCGCGGCCTCGTGCAGGGTGATGGCCAACAGCACCGGAATCACCCAGGTCGTGGCGGCGACGATCAAGTCGGGGCTCATGCGCGCATCACCTCCTCGAGACGGGTCAGGGCCACGTCCGCGTCGAACGGTGCGGGCGGGCGAAGGGCGGCCTGGGCCCGCGCCAGACGGACCCGGCCCGCCGCATCCAGCGCCCGACAGCCGTCGACAACCGCCCGCATTTCCGCGAGATCACCGTTGCAGTGCAACACCACGTCACACCCGGCCTCCAGCGACCGCGCCGTCCGCGTGGCAAAGTCGTCATTCAGGGCCTTCATCGAGATGTCATCGCTCATCAACAGCCCATCGAACCCAATATGGGACCGGATCACGTCCCGCACCACCGCGGGAGACACCGTGGCCGGCCTCTCGGGATCGATGGCCGTATAGACGACGTGGGCGGTCATTCCCAATGCGGCGTCCGACAGGGCGCGAAACGGCGCGAAATCGACCGCCTCAAGCAGATCGCGCCCAGCATCGACCACCGGCAGCGCCTCATGGGAGTCCACGCGCGCCCGGCCGTGCCCCGGCAGGTGCTTGATGACCGGCAGAACCCCGCCCTCCAGCAAGGCGTCGGCGCAGACGCGGCCCAGATCACCCACGACCGATGGATCAGCACCGAAGGCCCGATCTCCGATCACGTCATGGCCCATCGGATCGGCCACATCAAGCAGGGGAAGGCAATCGACATTGATCCCCAGCCGAGCGAGATCGTGGGCAATCAGGCGGGCGTTCAGCCGTACCGCTTCCCGCGCCGCCGCCCGGTCGCTCCGGTGCAGGGTGGCGAACACGCCCTGGGGCGGGGCCGCGCGCCAGTGCGGCGGCCCCAGGCGCCGCACGCGGCCGCCTTCCTGGTCGATCAGCACCAGGGTGTCAGGCCGGCCCGCCAAGTCCCGCAACTCGGCCACCAGACCGGCGACTTGATCCGGCGTCTCGACGTTGCGTCCGAACAGGATGAATCCGACCGGCCGCGCCGCCCTGAACAGCGCGCGTTCGGCCTCGCTCAGCCGAGGTCCGGCACATCCCAGAATGGCGGCCAGGGGCGCGTCGTCAGTCGCGGACAACCAGACACTCCACGTCCCGGCGCCTCAGATCGCGGCACAGTGCTTCCGCCGCCCCCACATCGGCCAGAGGTCCCGCCCGCAACCGGTAGAACTGACCCAGATCGCCCAAGTCAGCGTAAACGATCACGGGGGCGATTCGGCCCAGAAGATCGCCGTGGGCGTCCCGCAGACTCTCCCATTGCCGTTCCGCTTGAGCCCGCTCCTTGAAGGCCGCGAGTTGGATCAGCGGCCCGTTTTCGACGGCAAGCGCCACGTTTTCGGCGGGCGCCGCTGGCGCCGCCTCCGGCTCCGGTTCAGGCGCGGTGGTGGCCGTCGCATCGTCCCCGGCGGGCTCGGGCTCGGGCTCGGGCGGCACCTCCGCCTCGGCCGCTGCCACCGTTGAGCCAGCGTCCTCAGGCGCGTCCGGCACCGGTGTCGCGGCCTCGTCGGCGGTCACTGTCGTCATCGCCGTCAACGGGGCCGGGGCCGGCTCGGGGACGGGCGGGGCCACCGGCGGAGAGGGCGCGGGCAGCAACTGCTCGACGTCATCCGCGCCGTCGACGCGCGCATCCTCGCCGACCTGCTCGTAAACCCGCCGATCCATGTTCTCGACACGCAGACCACCCGGATCGTCGGGCCGAAACTTGAACGGTCCCTCCTCCGCGCGAACGGTCGGCAAGGACGGCAGGGCGGTCGACGCCGGTTGTGTGGGTGTGGCCACAACGACCTCGGCTTCGTCGGCACGGATCGACACCGTGGGCCCCGGCGTCAGGGCCACCCAGGCCGCCAGCCCCGACACGGCGACGACGACCAGAGCCAGCAGGGTGACCCAGACCGCGCGGCCCCGCCCGGATCGGCGCTGCGGTTCCGGCATCAGGTCGTCTTCCTCAAGGGTCATGTCCGGATCGTCATCCAGCTCTGGCGCATCCCTTTCGGGCGGGCCGGACGGCTCGTCTTCCGGCATGACTCGGAACATCTCATCGTCGAGGGCGATGGGCTCCTCGCGTCCGTCACGCCGCGTCTTCTTCAATCCGGACATCAGCGGAGTTCCCTGACCGGCTGAACGCCAAAGATTTGCAGACCTGAGGCTATCACCGTCGCCACACCCTGGACAAGCGCCAGACGCGCCAGCGAGCGCGCTTCGTCATCCGGGAGCAGAAAACGCAACTCGGCATCATCCTTGCCCTTGGTCCAGAGGCCATGGAAGGCGCCCGCCACATCGGCCAGATAATACGCCACGCGG
Organism: Rhodospira trueperi; assembly: GCF_900101965.1. Classification (GTDB taxonomy): domain Bacteria; phylum Pseudomonadota; class Alphaproteobacteria; order Rhodospirillales; family Rhodospirillaceae; genus Rhodospira; species Rhodospira trueperi. The sequence continues at coordinate 205,584 of NZ_FNAP01000001.1, read as the reverse complement.
TGGGGCTCGTGCGCCTCGGCCGCGCTCTCCACCAGACGGGGCCAGCCGGCGAGAAGGCGGATCAACTCCAGTTCCTCGGGCGCCTCCAGAAGCTCGACGGAAGCGGCGGCCAATGCCTCCGGGGACAGGTCACGCGTCGGCCACAACGCGGCGGCATGACCCGCCACCGAACAGGCCCGGGCGTGGGCGTACTGCACGTACCAGACCGGGTTGTCCCGGCTCTGCTCCGTCACCTTTGCGAAGTCGAAGTCCAACGTGGCGTCGTTCTTGCGGGTCAGCATGATGAAGCGCACGACATCCTTGCCGACCCGGTCCACCACGTCGCGGAGAGTCACGAAGGTGCCGGCGCGTTTCGACATCTTCACCGGCTCGCCCTGGTCCAGTAGCTTGACGAGCTGGCACAGCTTGACGTCCAGGGCAACCTTGCCGCCGCCCACCGCCTTCACCACGGCCTGGAGCCGTTTCACATAGCCGCCGTGGTCGGCGCCGAAGACATTGATGAGGTCGTCGAAGCCCCGCTCCACCTTGTCGCGGTGGTAGGCCATGTCCCCAGCGAAGTACGTCCATGAACCGTCGGACTTCCGCACCGGCCGGTCCACATCGTCGCCGAAGTCGGTCGCCCGGAACAGGGTCTGCGGGCGCGGCTCCCAATCCTCGGGCGTCTTGCCCTTGGGGGGTTCAAGGACCCCCGTGTAGATCAGGCCCTGTTCTTCCAGCCAGGCCAGGGTCGCGTCCACCTTGCCGGCCTCGACGAGCGCGCGCTCACTGGTGAACACGTCGAACGATACCCCCAGCGCCGCCAGATCGTCCCGAATGACATCCAGCATCACGGCAATCGCCCGGTCGCGAACCGGCCCGATCCAGGCGTCTTCGGGTTTCTCCGCCAACTCGTCGCCATGATCGTCGGCGATCGCCCGCCCAACGGGCACCAGATAGTCGCCGCCGTATTCGATCTCCTTGCGCGCCAGCATGCCGGCGATGTCGTCCTCGCTGAGGCGGCCCAACGCCTGCCGATAGCGGGCATGGACGGCCCGGGCCAGCGCGTCCACCTGGGCGCCAGCGTCGTTGACATAGTACTCCCGAGTCACTCGAAAGCCCGCCTTCTCCAGCAGCCCGGCCAGGGCGTCCCCCACCACCGCCCCGCGCGCGTGGCCGACATGCATCGGGCCGGTCGGGTTGGCAGACACGAACTCCACGTTCACCCGCCGCCCGTTCCCGATCATGCTGTCGCCGTAGGCGGGCCCGGCGCGCAGACACTGGCGCAGACAGCCCAACCAGATCGCGGGGGCGAGCCGCATGTTGATGAAGCCCGGACCGGCCACGTCCACCTCGACCACGCCGGTCATCGCCTTGAGGCGCGCCGCCAGCGGCTCGGCGAGGTCGCGCGGCTTCAGGCCGGCCGGCTTGGCCAGCACCATGGCGGCGTTGGTGGCCATGTCGCCGTGCGCCGGATCGCGCGGCGGCTCGACCGTGACGCGGGCAGTGTCGATCCCCTCCGGCAGGGTTCCGGCGGCGACCAGGGCGGCCACCTCCGCGAGGACATGGTCGCGGTAGGTCGTGAAGATGTTCATGGCGTCTCGGTTCCAGCGGGAAAGGCGTTGGCCTCGGATGCGTCGAGGCGCGGCGCTTACGGTTTGATGACGGGATCGAACAGCCGGGCGTGTTCGTCAAGGGCGAAGCGGTCGGTCATGCCGGCGATATAGTCCGCCACCACGCGGGCCAGGCGGGTCCGGTCCTCACCGGCCGCGAGGGCGCGCCCGGCCCACTCGCCCGGAAGCAACACCGGCTCGTTTACCAACAGGTCGAACAGATCGCGGACCACCCGTCGCGCCTTGCTCGTCATGCGGTTGACCCGATGATGCCTGTACATGTTCGGGAACAGGAACGCCTTGAACCCCTTGTCGTTCTCCCGCATGGACTCCGAAAAGGCCACCAGCGGACGACCCAGGGCGCGCACGTCTTCGACGCACCCCGGTCGCTCGGTCGCCGCCCGCCGCACCGTTTCCGCGCACAGGTCCTCGACCATGGCGGTAATCAGGCGCCGCACCGATTCGTGAATGACCCGTGAGCGCTCCAACCCCGGATGAGCGTCGGCCACGGCCCGGAACACCGGCCCGACCAAGGGCACGTCCCGCAGGTCATCCTCGGAAAACAGGCCGGCCCGCAGTCCATCGTCGATGTCGTGGGCATTGTAAGCGATGTCGTCGGACAGCGCCGCCACCTGCGCTTCCGGCCCGGCGAAGGTGTGGAGTTCCAGGTCATGCGTCTCGACGTATTCCTGGATCGCCAGCGGCAACGGCTCGTCCGTATGCGGCCCGAGCAGAGGGCCATTGTGCTTGACCAGACCCTCCAGGCACTCCCAGGTCAGATTGAGCCCGTCAAAGGCGGCATAGCGGTGTTCCAGCTTGGTGACGATGCGCAGCCCCTGGGCGTTGTGGTCAAAGCCCTGGTGGTCGCGCATGCGGTCCTTGAGGGCCGTCTCGCCAGCATGCCCGAAGCAGGTATGCCCCAGGTCGTGGGCTAGCGCCAGCGCCTCGGCCAGATCCTCGTTGAGGCCGAGGACGCGACTGATCGAGCGCGCGATCTGCGCCACCTCCAGGCTGTGGGTCAGCCGGGTGCGGTAGTTCTCGCCCTCGTGATAGACGAAGACCTGGGTTTTGTACTGGAGCCGGCGGAACGCGCCGGAATGGATGATGCGGTCGCGGTCTCGCTGGAACACGGTTCGCGTGGCGGATTCCGCCTCCTCGTGGAGGCGCCCGCACGACCGCTCGGGCTCGCTGGCGCAGGCCGCGAGAACCCGCACCGGAAACGCCGACGACAAAGCTTGGGACAGGGTGGACGTCATGGCGCGCACCCTACCCTTCAGCCGTCACCACGGCAACGCCGACAGCGCGGGACGCCGGCCATCTCCCTCGACAGCCCACGTCCCGGGCCGAAGGCCCATTCGCAACGGTCGCTCAGGCCGCCTGCAGGCGCTCGAACTTCGCCTGAAGCTGTTCCGGCGTTTCGGCGCGCGCGGGATCCTTAACGATGCACTCGACCGGGCAGACAGCCACGCACTGCGGCTCGTCATAATGACCGACGCATTCGGTGCAACGCTCGTGATTGATCTCGTAGATCATGCTGCCCATGGCAATGGCGTCATTCGGGCACTCGGCCGGGCAGGCATCGCAGTTGATGCAGGTGTCGCTGATCTTGAGGGCCATGGATACGGTGTCCCACTGAAGAAGAAAGAAAAAAGAGGTCGTTGGGCTTGTCGCTCCGGACCCGAAGCGCACCCCCCCCCTCCCTGGTTGACTTTGCCAAAAAGACGATCCAATCGCAACCGCACGCCCGAACACCCCGCGATGCGCGGTTCAAGGGGGCGTTCACGGACCGTCCGACCGGACTGTGCTCCCGTTAGGCCGAAAAAGCGCAGCCCGCATTGATTCGAATCAATGCCCCGGACAGTCCATGCCGATTGAACAGTTGCGGTAGCATGGTGTAACCGTGTCCTCTCTTGACGGATTGGCTGACGGCGGGGCGCTGCCCGTTCCGGCGTGGGCTGATGACACTGCGGATTGGAACCCCCCTCATGCAGCGAACCTCGGTCTCGATCGCCCTGACCGGCAGCGGCGGCGCCGGTGTGATGACCGCCGGCCAGATGCTTTTGGATGCAGCGGCGGAAGCCGGCTACTACGGCCTCATGGGCCGCACGCTCGGCCCCCAGATCCGCGGCGGCGAGTCGGCCGCGCTCCTGCGGGTGGCCACTCGCCCTGTTCAGGGCCTGGACGATGGCCACGACGTCCTGCTGGCCTTCGACTGGGGCAACATCGAGCGGTTCAGCGCCGAGTTGCCCCTGATCCCGGGCGGCATCGTGATCGCCGACCCGCGCAACGGCGCCGTGCCCGAAGTCATGCGGCGGGACCACCACCGCATTGTCGAGGTTCCCATGCAGGACCTCGCCAAGGCTATCCCGGGCGGTCGGGTCAACATGGTCGGCCTGGGCCTGATTGCCGAACTGATCGGTCTGGATCATCACTACCTTCTGGACCGCCTCGCCAAGCAACTGGCGAAGAAGGGCGAAGAGGCGCTGGCCGCCAGCAAGGCCGGCCTGGACGCCGGAGCCGAGGCGGCCGCCGGCATCACCGGCCTGGAACCGCTGGCCCCCCCACACCCGCGCGAGACCGAACGCTGGTCCATCACCGGCAACGACGCCGCCGGCCTGGGCGCCATTCAGGGCGGCGCCCGATTCTGCGCCGCCTATCCGATCACGCCGGCCACCGACATATTGGAATGGCTGGCCCCCAACCTGCCGCGCGTCGGTGGCGCGCTGGTGCAGTGCGAGGACGAACTGGCCTCGATCAACATGATCATCGGCTCCAGTTTCGGCGGTGTGCCGTCGGTGACCGCGACCTCCGGCCCCGGTCTGGCGCTGATGATGGAAAGCCTGGGCCTCGCCGTCGCCTCCGAGACACCCATCGTGGTCATCAACGTGCAGCGCGGCGGCCCCTCGACCGGCATTCCCACCAAGTCCGAACAGGTGGACCTGAACATCGCCGTCAACGGCCTGCACGGCGACGCCCCGCACGTCGTCACCGCGCCCCTCTCCATCGGTGACTGCCTGTTCGCCACGCAATGGAGCGTGCATCTGGCCGAGGCGATGCAGACGGCGGTCATCGTGCTGTCCGACCAGTCCATCGGCCAGTCGCGCGCCATTATCGACAAGCCGGCGGAGATCGCCTTCATCGGCAAGCGTCTCGTGCCCGAGACAATCGAGGCCCCCTACCGCCGATACGCCATCACCGCCGACGGCGTGTCGCCCATGGCCCTGCCGGGGCAGGAGGGCGGCGCCCATACCGCCGACGGCCTGGAGCACAACGAGTTCGGCAACCCCTCGACCCAGATCGACCACCACCAGAGCCAACTCGACAAGCGCCTGCGCAAAGTCGTGGGCTATGACTACGGCGACCACTGGGCGATGATCGAGGGCGACGAAGACGCCAGTATTGCCGTCGTCACCTGGGGTTCGGCCGCCGAGCCGTGTCGGGAGGCGGTACAGCGCGCCCGCGCCCAGGGCTTCAAGGTGCGCCTGATCGCCGCGCGCCTGATCCACCCGATTCCCCTCGACAAGATGGGCAAGGCCCTGGAGGGCATCAGTCAGGTTGTCGTCGTGGAGCAGAACCACGGCGGCCAGTATTACCGTCACCTGCGGGCGCATCTGGACCTGCCCGGCAAGGTCACGGCCTTCCACCGCCCCGGACCGTTCAGTCTGCGGCCGCGCGAGATTCTTCAACACATCCTAGGTCAGTAACGCCAGGACACCGGACCACGGAACCGAGAGCAAATCCCGAGCGATCCGGAGCGGATCGCGACGACGATTTGCTTCAATATCAATTCAATAGAGCGCGTTGCGCGAGTCAGACCTCACGCAACGCGCTCTAGACAGAAAGGGAGCGGACCCCATGGACGCGGTCGCGCCAAAGCCCCAGGATTACAAGTCTGACCTCAAGCCGGTCTGGTGTCCCGGATGCGGTGATTTCTCGGTTCTTGCGGCCATCACACGGGCGTTGGCGGAACTGCGCCTGCCACACAAGGACGTGGCGCTGGTCTCCGGCATCGGCTGTTCATCGCGACTGCCGGCCTATACCTCGCTGTATGGCTTCCACGCCGTGCACGGCCGCGCCCTGCCGGTCGCCAGCGGCCTGAAGCTGGCACGCCCCGAGTTGACGGTGCTGGCCGTCGGTGGCGACGGCGACGGCTTTTCGATCGGCGGCAACCACTTTGTCCATGGCTGCCGGCGCAATGTGGACATGACCTATATCATCATGGACAACAGCGTCTACGGCATGACCAAGGGGCAGGCCTCGCCGACCACCGCGGCGGACTGGACCGGCTCTAAGCTGACGCCGGAAGGACCCGGCCTGTCCCCATTCCGCCCGCTGGAAATGGCCCTATCGGCGGGGGCGACCTTCATCAGCCGGGCGTTCTCGGGCGATCCGCTGGAGGTGACGCGTCAGATCTGCGCCGCCATCGAGCACAAAGGCTTCTCGTTCGTGCATGTGCTGAGCCCGTGCGTGACCTACCGTCCGGAACAGAAGGGCTGGCGCGAGGTCGTGCATGCCGACTTCACGGAACCCTACAGTGATCGCCGCGAGGCCTTTCTGCGGCTGCTGGACGACGACGGGTTTACGACAGGGATCCTGTACAAGAGCCAAACGCCCCCGTTCCAGCCGACGCCCAAGTCCGTCGAGCCGGTTGCCACGCTCGGCGATCAGTTCGCCATCTGACGGCGGTCTGACCGCCCCCGCCCACAGACCGGAGAAACGCCGTTGGAAACCGTGGAAGAATTCATTGCCCACGCCATCGCCCTGGAAGAGGACTCGGCGGTGCGCTTCGATGACATGGCCGACGCCCTCGACGTTCACCAGAACCACGAGGTCACCGACCTGTTCCGCAAGATGGCGCATTACTCGCGTCTGCATCTGGCGGAGGCGCGCAAGTTGGGCGAGGGCATGACCCTGCCCGACCTGAAGCCGTGGGAGTTCAAGTGGCCGAACGCCGAACCGCCGGAGACGCCAGACCAGGACGCCACTCACTACCTGATGACGCCGCACCACGCCCTGGTCATGGCTCTGGACAGTGAAAAGCGCGCCCAGGTCTATTACGCCGGCCTCGCTGATGGGTCCGACAACGCGCGCATCCGGGAACTGGCCGCCGAGTTCGCGGAGGAAGAATCGGAACACGTCGCGTTGCTGGAAGCCATGCTGGCCAAGTATCCCGCCCCGCCCGCCGACTGGGACGAGGACATGGACCCACCGGTGGCCGTGGATTAGGGTGGGGGGCGCCCCCACGTCCCAACCGCGAGGTTCCGCCATGCCCGCCGACGCCCCTCCTCTTCTCGACGGACCCTCCGCGCCGCCCGCCACCGACGGCGCGCCGGAACAGATCATCGTGCTGCTGCACGGCTTCGGCGCCGACGGCAACGACCTGATCGCTCTGGCTCCGGCCCTGGCGCAACGGTTCCCTAAGGCCGCTTTCCATGCCCCGCACGCGCCCGAGCCGTGCGAGGTGATGCCGTTCGGCCGCCAGTGGTTCAGTTTCACGCAGTATGATCCGGAGATGTGGCGCCGCGACGCGGCCAATCTGGTGCCCGCATTGGAAACCATGGGCGAGGGCGCGCGCGCGGCAGCCCCCTCCCTCGACGCCACCCTTGACGACCTGTTGACGCGCTACGGCCTGGGTCCCGACCGACTGGCCGTGATCGGCTTTTCCCAGGGGACCATGATGGCCTTGCAGGTGGTGTTGCGCCGTCCTGCCCCGGTGGCCGCGCTGATCGGCTTTTCGGGCGCGCTGACCGGCGCCGGAGCGCTGCCCGGAGAAATCACGGCGCGCCCGCCGGTCACCCTGATCCACGGGGAACAGGACCCCGTGGTGCCCTTCGCCGCCCTGGCCCACGCCGAGGCCGGACTGAAGGCCGCCGGGGTGACGGTCGACAGCCATGGGCGGCCCGGGCTCGGACACGGTATCGACCCGGAGGGCCTGGCCATCGCCGCCGCCGCGCTGGCCCGGGTTTGGCCGAACGACGGCACGGGATGAGTCCGGACGTCCCATCCTCGATCTTTGACCCCAAGCGAAATGGCATTAAGCGACTGAAAACCAAAATGTGGCAGATTGTGGCAATGGCACTGACCGATCCTCAAGACCGTACGCGCGATTCGTCGAGGGCAAACGCAGAGGTTGAGACGGCCTCTGTCAATCCGGAGACCCTTGTCCATGTCCATCCAGTGGCGCCTGATCCTCTCGCTCGGTGGGCTATCCCTTCTGGCGGCTGTCGCCATGTCCGTGGTGTTCACGATCTACATGGAGCGGCTGACCGTCCACGCGGAAGAACGGCAACTGACCAGCCTGTTCGACAACCTGCGCTCCGATCTCGCCGAAGAGGGCCAACGCGCGCTGTCGCTGGCCACGCTCGTCGCCGAATCGCCGACAGCGTCGGCGGCCTTCGCGGCGGGCGATCGGCAGGCGCTGCTCGACCTGTACCAACCAGCGTTCGAGGCCATGCGCGAGACCTTCGGCGTCCGGCAGTTCCAGTTCCACAGCCCGCCAGCGACCTCGTTCGTCCGCATCCACAAACCCGAAAAGTTCGGCGACGACCTTAGCGGCTTCCGCAGCACGGTGGTCGAGACCAACCGTGATCGGACGTCCATCCAAGGCTTGGAGCGCGGCGTCGCCGGTCTCGGCATGCGGGGCGTCACGCCGGTGTACCACGATGGCCAGCATGTCGGCTCGGTCGAGTTCGGCCTGTCCTTCGACCAGCCCTTCTTCGAGCGATTCGCGCGGGACTACGGGGTCAACATCGCCCTCTACCTGACCACGGCCGACGGCCGGTTCGAGACCTTCGCCTCGACCCATGACGGCGTCCAATACCTTCCGGAAGACGCCCTGAGCACTGTCATGAACGACGGCACCGTCTTCCGCCAAATCGACGAGGGCGACCTCAACATCGCCGTTCTGGCGCGGACCATCACGGACTATGCGGGCAGGCCCATCGGCGTGGCCTCCATCGCCCTGGACGCCACCCCCTATCATGCCCAGATCGCCGACGCCCGATGGCTGGCGACCGTCGGAACCCTGATGACCCTGGCCGTTGCCCTGCTTCTGGGGTACTGGATCGCGCGCGGCATCGCCGGCCCCGTGGGGATGGTCACCGACACCCTGACACGTTTGTCAAACCGCGACTTCAACATCCACCTGCCAGAGACCAAGGGGACCGGCGAGGTGGCACGCATGGTGCGGTCCCTGAGCGACTTCCGGACCAAGGTCGAACAGGTCGACGCCGCCGAGCACGCGCAGGCCAAAAAGCTCGCCGAGGTGGAGGCCCAGCAACGCACCCTGACCGCCCAGGCGCGGACGAATCTGCGCGGTGTCGTCGCGGCCGCCATCCAGGCCAACGAGGCTATCGTGACGCTGGCGCACATGATGCGCGACGTCAACGCCGCCAACGTGCAGACCCAAACCATGGCCTCCGCCGTTGAGGAAATGGTGTCCTCCACGCGGGAGATCTCCGCCTCGTCGGATCGCGCCGCCGCCGATGCCGAGGGCGCGCGTGGCGCCGCCGGCGAGGGCGTCGAGGGCGCCGGCCGCGCCGTCGAGACCATGGAAGGGATCCACGGGGCCGTGCGCGGGGCGGCCGACCGCATTGATACGCTGGCCGAAGCGTCGACCCAGATCGGCGAGATCGTCCAGCAGATCGAGGACATCGCCGACCAGACCAACCTGCTCGCCCTGAACGCCACCATTGAGGCGGCCCGGGCCGGCGATGCCGGCAAGGGCTTCGCCGTCGTCGCCAACGAGGTCAAGAGCCTCGCCAATCAGACCGCCCGGGCCACCGAGGACATCCGAGGCCGCATCACCACCCTGCGCGGCGAGATGAGCACCATCATCGAGGCCATGGAAAAGGGCGCCGGCGCGGTCGAGGACGGACGCGGAGTGGTGACGGACCTGGGCGGCCAACTCCAAAACATCTCAGGCAGCATCAACAACGTCACCGAAAAGATGCGCGACATCGCCTCGATCCTGACCCAGCAGACCGACGCCGCCAACGAGATCGCCGAGGGCACGACAACCATCGCCTCCCTGTCCAAACGCAACACCGAAGAAGTCCTGAACGCGCTCAAGGCAATGGATCAGGCCACGGCAGCGCTGAACGAACAGGTCAGCCTGTTCGCCGGACTGGGCGGGTCCCTGGTGCTGGTCGAGGTGGCCAAGAACGACCACGTCGTCTTCAAGAAACGTGTGGTCGATACAGTGCTCGGCCGCGACTCGTGGAAGGAACACGATATTCCCGACCACAACGCCTGCCGCCTGGGCAAGTGGTATAAGAGCGTGAACGACCCCACCCTGCGCAATCACAAGGCCTACAGGGACCTGGATCGCCCGCACGCCGAGGTTCACGCCCTGGGCCGCGAGGCCGTGCGCAAGGCCACCGCCGGCGACATGGACGGCGCCCTGGAGGCCATCACCGGCCTGAACCGAGCCAGCAAGGAGGTGGTGGACATGCTGTCGGACCTCTCGACCGCCGTGGAGCAGATCGAATCGACTCGACCGGATGGCGCCGCCTGACGGCCGGGACGTCCCCCCCCTGAGGGGATCCCGGGCTTGGTCTCGCGTCACGATCCGGCCGTTGCGGGCCAAAGCCAGGGTTCGGGCACAAATTCCGTCATTGCGAGCCCGCGTCGCCAGACGCAGGCGAAGCAATCCAGAGCGGAAAACACTAACATGTGCCCTGGATTGCTTCGTCGCTACGCTCCTCGCAATGACGAGCTTATTGTGTTGGAACTCGAAGCACACGACGTCAGAATGTGTAAGGCGTCATCCAATCAACCGACACTTGGCCATCGGGACCGCGATCTCGGGCCGTGTCCGCTGTGCGGCCGGCCCCTGATCGCCGGCCCCAGCGTTGAGGATCACCACTGGACCCCCCGTGCGTTCGGGGGCCGGGAGACGTCGCCCTTGCACCGCGTCTGCCACCGCATGATCCACCGCCTGTTCGATCCCGCCACCCTCGCCCGACGCATGAACACGCCAGAGGCGATCCGCAGCCATCCCGACATGGAACGCTTCCTCGCCTGGGTGCGAAAGCAACCGCCGGAATTCGTCGCCCGCACCGAGGCTCCGGGCCGGTACGGACGCAACAGGGGACGGCGCGGACGATGACACCCGGTTGGACCCTGCGCCGCCCGACACTGGCTTGGGGCGATGACGGCACGCCGGAAAGCCTGGATTTCGGCGATCTCTACGCCACCCGCGCCGACGCGATCGGGGAGGCGCGGCACGTCATCCTGGACGGCATCGGCGCCCCGGCGGTGTGGAACCGCCCCGGCCCCTTGGTCATCGGCGAAACCGGATTCGGCATTGGCCTGAACCTGCTGGTCGCCTGGGACCTGTGGCGCCGCACGGCCCCGCCGGACGCCCGGCTGCACTGGCTGTCCGTCGAGGGCTGGCCGATGTCGCGCGACGAGGCCACGCGCGCCCTGGCCCGCTTTCCCGCCCTGGCTGACCTCGCGGCGCGCCTGCTGGCCGCGTGGCCGCCGCCCATCCCTGGCCTGCACACGCGCGCGCTCGACGACCGCGTGACCCTGACCCTGGCGTTCGGGCGGGTCGAAGAGGCCCTGCCCACCCTGGGCGGACCCGTGGACACCTGGGCGCTCGACGGTTTCGCCCCGGCCCGCAATCCCGACATGTGGAGCCCGGACGTGCTCGGCCATGTCGCCCGCCTCAGCCGCCCGGGCGCCCGGCTGGCCACCTACACCACGGCCGGCGCGGTGCGGCGCGGCCTGGAGGACGTCGGATTCACGGTCGCACGCACGCCTGGCTTCGCCGGCAAGCGCGAATGCCTGAGAGGTCGGCTGGCGGGATCGCCGGAGCCGCTCCGGCCGCGCCGACGTATCGCAGTTATCGGCGCCGGAATTGCCGGCTGCGCGGTGGCAGCGGCGCTGCGGCGGCGCGGAGCGAACGACATCGTGCTCGTGGACGCGCGCGGGCATCCGGGCGAGAGCCTACCCCCGGCCCTGCTCGGCCTGCTCGAACCCCGGCTGGAGAAGAACGACTCGGCCCCTGCCCGGTTGCACGCGGCGTCCTCCCTCGCGGCGGTGGCGCTCTATGACCGACTGGCGGACGGCGGCGCGGCCCCCTGGCGCGGGCCACGCGGGCTGCTGTCCGCCGACCGGGGCCGCCGGGACGATGCCTGGCGGCAGGCGGTGATCGACCGCATGGACTGGCCCGAGGATCGCCTGAGGTTGGTGAAGGCGCCCGAGGCTGCCAGCCTTGTGGGACTTGATCCCCCAGGCGAAAGCGCGCTGTGGCACCCCATGGGCGGGTGCCTGTCGCCGCCCGCGCTGTTGCCGGCGTTGCTGGGGGACACGCCCGTTCTGGCCGCGACCGTCGAGACACTGCAACCCGGCAAGGACGGTGGTTGGATCCTGATGGGCGCCGACGGATCCGTGGTTGTCGAGGCGGATACCGTGGTCCTGGCCACCGCGACCGACACCACCCGACTGTGGCCGGCCGCCGCGTTGCCCCTGCGCCCCACGCGCGGGCAGGTGAGCCTTCTGAGGGTCGCCGACCCCGACGCGCCGCCCCGGGTCGCGATCTCCAGCGGCGGCTATGTCACCCCGCCGGTCCCCGATGGCGAGGGTGGCTGGGTCCGGCTGCTCGGGGCCACGCACGAGCCCTGGCGCGCCCGAACGGACAATCCCTACGCCCCGCGCGACGGCGACGACGCCCGGATTCGCGAGTCCCTGGCTGGCGAATGGCCGGCGCTGGCCGAAGCCTTGGGCGTGGAACCGACCATCGGTGCCCTGGCCGGCCTGCGCGCCACCACGCCCGATCACCTACCCCTGGCCGGCCGGTTGTTCGACACCGCCGCGCTGGCCGAGACCCACGGCGAGACTCTGCGCAAGGGCGGGCGCAAGGCGGCAGGCGCCCTGCCCGCCCCGGGCGCCGACGGGTTGTTCACCCTGTGCGGCCTGGGCTCCCACGGCCTGACCACCGCACCCCTGCTGGCGGAGGCGGTGGCCGCCGCCGTCACCGACACCCCCTCGCCGCTGCCCCCAGACCTGACCGCCGCCGTCCACCCGGCCCGTTTCGCCGCGCGGGCACTGATCCGGGGTCGGGCCGAGGGACCCACGGCCTGACCTCTTGCGCCCAGGGCAAGAGCACATCCCGCGCGGTCCGAAGGGGCGCCGCGGCGAGAAAAAAACAAGAACCTCAACATCCTTGGTTCGCCGAGGTGACCCTTAGCCGGACGAGTCAGTCCAATCGTCGCCCGGTATGACCTTCGGTGGACTCGGCCCCGGTCCACGCGCCCACCCGGCCACCCCCCATATCCTGTCCCGCAGGACCGTGTTGGGGATAGCCCGGTGGGCTGGCGCGACACTCAACCCAAAAACCCTAAATAAGCGCCGGAGTTGATTCGACGATCCCCGTAACAGGCTTGACACCCATGAGACTAATTTTGTTTCCTGCGGTATATTTGTACATTTGATAGTGTAACTTCCACTTGCTTTTTTCGCGCACACCGAATGGCGTGATATTTATAGCGTCCTGTCCAAATTCCGTACTTCTATACTCGCCCGGCGTCAAAACTTTTTGGGTCGCGCCGACCTTGGCAAGTTCCGTCATCTGAGCGCTGCTCTGGTTCCCGGTGGCCGATTTGACATTGGAGTGGTAGACCAAGATCGATCCATCCTGGCAGGGTGACCCCAGCCCCAGGGAACATCCACTCATTTCAGCCGTAAACATATACTTGGCCGCGTTACCAAGCATCACGCCGAATGTTTTATTGTCTTCATAAGGGCACCAATACGCAGCAATCTGCTCATTCCTGTCTGCATTTCGCCCGTTCACTAGCATATACAATGGCACCCTGTATCCATAACGACCATGATATGCTGTTTTATCATAATTTCTTCCTACCGCTTTCAAGGTCAATGTCATCACGCCACCGATCAACGATGACCCGAAGTGCTTGCTGAGCGTTTTTTTCCATTCTGTGCCGTAACCACACCTGACAAGCACAACGTTATTTTCCATGAATTCGATCGGATCTTCCTTGAACTGTTGCGCGGCCGTCATCGTGTCTCTCCTTTATCTTTGTCGCCGGCACTCTGCGAAGTGACCGGGCCGACCAACGAGTCCGCCTGCTCGGGCATGACACGATGACCCGGTCAGACCGAGTACCCCTCGTCCCACACCGCGGACGCGGCTGCCATACGATGCCGGGGAGCCCCTCCGCAGGCGCCTCGAAATTCAGTACGCTCGCGAAACACCGCGCCGGTGTGACGTGCGCTATCCGCGCCCAGCCGAATCCAAACGACGGGATCAAGGTCATTGGCACCAATGGTCACTGTGTCTGACGTGACGCCATCAGATCCAATTTATCTCATTTTTTCTTGGGTTTCTCAAGAAAATACCCAATTTGGGCATGGCTTATTGCGGAAAAGAAATTATCCGCACTCTGTCCGAGCGGAATGTTCGTATTAGTCCAGTTATGAAATTGTCGCGATGGATTCCGCAATACGATCTTGTTCCCGAACATCCCCCTTTCGCTTCTCGGAGTCTTGGTTTGCGCCTCGGTGATCTGGATCGTCCCGGCGCCCCCAAAACCGCAACAGTGTCCGCCGGTCTTTCCCCGGTCCGGCGGCCGTGGACCGCACCGCGCTTGGTACCATCGATCCGAACGCGCAACGCGGGCCTTTCCCCGGCGCCCCACTTGGTGCATTTTACCGTCGCGCTCCGCCTCTCACCGGCGGTGCGAACACCGACACCACGTAAGCGGCGCGATCACCCTGGGAGATGGTTGAGGATGGGTACTTTCAGCATCTGGCACTGGATCATTGTTCTTCTCGTTGTCCTGCTGCTGTTCGGCGCGGGCAAGATTCCCCGGCTGATGGGCGACGTCGCCAAGGGCGTGAAGGCCTTTAAGAAGGGTCTGGCGGACGACGATGACTCCGACGGCTCCGGCGAGTCCCGCAAGATCGAGGGCGAAAACACCGCCGCGTCCGAGCGCAAGAAGGACGAGGCCTCCAACGGCTAGGCGCGCCCCATGTTCGATTTCGGATGGACGGAACTGGCCGTCATCGGCGTCGTCGCCCTGCTGATCATCGGCCCGAAGGACCTGCCCAAGGTTCTGCGGACGTTGGGGCAGTGGTCGCGCCGGCTGCGCGGTCTGGCGCGCGAGTTCCAGGGCCACGTCGATGACGTCATCCGCGAGGCCGAGCTTGAGGACGTGAGGGACGGCGTCAACAAGGTCCGGCGCAAGAACATCGGCCAGTCGATCAACAAAATGGTCGATCCCGACGGTCGGGTGGCGCGCGAACTGGACGAGGTTGACCGCGCCGCCCGTCGGCGCCCGACCCGCAAGGCGCCCTCGTCCGATGGCGACGGAGCGACAGCGCGCGCCGACGCGACACCACCGACCCCGAAGAGCAATTCCGGCGAGGATTGAGCGGTGCCTGCCTACAGCGACAACCCCGACGACAACAAGATGTCGCTGGTGGACCATCTGACCGAACTGCGGACCCGCCTGCTGTGGTCCGCGGTGGCCTTCATCGTGGCCTTCTTCGCCTGCTACGGTCTCGCGCAATACATCTACGATTTCCTCATGCAGCCGCTGGCGACCATCATGCGGGAGGTCGGCGGCAGCCAGCGCATGATCTACACGGCGCTGACGGAGGCCTTTTTCACATACGTGGCCGTGGCCGCCTTCGGCGCCCTTGTGGTGACGTTCCCGATGCTGGCGACGCAGGTCTGGCTGTTCATCGCGCCGGGTCTGTACAAGCACGAAAAGAAGGCGCTGCTGCCGTTCCTGTTCGCCTCGCCGGTGCTGTTCCTGACCGGCGCCGCGCTCGTTTACTATATGATCATGCCCCTGGCGTGGCGGTTCCTGCTGGGGTTCCAGACCACCGGCGCCGAGACCGTGCTGCCGATCGAGCTTGAGGCCAAGGTCGGCGAGTATCTGGGCCTCGTGATGCGGCTGATCCTGGCCTTCGGGTTCTGCTTTCAGATGCCGGTGGCACTGACCCTGATGGCCCGCGTCGGCATCGTCACCTCCTCCGGGCTGGCAGGGGCGCGCAAATACGCCATCGTCGGCGTGTTCGTGCTGGCCGCCGTGGTCACGCCGCCCGACATCATCAGTCAGGTGGGTCTCGCGCTGCCGCTGCTCCTGCTCTACGAGGCGTCCATCTGGTCGTGCCGCTACGTCGAACGGCGACGCGGCGATGTCGAGGAGGACGAGGACTGGCTCGACGACGACGAGGATGACGACGACGGCGACGATCCGGATGACCCGGACCCGACCGCCGGTTCGTCACGCCCAGCGCCGCGCGAGGACGACAGCCGGGCCGAACCAGCAGCTTCGGCGGCGGCGACGTCGACCCGCGTGTCCCCAACGGATGAGATCACCGAGGCCGACGAGGATGACGGCCCGGACGATACGGACTTCAACACCGGGCGGTGAGGCAACACGCACCGTCATTGCGAGGAGCGAAGCGACGAAGCAATCCAGAGCAGGTGCTTTCGTTTTCTGCCCTGGATTGCTTCACCCTCGTCCAGCGACGAGGGCTCGCAATGACGCCCGTCCGCGCTGGGCGGAATGTGGCCCCGCACCGTGAACCTCGCGCCGCCGTCCATCACCGAACCAACGGAACGACCGATGCATGACATCAAGTGGATCCGAGACAACCCCGACGCCTTCGACACCGGCCTGACCCGGCGCGGCCTTGCGCCGTTGTCCGCGCGCTTGCTGGCGCGGGATGAGACCCGGCGGACCTCGCAGACCGAGTTGAACACGCTTCAGGCGCGGCGCAACGAGGTCTCGAAGTCCATCGGCAAGGTCAAGAAGGAAGGCGGCGACGCCCAGCCCCTGATGGACGAGGTGGCCAGCATCAAGACCCGCATGGCCGAGATCGAGGGCGAGAATGCGGCCGCCGACGCCGACCTTCGGGAGGTGTTGTCCACCCTGCCCAACACGCCCGACGACGACGTGCCCGACGGGCCGGACGAGGACCACAATCTCGAACTCCGGCGATGGGGCGAACCGCGCACGTTCGATTTCGACCCCCGGGAGCACTTCGACATCGGCGCGCCGCTGGGCATGGACTTCGAGACCGCCGCCCGCCAGTCCGGCACGCGGTTCGTGATCCTGAAGGGGCAGGTGGCCCGCCTGGAACGGGCGTTGGCCCAGTTCATGCTGGATCTGCACACGTCGGAGCACGGTTACACCGAGATCAATACGCCGGCCCTTGTGCGCGACGAGGCCCTGTTCGGCACCGCGCAGTTGCCCAAGTTCGCCGAGGACCTGTTCAAGGTGGACGGCGGCTTCTGGCTGATCCCCACCGCCGAGGTCACCCTGACCAACATGGTCGGCGGTCAGATCCTGGACGAGGCCACCCTGCCCCTGCGCTTCACGGCGTTCACACAGTGTTTCCGGTCCGAGGCCGGCGCCGCCGGCAAGGACACGCGCGGCATGATCCGCATGCACCAGTTCGAGAAGGTCGAACTGGTCAGCATCGTCCACCCCGACCAGTCCCGGGCCGAACTCGACCGCAAGACCGCCTGCGCCGAGGAGGTCCTGAAGCGCCTGAACCTGCCCTTCCGCACCGTGGCGCTGTGCACAGGCGACCTAGGCTTCGCCGCGCACCGCACCCACGATATCGAGGTCTGGCTGCCCGGCGCCGGCCGCTACCGAGAAATCTCCTCGTGCTCCAACACCGGCGCCTTCCAGGCGCGACGCATGGACGCGCGCTTCCGTCCCACCGAGGGGAAAGGCACGGCACACGTCCACACCCTGAACGGCTCCGGATTGGCAGTGGGCCGCACCCTGGTGGCCGTGCTGGAGAATTATCAGCGGGCCGACGGGTCAGTGACGGTGCCCGACGCCCTGAAGCCCTACATGGGCGGCCTGGAGGTGCTGCGTCCCGATGTTTGAACCGATCCCCGATCTATCCAAGGCCCGTATTCTGGTCTCCAACGATGACGGCATCGACGCGCCCGGCCTCGCCGCGCTGGAGCGCGTGGCGCGGACCCTGTCGGACGATGTGTGGGTGGTGGCCCCGGAGACCGAGCAGAGCGGCGCCGGCCATTCGCTGACCCTGCACGACCCGATCCGTTATGACTGGCGTGGGCCGCGTCATGTCGCGGTGCGCGGCACGCCCACGGACTGTGTTCTGATGGCGGTCAAGCTGTTCCTGCCCGACCGCCGCCCCGACCTTGTGCTGTCCGGGTTCAATCGCGGCTCCAACATGGGCGAGGACATCACCTATTCGGGCACCGTCGCCGTGGCCATGGAGGGCACCTTGCTGGGCATCCGCTCCATGGCGCTGTCGCAGCAGGGATCGAACCCCGAGGCCTGGCCGTGGGCAACGGGGGAGACCCTGGCCGGCGACGTGATTCGCCGCGCCTGTGCCGCGCCCTGGAGCCGTGACGTGCTGGTCAACGTCAACTTCCCGGATCGGCCCGTGGACAAGGTCCAGGGCATCCGGGTCACGCCCCAGGGCAAGCGGATCGGTTCCAGCCGGTTTTCCGAGAACATGGTCGAGCGGGTCGATCCGCGCGGTCGGCCCTACGTGTGGATCGGCGTCGAGCAAGTGCGCGGCCTGGAGGGCGAGGGCTCCGACCTGCACGCCATTGCCGAGGGCTTTGTCTCGGTCACGCCGCTGTGTATCGACCTGACCGATCCCGCAACCCTCGATGCCATGAGGAACGTCTTTTGAACGGCGGCGCCCACGACCACAAGATCCGCCTGCTGATGGACCTGCGGCGCACGGGGGTGACGGACACGCGCGTGCTGTCGGCGCTGGAGACGGTGCCGCGCGAGGTGTTCGTCTCCGACCCGTTCCTGGAGCATGCCTACGACAACCGGGCGCTGCCCATCGACTGCGGCCAGACGATCAGCCAGCCTCTGGTGGTCGGTCTGATGACCCAGTACCTGACCCTTGGGCCGCGCGACAAGGTTCTGGAGATCGGCACCGGCTCCGGCTATCAGGCGGCGGTGCTGTCAAAGGTGGCGCGGCGGGTTTACACGGTGGAGCGGCACGCGCCCCTGCTGGCCCAGGCGGAAGCACGCTTCAAGCATCTGTCCCTGACCAACATCGTGACCCGCCACGGCGACGGTATGAAGGGATGGCCGGAACAAGCGCCGTTTACCCGAATCATGGTCACGGCGGCGGCGCGACAGATCCCGGAAGGCCTTGCCGACCAGCTTGACGACGGCGGTGTCATGGTGCTGCCGGTGGGCGATGCCGATCAGCAATGGGTGATGCGGGTGACGCGATCCAATCACAGGCTGCACACCGAGCGACTCCTGGCCGTCCGCTTCGTGCCCCTTCTGGACGGCGTTCCGGATCACGATCCGGACACCTGACGGACGGCATCTGGCCTCGCCCGGTCATGGGCGATAGAGTGACGCCATGAAGCCCACGCCTCCACCCTTTCGCCGCGTTCTGGTTGTCAGTGCCCTGACCGGCCTGATGCTGGGATCGGTCGGGTGTGACCGGGGGTGGCGCGACAGCCCCTACCCGGCCGCACCGTCCCACGTCCAGGGCACACCGGCCCCCGCGCCGCGCTATCAGGGCAATCCGACCCAGGCCCGCAGTGTGGTGGTCGCGCCCGGAGACACCGTTTATTCCGTCTCCAGACGCCTCGGCGTGCCGACCCGCGCCATCATCCTCGCCAACGGCCTTGAGCCCCCGTTCGAGGTCCGACCCGGGCAGGTGCTGACCCTGCCGGCGCAGCGGGTCCACACGGTGGCCCCCGATGAGACCCTGTACGCCCTGTCGCGTCGCTATGGCCCCTCGGTGGCCGCCATCGCCAACGCCAACGGCCTAGCCCCACCCTACGTTATCCGGGTTGGAGAGTCCTTGGTCATCCCGGCGGCCTCGGAACCCGAACCGGTTGACGTCCGCCCCGCCGTTTTTCCGAATCAGATGGCGGCCGCACCGCCTCCACCCGCGCCGACGCTGCCGTCGGCCGCGCAGGCGCGACGGGCGGTCCCGGGCGCCGAGCCGCCTCCACGCGCGGGCGATCTGTTCCTGTGGCCGGTGGACGGCGAGATCATCGCCGGCTTCGGTCCCGACGACGCCGGACGGCACAACGACGGCGTCGATATCGGCGCGCCGGCCGGAACCCCGATCCGCGCCGCCGAAAACGGCGTGGTGACCTATATTGGCGACGCCATCCCCGGCTATGGCACGCTTGTGCTGATCCGCCATGCCGACGGCTGGGTGACCGCTTACGGCCACACGGCGGCCCCCCGGGTCGAACGCGGACAGGTGGTCCGGCGCGGTCAGCCGCTGGGCGAGACAGGGCAAACCACCGCCACGGGCCGACCCATGGTCCACTTCGAGATCCGCCGGGACGGCCGGCCTGTGGATCCGCGCCCACGCCTGAAACCGCGTGCGTAGGCACATGTCGACCACCCGCGTTGACGACACTTCGGTTCGTCCCCTAAACACGAACCCTGGCACTCGACCATTCGGAGAGACCTGAATCATGGCGCAGCCCACCACAGAGCAGTCCACCACCGCCAGCCCTCTGGACGCCTTGACCCTGGAGGCCATCGCGGCCGGGGGCAAGGCCGCCCTGGCGCGGGCGCTGGCGCTGCTGGAGAGCAGCCCGGACGCCGGTCCGACCGCCGACCTCCTGACCGCTGCCCATCAGGCCCCGCGCGCCCATGTGTTGGGGATCACGGGCCCGCCCGGCGTCGGCAAGTCCACGCTGCTGAATACCCTCATCGCCGTGTGGCGACGCGAGGGCAAGACCGTGGGCATCATTGCCGTCGATCCCTCGTCGCGGCGGTCCGGTGGCGCCCTGCTGGGCGACCGCACGCGGCTGAAGAACGATCCGGACGACCAGGGGGTCTTCGTCCGCTCCATGGCCGCGCGCGATCACCTGGGCGGGCTGGCCGGCCTGACCACGGCGGCGATGGTTCTGATGCGCGCCTTGTACGACATCGTCATCGTGGAGTCGGTGGGCGTCGGCCAGTCCGAGACCGAGATCGTCAGCGTCGCCGACACCGTCCTGTTCTGCGTCCAGCCGGGGTCCGGCGACAGCCTTCAGTACATGAAGGCGGGAATCGCCGAGATCCCGCACATCATCGCCGTGACCAAGGCCGACATGGGGGCGGCCGCCGAGCGCGCTCGCGCCGATGTGGTCGGCGCGCTCAGCCTGGGCGAGCATTGGGACAAGTGGGATGTGCCGGTGCTCAAGCTGTCGGCCTCGCGCCTCCAGGGCATCGAGGAGCTGATGAATGCGATCGCCGCGCACGCCGGCCACCTGGACACGGACGGCCGGCGCTCCGAGACCCGCCATCATCAGGCCGAAGCCTGGCTGGAGGACTTCGTCCGCGAGCGCTTCGGCCGCGAAGGCCTGCGCCGCGCCGGCCGGTTGTCGCTGGCGAAGGGAGAGAGTCCGTTCGCGCGTCTGGCCGAGATCGCCGAGCGCTTGGGCGCGAGCAGGTGAACCGGACGGAACCGGGTCCCGTCGGTGGCCCCCTCGCCAATGGGCCGGCACGCTGGGGACTGGCCGTAGGACTGCTCGCGCTGCACGTCGGGCTGACGCTGGCGTGGTCCAGTGGCCTCGCCCGTGACGACCTGGAAAGCATGGTCTTCGCCCAGGGCTGGGCCTGGGGCTACGATCCCGAACAGCCGCCGCTCTACAACTGGCTGGAGATGGCGCTGTTCGAGGCCACCGGCCCCTCGCTGGCCGGCGCCATCCTTCTGCGCTGGAGCATCGTCGGGGTCGGGGTCCTGGCGCTGTACGACGCGATCCGCCGCATGGCCGGCGGAGACGGTGCCCTCGCCGCCGGGGCCGTGGCCGGCATGGCCGGCACGGCCCTGTTCGGGTTCGAGGGCGCGCGGCATTTCACCCATACAACGCTGCTGCTGACCACCACGGCTCTGCTGCTGTGGACCGTGGTCTGCATGGTCGAGCGCCCGACGGCGATGCGTTACCTGGCCGTGGGCGGAGCCTTGGCGTTGGCCCTGCTGTCCAAGTACACCATGGCCGTGTTCGCGCTGGCCTTGTTGTTGGGCGCATTGGTGGACCCCGCGACGCGCGCCCGGCTGTTCAACCGGCGCGTTCTCCTGGTGTCCATCGCACCCCTGCTAGCGCTGCCCGGGCATCTGGTGTGGAGACAGGAGCAGGATGTGAGTCTGCCCGACCGCGTCGCCACCATCACGGATACCGGCGCCGGGGTGGCTCCCGGGGAGGCGCTTGCCGGACTGCTGAGCGACACCGTGGCCGATCCGCTAGCGGCAATGGCGCCCCCTCTTGTGTTGATCCTGGTGCTCCTGCCCTGGTGGCGGAGAGGCGGCGCGCGCCCCACTCCACGATGGGACCGGGTGCTGGCTGCTTACGTCGCGGCCGCCATGGCCCTGACTCTGGCGATCGTGCTGGACAGGGGCGGCGACCGGCTGCGCTATCACTACCTGATGCCGGCGGCGATGGTGCTGCCCGCCATCCCGCTGCTGTGGGTCGGGTCGCGCGACCTGGCCGTGGCGCCGTGGCGTCGGCGCGCGCTGGGATGGGGGCTGGGCGGACTGGCGGTGCTGTTCGCGCTGGGGTCGGTGGTGGACCGGGTCTTGATCGAGCCGCGCCACTGCGACCGCTGTCTGTCGCTTCTGCCGGCCGAGCGCGCGGCCCAGGCCGTCCGCGAGGCCGGGTTCACCGACGGCACCATCGTGGCCGCCAACCTGGACTGGAGCGCCAACTTGCGCCCGGCGTTCCCCGACGCCCGCATGGTGGCCCGTCACTACCCTGACTGGCGCCCGCCGCACCCGCCCGGAAACGGCGCCTGTCTGATCCTGTTGTCGCGGGCGGAGACGGAAGCCTTGCGCACCGGCACACTCGATCCGGAATCGATCCGTGACACCCTGAAACCCATGCTTGACGCCGCCCCACCGGACGGCTGGCTGGCCCGGTTTCAGGTCCACGACCTGCCCCTCACCCACGCGCCGGATCGCACCGTCCCGTTCGGCTTCGTGCTGCTGACGGAGGGATTGGGGACGTGCCGATGACGGGACGCGACCTCCGGCAGTCCTTATCCCGCGCGTCAATCCCTGGCGGACGGCCCTCAAGAACGGAGGGCCGAACACTTGGCAGGCGGCCGAAAGGACACTTAATCACGGAACAGTCTCATCAAAACGCGGAGAAACAACCTAAAAACCACGGCATGACTGCACAATATCTGAACGCCTCTGCACATTGGAAAAGCCAAATTGGCGCAAGATTGCGCACGATAAATGCCGCTGATCATGATATCATATTGTCTTCAATGGCATGCTCCCGTAGCAAGAGGTGAGGTGTGTCATGGCTCCCAAAATCAAGATGCTCCCGGTCGCCTTCCTTACGGTTCTGTTCTGTTTCGGCGCCGTCGCGCATGGCCCCCTAGCCGCTGCCGAAACCGAGATCCGCGTTGGCGGCACCGGCGGGGCGCTCGCTGCCATTAGTCAACTCGGCGAACATTACGCCGCCAGCCGGCCCGATGTGACGGTCACCGTCCTCCCAAGCCTGGGCAGCGGCGGCGGCATCCGCGCCGTTCGCGACCGGATCATCGATATCGGCGTGAGCGGCCGTCCCGTGCGCGAGGACGAGGGCGCGGGCTCGACCCTGATTCAGGTCCCCTTCGCACGCACGGCGGTGGCACTGATCACCTCGCGGCCCGGCGGCGCCAAGGTCACCTCGCAGGTTCTGAAGGCCCTGATCGCCGATCCGTCCCCGATGTGGCCGGACGGCGCGCCGATGCATGTCATCCTGCGACCGCCCACGGAAACCGACTATCATGTGCTGGAGGCCGAACTGCCGTCGGTCTGGCAAGCCCTGGTCGAGGCCCGAGACCGCCCCGAAGTCCCGGTCACCGCAACTGATCAGGAGAACCTGGAACTGGCGGTGACCCTGCCCGGGTCCCTGACCACGGGAACGCTGCTTCAACTTCGCGCGGAGGACCAACCGCTCTATCCCGTGATGATCGATGGGCTGGTGCCATCGGCCGAAACCCTGGCCAGCGGTGACTACCCGCCCATCAAGGACTTCGTTCTGGTCGTCCGCTCCGATGCCTCGAAGGCGGCCAAGGCCTTCGTCTCGTTCCTGCAGGGGGAAGACGCCGCAGTGCATCTGCGCGCTCTCGGCGCCATTCCGATCCGGTGATCCCCATGCCCGCAGATCCCGCCAGAACTTCTTCGGAGGTCTTCGATTCCCTGGAGCGGGCGCGGAACCTGATGCGCCGGATGTCGATCATCATCAGCGCGTTGGTGGCAGTCGCGGTGCCGGTCGCCTATGCCCTATCGGGGTACTTGGCCCTGAACAACGATCTCGCCTTCAAGGCTCAACTGAATGCGGAGCGTATCGCCCGGTACGCCTACGGCCGCCCCCAAGCCTGGCCATACGCCGTCGAACATCTGAAGGTCCTGATCACGTTGACCGGCAAATCCAACGCGGCGGTTCGGCAACAGGTGTGCGACGCCAACGGAGTCCACATCGTCGACACCACTCCCAACCTTGCACCGCCACTGATGTGGCAACGCAGACCCATCCTGGTGCGCGGCGAGGTGGTGGGCTCGGTCGGCGTCGGCACCAGTCTGTGGCCTCTCTTGTTTTCAACGATGGCCGCAATGGGCGTCGGACTAATGATCGGTGCCCTGTCCTGGCTGGTCATGCGGAGGCTGCCGCAACGTTCCCTGGAGCAGTCGTTGGCCGCGATACACAGATCGCACGAAAAGACACACCGCCAAGCCGCCAGCCTGACCGCCGTCAACAACGAACTGAATACGCAATACCAGTATATTGCCGAAACAGCGCGACGGCTGGAGCAGGCGCGCAAAGACGCAGAGGTGGCGAACCGGAGCAAGTCCACCTTCCTGGCCACCATGAGCCATGAACTCCGGACACCCCTCACCGCCATCATTGGTTTCGCCGACATGATGGAAAGCGGTGTGTTCGGCAAGATCGAACAGCCCAATTACAGCGAGTATGTGCGAGACATCAACCGAAGCGGACATCACCTATTGTCCATCATCAACAATATGTTGGACCTGTCCAAGGTGGAGGCTGGCCGTATGGAGCTGCGGCCAGAGCTCGTCTCGGTGCCGGACCTCCTTGAGGACAGTGTCGGCGTTCTGGAGACCATCGCCGCCGATGCGGGCGTGACCCTGGCCCTGTCTGTGGCAGACGACCTGCCGCGGGTTCGAGCCGATGAGGTCAAGATCAAGCAGGTGTTGCTGAACTTGCTGTCGAACGCCATCAAGTTCACGCCACCGAATGGGCGAGTGACAGCCTCCGCCGACTTGCTTGACGGCGATCATGTCCGTGTCACGGTCACCGACACCGGGATCGGTATGGCGACAGACGAACTGACGCATGCGATGGAGCCGTTCCGGCAAGTGGAAAACCCCATGACGACGAAGCACTTCGGCACCGGCCTCGGGCTGCCCGTGTCGAAGGCCCTGGTCGAGTTGCACGGCGGCCATTTCGGGCTCGCCAGCGTCAAGGGCACGGGCACCACGGCAACGATTACGTTGCCGATCAATGGTCCAAAAGGGGGAACACAAGGACCCGACGCGCAGAACGCGGAAGGACCGGCGTAAGCCACCGCTCCCGCCACGGCTCTAGAGCGCGTTGCGCGCATTCTGAATCACGCAACGCGCTCTCATTATTTGACATTTAGACAGATCGTCGTCGCGATCCGTTGCGGATCGCTCCGGATTTCCTCTCCCCCGGATTTTGGTTTGCCGAACGCCCGTCAAAGGGACTAAACAGCGGGTCCCCCCTTCCGACCACGCCGGACCCGCCATGACCGACATTCCGCACGCCGCCCTGTTGCCGAACGGCCTGAGTGACGTCCTGCCGCCCCGGGCCGAGCACGAGGCGCACATCGTCGAACAGCTCATGGCCTTCGTCGCCGGCCATGGCTACCACCGCGTCAAACCGCCCCTGATCGAGTTCGAGGACGGACTGTTGTCCGGGGCCGGCGCCGCCCTGACCCGCGACACGTTCCGGGTCATGGACCCGGTGTCACAGCGCATGATGGCCGTGCGCCCGGACTTCACGGTGCAGATCGGCCGCATCGCCACAAGCCGGCTGGCGCGGACGCCACGGCCCTTGAGGCTGTGCTACGCCGGGCAGGTGCTGCGCGTGCGCGGCACGCAACTGAGGCCGGAGCGCCAGTTCACCCAGGTCGGCGCCGAACTGATCGGCGCCACTGGCGAGGCCGCAGAGGCGGAGGTGATCGTCCTGGTGGCCGAGGCCCTAGAGGCCGTTGGCGCCGCCGACCTGACCCTCGACCTGAACCTGCCGACCCTTCTCGGGGTCCTGGTGGACGCCCACGGGCTGGACGCCGAGCACCACGCGGAGCTTCGCGCCGCCGTCGATCACAAGGACGTGGCGGCGGTGCGGACCCTGGCACCGTCCGGCCTGGGCGGGCTTCTTGTATCCCTGATCCAGGCCACCGGCCCGGCGCAGGAAACACTGGCGGAGATCGGCGGGCTTGGCCTGCCAGACCCAGCGGCCGAACGGGTGGCCGCCCTGGGCCGCTTGGTGGCCCGTATCGAGTCCGCGCATCCCGGCCTGCCCCTGACCGTTGACGTGCTGGAAAGCCGGGGCTTCGAATACTACACTGGCATCGGCTTTTCGGTCTTCGCCCGCCGGGCACGGGGCGAACTGGCGCGCGGCGGACGCTACGGTGCCGGACCCGGGGACTCGGCGGAGCCCTCCGCCGGCTTCACCCTGATGATGGACGCCGTGCTGGATGCGGTGCCCCCGGCCGCGTCCCCGGCGCGAGGTCTGGCTCCGCCCGGCCACGACCGCGCCCTCGCTGCCCGCCTGCGCCGCGAGGGCTGGATCGTACTTAATGCCCTGGACGGCACCGACGACCCGGCGGCTGAGGCGCGTCGTCTCGGCTGCACCCATCTGCTTGGCGCGAGTGGCCCCGAGGGTTTGGACTGACCCAAACGACAGGCGCGCACGGTCGACCACGCAACACCGGATTGTCGTACCGGGGACGCCCAGACCGTATTGGCGGAATGAACCCCATTGCCGTTTGGTTGTTCCTGGGGCATCATGCACGCATGCTCACGCTTGCCGCCACGCCCGCCATGTCTTTGTCCGACTCCGACCTGCGCGACTGGTTGCGGCTGATCCGCAGCGAGAATGTGGGGCCAATCACCTTCCACCGGCTGCTGCGCCAGTACGGCACGGCGGCGGCGGCGCTGGAGTCCCTGCCGGCGCTGGCGCGGCGCGGCGGGCGCGGCAAGCCGCTGCGCGTGTGTTCCAAGTCCGCCGCCGAGCGGGAGTTGGAGGCGGCGGGCAAGGCCGGGGTCACCGTTCTGGCCCATGGAACGCCGGGCTATCCGCGCACCCTCGCCCCGCTGGAAGACAGCCCGCCCCTGCTGTTCGCGCGCGGACACGTCGCCCTGCTGGAGCGGCCGGGCGTGGCCATCGTCGGTGCCCGCAATGCCTCGCTGAACGGGCGCAAGCTGGCGCATCGGCTGGCCCAGGATCTCGCCCGCGCCGACCTGCTGGTGGTCTCCGGCATGGCCCGGGGCATCGACACCGCCGCGCATCGGGGGGCGCTGGGGGGCGCCACGGCGGCGGTGTTGGCCGGGGGCGTGGACGTGGTCTATCCGCCCGAGAACCAGGAGCTTTACGACGCCCTGACGCAACAGGGACTGGTGGTCTCGGAAATGCCGCTGGGCGAGGCCCCTCAGGCCCGCCACTTTCCCCGCCGCAACCGAATCATCTCCGGCATGGCGCTGGGGGTGGTGGTGGTCGAGGCGGCGGGCCGCTCCGGCTCGCTGATCACCGCCCGGCTGGCGGGCGAACAGGGGCGCGAGGTCTTCGCCGTGCCCGGCTCTCCGCTGGATGCCCGCGCCGCCGGTCCCAACGGACTGTTGCGCGATGGTGCCACCTTGACAGAAACCGCCGACGACGTGCTGAGGGGCCTCGCCGACCTGTTGCGCGCCCCGCTGGCGGAGCCGGACGCGGCGGAATTCCGCGCCCGGCCAGCATCGCCGCCCCCGGACGCAGAGGTCGATGCGGCACGCGAGATCATCGTCGAGGCGCTCGGTCCGGTTCCGGTGACGGTTGACGAACTCATTCGCGGCTGCCAATTGTCCGTATCCGTCGTCGCGACCGTCCTGCTCGAACTGGAACTGGCGGGCCGCCTGGACCGCCTGCCGGGGGGGCGGGTCGCGCTTCTGACAACGCCCTGACCGGCCGGCGTCCTGTCCGCCCGGCGGGGTGGTTCACGTCCGGACTGGATGAAAGGCGCCCGTCGCTCATGCGCGTTGTCGTTGTGGAATCGCCGGCCAAGGCCAAGACCATCAACAAGTACCTTGGGGATGACTTCAAGGTGCTGGCGTCGTTCGGCCACGTCCGGGACCTGCCGGCGAAGGATGGGTCCGTCGATCCGGACCAGGACTTCGCCATGAAATGGGATGTGGACCCGAAGTCGGAAAAACACCTGCGCGAGATCACCGAGGCGGTCCGGAAGGCCGATGCGCTCTATCTGGCCACCGACCCCGACCGCGAGGGAGAGGCCATCTCCTGGCATGTCCGCGACGTGCTGGCCCAGCGCAAGGTGCTGGGAGAGAAGCCGGTTCACCGCATCACCTTCAATGCCATCACCAAATCGGCCGTCAACGACGCCATGGCGGCGCCGCGTGACCTGCACCAGGAGCTGATCGAGGCCTATCTGGCCCGGCGCGCGCTGGACTATCTGGTGGGATTCACGCTCTCGCCCGTGCTGTGGCGCAAGCTGCCCGGCAGCCGCTCGGCCGGCCGCGTGCAGTCGGTGGCGCTGCGCCTGATCTGCGACCGCGAGGCGGAGATCGAGCGCTTCAAGGCGCGCGAGTACTGGACCGTCGAGGCCTTGATGGCCACCACGACGGCCGGCGGTGGCCAGACCTTCACCGCCCGCCTGACCCACCTGGACGGCAAGAAGCTGGACAAGTACGGGCTGCCCGACGAGACCGCCGCGCGCGCGGCCGAGGCCGCCATCACCGGCACGTCGTTCAGCGTCGGCAAGGTCGAACGCAAGACCGCGAAACGCCACCCGGCGCCGCCCTTCACCACCTCGACCCTTCAGCAGGAGGCGTCCCGCAAGCTGTACTTCTCCGCCTCGCGCACCATGAGCGTCGCCCAGCGCCTCTACGAGGGCATCACCCTGGGCGGCGAGACGGTCGGCCTGATCACCTACATGCGAACCGACGGCGTGCAGATGGCGCCCGAGGCCATCCACGCCACCCGCGCCACCATCGAGCGCGACTTCGGCGGCCGCTACGTGCCGGACGCGCCCCGCATGTACAAGACCAAGGCCAAGAACGCCCAGGAAGCGCACGAGGCCATTCGCCCCACCGATCCCGGCCGCACCCCGGCCATGGTGGCGCCCTACCTCAGCAAGGAACAACTGTCGCTCTATGAACTGGTCTGGAAGCGCACCATCGCCAGCCAGATGGCCAGCGCCGAACTGGATCAGGTCGCGGTCGATCTGACGGCGGCCGACGGCCGCGCGGTGCTGCGGGCCAACGGCTCGGTGGTCACCTTCGACGGCTTCCTGAAGGTGTACCTTGAGGACCGCGACGATTCGGCGGAGGGCGACGACGACTCCAACCGCCTGCTTCCGCCAATGAAGGAAGGCGACGCCGTGGACCGGCGCGAGGTGAAGGCCGAACAGCACTTTACCCAGCCGCCGCCGCGTTTCACCGAGGCCAGTCTGGTCAAGAGGATGGAGGAGTTGGGCATCGGCCGCCCCTCCACCTACGCCAGCATCCTGTCGGTGTTGCAGAATCGCGAGTACGTGAAGCTGGAAAGCCGCCGATTCGTGCCGGAGGACCGGGGCCGCATCGTCACGGCGTTCCTGGAGAACTTCTTCGCCCGCTACGTGGAGTACTCGTTCACCGCCGACCTTGAGAACAAGTTGGACGAGATCTCGGCCGGTGCCCTGGGATACCGGGCGGTGCTGCGCGAGTTCTGGACCGATTTCAAGGCGGCGGTCGACCAGATCCAAGGTCTGCGCGTCGCCAATGTGCTGGATGCTCTGGACGCGGAACTGGGCCCGCACCTGTTCCCCGAGCCCGAGGACGGCGGCGCCGACCCGCGCGCCTGTCCGACGTGCGGCGACGGCCGGCTGGGACTCCGAATCGGCAAGTTCGGTGCCTTCATCGGCTGCTCGAACTATCCCGAATGCCGCTACACGCGCCAGCTTGTGGCCACCGCAAACGATGACGGCGGGGCCGAGGATCTGGCCGCCGGCCCGCGCGAATTGGGCACCGATCCGGAGACGGGCAAGCCGGTGACGCTGCGCAAGGGACCGTACGGGCTGTACGTCCAGTTGGGCGAACAGGAGCAGATCGGTGAGACCAAGACCGGCAAGCCCAAGATGGGTCCGAAGCCGCCGCGCGCCTCGCTGCCGCAGGGGCTGGACGCCGCCCGCGTTGACCTTCAGGTGGCGTTGGGCCTGCTGGCCCTGCCGCGCGACGTCGGGCCGCACCCCGAAGACGGCGCCATGATTCAGGCCGGCCTGGGTCGATTCGGTCCCTACCTGAAGCACAACGACGGCTATAAGTCGCTCCCGAAGGACGACGACCCGCTTCTCGTGCTGACCATCGGGCTGAACCGGGCGGTCGATCTGCTGGCGCAACAGGGCGGCGGACGCAAGCGCATGGCCGCCCGGGCGCTGGGCAACCATCCTACCGACGGCAAGCCGGTCACGCTGAAGGACGGCCGCTTCGGCCCCTATGTCGAGCACGGCAAGGCCCGCGCCTCGCTGCTGAAGGCCGACCGCGAGAACATCGACGGCCTGACCCTGGACCGCGCCATTGAACTGATCCGGCTGAAGGCCGAAAAGGACGCCGCCAAGACGGACTCCGGCGGCAAGGCCGGGCGAACCACGTCCAAGGGACCCGCCAAGGACACTGGAAGCGGGCGTAAAACCGCCACCAAGAGTTCCTCCCGCAAGACGGCCTCCGCCCGATAGGCCCGACGGATCGACCCGGACTCGTTCCGACTCAGGGTTGGCGAGGCGTGGTCACGGGCGCATGCGAAGCCCGAAATACCTGTATCTGTCGGTTGAAGCCATGAATGCCTTCGGCCGCTTCGCCCTGCATGAGTTGTGCGGTCAAGCGTGCAGGACCTTTTCATGGAATATTCCCACGTTAAGTTCGTCTCATTCTTTTGGAGGAGTATACGTTCCTTCGAGAATCGGGTATCACCAAGGAACACGTTGCCAGCGGGCACGAAAAGCGGTCAAAAAAGGATCGTCACGGTCCACAAGAGACCCAGGCACGTTCTCGTTGGGAGGAAACGCGATCACCGGCACCGTGTGGTGACAGGGATGATGGCATGATTCTAAAGCAACAGGACAACACCGCCGTGGTGCATCTGTCCGGCGCGTTGACGCACACGGCCTTCGGCCGGTTCAACGACGTTCTGGATCACATGCGGGCGACCGGGGCGCAGAGTTACGTTCTGGATCTCGCCGAGGTTCCGTTCATCGACTCCAGCGGAATCGGCATGCTACTGATGAGCCAGGAAGTGGCGGAACAGCGCGAGTGCTCGCTCACGCTTCGATGCGTCGAACCGGCCGTGTGGTCGATCTTGGAACAGGCCCACGTCACCGAGCTTTTCGTTCTGGAGGACGGCCGGACCTCAGAAGCGGCCTGACGTTTGCGGGGCGGAGCGGAACCGGGGGGGGAAGCAAACCATGGATGTCTTTGCACATCTGTCGGGACACCGGGACAGCAACGAATCCGGATCGGACGATCCCATGGCCGGCGCCGGCCAGCCGACCACGCATGGCCGAACGGCAGTGCGAGCGCGACTGAACGGGATGCCGTGTCTTGTCAGCGTCCTCGACACCGACGCCGATGTGGTCTCCGGGGCTCTGGCGATTCCCCCCTTCGCCGGGGAACGCGCTCCGCTTCCGCCAAAGGGACAGCGGGCCACGTTGGAACTGGTCGAGTCGGAACCGCGCGACTGCGACCCCATCGAGATTATGGTTTCGGCGTCCAATCGCCGCACCGGACGGTTCACCGCCCAGGTGTTGGCCCTGTCCGAGGAACAGGCGGAGTGCCTGCGACCGTGACAGCAGCCCGTCCGGCCGGCCGGCGCCCATGAGCGCCCAGCACCTCGCGGTTCAGATCATCGGCGGCGGCCTCGCGGGCAGCGAGGCGGCGTGGCAGTGTGCCCGGCGGGGCCTTGCCGTTGCCCTCACTGAGATGCGCCCCGTCCGGGCGACCGACGCACACGTCACCGACGGGCTGGCTGAACTGGTGTGCTCTAACTCCTTCCGCTCCGACGATGCCGAGGGCAACGCCGTCGGCCTGCTGCACGCGGAGATGCGCCGCCTGGACTCCCTGGTGATGGCGGCGGCCGACCGCAACAAGGTGCCGGCCGGGGGCGCGCTGGCCGTGGACCGCGAGGCATTCTCGCGTGATGTCCAGGCCGCGTTGGAGAGCCACCCCAACGTCACGGTCACGCGCGGCGAGATCACCGCCTTGCCCGACGCGGACGACGGCCCGACGATCATCGCCACCGGCCCGCTGACGTCGCCGGCTCTCGCCGAAGCGATCCGCGCCGAGACCGGCGAGAACCACCTCGCCTTCTTCGATGCCATCGCCCCCATCGTCCACAGGGACAGCATCGACATGGACGTGGCGTGGTTCCAGTCGCGCTATGACAAGGGCTCGGGCTCGGACTACATCAACTGCCCCATGGACCGCGCCCAATACGATGCCTTCATCGACACGCTGCTGAGCGCCGAAACGGTGGCCTTCAAGGAATGGGAGGGCACACCGTACTTCGAAGGTTGCCTGCCCATCGAGGTGATGGCCGAACGCGGCCGCGAAACGCTGGCCCACGGCCCCATGAAGCCGGTCGGCCTGACCAACCCGCGCGCCCCTGACCGCAAGCCCCACGCCATCGTCCAACTGCGCCAGGACAACGCGCTGGGCACGCTGTACAATATCGTCGGCTTTCAGACCAAGCTGCGCCACGGCGAGCAGGCGCGCATCTTCCGCATGATCCCGGGTCTGGAGCGGGCCGAGTTCGCCCGCCTGGGCGGCATCCACCGCAACACGTTCCTGAACAGTCCGCGCCTGCTGGACGGCACGCTGCGCCTGAAGAGCAGGCCCTGGGTTCGTTTTGCCGGGCAGGTGACGGGCTGCGAGGGCTATGTGGAAAGCGCCGCCGTGGGCCTTCTGGCCGGGCTGTTCACGGCCGCCGAGGCATGGGGCGAGGCGGTCATGCCACCGCCGGGCACGACGGCTTTGGGCGCCTTGCTGAACCACATCACCAACCCGGCCCACGCCGAGACGTTCCAGCCCATGAACGTCAACTTCGGTCTGTTCCCGGAGCTGCCCCCGGAGCTGACCCGGGTGGGCAAGCGCAAGCTGCGCGGCCGCGACCGCAAGGCGGTGTACGGACGGCGGGCGCTGGAGGATCTGGCCGGGTGGATGAGGTTGCCTAACCGTAGGTTGGGGTGAGGCGCGACGCGCCGAACCCCAACACACCCGTCCGGTGTTGGGGTTCGCTCCGCTCACCCCAACCTACAGGGCTGCGTGAGTGATCTCGCGGACGGGGCCGGTTCCGTCCGCTCAGAACGCCGCCACCACCCCATCCGCGCGCGGGTCCGCCGCCCCCTCCAACACGCCATCGGGCCGGCGCACGATGGCGCCGGCGTGACCGGTGACCTCGTCGAACGCCTCTAACCGCGACACCGTGTGCCCGGCCGCCTCCAGCGCCGCGATCACCGCCGGGTCCACCCGGTTTTCGATCTTCACGTCGTCGGGGCGGCCCACCCAGGTACGGCCGAGCATCCAGCGCGGCGCGGTCACGGCGGCCTGGAGCGGCTGCCCGAACAGCACATGGCGGGTGAAGATCTCCGCCTGCACCTGCGGCTGGGCATCGCCGCCCATGGTGCCGTAGACCATCATGGAGCCGTCGTTCAGCCGCGCGATGGGCGGGTTCAGGGTATGGAACGGGCGCCGCCCCGGGATCAGCGCATTGGGCTTGTCCGGATCAAGCTGGAAGCTCGTGCCCCGGTTCTGCCAAACGATCCCGGTGTCAGTCAGCACCGCGCCCGAGCCGAAATCGTGATACAGGCTCTGGATGCAGCTCACGGCCCGGCCGGCGCCGTCGATACAGCCCATCCAAACGGTATCGCCGTCCCCGATCCGGTCGGCCGCCGGCCACGGCGCGGCGCGGCGGCGGTCGATCCCGGCCGCCCCCTGGTCCAGCATGGTGTCCGTCAGGTACGTGCCCGCGTGCACGGCCATGTAGCGCGGATCAGTCACATGCCGGTTGCGGAGCGTGTACGCGACCTTGGCCGCCTCGATCAGGCCGTGGATATGGTCGAATCCCTCGGCCTCGGCGACCCCGAGACGCTCGAACAGGCCCAGGATCATCAGCGAGGACAGGCCCTGGGTCGGTGGCTGGGTGTTGTAGACCGTGCCGTGCGCCAACCTCAGGGCCAACGGCCGGCGCCGCGCCGACCGATGCCCCGCCAGATCGTCCGACAGCAACGGGCTCCCCAGGGCCTTCAGATCGGCCGCGACCGCCCGACCGATCTGGCCGCGATAGAAGTCATCCAGGCCGCGCTCGACCAAACCCCTCAGAGTCGCGGCCAGGGCCGGGTTGCGCCGCCGCGCGCCGGGGGCGGGCGGGTGTCCCCCGTCAAGGAACAGATCGGCGAAGTTGCGCAGGCCCGTCACTTGGTCGCCCACCCTTTCGGTCGCGCGAACGAGGGAGGTCGCCGCCGGACAGCCCGACTCGGCGTAGTGGATGGCGTCCTCCAGCAACCGCGCCAGCGGCAACGATCCATCCCAGTGACGCGCGCTCATCTCCAGCGCCGATGACCACCCGGAGACCGCGCCGGCCACCGTGTTGGCCGCCAGCGGACCTCGCACGGGGACCCCCTCCAGCCCTCGCGACCGGTAGAGATCAGCCGTGACCGCGCGACCGGCGGCGCCCGCGGCCTCAATGGACAGCGCGGGCCGCCCCGGCCGGGCCATCAGCCAGAACGCATCCCCGCCCAGCCCGTTCATGTGCGGATACACGACCGCGCAGGTCGCCGCGCAGGCCACCATGGCCTCGATGGCGTTTCCGCCCTCGCGCAGCACCCGCAGCCCCGCCTGTGCCGCCAAGTGGTGCGGCGCCGTCACCATGCCGCGCACGGCCGTCAGGGTATGCAGCATCGACCCGGGTCCATTCGTTGGCGTACGGAAGACATCCCCTGTATGCGGGATCGCATCCGCTTCCGTCCAGAGCCGAGTTGACGGCCGAAGCGGTTGCCCGGCCCCACGCCCCGGAGTAAGGAAGGAACGCCCCGCCCTGATGGAACACAGCGCCATGGCGAACGACTACACCCACAGCATCTACATGCCGATCCCGTGGGAGATCTTTCACCGGGACACCCGGGTGCTGGCCCAGCGGATCATCGCCGAACACCACCGCTATGACGGTATCATCGCCATTGCCCGGGGCGGCATGATCCCCGCCTGCATCATCGCCCGCGAACTGGACATTCGCACCGTCGAGGCGGTCAGCGTCGCCAGCTACGACGACCGCGCCCAGGGCGCGCCCCGCATGCTCAAAGGCGTGGACACCGACCTCGTCGGCGACGGCGACAACTGGCTGGTGATCGACGACTTGGTCGATTCCGGCGTGACCGCCAGTGTGGTCCGCAATCTGCTGCCTCGCGCCACCATCGCGACGGTTTACGCCAAGCCGGAAGGACAGGCCGCCGTGGACCTGTTCGCCGTCCCCGTTCAGAGTGAACTCTGGCTGCTGTTCCCCTGGGACGCCGAACTGAAGCCCAACGAACCGTTGGCGCGCCACCACGCGGGACCATCAAAGGGGGCTTGATGCCTGCGGGCCCCCTCGATTGAGACTGATACTTATTCAAAAAAAGATGTGGCCTCTCAAGATGGCCCTGACGACAATAGGGCGGAGAAGAGTCTCTTTCCTCGGCCAGCGTCTTGGCCCCGACCAAGGAACGCGCCCATGCGAGTCCGCCTGAGAGCCGTTTTGACCGCCGCGCTCTGCGCCTTGCTGATGGTCGCACCTTTCGCCCAGGTCAGGGCCGCGAGTACGGACGCGGCAGGACCACTCACCCTGGGCTTCATGCCCTATCTGAACGCTGAACACCTGATCGAAAAGTACACACCGCTGGCACGCTACCTGTCCGAGGCCCTTGACCGGCCCGTCCACATCACCGTCGCCCGCGACTACGCGGAACACATCCACCTGACCGGAGAGGACGCACTGGACATCTCCTTTCTGGGCGGCAGCCCTTATGTGGTGATCGGCGAGCAATACGGGCTCAAACCCCTGCTTGTCCGCTTCGAGTTCGACGGGATGCCCACCTTCCGATCGGTCATCGTGGTCGAGCGAGACAGTCCCTATCAGGAACTGTCCGACCTGGCGGGCACCCGCATGGCCTTCGGCAGCACCAATTCGACCCTCAGCACACAGGTTCCAGTGTACATGCTAATGCAGGCCGGCGTCCGGCTGGAGGACCTCGCCGACCGTAGCCATTTGCGCAACCATGAAAACGTCATCCTGGGCGTCCAGTTCGGCGACTTCGACGCCGGTGCGGTGGCCGAGGAAGTTTTTGTCGAGAACCGCGACAAACCGATCCGCGCCCTAGCCTATTCCAAGCCGCTGTCAACGCATGTGTTCGTCACACGCGCGACCATGGACCCGGCGTTGCGCGACAAGATCGCCCAAGCCCTGCTCACGCTGCGCGACCACCCGGACAGCACGGAAATCCTGGGCGCGATCAGCACCACCCTGACGGGGTTCGCGCCCGTAAGCGACAGCGATTATGACCCGCACCGGGACATCCTCACCGTCGTGCTCCCTGTTCTCAAGGATCAGTAGGTCCGCCATGGGACGCACGTTTCGGTACGGTCGATGGGTCCTGCTCTTCGTGATCGTTCTGATTCTGTCCCTGTTCACGTCCATTGCCAGCCTCCTGGTGCATACCCAACTGCGCAACCAGTTAATCGCGGGCGAAACCCGCAAGATGGAGGTCGAGGCCGCCCTGATCGGCGGTATTCTCACGGATACCATGCTGCGCAACGACTACGTCGAGGGGCAGCACCTTTTGGACGATTGGGTCTCCGACCGCCAGGATGTGGTGGTTCTGGACGTCACGCTCGACAACGGGCGGACGTTTTTCTCGTTCCGCCGCGCGGACAATGCGGAGACACCCCTGACACTCAAGCAAACGTTCCAGTACCGAAATCGCGTCCTGAGCCTGACGCTATGCCACGATGCCACGGAACTGCACGACGCCTTGGCCGCCCTGCGGCGCAGCCTGTTCCTGCTGGGCCTCTCGCTGATCGGCGTGACCACGCTGACGCTGTGGTACGTGCTGTTCCGCTGGATGGTGCGGCCGATGGAAGAGGAAATCACGGCCCGAACCCGCGACCTGAACGCAGCCCGCGACAGCCTGGAAGAGAAGGTGGCCGAGCGAACGGCCGCCCTGAAGAAAGAGGTTGAGATCCGCCGGCAGACGGAGGCCGAACTGCGCAAGCTCGGCATGGCGGTCGAACAGAACCCGGTGACCATCTTCATCACCGATCTGGCCGGCCGGATCGAATACGTGAATCCCAGATTCGAATTGATGACCGGTTACGCTCGCACGGAGGCCCTGGGCCAGACCCCGCGTCTCCTCAAGTCTCCCGA
Source organism: Rhodospira trueperi (assembly GCF_900101965.1). Lineage (GTDB taxonomy): Bacteria > Pseudomonadota > Alphaproteobacteria > Rhodospirillales > Rhodospirillaceae > Rhodospira > Rhodospira trueperi. The sequence continues at coordinate 168,363 of NZ_FNAP01000001.1, read as the reverse complement.
AACCCCGCAAATCGTTCACGAAACCATGTGGGCCACGGTTCTGGCAGGTCGTGATTGGCGCGGCGAACTCAAGGTCCGTCGCAAGGACGGACAGGAGTTCTGGGCGCACGTCTCGATCTCCCCCATCAAGGACCCGGACGGGACGATCACCCACTTCGTGGCGATGCACGAGGACATCACCGAACGCAAACAGGCCGAGGCCTCCATGGAGGAATCCCGGCACGCCGCCGAGCTGGCCAACAAGGCCAAGACGGAACTGCTGGCCAACATGAGCCATGAACTGCGCACGCCCCTGAACGCGATCATCGGCTTTTCGCAGACCATGCGCGACGGCCTGTTCGGCCCGCTCGGAAACGACAAATACGGGGAGTATGTCGATCATATCCATGCGTCCGGCTCGCACCTTCTGGACCTGATCAACGACATCCTGGACGTCGCCGCAGTGGAATCCGGCCGGCTGACCCTGAACGAGGAGGAGGTGGACCTCGCCGACGTTCAGCAATCCGCCATCGAGTTCCTCGCCTCACAGGCCCGCGAGGCCGGCGTCACCCTGGCCAACGCCATCGGCTCCGATCTGCCCCGGTTGCTGGCCGACCACCGCCGGCTGCGCCAGATCCTGCTGAACGTGCTGTCCAACGCCATCAAGTTCACGCCCCAAGGCGGCCGCATAGACAGCGCCGCCCGGCGCGACGACGACGGCGGACTCGTGATCACGGTGCGCGACACGGGCATCGGCATGGACGAACAGGGGCTCATCACCGCAATGACCAAGTTCGGTCAGGTGGACAGCTCATTGGCCCGCAAGCACGAGGGCACCGGCCTGGGACTGCCGCTGACCAAGGGTCTTGTCGAGTTGCACGACGGCCGGTTGCACCTGACCAGCGCGCCGAACGAAGGCACGACGGTGACAATCCGGCTACCGCCCTGGCGCGTGCTTGATCCGGAAACCGTGGATGCAGACATTTAGCCCGGTCGTCCCACCTGCACGAAAACCCGGGATTGGAGACCCCGCCTTGTGACCCTAGAGCGGTTCTGACATGATCTGGCATTAGCCATTGTCATGACATCTTCGGTGACGGTGCGTGGATGGCTGATCGGCGCCACATACGGCGAGATCCGATGATTTTTGCAATCTAAGAGAGAACGGGAAACCACGGGTGTCCGCCGGAGCCCCCCACGATCCATTTGCAGTCGCCACGATGACCGGGCTGACCTCTCCTGGCCTGTCCGACGCCGTTCTGGCGGCCATCCCCCTGCCGGTGTTCGTCAAGGACGAGACCGGGCGCTACATTGCCTGCAATGACGCCCTCGCCGCGTTTCTCGGGTGCGGGCGGGAGGACGTCCTGGGACGAACGGCCTTCGACCTTCTCCCCTCCGACCTCGCCGAGGCCTATCAACGGGCCGATGACACCCTTCGCGCCACGGGTGGCCCCCAACGCTACGAGTCCGATGTCGAGTCACCGATCCACGGGCCGCGACGCGTCGTTTTCAACAAGACCCTGGTCACACCGCCGGACGGCGGGCCGCCCCTGATTGTCGGCATCATCGAGGACATCACGGACCTCGCACCATCGCGCAGCGACGCGCCGATCCGGGACGCCGTGCATCAGGCGTTGACGCGCTTTTCCGCCGACGCCCTGAAGACCTCGCTCGCGAAGGACCCGGCGCCTTTCCAAACGCTTCTGGCGGACATCGGCGCGGCCACGGGGACAGACCGCACCCGCTTCGACCGCTTCGACGAGGACGATCCCGGTGTCGTCGCGCTGTCTCTTCACTGGATTCGCCCCGAGGTATTCGCGAACGCCAATCAGGAGGCCCCCCAGCCCCTGCGCGTCGACGCCCTACCATGGGTGTCGGACCGCCTGCGGGCCGGGCAGATTGTGAACATTCCGGATGTCGCCCTGCTGCCGGACCCGGCGGGCACGGATCGGGCTTCTCTCTCACGCGCGGGCGTCAAAGCCCTGCTGACGGTCCCCATCCGCCTCGACCGGATCGTGATCGGCCTGTTCGGAGTCGGCTCCCTGACCGCGCCGCGCGCCTGGACAGAGGAAGAGATCAGTCTCCTCCGCCTGACGGCCCACACCCTCGCCCAGGCCCTCGACCGTGATCGGATCGAAACGCGGCTTCGCGTCAGCGAACAGAACTTCCGCGCCCTGTTCGAGTCCATGCAGGACATGCTGTTCGTCGCCGGGCTCGACGGCCGCCTGCTGCACACCAACGCCGCCGCCGCCCGCCTGCTCGGATATCCACGCGAGGTTCTGTGCGGCATGTTGGTGACCGATCTCCACGATCCGGCGCTTCTTGAGCAGACCGCCACGCTCCGGGTTCAGGTGGCACAGGGCGAGGAGACCACCTTCGACCTGCCACTGCACACGAGCGCCGGGCGCACACTCCCGGCGCGGACCCATGCCTGGAGAGGCATCTGGAACGGCCAGCCCTGCATCTTCGCTGTCTCCCATGACATGACGGCCATCAGCGAGGCCGAACTCTGGTTCAAACGCCTGTTCCGCAATAATCCGGCACCGATGGCGCTAGCGACAGCCAGTGACGCAACCCTGGTGGATGTGAACGACGCCTTTCTGGCGACGACCGGCTATGACCGCGAAGAGGTGATCGGCCAAAGCACCGCCGCCCTGAACCTGCCCGTCGATCCGGACGCGTTCGATGCGGCATCCCGGCAGTTGCGGGAAAAAGGGCGCGTGGCGGGCGTGGAACTGCGCATCCGGCGCAAGGACGGAGGGATCCGGTACGGCCTATTTTATGGTGAACTGATCGCGGCCCACGACCGGCACGTTTTCCTGACCGTCATCACCGACGTGACGAAACGCAAGCGGACGGAGGAGGCACTGGCGAAGAGCGAGGAGCGCCTCCGGCTAGCCTTCGAGGCCGCCAGCGACGGGATTTGGGACTGGGATATCGCCAACGACACGATTGATTGGAACCCGCGATGCTTCGCAATGCTGGGGTTCCACCCCGGGGCCTTCCCGGTCTCTGTGCAAACGTGGCGGGACCTGTTGCACCCAGATGACCGCGAGGTCGCTGCCGCCACGGTCGCCGCGCACATCAATGAAGGCAAGGCTTGGGCCCTGGAATTCCGCCTGCGGCGGACCGACGGAACTTGGTTGTGGGTGCTGGGGCGCGGCCGTCCCGTGGCCTGGGACGAGGCCGGACAGCCGACCCGGGCCGTCGGCACGCACACCGACATCGACGGCATGAAGCAGGTTCAGCAATCCCTGATTGAGGCTCGGCAGGCGGCGGAATACGCCAGCCTCGCCAAGTCCGAGTTCCTGGCCGGCATGAGCCATGAACTGCGCACGCCGCTCAATTCGATCCTCGGCTTTTCATCGGCCTTGCTGACGCCGGGTCCGACCGAAACCCGGGAGCTGAAAACCCGGAACTACCTGCAACACATCCACGGCTCGGGCGAGCACCTGCTTCAACTCATCAACGATATTCTCGATCTCTCGGCGGTCGAGGCGGGCAAGATGGTCCTTCAGGACGGGCCCATCGATGTGGTGGACGTCTGCCGCAACTGCATGACCATGGTCAGCAAACCGGCGGCCAAAGGCAATGTGGCCCTGATCTTCGAGGCCGGCCCTCGTCCCCCGGTCCTTCACGCTGACGAACGGCGCGTCAGGCAGGTCCTGCTCAACCTTTTGTCGAACTCCGTCAAGTTCACGCCGTCCGGCGGCCGGGTCACGCTGTCCATCCACGAACGGGACGACGGCACGCTGGCGTTGGTTGTCACCGACACAGGCATCGGCATGGACACGGCAGCCCTCGACAAGGCCATGAGGCCCTTCGAGCAGGTCGAGAACGTCCTCTCGCGGCGGCACGACGGGATCGGTCTCGGCCTGCCCCTCACCGCACGTCTGATGGACCTGCACGGCGGCACATTGTGCCTGGACAGCGAACCGGGAACCGGCACCACCGCGACCGCGACGTTTCCCGCCGCGCGGGTGCGCCCGGCGGACTGAGCCGCCGGCCTCCCCCGCGCCCTCAAACGACCTGGCAGACATCCTCGAACGCGGGCCGGGGCGCCCGGGGGAACAGCTTCGACGCGTCGCCGTATCCCAGATTGACCAGGAAATTCGACCGCCACGTCGTGCCGTCCAGGAACGCCGCGTCGACCTTGGCCTTGTCGAATCCGCTCATCGGACCACAATCCAGGCCGAGCGCCCGTGCGGCCATGATGAGATAGGCGCCCTGAAGGCTGCTGTTGCGGAACGCCGTCTCCTCAATGAACGCATCATTGCCCTCGAACCAGCTTTTCGCGTCCGCGTGCGGAAACAACTCCGGCAATCGATCATGGAACCGCATATCATGGCACACGATCACCGTGACCGGCGCGGTCATGGTCTTGTCCAGGTTGCCCTCCATCAGGCAGGGCGCGAGTTTCTCTTTCGCCGCCTTGCTTTTCACGAACACGAAGCGAGCCGGCTGGCAGTTGGCGCTTGTCGGAGCCATTTTCACCAGATCGTGCAGGCGCCGCAGGGTCGCCTCGTCAACATCCCCATCGCGCCATTGGGAATGCGTGCGGGCATCCTCAAACAGCAGGCCCAGGCCCCGGCCGTCCACCGTCGACACCGTGCGATCATCAAGCATATGTGGCTCTCCTTTCCGTCAGACCATGAAAGACGACGCTGCCCCTGTGACAACGGCCACGGGGACGGCGCGCCTTAACCCTTGCCCGGCACATGGGAACGGGGCCGGTGTCGTCAAGGGTACGGCCGGACGCGATGGTCGGATCGGGGTCCAACCGACTCCGGCCGCCACTTCACTGTGGAAATCGGAAAGAAAATATGGCAAAACAATACTGTGTATCGCTTTTTGAAAGTGATATCGCAAGATACGCATGACCCCCACCCTCTCAGCGCCGACTCGGTCACCCTCGCGCGCGCAACCGCGCCCCGCCGGTGACAGAGGGCAGCCCAACCCGGGGAGCACACAGGGTGAGACCTCCGTCCGCCCCATGGATGGAAAGACGTGAACCAGCGGCCCGTCGCCTTGGGATCGGCCGCCTGGACTGGCCGCGCCATCGCGTGGCCGGCGTTGTCATGCTGCTGTGCGCGCCACTGGCCGGCATCGCCCTGGCGGCGCAGTTTTCACCGCACGCGGCCACGGCTCAAAGCGAACCGCAGACGGCCACGGACACCCGCCGTGACATCCGGGAGATGTACGCGCACTCGAAAGACGAAGTCCCGCGCCTGACCGGACTGCTGACCCTCGTCGACAGGGAACGGGCGGCGGCCTCCGGAGACACCCGAAAGCGGTACGACAGGGTCCACGATCTTCTGACCGACGCCCGTGCCCGCCACGCCATCATCGTGCGCGATCTGGCGGGCGGGACCGGCCCCATGAATGAGGTCACGGCCCGCACCATCCACGCCGACTGGGACGCCGCCAAGGCAGCCACCCAACGGGCAGAGGGCCTTTACCGGGAGGCTCGGCGCCAAACGGATGTCCCCACAACACTGCCCGATCCGGCACCACCGCCCCCCACCGTGTCGCCTGCCACCGAAGCGGCGCCGGCCCCGGCTCTATTCCGGGTCCTGACCGCCTCATCGCCGCCCACGCCCACGCCCACGCCCACGCCCACGCCCACTCCGACACCCACTCCGGCGCCCGTCACGGGCTCGCCGCCGCAGGAACCGGCCCAAGCGCCGATCGAAGCGCCGAGCCGGCCCCCGCCCGTCCCTTCCGAGACTTCGGTTGCCGCGCCGACGCCCGATACGGCCGAACCGCCCGCGACGGCATCACCACCGGTGCCACGCCCCGCCCCACCCTCTCCGGCGCCGGCGCCGACGCCGCCGCTCCGTCCCGCCATCGTCAGCCCACGACCGCCAAGCGTGGCGGATGCCCGACCAGCGAGTCCGCCGCGCGCCGCCCTTTCCAACCCGCTGCGCACGCTGGATCCGCCGCCCCTGACAACGCGCACGGCCACGAGTGTGGCGCCGAGCGACACCCTGGGGCGCACCCTGCCCACACCGCCGACGGTGGAGATGACCGGTCCGGCCGCCCTGCCACCTCCGGGAACCCCGCCCTTCCATCGTGGTGGGGCCGCCGACTGGAACCCGTCCCTTAACCCGCTGGCCAGGCCGCCCGGCGATCCGTCGGTCATCGTCCACCCGGAATTCGCCGGTCCAGCCCGATCCGAGACCCTGCCCCCGCCGGTCCAAAGCCGGGCATACGCCTCCGACACGATACGCCGAACCCGTCCGCTGGAGATGCCCCCGCCGACCGAGTCCACGTTGCAAGGCTCCGACTCGATGCCCGATCCACCGATGCCGGACATCGCCGCACCAACCGCGCCTTCCGTGGCCCGGATCCCGCCGGCCGCTCCTCCCCCTCCCCCTCCCCCTCCACCAGAGCCGGACGCGGGACCCGCCGCCGCGCCGAACCCGCCGCCACCTCAGGCACCGGTTCCGCAGGCCGCACCACCGCAACCGCCAGCGGCCGACACGGTCCAGCCGTTCGCACTCGACCGCGAGACCCAGAGCGGCAACGCGGCGCCCAAACCGGATGACTCTCGGGCACAGTTCGCCGAAATCGCCGAGCAGGTCTCCGTACACCACGAAAAGACCAGGGACCTCCTTGGCCAGATCGATCCCGTCCGCGCAGACCTAGCCCAACGCATGGAGTCGTTGCCGCCCGCCGACCCGCGCCGCGCCGGCATGGAAGAGGTGCGGACAATCATCGACACCGCAGAAACCAACCTGAAGGCCGCCGAAACCAAATACGGCGCCCTGTCGGAGCAGTTGCGGGTCATTCTGGAGCTGGAGCCAGGCTCCCCCGTCACTTGGACCCCGCGCGACGCCGCACGGCAGGCCATCGCCGCCAGCACCAAGGCCAACCAGGGCGTGAACGGCCTCAAGCAGGCCATGGCCCGATTCGAGGAGGTCATGACCCAGCGCACCACCCGTCTCACGCCGGGGGCGCTGGCGCAGTAGATATCGGCCAACGCGGCCCTTCCCCGACGCACCGCCCTTTGCAAGCGGGGTGGCCGGGATCCATTTCTTTTCGCACACGCACCATATATAGTTATCCACACCCCCGTGGACACAAAATCTATTGCCAACGGCACCCCACCCGCATATTCTTGGGGTCGTTCGGAGCCGGAGACACAATATCCTGTGTGACAGAGGGATGTCACCCCGCCCCCGAACCCAGCCGGGAAAAGATGGCGCTGCCTCGCCGCGCGCGGGTCCCGGTCGAGCCGAAACGCCGTTCAACAGCCGGACGCGCCCCGTGGCGCCGGCGACCAGATGGAGAGGGGAACGCGAGCCATGCGCATCGACCGCCATTATACGACCGAGGGCCAGGACCCGTACGCCTCCGTTGCCTTCCGCACGACCGCCAGCGAGATTCGCAATCCCGACGGCTCGACGGTCTTCCGGCAGGAGAATATCGAGGTTCCGGCCGACTGGTCGCAGGTGGCGAGCGACGTGCTGGCCCAGAAGTACTTCCGTAAGGCCGGTGTGCCGGCGGCGCTGCGCCCGGTGCGCGAGGACGACGTCCCGCAGTGGCTGTGGCGCCACGAGGCCGACTCGGACGCCCTGGACGCCCGTCCCAAGTCGGACCGCACGGGCGGCGAGACCAGCGCCAAGCAGGTGTTCGACCGGCTGGCCGGTACCTGGACCTACTGGGGCTGGAAGGGCGGCTATTTCGACTCCGAGGCCGACGCCCGCGCCTACTTCGACGAGATGCGCTTCATGCTGTGCGCCCAGGTCGGCGCGCCAAACAGCCCGCAGTGGTTCAACACCGGCCTGCACTGGGCGTACGGCATCGACGGCCCGTCCCAGGGACACTTCTACCGCGACTACAGGACCGGCGAGATGATCGCCTCCAACAGCGCCTATGAGCACCCGCAGCCGCACGCCTGCTTCATCCAGTCCGTCAGCGACGATCTGGTGAACGAGGGCGGCATCATGGACCTGTGGACGCGCGAGGCCCGCCTGTTCAAGTACGGCTCCGGCACCGGCACCAACTTTTCGTCATTGCGTGGCGAGGGCGAGCCGCTGTCCGGCGGCGGACGTTCCTCCGGCCTGATGAGCTTCCTCAAGATCGGCGACCGCGCCGCCGGCGCCATCAAGTCCGGCGGCACCACCCGGCGCGCCGCCAAGATGGTCATCTGCGACGTCGACCACCCGGACATCGAAACCTTCATCAACTGGAAGGTCCGCGAGGAACAGAAGGTCGCCGCCCTGGTCACCGGCTCCAAGACGCTGGCGCACCACCTGAACGCCGTGCTGGCCGCCTGCCGCGAGTGGGACGGCGCCGCCGATTCGCCCGATCGCCTGGATCCCAAGGTCAACAAGACGCTGAAGAAGGCCGTGATCGCCGCGCGCAAGGCGCTGGTGCCGGAGAATTCCATCCAGCGCGCCATTCAGTACGCTCGCCAGGGATACGCCGCGCTGGATATCGAAACCTTCGACACCGACTGGGATTCGGCCGCCTATCAGACCGTGGCCGGGCAGAACTCCAACAACTCCGTGCGCGTCACCGACGACTTCCTGGAGGCGGTCGAGCGCGACGGCGACTGGAATCTGACCCACCGGCTCTCCGGCAAGACCGCCAAGACCATGAAGGCCCGCGACCTGTGGAACCAGATCTGCGAGGCGGCGTGGTCCTGCGCCGACCCGGGCCTGCAGTTCGACACCACCATCAACGAGTGGCACACCTGCCCCGCCGGTGGGCGCATCAACGCGTCCAATCCGTGCTCGGAGTACATGTTCCTGGACGATACGGCCTGCAATCTGGCGTCGCTGAACCTGATCCGCTTCCGCCGCGACGACGGCACGTTCGACGCCCAGGGCTTCGCCCACGCCGCCCGGCTGTGGACCGTGGCGCTGGAAATCTCCGTCCTGATGGCCCAGTTCCCGTCGCGCGAAATCGCCGAGCGGTCCTACGACTACCGCACCCTCGGCCTGGGCTACGCCAACATCGGCGGCCTGCTGATGGCCAGCGGCCTGTCCTATGACAGCGAGGCCGGCCGCGCCCTGTGCGGCGCCATCACCGCTCTGATGACCGGCACCGCCTACGCCACCTCGGCCGAGATGGCGGAGGAACTGGGCGCCTTCCCCGGCCACGCTGCCAACGCCGGTCACATGCTGCGGGTGATGCGCAACCACCAGCGCGCCGCTCGGGGCGAGTTGAAGGGCTATGAGGATCTGTCCGTCAGCCCGGTTCCGCTGGACCACGCCGACTGCCCGCAGCCCGACCTGATCGACGCCGCCGTCGCCGCCTGGGACCGCGCGGTGGACCTCGGCGCGGCGCACGGCTACCGCAACGCCCAGGTCTCGGTGATCGCGCCCACCGGCACCATCGGCCTGGTGATGGACTGCGACACCACCGGCATCGAACCCGACTTCGCCATCGTCAAACACAAGAAGCTGGCCGGCGGCGGCTATTTCAAGATCATCAACCGCATGGTGCCCCAGGGTCTGCGCGCGCTGGGCTATGACGAGACCGCCATCGACCGCATCACCCGTTACGCCACCGGACACGGCACCCTGGACGGCGCCCCCACCGGCGAGGGCGCCCTGACCCATGCCGCGCTGCGCGCCAAGGGCTTCAGCGACGAGGCCCTGCGCCGCCTGGAAGACGCCTTCTCCAGTGCCTTCGACATCCGGTACGCCTTCAACGTCTGGACGCTGGGCGAGGACGTCTGCACCCGCGTACTCGGCCTGTCGGCGGAGCAGATCAACGACCCCCGGTTCGACATGCTGGCGGCGTTGGGCTTTTCCAAGAGCGCCGTTGAGGCGGCCAACACCTACGTCTGCGGCGCCATGACGGTCGAGGGCGCGCCCGGCCTGAAGCCCGAACACCTGCCGGTGTTCGACTGCGCCAACCCGTGCGGCCGCATCGGCAAGCGCTATCTGTCGATGGACGCTCACATCAAGATGATGGCGGCGGCACAGCCGTTCATTTCGGGCGCCATCTCCAAGACCATCAACATGCCCAACGACGCCACCATCGCCGACTGCGACCGGGCCTACCGGACCTCGTGGAAGCTGGGCCTGAAGGCCAACGCGCTGTACCGCGACGGCTCCAAGCTGTCGCAGCCGCTCAACGCGCAGATCCTGGAGGACGAGGACCTGACCGACGACCTCGCCGACGCGACCGCGACCGAGCGCACGACGGTGGTCGCCGAGCGCGTGGTCGAGCGGGTGGTGCACCGCCTGCAACGCCACCGCCTGCCGGATCGCCGCAAGGGCTATACCCAGAAAGCCGTGATCGGCGGCCACAAGGTGTACTTGCGCACCGGCGAATACGAGGACGGCAGCCTGGGCGAAATCTTCATCGACATGCACAAGGAGGGCGCCGCCTTCCGCTCGCTGATGAACAACTTCGCCATCGCGATTTCCATCGGCCTGCAATACGGCGTGCCGCTGGAGGAATTCGTCGAGGCCTTCACCTTCACCCGGTTCGAGCCCAACGGCATGGTCGAGGGCAACGGCGCCATCAAGATGACCACGTCGATCCTGGACTACATGTTCCGCGAGATCGCCGTGTCCTACCTGGGCCGCAACGACCTCGCCCATGTGGTGCCGGACGATCTGCGCATCGATGCCCTGGGCAGCGGCAATGACCAGGGCGATTTCGCCGAGGAATGGGACGAGGCGGAAGAGGAACCCGCCCTGCCCAGCACGGTGTCGGCCGGCTACGTGCGCTCGAACCTGTACGTGCTGCACGGACGCGGCGCCGCCCAGGAGACCGCGCCGGTGGCCCGCGCGGGTGGCGCCGAAGCGGTGGCCGGCGCCGTGGCCGTGGGCCAGACCATGGCCATGGCCCCGGTCGGCGGCGGAAGCGTCGGCGGCGGCTCGGGCGACTCCACCATGGCCCGCATCCGCGAGGCCCGCATGAAAGGCTACGAGGGCGATTCCTGCGACGAATGCGGCAACTTCACCCTTGTGCGCAACGGCACCTGCATGAAGTGCGACACCTGCGGCGCGACGAGCGGGTGTTCGTGAGGGAAGGGCATCTGGGGCGGGCTTGGCGCGAAGGCGCAGCCCGCCTTACGTCCCGGGTTCGTCTGATAGCCCCATTTAGACAGGGCAAGCCGCACGTGAAGAGACAAGCTTGGCAATCATGTGCTCCGCTCCACGTTGACGAATGAGTTAGGTGTGGAGTCAATTTTATCTTCAATACAGCAATTGGAGGAATCCTATGAAGGACTTAACCACTGCCGTCGCCATGGGATCGTCTATACAAACAGTTGATACAATTGAACACGCCGGCGCGCTTTGGCTTGTTCCATTGTGGGGAGATTTTAACAATGGCGCAACAAAGATACCTCTAAGAATGATCTGTCTTTCGGTGTTGCCGCATCAAAAAACCTCAAACGGTCCTCACGACTTTATTCTAAGTGAATCATTGCCTGAGGATCTGTTTGACTATAACGCCCCTCTTCCAAAGAACAATTATATTGTGGTTGAGCCCGCACGCCTTCAAATATCTGAAAGAAAGACCGTAAACTAGCCGACTCAATACCTTAAGATTAGTGCTTGTCTGCGCTTGTTGCCCTACAACACGTGGCGTGACCCCGTGAGGAATGATTTGGGGCGGCTGCGAAGGCCTAGTCACCCGTCCCAAATCACCGCATGTGGTGCAACAATAAGCCTGCGCTGCGAACCGCTTCCGAAGCTGCCGGAAACTCCTTAACCGCCTCAGGACCGCGCTTTCGGCCGCGTGTACAGGCGTGCCGTCGCATGGCCTGTTTCGCGCAGCGTGTCAGCGAACCGCAGGCGGTCCTCTCGGGAACTCGCCGGGTTCTTGGCTAGAGCGGCCGCAGCTTTCCGCACGCTCTGATCCAGAGTCTGGATCTTGCCGCTCCGCACCAGCGTTCCGAACCGGTCTGCTTTCGCATGGTCAGTCACGCCGAGCCTCCCTCGCTGGATCGTGTTGTCAAGATATGGCGCGTTTCCATGGCGGAGGCAAGCGCGGCTGCCGCTTGGTCCAGGATGAGCGCGTTGCCTTCGTCGAAACGGTCCGGAATGTTCGATGTCGCCACAAGAACGCCCCAGGGTTCAGTACCCTCATCAATGGGACCGATCGGAATCGAGGCGAACGACACATAGTGGCGATCATCGCCATTCCGCTTGAGGTTCTCCGGTGCCGCGACAAACACGGCAATGTCCGGTGCCGTCGCGTTCCCTGTGATGATGGGGCGTCCGGTGCTGAACGCCTGGCCGATGTGACCGACGCCGGGGGGCCAGTCCCGAGGCGCGCGGTCGCCAGCCGGATTCCACTGGTCCTTCAGGCGCGAGACCGGACGCAGGGTGCGGTCGGCCCGGTCAAATCTGTAGACCGATATCGTCCAATGCTCATCGGGCTGGAACCCGAAAAACGCCGCGCCGTTCATGGCAACGGGTTGAACAATGTCGTCAACGATTTCCTGTTCGCTCAGACCGGGCGATCTGGCGACCAGGGCGATCATGTCGAACCAGCCGAGGGCTGCCTGCGTGGTTGTGGAGAGATAAACGACAGCATTTTCGAGCGCTTCGTTTCTTTGCTCTTCGCGTTTCAATTTCTCGCCGGTGTCTACCAGGTCAAAATACAGCTCCGATGCCAGAAATCGACTGGGCATTGAAAGCGCCCCAAAGACGAGCCAGACGCTAACAAGTGCCGCCAGACCGCCCCAGAAATACCATGTCAACGTTTCGAACGACGGAAAGGCCGCGATGCCGACCCAGACCGTCAGCGCACCGGGTGCAACGAAGGTCGCCAAGACATACGAGAACCGTCGCAGCCACGCCAAGGCCCCGACTTCTGTCCTGGCTGCCTGTTCGGTTCTTGTCCGGTGTTTCCCGGAAAGGGATGCCATTCCCTCGTCTCTCTCATCGTGGGTCCGCCTGCCACCAGCCGCCGGTCAGACCCTCCGCCGCATGGCCCACCTTTGCAATACACTCGAAATGGGCGCGGGCACCAGGAAGAGGTTCGCGAATCCTGTTCCGCCGGGCTCATCATCCGGTTGATGGCCTCACGAAATCAGGCCGAGCGGAGGGTCCCCGCCCGGCGCTCGGCCCGATCATCGTCCCTACCGCTCATATGTCGCGGTGATGCTGGCGCTGTCGAGCGCACCCTGAAGGAAGAACCCGACCATGGCCCCCGAAGCACTTTCGTCCAGCGGCAGGGACTCGTCGGGCAGGGCGTAGACGGTGAAGATGTAGTGGTGCGGCCCGTGGCCTTCCGGTGGGCAGGCCCCGCCGAATCCGGTGGAGCCGAAATCGGTGCGGCCCTGGACGGCGCCCTCCGGCACCGGCGCCTCGACGCCGACGCCCGTGGGCAGGGATGTCGTGTCGGCCGGAATGTTGAACAGCGTCCAGTGCCACCACCCGGAGCCGGTCGGGGCATCCGGATCGTAGACGGTGACGACGTAGCTCTGGGTGCCTTCCGGCGCGCCCGACCAGGACAGCGACGGCGACAAGTTGTCGCCCTCGCAGCCGAAGCCGGCATAAACGTGGGCCTCGGACAAAGCGTCCCCGTCAGCGATGTCATCGGAAGTCAGGGTCATCTCCGCCTGGGCCGCCGTTGCTCCGGCGGCGGCCAGACCGATGGCCGCAAGGACGGTCGAAAAAGAACGAACGGCGCGCATGCTGGACTCCTTATTGTTAAAGGTCGATCTGCCACACCCGCCTAAAGACTGGCCGAGCCCTGTCCGTCCGTCCAGTCCCCATGAATCGATAAATTGATGACTTGTTGAAACGCCGCCTCCTCCCGCACCCGTCCCGCAGAGACTCTCTGGTCCCGCGCCTTCCCAAGACCCCGCCACGTGGATTACAAAAGCGCGTCCCATCATCCGGCGGATCTCACGACCATGCCCGAATTGACCTCCCTGTGTGTGTTCTGCGGCGCCAAGGCCGGCACCAATCCAGCCCTCACCGAAGCCGCCCGCGACCTGGGCACGGCCATCGGCCGGTCGGGCCGCACGCTGGTGTTCGGCGGCGGACGCGTCGGCCTGATGGGGGAGCTGGCCCGGGCCACGCGCGAAGCCGGCGGTCACGTCGCCGGTTTCATCCCCGAACACCTGGAACGCGCCGAACGCGCCGACAAGACGCTGCCGGAGCTGCACGTCGTCCCCGACATGCACACCCGGAAGCTGCGGATGTTCGAGCGCGCGGACGCCTTCTGTGTACTGCCGGGCGGGCTGGGCACCCTCGACGAGACCTTCGAGATCCTGACGTGGCGGCAGCTCGGCCTGCACGACAAGCCGATTGCCCTGCTCAATGCCGGCGGGTTCTGGAATCCGCTGCTGGCGCTGGTGGACCGGATCATCGCCGAGGGTTTCGCCCACGTCGAGAACCGGCGCCTGTTCACCGTGGTGGACGATCCGGACGCGGTCATCCCCAGCCTTGCGGCGGAACTGGTCCGGCAAGTCCCCGACGCCGGGCCGCCGCCCGGGCACGACGCCCGGGCACTGGGGTAGCTTGGTCCCGACCCATTGCGTCGCTGAAACGGATCTCACCAGCAACGCCGCTGCGACCCCGCGCATGCGGCGTTTTCCCCGTCATTGCGAGCCCTCGTCATCTGACGAGGGCGAAGCAATCCAGAGCCGAAGACCGTGGTCCTCGCCCTGGATTGCTTCGGCGCTCCATGCCTCGCAATGACGTCGGATGTCACGCAAAGACGGTATGCTGGACAGGGCAATCGGGTGAAAGCACGTCCCACCATCTTTTATTGAGGCAGGGCGGATTCGACCCGCGAAGCGGGGAAATCCGCCGCTTGGCGGCGATGCGGCGGGTTGCGCCTTCGGCGCGAACCCGCCCTACGAAGTTTCGCATGTCGTCAACAGGGCGTTCGCCCGATTGCCCTGGTGTGCCGGACAGCGCAATGGCGGGCCTACTTCGGCTCCATGCGCAGGGCGCCGTCCAGGCGCACCACGCTGCCGTTCATCATCGGATTCTCGATCAGGGACCGGACCATCTGGCCGAATTCCTCCGGCTTGCCCAGGCGGTGCGGATGCAACGTCTTCTTGACGAGCGCTTCGTAGAGATCCGGAGGAAAGCTGTCGAACATCGGCGTCCGGAACAGGCCCGGCGCGATGCACATGACCCGCACGCCGGAGCGCGCCAGCTCACGGGCCGCCGGCAGGGTCAGCGCGGCCACGCCGCCCTTCGACGCCGCGTAGGCCGCCTGTCCGATCTGGCCGTCGGTGGCGGCGATGGAGCCGGTGTTGACGATCACGCCGCGCTCGTGCTCGGCCTCGTCCTGCGGCTCGGGGTCCAGGGCCGCCATGGCGGCGGCGGCCTGACTCATGACGTTGAAAGTGCCGATCAGGTTGATCCCGATGACGCGGGAAAACGTGTCCAGATCGTGCGGCCCCTGCTTGCCGACCACCCGTCCCCCGGCGACGATGCCGGCGCAGTTCACGCAGATGCGGGCTGGCCCGTGCGCGGCCGCCGCCGTGTCCAGCGCCGCCGCCACGGACTCGGCGCTGGTGACGTCGCAGCCCAGACCGAGCCCGCCGAACTCCGAAGCGGTGGCGGCGGCGCCGTCAGCGTTGACATCCAATACGGTGACACGCGCGCCGGCCTCGGCCAGCACGCGCGCGGTGGCCTGCCCCAGGCCGGAGGCGCCGCCGGTGACGATGGCGGCATGACCGGAAATCTGCATGGTATCGGGGGTCCCTGATAGTTCGAAGGATCGCGAAAAGGGCGTCGAGCCCCATCCTCATGTACCGGACGGAGGCGCGCTATTCCAGCGTTCGCTTGCGCAGTACCACCCGCATGGCCTCCACGGCACGCGGTGTGGCCAGAAGAGTCTCCAGAGGGGTGCCCTCGGCCTCCAGACGCTCCCCCAGGGGGGAGAAGGCGAACTCCAGGCTGTCCAGATCGAACCGTGCCTCGCTCCAGCCAATCGCCTCGTGCCCGTCGGTGAAGGCGGTGAAGGCGTGCTCGTTGAACGCCCGCCGGTTGGCGGGATCGGCCCAGGCCCCGTGCGACAGGTCGTAGGGCACCAGGATCTCGATGGTCCCGCCCTCCGTCAGCAGGCGGAGGCAGGTCGTCATGAACCCGATCAGGTCCGGCACCCGGGCCGGCACCCACGGCGCCAGAATGCGGGTGAAGGCCCCCGGCGAAAAGGCCACCGGACCGAACCGGCCGGTGTCGAGCACGCGCCCCGGAAGCGTTGGATCGCACGGATCGGCCACAATGTCCGGCGGCGCGGCGCCGACCGGCGCGGGCGCGCCCGGCAACGCCAGATTGACGGCCTCTTCGACGGGATCGCGGTCGCCGTTCAGGTTTAGCACCGTCGGCACGGATGCGAACGCCCGCCCGGCCGGACCCGAGACCGGCGCGGTCACGGGCGCTTCGACGGGCGATCCGGTGGAGGCCATGGGAGCGGTTCGCGGCAGCCCCTCCATGGCCTGCTTCAACACCGACGCGGCATCGCGCCGCCGCACCGCGTCAAGGCCACGTTGCTGCAATGCCTGACGGCCGTCCACATCGTTGGCCAGCCGCTGGCAGGCGCGGGCCAGTTCGGCGAACGGCGCCAGCCGCACGGCGGCGCGAAGGTCGGCGTCGGCCTCCAGGTCGGGCGTGGCCTCGGCCAGCACCACCTTGCGGTTGGCGAGCAGGTAGACCAGACGGGTCGGCTCCGGTGTCTGCTCCTCCAGCGGCGCCAGTTCCAGCACCATGCTGGCGCGCGCAACCAGGGCGTCGCGCTTCTTGCCATACACCTCGGCAACGGCCCGCATCTCCAGCCCGTGCGCCTCAAGTTCGGCCATCAGGCGCCAACGCTCCCGGGTCATGGGACCGATGAACAGCACGCCGACGTCCTGGGCGCGCACCGCCGGCAAACGGGCCAGAGCCGGAACCCAGCCGGCCGGGACGTGTCGAACCGCGTCGGCGTCCCTGCGAAAGGCACCGACGATGGCATCGCGCGAGGACCGGCTGACATCCCAGACCGGATTGCGAGCCAGCAGGCGGGCGTACTCTGGATAGCGCCCGGACAGTCCGCCCCGCGGCACAGGCAGGGCGTTGTAGACCAACACGTCCGGCGGCAGCGCATCGACGCCCCGGCCGTCCATCAGGTGGCCACCGATGAGGATGGTCAGGGCCTCCGCGTCCATGCCGTCCGACGTCCGCGCGACCGCATGGCCCAGGTCGCGCAACCCCTCGGCGGTGATGAGCGCCAGATCATCCAGCGCGGCGGCCCCGGGGACACCGGACGGTCGCGGGTGCAGGATGCGGACGGGGCGCGGCGTGGTCATGGATCGCCCTGCTCGTCCGCCAACGGCGGGGCATCCCCGCTAAGCCCGGCATCGGGCACCAGGAACACCTGACCGGGATAGATCAGATCGGGGTCGCGAATCTGGTCCTGGTTGGCCTCGTAAATGATGGTGTAGTCGATGCCCTGGCCATAGACCACGCGGGCCACGCGCCACAGACTGTTGCCCGGCTGCACGACCACCATCGTTTCGCCCGGGCCGGCGCTTCTCAGCGTGACGTCGGTGTGGCGGAAAGGCAGTTCGACGCGCTGGGCCACCCCGCCGTCAGCGCCCAGTTCGTCCACCCGCAGGGTGTAGACCCTGTCGTCGAGGGCGGAGGCCTCCGGCGTGGCGGTCCACGCCCCCGTTCCATCGGTTTGCGCACGCGCCACCGGCTCGTTATCCAGATAGAGTTGCACCGTGACATTGGGGCGGGCCGTGCCGGACAGGGAAACCCCGCCGCTGGCGCTGTAATCCACGCGCGACAGGCTCAACTCGCCGACGGCGGACGGCCCTCCCGGCCCCTGCAGGAGCCGAACCGCCTCTCCGCCCTGGCGCGGCGCCTCCAGCGCAATGACGGGGCGATCATCGCCCGCGCCCGGCACCGACAGAACCACCACGGTGTCCGAGACCCGCCGGGACTCGCTCCCCTCAGACGCCGAAACCGAGGCGGTCGCGGTTCCTGACGGCATATCCATATCCACCCGGACATCCGAGCCGAACCGCCCCGCGCCGGCTCCGGCACCCCCCTGCGCCGACAGCGACAGTTCCCGGTCGCCCGGGGCCAACGGTTCGTCGGGCAGGAACACCCACTCCCCCCGCCTGTCGGCGGTCACCTCGCCGATGGCGGTTCCGGCGTCCAGAATGGAGACCCGCGCCCCTGGAGCGGCCCGACCGGCCATGACGGCGCTTCCATCGGGCTCAACCCGCACCACGTCGAACCGAGGCACGTCGGGACCGGGGGGGGGCTCGGCGTCCCGTTCCGGCGCGGCGGAGGCTGGAGCGGACACCGACGCCCCAGAGTCGTCCGCCACCGTGTCGTCCGCCACCGCGTCGAGCGTCTCCCGCGCCGTCTCCATCGCCAGATCCAGGCTCTGTCCGCCGGTCGACGCGACCGGTTCGGGCTCCGACTCAGGGGCGGCCGGGGGCCGCACGACGGCCTGTCGGACGGGTTCCACCGACCATGTCGCAAGATGCCACGCCAGCACCGCAACAGTCAGGACCCCGGCGAGACCGACAAGGCTCCATAGGAGACGCTGGGACATGGTTCTGCCTCCCCTTGGACAAACGCCCGGCAAGACGGCGCGAAAAGACTGCCCGCGTGGCGTTCGCAGACTGTGACGAGCACAGGCCCCGCTGGCAACCGCCGATCACACCATCGCGAAGAGACCGTCCCATCAATCCCGGTGTCAGGCCATCAGCGGGTCTCAATATGGCCGGGCGACAGTCGACCGGATAGCGCTGCTTGGCCTCCTCGCCCCGGCGTGAGGAGGTTGGGAGGGGCGCGAGTTGGTCTTCGCGCCGGGTGTGCGTGCCGCGTCAACCCCACCCCAGCCCCCCTATCCAGCGGAGGGAGTGTGGTTTGCGTCTGGGCCACCTGCCAGACACCCAAGGAACGCCGCGTGACCGGAAAAACCCGAATTGAGAACTGCTGTCATGCCACCGGAACCCTTTCCCCGAACCGGTCACGTCGCTACTCTACGTACGCCCGTTTTCCGCCCCCCCCCGCCACAGAGAAAGGCCCAGGACCCGCCGCCATGACAACGCCGCTGACGACCGCCGCCCATGACCAGACCCAGCCGAAACGCACCGTCAAGGTATGGGACGCCCCGACCCGCCTGTTCCACTGGGCGCTGGTCGCCGCGCTGGGCCTGTGTTGGCTGAGCGGCGAGCAGGGCAATTTCACCGTTCATTTCATCGCCGGTCATGTGGTCGTGGGCCTGTTGCTGTTCCGACTTGTCTGGGGCATTCTGGGCAGCCAGACGGCCCGGTTCGGGGACTTCGTGCGCGGCCCGGGCGCCGTCGTGGCCTATGCCCGGCGGGTGTTCGGCGGCACCCCCGATTACAGTGTCGGTCATAATCCGGCCGGCGCGGTAATGGTCCTGCTTCTGCTGCTCGTCGCCGGCGCCCAGGCGGTGACCGGGCTGTTCGCCAGCGAGATGACCTATGCCTTCATCGAGGGACCGCTGGCTCCACTGGTGGACAGCGACACCTCCGAGACCCTGACCAGTCTGCACAAAAAGACCCTGTTCAACACGCTCTTGACCCTGGCCGCCCTACACGTTCTGGCCGCGTTCGCCTATCTGTTCATCAAGAGGGAGAACCTGATCCGTCCCATGGTCACGGGATGGAAGGCTTTGCCCCATGACAAGGCGGACCCGCCGCCCCGCATGGCCAAGCCCGTGGTGGCCTTGGGCGTGGGTCTGATTTCGGCGGCGGCGGCGTGGAGCCTGTACGCGATGATGTAGCGGCGCCCTTCGGATCACAGCGCCATGACGACAACCGCCCGACACTGCTAGCGTCTTTCCGCCCGCCACCCGCCAACCGCAGACGAGCCCCGCTCATGGCCGATCCCGTGTCGATCTCAGAAGCCGCCGCCCCCGCCGGCACCGAGACCTCCCTCATGGCCCGGCTGCGCGTCGCCACGCGCGAGCCGCACGAGGCCCTCCATGTCGCCCCGGGGCTGAGCACCCTGCTCGCCGAGACGCCGGACCTGTCCCGGTACCGCACCATCCTGGAGCGCTTCGACGCTTTCATGGAGATGGCGGAAACGCAGGTTCTGATCGCGGCCGACCCCTGGTTCGAGGCCCAGGGCTTCCCGCGCCAGTCCCGCCGGCCCCATCTGGCCCGGGATCTGGAGGATCTGAATCGGGCCGGCATCGTCCCGGCCGGCCCGGCATTGGGGGGCGACCTTCCGACCCTGCCCACGGGTGAGGGCGCGGCCATGGGCCTGCTGTATCTGTCCGAGGGCTCCCGCCTGGGCGGGCGCACCATGACCCGTCACCTCGCCGAGGTTCTGCCGCCGGAGCTCCGCTCCGCCACCCGCTTTCTCGGCACGCCCGGCATGGACCTGAGCGAGCAGTGGCGGCGCTTCAGTGTGTTTATGGACGCGCAGGGCCGCGACCCAACCCGCGCCGATAACGCGGTTCAGGCCGCCATGCTCGGGTTCTCCGTTCTGGCCGACTGGTTCCAAGAGACGCCATGACCGATCATGACGCCGACCTGCCGACGGTCGATCTCAGTGAATGTGAGAATGAGGCAATCCACCTGCTGGAGCTGGTGCAGCCTCACGGCTGCGTCCTGATCCTGGGCGGACCCTCCCTGACCGTTCAGCGCGCCAGCCTGAACAGCGGCCTGATCCTGGGAGAGGCCGTCGAGGACCTGCTCAACCGGCCGATCAATACCATCCTGGACGGTTTGGCCGTGGCCGCGCTTGAGGATCTGCTGGAGCGCGCGGGACAACCCGAAACCGTTCCGGTCGCCGGGTTCTATGCCCGCTCGATCAGCGATGTGGCCCCGGTCCCGCGGCTTCGGGCCACGCCGCACAGGATCGGGGATGCGGACGAAGCCCGCCTGATCCTGGAACTCGAGCCGACCACCGAGTCCGATGAGGACGACGCGGAGGAGTCCTTCGGAACCGAGGCCGTCGCCATGGCCAGCCTGTGGGAGAGCGAGAATCTCTATGTCTTCTTGGACCAGACCGTCCAGGCCATCGCCGGCCTGACGGACTACGACCGGGTCATGGCCTACATGTTTCATCCCGACTGGTCGGGCGAGGTGGTCGCAGAGACGTGCACCCCGGAATTGACCCCGTTCCTGGGACTGCGGTATCCGGCCTCCGACATCCCTTCTCAGGCGCGCCGGTTATACCTCAGCAACCGCCTGCGCCTGATCGCGGACGTCGGCGCCATTCCCGTCGCCATGACCCGGGACGTGTCCCGCACAGACGGCGCGCCCCTTGACCTGGGACACGCGATCCTGCGGAGCGTGTCGTCGTATCATATCGAGTACCTGCGCAATATGGGCGTCGGGGCCACACTGGTGGCATCCCTCGTGGTCGACGGCGCGCTGTGGGGGCTGATCGCTTGCCACCACAACGGACCGAAAGCCCTGCCGTGGCATCGCCGCGACGCCGTGGGCCGGGTGACCTCCCGCGCCTCCGACCGCACCGCCGACATCCTGAGCCTGCGGCGCGACCGCCAGAACCGCCGGGCGCACCGCTTCCTGGAGATGTTCGGCTCCCGCGTCGTCGATCACGCCACCGCCCTGGACGCCCTGTTCTTCGGCAGCCCCCGCCTGAGCGACGTGCTGCATTGCGACGGCATCGCCCTGCATGTCGCCGGACAGACCGCCGCCATCGGCAACGCGCCCCCGGCCAACGCGATGTCCGTCTTCCTGGAGCGGGCGTTCCAGCAGGCTCAGGACGGCGTTTTCGCGTCTCACAACCTGCCCAACACGGGTGTGACCGACGGACTCGACATGCCGGCCTGTCACGGGGCGCTGGTGGCGTTTCCAGGCGACACGCCGGACGTAGCGCTGGCCTGCTTCCGCGACGAACTGGTTCACGAAGTCCATTGGGGCGGCGACCCCAACAAGGCGGTCGAGGTGGACAGCGCCTCCAACAGGCTGTCGCCGCGCAAGTCGTTCAATCTGTGGAGGCAGGAGGTTCGCGGACAGTCGCGCCCCTGGGACCCGTGGACGCTGACCCTGATCCAGGGCTGCGCCACCCTGCTGACCGAACACCCCACGACCGATCCTGACGCCGCGCATGGCGTCGAGGCGCAGACAGAGGATCTCACCAGGGGCGTGAACACGCTTCTGTCGCGCTTCGAGGCCCGCGCCGAAAGCCTGCTTGAGGGGCTGGATCTGGTGGACAGCGGCACCCTGCTAACGTCGCCCAGGGCCCTGGGGGGGGACCACGACATTGCCGTGGCCGGCAATCAGGTCTTCCGCACGCAGTTCGATCTGGACGCCGGCGACATTGAGGGACGGCCGGTTCGGGACGTCCTGCGCGCCCTCGGCCTGCCCGGCACCATCACGGCCCTGCCCCTGGGAGCCTCGAAGGAGGTCGAGTGGTGGTCAGGCGAAGCCGGACACCGGACGCTCAAGGTGCTAAGGCGCGGCCTGTTCTCGGTCTCGCGGCCGGATGAAACCCGCGCATGGGTCATCTATACCTTCGAGGACGTCACCAGCATCTACCGCACGCAACGGGCCCTGGGCGTTGCCCGCCAGCAGGCCCTGGCGCGGGCGCGCAGCCGGAACGAGTTCCTGGCCCAGCTCTCCCGCGAACTGCGGGACCCGCTGCAGGCAATCCAGGGATTCGCCGATACTCTCGACCAAAGCCCGGGTTCGGCGAAGACCGACCGCTACAGGGATTACGCGGGCAAGATCCGGGGGCTGAGCGGCAATCTGCTCGACCTGCTGAATGAGGTTCTCGACGTGACCCGCCTCGAACAGGGTGTCAATCCCTCGGCCAGCACGGTGTTCGATCTGACCCTGCTGATCGGCGAGATCTGTCGCATGCTGCGCGACACCCATCACCACGCCGGCGTCACCTGGGACTGGCACCTTCCGAACGAGCGGATCCTGGTCCAGGGCGATCACGACGCCCTGCGTCAGGCCTTCACCACCTTGATCGCCGCCGCCCTGCGCGCCACGCCGGAGGGTGGCACGATCATGATCCGCCTCATCATGGAACGCGGCGGCGAGCCCCGGATTTCGATCAGCGACTGCGGCCTCGGCCTGGACGAGGACGACATGATGAGCCTGACGCGACCGGTGGGCACGCCGACGTCGCAATACGTCGGAACCCTGGAGCCCCGCCGTGGCCTGGGTCTGGCGCTGGCGCGGACGCTGATCGATCTTCATGGCGGCACCATCGCCGTCACCAGCAATCCCGGATCGGGCACCACCGTGCAGGCGACGCTGCCCCGACACCGCATCGTAGCCCGCGACAATCCGTACACGGGGGACTAGGAAAAACTGGGACCTGTTGCTTCTGGGCGGCTGGCCGAAGGACAGCCGCCGGGATGTCGATGGGCGGCTGTCCTTCGGCCAGCCGCCCGACGGGTGCGAACCATTTCACCGAAAGCCGTATCACACCCGCGATTCAACGTCCAAGCGACGGACGGCCTACCTTTGCGACTGGCCGTCCGCCCCTGGAAGCGGGCGTGGTGCCCTATTGCCGGCCCATCATCGACCCGCGCGGGCCGAACATCATGGCCGCCGCGACTTCCTGTTTCTCAACCGCGCCGTTGCCGTCGAGGTCGAGGACCTCGAACCGGGTGGCGCCGGCAGCCTTGAATTCGTCCGCCGTCACGACGCCGTCCGCGTTGGCGTCCCAGACATCGAAGCGCTGGCCCAAACGGTTGGCACGACGCTCGGCGCGCTGGTCCGAATTCCACCGGCGGCCCCGGTCATCATCCGTGACGAAGACAGGCTGACGGCCGTCGATGAAATCCTGACGGCTGACCTCGCCGTCACCGTCGGTGTCCATGGCGGCGAAGCCCAGGTCGTGGAAGCGGTCGAACTCGGCGCGCGTGACGGTGCCGTCGTCGTCGGCGTCCATCACGGTCAGCATGCCACCCGACCCACCGACGCGCCCGCCGGGGCCACCGGGGCCACCGGGGCCGGCCATCATGCCGCCACGGCCGCACGGGCCGCCGCCCATGCCCTGGTAAAACCCCGGACCGTCGCCCCAACCCCGGGCCTCGGCACCGGAGGAAACGGCGGCCATGCCCAGACCGGCCACGACGGCGACGGCGGCGGTGGTCATCAGAATGCGTTTCGTTGCGGTCTTCATCATCATCTCCCGTGATCTCCGGACACCCATGATGGGGCGTGCCGTGTGTCTTGAATGGCGACGGGGGAAGCGGTGCTCCCGTCCGCCGATGAGGTCATTCAACACCCGGCCCGTGACCCGGGTTTGTCAGACCCTCGGGAAAGCGATGACAAAGTGTGACAGGATGTTCGAAACCTTAAAGCTGCGGGGCTCACCCGCCGCTGAAGCTGTCCACCAGCGCGGCGATGTGGCGCGCGTCAGGCTGGCCGAGAATGCGGTGGGCGTGCTCCCGCGCCGAATCCTGGGTGATTCGGCGCACCCGCTGCTTGACCGCCGGAATGGCGTAGGCGGCCATGGACAACTCCCGCACGCCTAGGCCGAACAGCAACGCCGTCAGGCGCGGATCGCCGGCCATCTCGCCGCACAGCGACACCGGAATCCCGGCCGCCTGCGCCGCGCCGGTGGCGAAGTGAATCAACCGCAGCACGGCCGGATGCAACGGATCGTACAGATGGGCGACCGCCTCGTCCGTGCGGTCGATGGCCAGCGCATACTGGGTCAGGTCGTTGGTGCCGATGGCGAAGAAATCCACCTCGCGGGCCAACGCATCGGCCGACAGGGCGGCGGCCGGCACCTCGATCATCACGCCCAGGGGCGGCAATGGATCCGGCAGTGCCTGCCCCTCGGCCCGGAAGCTCGCCACCACCTCGTTCAGGATGCCCCGGGCGGCGCGCACCTCGTCCACGGTGCAGACCATGGGCAGCAAGATCCGCGCCGGACCGTGACAGGCGGCGCGGAGAATCGCGGCATACTGCGTGCGCAGCAGCTCGGTCCGGGTCAGGGACAGCCGCACCGCCCGCAGCCCCAGGGCGGGATTGGCGCCGGCCTTGATGTCCAGCGCATCGCCCAGTTTCTCCCCGCCCAGGTCCAGGGTGCGGATGGTCACCGGGCGCCCTTTCATATGTTCGATGAGGGTCCGGAAAGCCTCCGCCTGCTCCTCGACTCCGGGCAGCGAGTCGCGGTTCATGTAGAGGAACTCGGAACGCACCAGTCCGATCCCCTCCGCGCCGGATTGCGACACGGCCTCCACCTCGGACGGCAGTTCCACGTTGGCGTGCAGATGCACGGGCACCCCGTCGCGCGTCACCGACGGCACATCGCGCAGGCGCAGCAGGCTGCGCCGCGTGCGCAGGAAACTGGCCCGCCGGTTACGGTACCACGACAGGGTCTCCGGATCGGGATTGAGGATGACGGCACCGCTGGCACCATCGACCACCACCGTCGCCCCGGCACCGGCATGACGCATCAGTCCGGGCACCGCCACCACCGCCGGCAGCCCCAGCGAGCGGGCCATGATGGCGGTGTGGCTCTGGCGCGCGCCCAGCGTCGTCGCCAGTCCGCCCACCAGACGAGGATTAAGCAGCGCGGTATCGGCCGGACTCAGCTCCTCGGCCACGATGATGCTGCCGCGCGGCACGGTGGTCAGCCCGGGCTGACGCGGGCGCCGCGTGAGATTGCGGATCAGGCGCCGGCCGACCTCACGGATGTCGTCGATGCGGGCAGCCAGATAGTCGTCGTCCATGGCCGAGAAGGCACCGATCAACTCGGTCATCTCGACCCGTACCGCCGCCTCGGCGTTGACCCGGTATTCGCCGATGCGTCGATCCGCGCCCCGCAGCAACCGCGAGCCGCGCAGCATCTGCTCGTAGGCCTCCAGGATGCAGGCCAGTTCCTCGCCCGGCCCGTCCGACAGGGCGCGGACCTTGCTGCCCAGCGCCCGCAGTTCGGCGATGGCCCGATCCGCCGCCTCGGCGAGGCGCAGGCGTTCCCGTTCCACCAGACCGCCGGCGATGCGGTATTCGGGAATCGGCGACAGGCCGGTGTCATGCAGATAGATGGTGCCGATCCCGATGCCAGGGCCGACCGCCACGCCGTCCAGACGGACCATGGGCGGCACCCCACCCGCGACCGAGCCGGCGGCCTCCTCCAGCCCGTCGCCCCCCGACACGCCCGGGCGGCTCCACACGGTCGGCAACGGTCTGTCGGTCCTACTCTTCATGGAACCCACCCGCAACCAGTTCCCGCAGCGCGGTCAGCGCCTCGGACGCTTCGCGCCCCTCGCACACCACATGAATGGTCGATCCCGTGCCGGCGGCCAGCATCATCAGGCCCATGATCGAGTGGCCCGACACCTCCTGCCCCCGGCTGAACACCTTCACCGATGCGTCAAACCGCTCGGCGGTCTTGACGAACCGGGCGGCGGCACGGGCGTGCAGACCCCGCTGGTTGACGATGGTGCAATCGGCGCGCTGCGCCACCGATCCCGAACCCGGATCACCGCCCGAGTCGGCGACCTGAAGAACACGGCGGCGAAACCCTGGCCCGGCGGCCGGAGTGGCGATGACCACCGGTCCTACTCCTGAGTCAGCAGCCGCGAGGCCACATTGATGTACTTGCGCCCGGCAAGCTGGGCGCTGGTCACGGCATCGCCCAGGGGCTCCGTCGCGCGCACCGATGCCAGCTTGATAAGCATCGGCAGGTTGACGCCGGCGATGACCTCGATGCTGGCCCGATCCATGATCGAGATCGCCAGATTCGACGGCGTGCCGCCGAACATATCCGTCAGAACGATGACCCCCTGTCCCTGTTCGACCCGCGAGACCGCCTCGACGATATCAGCGCGCCGCTGCTCCATGTCGTCATCTGGGCCGATGCAGATGGTGGCCACGTTCGACTGACTGCCCACCACATGTTCCAGCGCGGCCAGCATCTCTTCGGCCAGACGGCCGTGAGTCACGAGCACCAGTCCGATCATCGGTTCTCTGTCCCGTTCATGAAGCTCGGGCACCTACGCACCATGGCCTGTCTGTCCTTCCTGTTGCGCGCCCCGGTCCAGATCGCGGTGACGCACCGTCACCCGCCCGTCACGGGCGCGCAACCAGTCGCCAAGACGTTCCGCGACCAACACCGACCGATGCCGCCCCCCCGTGCACCCAATGGCCACGGTCAGGTAACTTTTCCCCTCGCCCTGCTGTCGGGCCAGCACGACCTCCAACAGTTCCGTCAGGGCCGACCAGAACCGGGCGAAATCCGGATCCGCCTCGACGTAGGCGGCCACGTCCGCATCGCGGCCGGACAACGGCCGCAGGTTCGACACATAGTGGGGATTACGCAGGAAACGGACGTCGAACACAAGATCCGCTTCGCGCGGCAAGCCATGGCGGAAACCGAAGGACACCACGGCGATCAGCGTCGACTCCGTCCCCGCCGCCAGACCGAGTTGATCCTCCAGACGCCGCTTCAACTCGCCAAGCGTCCAGTGCGCCGTGTCCACCAGCACGTCAGCCCGGGCCCGCAACGGCCCCATGCTGGCCCGCTCCAGGGCCAGCCCGTCCAGGAGGGGCCGGTCCAGGGCCAGCGGATGACGGCGCCGAGTCTCCGTGAACCGCCGACGCAGTACGTCATCGGCGCAGTCCAGGAACAGAAGGGTGACATCCAGGGTCGAACGCGCCCGCAGTCGCTCCACGGTGTCCAACAACCTGTCGATGGTGAAGTCGCGCGTCCGCACATCGGTCACCACCGCCAACGGCCGGTCGAGCGCGCCACCGGCAATCAGTCCATCGAGGAGCGACAGAGGCAGGTTATCCACGGCCTCGTAGCCCAGGTCCTCCAGCGCCGCCAGCGCAGAGGACTTCCCGGCCCCGGACATGCCCGTCAGCACGACCAAACGCTGGCGCCCCGGAGAGGCGCCGGCTTCCCCCCCCTCCGAGCCGAGGTGGCCGGACTCCGCGGTGGCGTCCCCCGGCGTCATGACGGCTCCCCTTCCGTGAGCGGGACAAGCCCGTGCGCGGCCACGGAGACCACCAAGCGAACCTTGGCCGGCGCCGAGGCCTCGAACGGCCACAGGGTGAAGCCCCGCACCGGAATGGCGCCGTCCGCCTCGTCGTCTCCGGGCGCCACGGCCATCGGATCACGCATCACCACACCCGGCGCGCGCGGCACGTCATCCGGCCGCGCCGCCAAGTCGATGACCGCCACAAGCGGCGCGTAGGTCACCCAGCGCCCCGCCCCCAGCGAAATCACGCCAACGCCGCGCACCTCCAGAAGCCCGCCAAGCGGCTCCGGCACCGAGGCCAGCACGATGCCCGCCTCGTGATCGCGGGTCAGAACTACCTGATCGTCGGCCACCAGCCGGGCGTCCGCCATATCCAGCAGGCGCAACGCCAGATCGGACTTGCCCGACCCCGGCGCGCCGCGAAGCAATACGGCACCTTCCGGCAGGGCGATACAGGTTCCATGCACGGTCGCGGTTTCACTCACGGTGCCCTGCTCCCTTCACTTCCTCCTCACCCGGGCCATACCGAGACCCGGGCCGTGGCCGCTCTCCCGGATGGCGCGCGGAGAGAGCATCGGGCGACAGTATGTCCGTTTGCACGCGCCGTTGAAAGAGACCGAGGCATGGCTTGTTCCGGGCCGGCTTGAATGCCGCCGCCGGCCATGGCATCAGTGACGCAACCGAGGCGGCTGACCCAATCGCCGGCCGGACTTAGATTTCAATCATTGCCACGACGGCGCCGGCCGACTCGGCGTCCGTCCCTGGGAGGACCTTCCGCATGACCGTCAGCACCGAACCACAGACCGATCCGTTTGCCCTGGCCAAGGCCCTGAGCGGCCAACACCTGATCGACGGCCAGTTCGTCGCCGCCGCGTCCGGACGCGCCTTCGACGTCGTCAACCCGGCCACCGGCGCGGTCATCGGCCAAGCGGCGGACGGAGACGCCGCCGACGTGGACCGGGCCGTCGCGGCCGCCGCCCGTGCCCAGGCCGAGTGGAAAAAGATGCCGGCGCGCCAGCGCGGCAAGCTGGTGGCCCAGTGCG
Organism: Rhodospira trueperi; assembly: GCF_900101965.1. Classification (GTDB taxonomy): domain Bacteria; phylum Pseudomonadota; class Alphaproteobacteria; order Rhodospirillales; family Rhodospirillaceae; genus Rhodospira; species Rhodospira trueperi. The sequence goes on along the minus strand of NZ_FNAP01000001.1, from coordinate 139,495 downwards.
GCGCCCGGCTGGCGGAGCATGTGGACGAGCTGGGTAAGCTGATCGCCCTGGAGACCGGCAAGGCCCTGCGCACGGAAAGCCGGGTCGAGGCGTCGGTGCTGGCCGACATGTTCGTCTTCTTCGGCGGCCTGGGCTCCGAACTGAAGGGCGAGACCGTACCCTTCAACCCGAACATGATGACGGTCACGGCGCGTGAGCCGGTCGGCGTGGTCGGCGCCATCATTCCGTGGAACGTGCCCTTGTTGCTGATGGCGATGAAGATCGCCCCGGCCCTGGTGGCCGGCAACACGGTGGTCGTCAAGTCGGCCGAGGAGGCGCCGCTGACCGTGCTGCGGGTCATGCAGATCATGAACGAGATCCTGCCGCCCGGCTGCGCCAACATCCTGTCGGGCTTCGGCCCCGAGTGCGGCGGGCCGCTGGTGGCCCATCCGAAGATCGCCAAGGTCAGCTTCACCGGCTCTGTGGAGACCGGCCGCATCGTCGCCCGCGCCGCCGCCGACCGCCTGATCCCGGCGACGCTGGAACTGGGTGGCAAGAGCCCGATGATCATCATGGGCGACGCCGACCTCGACCGCGCCGTCGAAGGCGCGATCACCGGCATGCGCTTCACCCGTCAGGGGCAGAGTTGTACCGCGTCGTCCCGCATCTATGTCCACGAGTCGGTCCACGATGCCTTCGTCGAGAAGGTGCGCGCCCGCGTCGACGCCATGAAGATGGGCGACCCGCTGGACGAGGCGACCGATATCGGCACCATCATCTCGCCGCAGCAGTTGGAGAAGGTGCAGGGTTTCGTCGAGGCCGGGAAGAAGGCGGGTGCCACCTGCATCACCTGCTCGAAGATGCCGGAGGACGCCGCGCTGTCGAAGGGTCTGTTCCTGCAACCGGTCATCTTCACCGACGTCTCGCCCGACGCCGCGCCGGCCAAGGAGGAAGTCTTCGGCCCGGTGGTCTGCATCTTCAAGTTCAGCGACTACGAGGACGTTCTGGCCAAGGCCAACGACAGCGAATACGGCCTCGCCGCCACCATCTGGACCAGCGATCTGAAGACGGCGCTGGACGCCACCCACCGGCTGGAGGCCGGCTTCGTCCAGGTCAACCAGAACCTGGTGGTGCAGCCCAACCTGTCCTACGGCGGCGTCAAGAGCTCCGGCCTGGGCAAGGAAGCCTCGCTGGAATCCATGCTGGAACACTTCACCCACAAGAAGACCATTATCTTCAATATGGGGTGATGGCGGGACCGTTCACGGGGGTCGTTTGCGGGGTTCGGCCGCGTCGGTCGCCGAACCCCACCGGCCTCACACCATGTTGGGGTTCGCACCGCCTCACGCCATCCTTCATCCGCAGACCTGAGGTCCGACACATCATGTCGGCCATGGATAGTCCACCGGCCCGGCGGGCATGAGGATGTCGGACCTGTCGGGAGATTCGGAAACCAGATCCCTCGGCCACGGCCGTGTCGTGTGACTCCAAGCCACCCAGGCCGAAAGCGCGGCATCCCACTCGTGGTCACTGGCGAAGGATAGAGCCTTCTCCTTAAGGCCCAATTCGCCGCGCAGCCAGTCCGAGGCTTTCCTGGCGTCAAGACTGTCTGGCCAGTCTCTAGGATAGCGAGCCCGGGCCTTGGCGACGTACAGAACTTTTGGATGTGTTTCGAGCAGAGCGACATCAGGAAACGCCTGACGCAGACGCATGGCAAACGCCATCCCTTGCACGGCCATGGCCCCATAGAGTGAGTTGGCGCAAATCACGCTCTTCCGACAATCTGGGTATGTGTTTTGAAGCCAGCGGTCAGCCCCGCGCCAACCGCTCTTCTTCGTTTCCCAAAACAAAAGGGCATCCACCCCAGCAGCAATGATCGAGCCTGTACCGACCTGATCGCGGACCCACGCCATGGCATCGTCCACCGAGTCAACCGTCGCCACGCGGGCCTCGCGAAGTGCTGAGTGTTCCGCCACCAGGACCGCAACAGCGCTCTTCCCACCGGGATCAAAGCCAACAAAGACCGAACCTCGACCGGTGTGCATGGCTCCCCCTCATTCGAAGTCCGTTTTGATCCGTTCCGGTTCGGTGAAAGCTGACGGCCTCCTCCCCCCATCGGGGGGAGGTTGGGAGGGGGGCGTGTTGGTTTTCCCGTCGGTGTCGCTTTCCCCGTCAACCCCGCGCGTTCTCGATATCGACCCCACCCCAGCCCTCCCCTATCCAGGGGAGGGAGTCCGGGTGGCACCGACCGCCCGAACCGAGTGCTCCGGGATCGACAGGAACGAATCACCCGGAATCCGTATCACGACCTCGCCTCGCCCTCCCCCGACGGTGCGGCGCGCTCCGGGAAGCTCATTTCGACCGTCAGGCCGGGGTGGTTGTCCCGCAACTCCAGGCGGGCGCCGTGCAGTTCGGCCACCGCCGCCACCAGACTCAGCCCCAGGCCGGTGCCGGCGGTGTGGCGACTCTGCTCCAGGCGCACGAAGCGGTTCAGCACCGCGCCCCGGAACTGCTCCGGGATGCCCGGGCCGTCATCCGACACCACCATTTTCACCCGCCCCAGCGCCACGTTGACGAACACCGAGATATGGCCGCCCTCGGGCGTGTACTTGATGGCGTTATCCACCAGATTGGCGGCGGCCTGGGACAACAGGTGACGGTCGCCCAGCACGGTCGGGGGGTGATCGGCATAGGGCGGGGTATAGGTCAGGGTCTGCTCGCGTTCCTCGGCCACCGGCTCGTACAGTTCGGCCGTGCAGGCCACCAGTTCACTCAAATCGAGGACCTCGAAAGTCTCCTTGGCGTGACGCCCCTCGATGCGGGCGATGGACAGCAGCGCATTGAAGGTATGGAGGATGGAGTCGGTGTCCTCCAGCGCGCCTTCCAGCGAGCGCCGGTATTCCTCCAGGTCGGGTTTGCCGACCAGCGTGATCTCCAGGCGCGAGCGCATGCGGTTGAGCGGGCTGCGCAGATCGTGGGCGATGTTGTCGGTGACCTCGCGCATGGCCGAGATCAGCTTCTGCATGCGGTCGAGCATGCTGTTGAGATTGATGGCCAGCCGGTCGAACTCGTCGCCGCCGCCGGACACCGGCACCCGCCCCGACAAGTCTCCCTCCAGGATGGTGGCGGCGGTGCGGTTGACGGCGTCGATGCGCCGCAGCAGGTTGCGGCTCATGACGATGCCGCCGATCACCCCCAGCACGAGGGACGTCGCCAGGGCGAAGGCCAGCGATTGTTCCATGATCTGGGCGAAGCCGCTGCGTTCCGTCATGTCGCGCCCGACCAGCAGGCGCAGACCGTCCGACAGATAGACCAGCCGCCCCTGGACCGGCCACAGTTGGCCCGGTCGGTCCCCGGTGCCGGCGACAGTGAACCGCATCCAGCCGTTGCGATCTGGCGGCACATCCGGCCACTGGCGCAAGTTGCCGACGAGAGGTGCCCCGCCCGCCCGCGGCGCCAGGATGTAGATGTGGTGATAGCCCTGATAGCCGGCGACGCGGGTCTCGATGGCCGAGATCAGGGCCGGCGTACCGCCACGCCGGTGGACCTCACGCAAACCCGCCATCTCGGTGTTGATGGCGGTGACCGTCTGTTGGTCGATCAGGGCCGCCGTGGTCCAGTACACGAGCCCCAGCACCACCCCGGACAGCAACGCGAACACGACCGCCGAGATCAGCGCCAGCCGGAACACGGTGGTGCGGAACAGACGCGCCGTTGGGCTGGGCGGGCTAATCGGACTCGCGCAGGCAATAGCCCGCGCCCCGGATGGTGTGAATCAGGGGGCTGTCGAAGTCCTTGTCGATCTTCTGGCGCAGCCGGCTGACGTGGACGTCGATCACGTTGGTCTGGGGGTCGAAGTGATAGTCCCAGACGTTTTCCAGCAGCATGGTGCGGGTCACCACCTGCCCGGCGTGGCGCATCAGGTATTCCAGCAGGCGGAATTCGCGTGGCTGCAAGGTGATGGGCTTGCCGGCGCGGGTGACGTGGCGGCCAAGCAGGTCGAGTTCCAGGTCGCCGACCTGAAGCCGGGTCTGCTGGGTCTGCCCCTCGCCGCGCCGCAGCAGCGCCTCCAGCCGCGCCAGCAGCTCCGAGAACGCATAGGGCTTGGCCAGATAGTCGTCGCCCCCGGCGCGCAGCCCCTGCACCCGCGCGTCCACCTCGCCCAGGGCGGAGAGGATCAGCACCGGCGTCTGTTTCCCGGCCTTGCGCAGGGTCTCGACCACCGCCAGCCCGTCTAGGCGCGGCAGCATGCGGTCCAGCACGATGGCGTCATAGGGTTCGTTGGTGGCCATGTAGAGGCCGTCCATGCCGTTGTCGGCATGGTCCACCACATAACCGCTCTCGCGCAGGCCCTTGGCCAGGTAGGCCGCCGCCTCAGCATCGTCTTCGACAACAAGGAGTCTCATGGCGCGCACTATAGCGCCTCGGCGGCCGGCGGCAAGATGGGGGTGGTCCGTCACCGGGCCGGCGCACAACGCCCGCCCGGCGGAAACACTCAATCCCGCGCCTTCGAAAGATGGACCAAATCCCGGAGGCTGCGATGAATTTCAAACAGAACGATGATGGCTTCCGCGACCAGCCTGGAAACAATCGGCCCGGCGATGATCAGTGCCCAAGCGGTTACGCTGACTGATGCTGGAACCCTATATGAAGAACCTGTATCAAGAATATTGAACCCAAGCAGAACGCACGCAATAGACGCAAGAATCCAACCAACCTTAATGACGGCTGGAGTAATCATCATCTCAAAGTTAAAGAAACTGCGGTCTTCGCCAGATTTTTTGTTTAGCACAGGCGGCGCTAATCCCGACCTTTCCCATTTGTGAACAGCTTTTTTTCTTGCAATTTCCTCTTTTTTTCTGACCTTAACTCGTCTCCACTTGGAATATCGGCATTGGATGTCATTGCTTCCGTCCTCCGGCAGTGTTGCACGCGGTTCGGATCGTGAGCGAATATTCTCTGTAACACAAGGACTCGTTTCAGTAGGTCGGGTGCGGTCATACGTCCGACCTGATGAATCAATGCGTATCACGCCACGGATCTGGCTGGAAATGCGCAGGGTGCCGCAGAGTCGTGACGTCGATCCGCCGCAGCCATTTTCGTATTGTGCCCTGTCATTGCGAGCCCCCTTCGCAAGAAGGGGGCGCGGCAATCCAAGGCGAAAGAAGATTCTTCGCGCCCTGGATTGCTTCGCCCTCGTCAGACGACGAGGGCCCGCAATGACGTTGTCACTTGTTGGCGCCCTACCCCCGCAGCTCCCCGCCCGTCGCCTTCTTCACGGCGGCGACGATCTTCTTGCCGGCGGCGTCGATTTCCTCGTCGGTCAGGGTGCGTTCGGTCGGTTGCAGGGTGACGCACACCGCCACCGATTTCTTTCCGGCCTCCAGGCGGTCGCCCTGGTAGACGTCGAACACCGACACGCCCGCGATCAACGCCTTGTCGGCGCCCGTTGCGGCGCGCACCACGGACTCTGCGGCCACGTCCTCGGGCACCACGAAGGCGAAGTCGCGCTCCACCGGGTGGAACGGACTGGCGGCCAACAGCGGCCGCGCCTTGGTCGCCTTGGCCTTCGGCGCGGGCACAGCCTCGAGAAACACCTCGCAGGCCACCATGGGTCCCTTGACGTCCAGGGTCTTGAGCACACCCGGATGCACCTCGCCGAACCACGCCAGCACCTTCGGGCCAAGTTTCAGTGTGCCGGAGCGACCCGGGTGGTACCACGCCGGCGCCTCGGCGGCGGTCTGCAGGTTGTCGACCGGTGCGCCCGCCGCCGCCAGCGCGGCCAAGGCATCGGCCTTGGCGTCGAAGGCATCCACCGGGCGCGGCGGCGCGTCCCAATGGCGCGGCCCGCTCTGACCAGCGCGCAGACCGGCGGCCACCATGCGCTGTTCGCCCGGTTCGCCGCCCTGGAAGTCGGGGCCGACCTCGAACAGCGCCGCATTGGGCACCCCCCGGTCGGCGTTGCGCTGCGCCGCCGTGGCCAGATTGGGCAGGATGGACGGCCGCATGGCGTCCAGGTCGCTGCTGATGGGATTGGCGAGGTCCATGGCCGGCTGCCCGCCGCCGAACGCCTCGGCGTGGGCCTTGGGCAGGAACGACCACGTGACGCACTCGCTCAGGCCCCGCCCGGCCAGCGCCCGGCGCGCGGCGACGCGGCGAGTCTGCTCCCCGGTCAGCACCTGTTTGGGCATCGGATCGCGCGGCATCGACACGGTTGGAATGCGGTCGAAGCCGTGGATGCGCGCCACCTCCTCGACCAGATCATGCTCGGCCGAGATGTCCGGACGCCACGACGGGCGCAGCACGGTCAGCACGCCCTCGACATCCTGGGCCAGGACCTCACACCCCAGGTCCTCAAGGATCCGTCGGCAGGCCCGGCTGTCCAGGTTGACCCCGCACAGCGCCCGCACCCGCGCCGGGTCCAGCGGAACCTCGGTGCGCCAAGCGGGCGGCGCCCCGGCGATGAGCAAGTGCGACGGCTCGCCCCCGCACCAGTCCAGGATCAGGCGCGTTCCCAGTTCGGCGCCCAGAATGGCGCTTTCCGGGTCCACACCGCGTTCGAAGCGGTAGCGCGCGTCGCTGTCGATGCCCAGGCGGCGACCGGTGGCGGCGATGCGCCGGGGGTCGAACAGGGCGCTTTCGAGGAACACGTTGACCGTGCTTTCGGTACAGCCGGTCTCAAGTCCCCCCATGACGCCACCGATGCCCTGCGGCCCGGCCTCGTCACAGATGCCCACGTCCTCCGGCGTCAGGACGTACTCTTTCTCGTCCAGGGCCAGGATCGTTTCGCCCGGCCGCGCCAGACGCGGGTGGATGTGCCCCTTGAGTTTGTCGGCGTCGAACACGTGCAGCGGCCGCGCGAACTCGTAGGAAATGAGGTTCGTCACGTCCACCAGGGCCGAAATCGGCCGCAGGCCGATGGCCGTCAGGCGGTCCTTGACCCACTGCGGGCTGTCGCCGTTTTTCACGCCCCGGATATAGCGGCCGACGAACATCGGGCACGCCTCTTGATCCGCATCGGAGTCGTGGCGCACGGCGATCGGGCTGTCGAAGGTGCCCGGGACCGGCTCGACCGTGAGCGGTTTCAGCGTGCCCAGGCCGGCCGCCGCCAGATCGCGGGCCACGCCGCGCACACCCAGGCAGTCCGGCCGGTTCGGCGTGATCGCGATGTCGAACATCGGATCAAAGGTCATCACGTCGATCAGGCTGGCCCCCAGGGGCGCGTCCTCGGGCAATTCGATAATTCCCGAGTGGTCGTCACCCAAACCCAATTCGCGGGCCGAGCACATCATGCCCTGGCTCTCGACGCCCCGGATCTTGCCGGTCTTCAGCACCATCCCGCTTTCAGGAATGGTCATGCCCGGGCGCGCCAGCACCACCTTGATGCCGGCGCGGGCATTGGGCGCCCCGCAGATGATTTGCAGGTCGGCCTCGCCCGCCGTTCCCGTGCGCACGGTGCACAGGCGCAGCTTGTCGGCATTGGGGTGCTGCTCAGCGGCAACCACCTCGGCCACCGTGAACGGCGCCAGCACGGCGGCCGGATCCTCGACGGCTTCCACCTCCAGGCCGATCATGGTCAGGCGCTCGGCGATGGCCTCCACGGAGGCATCCGTCTCCAGGTGGTCCTTCAGCCACGACAGGGTGAACTTCATCGGCCGAGCCCTCCGTGCAGCGTGGGCACATCCAGCGCGGCGAACCCGTAGTGCCGCAGCCAGCGCAGGTCGGACTCGAAGAAGGTCCGCAGGTCGGGAATGCCGTACTTCAGCATGGCGATGCGCTCCATGCCGACACCGAAAGCGAAGCCCTGATAGCGTGTCGGGTCCAGCCCGCAGGCGACCAGCACGTTGGGATGAACCATGCCGCACCCCAGGATTTCAAGCCAGGCGTCGCCGGCACCGATGCGCAACTCGCCGCCCTTGCGTGAACAGCCGATGTCCACCTCCGCCGACGGTTCGGTGAAGGGGAAGAACGACGGCCGGAAGCGCATGGGCACGTTCTCGACCTCGAAATAGGCCTCGACGAACTCCTGAAGGCAGCCTTTCAGGTGCCCCATGTGGGTGCTCTCGTCGATCACCAGCCCCTCGAACTGGTGGAACATGGGGGTGTGCGTCATGTCGGAATCGCTGCGGTAGCAGCGCCCCGGCGCCAGAATGCGGATCGGCGGTTCCTGGCTCATCATCGTACGCACCTGCACCGGCGAGGTGTGCGTGCGCAGCACATGGCGGGACCCATCGGCGCGCGGCGGCAGGAAGAAGGTGTCGTGCATCTCCCGCGCCGGGTGGTCCGGCGGGAAATTCAGCGCGGTGAAGTTATGGAAGTCATCCTCGATGTCCGGCCCCTCGGCCACCGCGAAGCCCATCTGGCCGAAGATGGCCGCGACCTCGTCCCAGGTCTGACTGATGGGGTGGATGGAGCCGGCCCGCTCCGGCCGCGCCGGCAGGGTGACGTCGAGGCGTTCGCGGGCCAGCCGCGCGTCCAGTTCGACCGCCTCAAGCGCGGCCCTGCGCGCCTCGATGGCGGCGGCGATGGCGTCCTTGACGCGGTTCATCTCCTGACCGGCCGTCTTGCGGGTCTCCGGGTCCATCCCGCCCAGGGTCTTCATCAGGGCGGTCACCCGCCCCTTCTTGCCCAGGGCGGTGACCCGCACCTCCTCCAGCGCGCCCAGGTCCGGGGCGCCCTCGACGGCGGTCATTAGCTCGTCGCGCAGCGTGTCCAGGTCGTCCATGGATCCGTCCATCAGCGGATGAAGTTCAGGCGCGCAAGCGCCGACACGGGCGGTCGCATAGCACTCACGGACCGTGAAGAAAAGACCGCCCCCGGTCCGAGCGGATCGGCTATGCAATAATCGCATGGAATACATGCGAAAAGGGCCGCCTCCGGGATCGGGGACGGCCCTGAACGGGTCTGCGGAACAACACCTTAGCCGCGCGCCGCCTGGGCCTGCTGGCACAGCGACGCAAACGCCTCGGGCTCGTGCACGGCGAGATCGGCCAGCACCTTGCGATCCAGATCAATACCGGCCTTCTTCAGGCCGTCGATCAGCACGCTGTAGGTCAGGCCGTGCAGACGCGCACCGGCATTGATGCGCTGGATCCACAGGGCGCGGAAGTCGCGCTTCTTCTGGCGGCGGTCGCGGTACGCATACTGAAGGCCCTTTTCGACCTTCTCGATGGCGGTGCGGAAATTGGTGGAATTGCTACCGCGATAGCCCTTGGCCAGCTTGAGAATCTTCTTGTGGCGGGCCTTGTTCACGGTGCCGTTGACGGCGCGGGACATGGGTCACTTCCTCCTGACGAAACACGATCTCCTGGGGCACGACGGACGGCGGTTGGCGGATCGCCGATCAGCGGCCGTAGGGCAGGAAATTGCGCTTCACGATGGTGGTGTCGGCATCGGACAGAATAAAGGTGCCACGGGCCTGGCGCTTCATCTTCTGCGGCTTGTTGCGCAGCATGTGGCGCTTGTAGGCCACATTGGCGCGCACCTTGCCGGTGCCGGTCAGGCGAAAGCGTTTCTTCGCCGCGCTCTTGGTCTTCATCTTGGGCATTTTGTCTTGGTCCTGTTCTCGGCCCGTCCTGCGCGCGCGAACGCGGCGGCGGGCGGTATGTTTTCAGTCGGAACGGTCGGGCATGCCCTGGCGCGCCCCCGGTCTTAACCCGGGTCACGGCACGCCGCGCCACGCCGTTCGTTGTGCGGTGAAGGGCGGGTTTGTACCGCATCCGGCCATGCGGTGCAAGCACCGGCTGACGGTTTCGTCATGGCTCAGGGACGACGGGCCGGGATAAACCATCGAAGCTGGATCGCGCGAACCCGCCGGGCGTTATCTCTCTGCGGCGGTCACTCCGGCGCCCGCGTCTGCAACGCCAGGGCATGCAGATCACCACCCATCTTGCCCTTGAGCGCGGCGTAGACCATCTGGTGCTGCTGCACCCGGGTCTTCCCCCGGAAGGCCTCGGCCACGATGTTGGCGGCGTAGTGATTGCCGTCGCCGACCATATCGTCGATGGAGACCCGGGCATCGGGGAAGGCGTCCTTGATCATGCTTTCCAATGTGCCGGCATCCATGGCCATGGTCGGGAGCCTCCCTGTCCGTCGGTTGGTCGAAGGCCCTTACCCTAGAGCAGATCGGGATCAAATGGAACGTGTTCGCGAGACCATCTTGTCCGGATCCAGATTGACCCCGGATCGGGTCCAGCCCCCGATCAGATCCCCAAGGCCCGGCAGAATCGGCGCCGCGCCGTCCCCGGACACCACGCAGTTGCACCCCAGCCGCCGCGCCCGTCGGGCCCGGTCGCGCGCCTCGGACACCAGCCAAGCCTCCACCTCCGGCCCGGAGCAGCGGCGCGACGCCGCGCCGATACTCACCGTCATATGTTCCGCGACCACCGACTCGCCATGGGGAATCCGCAGCGCCGAAACCGCCTCGCGCATCGTTTCGCCAACGGCCCGGACCCCGCGAAGGTCGGTTTCCGGCAACAGACACGCCAACCGTTCGGCGGACATCCGCGCCGCCAGATCCGACGGTCGCCTGAGGTGTTCGACGACACACAGCGCAATACGCTGGAAACAGTCTTCCGCCGCGGCACCACCGTGCCGTTTCAGATAGGCCTTGAAAAAGTCGATATCGATGAAGAGCAGCCCCAGTTGGCCGTCCGTCCGCCGCAGACGTCCGCTTTCCCGACGCAGCACGCTGTCGAAAACCCGCCGGCTCGCCACGCCCAGCCTGCGCTCGATCCCAACGACGTGAGCGACCTCGTTTCGTAGCATGCGCAGTTCGAGCAGAAGCTCGATCCGGGCCCGGAGCACGCGGGGATCGACACTAGCGGGAATGACGTCGCTGGCGCCGTGCTCCAACCAGTCCGCCGGATCGCGGGCCGACGCCGATTCGTTGCTGTCGGCGTTATCCTCAGGGACAACGACCAGAATGGGAACCGAGCCAAGGCTGTCATGGCCCCGCAACGCGGCGCAGGCCTGAGCGACATCCTGACCGGCCAGATGACTGACGCCGGCCTCGTCCACACCCAGCACGATCAAATCCGGCCGCAAGGCCAAGATCGAGTCCCGAACCCCGCCTCCCGCACGATCATCGGTGTCGGACAGAACATGCACGTCCCGGGTCTCCCCCAGAACACCACGAACCGCCGGCTCGTCCAACAGCCCGCGACCGACCACCACAATACGCGCAGAGTCCACAGGCCCGCCCCCCAACGGCAGTGTCTTGAGGCCAGCACACACTCAAGTCATTCGATCACGGTGAACCTGAAAAAAGGTCGCCCGAAACAGATCAAACGTCAACATGCAATTGCATGGGGTCGACCCCAACCCTCGTGGAGATAATACCCCGGGCGCCGGGAGAGACCAACAAATAACTCAAACGTCCACTCGCAATCAGGCCATTTCCTTCGGCACGCCCTGAGGATCGTCCGCCGACCCATCGATATATGATCCCTGTTCATGGTCCTCTGCCAGCCCCGACGGATCCTGGTGGATCAGGATGTCGGCGCCGGGAAAGGCCTCATGAATCCGGGTCTCAACCTGTTCGGCGATGACATGCGCCGCCCACAGCGTCAGGTCACGGTCCATTTCCAGATGGAGCTGGATGAAACGGTGCGGCCCCGAGGACCGGGTCCTCAACTCGTGGGCATTCATCACCTGGTCGTGGCTGCGCGCAATATCGAGGATGCGCAGCCGGTCGGACTCGTCGAATTCCCGGTCCATCAGATAGTTCAGGGAATGCCGCAGAACCCTCCAGGCGTTGAACAGCAGATACCCGGCGATCACGATGGTAAAGGCCGGATCGGCCCAGTTCATGTCGCCCCGAGAGACCAGAACCAGCGACACGATGACGCCAACATTGACCAGAACATCGCCGGCATAGTTCAGAGACTCGGCCTGAATGGCCACCGACCCGGTGCGTCTGACCACGAAACGCTGAAAGGTCACCAGAGCCAGGCTCAGGATGATCGACAGGACCATGATGCCGATGCCCACCCCGGAGTGCTCGACAGGTTCGGGGTGCAGGAGCCGCGAGACGGCCTCGCCGGTCAGGAACAGGGCCGACCCGCCGATGAAGGCCGCCTGGGCCAGCCCGGCCAGCGGCTCGGCCTTGCCGTGCCCGAACCGGTGGTCGTGGTCGGCCGGCTCGAGAGCGACACGCACCGCAAACACGTTCAACAACGACGCGGCGGCGTCGAGGACGGAATCGACCAGGGTGGAGAGCAGCGACAGCGAACCCGTCAGGCTCCACGCCACCATCTTCACCAGGATCAGGGTGCAGGCGGTGGTCACGGCCGCATAAGTCGCCAGGCGCATGAGGCGTTCTTTGGACGGGCCTTGTTTTGCCTCGCCTGCCATACCCGCGTCACTCCTCATCGCGTGAGAATATTTGCACTCTATGGTCGATTCTAGGCCGTGATCCGCGCATCAGGGATACAGGCGCTGGGTGTGCCACGCGGCCCCATCCCAAGTGTACTCCACCCGATCATGCAAGCGGAAGGGACGGTCCCGCCAGAACTCGATGCGCTCCGGGATCACGCGCGCACCGGTCCACCATGGCGGCCGGGGCACAGGACCGACTCCGAACCGGGCGGCATATTTCGCAATTCGAGATTCCAACTCCAAACGTTCACCGAGCGGTCGCGACTGTTGCGAGGCCCACGCACCGATGCGGCTGTCCCGTGCGCGAGAGGCGAAATAAGCGTCTGCCTCCTCCTCGCTCACCGACATGACCGGTCCCTCGACACGCACCTGCCGCTTTAGACTCTTCCAGTGGAAGCACAAACCAGCGCGGGCGTTGGCGCGCAGGTTCTCGCCCTTGCGGCTGTCCATGTTGGTGTAGAAGACGAACCCGCCGGTCGGCCCCGGCTCCTCCACCACGCCCTTGAGCAGCACCATGCGCACGGAGGGCCGCCCGTCCGCCGTGGCCGTGGCCAGCGCAACGGCATTGGGATCGTTGGGCTCGCTCTGCTCCGCCTCCTCCATCCACGCCTGGAACAGCGCATAGGGATCCGACACGATCAGCGACGACACGATTCTCTCCTGCGTTCACGCGCCCCCTGCCCCCGGATGATCCGTTCCTGAAGGTATCAGGACATTGAATTCAGGCAGCGCCGACCGAACCGAGCCGGATCATGCGGACTTCGTATTGGACCCGCCCCCGAACGTGGAACGGACCGCCCACACGCCGGGCGGCCCGTCCAGGACGTTGATCAACGCTCGGGCGGCGCGGCTCAATCCTCGTCGTCGTCCGCGCCCCGGTTTTCCCAAGTCGGACCGGCATCGGTCGCCTTGGCGTTCGGATCACGGTCGACCAGTTCGATCATCGCCATCGGCGCGGCGTCGCCGTAACGGAAACCAGCCTTCAGCACTCGGGTGTAGCCCCCGGGACGGGACTTGTAACGTTCCGCCAGGGTAGAGAACAGCTTGGCCACCACCTTGTCGTCGCGCAGGACGGCAAAGGCCTGACGGCGAGCGTGCAAGTCACCGCGCTTTCCCAGCGTGATGAGCTTTTCGGCCACCGGGCGAAGTTCCTTGGCCTTGGGCAGGGTCGTCGTGATCTGCTCATGCTTCAGCAGCGACAGCGCCATGTTGGCGAACAGGGCCTTGCGGTGGCTCTTGGTGCGGCTGAACTTGCGATGCGCCATGCCGTGTCGCATGGGGCGGCTCCTTTCACGTCTGGGCTTCGCGCGCGAAGCGGATCAGGGGGCCCACCACCACCCGCCGACCACGAGGGATCCGGCGCGATGATTTGGCGGGGTGGCCCGGAGTGGGCCAAAACGACGTGCGGGACACGAAGCAGCCCGCACGGGTGCGCGTCAATCCGGCGCGACCGCGCCGGCGGGCGAAAAAAATCAGTAAGGCTCTTCCAGCTTCTTGGCCAGTTCCTCGATGTTCTCGGGCGGCCAGTTCGGGATTTCCATGCCCAGGTGCAGACCCATCTGGGACAGCACCTCCTTGATCTCATTCAGCGACTTGCGGCCGAAGTTCGGCGTGCGCAACATCTCCGCCTCGGTCTTCTGCACCAGATCGCCGATGTAGATAATGTTGTCGTTCTTCAGGCAGTTGGCCGACCGCACCGACAGTTCCAGCTCGTCCACCTTGCGCAGCAGGTTCTTGTTGAACGGCAGGTCCTCGTCCTCACGCTCGGTCGGCGCGGCCTGCGGTTCGTCGAAGTTGATGAAGAGCTGCAACTGGTCCTGAAGAATCCGCGCGGCCAGCGCCACGGCATCGTCCGGGGTGATCGAACCGTCCGTTTCCACCTGCATGGAGAGCTTGTCGTAGTCGGTCACCTGCCCGACGCGGGTGTTCTCCACCTTGTAGGAGACACGGCGCACCGGACTGAAGATGGCGTCGATGGGGATCAGCCCGATCGGAGCATCCTCCGGCCGGTTCATCGGCCCGGGCACGTAGCCCTTGCCATTGCTGACGGTCAGTTCCATGGACAGGGTCGCGCCCTCGTCCAGATGGCAGATGACAAGATCGGGATTCATGATCTCGATGTCGCCGGTTGTCTCCACCTGACCGGCCGTGACCGGGCCCGGCCCTGTCGCCTTCAGCGACATCCGGCGCGCGCCCTCGGCTTGCATGCGCACGCCGATGGTCTTGATATTGAGGATCACGTCCGTGACGTCCTCGCGCACGCCCGGGATCGAGGAGAACTCGTGCAGCACGCCCTCGATCTGGATCGCGGTCACCGCCGCGCCTTGCAGCGACGACAGCAGCACGCGCCGCAGCGCATTGCCAAGCGTGATGCCGAAGCCGCGCTCCAGCGGCTCGGCGACCACCGTCGCGAGACGACGCGGATCGGCCCCGGGCTGCACGTTGAGCTTATTGGGCTTGATCAGCTCCTGCCAGTTCTTCTGGATCAACGACATGATGGTTTCCTGCGACCGGTGTGGGCGGGTTCGGTTCGGTTTGGATCGGCGCCGAAAAGCCAGAGCAACGCTGGCATCGGCCACCGCGCGGACAAACGCGGGAACGCCGGACTCCGGAACCACGTTTCGCGCCGACCGGCCGCGCGACGACCTTCCTGAAAGGCATCGCAACCGGGGCGCAACCTGATCGCAAGCGGACCCCTGGGCCTCGGCAACCGAACCCCGCCGCCCGCGACCTCATCACTCTGAACGGAACACGGGAAACGGCCCCGGACGCGTCGCCCTACGACGCCTCCAGGACCGCCCCGGACAATCCGTCCTAAACGCGCCGACGCTTCCGCGGACGGCAACCGTTGTGCGGGATCGGCGTCACGTCGCGGATGGCGGACACCGTGAACCCCACGGCCTGAAGGGCCCGCAGCGCCGATTCCCGGCCCGAACCCGGCCCCTTAACCTGGACCTCAAGGGTCTTCATGCCGTGTTCCTGAGCCTTGCGACCGGCATCCTCGGCGGCCACCTGGGCGGCATAGGGCGTGGATTTCCGAGACCCCTTGAACCCCTGCGAGCCGGAGGACGACCAAGAAATGGCGTTGCCCTGGACGTCGGTGATGGTGATCTTGGTGTTGTTGAAGCTGGCGTTGACGTGCGCGATACCGGAGGTGATGTTCTTCCGTTCGCGGCGCCTCGGCCTCGCTGCTGGTTTGGCCATGAACCCTGTCCTGCCTATCCTGCGTGGGATGCGTCTTTGCGTTTCGAAGCAGCGCCCGGCGCGGCGGATCGCGCGGCACTGCGAAGGGGAGCGCACCAGACACCGGCCCGAGAGACCCGCGTCGAACGCGCCCCGGACTCTGTCTTACTTCTTCTTGCCCGCAATCGGCTTGGCCGGCCCCTTGCGCGTTCGCGCGTTGGTGTGCGTCCGCTGGCCGCGCACCGGCAGACCCTTGCGGTGACGCAGCCCGCGATAGCACCCCAGGTCCATCAGACGCTTGATGTTCATGGCCGTTTCGCGCCGCAGATCGCCCTCGACCTTGTAGTCGTTGTCGATCAGTTCACGGATGCGCTGAATCTCGTCCTCGCCCAGGTCGTTGACCCGGCGGCCCCAATCCACGCCCACGGTCGTGCAGATCTGGCTGGCCTTGGTCCGGCCGATGCCAAAAATATAGGTCAGCGCGACACCGACCGGCTTGCCGCTCGGTACGTTCACACCCGCAATTCGTGCCAAGACCCGCTCTCCTCAACAATCCAATAAACGAACGCCCGGCCCTGCCCATCGTTTGAGGGGCCGATATCAACACATGCTGTCCTGGGGCGACGGCGACCGCCAAGGGCGCGCATTATAGAAACACGCGGCGCCCTGTCAACCGCTGAATCGCCCCGAACGCGCCTGCTCCTAAAGGCCGAGAACCTGTTCCATCTCGGCGGTGACCTCGTCCATACCCCGGGTGCCGTCCACCAGCTTCAGGAGCCCGCGGTCCTTGTAGAACGGAAGCAGCGGTTCCGTCTGCTCGTGATAAGACTCCAGCCGACCCTTGACGGTCTCCGGCATATCATCCGAGCGGCGCGAGAACTCCGTGGCGCCACACTTGTCGCAGACCCCACCCACCTTCGGCGGGTCAAAAGTCTCGTGATAGTTCGCCCCACACGACGCACAGGCGAACCGACCGGTCAGCCGCTCCATCAGCATCTCGTCCGGCACCCGCACCTCGACGACCGCATCCAGGGGCGTGCCCTTGCCGGCCAGCAGGGTTTCCAGCGCCTCGGCCTGCCCCAGGGTGCGCGGCACCCCGTCGAGGATGAAGCCGTTCTCGGCGCAATCCGGCTTGTCCAGACGTTCCCCGATCACCCCCATGATCTCCTCATCGGAGACCAGTTTGCCGGCATCCAGGATGGCCTTCACGCGCTGCCCCAGGGGCGTGCCCTCGGCGATGGCCTTGCGCAGAATGTCGCCTGTCGAGAGATGACACCACCCGTGCTTGGTCTCCAACCGTTTCGCCTGTGTTCCCTTGCCACCACCCGGCGGGCCCAGCAGGACGATCCGACGCGCCTCGCTCATCCCCGTCTTCCCCTCAGCTTCGCTTTCTTGATCAGGCCCTCGTACTGATGGGCCAATAGATGACTTTGAACCTGGGCCACCGTGTCCATGGTCACGGTCACCACGATCAGCAGACTCGTGCCGCCAAAGTAAAATGGCACGCCGACCTGCGAGATCAGGTATTCGGGCATGACGGAGATGGCGACCAGATAGAGCGAGCCCACGGCCGTCAGGCGCGTCAGCACGTAGTCCAGATATTCCGCCGTGTTCTTGCCCGGCCGGATGCCCGGCACGAACCCGCCGTGCTTCTTCAGGTTCTCCGCCGTGTCTTCCGGATTGAAGACAACGGCCGTATAGAAGAACGCGAAAAAGATAATCAGCCCGGCATAGAGCGCCATGTAGAGCGGCTGGCCGTGGCCGAGCATCGGCAGCAGGTCGGCGAAGAGCCCGCCGGCCGTGTCCCACGCCTGAGTGACGAGGCCCATCCAGCCGTCCTGCCCGGCGGCAGCATCGGCGCCGGTCTCGACCGGATCCGACAAAGTCCCCGGGGCGCCGCCACCGAAGCCAGCGATGGTCATCGGCAGCAGAAGCAGCGAACTGGCGAAGATCGGCGGAATCACGCCCGGGGTGTTGATCTTCAGCGGCAGGTGCGAACTCTCGCCGCCGAACATCTTGTTGCCTCTCTGGCGCTTCGGGTATTGCACCAGAATCCGACGCTGCGCGCGCTCGATGAACACGATACAGGCGATGACCATGACGGCCAGCACCAGCAGGCCAACGATGACGAACGCCGACAGGGCGCCGGTGCGGCCCAGTTCCAGCGTGCTGGCCAGCGCCAGCGGCAGGTTGGCCACGATGCCCGCGAAGATGATCAGCGAAATGCCGTTGCCGACCCCGCGCGCCGTGATCTGCTCGCCCAGCCACATCAGGAACAGCGTGCCGCCCACCAGCGTCACCACGGTGGTGAAGCGGAAAAACAAACCCGGATCGATCACCGCCGACACCCCGCCAGCGGACGCGCTCTCCAGACCCACGGCCACGCCGTATGCCTGCAACGTGGTGATCAGAACGGTCAGATAGCGAGTGTACTGGTTGATCTTCTTGCGGCCTGATTCGCCTTCCTTCTTGAGCTGCTCCATCTTCGGACTGACCGCCGTCATCAGCTGCATGATGATGGACGCCGAAATGTACGGCATGATGTTCAGCGCAAAGATGGTCATGCGCGACAGCGCGCCACCGGCAAACATGTCGAACATGCCGAGAATGCCGCCGCTCTGCTGCTGGAAGAAGGCCTCCAGGCCGGCCGGATCGATGCCCGGCAGCGGTATGTAGGTTCCCAGGCGATAAACGATGAGCGCACCCAGCGTAAACCAGATGCGCTTTTGCAGTTCGGTGGCCTTGGCGAGGACCCCGAAGTTGAGGTTCGCGGCGAGTTGTTCCGCGGCGGACGCCATGGTCTACTCCCAAATCCCCGGTATGCCCGACCCGATGACGGGTCGGGCCCGATCCGTGCTCAATCCGTGAAGCCGGCGATTAGACCCGCTTCGGCCCGGCGGCGCAAGGCCCCGGCGAAAGGACGCCCGCCGCCGGAGGCGATCAGCCCTCGGCGGCCGGCGCGCGCACCAGACCGGTCATGGTGACCGTGCCGCCCTTGGCCTCCACGGCTTCCCGCGCCTTGGCCGACGCCCCACTCACCGTGATCGTCACGGCACTGGTCAACTCGCCGTTGGCCAGAAGGCGAATGCCGTCTTGCACACGGCCCACGAGCCCGACCTCGACCAGCTTGGCCTCGTCGATGGGCTGGCTGGCGTCCAGCTTGCCGGCATCGATGGCTTTTTGAAGGCGGCCCAGGTTGACCTCGGCGAACGTCTTCTTGAATCGAGCGTTGGTGAAGCCCCGCTTCGGCAGACGCCGGTAGAGCGGCATCTGCCCGCCCTCGAAGCCCTTGATGGACACGCCGGTGCGCGACTTCTGCCCCTTCTGGCCCTTGCCGGAGGTCTTGCCGGTCCCGGAGCCGATGCCGCGACCGACCCGCTTGCGCGCTTTGGTCGCGCCGGGATTATCGCGCAGATCGTTCAGTTTCATGGTCACACAATTCCTCTCGCAAACGGCCGCGCGTGAGCGGCCGGCCCGGATGTCAGGCCGGCTCCACCTTCAGCAGGTGCTCGACCTTGCGGATCATGCCGCGCACCGCCGGCGTATCCGCCAGCACGCGCGACCGATGCATCTTGTTCAGGCCCAGGCCGATCAGAGTCGCCCGCTGGTCGGCCCGACGGCCGATGGGGCTGCCCACCTGGGTCACCTTGACGTGGGAAGTCTCCGCCGCCGTGCTCTGTGTCTGATTGGACATCGTCGCCTACTCCGTCGCCACCGCGGACGCCGCGTCCTGGTCCCCGGCCGGGGTCGACGCACCGCCGCCAACCGGACCGCCATCGCGACGGCCGACAATGTCGCCCACCTTCTTGCCCCGGCGCGCCGCCACCTGACGCGGCGAGAACGAGTTGCGCAGGGCATCGAAGGTCGCCTTGACCATGTTGTACGGGTTGGTGGTGCCGTTGCACTTGCTCACCACATCCTGCACGCCCATGGTCTCGAACACCGCGCGCATCGGACCGCCGGCGATGATGCCGGTGCCGGCCGGTGCGGCGCGCAGAGTCACGCGCCCGGCGCCGAAATGGCCCTTGATGTCGTGATGCAGGGTGCGCCCCTCGCGCAGGGGCACCCGGATCATGGTGCGCTTGGCCTGATCGGTCGCCTTGCGGATGGCCTCCGGGACCTCGCGCGCCTTGCCAGTGCCGAAGCCGACGCGGCCTTTGCCGTCGCCGACCACCACCAGCGCCGCGAACGCGAAGCGCCGACCGCCCTTGACCACCTTGGCCACACGGTTGATGTGGACCAGCTTGTCCTTGAACTCGTCGTCCCGATCGTCGCGCCGATCACGGTCACGGTCGCCGCCGCGCTGGCGACCCCGGTCGCCGCGCTCGCCTCCGCCCCGCTCATTGGGATTGCGTGCCATATCGTCTTGACCTTTCCCTCACCCGTCGGTGTTCAGAACTGCAGGCCGCCCTCGCGCGCGGCATCCGCCAGGGCCTTGACCCGCCCGTGATACAGATAGCCGCCACGGTCGAAGACCACCGCGCCGACGCCCTTGGCCACCGCCCGTTCGGCGAGCAGCTTGCCGACGGCCTCGGCGGCAGCCTTGTCAGCCCCGGTCTTGAGGCCGGCGCGGAGGTCCTTCTCCACGCTGGAGGCAGCCGCGATGGTCTGTCCGGCGATGTCGTCGATCACCTGGGCATAGATGTGCTTGGAGGACCGGAACACCGACAGACGGGGACGGCCCCGGGCCTTCTTACGGAGCGCGAAGCGGACCCGGCCGCGCCGACGCTCGAACAGCTTCTTCGCTGAATTCATACCCGTATCCCCGCCTTACTTCTTCTTGCCTTCCTTACGCAGGATGCGTTCGTCGGCGTACTTCACACCCTTGCCCTTGTAGGGCTCCGGCGGACGGAAGCCGCGCAACTCCGACGCAACCTGCCCGACCCGCTGCTTCGACGCTCCAGAGACCTCCACCTGGGTGGGAGCCAGTGCGACGATCTTGAGATCGGCCGGAATCGGATAGGTGATGTCGTGGCTGTAGCCGAGCGACAGCACCAAGTTCTTGCCCTGGACCTGAGCCTTGTAGCCAACGCCGACCAGCTCCAGCTTCTTGGTGAAGCCCTCGCCGACGCCCTTGACCACGTTGTTGATCTGAGCCCGGGTCGTCCCCCAGTGCTGGCGAGCCTGCTTGTGGGTCGCCTTGGGCCTGACCCAAACCCGCTCACCCTCCAGGGTGGTTTCCACATCATCCGGGCACTGATACGTCATCTCGCCCAGCTTGCCCTTGGCCGTAACCACATTGTTCGCGACCGTTACGGTCACGCCCTTGGGCACGTCCACGGGGTATTTTCCAACGCGTGACATGGGTTTCGTCCCCCTCGCCTAAAATACCTTGCAGAGGACTTCGCCACCCACGTTCGCCGCGCGCGCCTCGGCATCGCTCATAACGCCGCGCGGCGTGGACAGGATGGAAATCCCCAGGCCGTTGTAGACCTTGGGCAGGTCCTTGATCTTCGAATAGACACGGCGGCCGGGCCGCGACACCCGCGCGATGGTGCGGATCGCGGGCGAGCCCTCGTGGTACTTCAACTCGACCACCAGTTCGTCCACGCCCTTGCGCACGTTGGCGCGGGAGTAGCCGCGAATGAAGCCCTCGCGCTGGAGCACGTCGAGGACGTTCTCCCGCAGCTTGGACGCCGGGGCATTGACAGTCGCCTTGCGCGCCTGCTGCCCGTTACGGATGCGGGTGAGCATGTCACCCAAAGGATCACTGAGAGCCATGGGCCACCTTCCTCACCAACTCGACTTGACCATGCCGGGAATCTGCCCCTGAGAGGCAAGGTCCCGCAGCACGACACGGCCCAGACGGAACTTCCGGTAAACCGAATGCGGACGCCCGGTCAGTTCACACCGGTTCATGATGCGCACCTTCGAGGAGTTGCGCGGCAGCTTCGACAGCTTCATGACCGCTTCGAACCGATCCTCGGGCGAGGCATCCTGGTTCTTGATGATGGCCTTCAACTCTGCGCGCTTGGCGGCCTTCGCCTTCACCATGCGCTCGCGCTTCTTGTTGCGCTGGACGGCACTCACTTTCGCCATGGGGTTTCGTCTCCAAGCGCCTAGTTCTGGAAGGGCATGTTGAACCCTTCCAGAAGGGTTCGTGCCTCGTCGTTGGACTTTGCCGTGGTGCAGATGGTGATGTTCATCCCGCGCATCTTGTCCACCTGATCGTAATCGATCTCGGGAAAGACGATCTGCTCCTTCAGGCCCATGTTGTAGTTCCCGGCGCCGTCAAAGCCGGACGCCGAAATCCCGCGGAAGTCACGCACGCGCGGCAGCGCGATGTTGACCAGGCGGTCCAGGAACTCGTACATCCGCTCGCGCCGCAGCGTCACCTTGCAGCCCACGACCATGCCGTCGCGCAGCTTGAACTGGGCGATGGACTTCTTGGCCCGGGTGATGATGGGCTTCTGGCCAGCGATCGCCGTCAGGTCCTTGACCGCGCCCTCGATGAGCTTGCGGTCCTGGGAAGCTTCACCCACACCCATGTTGATGACGATCTTGTCGAGACGCGGCACCTCGAAGCGGTTCTTGTAACCGTGCTTTTTCGTGAGGTCCTCGCGCACCACGGTGTCGTAATGCTCTTTCAGCCGTGCGGTCATCGTCGCCCCCTCAGACATCGATGACCTCACCGGAACGCCTTGCGAAGCGCACCTTTCGGCCATCCTCAAGCACCTTGAACCCGACCCGGGTCGGCTCGTAGTCCTTCGGGTCCTCGATCATCACGTTAGAGACGTGAATCGGCGCCTCCTTCTCGATAATCCCGCCCTGGGAGGTCTGGGTCTGGCGCGTGTGACGCTTGACCTTGTTGACACCCTGAACGATGACGCGGGCCTCGGCCGGCAGCGCCTTCAGCACCTCGCCGCGCCGGCCCTTGTCGCGGCCGCTCATGACCACGACCTTGTCGCCCTTCTTGATCTTGGCGGCCATCACAGCACCTCCGGGGCGAGCGAGATGATCTTCATAAACTTCTTCGCGCGCAGCTCGCGGGTCACCGGGCCGAAGATACGGGTGCCGATCGGCTCGTTCTGCTTGTTCAGCAGCACGGCGGCGTTGCTGTCGAAGCGGATCGCCGAGCCGTCCGGGCGCCGGATTTCCTTGGCCGTGCGGACGATGACCGCCCGGTGCACGTCGCCCTTTTTGACGCGGCCGCGCGGGATGGCCTCCTTGACCGAGACCACGATGACGTCGCCAACGCCCGCCGTCATGCGCTTCGAGCCCCCAAGGACCTTCACACACATGACCCGCCGGGCGCCGGAATTGTCGGCGACATCCAGGTTGGTCTGCATCTGGATCATGACTAGTATTCCCTAAAAGTTCCGCGAAACGGTTACACGCCCGGGAGCGAGTCCTATTCCACGGAGGAGTCGAGAACGACTTCCCAAGTCTTGCGCCGTGAAATAGGGGCGCACTCGCGGATCCGCACGATATCGCCGACCTTACACTGATTGGCTTCGTCGTGCGCGGCGAACTTCTTCGAACGCCGGATGAACTTCTTGTAGACGGGGTGCATGAACCGCCGCTCGACCTTGACGACGATGGTTTTGTCGTTCTTGTCGCTGACAACAACACCCTGAAGGATACGCCTCGGCATCTGTCCTGGTCTCCCTACGACGCGGCGCCGGCGGCGCGGGCCTTCTCGGCCTGGATGGTCTTGATGCGCGCCACATCCCGGCGCACCTTGCGGACGTGGGCCGTATCGGACAACTGGCCCGACGCGGCCTGGAAGCGCAGGTTGAACTGCTCCTTCTTCAGCTCGACGAGCTTTTCGCGCAGTTGATCAGCGCTCATCTGGCGCAGATCCTCGGTACCGGTCCCCTTGACCTTGGCCATTGTTCCCTACTCCCCGATGCGCGCGACGAACTTGGTCTTCACCGGCAGCTTGGCCGACGCCAGTTCGAAGGCCCGGCGCGCCACCTCCTCGGAGACGCCGTCGAGCTCAAACATGATGCGGCCGGGCTTGACCTTGGCGACCCAGTATTCGGGCGACCCCTTACCAGAGCCCATGCGCACCTCGGCCGGCTTTTTCGACACCGCCACATCCGGGAAGATCCGGATCCACAAACGGCCCTGGCGCTTCATGTGGCGCGTGATCGACCGGCGCGCGGCCTCGATCTGACGCGCGGTGATGCGCTCCGGCTCCACGCACTTCAGGCCATAGGCACCGAAGTTCAGCGCCGTGCCGCCCTTGGCCTCACCCTTGATGCGGCCCTTATGAAACTTGCGAAACTTAGTTCGTTTCGGACTCAGCATTTCCTAACGCTCCTTCGCCCCGTCACCGTTGCCCGTCAGCGGGGCGTGTCGCCGCGACGCTTGTCCTGGGCCATCGGATCGTGCTCCAGGATCTCTCCCTTGAAGATCCACACCTTGACGCCGCAACTGCCGTAGGTCGTCTTGCCCGTGGCGGTTCCGTAATCGACGTCGGCGCGCAGCGTATGCAGCGGCACCCGGCCCTCGCGGTACCACTCGGTCCGCGCGATCTCGGCGCCGCCCAGACGACCGCCGCAGTTGATCCGGATCCCCAACGCACCCAGGCGCATGGCATTCTGCACCGCGCGCTTCATGGCGCGGCGGAACGCAACGCGGCGCTCAAGCTGCTGGGCGATGTTTTCGGCGACCAACTGTGCGTCCAGTTCCGGCTTGCGGATCTCGACGATGTTCAGATGCACCTCGTTGCCGGTCATCTGCTGCATCTTCTGGCGCAGCTTCTCGATGTCCTGGCCCTTCTTGCCGATCACCACGCCCGGGCGGGCCGTGTGAATGGTGATACGCGCCTTCTTGGCCGGCCGCTCGATGATGATGCGCGACACCCCCGCCTGCATCAGACGTTTCTTGAGGTATTTGCGGATCATCAGGTCCTCGTGCAGCAACGAGGCATACTCATGATCGGAGTACCAACGCGAGTCCCAGGTGCGGTTGATGCCCAGGCGCAGGCCGATCGGATTGACTTTCTGTCCCATTACGCCAACTCCTCGCGCTCACGCACCACAATGGTCAGGTTCGCCCAGGGCTTGATGATCTTGCCGACCCGACCCCGCGCCCGAGCGTGCCAGCGCTTCATGACCAGGGCCTTGCCGACGAAGGCCTCCTTGACGACCAGTTGATCGACGTCGAGGTCGTGATTGTTCTCGGCATTGGCGATGGCCGATTCCAGAACCTTCCTGACCTCGATGGCGATGCGCCGCTTCGAGAAGGACAGTTCGGACAGCGCGCGATCAACCGGCATGCCCCGAATGGAGGCGGCCACCAGGTTCAGCTTGCGCGGGCTGGTCCGGATCATGTGCGAGACCGCCTGGGCCTCGGTGTCGTCAAGACGACGCGCGGCGGATGACTTGCCCATGGTTACTTCCTTTTCGCCTTCTTGTCGGCGGCGTGCCCGTAATAGGTCCGGGTCGGCGAGAACTCGCCCAACTTGTGCCCGACCATGTTCTCGGTCACCAGCACCGGCACGAACTTCTGCCCGTTGTAGACCCCGAATGTCAGGCCCACGAACTGCGGCAGAATGGTCGAGCGGCGCGACCACGTCTTGATCACTTCATTGCGGGCGGCGGCGCGCGCCGCCTCCGCCTTCTTCAGAAGGTAGCCGTCAACGAACGGACCTTTCCAAACGGAACGAGCCACGAGCGGCCTCCCTTACTTCTTCTTTTTCGTCTGATGACGACTGCGCATGATGAGTCGATCCGTCTTCTTGTTGGACCGAGTCCGCTTACCCTTGGTCGGCTTGCCCCACGGGGTCACCGGATGCCGGCCACCAGAGGTGCGGCCCTCGCCGCCGCCGTGCGGGTGGTCGACCGGGTTCATGACCACGCCGCGCACGTGCGGACGCTTGCCCATCCAGCGCTTGCGACCGGCCTTGCCAAGTTTCTGGTTGGCGTTGTCCGGGTTCGAGACCGCGCCGACCGTGGCCATGCACTCGGCCCGCACCAAGCGCAACTCGCCGGAGGACAACCGCAACTGGGCATAGCCCTGGTCCTTCCCGATCAACTGGGCGTAACAGCCCGCCGACCGCGCGATCTGTCCACCCTTGCCGGCCTTCAGCTCCACGTTATGAACGATGGTGCCCACCGGCATGGACTTCAGCGGCATGGCGTTGCCCGGCTTGATGTCCGCGTGCGCGTCGGCGATCACGGTATCCCCCACCCCGAGACGCTGCGGCGCCAGAATGTAGGACAACTCGTCGTCGGCATAGCGGATCAGGGCAATAAAGGCCGTGCGGTTCGGATCGTACTCCAACCGCTCCACCGTCGCCGACACGCCGGTCTTTCGGCGCTTGAAATCCACCATGCGGTAGCGACGCTTGTGACCACCGCCCCGGTGCCACGCCGTGGTCCGGCCGTGGTTGTTGCGCCCGCCCGTCTTGGTCAGACCCTCGGTCAGACCCTTGACCGGTTTGCCCTTGTGCAACTCGCTGCGGTCCACCAGGACCAGGTTGCGCATGCCCGGGGTGACCGGATTGAACTGTTTCAAAGCCATCGGATCAGACCCCCACGCCGATGTCGATGGAATGCCCCTCGACCAACGTCACGATCGCCTTCTTGACGTCGGAGCGCTTGCCGATGGTTCCACGAAACCGCTTGACCTTGCCCTTCTGGATGAGGGTATTCACCGCCTTCACCTTGACGTTGAAAATACCCTCGACGGCTTGCTTGATCTCCGGCTTGGAGGCATCCAGCGGCACCTTGAAGGTCACCTGATTGTGTTCGGAGCCCATGGTCGCCTTTTCGGTGATCACGGGGGCGCGGATGATGTCGTACATCCGCGTCTTGTCGATGGTCGCCACCGCCTTGCTCATTTCAGGCGCTCCTGCAGGTGGGTCACGGCGTCCTTGGTCAGCACCAGGGTGTCGCGACGCAGGATATCGTGAACGTTGGCGCCCTGCTGCGGCAGCACGTCGACGCCGACGATGTTTCGCGCCGCACGGGCGAAGCCCTCATTCAGCTCGGGGCCGTCGATGACCAGGGCGTTGTTCCAGCCCAGCGCCGCCAGCCGTGCCGCCAGATCCTTGGTCTTGCCGGTTTCGGACGCGGCGGCGTCCAGCACCACCAGTTTGTTGTCCGCCAGCTTGGCCGACAGGGCCGTCTTCAGGCCCAGGGCGCGCACCTTCTTCGGCAGGTCATGGGCGTGCGAGCGCACCACCGGGCCGAAGACGGTCGCGCCGCCCCGCCACTGGGTCGCGCGCCGCGAGCCTTGCCGCGCGCGGCCAGTGCCCTTCTGTTTGAACGGCTTGGCGGTCGTGCCGCGAATCTCGCTGATGCCCTTGGTCTTGTGGGTGCCGGCCTGGCGCTTCGCCAGCTGCCAGCGCACCACGCGATGCAGGATATCGGCGCGCACCGCCAGACCGAACACGGCCTCGTCCAAATCGATACTGCCGGCCGGCTGATTGTCCAGCGTGATGACGTCGTGCTTCATGACTCTCAGCTCTCCTTGCTGGCGTCGTCGCCATCGCCGGTCGGCGCCACTTCGGTGGACACCTCTTCGGCAAGCGCCTCTTCTAGGGGCGCGGCCTCCGCCTTGATCCCGGCCGGCATCGGCACGCTGTCGGGCCGCGCCTTCTTCAGGGCGTCGGAGACCTCGACCCAGCCGCCCTTGTGGCCCGGCACGGCGCCGCGCACCATCACCAGGCCGCGCTCCTCGTCGATGCCCACGACCTCCAGGCTCTGCACCGTGACCCGCTCGAAGCCGAGATGGCCAGGCATTTTCTTGCCCTTGAACACCTTACCGGGGTCCTGACACTGACCGGTCGAGCCCAGCGAGCGGTGATTGATCGACACGCCGTGCGTCGCCTCAAGGCCACGGAAGTTGTGCCGCTTCATGCCACCGGCGAAGCCCTTGCCGATGCTGGTACCGACCACGTCAACATACTGCCCGGCGACGAAGTGCGCCGCCGACAGTTCGGTGCCGGGCGGCACCAGACACTCGTCGGACACCCGGAATTCCACCAGATGCCGCTTGGGTTCCACCCGTGCCTTGGCGAAGTGGCCCCGCATGGCCTTGGAGGTGTTCTTCACCTTGGCGCGACCGGCGCCGAGTTGCACCGCCACGTAGCCGTCCTTTTCGCGCGTGCGGTTGGCCACAACGTGGCACTCCTCCACCCGCAGAACGGTGACCGGCACATGCACGCCCTCGGCGTCGAACAGCCGGGTCATCCCGACTTTCTGGGCTATCAGACCGGAACGCATAGTCTTCATCCTCAATTCTGGATACGCCCCCGTTGGGCGGCCGGCACGCCTTGCCACGGCACACGAGGTACGGATCGCGTCACATCGGGCCAACATCGGTGTCACGGCAACGAAGAGAGTCCCCGCGCCCGCCCCGATCGACCCAGAAAGGGTCGATCAGACACGGCAAGCGAGCCCCGAAGCGGCAGACACACGCCGCCCCGCCCTAGAGCTTGATCTCCACGTCCACGCCAGCGGCCAGATCCAGCTTCATCAAGGCATCCACCGTCTGGGGCGTCGGATCGACGATATCCAGCAGACGCTTGTGCGTGCGAATCTCGAGCTGCTCGCGCGACTTCTTGTCGATGTGCGGCGACCGGTTGAGCGTGAACTTCTCGATCCGGGTCGGCAGCGGGATCGGCCCGCACACCTGTGCCCCCGTCCGCTTGGCCGTGCCCACGATCTCACGCGTGGACTGATCCAGCACGCGATGATCGAACGCCTTCAGGCGAATGCGGATATTCTGATTGTCCATCATGGTTATGGTCCGACCCAATTCTGATCCAGTGCCATCGCGCCATTATCCGGCCGGCGCCGCAACGCCGACGGGACCGGCCCACGTCCGGCCCCCGCTTCTTGTCCGGCGCCTTCCCGTGACCCCCCGGGGGTTCGCCGAACCGTTCGAAAAAGAACACAAGAAAGAAAAAAGAACGGGTCCTGTTTCTTTCGGTGCTCCCACCAGACCCGGAACGGCGTGGGGTCCGCCTTTCCGGAACAGCACTCTACCACCATCCCGAGTCGGCGTCCGCCCCCCAAATGGGACCGGGCGCCGCCCGAGCTGCCTACTCGATGATGTTGGCCACCACGCCGGCGCCGACGGTGCGGCCGCCCTCGCGAATGGCGAAGCGCAGGCCCTCGTCCATCGCAATCGGCGCGATCAGGTTGACCACCATGGCGATGTTGTCGCCCGGCATCACCATCTCCGTGCCCTCCGGCAGTTCGATCGTTCCGGTCACATCCGTGGTCCGGAAGTAGAACTGCGGACGGTAGTTCGAGAAAAACGGCGTGTGACGGCCGCCCTCGTCCTTGTTCAGGATGTAGCACTCGCACTTGAACTTGGTGTGCGGCGTGATCGTCCCCGGCTTCGCCAGAACCTGGCCGCGCTCCACATCATCACGCTTCGTGCCGCGCAGCAGCGCCCCGATGTTGTCGCCCGCCTCGCCCTGGTCGAGCAGCTTGCGGAACATCTCAACACCCGTGCACACCGTCTTGACCGTGTCCTTCAGGCCGACAATCTCAACTTCCTCGCCAACCTTGATCAGGCCCCGCTCCACGCGGCCCGTCACCACCGTGCCGCGACCCGAAATCGAGAACACGTCCTCAATCGGCATCAGGAACGGCTGGTCCTTCGGACGCTCCGGCTGCGGAATGTAGCTGTCCACCGCCTTCATCAGCTCGATGATCGACTCCTTGCCGATCTTCGCGTCGCCGTCCTCCAGCGCCGCCAGCGCCGAGCCCTTGACGATGGGGATATCGTTGCCCGGGAAGTCGTACGAGGACAGAAGCTCGCGAACCTCAAGCTCGACAAGCTCCAGCAGCTCCTCGTCGTCAACCTGATCGACCTTGTTCATGTACACCACAAGCGCCGGAACACCCACCTGACGCGCCAGCAGAATGTGCTCCCGCGTCTGCGGCATCGGGCCGTCCGCCGCCGACACAACCAGAATGGCACCGTCCATCTGCGCCGCGCCCGTGATCATGTTCTTCACATAGTCAGCATGACCCGGGCAATCCACGTGCGCGTAATGACGGTTCTCCGTCGTGTACTCAACGTGCGCCGTCGAGATCGTGATCCCGCGCGCCTTCTCCTCCGGCGCCTTGTCGATCATGTCGTACGCCGAAAACGTGGCACCGCCCGTCTCCGCCAGAACCTTCGTGATCGCCGCCGTCAGGGTCGTCTTGCCGTGGTCAACGTGCCCGATCGTCCCCACGTTGCAGTGCGGCTTGCTGCGGTCAAACTTTTCCTTCGCCATTCTCTCTGCTCTCCGTTCGCACGGTCGGTGTGTCGTTGTGCCTCGGCGGCATCACCCCGCCATCTTCGCCTTGATTTCCTCGGACACGTTATTCGGCACCTCGGCATACGAGTCGAAGTGCATGGTGTACTGCGCCCGTCCCTGGCTCATCGACCGCAGGGTATTGACGTAGCCGAACATGTTGGCCAGCGGCACATGGGCGGCGACGACGCGAGCGTTGCCACGCTGGTCCATGCCCGTGACGTTGCCCCGCCGGCTGTTCAGATCACCGATGATGTCGCCCATGTACTCCTCCGGCGTCACCACCTCAACCTTCATCACCGGCTCCAGCAACTTCGGCCCGGCCTTCGGCATGCCCTCGCGGAAGGCCGCGCGGGCGGCGATCTCGAAGGCCATGACGCTGGAGTCCACGTCGTGGTAGGCGCCGTCGATCAGGGTCGCCTTCACGTCGGTGCAGGGGAAGCCGACGATGACGCCGTTGTCCATGCTGGACGCCAGCCCCTTCTCGACGCCCGGAATGTATTCCTTGGGCACCGAACCGCCGACGATGGTGCTCTCGAACTCGAAGCCCGAGCCCGGCTCCAACGGTGTGAATGTGACCTTGATCCGCGCGAACTGGCCGGAACCGCCCGACTGCTTCTTGTGGGTGTAGTCGACGGTGTAGGCCTTGGAAATGGTCTCGCGGTAGGCCACCTGGGGCGCGCCGACGTTGGCGTCCACCTTGAACTCGCGCTTCAGGCGATCAACGATGATCTCCAGGTGCAACTCGCCCATGCCCTTGATGACCGTCTGGCCGCTCTCGACGTCGGTGGAGACGCGGAACGACGGGTCCTCGGCGGCGAGGCGCGCCAACGCCATCCCCATCTTTTCCATGTCGGCCTTGGTGCGCGGCTCCACCGCGACCTCGATCACCGGGTCGGGGAACTCCATCCGCTCCAGCACGACCGGCTTGGCCGGATCGCAGAGGGTATCACCCGTCGTGGTCTCCTTCAGGCCCACAATGGCAACGATGTCGCCGGCCGACGCCCACTTGATTTCCTCGCGGTTGTTCGAGTGCATCAGCAGCATGCGACCGACGCGCTCCCGCTTGCCCTTGACCGTGTTGAGGACGTAGGAGCCGCTCTCGATGGTCCCGGAGTAAATGCGCGCGAAGGTCAGGGAGCCCACGAACGGATCGTTCATGATCTTGAAGGCCAGCGCCGAGAACGGTGCCTGGTCATCGGCCGGACGCTCCGCCGGAGTATCGCTGTCCGGCAGCACGCCCTTGATGGCCGGCACGTCGTAGGGCGACGGCATGAACTCCACCACGGCATCCAGCAGCGTCTGCACACCCTTGTTCTTGAACGCCGAGCCGCACAACACAGGCACGAACATCTGACTGATGGTGCCCTTGCGGATGCAGGCCTTGAGGGTCTCCTCGTCGGGCTCGTTGCCCTCCAGGTAGGCCTCCATGGCGTCGTCGTCGGCCTCGACGGCGGTTTCGATCAGAGTCTCACGGAGTTCCTGCGCCTTGTCCTGAAGGTCAGCCGGGATATCGACGTAGTCGAACTTGGCGCCCAGGTCCTCACCGTGCCAGATCACACCCTTCATCTTGACGAGATCGACCACGCCGGCGAAATCGCTTTCCACGCCGATGGGCATGTTGAGCACCAGCGGCCGCGCGCCCAGACGATCCACGATCATGTCCACGCAGCGGTAGAAGTCCGAGCCCATGCGGTCCATCTTGTTGACGAAGCACATGCGCGGCACGCCGTACTTGTCGGCCTGACGCCATACCGTCTCCGACTGCGGCTCCACGCCCGCCACGGAATCGAACACCGCCACCGCACCATCCAGCACGCGCAGAGAGCGTTCCACCTCGATGGTGAAGTCCACGTGCCCCGGAGTGTCGATGATGTTGACGCGATGATCCTTCCAGAACGCCGTCGTCGCCGCCGACGTAATGGTGATGCCGCGCTCCTGCTCCTGCTCCATCCAGTCCATGGTGGCATTGCCGTCATGGACCTCGCCGATCTTGTGCGACTTCCCCGTGTAGTACAGGATTCGCTCGGTCGTCGTGGTCTTACCGGCGTCGATATGCGCCATGATCCCGATGTTTCGGTAGCGTTCGATCGGGGTCTCGCGTTTCATCTCGGGTTCCTCGCGGGCCTAGACAGGGTGGAGCGCGGCTGAGTGGGTTGAACTACCAACGATAGTGAGAGAAGGCCTTGTTGGCCTCGGCCATGCGGTGGGTATCCTCCCGCTTCTTGACCGCGCCACCCCGGTTGTTGGCGGCGTCCTGGAACTCGCCGGACAAGCGATCCACCATGGTCGTCTCGGAGCGCTTGCGCGCGAAATCGATGATCCAGCGCAACGCGAGCGCCTGACGGCGCTCCGGTCGCACCTCGACCGGCACCTGATAGGTTGCGCCGCCGACACGGCGGGAGCGGACCTCAAGGGCCGGCTTCACGTTGTCGATGGCCTCGTGAAACATTTTCACGGGGTCCTGGCTGGTCCGGGCGGCCATTTTGTCAAGCGCGCCATAGACAATGCGCTCGGCCACGGACTTCTTGCCCTCAAGCATGACCGCGTTGATAAACTTGGCCACGACCTTGTCGCCATATTTGGCGTCGGGCAGGACCTCTCGCTTGATGGCGGCACGACGACGGGACATCCTCGGGGCTCCTTACTTGGGACGCTTCGCGCCGTACTTCGAACGGCGTTGTTTCCGATCCTTCACGCCCTGGGTATCCAGGGTGCCGCGAATGATGTGATAGCGCACGCCGGGCAAGTCCTTCACACGACCGCCGCGGATCATCACCACCGAGTGCTCTTGAAGGTTATGCCCCTCGCCCGGAATATAGGACGTCACCTCGAACCCGTTGGTCAGGCGCACGCGGGCGACCTTTCGCAGGGCCGAGTTCGGCTTCTTCGGCGTCGTCGTATAGACCCGCGTGCAGACACCGCGCTTCTGCGGACAGGCCTGCATGGCCGGCACCTTATTTCGCTTGAACTGCGGCGTCCGCGGCTTGCGGATCAACTGGTTGATTGTCGGCATCCAACACCCGTCCCTGAGAGGTCTCGCGTCTCTTTCATCATCACATACGGCTCGCGATCACGCCCGCGCGAACCGACCGCCCGCCTCGCCCAATAGATATCGTGGGCGAATCGACGCGCGGCCATGCCTTCCCCAGGCTCCAAGGCAAACACGACGCGCCCGAAACGGGCGCGTCGGTACAAAAAAGCCCCGGAGGGGTCCCGGACGAGACCCCCGAGTCGAGGGGAAAGGCCGTCGGGCCTGATCGTGAAACTGGCCCGAAAGCGCGCGGCGGCGCGGGGTCGCCCCGCCTGCCAGCGCCTCGGGAGCGCGCATACTATGCATCCGCCCCATGCCCGTCAAGCCCGATGGCGGAAAATTGCGCGCCGCACCCACACAGGCCCCCGAACGGCCGATCCGGCGGCCCATCCCCGGGCCACGCCGCGCCGTTCAGCCGCAACCGATCCAGGACGCCCCCGGACAGAGCGCCCAAAAGCCCCACCAAGGGTTGGAGTCGGCACCGACTCGGCTCCCGGCCGGGTCGGAAACAGACCCCGGCGACCGGAAGGGGGACGACCGACCACGCCCCGTCCGACCGCCGACAAAGCCCAGGCGTCGCGCGCGTCAATCGTCTCCGCCCGGCCGGGGTGCCTCCGTCCCCTCGCCCGCCGCCGCGTCCTCCTGCGACAGCGCAATCACCGTGTCACCGGAGTCGAACGCATCGCCGACCATCTCGTCCTGTTCCAGCGCCGGCGCCATGACCTTGTCCCGGTCCGCCGCAATCTGGCGGAACTGGTTCATCAGGGCCCCGGTGCCGGCCGGGATCAGGCGACCGACGATGACGTTTTCCTTCAGACCGACCAGCCAATCCTTCTTGCCGGCGGTCGCCGCCTCGGTCAGCACGCGGGTGGTCTCCTGGAACGAGGCCGCCGAGATGAACGAGTGCGTCTGCAGCGAAGCCTTGGTGATGCCCTGCAGAACCGGGTCGGCCGCTGCCGGACGGCCACCGTCCTTGATGGTCTTGTCGTTCTCGTTCGCGAACTCCATGCGGTCGACCAATTCACCGACAAGGAAGGTGGTGTCGCCCGGCTCGCGGACCTCCACCTTCTGCAGCATCTGGCGGATGATGACCTCGATGTGCTTGTCGTTGATCTTCACGCCCTGGAGCCGGTAGACGTCCTGGATCTCCTTGATGAGATAGTCCGCCAGCGCCTCCACCCCGAGCACGCGCAGAATGTCGTGCGGCACCGGATTGCCGTCCATCAGCGGATCGCCCTTGCGGACCTGGTCGCCCTCCTGGACGGTCACGTGCTTGCCCTTGGGCAGCAGGTACTCCATCTCTGTGCCGTCCTCGGCCACCACGACGATGCGCCGCTTGGACTTGTAGTCCTTGCCGAACTCGACGCGGCCATCGATTTCGGCGATGACGGCGTGGTCCTTGGGCTTGCGGGCCTCGAACAGTTCGGCCACACGCGGCAGACCGCCGGTGATGTCGCGCGTCTTGGAGCCTTCGCGCGGGATACGCGCCAGCACGTCGCCGGCCTTGACCCGCTGGCCCGGTTCCACCGACAGGATGGCGTCCACCGACATGAAGTAACGCGCCTCCAGGCCGTTCTCCAATGTCATCAACTCGCCGGCTTCGTCCCGAAGCGTGATGCGCGGCTTCAGATCGCCGGAGCGCGGCTGCGAGCGCCAATCGACAACCACCCGCGACGAAATGCCGGTGGCCTCGTCTGTGACCTCGCGCATGGAGACGTTGTCGATCAGATCGACATAGTGCGCGATGCCTTCCTTCTCGGTGACGATGGGCAGCGTGTACGGATCCCACTCCGCCAGCCGCGTGCCCTTCTCGATGGTCTGGCCGTCGTCCACCAACAGGCGCGCGCCGTACGGAATGCGGTGGCGGGCCTTTTCGCGACCGAGTTCGTCGGCCAGCACGACCTCCAGGTTCCGGGCCATGACGACCAGGGTCCCGTCCTCGGTGGTCACCACCTGGCGGTTCTCGATCCGCACGATGGCGTCAAAGGCCGCGTCCACGCTCGACTGTTCGGCGCCACGCTGGGCCGCGCCACCGATGTGGAACGTCCGCATGGTCAGCTGCGTGCCCGGCTCGCCGATGGACTGCGCCGCGATGACGCCGACGGACTCGCCCATGTTCACCGGCGTACCGCGCGCCAGATCGCGGCCGTAGCAGGCGGCACAGATCCCGCGTTCGGCCTCGCAGGTCAGCACCGACCGGATCCGCACCTGCTCGACGCCGGCCTGGACCAGCTTTTCGACATCGGCTTCCCCGACCAAGTGGTTGCGCGGCAACAGCAACTGACCATTGTTGTCCAGCACATCCTCGGCCGTGGTACGGCCGAGCACGCGCTCGCCCAACGACACGATGATCTCGCCGCCGTCCACCACCGGGTTGACGGTGATGCCCTCGGTCGTGCCGCAGTCGTCCTCGCAGATGATGGCGTCCTGCGCCACATCCACCAGACGTCGGGTCAGATAGCCCGAGTTGGCCGTCTTCAGCGCCGTGTCGGCCAAGCCCTTACGGGCACCGTGGGTGGAGTTGAAGTACTCCAGCACGGTCAGGCCTTCCTTGAAGTTCGACACGATCGGCGTTTCGATGATGGAGCCGTCCGGCTTGGCCATCAGGCCACGCATGCCGGCCAGCTGCTTCATCTGCGCGGGCGATCCACGCGCCCCGGAATGGGCCATCATGTAGACGGAGTTGATCGGCTTGCCCGGTTCGAGCTTGGCGATCTCCTTCATCATCTCCTCGGCCACGCGGTCGGTGCAGTGCGCCCACGCATCAATGACCTTGTTGTACTTTTCGCCCTGGGTGATGAGGCCGTCGAGGTACTGGTGCTCGAACTCCTTCACCTGAGCCTCGGTCTCGGCGACCATGCCTTCCTTGCTGGCGGGGATGACCAGATCGTCCTTGCCGAAGGAAATGCCGGCGCGCGCCGCCTGCCCGTAGCCCAGCGTCATGATGCGGTCGCAGAAGATCACGGTCTCCTTCTGGCCGCAGTGGCGGTAAACCGTGTCGATGACGTCCTGAAGGTCCTTCTTCCGCAGCAGGCGGTTGATGGTCGCGAACGGCACGTTGCGGTCGCGCGGCAACAGTTCATAGATGCGCAGCCGCCCGGGCGTCGTCTCCACCACCATCGACCGGTGCTCGCCGTCGTGGTCCACCGCCTCAATCCGGCACTTGATGCGCGCGTGCAGCGCCACATGGCCGTGATAGAGGGCGTGTTCTACCTCCTGAAGACTGGTGAAGGCCATGCCCTCGCCTTTTTCGTCCTCGCGCTCCATCGACAGGTAGTACAGGCCCAGAACGATGTCCTGGGTCGGCACGATGATGGGCTTGCCGTTGGCCGGGCTGAGGATGTTGTTGGTGGACATCATCAGCACGCGCGCTTCCAACTGCGCTTCCAGCGACAGCGGCACGTGCACGGCCATCTGGTCGCCGTCGAAGTCGGCGTTGAACGCGGTGCAGACCAGCGGGTGAAGCTGGATCGCCTTGCCCTCGATCAGCACCGGTTCGAACGCCTGGATGCCCAGGCGGTGCAGCGTCGGCGCACGGTTCAACATGACCGGGTGTTCGCGGATGACCTCTTCCAGGATGTCCCAGACCTCGGGCCGCTCCTTCTCCACCATGCGCTTGGCGGCCTTGATGGTGGTGGCGTAGCCGTACAGTTCGAGCTTGGAGTAGACGAAGGGCTTGAACAGCTCCAGCGCCATTTTCTTTGGAAGACCGCATTGATGGAGTTTCAACTCCGGGCCGACCACGATCACCGAGCGGCCCGAGTAGTCCACGCGCTTGCCGAGCAGGTTCTGACGGAAGCGGCCCTGCTTGCCTTTCAGCATGTCGGACAGCGACTTCAGCGGGCGCTTGTTCGCCCCCGTGATGGCGCGGCCACGCCGGCCGTTGTCGAACAGCGCGTCCACCGATTCCTGCAACATCCGCTTTTCGTTGCGGATGATGATGTCCGGCGCGCGCAACTCGATCAGCCGCTTCAGGCGGTTGTTACGGTTGATGACGCGGCGGTACAGGTCGTTCAGGTCGGAGGTGGCGAAGCGCCCGCCGTCCAGCGGCACCAGCGGACGCAGTTCCGGCGGAATCACCGGCACCACGTCCAGGATCATCCATTCCGGACGGGTGTCGGATTCCATGAACGCCTCGACCAGTTTGAGGCGCTTGACCAGCTTCTTGCGCTTGGCCTCGGAGTTGGTCTCCTTCAACTCGAAGCGCATGTCATCGCGCAGCGCCTCAAGGTCGATGGCCGACAGCATCTCTTTCAGCGCCTCGGCGCCGATGCCGGCGTGGAAGCCGTCCTCGCCGTATTCGTCCACGGCGCGCTGATAGGCCTCCTCGCTGAGCAGTTCGTTCTGCTTCAGCGGGGTCATGCCGGGTTCGATGACGACGTAGTTCTCGAAGTACAGGACCCGCTCCAGATCCTTCAGCGTCATGTCGACCAGCAGGCCGATTCGGCTGGGCAGAGACTTCAGGAACCAGATGTGGGCAACCGGCGCGGCCAACTGGATGTGGCCCATGCGCTCGCGGCGAACTTTGGAGAGCGTGACCTCAACGCCACACTTCTCGCAGATGATGCCGCGATACTTCATGCGCTTGTACTTGCCGCACAGGCACTCATAATCCTTGATGGGACCGAAGATGCGGGCGCAGAACAGCCCATCGCGTTCCGGTTTGAACGTACGATAGTTAATGGTCTCAGGTTTCTTGATCTCGCCGAAAGACCACGACGATATTTTTTCGGGGCTCGCAATCGAAATCTTGATCTGGTCAAAGGACTGCGCGCCCTGGACCTGACCGAAAATTTTCATCAACTCGTTCATGAGACACTCTCCGCCGGTTCGCGGGGGCGCCCGGATCCCGGGCCGCCCAAATCATATCGGGTGCGGACGGCGCGCCCGCCACCCCCCCCAGCCGTCAGACGGCGGCGGTGGCGGCGCGGAACCCCGCCGACAGCCCTAGAGGCCGGACTGGTTCATTTCGACGTCCAGGCCCAGCGAGCGCATTTCCTTCACCAGCACATTGAAGGATTCAGGGATGCCGGCCTCGAAGGCGTCATCGCCGCGCACGATGGCTTCGTAGACCTTGGTCCGGCCCGCCACGTCGTCCGACTTCACCGTCAGCATTTCCTGGAGGGTGTAGGCGGCGCCGTAGGCCTCCAGCGCCCAAACCTCCATCTCGCCGAAGCGCTGGCCGCCGAACTGCGCCTTGCCGCCCAGCGGCTGTTGGGTCACCAGGGAGTACGGACCGATGGACCGCGCGTGAATCTTGTCGTCCACCAGGTGATGCAGCTTCAACATGTAGATGTAGCCCACCGTGACCGAACGATCAAACGCCTCGCCGGTGCGCCCGTCGCACAGGGTCACCTGCCCGGACGCATCCAGGCCAGCCTTGTCCAGCATGTCAACGATGTCCGGCTCGCGCGCGCCGTCGAAGACCGGCGTGGCGATGGGCACCCCGTTGCGAAGGTTGTCGGCCATCTCCAGCAGATCGGGTTCCTCCAGGTCGGCGATGGACTCCTGATAGTCCTTGTCGCCATAGATGACCTTAAGGCGATCCCGGATGGCCTCGACCTCGCCGGACCCGTGACGCACCGCCTCCAGCATCTCGTTGACCTGCTGGCCCAGACCGCGGCAGGCCCAGCCAAGGTGAGTCTCCAGAATCTGACCGACGTTCATGCGCGAGGGCACACCCAGCGGATTGAGCACAATATCGACCGGTGTGCCATCCTCCAGGTAGGGCATGTCCTCCATCGGGTTGATCTTGGAAATCACACCCTTGTTGCCGTGGCGGCCGGCCATCTTGTCGCCGGGTTGCAGCTTGCGCTTCACGGCAACGAAGACCTTGACCATCTTCAGCACGCCCGGGGGCAGTTCATCACCGCGCTGGAGCTTCTCCACCTTGTCGTCGAAGCGGGCGTGGATGCGCTCGATATTCTCCTCGTAGGTCTTCTTGCGCGCCTCGACCTCGGCCATGGCGGCCTCGTCGTCGACGGCGATCTGACGCCACTGTCCGGAGGTGAACTCCGCCAGCAGGTCCTCGGTGACCTCGCCCCCCGTCTTCATGCCCTTGGGCCCCGACACGACCGTCTTGCCGAGCAGAACCTCCTTGAGCTGAGCGGAGAAGCTGCCCTCCAGAATGGCCTTTTCGTCGTCGCGGTCCTTGGCAAGGCGTTCGATTTCCGAGCGCTCGATGGCCAGGGCGCGCTCGTCCTTCTCGACGCCGCGGCGGTTGAAGACGCGCACCTCCACGACCGTACCCGTCACCCCCGGCGGCACCCGCAGCGAGGTATCGCGCACGTCGGAGGCCTTTTCGCCGAAGATGGCGCGCAGCAGCTTCTCTTCCGGCGTCATCGGGCTTTCGCCCTTCGGCGTGACCTTGCCGACCAGGATGTCGCCGGCCTGGACCTCGGCGCCGATGTAGACGATGCCGGCCTCGTCCATGTTCTTCAGCGCTTCCTCGCCCACGTTGGGGATGTCGCGCGTGATCTCCTCCTGCCCCAGCTTGGTGTCGCGGGCCATGACCTCGAACTCCTCGATGTGGATCGAGGTGAAGACGTCATCGCGCACGATGCGCTCGGAAATCAGGATGGAGTCCTCGAAGTTGTAGCCGTTCCAGGGCATGAACGCGACCAGCACGTTTCGGCCCAGCGCCAACTCGCCAAGGTCGGTGGAAGGACCGTCGGCGATGATGTCGCCCTTAACCACCACATCGCCGACCTTCACGAGGGGACGTTGGTTGATGCAGGTGTTCTGGTTGGAGCGCTGGAACTTGCGCAGGCGGTAGATATCCACACCGGACGCGGTGGCGTCGGTTTCCTGGGTGGCGCGAACAACAATGCGGGTGGCGTCCACCTGCTGCACGCGGCCGGTCCGCCGCGCCACGATGGTGGCGCCGGAATCGCGCGCGACCGCGCTTTCCATGCCGGTGCCGACGAACGGCGCCTCGGCGCGCACCAGGGGCACCGCCTGACGCTGCATGTTCGAGCCCATAAGCGCGCGGTTGGCGTCGTCGTTCTCCAGGAACGGGATCAGCGCGGCGGCCACGGAGACAAGCTGCTTCGGCGAGACGTCGATCAGATCGACCTTGGACGGGTCCACCATCTCGTAATCGCCGGCGTGCCGAGCGCTGACCAGATCGGTGGCAAAGCGGCCGTTCTCGTCCAGCTCCGCGTTGGCCTGGGCGACGGTGTGGCGGCCCTCCTCCATCGCCGACATATAGATGACCTCGTCGGTCACCTGACTGTCCGCGACCCGGCGGTACGGGCTTTCGATAAAGCCGTACTGGTTCACCCGGGCGAAGGTCGCCAGACTGTTGATGAGGCCGATGTTCGGGCCTTCCGGCGTCTCAATGGGGCAGATGCGGCCGTAATGCGTGGGGTGCACGTCGCGCACCTCGAAGCCCGCGCGTTCGCGCGTCAGGCCGCCCGGACCCAGCGCCGACAGGCGGCGCTTGTGCGTCACCTCGGACAGCGGGTTGGTCTGGTCCATGAACTGCGAAAGCTGCGAGGAGCCGAAGAATTCGCGCACCGCCGCCGCCGCCGGCTTGGCGTTGATCAGGTCGTGCGGCATGACGGTGTCGATGTCCAGGGCGCTCATGCGCTCGCGGATGGCGCGTTCCATGCGCAGCAGGCCGACCCGGTACTGGTTCTCCATCAACTCACCGACGGAGCGCACGCGGCGGTTGCCCAGGTGGTCGATATCGTCCACCTCGCCCCGACCGTCCTTCATCTCCACCAGCAGCTTGATGATGGACAGGATGTCGTCCTTGCGCAGCACGCGCACATGATCGGGCACGTCCTCGTTGGTGAAGCCCAGGCGCGCGTTCATCTTCACGCGGCCGACCGCCGACAGATCGTAGCGCTCGGAATCGAAGAACAGGCCCTTGAACAGCGCGTCGGCGGTTTCCAGGGTCGGCGGCTCGCCCGGGCGCATGACACGGTAGATGTCGATCAGCGCCTCTTCACGCGAGCTGTTCTTGTCCACCGCGAGCGTGTTGCGCAGGTACGGCCCGACGTTCACATGGTCGATGTGCAGCACCTTCAACTCGGTCACGCCGGCCTTTTCCATCTCGGCCAGCATGTCCTCGGTCAGTTCGTCGCCAGCCTCGGCGAAGACCTCGCCGGTCTCCTCGTTGATCATGTCCTCGGCGGCGTAACGGCCCACCAGTTCCTCGGCGAACACGCGCTGGCTGGTCATGCCCTCTTCGACCAGCTTGCGGGCCGAGCGCGGCGTGACCTTGGCGCCGGCCTCCATCTTGACCTCGCCGGTATCGGCATCGACCAGGTCGTGCATCAGCTTGACGCCGCGCATGCGGTCCGGCTCGAACGGAATCTTCCAGCCCTTTTCGTCGCGCGCGAACGTCAGCGTGTCATAGTAGTAGTTGAGGATTTCCTCCTGGGTCATGCCCTGGACCTCCAGCAGGTCCACGGATCGACCCTGAGCCGCGCGCTCAGCGCGCAGCGCCTCGGTGGCGCCGCCCTCCAGCGCGTACAGCAGCGTCGTCACCGGCAGCTTGCGGCGCCGGTCGATGCGCACATAGACAAGGTCCTTGGCGTCGAACTCGAAGTCCAGCCAGGAGCCCCGGTAGGGGATGACGCGGGCAGCAAACAGGAACTTGCCGGACGAGTGCGTCTTGCCCTTGTCATGATCGAAGAACACGCCGGGCGAGCGGTGCATCTGCGAGACGATGACGCGCTCGGTGCCGTTGATGATGAAGGTGCCGTTCGACGTCATCAGGGGCATGTCGCCCATGTAGACGTCCTGCTCCTTGATGTCCCGGATGGAGCGGGCGCCCGTCTCCTCATCCACGTCCCAGACCAGCAGACGCAGAGTCACCTTGAGCGGCGCGGCGAAGGTCATGCCGCGCTGCTGGCATTCGTCGACATCGTACTTCGGCGGCTCCAGGTCGTAGCCGACGAACTCCAGTTCGCCCTTACCGGCGAAGTCCCGGATCGGGAAGACCGACTTCAGGACCTCCTGAAGTCCGCTGTCGCTTCGTTCCGCGGCCGTCAAGCCGACCTGGAGGAACTGATCGTAGCTGCTCTTCTGCACCTCGATCAGATTGGGCATCGGGGCCACGGTGGAAATGCGCCCGAAGTCCTTGCGGACCCGCCTCCGACTTGTCAACGACTTGGTCATTGCCGCTCCTTACCTGCTGTCCTGCCGCCTGCTGTCCCGCTGGACATCCGCCCAATCCCGGCCCCGGTTGCCCCCGACCGGACCCAATCTACCGCGCCATTTCGGCGTCATTCTGGCCATGTGTCCGGCGCCCCCACCGGACCACGGCATCTCAAACGCCCGAAAGCCGGGGGGACTTTCGCCGTCCCCCCGGCCCAAGGGTCCTCTGCTGAAACCGTATTCCCGCGCGGTGATTACTTCACCTCGACGGAAGCACCGGCCTCTTCCAGCTTCTTCTTCAACTCCTCGGCCTCGTCCTTGGGCACGCCTTCCTTCACCGGCTTGGGAGCACCCTCGACCAGTTCCTTGGCTTCCTTCAGGCCCAGACCGGTGATGGCCCGGACCTCCTTGATGACGTTGATCTTCTTGTCGCCGGCCGACGCCAGGATGACGTCGAACTCGGTCTTTTCCTCCTCGGCCGGCGCGGCCTCGCCGCCGCCACCCGCGGCGACACCGGCCACCGCGACCGGCGCGGCGGCCGACACGCCCCACTTCTCTTCCAGCATCTTGGACAGCTCGGCAGCTTCCAGGACGGTCAGGGCGGACAGGTCTTCCACCAGCTTTTCAAGATCAGCCATGATACTCTGCTCCTTGTCGGATCGACTTGAACGATCGGAAATCTGGGACAGCGGCGATCACGCCGCCTCGCCCTGGGATTCGGCATAGGCGTTGAGCACGCGGGCCAGTTGACCGGCCGGCGCCTGGGTGACGCTCGCCACCCTCTGCGCGGGCGTGGTCAGCAGGCCGACCAGCTTGCCGCGAAGCTCATCAAGGGACGGCATCTTGGCCAGCGCCTGGACACCGTCGGCATCCAGCACCCGCCCCTGCATGGCCCCGCCAAGGATGACCAGCTTGTCGTTGGTCTTGGCGAAATCCGCGCAGGCCTTGGCGGCCGCCACCGGATCCGCCGACGTGGCAATCGCCGTCGGGCCGGTGAACAGGTCGCTCAGTCCCTCAAACTCCGTGCCTTCCAGGGCGAGTCGGGTGAGCCGGTTCTTGGTGACGCGGAATCGCGCCCCGACCTCACGCACCTTGCCGCGAAGCGCCTCCATCTGCGCAACCGTCAACCCCTGATAGTGGGTGACGATGCAGACGGTGGACTCCCCGAACTCGGTGTGCATGCGGGCCACGAGATCCTTTTTGTCGTCTCGGTTCACATCCGTCTCCGCTCACTGGGTCCGCGATCCGACCCGGCCAGAATGCCGACGCCGTCTCGGCGGACGCGGTTGTCCACGCGTCCGCGCCGGAGGAACCCCATCCCCTCGCCCGGCCGCCGCCTTGTGGCGCGCCGCCCGACGATACCCGGGGCCGGGTCCCGCCCGTCGCGGGATCACGGGACCTGCCCTCGGAAAGTTCAAGCCGTTCCGCCAAGGAGCCGCGACACGGCGCCTGGACGGTCGAACACTCTGCACTTCCCGTCTGCGCGGGCGAGACATCGTCCCTTCAAGGCCCCACGACCCGAGAACGGGCCCGGGACCACCCACGGTCTCGGACAGGCTGGAACGGCGGGCCGTCGAAACCGCCGCCGCTCCGTTATCGAACCGCCCCGCCCCATCAGAGGCGTGCGGCCCGAACCTTGCGCCGCCCCGGAGCACTCCCGCCCCGGCCCGGCACCTCCTCTCGATCCCGGCCGCGTCGCCCTAGACCGGCGTCGCGACCGACGCGATGTTGACCCGCAGACCCGGGCCCATCGTCGAACTCAGCGAAATCTTCTTGACGTAGGTGCCCTTGGCCCCCGACGGCTTGGCCTTGATGATGGCATCCACGAAGGCGTGAATGTTCTCGGCCAACTGCTCGTCGCTGAAGCTGACGCGCCCCACGCCGCCGTGAACGATGCCGGCTTTCTCCACACGGAACTGCACCTGACCGGCCTTGGCCGCCGTGATGGCCTCGGTGACGTTCGGCGTCACCGTGCCCAGCTTCGGGTTCGGCATCAGACCGCGCGGACCCAGGATCTTACCCAGACGCCCCACCACGCCCATCATATCCGGCGTGGCGATGCAGCGGTCGAAGTTGATGGTGCCGGCCTGCACCTCCTGCATCAGATCCTCGGCACCGACCACATCGGCCCCGGCGGCCTTCGCCTCCTCGGCCTTGTCGCCCTTGGCAAACACGGCGACGCGCACGGTCTTGCCGGTGCCGTGCGGCAGCGAAACCACGCCGCGCACCATCTGATCGGCGTGACGCGGATCAACACCAAGATTCATGGCCACCTCGACGGTCTCGTCGAATTTGGCCGTCGCGCGCGCCTTGATGGCCTTCACGGCCTCGGCAAGATCCAGCGCCGAAGTGGGATCCACGCCCTCATAGGCGGCACGAAGCCGCTTGCCCTTATTCGCCATGGTCCCTTACTCCTCCACGCTCAGGCCCATGGACGAGGCCGAGCCCTTCACCATTTCCATCGCCGCCTCGACAGTCGGACAATTCAGGTCCGGCATCTTCTGCTGGGCGATCTCACGCACCTGGTCGATGGTGACCGACCCCACGGTGCCGCGCCCCGGCGTCTGGGTACCCTTCTGCACGCCGGCCGCCTTCTTCAGGAAGTAGGACACCGGCGGGGTCTTGGTGATGAAGGAAAAGGACCGATCACCGTAGGCCGTGATGACCACGGGAATCGGCATGCCCGGTTCCATGTTCTGCGTGGCCGCGTTAAAGGCCTTGCAGAATTCCATGATGTTCAGGCCGCGCTGGCCCAACGCCGGACCCACGGGCGGAGACGGCTTGGCGCCCCCGGCCGGAATCTGGAGCTTGATGTATCCAACGATCTTTTTCGCCATGATATCCTCGGCATGTGTGCCCCGCCGAAGCGGGTTCCAAGGGGCGTGGTGCGGCCCCCGCGGTCTTCCGGGGCATCCTTCCACGCGAAACCGGCGCGCCGCCCACGGGCCCGCGCGCCGAAAACCGACTGTCCGTCAGAGCTTCTCGACCTGCGAGAACTCCAGTTCCACCGGTGTGGATCGACCGAAAATCGACACCGAC
This sequence comes from Rhodospira trueperi, assembly GCF_900101965.1. Taxonomy (GTDB): domain Bacteria; phylum Pseudomonadota; class Alphaproteobacteria; order Rhodospirillales; family Rhodospirillaceae; genus Rhodospira; species Rhodospira trueperi. The sequence goes on along the minus strand of NZ_FNAP01000001.1, from coordinate 94,562 downwards.
ACCTTCAGACGCGCCCGCTCGTCGTCCACGTCCTCGACCAGACCGTTGAACGAGGCGAACGGCCCGTCGGCCACGCGCACCTGCTCGCCGATCTGGAACGTGATCGACGGCTTCGGCCGTTCGATCCCTTCCTGCACCTGATGCAGGATATGCGCGACTTCCCGCTCGGAAATCGGCGCGGGCCGGCCGCGCCCCCCCAGAAAGCCGGTCACCTTCGCGGTGTTCGTCACCAGATGCCAACTCTCGTCGGTCAACTCCATCTTGACCAACACGTAACCCGGGAAGAATTTCCGTTCGGCATTGACCTTGGCGCCGCGCCGGACCTCGACGACCTCCTCGGTCGGCACCAGGACCTCCTCGAACAGGTCTTCCATGCCCTTCTGGGCCGCCTGCTCACGGATCGACTGAGCGACTTTGTTCTCGAATCCGGAATAGACGTGAATCACATACCAGCGGGCATCCATGCCTGCTTACCCTCCCAGGCCGAAAATAAGCTGGACACCCCAGGCCAACACCTGATCCACCACGAAGAAAAAGATCGCGGCCAGAAACACCATCAGGAAAACCATCAGCGTTGAAATGCCCGTTTCCTTGCGCGAAGGCCAAGTGACCTTCGCCAGTTCCTGGCGAACCTGCCTAACGAACTGGCCCGGATTTGTCTTTGCCATGTGATCGTCGAACTCGCCCGTTTCCGGCCCCGCCGGCCACCACCACCCGGAGCAAAACACCCCGCCGGCCGCGCCGGCCTCGCTCTGTATCGAGACCCGTTTCCGGCCTCCCGACCATCCGGGCGCCGACCCGTTGCATCTGAATGGCCATGGCAGGGGCGGCAGGACTTGAACCCGCAACCCCCGGTTTTGGAGACCGGTGCTCTACCAGTTGAGCTACACCCCTCCAGGGCCATGCTTCGGGGGTCACCCGACGGCGGCTGTCAATGCCTGCCCGAGCTACCCCGCGGCGCCCCCGTCCGCGACCACGGTCACCAGCCCCCGGACGCGGACCCACCCTCTCATCCCTGGGGAGAGAGGACTCGGGTTTCGGTGCCTGGAGGCCGGGCCATAGCGAGCCGCGGCGGATGACGGCTCCGCCTGACGTGTCAGGCGGAGCCGCATGGTTTAGCGGCCCGGGCCGGCCGGATCAAGCCCTTTCTTCCGGTCGGGCCGCGAATATCATGCTACTCGATGATGTTGGCCACCACGCCGGCGCCGACGGTGCGGCCGCCCTCGCGAATGGCGAAGCGCAGGCCCTCGTCCATCGCAATCGGCGCGATCAGGTTGACCACCATGGCGATGTTGTCGCCCGGCATCACCATCTCCGTGCCCTCCGGCAGTTCGATCGTTCCGGTCACATCCGTGGTCCGGAAGTAGAACTGCGGACGGTAGTTCGAGAAAAACGGCGTGTGACGGCCGCCCTCGTCCTTGTTCAGGATGTAGCACTCGCACTTGAACTTGGTGTGCGGCGTGATCGTCCCCGGCTTCGCCAGAACCTGGCCGCGCTCCACATCATCACGCTTCGTGCCGCGCAGCAGCGCCCCGATGTTGTCGCCCGCCTCGCCCTGGTCGAGCAGCTTGCGGAACATCTCAACACCCGTGCACACCGTCTTGACCGTGTCCTTCAGGCCGACAATCTCAACTTCCTCGCCAACCTTGATCAGGCCCCGCTCCACGCGGCCCGTCACCACCGTGCCGCGACCCGAAATCGAGAACACGTCCTCAATCGGCATCAGGAACGGCTGGTCCTTCGGACGCTCCGGCTGCGGAATGTAGCTGTCCACCGCCTTCATCAGCTCGATGATCGACTCCTTGCCGATCTTCGCGTCGCCGTCCTCCAGCGCCGCCAGCGCCGAGCCCTTGACGATGGGGATATCGTCGCCCGGGAAGTCGTACGAGGACAGAAGCTCGCGAACCTCAAGCTCGACAAGCTCCAGCAGCTCCTCGTCGTCAACCTGATCGACCTTGTTCATGTACACCACAAGCGCCGGAACACCCACCTGACGCGCCAGCAGAATGTGCTCCCGCGTCTGCGGCATCGGGCCGTCCGCCGCCGACACAACCAGAATGGCACCGTCCATCTGCGCCGCGCCCGTGATCATGTTCTTCACATAGTCAGCGTGACCCGGGCAATCCACGTGCGCGTAATGACGGTTCTCCGTCGTGTACTCAACGTGCGCCGTCGAGATCGTGATCCCGCGCGCCTTCTCCTCCGGCGCCTTGTCGATCATGTCGTACGCCGAAAACGTGGCACCGCCCGTCTCCGCCAGAACCTTCGTGATCGCCGCCGTCAGGGTCGTCTTGCCGTGGTCAACGTGCCCGATCGTCCCCACGTTGCAGTGCGGCTTGCTGCGGTCAAACTTTTCCTTCGCCATGGTCTTTCCGTCCTTTTGAGTCCGGCGCAAGACGTCGCTCGGGCCGATCGCCATCGTCACATTCCAAATCGCGGCGCGTTTAATGACGCACCGCGCCGACACCGCCACGCGGCAATGGCCACGAGACGGACGCCTCCGCCTCATGGCCAGTCAGGATCGTCGGGTTGGAGCGGGTGATGGGAATCGAACCCACACAACCAGCTTGGAAGGCTGGGGCTCTACCATTGAGCTACACCCGCGCCCCGAAAGGCCCCGCGGCCGGGCTGGACGGTCAATGGTGGAGGGGGTTGGATTCGAACCAACGTAGGGTTACCCCGCCGGATTTACAGTCCGGTGCCTTTAACCACTCGACCACCCCTCCACGGGAAACGTCCGGCCCGCGCGGAGACCCCGCACTATGGGAATTTGCTCTCTCATGTCAATGACGATCTTGGCCGCGCGCCGTGACGGCTTGGGTGGGCGGATGCTCGCGACCACGCCCGAAACGGGGGCGAAAAAGGACTCGCGTTCGGCCGGCGGACGGCGCACAGTCCCGCCCCGTTTTCCAACACCGACCGGAACGAGTTTCATGCAGTCCGCCGCCCCGATCGACGCGGCGCCCGCCGACGACACCATCGCGCGGCGGCGCACCTTCGCCATCATCAGCCACCCGGACGCCGGTAAGACCACGCTGACGGAAAAGCTCTTGCTGTTCGGCGGCGCCATCCAGATGGCCGGCGCGGTCAAGGCGCGCGGCGAGGCCCGGCGGGCGCATTCCGACTGGATGAAGGTGGAGCGCGAGCGCGGCATCTCGGTGGCCTCTTCGGTCATGACCTTCGAGTATGGCAGTTGCGTCTTCAACCTGCTCGACACCCCGGGCCACGAGGACTTCAGCGAGGACACCTACCGCACGCTGACCGCCGTGGATTCGGCGGTGATGGTGATCGACGCCGCCAAGGGCATCGAGGAGCAGACCCGCAAGCTGTTCGAGGTCTGCCGCCTGCGCGACGTGCCCATCGTCACCTTCGTCAACAAGCTGGACCGGGAAAGCCGCGACCCCTTCGACATTCTCGACGAGATCGAACAGGCCCTGGCCCTGGACGTGACCCCGGCGAGCTGGCCCATCGGCATGGGCAAGGCCTTCAAGGGCTGCTACGACCTTTTCCGGGACCGGCTGGTGCTGCTGGAGAAGGGCAGCAAGGGCGGTCTGCCACACGAGGGCGAATCCTGCTCCGGCCTGGACGATCCCAAGCTGGACGCCCTGCTGCCCGTGGGCGCCGCCGATACCCTGCGCGAGGAGGTCGAGATGGCGCGCGGCCTGTGCCCCGACTTCTCGCTCCAGGCCTACCGGGAAGGCCACATGACGCCGGTGTTCTTCGGCTCGGCCATCAACACTTTCGGGGTGCGTGAATTGCTGGAGGGGCTGGCCGCCCTCGCCCCGCCGCCACGCCCGCAGCCCACCGCCGACCGCGCCGTGGCGCCGGACGAAGCCAAGGTCTCCGGCTTCGTGTTCAAGATCCAGGCGAACATGGACCCGAAGCACCGCGACCGCATCGCCTTCGTGCGGCTGTGCTCGGGCCACTTCAAGCGCGGCATGAAGCTAACTCACGTGCGCACCGGCAAGGCCATGGTCATGCACAACCCGGTGCTGTTCCTGGCCCAGGACCGCGAGGTGGCGGAAGAGGCCCACGCCGGCGACATCATCGGCGTGCCCAACCACGGCAACCTGCGCATCGGCGACGCCCTGACCGAGGGCGAGGCGCTGCGCTTCACCGGCATTCCCGCCTTCGCCCCGGAGATGCTGCAGAAGGCCCGGCCCAAGGACCCGCTGAAGAGCAAGCACCTGGGCAAAGCGCTGCAACAGTTGGCCGAAGAAGGTGTTGCCAGCGTCTTCAAGCCCATGCTGGGCGCCGACTGGATCGTCGGCGTCGTCGGCGCGCTGCAATTCGACGTCATGGCCGACCGCATCCGCACCGAATATGACGTGCCGGTCATCTTCGAACCCACGCCCGTCTATGCCGTTCGCTGGGTGGAGGGCGACGATCCGAGAACCGTCAAGGCCTTCCTGGACGCCAACCAATCGGCGGTCGCCGAAGACCACGACGGCGCCCCGGTGTTCATGGCCCGCAACGCCTGGCATCTGGACAAGGCCGCCGAGGAACACCCCAAGCTGCGCTTCCGCAACACCCGCGAACCGGCGGTGTAGGACGGGTTCCCGTGTCATCCCGAACGCCCCGCAGGGGCGGAGGGATCTCGGGCGGGCGTGAGCCCGTAGCCCGTAGTTCGTCCATGGCGGGTTCGCGCCGAAGGCGCAACCCGCCATGGACGAACCCTCGAACACGGCGGATTGGCCGGCGTCGCGGGCCGATCCGCCCTACGATGACGGCGCCGCCTCCTCCGGCTCCTCCCGGTTGGCTTCGGCCTGTTCGACGGCCCAGGTGCCCGCCGCCTCGACGGCCACGGGCGAGGCGGTGGGCAACACGCCCAGATAACTCTCCGTCTCGTCCACCGACGGGGTCGCGCGTTGCGTCATGCGATAGAGCGCATACAGCGCCAGCGCGGCGAACGTCCCACCCAACACCAGCCAGAACGCGAACGGCCCCAGCCCCTGCATCGCCCAACCGGTCAGCAGAGGTCCGGCGATGGCGCCCAGTCCAAAGGTGAACACCAGCCCGCCGGACGCGGCCGGCATGTCCTCTGTCGGCAGAAAATCGTTGGTGTAGGCCAGCAACAGGGCATACAGCGGCGTCGTCACCCCGCCGGCCAGGAAGGCGGCCGCCATCACCGGCCACAAGCCGCCGACGTTGATCCATCCCAGGGCGCAGGATGCCGCGCCCATGACGGCCGCGCCGAAGATCAGCGTGCGCCGGTCCATGCGGTCCGACAGCCATCCGATGGGGTATTGCAGCACCAGCGCGCCGGCGAACAGCATGGCCACGAACAGCGCGATCCGATCCGCCGACAGCCCGATCTGGGTGCCGAACACCGCGCCCATGCCAGATTGTGTGGCGTAGACGCTGCCCAGCAGGAAAATGCCCACGGTGCCGAGCGGCGAGCCGGAATACAGCTTGTGCAGGGACATCGGCCGCGCGACCTCAACCGCCGGAACCCGGGCGACGGTCAGAAGGATCGGCGCGAACGAGATCGACACCAGGATCGACGCCCCGATGAACAGCGAGGCGGTCCCCGCGTCCCCCAGCGTCAACAGCCCCTGCGCCCCGATGATCCCCAGCGTCTGCGCGATCATGTAGGCCGACAGCACCTTGCCGCGGGTCTCGTTGGTGGCGGCGTTGTTCAGCCAGCTTTCGGCGGTGACATAGATGCCCGACATGCAGAACCCCACCAGGATCCGCAAGACCGTCCAGGCCCACGGCTCGGTCAGCAGCGTAAACGCGATCAGCCCGGCCGACATGAAGCTGCCCAGCGCCGCGAACACACGCACGTGCCCGACCCGCCGAATCAGCGAAGGGCTCAGACGCGCGCCCGACAGGAACCCGATGAAATAGCCTGATGTGACGATGGCCAGTTCGGCGGCCGAGAACCCCTCGATCCCGCCGCGCAGGCCGATCAGGGTGAAATGCATGCCGTTGCCCAGCATGATGAGCACGACACCGAGCAGAAGAGCCCAGACTCCGGCCAGGACCTGAAACATCAGCCCCCCTTTCCCGCCGTCGGGTTCGCCCTTGCCGTCTGTCAGGCCGCAAGAGGGCGAGCCAGCGCCGCAGCCTCGCATCAGTCCGTTCCGCGACCAACACCGGATCAAAGTGGTACACTGGCCCGGTTTTCCAAGGGGAGCCTGCAATTCCCGGCGGGCAGACAGACATTGACGGCCTGACAGGCTCCGATTTTGAGCGCTCCCCGCTTTTTTTGGGGTCGATCCGGCCCCGGAATGCGCTTATACACTGGTTGGGAGCAAATTGAATTAAACTCGGGGTACAGAAGATTCGTTCTCGTCCGGCGGTCGGATGCTGGGACAGTGGATTGGGTTGTTGACGCGTCCGGGGGGAAATGCGTCCGACCACCATGCATGGCCCCGGCCCTTAATTCTTGCCCTCGAACGGCCGTGACGTTCCTTCTCCGCTTGGGAGCAAAGCCGCCCGTCCGATGACGCCCAACGCCCCCCCTGACGCGTGCGCGCTGAACTTGGTCGTGGAGGCGGCGCCGATCGCCATCCTGATCCAGGATCTGTCCGCCGTCTGGGACGGCCTGGACCGGTTGCGGGCCGAGGGTGTCTCGGACCTCCGCGTTCACCTGGATGCAAGGCCGTCAGTCGAAGCGGACCTTCTGGCGGGCCTGCGTGGCGTGTGGGCGAACAGCCGGGCCTGCGCGCTTCTGGGTGCGGAGACGGGAAACGACCCAACCCCGGCCCTGCGGCGATTCCTGAACCATCCCGAGAACCGGGATTTCGTCCGCGACAGTCTGCTGGCCCTATGGAACGGTGAAACCCGCTTCCAGGGCGAGGGCGTGGGCACCGACGACACCGGACGGACCCTCTCGCTTGGGGTCACCCTGGTTTTGCCCGCTTCGCCCGACGAGGCCCGCTCGGTCCCCATCTATGTCCTGGACCGCTCCGAGGTCGCCGGCCACGCGGAAGCCCTGCGCGCCAGCGAGACCCGATTCCGCCTGACATTCGAGCGGGCCTCTCTCGGCATGGCCATCACGGCGCTGGACGGCCGCGTCCGGACCACCAATCCCGCGTTCAGCGAGATCGTCGGCCTGTCCGACGAAGACCTCATCGGCATGAAAATCGGCGACCTGACCTCGGAGGGAGACCACGCCGAGGGACAGCGCGTCCGCGCCACCCTCCTGGCGGACCCCGCTAAGACCAGCCAGACCTACGATAAGCGCCTGCGCCACGCCGACGGCCGCACGCTGTGGGTGCGGGCCACGGCCACCCTGGTGCGGACCACCGTCGGCGAGCCCTGGTACTTCATCTATCAGATCCAGAACCTGACGGAACACCAACAGGCCATCGCCCGGGCGCGCGCCGCCGAGAACCAGTTGTTCAACGCCATCGAGTCCGTCAGCGAGGACGTTCTGCTGTTCGACCCCGACGATCGCCTGGTTCTGGTCAACTCGCACGTCCTGACGTCAGAGCCGGACCTTGCCAAGGTCCTGATTCCGGGTGCCACGTTCGAGGACATCTCACGCAGGATCGCGGAACGCAAATTGACCACGCCGGAGGGCGACGTCGACCAGGAAGACTGGCTGCACTGGCGCTTGGCTCGCTTCCGGAAGTCGAACGTCGAGCCGTTCGAGACGCGGTCCACCAACGGCCGGTGGTTCCTGGTGCGGCAGAGTCGGGGCGCCGATGGCTCCACCTTGATCCTCAGGTCCGACATCACCGACATGAAACGACGCGAGGCCGATCTGACCGAGGCCAAGAGACTTGCGGATCGCGCCAACCGAGCCAAAAGCGCCTTCCTGGCCAACATGAGCCACGAACTGCGCACCCCCCTGAACGCCATCAACGGATTCGCGGAGGTGATGGTTAAGGAACTGCACGGACCTCTCGGCGCCACACCCTACGCGGATTATGTCAACAACATCCTGTCGGCGGGCCAACACCTGCTGGACCTGATCTCGGACATTCTCGACATTTCCGTCGTCGAGGCCGGGGACCTGCTCCTGGCAGAGTCCGATTACTGTCCCGCCTCACTGGTGTCCGCCTGCTTGCAGGACCACGTCAAGCAGGCGGCCGACAAGGGCCTCGTGCTACGCAACGCCGTGCCCGCCGGCCTGCCGCTTCTGCGCTGCGACGCCTACCGCATCCGGCAGGTCCTCCAGAACCTGCTGTCCAACGCCATCAAGTTCACTCCCCCAGACGGAACGGTCGAGATCGGCGGCTGCGTCTCCGTGTCTGGTGGATTGATCATCACGGTCTGCGATACCGGCATCGGCATGACCGGCACCGACATCCAAGTGGCCCTGACCAATTTCGGGCAGGTGCAGAACGTGTTCGCACGCTCCGAGGGAGGTACCGGCCTGGGGCTGCCGTTGGCGCGCGCCCTGATAGAAGCGCATGGCGGCCACCTGAGCATCTCCAGCGCTCCGGATCGGGGGACGACGGTCACCCTGGACCTGCCGGCGTGGCGGGTCCTCCGTGACACTGAGGACGCCGGGCCAATCAGAGCCCTGCGTTCGACGTTCGGGGACGCGTCAGGCGACCTGCAAGCCTCATGACGGATCCACCCGGGCCGTGCGATCGGCAAGTGGGAACCCACGGGTCTTGCGGCGCGACCCTTTGAGCACCCTCCCCTATGAATGCGGCAGGAGTGCCAGCCGTCGAGTCCACGACCGTTGTGCCTCAGCTAGAATCAGGACTGATCGTGCCCCCGCTCACGCCCGTCGTTCCAAGGCAGACACAATCGCCCATGCCCGCCCGGCCCCGGTTTCCGAGTCCCGAGGTCACAGCGCTGATCGCGGTGCTGGCGTGGGCGCCGCTGCCGCTGGGGAGCAACCGGCCGTGGTCGACGGCCCTTCTGATGGTGATGGTGTTCGGTCTGGCGGCGACGGTGAGTCTGCGCGGAAGCCGCCCGGTGTGGTCGCCGGAGCGACGCCTGGCCCTGGCCCTGTTCGCGGGGGCGTTCGGCTGGACGCTGGTCCAGGCGGCACCGGGGTTGGGCCCGGCACAGCCGCACTGGGACGCGCTACACTCCCTGACGGGACAGATCCCCTGGAGATCGCTGTCGATCACGCCCTGGGCCACGGCGGACGGCGGACTTCGGCTGGCCGGATACGCCGCCGCCGCGTGGCTGGGTGCCGCGGCACTCGACAACGCGTCCGAGCGGCGCGCCGTCATCCTCACCCTGGCCGGCGTGGGCGCGGTTCTGGCCGTCTATGCCCTGATCGTCCAGTTTTCCGGAAGCTATACGATCTGGTGGTGGAAGAAGTGGATCTACCAGGACGTCACCACGGCCACGTTCGTCAATCGGAATACGTACTGCATCTATGCCGGAATCGGCGTGGCGGCGGCCCTGATGGCGGCGCGCTGCGCCTCCCGTTCTACTCGCCGCTGGGTGTGGCGCCTCGCCGCCGGCCTGGGCCTGCTGGCGGCGGTGCTGACCGAATCCCGCTGGGGACTGGCGTGCGTTGCCGCCGGCCTCGCCGGTCTCGCCCTGCTGAGGCCGAGCCCGCCCCCGTGGCGGACGATGGGGATCGGCGTGGCGGTGCTGACGGCGGCGCCGGTGGCCCTGGTGCTGGCGGGTCAGGCGCGGTTCTTCGCTCGCTTCGACCCTGCCTTCGTTCTCGGCGATGTCCGCTGGGACCTCTATCGGGTGACCCTGGACGCCATCCGGGCCGCCCCCTGGACCGGGCACGGCCTGGGAAGCTTTCCCGTGCTTTATCATCAGGTCCGGGACGAAACGCTGTCGGACGTGCTGGTGTTCCAGGCCCATTCGGTACCGCTGGAGCTGGCGGCGGAACTGGGCCTCCCGGCGGCGCTGGCGCTGACGGCCGCCTTCGTCCTGCTGGTCGTGGAGGCTGCCCGGCGCGCCCGCCGCGACGGCGATCCCCTGGCCCGGCTGGCGGCGGCGGCCGGGATCATGGCCGGGCTGCACGGCCTGCTGGACTTTTCCATGCAGACCCCGGCGCTGGCAGTCACGGTGCTGGTGTTGCTGGGCGCCGCAGGATCCGCCAGTGCCGCCGCGCCCGCGCGATCTCCGGCACATGTGGACCCAGCACCGCCGCCCGCGCCATGAGCCGGTCGACATAAGGCACGGGCGCGCCGCGCGCCGCCTCTGCCCAGGCCAGCCCGCTCCAGGCGAACGGATCGGCGGGGGAACGGGCCAGCGCCCGCCGCCACGCATCGGCGGCCTCGTGGACCAGATCCGGCCGGCCGTCCTCGAACACCGCCACCAACGCCGCCTCGGCCCGGTCGGCGGGGGGCAGCACCGCCACCGCCAGTCCCAGCCGGACACCGGCCAGAACGGCCAGAACCAGGAACACCAATGCGACGCCCGCACGCCTCATGAAGCCCCCACCACGGATCGAAGCACGGCCGCATAAGCGTCCAGCATGGTTTCGTGCCGTTCGGCGATGTCGCCCGGCACCCGGGGTCGGTCTGCCCGCCACGCCGCCGCCAGCGCCCGCGCCAGAGCCGGCGGATCGCCCGGCGCCACCAGCCATGTGTGAGGCCAGTGGGCCACCTGCTCCGGAATGCCGCCGACCGCCGTCGTCACCAGCGGCAGGCCGGCCCGCCGCGCCTCCAGCACCGCCCGTGGCGCGGCCTCGGCACGGCTGGGGCACACGGCCATGTCGGCCGCCGCCCACACCGGCGCCATGTCGGCCTGCTCGCCCAACAGCTCGACCCGATCCCGCAGCGAATCCGGCAGTCGCGCGACGGCCCGCCGCACGACACCCGCATACCCGTTCACGTCCCGCCCGGCCCAGCGCACTCGAAACCGCGCCTGCATGTCGTCCGGCAGCAGCGGCAGCGCCGCGATCAGGTCCAGCGGACCCTTGCGCGGACACACCGCCCCGGCGGCGAGCAGCGTCGTCGTATCGCCGTCCGGGCAGCGCGGCGCCCCCACGACGGGCGTCACGGCATTCGGGATCACCGACGACCGATCCGGTGGCGCCCATGCCGTCCAGGCCCGCGCCGTCGCGGCCGAAACGAACACCACCCGATCCGCCCGCCCGAACGCCGACAGTGCCCGGTCTTGCAGGGCGGCGGACAGATCGGCCAGCGCCTCCGGTTCCGGCTCGCGGATCACCCAGACGCAGGGCAAGCCGGCCCGCGCCGCCGCCTCCACCCCGGCGAAGGCGCGCAGGCCGTTGACCAGAACGACGGTGCTCCCGGCGTCCCGCAGCGCCCCGGCCAGACGGGCGGCGTGCCCGTCCACATGGCGCCCCACCAGCGGCCGGCCGGCGTCGATCACCCGGAGCGACCAGCCCGCATGTTCCCAGTCCGCACGAAGTGGGCCGTCATGAAAAGCCATCGCCAACGCCGGCGGAGCATCCCCCCGGGCGACAAGACCCCGCGCCAGCTCCAGCAGGCTCAGCGGCGCCCCGTCCCTTTCCAACATCTCGCCGACACAGGCGAGGCGGAGAGACGAGTCTCCTCGCCGCCGACGTTCCTTCATTGCGAGCCGAAGGCGAAGCAATCCAGGGCGATTGCCACAGTCCGCCGCTCCTGGATTGCTTCGTCGCTGCACTCCTCGCAATGACACTGCGCGGGAGACACCCGTTTCACCCAGGAGCGCGCCAATGCGCCGCGCGATCTCCCGACCCTCGCCCAGCACGGCAAGGCGCGCCAGTGTCCAGGCACTGCGTGTCATCCCCGCCGGACACAGCCGAGCGCGCAAGGCATGCCGGCATGGCACCGAAGCCGGCGGCGCCTCGTACAGGCGTTCGTGCCGCGCCACCATGGCCGCCATGGAGAACCGCGCCGCGCGCGCCCGCCCCCGCTCCGCCAGACGGCACCGCTCCTCCGGGTTCTCAAGCAGGTCCAGCACCCGCGCCGCCAGAGCCTCCACGGTCGGCGGATCGACGGCGGGACCGGCCAGCGCCTCGGCCAGCCCGCCGGCCGGCGCGGCCACCACCGGCACCCCGGCGGCCTGGGCCTCCAGCACCGTGTTCGGCAGTCCCTCCGCCGCCGACACATGCAGCAGGACGGACGCCTCGGCAAAATGCGGCGCGACATCGGCGACCCGCCCCGGCATCTCGACCCCAGACGTGCGTGCGCGCGCGGCCTCCATCAGCGGCCCGTCGCCGACCAGGCGAACGCGCGCGTCGGGCCGCGCCACCCGCACCCGCGCGGCCACCTCCAGCCATAGAACCGGTCGTTTGTGCGCCACCAGCCGGAACACGCCCAACACCAGGGGCGGACGGTCGCGTTGAGATCGCAGTCCCGGCGGCACGACGACACCGTTCGGCACGACGACGGGCGGCGCGATCCCGGCCCAGCGCGCATGATCGACGGACACGGCCTCGGCATTGGCGGTCACGGTCACGGCGGGATGCCGGGACAGCACCGCCAGCCCTGGGCGCAGCCCGCGCGCCAGCGGATGCCCCAGCCGGTCCGGCGCCAGATTGCGCAGCCCCACCACCACGCGCGGCACGCCCAGCACCGCCGCCGCCGCGCCCCCCACAACCGCCGTCGTATCGAGCCATGCATGAACCGCGCGCGGCTTCAGCACCGCCAGCCAGCCGGCGACCCCCAGCAGATCGCCCGCCAGCGCAACCGGCAAGCCGCCGGCCGCGCGGTCCAGGCGCGCCAGCACGGGCGTGTCCCGGGGCGGCGGCGCCGTCCAGACGTCCACCGGCACGCCCAAGCGTTCCAGGTCGGGCAGCAGGTCCGCGGCGCCCGGCCGGTCATGCAGATGCTTGACCAGCACCCGCACCGGCCAGCCGCGCGCCACGAGGCCCGCCACCAGCGCCACCATCTGCCGTTCGGCGCCGTTACCGACCAGGGACGGCGCGATCATCACCAGCGGCCCCTCGGCCCGGCCCAGGACCGGCAGCGGCACTCGCAGAACCCGCCGCCACGCCCGCGCCGCCGCGCCGGGCCCCTCCGCCTGGACCCGGCACGCCAGCCGTTCCAGCAGCAGCCGGGCCGGCGAGGTCTCGCGCCACGTCCCGCCCGCATCGCGCACCGCCACCACGGTCACCCGCTGGCGCCACGCCGCCAACAACACCGACGCTGTCAGGGCGCGCGCCCCGCCCGGTGCCTCCAGCCTGTCGCAGGCGGGCAGCCGCAAACCCCAGTCGCGCGGGTCTCCCGGCCGGTGGAGGACATCCACACCGACCACCGCCGTCCCGCTCACGGCGCCCGCACCCGGCCGCGCCGCGCCCCCCGGCGCAGAAAGACGCGCGGATCCCACGTCATGGCGCGGGCCACGCTCCACCACGGCACCGTCCGCGCCGCCTGAATCACCCGCCGTTGGCGCCAGGCCTCCGGCAGTCCACGCAGACCGTCCCTAAGGCCCTTCCCCTCGATGACCAACCGGCCCCGCATGGCCGACCGTGCCAGCAACAGCAACACCACACAGACGAACGCCGGCAACACCAGCCAGAACAGCGCCCCCGGCGTGTTCTTCACGGACAGCCAGAGCCGGTTGCGGGCGGTGTGATAGCGAATGAAGTCGCTGTCCACGCCGTTGGTGGCCGACCCCACATGCCGCACCTGGGCCGTCGGCACGAACACCACCGCCCCACCCCGCAGCCGCAACCGGTAGGACAGATCGGTGTCGTCGAGATAGCAGAAGAACCGGCCGTCGAACCCGCCGACGACGTCCCAGGCCTCCCGCCGATACAAGGCGGCGGCGGCGCAGGCCGAAAAGCATTCGCCCTCCACCAACCGGCCCGGCGGCGGCACCGGGTCCCGGATGCCGCCGCGCCAGACCAGACAGACCGGCGCCATCTCGTCGCCCAGACCGTCGCAGCGGTCCGGGTCGGCGTCGTCGCGTTGCAGGCTGCCGAACGCCGCCGCGCGCGGATGGCGCCCGACCGCCGCGCGGAGTTCCGCCAGCCAGTCCGGCGCCGGAAAGGCATCCGGGTTGAGCGTGGCGACGAACGGCGGCACCGGCCCGCCGGTGTCGTGGTCGGCGCCGATATTGTTGGCCAGGGAATAGCCCACGTTCTCCGGCAACCGGACCACATGAACACGCGCATCGTCCGGCAGCACCGGGTCCAGCACCGCCGGATCGCTGCCGTTGGCCACCACCACGGCCTCGAACGCCGCATCGGTCTGGGCCAGCAGCGCGGCGAGACACCGCCCCAACAATGGCCCCTCGTTCAGGGTCACGATCACGACCCGCACCCACGGCGTGGCGGTCATGCGACGGCCTCCCCGTCCGGCAACGGCCGAAACCGGGCAAAGGTTCGGTCGCAGGCCTCGGTGCAGGCGGTCTCGCAGCGCCGCTCGCCGTCCAGCCAGTCGAACGTGCCGTCGAACAGATTGCCCAGCGACAGGCGGTCGCGCGAACAGCGCCTTGCCGCGCCGTTGGGGTCGATGTGGCAATAGGCCGTGCCGGCGTCGCACAGCCTCGGCCCGTCCGCCCCATGGACCTCCTGACCCGCCGCCGCGCTGCTCATGGGAACGCGCAGCGCCCGCAGCAGCCCCAGATCCGCGTCGGAATAGACCGGCGACGCATCCCCGGCCGGACGGTTCAGATACTGCCCGCGCGCCTCCAGCCCCAGCGCCCGCAGCCGCGCGATCCAACCGGGCAGAGAGTCGATCCAGCGTGGATCGGCGACGATGGTACACGTCAGGCGGGGCCGCAGCGCCTCGCGCCGGTCGAACAGCGCCCGCAACACCCCGGCCCGCCGGGCGAAGTCGTCGAAGTCCGTAAAATCGGGATGAAACGACAGGGTGACGTACTCGAACCGCTCCCAAAACCCGGGCGGCCACTGGTCGGGGTCGCGCCACAGGTTGGTGGTCATGCGCAAGGGCGCCGGATAGCCCAGCACGAAATCGGCAAAGCCCTTGAACACCGTGGGCTCGCCGCCCGCCACATGCACCAGCGGCGCGCCGATCCCGATGAGGGCATCGCGCCAGTCCGTCAGGGGTCGCTCGTCCGGCCGGCGCGCCTTGGCCTTGATGCGGCAATACGGGCAATCGTAATTGCACAGCATCGACGGCAGAATCACCGCCAAACGCCGCCCGCCTGGGCCGATGGCCTCGACCGGGCGGCTCATGGTGGGCCGTCCCAGCGCAGCACCGCCGTGTCCCAGTCCGTGCCCAGCAGGCGGACCCCGGGCGTCCGCGCCGCCACATCGCGCACGAACGGGGCGACGTCCGGCCACGGGGCAGCGCCACAGTCGTCGATCAGCGCCAGCCCACCGGGGCGCAGCAGCGGCGCGAACTGGGTCCAGTCGGCGGCCAGACCGGCGCGGTCGTGGCGCCCGTCCAGCACCAGCAGCCCGATGCCGTCCCGCCCGGCCCAGGCCTTCGCGCGGGCCACGGCCAACGGATCCTGACTGCACCGGCGGATCAGGGTGACGGCGCGGCGCGGCAGACCGACCCGCGCCAGCGTCGCCCGCATGGCGGCGGCCGTCACCGGCACCCCGGTCACCCCATCGACGCCGGCCCCATAGCCGCCCCCGTCCAGCGGATCGATGCCCAGCAGACGCGGGCGCCGCCCCTGCCCGCCCCCACCCACCGCCAGCGTCGCCAGACCGAGCCCGAACAGCACACCGACCTCGATGGCCCGAAGATCCGGCCCGGGGCTGGCGCGGGCGGCCAACGCGCGCAGCAGAGCCGCCGGCAGGGCACAGGCCAGCCGGCCGCCGCCGACGCGTTCCAGCCGCACCACCTGATCGGCCAGATAGGCCAGAGCCTGGGGCGTCATGTCCGCCTGTCCCAGCGCCGGCAGCCAGACCGACCGCAGACGGGCCGTATCGGCGTCCGAAAGGGCGCGCGAAAACGGCTGGAACCGCGCCGGAACCGCCGCGTCGAGTTCACCCCGCACCGATGCCAGGGCGGCGGTCATGCGCTGCCGCGTCTCGGACAGGGCGGTCAGAGTCTCGCGGTCGCCGCGCGCGGCGGCCCGCTCGACCTCCGCGACGGCACCCCGCCAAGCCGCATCGCGGGCGGCGTTCTCGCGGGACAGATCGGCGCGCAGCCCGGCGACGGCCTCCGCCATCCCCCGCGCCGCCCGGTCATAGCGCGCGGCCAGCCGATCCAGAGTCTCGTTATGGTTCCGCTCAACCGTCCCGAGACGATCATTGGTCGCCGCCACCATTTCAACCAGAGCCGCCTCGCGATGGGCGTCGGCGGCCGCGCGGGCGTGCCGCTCGGCGTCGAGTGCGGCCACCATCCGGTCCTCGAATCCCGACTGGCGCGCATCAAGCCGCCCGTCCAACCCGTCCAGATCGTCGCGCACCCACCCGATGTGGCGCTTGAACTTGGCCTCCAGGTCACGCTTGAGGGCGTGCCGGTCCAGCCTGTCCAGGCGCCGCGCCCGCACGTGGCCATACGCGACGAACCCGAGCACCCCAGCCATGGCCACGGCCGCCAACCCAGACGACCACGGCGCCGGCACCAACGGCGCCGAGGCCGCGACTCCGACCAGGACCACAGCCGGCGGCGCCCGCCACCCGCCCAGAAACGCGGCCATTTCCCCGGCCAGACGCCGACCGCGCCGCCACCAGGGATCGGGCGGCGGGATGTTGGGGGCGGGTTCGGACGCGGGCTGCGAAACCGGCTCGGTATCCTGCATGGGCTTCGGGTGCGGCTCCACCGTCAGGGCCGCCCGGACCATGCCGGCCAGCGCGTCGTCGTCCGGCAGGCCGGCGTCCAGATGCACGGCGATCAGATTGCCCCAGGCATCGGCGTCGGGGAGCGGCTCGTGATCCCGGGGCGGCCACGCGAACAGGCGCCTCCAGTCGTGCCGCGCACCGTAGCGCACGACAGGATGCCACTCGCTCACGAACACCCGATAGCCGCGCCCCTCCAGCAGCGCCACCAGATCGCCCATAGAGTATCCCAGCCGCAGCGTCTTGCGGTTCTCGAACTCGACCATCACGAGGCGGGGCCGCCAGCGCTCCCAATCCAGCCCCAACAGGACGCGCAGGTCCCAGCCCTCGGCGTCCACCTTGAGCACGTCCACGCGGTCCATGCCGTGACGATCGAGCACGGCGGTCAGCGTGTCCACCGGCACCCGGGCGGTTTCGCCGTGGCTGTCCAGGAAGGGTGACAGGGTAGCCACGCCGGTGCTTTCGGGCGCGGTGTACAGCGGCGCGGCGTCGGCGGCCGCGTCGGAGACGGCAACCGCCTCGACGGTGACGGCGGGATCGTCCTTGACGCGGGACAGCAAGGCGGCGCGGTTGTCCGGCTCCGGCTCGATGGCCAGAACGGACCAGCCGGCCTCGGCGAACGGCGCCAGGAACCCGCCCCGGTGCGCGCCCACGTCCACCAGACGGCCTGGCGCCGTGGTCTGAAAGCGAGCCAGACCCAGCAGAAGCGCGGCCTCGTCCAAGCGGGCGCCATCCAGACGCGGATGATCGGCCGACAACATCCGCCGGCCCTCCGTCACCTGCCCAACAAGCCCGCGCAGCCGCTCCCGGCGGGGGGCCAAGGTGAAGTCCCGGAGAGCGGATCGCCGTCCCGCGTTGCCCAGACGCGCGACCAACGCCGGATCGGACGCGAGACGCTCCAACGCGCCCCGCAGCGCCGACGGATCGCGCCGCGTCACCATCAGGGCCGCGTCCGTCTCCGCCAGACAGGCCAGGGTCGCCTGATCGGCCGGCCCATACGCCAGCACGGCCGCGCCCGCCGCCAGCGCCTCGGGCAGCTTATTGGCGAGGGAATGGCGCGTGTAGGCGCGGCTGTCCGCGTCGAACGCATAGGCGATCAGCACCCCGTCCGCCGACAGCAGGCGGGCGCGATAGGGGGCCGGGTCCTCCTGTTCCGCCACGGCCGCCGACACGCCCATGAGGCCGGACGCCAGTTCCCGCGCCGCCGCCCGCCACGGCGGCAGCACGCGGATCTCGAAGCGGACCATCACCCGCCCGGCGGCCCGGTTGACGGCGTCCACCGCCTCGGCCACGTCGCGCACGGCGGCCCGGTTCATATCCTCGGCCAGCGCGCCGGCGTACACCAGATCGAACGGCTGCGTCGGACACCCATCGCCCGGCGGTGTCGCCCGCGCCGGCCAATCGTCCGGATCAATACCGTTAGCCAACGCCTCCCAGTCGCCGCCGCCGTAGCGATCCCGGAACGCGGTCGCCATCGACCCGCCGATGGCCAGCCGCACCGCCGCCCGCCGCGCCAGCCACTCCAGATCCCGGTGCCAGACCCCGTGCACCAGCGGATTGGTGCGGGCCAGCAGCGCCAGCCAATCGTCCATCAGGTGCAGGATCAGGGGCACGTTCAGCCCCTCGATCAGATCAAGCGCCAGAGGGTGCAGATGGCCCCGCGTCGGTTGCGGGCGGTAGTACACGGCCTCCGGCGCGAAGGCCCGCGCCCGGGTCGCCGCCATTCCCGCGTCCAGATCGGACTCGGTCCGGCCATCGGGATGATGCACCGTGAAGCGGTCCGGCGCGGCGTCCGGCGTGACCGCCAGCAGGCGCCCGCCGCGCCACGGCGCCATCAGCGCCGCCTTGACCTGACCCGTGGCCGACAGCCCGCCCACGGGCGTGAGATCGAGCACCAGAAGGCGCGGCTCCGGCGGCGTCTCGTCCGCGAGAACGCGCTCCAGAGGTACCCGCGGCACCAAATCCAAACGGCCACCCGGCGTGGCATTCACCAGCCGCGCACCCATGCCCGCCAGAGCGTCCCGCGCCGCCACGAACGCCCGCCCCATGTTCTCCACCTGGGGATCGTGCCAGCGTTTGCCCTTGCCGAAGTAATCGGGGTGGAAGTGATTGGGATCGTCGCTGGCCATGTCCAACACACCCGGCCCGCCCCCGTCCGTGCGTTCGACGTCGGCGGGAATGGCGTAGTCCAGGTCGACGCCCAACAGCACGATCTCGCGCGCGCCCAGGAACACCGCCAACTGAAGGCAGGTGAAGACCACCGTGCAGCCCGCGTAGGTGCGGGCCAGCGCGTCCAGCGACACGTCGAACCGATCCGGATAGCCGGGGCGGGGCCGGTGGTCGACCCAGATGACGTCCGATCCCTCCTCCAGCGTATAGGCCAGATTGATCGGAAACAGCCGCGTGATCCCGGCCGGCAAGGCGTTCAGTTCGGCGGCCCGATCCTCCGCCACCAGATGGTCCTCGACCACGTAGTAGGTCGGGCGGAACCGGGTCTCCGGGAAGGCCAGAAACAGGCCGTTAACGCCGATGGTGACCTGCCCGGCGAGGGCATCGAGGTCCACCCGCCGCAGGCTCGGCCCGTTACCAAGCACAAACACTCGCTGGCCCTGGTGACGGTCGCGCAAGGCGGCGAGACGCGGGCGGTGTTGAGCGGCCCAGCGCCCCTCGTACAGGTCCACCACCCGCCGCAGGCCATTGATGCGATCAGTCGGCGCAATCCGCTCGGTGGGCAGGAAGATCGGTGCCCGCACATCGGGCGGCAAGCGAGCGATCAGCGCCGCCTCTCCGTCCCCCGGAGCCTGTTCCAGCGTCCGCGCCAGTCCGAACGGCACCGAATGCCCCCCTGCCCTGTGATCCGCTCTCGACACACCCCTTATGACATATGATATTTTGATTGAGTGCAGCCTCACAATGCAAGCATTGTTGCGCGATCCACGGACGATCCCCATGCACGGACGGATCCTTCACTTCTCCATGATGCGCATCTCGGTGGCGCTGGCGGCCATTCTGCCCGTGAGTGTGCTCACAGGGGCCTGCACCATGGCCCCCGACGGCTTTCTGGCGCGGGGACTGGCGGGGCATTACTACCTGCACGGTGCCCGCCGAAACCTTTACGACAATCCGGCCGGGGCCTTCGCGGCCTGGACGCGTGCGGCAGACGCCGGCCACGCCAAGGCCACCTATCAACTCGCCCACCTCTATGGGTCCGATGCTCTCGGCCCCCGCGACCAGGAAGAGGCCCTGGCCCTGGCCCGTAAGGCGGCGGCCGACGGATACGCCCCGGCCGCGCATTACGTGGGCATGAGCCTGCTGTACGGCTGGGGCGGCATGGACAAGGACCCGGCGGCGGCAGAGCCGTTCCTGCGCCGGGCGGTCGCGGCCGACATCGGGCGCGCACGGGCCGACTTGGGCTGGTTGCTGCTGGACCGCGCGGCTGACGCCCCGGCCGGCACCGCCGCGTCCGCGCGCGACGAGGGACTCGCCCTGCTCGAGGAGGCCGTCGCGGACGACGACCCGGTGGGGAAATTCCGACTCGGCGAAGTCCTGATGGAAGGCCGGCACATCCCGCGAAATCCCGCCCGGGCAGCGGACTTGCTGGAAGAGGCCGTGGACGCGGGCGAGGACCGCGCGGCGCTGCCGCTGGCACGCATGCGCCTGTTGGGTGACGGCATTCCCGTCGACCGACAGGGCGCACTGGCCCTGTTGGACCGAGTCGAGAGCAAGGCCCCCGCGCATGTCCTCGTCACCCTGGCGCGGGCGCTGCTCGACACCGACGATGCCCTGCCCCACGATCCGCGCCGCGCCCGCCGCCTGCTCGAACGCGCGGCCGAGGCCGGACGCACCACCGCGCACACCACCCTGGGCAAACTGCTGGCCGACGGCGCGCCCGGCGTCCCGCCCGACCCCACATTGGCCGTCCATCACCTGCGCGTCGCCGCCGAAGCCGGCAACGGCGAAGCCACCCGCTACATGGGGCACTTGCTTGAGGATCAGGGACGCGCCGACGACGCGCTCGACTGGTTCCTAGAGGCCGCCGCGCGCGGCCATGGTCATGCGGCCGTCGAGGCCGCACGCCTGTTGCTCAAGCGCGCCGACGCTGGCTCGGCCCGGCGGGCGCTGGCCATTCTCGGCGAGGTGGCTCCGGACCATACGTCGGCCGCGCTTGAACTGGCCCGGCTGGCCCGCGACGGCCAGGACGGCATCCTGCCGGCCGATCCCGCCATAGCGCGCCATTGGTTCCAGCATGTGCGCGCCACCGGCGCGCGGAAAGCGGCCGCCCAGGCCACCAACGACCTCGCCCGCATGGTGCTGCGCGGAGAGGGCGGCCCCACCGACCCCGAGACAGCGCACGCTTTGTTCCGGGAGGCAGCGGCCGCCGGTCATGGATGGGCGGCCCTGGAACTCGGTCGGCTGTTCGAGGACGGCGCCGCGCCGATTCCGGCGGACCCGGCGCAAGCCTGGCACTGGTACCGAGAGGCCGCCGCGCGCGGCGTCGCCCAGGGGCACACGGCGCTCGGGCGGTTGCTGGCCCGCGACGGACAGGGCGCCGACGCCGTCCAAGCCGCGTTCGCACATTTCCGCAAGGCGGCTGAAGGCGGGCACGACTGGGCGCTGTACGAGGCCGGAAAGGCCGCCGAACAGGGCGTCGCCGGACAGCCGGGCGATCCGGCCACGGCCTGGGCATGGTATCAACGTGCCGCCGCCCAGGGCGTTGATGCGGCCTTCGGTGCCATGGGCAGCCTGCACGAGCGCGGCCTTGGCTTGCCCCGGGACGACACCCAGGCGCTGGCCCTGTATCACCTGGGTGCCCGCGCCGGCAACGCCTGGGCCACCTACAAGGTGGGCGCCTTCGTCGCGGAGGGTCGGGGGACACCCGCCGATCCGGACGCGGCCCGGGCCTGGCTGGACCTGGCCGCGAACCGAGGCGTCGAGGAGGCCACCGAAATGCGCGCTCGCCTGGAACGCGGCGAGGTCGGGCCTTTCGGCGCGCCATCGGGATCTGATGGCCCCGGCCTGCGGATTCAGGTTTCGCCGACAGCGCCGCGACCCTGAGACTCACCGCCGATGGCCTGCCGCGCTGATCGCACACACATTCGCGTGTGGTCAGAACAAAGGCCGCTAACCCAAAGGATTAGCGGCCATTTTAAATGGTGGGCGCGGCTGGGATTGAACCAGCGACCCCTACGATGTCAACGTAGTGCTCTCCCGCTGAGCTACGCGCCCCCACAGTCGACTTCCATGCCCGCTCATGACCCAGATCGCGGTCCGTTGGGCACGGAAGGACGCTCTTCTACTCCGCTCGCGATGGCATTTCAACCCCTTGCGCGCGGGGTGTCGATCCGGGCTCGACACCGGCCTCGCGTTGATGGAGGATGCCCGCCGTTCGACACCCTTTGTTCGAGGATCCCTTCGTTCCATGATCCGTCATGTCGTGATGTTCACGCTTCATGCCTCTGACTCCCTTGACGTCGTCCGTGCCGCGCTGCAACGGCTGGCGACGATCCCCCATGTCCTGGCGCTGGAAGTCTCGGAGAACCTCAAGTCCGACCTGATCGGCAACGAGATCGACCTTGTCGTTCATGCGGTGTTCAAGGACCGGGCGGCGCTCGACGCCTACCACAACCACCCAATCTACCGGGAAGCCATCGACGCCGTCCGTCCACTCCGAGACCAGCGGGTGGCCGCCGATTTCATGACGGAGATCAAGGATCTCTGAACGCGGCCTTTGCACACCATGACGGAGGCGACCGCCAGCACGGCGCGTTTCGCAAACGGGCTGTTGCCCCGTGACCCGCCCTGATGTAGCAGGCTGAGGCTTCCCTGTGCCCCCCGCGAGACCGCCTTCATGACCCTGACCAATACCGCCCCGCCCGCCGCCGCGCGATCCTGGTTGACCCCGCGCGATCCCGCCCGCGCCACCCTCGCCCTGATCGCGATCACCGCGATCATCCGCGTCGGGCTGGGCGTGTTGATGGATTATGGCAACGGCGAGTCCTATTACCTCGCCACCGCGCGAGACCTGCACCTCAGCTATTTCGACCAACCGCCGCTGTTCCTGTGGATCGGCTGGGCCATGGTGCACCTGACCGGCAGCGACGACCCGGCGATCATCCGGTTGCCGTTCATCGCCCTGTTCGCGGGCACCACATGGGTCCTGTTCACGCTGACCCGCCGCCTGTTCAGCGCCGAGGCTGGGTTCCACGCGGCGTTGCTTCTCAACATCTCGGCCGTGTTCACCATCAGTGTCGGGGGATGGTTTCAGCCAGACGGGCCGCTCATGCTGTTCTGGTTGCTGACGGCCTGGATACTGGCGCGGTTGTTGCTCGAACCCGCTGAGGGCGCGCGGGCCTGGGGCTGGTGGCTGCTGGCGGGATTGTGTCTCGGGCTAACGCTGCTGTCGAAGTATCACGCCGTGTTCCTGATCGCGGGAGCCGGTTTGTTCGTGCTGACCCGTGCGGAGCAACGGCGCTGGCTGCTCCATCCGGCCCCGTATGCGGCGCTGATGCTGGCACTGCTGATCGCCTCACCCGTGCTCGTTTGGAACGCCCAGAACGACTGGATCTCGTTCGCGTTCCAGGGCGGCCGATCCGTGGAAAGCGTCGGCATCCGCCCGGAATGGCTGCTGCGTAGCGTGATCGGACAGATGACGTGGCTGCTGCCCTGGGTGTGGTTGCCCATGATCTGGGTGTTCGTGCGGGCTCTGGCACGCGGTCCCGGCACGCCGCGCGATTGGTTCCTGGTCTGTCTGGCCGTCGGCCCGGTCGCCTTCTTCACCGTCGTCGCGCTTTGGGCCCCGCTGGGGTTCCATTTCCACTGGCAGGCCCCCGGCTACCTGATGTTGTTCCCGCTGCTCGGACGGCTGGCGGCCGACGGCCTGGACCGGCGGCCGCGCCTCGCCAAGACATGGCTGACAGGCTCGGTGGCGGTCACGGCGCTGGTCATTGTCGTGCTCGGCAGCCACATCGCCACCAATTGGATTGCCCGCGTGGTGCCGCTGGACAAGGACCCGACGCTCGAGGCCCTGGAATGGCGCGCCCTGCGCGATGATCTGAGGGCCGAAGGCCTGCTGGAGCGGCCGAACACCTTTGCCGCCGCCGTGCATTGGGTGGAGGGCGGCAAGGTGGACAGTGCGGTGGGCGGCGCGCTGCCGGTGGTGGTGCTGTCCAATGACCCGCGTAACCTTGCCTTCACCCTCGACCTGACCAGGGCCGAGGGTTGGGACATGCTGTTGATGGGGGCCGGACGGCGTTTGAAGGACCCGACTGCCCGCTTTGCCCAGTCATTCGACAGCCTGGAGCGGATCGACACCTACACGCTGCGGCGGGGCGGAGACGTGGTCGTGACGGACATCCAGGCCTGGCTGGGACGCGGCTTCTCGACGCGGCACGAGATCCGTTTCGACGGCGCCGACCCGGACAGCTATTTCGGAGACGGTTGGGGCGCCTTCAGCCCCGACGCCAAGGGCCGGGCCATTGCCGCCCCTCAGGCCACGCTTCGCATCGACGTCGAGCCACGGGTCGGCTATGGCCGACTGGACGTGCGAGCCCGATCCGTCAGCGGCCAGCAAACGCTCACGGTGACGTGGCGCGGCCGTCCCGTCGGGCGCTTGGTGTTGCCCGACGACGGCGCGGCCGTGGCTTTGGAGGCGACACTGCCGGGCGTCCGTCGCGTGGGACATCATCAAGTGGATTTGACCCTGATCCCGGAACGCCCGGGGGTCGTGGTGGAGACCGTCGTACTGGAACCGGTCAGGACAGGCTCCCCCTGACAAAAACCGGTTGCCCGGAAGCGGAGTTATTGTGCCGCTCGGAGTGCCCGCACCTCCTCAAGGGTCAGTTCGGTCGCCCTGGCGATCTGCTCGTCCGTCAGCACACCCAGATCCAACAGGTTCCAAGCCAGACGCAGCATCACCGCCTGCCCGCCTTCCTTCAGGCCCTGCTGAAGGCCCTGCTGAAGGCCGTGTTCAAGCCCACGCCGGGTCGCGTCCTCGGGCGACGTCCATTCCGACAGGGTGGCGGACAGTGCCTCCCTCCAGGTCTCGTCGTCCGGCGTGGCCTTGCGCACGATGACGCGGTCGCCCTCGACGGCGAACGTCAGCGTCTCCCCGCCGCGCAGGCCGGCGGCCTTGCGGATCGCCTTGGGAAGGGTCATCCGGCCGGAGGCCGTCAGCCGGGCGAGTTCCATCACCGTGTCCTTGTGTCCATTGTGTCCACACGCACCGCGCCCCCCACCCAATCGGCAAGCGGAACGGTCGGGGTCGCGCGCCCGACCCACCTTGCACCGGCGCCGTCCATGCCTTAGGTCAGACCAACCATCCCATCCGACGACACCCCCTGCCGCCGGTCCAGTCCGGAGCCCCCGCCCGTGAGAAAACGCTCGACCGAGATGCCCCCCGAGACGCCCGACGGCATCCGGGGGGACGGGCGGGTGCTGCGCCGGTTGCTGCCGCACCTGTGGCCGAAGGGCGAGCCGCGCCTGAAGGCGCGCATGGTCGCCTCGATGGTGCTGCTGCTGCTGGCCAAGGTGGCAACGGTCACGGTGCCGATCTTCTACAAGGATGCGGTCGACGCCCTGTCGGTGCCGACGACCATCGCGGCGGTGCCCATCCTGGCCATCCTCGCCTACGGCCTCGCCCGTGTCAGCGTCATCCTGTTCAACGAACTGCGCGACCTGGTGTTCGCCCGGGTGGTCGAGCGCGCCATGCACGTGGTCGGCCTGGACACCTTCCGCCACCTGCACGCGCTGTCGCTGCGCTTTCACATGGACCGACAAACCGGCGGCCTGTCGCGCGTGATCGAGCGCGGCACGCGCGGCATCGAGATCGTGCTGCGGCTGTTCGCGTTTCGGGCCGGGCCGGCGGTCATCGAACTGGTGATGGTCTGCGGCATCCTGTGGTGGATGTTCGACTGGACCTTCGCCGCCGCCATCGTCGTCACCATCGCGCTGTACATCGCCTGGACCCTGGCCGTGACCACGTGGCGGCTGGAGTTCCGGCGCACCATGAACCAGCACGACGCCGAGGCCAACACCAAGGCCATCGACAGCCTGCTGAACTATGAGACCGTCAAGTACTTCGGCAACGAGGAGCACGAGGCGCGCCGCTTCGACCGCGCCCTGACGGCCTACGAGAACGCCGCCGTCAAGTCGCACAGCTCGCTGTCGGTGCTGAACATCGGCCAGGGCGCCGTCATCGCCGCCGGCCTAGTGGTGATCATGGCCATGGCCGGGCGCGGCATCGTCGCCGGCACCATGACGCCGGGCGACTTCGTGCTGGTGAACACCTACCTGATGCAGTTGTCGATCCCGCTGAACTTCCTCGGCATGGTCTACCGCGAGATCCGGCAGGCGTTGGTGGACATGGAGATCATGTTCTCGCTACGCGACCAGCCGCCCGAGATCGCCGACAAGCCGGACTCGCCCGACCTGACGGTGACCGGCGGCACCATCCGCTTCGAGCGGGTGCGCTTCGCCTATGGGCCGGACCGCGACGTGCTGCGCGGCATCGACCTGGAGGTGCCGGCCGGGCGTACGGTGGCCATCGTCGGTCCCTCCGGCGCCGGCAAGAGCACCATCGGCCGCCTGTTGTACCGCTTCTACGACGTCACCGACGGATGCGTGACCATCGACGGTCAGGACGTGCGCGAGATCACCCAGGCGTCGTTGCGCCGGGCCATCGGCGTGGTGCCGCAGGACACGGTGCTGTTCAACGACTCCATCGGCTATAACATCGCCTACGGCAATCCTGCGGCTGACCAGCACGAGATCGAGCGGGCGGCCAAGCTGGCATCGCTGCACGACTTCGTCCGCATGTTGCCCGCCGGGTATGACACCATGGTCGGCGAGCGCGGCCTGAAGCTGTCGGGCGGTGAGAAACAGCGTGTGGCCATCGCGCGGACGATCCTCAAGGACCCGGCCATCCTGCTGTTCGACGAGGCCACCAGCCAGCTCGACAGTCATACGGAAAAAGACATTCAGGCGGCGCTGCGGCAGGTCTCGTCCGGACGCACCACCCTGGTCATCGCCCACCGCCTGTCGACGGTGATCGACGCCGACCGCATCGTCGTGCTGGACGAGGGCCGCGTCGCCGAGTCCGGCACCCACCAGGAGCTTCTGGCCCTGGGCGGCCGCTACGCCGCGCTGTGGCACAAGCAGCAGGAGACCCAGGCGCTGGAAGCGCGACTGGAGCAGGCGGCACGCGACCCCGACACCGATCACGAACTGGCACGCCCGACCAACGCCTGAGCCGGCGAGAATCCGGGCACCGGTCATTGGCCTACCGGAGAGACCGGGTTACCATGCACCCCATCCGGCGGTCGTCCGCTCGCGGACGCCGCGATTCCAAAGGGGGTTGCCCATGCGCCGCACCGCTCCGTTCCTCCGTTGCCGCACCGGATCCGTCCAACCCGCCCGACCGGTTTCACGTCTTCGGCCGGGAGTCGCGTCGGCTCTCCTGGTTGTGGGCCTGAGCCTGGGCATTGCCGCCACGGGAGCCCCGCCCCGGGCGCACGCAGACGAGTCCGTGACCCTGCCGGCGGACCTGCCTCCCCTGCCCGTGCTGGATCCGTCGCTCGACCCTGATCGGGACACCGGCCGCATCGCCCGACTGGTCCGGGCCCGCGTCGTCGGCATGATCAAGATGCTGGGCTCGTTGACCGAGGGCGACATCATCGCCACCGACGGTCCGATCACGGCCACGGAATTGCCGGAAGGCGGCGCCCGCGTGCAGTTCACCGACCTGACGGTGCTGGCCGGATCAAGCACGGGTGATCCGATCACGATTGCCTTCGGCGATATCCTGGTCGATGCCGCGAATGGCGCGGCAGGTCGGGTGACGTTCCAATCCAAGGTGGCGGGGCCGATCGTCATTTTCCATCAGGGGACCCGGGTCGCGGAGGTGACCATGGAGGCCCTGGACCTTGAAGGAGAGATCAATCCCGAGTTCCCCACGATGGGGCAGGACGAGATCACGGTGCGCGGGATGTCGATGGAAGTCGAGGACGACATGCGCGACCCGCTGCGGATCACGCTGGCCGAAGGGACCGCCAGCACGCGCTCCGGCATGGCCGACGACGGCACCCTGGAAGCAACCGTCACTCTCGACGGAAACGCCCTGGGCTTCGCGCGCGGTCAGCATGATCCCACCGTGTCCATCGGAACCCTGCGCAGTGAGAACACGTATGATGGCGTGCCCGGCGCCTGGACGGACGTTCTTACGCTCATGACCTCGCCTGACCGGCTCGCGCCGATCCAGGAAACAACCGCCGTCGTCGGCCGGGTCATGGCGCAGAACGAATTGGGCAATAATCTCTCAAAGAACACGGCCCAGGACATCGAGATCTTCCTGTCCCCCAACGAGTCGATCACCATTGAAAGCATCACCTACGACATCGAGATGGACGAACCGATCAACGAGGCGGCCCACGGCTCTTCGACGTTCGCGCTCGACAGCCTGCGCACGCGCGGCCCCGATCTGCCGATGGCGGTCGATCTGGGAGCCCTGCGCATGACCTTCGAGGGCGAAGGCCTGGATGTGCCGCGCCTGCGCGGCTTCATGGCGGAAACCATGGAATGGGCTTCTGAGATTCCGATGGACCCGGAAAAAGTCACGCCGCAGATGGCTCAAGACATGGAAACCCGCGTGCTCGACGACATGATCGGATTGATCCGCGATCTGGAGATCGGTAAGGCCGAAACCGACGTCAGACTGTCCAGCCTGTCGGTTCGAGAGGGACGCACGCCCGTGTTTTCCCTGAACGAGGGCGCCATCAGCGGCGGCTGGGAAGAGAAGACCGACGGCCTGCTCGACGGCCCGAGTTCGATCATGGTGCGGGGCCTGACCGTCACCGACCCGAGCCTCGGCATGCCTTGGAGCGTGGGCTCCGCGACGCTGGACAGCCAAACCCGCGACCTGGATCTGAGGGCGCTGCGGGAACTGGTCGTTCTGTTCATCCAATCGGCCGACAGTCCCACCGGCGCTCCCGATCCGCAGGCCGTCGCCGCCCTCGCCGACTCGATGACCGTCGCCGGCGGACAGCTCACGATCAATCTTGAGGGGATTGCCCTGGGCACCGAAATGCGGCCCATGGGGGGGCTGGGTTCGGCGGACCTTTTCTTTGAACTGGAAAGCGCCGAGCCCGGCGACCCGGTGGCCGATGCCCGGCTGACATTCGAGATGGGCGGCCTCGACCTTGGCCAGATGGCCGCCCGCACGATGCCCCAGGACCTGATTCCGCAAACGGCGTCGCTGGTCCTGCGGGGCGCCTCGTTGCCCGTGCCCGGTCTGGTCCGCCAGGGCATGATGACGCCGGCCGACCCGCTGGCGGCGGATCGGGCCATGGAACAGGCCCTGATGGCCATGCTTTCGGTGCACCAACCATCCCTGACCCTGGAATCGCTGGCGGTCGACGCGCCCTCTCTCGGGATCCAGGGCGAGGGTGATGTCACCCTGCGCGAGCCGGGCCCGGAGGGCGTCGATGGCGGCATGTCCCTGGTCGTGCGCGACCTGGACCGGGCCATGACCCTGTTGCAGGAACAGGTCCGCGACAACCCCGCCCTTCAGGAACCGCTGATCGTCCTGCTGGGGCTGCGCGGCATGGGTCGGGCCGGAGGGCCGAACACGCACGTCTACGACATTGAGCTGTCCCCGACCGAGGGCGCGTTGGTCAACGGCACGCCCATCGGCGCCCTGCTGATGCAGGCGCCCCCAGGGCCGGGTCAGGGGCCCGGGACCGCGCCGATGGGACCGCAAACGCCGGATGACGACAAGGCCGAACGCAAACAACAGCGCCAATAGGACGGGCCGAGGCGATTCGACGGGCGGTTGGCCTTCGGGCCGCCGCCTGCCGGTTCCGGCCCGTATTCATGACGAAGATGGTCGGAAACCCGCGCCGAGAGACAGATCCTTGCTTTCCCACATCACGCAACAACATTATTGTAACGCTCTGTTTCGGTTTTCATCCGCGCCGGATGGAGAAAAGCCGGAGCATGACGACTCTGATCGTGCCAATCGGACATGACGCGTCATCCATCAAACCAGCGTACTGACGGCTGACGTGCCATCGCCCGTTCAGAAACGCCCGAGACATAGAAACCCGAGGGAGGGACAACCTCATGAAACAGTTCGCCACCACCCTGGCCACCGCCGGCGTCGCCCTGGGCTTAGCCCTGACCGCCCCGGCCGTCGCCTCGGCGGCCTGCGACGATGGCGAGATCGTCATCAAGTTCAGCCACGTCACCAACACCGACAAGCACCCCAAGGGCATCGCCGCGTCGCTGTTGGCGGAGCGGGTGAACGCCGAAATGGACGGCACGGCCTGTATGGAGGTCTACCCGAACTCGACCCTGTACAATGACGACAAGGTGCTGGAGGCCATGCTGGCCGGTGACGTCCAGCTCGCCGCGCCCTCGCTGTCGAAGTTCGAGAAGTTCACCAAGCAGTTCCGCCTGTTTGACCTGCCGTTCGTGTTCGAGGATATCAACGCCGTCAACCGCTTCCAGACGTCCGAGCACGGTCAGGCGATGCTGGATTCGATGCAGCGCCGGGGTCTTCAGGGCCTCGCTTTCTGGCACAACGGCATGAAGCAGATGTCTGCCAACCGGCCGCTGCTGGTCCCCGAGGACGCCAAGGGGCTGAAGTTCCGCATCCAGCAATCCGACGTGCTCCAGGCGCAGTTCGAGGCCCTGGGCGCCAACCCGCAGAAGATGGCCTTCTCCGAGGTGTACGGCGCGCTGCAGCAGGGCGTCGTGGACGGCCAGGAAAACACCTGGTCCAATATCTACGGTCAGAAGTTCTTCGAGGTGCAGGACGGCATCACCGAAACCAACCACGGCATTCTCGATTATCTGGTCGTGACCTCCACCGAGTGGCTGGACAGTCTGGAGCCCGAGGTGCGTGACCAGTTTCTGACCATCCTTCAGGAAGTCACCGAGACCCGTAACGCCGAGTCCTATGCGGTCAACCAGCGCAACAAGGACCTGATCGTCGAAGCCGGCGGCACCGTGCGCACGCTGACCCCCGAGCAACGTGCCCAGTGGGTCGAGGCCATGAAGCCTGTGTGGGAGCAGTTCGTGGATGACATCGGACAGGATCTGCTCGACGCCGCCGTGGCGACGAACGACGCCGAGTAAGCAACACCCGACGTCCGTGACAACCGGTGGCCTGGCCCGACAGCCGGGCCACTGTCACGTTGGGCGGAACGATGTGCTGCGATGCAAAATGAAGGGGACCCTCGAATCGTCCCCGACCAAGGGGAGGACGCGGCCATGCAGGGAACGGCGGCGGATCGGCCGACCAGCCTCATCGACACCATCGAGCGGGTTGGCATCGCCACCGTGCTCGGTCTGATGACGTTGGTGACCTTCGCGAACGTGGTGGCGCGCTACGTTTTTAACTCGAACGTCCTCTGGGCGCTGGAGACCACGGTCTTCCTGTTCGCTTGGCTGGTGCTGCTGGGCGCCTCGCACGGCGTTAAGATCTCGGCCCACATCGGGGTCGACCTGATCCTGAACCTCCTGCCCGCCGGCTTGCGGAAAGCCATGATTCTGCTGACGGTAGGGCTGTGCTTGACCTTCAGCATCCTGTTGTTGATCGGCGCGTTTCAGTACTGGTGGCCGTTTGCCACTAAGCAATCCTGGTACGAGGTTAACGATATTCCGATGTTTTTCTTCCCCGGCCTGATGGCCGACCTGTTCAATTATGGGGAAGAGTACGAAAAAATGCCGCGATTCATTCCCTACGCGGTACTCCCCCTCGGTCTATTTCTGCTGACGCTGCGCTTCCTCCAGGCGGGCTGGGAAATCATGACCGACCGCCGACACATGCTGATCGCCAGTCACGAGGCCGAGACCGAAGACATGGCGGCACAGATGGCCCTCGAGACCGGCGACAGCGAAACGAATGCCCCGCCGTCCCCAAGCCGCGACAGGGAGGGCTGAGGCCATGTCCGTCGTCCTTCTGTTCGTGATGGTGATCGGCTTCATGCTCATCGGCGTGCCGATCGCCGTGTCGCTCGGCCTGTCCAGCACCATCTTCCTGCTGGTCTATTCCGAAGCCTCGCTGGGCTCCATCGCCCAGACCCTTTTTTCCGCCTTCGATGGCCATTACACGCTTCTCGCCATCCCGTTCTTCATTCTGGCGTCGGCCTTCATGTCCACCGGCGGCGTGGCCCGGCGCATCATCCGCTTCGCCATCGCCTGCGTCGGCCACTTCAAGGGTGGGCTGGCCATGGCCGGCGTGTTCGCCTGCATGCTGTTCGCGGCGCTGTCGGGCTCGTCACCGGCGACCGTGGTGGCCATCGGAACCATCGTCATCGCCGGCATGCGCCAAGTGGGGTATACGCGTGACTTCGCCGCCGGCGTCATCGCGAACGCCGGCACGTTGGGCATCCTGATCCCGCCGTCCATCGTGATGGTGGTCTACGCCGCGTCTGTGGATGTCTCCGTCGGCCGCATGTTCCTGGCCGGGGTGATCCCGGGATTGATCGCCGGCCTCATGCTGATGATCGGCATCTATATCATCGCCCGCATCCGCAACCTGCCGGCGCAGAACTGGGCCGGCTGGTGGGAAGTCGTGGCCTCCGCCCGCGACGCAGCCTGGGGCCTGTTCCTGATCGTCATCATCCTGGGCGGCATCTATGGCGGTGTCTTCACCCCCACCGAGGCGGCCGCCGTCGCCGCCGTCTACGCGTTCCTGATCGCCAACTTCATCTACCGGGACATGGGGCCGTTCACCCACGGCCTGGGTCCGAAACACCTGATCCCGTGGAAGGCCCTCAGCGTGCTGTGGCACAAGGATACCCAGCACGCCCTCTATGAGGCCGGCAAGCTGACCATCATGCTGATGTTCATCATCGCCAATGCGCTGATCCTGAAGCATGTGCTGACCGAGGAACGCATTCCCCAGATGATCGCCGAGGCCATGCTGAGCGCCGGCCTGGGGCCGATCATGTTCCTGATCATCGTCAACATCATCCTGCTGATCGGCGGCCAATTCATGGAGCCGTCGGGCCTGATCGTGATCGTCGCCCCGCTGGTGTTTCCCATCGCCATCGAACTGGGCATCGACCCCATCCACCTGGGCATCATCATGGTGGTGAACATGGAAATCGGCATGATCACCCCTCCGGTGGGACTCAACCTGTTCGTGACGTCGGGGGTGGCGCGCATGCCCATGCTCGATGTGGTCAGGGCGGCGTTGCCGTTCCTGGGCATTCTGTTCGTCTTCCTCATCCTGGTGACCTACGTGCCATGGCTGTCGACCGCCCTGCCCACCGCGTTGATGGGACCGGAACTGATTACGCAGTAGCCCGCGTCCGCCGCACGGTTGCTGTCACGGTGCTGCTGGCCGCTGCCCTTGTGGCGGCCTGCAGCCCGACCGGCATCGCCATCGGCGCCGGGGCCACGGTGGCCACGGCGGCGTCGGAGGAACGCGGCCTGGAGGGCGCCGTCTCCGACGCGGCCATCCAGACCGAGATCAACACGCTCTGGCTGGAGCACGATTTCGATATGTACCGTCGCGTCGATCTGGCGGTACGCGAGGGCCGCGTGCTGCTGACCGGCGCGGCGCCCACGCCCCAGGCCCGCCTGGACGCCGTGCGGCTGGCGTGGCAGGCGGAGGGCGTGCGCGCCGTCCTTAACGAGATCGAGGTCGACGACACCTCCACCCTGGTCGACGAGGCCGCCGATGACATCATCGCCCGGAAGTTGCTGACGCGCCTGCTGCTCGACCGTCGTATCCGGTCGATCAACTACACCGTCGAGGTGGTCAACGGCACGGCCTATCTGTTCGGTGTCGCCCAGGACCGGGAGACCCTGGAGCGCGCCATCTCTTACGCCCGCGATATGCGCGGCGTGCGCACCGTGGTGACGCATGTCAGGGTGAAGGGGGAACCCGAGACCGCGCCCGGCGGAAACGCCCCGCTTCTGTAGGACAGCGACCCGGCGCAGGTGCGCGAGTGCATAGGTCGTCTTGCCCACCGCCGTCCGGCCCCCCGAGGACCCAGAGCGTGGGCGTCGTCATCGCCCGCTACTCACATCTTTCGTAGGACTGAGATGTGCCTGCCCTCAGGTTGTACTTGTCCAATTCCGGGCCGGAAATCGTGATGACATAATCCGGATTGCCGTCGTGCGGGTTGTTCAGGGCGTTCACGCGAAAGAACACGCGGTTGGTGGCCGGACTGTCGTATTTGTAGCGGCCGCGCGCGTAGCCCCAGTTGGTCGGTCCGTCCCGCCACCGGTAGCCGCCGTTGGACATGATGATCAGGGGCGCGCTGTCGCTGTCGCAATCGCCGCCCGACACGTAGGTGCCCGCGAACTGCTCCGGCAGTTCGGCGGTCCAGCCCTCCGCATCGACCGTGCCCTGCCCCGCATAGGAATCGGCGGTCTTGACCGACACGCTGTCGAGCCAGACGACGAGCGCCGCCGAGCCCCCCAGGGCCACGATCGTGCCCACGATCACCTGCCACAGGGGCGGTCCGCTGCGTTCCTCGGGGATCATGGCGTCTCCCCCGGCGCCCAGGGCGTGCCCTTCACGCCCCGGGTTTCGAACCGTTGCACGCGCACCGTCCCGGACCAGTGCGTCTCCGGCAGGGCGGCCTTGCGCAGCAGGTGGGCGAGGAACGTCTCGGGCTCCGGCACCTGCTCCCAAACCTGAGGCAGGAACAGACCGCGCCGGCCCCGGTCCTCCAGGATCAGGCCGTCGACGCCGGGCCGCATCCTGCTCAGCAGATCGTCCCGGTCGGCGAACGGCAACGGCACCGACGGCGTCAGCACCGACACGGAGACGCGCAGGTCGGGCAACTCCCGCTCCGCCACCAGAGGAAAGCGGGAATCGCGGAAGCCCGCGTCGTAGCCGTGACCGTGGACATCCTGGGCCAGTGGCCGGTGCGCCTCCACCGAGCCGATGCAGCCGCGCAGTCTGTCGGTCAGGCGATGGGTCAGGGTGACGAAGGCCGCCCCCGGCGCACAAAGGGCCGGCGGACTCGCGGACAGGTCGAGGGGGCCGGGCGGCCCGCCGTGGTGCACCCCGTGCTCCAGGCCAGTCGCCGCCAGACGTACAAGCGCCGGGCCGTGCGCCTCGACCAGGGCGGCGGTGGCGGCGATGGGATCGTCATTGGCGCCCGCTTCCTCGGACTCGAAAAACGCCCAGGCGCCGTAGCCCACCACCCGGTCCCGCGATCCAGCGGTGTCGCCGGAATTGCGGATATCCAGCCGCTCCACCCGGATGCCGCTGCGCCGCGCCAGCGACAACAGGCCGTTGATGGCGGCGAAACCGCAGGCCTCGTGCGGGCCGATCGCGTTCGGGTTCAGGGCCTCGATGGCGGCGGCGGTGCCGGCGTCGGTGGTCCGGCAGGTCGCATCATCCAGGAAATGGCTGAGATCGGAACTGATGATGACGGCCGTCTCCGGCCCGCCCCACAGGGCGCGCAGGACCGGGGCGACCTGCTCCGGCGCGGCGCGGCCGACCAGCATCGGCACCAGGGAGAACTCTCCCAGCGTGGCCTGAAGAAACGGCAGATGAACTTCCAGGCAGTGTTCCTGAGCATGGGGCGCGTCCGCCACGCCCACGCCCTCAATCCCGGCCAGACGCGCGCGCGCCCAGGCGTGGTCAATGGGCACGTCGCCCAGCGGCGTGCGCCACACGGCGGCGCCCGACAGCGCGATCCCCCTGACCGGCGCCCGGTGCGCCGGCCCGATCATCACCACGCGGCGGATGCGATCGCGTGCCGGCTCCAGGCGGGCATAGGCGCGCGCGGCCACGGCGCCGGAGTAGACGTGCCCGGCATGGGGCGCGATGATCGCCTTGGGCACGGGTGCGTCCGTGGGGCGCGCGGCGCGGCCCTCCTCCAGGTACGCGCTCACCTCGCGGCGCAGACTGGCGGCGTCGCCGGTGTAGAACGTACCGGCGATGGCCGGCGGACGCACAGCGCCGGACGGAGCGGACGCAGCGGCGGCGACAGGCATGGTTCGGCCCCTCCCTGCTGTCGGGTCTGCCAGAACGGTCAGTATAGCCGCCCAACGCGCGAAGCCCAAACGATCCCGGCCGCGCGCCGCAGGTCTCGTTTTGGCTGGGCGGATCATTCCGGATGTCGGTTGACATCACACCAGCAGCAAGTCCTGAAGGGCGGGGATCAGCGGTGGATCGGCCGGCGGCATGGGGTAATCGCGCAGCCGCGCCGCCCGCACCCAGGCGATGTCCTGGCCCTCGCGCGGGGTCGGCCGCCCGTGCCACGAGCGCAGCACGAACAGCGGCATCAGCAGATGAAAGTCGGGGTAGGCATGCGACGCAAACGTCAGCGGCGCCAGACAGGCGTGCCGGACATCCAGGCCCAGTTCCTCGTGAAGCTCGCGGATCAGGGCGCGTTCCGGCGTCTCTCCCTCATGGACCTTGCCGCCGGGGAACTCCCACAGGCCGGCCATCGGCTTGCCCTCGGGCCGGCGGGTCAGCAGCACGCGGCCGTCCCGGTCCACCAGGGCGGCGGCCACCACCAGCACCAACCGAGCGCGTTTGGCCCGGTCGGCCTCCCACGCGGCGCGGTCGATGGACCGGCGCTCGTGATCCCAGACCTCGCCGCGCGCCACCGCGTTCACCCGCATCCGGCGGCCGTCCGGACGGATGCCCAACTTGTCCAGGACCCACAGCGAGGCCGTGTTCTCGGGTTGCGCGCTGGCGAACACCTCGGCCAGGTCCAGGGGTTCGAACGCCAGCGTCAGCATGGCCCGGGCGGCCTCGGCCGCCAGTCCGCGTCCCCGATAGGGCTCGCCGATCCAGTAGCCCAGTTCGGCGGCCGGCCAGCTGCCGTTCCAGTTCAGGCCGACCGCGCCCATCACGGTCCCGGTGGTGCGGTCGGTCATCAGCAGCGAAACGGCCGTGCCCTCGGCGCGGAGACCAGCTTCCAGACTGATCCAGGCGTACGCGTCCTCCAACCCATAGGGATGGGGAATCCGCCCGGTGTAGCGGGCCACCGACCACGCCCCGGCCAGATCGGCGAGGACCGAAGCGTCCTCGGCCACCGGCGGACGCAGGATCATGCGGTCGGTCACCAGCGGCAAGGCGGCCTCGCAGCCGCCCTCGGCCAGCCGCGCGGCCAGGGCGCGCGCCGTGTCCGGATCCAGGGCAGAGGCGTCAGCTTCGGTAATCGGCATTGATGTCGATATATCCATGCGTCAGGTCGCAGGTCCAGACGGTGGCCGCACCGCCGCCGATGCCCACGTCCACCTCGATGAGGATCTCACGGCCCTTCATGTGCGCCGCCACGGGCGTTTCGTCGTAGCCCGGCACGGCCAGCCCGGCCTCGCAGACCTGGAAGCCGCCGATGCGGATGGCGAGGCGGTCGCGGTCGGCCTTCTCCCCGGCCTTGCCCACCGCCATGACGATGCGGCCCCAATTGGCGTCGGCCCCGGCGATGGCCGTCTTGACCAGGGGCGAGTTGCCGATGGCCAGCCCGATGCGCCGCGCCGCGCGGGCGGTCTCGGCGCCGCAAACACGGATTTCCACGAACCGGGTGGCGCCCTCCCCGTCCCGCACCACCTGATGGGCGAGGTCCAGCAACAGCCCGTTCAACGCCGCGCGGAACGGGGCCAGAGCCGGGTCGTCGGCGGACGTGACGGCCGGATGGGCGGCCTTGCCGGTGGCGAACAGGAGCAGGGTGTCGGACGTCGAGGTGTCGCCGTCCACCGTGATGCTGTTGAACGAGGCATCGGCCGCCGGCCGCAACAGCGCGTCCAGCACGGCGGCGGGCAGCGCCGCGTCCGTCGCCACATAGGCCAGCATGGTCGCCATGTCCGGCGCGATCATGCCCGAGCCCTTGGCGATCCCCGACAGGCGCACGGGCACGCCGCCGATCTCGGTCTCGGCCGTGGCGGTCTTCGGGTAGGTGTCGGTGGTCATGATGGCCCGCGCCGCCGCGCCCCAGGCGTCGGGGCGGGCGTCGGCGGCCATGTCCGGCAGCGGCCCGGTGATGCGCTCGTCGGGCAGAAATTCGCCGATGGTGCCGGTGGAGGAGACGAACACCTCCTCCGGTTCGCACCCGGCCACGGCGGCGGCGGCGACGGTGATGTTTTCCACCGACGACACCCCCCGCAGGCCGGTGAAGGCGTTGGCGTTGCCCGAGTTGACCACCAGGGCGCGGGCGGACCCGCCCCGCAGACCGCTGGCGCACCTCTCGACCGGCGCCGAGCGGGTGGCCGATTGGGTCAGCACCCCGGCCACGGTGGTGCCGGGGTCGAACAGCGCCAACAGCACGTCGGTACGCTGCTGGTAGCGCACGCCGCAGGCGCGGGTGGCGAGGCGGACGCCTGGGATGGGCGTGGGTTCGATGATGACGGCGGGCGCGAGGGGGGAGACGGGGGTGGTCATGGTCGCTGGTCGTCTCGTTTTGTCTTTTTGCTGAAGGACAGTAGGCTCGGACAGCGCTTCCCGGACTCCTCCCCCCTTCGGGGGGAGGTTGGGTGGGGGGCGAGTTGATTTCCGCGCGGATCCCGCTTGCCGCATCAACCCCACCCCAACCCTCCCCTATCCAGGGGAGGGAGTCCGGTTTGCGCTTATGTCACCCGCCAGACGTTTACGGAAGGGGCCGCGCTCCATCCCGTTCCACACGGAGATTCGCAGTCATTACAGGACACGTGTCGACATCGGGCTGAAAGACCGGCGGCGCGGCCCCGGAGGGAACCGCGCCGCGCAGCAGGCCCTATGGTATCCACAGGTGTCTTGCTGCAAGATCGGAGTCTCAGGCCCGGCGACACAATGACCCGTCATTGCGAACCCACGTCGCAAGACGAGGGCGAAGCAATCCAGGGCGTAGGACAGCATTCATTCGCTCTGGATTGCCCCGATTCTTGATTTGGGCTACGCTCCTCGCAATGACGAACTCCAGAAAAACCCTGTGGACCAAATCGGCACCGCAGCGTAGGGAGTCGAGGACAAGGCCTACTCGGCTTCAGCCTTCGGCACCACGTCCTCGATGGGCGTAGTTTCGATCTCGGCCTCGGCGCGCAGGTCCTCGACCAGCGACTCGATGGTGTCCTGGGCGATTTCGGTGGTGAGCTGATTGCGCACCTGCTCCAGGCTGGGCTGTTCGGCCATGCGGCGGTCGGTCACGGTGATGACGTGCCAGCCGAACTGGGTCTGCACCGGCTCGGTGGTGAAGGCGCCGGCCTCCAGGTCGAAGGCGGCGGCGGCGAACGGCTCGACCATCTGGCCGTTGCGCCGGAAGTAGCCCAGATCGCCACCGTTCGGCGCCGACGGGCCCGTCGACTCGGCCTTGGCCAGCTCGGCGAAGTCGGCGCCGTCCTCAAGCTGCTCGATGAGAGCGCGGGCCTCTTCCTCGGTCTCCACCAAGATATGGGAGGCCTTGACCTCTTCCTCCGGCGGATGCTCGGCCTTGAACGCCTCGTAGCGGGCCTGGATCGCCTCCTCGGTGGCGGCGTCCTCCACCATCTTGGTCAGATAGACGCTACGGACGATCTCGTCGCGCACGGCGTTCAGGCGCTCCGCCACGTCGGGGTGATCGGCGAAGCCCTCGGCCTTGGCCTTGTCCGCGATCAACTGGCCCTCAATCAGATGATTGAGGATGGACTCGTACAGCATCGGCAGTGGCACCTGCATAAGCTGCGGATCGCGCGCGCGCATACGCTCGACCTGTTCCATGGTGATCTCGAAGCCGTTGACGCGGGCGACCACGGTGTTGGGGTCGATCTCGGAACCGGACTGGGCGAACGCGGGCGCAGCAAGCGCGGCGAGAGACACGCCGGCCGCGAATGCCAGGGCACGAGAGAAGGAGCGAGCCATGTCGTGATGTCCTCAATGCAAACGAATCGGTGGGAACGGCACTGCCGTTGAACGCGATGGGCGGCACCCTGACCGCTCCCAGCCCCGGCGTCAACAGCCTGAGCACGGGCGGATCGGGCGCCCCGGGTCTGTTCTGGAGGCCCTTCCGGGCCGTTTCGAGGCTGAAATCGGGCAACCCGGCGCCGCGTTGACAGCCCCGGCCCCGCTCTCTATGTCTTCCCGGTCTTCCGCCCCCGCCCGGGGACGGCCCCGTGCCGCGCGGTGTCT
Source organism: Rhodospira trueperi (assembly GCF_900101965.1). Classification (GTDB taxonomy): domain Bacteria; phylum Pseudomonadota; class Alphaproteobacteria; order Rhodospirillales; family Rhodospirillaceae; genus Rhodospira; species Rhodospira trueperi. Next base: position 54,963 of record NZ_FNAP01000001.1, on the reverse strand, counting down.
TCGTCGTTTCTCTTCTCCTCGCCTCTCCGCTCCCGAAGGACTTCATCCATGTTCGGCGTCATTGCCCGAAAAGTGTTCGGTACCGCCAACGATCGCTACATCAAGGGGCTCGGGAAGACCGTCGCCGCCATCAACGATCTGGAGCCGGAGCTGGAAGCCCTCTCCGACGACGCCCTGAGGGAGCGAACGGCGTGGTTCCGCCAGCGCCTGGACCAGGGCGAGACGCTCGACGATCTGCTGATCGAGGCGTTCGCCACCGTCCGCGAGGGCGCCAAGCGCACCCTGGGCCAGCGCCACTACGACGTCCAGCTCATGGGCGGCATGGTGCTGCATCAGGGCAAGATCGCCGAGATGAAGACCGGTGAGGGCAAGACGCTGGTCTCCACGCTGGCCGTGTACCTGAACGCGCTGAACGGCCGAGGCGTTCATGTGGTGACCGTCAACGACTATCTGGCCCAGCGCGACGCCGCGTGGATGGGCCAAGTCTACACCTTTCTCGGCCTGACGGTCGGCTGCATCACCCATGGCCTGACCGACGCCGAACGCCGTGAGCAGTACGCCCGCGACGTGACCTATGGCACCAACAACGAACTCGGCTTCGACTATCTGCGCGACAACATGAAGTTCCGTCTGGAGGACATGGTCCAGCGGGATTTCAGCTTCGCCATCGTCGACGAAGTGGACAGCATTCTCATCGACGAGGCGCGCACACCACTCATCATCTCCGGCATGGCGGAGGACAGCACCGACCTTTACGCCAAGGTGGACAAGCTGATCCCCCGCCTGACCGAGGAGCATTATGAGAAGGACGAGAAGCAGCGCTCGGTCAACCTGACCGAGGAGGGCACGGAATACGCCGAACAGCTTCTCCAGGAGATGGGGCTGATCTCGTCCGGCAACCTGTATGACCTGTCCAACGTCTCGCTGGTGCACCACCTGAACCAGGCCCTGCGCGCCCACACCCTGTTCGAGCGCGACGTGCACTACATGGTCAAGGACGGCAAGATCGTCATCATCGACGAGTTCACCGGTCGCGCCATGGAGGGCCGGCGCTACTCCGAGGGCCTGCATCAGGCGCTGGAGGCCAAGGAGAGTGTGACGGTCCAGAACGAGAACCAGACGCTGGCCTCGATCACCTTCCAGAACTTCTTCCGCCTGTATCCCAAGCTGGCCGGCATGACCGGCACGGCGATGACGGAGGCCGGGGAGTTCGCCGAAATCTACAGCCTGGAGGTGGTGGACCTGCCCACCAACAGGCCGATGGTCCGCCAGGATTTGGACGATCAGGTCTACCGCACGGCGCGGGAGAAGTACGACGCCATCGTCAGCCTGATCGAGGACTGCCAGAAGAACGGCCAGCCGGTTCTGGTCGGCACGGTCTCCATCGAGAAATCCGAATTCATCGCCCAGATGCTGCGAAAGACCAGGGGCGTCAAGCCCAACGTTTTGAACGCCCGTCACCACGAGCAGGAAGCCCTGATCATCGCCGACGCCGGCGTGCCCGGCGCGGTGACGATCGCCACCAACATGGCCGGGCGCGGCACGGACATCCAGCTCGGCGGCAACCTGGACATGCGCCTTGCCCACGAGGTCCCCGCCGACCTGGAGGGCGAGGCCCGGGACCAGCGCATCCAGGCCATCCGCGACGAGGTGGCGGCGCGCCGGACGCAGGCGCTCAAGGCCGGCGGCCTGATGGTCATCGGCACCGAGCGTCACGAAAGCCGGCGCATCGACAACCAGTTGCGCGGCCGGTCCGGCCGCCAGGGCGACCCCGGCGCGTCGCAGTTCTTCCTGTCCCTGGAAGACGACCTGATGCGCATCTTCGGCACCGACCGCATGGACGGCATGCTGCGCCGCCTCGGCCTGGAGGAAGGCGAGGCCATCGAGCACCCCTGGATCAACAAGGCGCTTGAGAAAGCCCAGCAGAAGGTCGAGGCGCGCAACTTCGACATCCGTAAGAACCTGCTGCGCTTCGACGACGTCATGAACGACCAGCGCAAGGTGATCTATGAGCAGCGCCGCGACCTGATGAACGCGTCGGATGTCCGCGAGACCATCTCCGACATGCGCCGCGAGGTCGTGGAGGGCATGGTGCCCCGGCACATGCCGCCCAAGGCCATGCCCGACGAATGGGACATGGCCGGACTGCATGATGACTGTATGCGTCTGCTCGCCCTGGACCTGCCGTGCGAGGACTGGCGCGACGAGGAAGGCATCGCCGAAGCGGAGATCGAGGAGCGCATTCTTCAGGCCGCCGAACAGGCCATGGCCCAGAAGGCCGCGCGGTTCGGCCCCGAGACCCTGCGCATGGTCGAGAAGAGTATCCTGCTGCAACTGCTCGACCAGATCTGGAAGGAACACCTGTTGCAACTGGACCACCTGCGCCAGGGCATTTCCCTGCGCGCCTATGGCCAGCGCGACCCCCTGAACGAGTACAAGCAGGAAGCCTTCGCCTTGTTCGAGGCCATGTTGGAGACCCTACGCGAGCGCGTCACGCAGTACGTCTCCCACGTCGAGATCCGCGAAGCCCCGCCCGAGGACGCCCTGGTGCCGCGATCCGCGCCGACGCGCATGCAGGCCCATCACGACAAACCGGAACCGGCCGTCGGCGGCGGCGCGCCGGAAGGGGAAGGATTGCGCGCGGCGGAACCCGCCGTCAGCCATGTGGACCCTAAATCCCGCGACCCCAATGACCCTTCAACCTGGGGCAAGGTCGGCCGCAACGAGCCCTGCCCCTGCGGCTCCGGCAAGAAGTACAAACACTGCCACGGCAACGTGGCCTGATGTCGGCGCGACGCCACCGATTTCGTGCCGTGTTATAGCACCAATAAAATTGTCTGCAATTTACTATAGTCTTGCCATCATTAGCCGTCGCATTGACGATCGTCCGGCTTGGTCTTGCGTCCCTGCGCATCGTCTGATAGTGTGAGCGACGATGGACTCTTGTCGGTCGGAACGGCAACCACGCCGGGAGTCCAGTCGGTTCCCGAAGCACAGGACACCGGATCAGGAGACGGGACGATGAGCATAGCGTCCGTTGCCGGAGGAACACTCCTCGCCCAGGCCGCCAATATGATGTCCACGCAGACGGCCATGTTGCGCATCTCCGCCGACGCAGAACAGTCCGTGGTCGCGATGCTGGAACAGGCCAGCGGTCAGGCTCAGGCGCCGTCCCAGGCGGTCACGCCGGCGGCCGGCGCGGGCAAGGGCGCCGCGGTGGACATCCTGGTCTGAACGGTCCCGGATCGGCGGACGCCCCACCTCAGCAGCGTGCCCTGTGACTGAACAGGACGAACCGAGGACAGCATGGCCGAAGTCACAGGCGTTTCCGGATCATCGGCACCGCCCATCCGAAGCGGGGCTGTGCGCCCCGTCCCCACCGTCGACGAAAACCCCGGCGGCGGCCAGGGCGGCGCGGCGCCGGCTCGGTCCACCGCCGAATCCACGGACTCCCAGCGCCCTCCGGTGATCCGCTTCGAGGGTCAGGACCTGGATCCGACCGCGCCGCGTGGCACGTACCTGGATATCGTGGTATAAGCGCCGGGTTCCTGGTCTCGACGAACGGCCCCGGCCGTTCGGGCCATCGCATCGGTGACCGTCGGGTGAGCGTTGACCGCATCCACAAGACCTATTTCACGTCCGTCCCCGGGGGCAGCCGGGGCGCGGGACCAACCGTGCGGATGGTCCCCGAGGGCGACGACCGCGAGCGGCTCGTTTGCACCGAATGCGGCTACGTCCGCTATGACAACCCCAAGATCATCGTCGGCGCCGTCTGTACGTGGGAGGAGCGCTACCTCATGGTTCGCCGCGCCATTCCGCCACGCGAGGGGCTGTGGTGCCTGCCCAGCGGGTTCATGGAACTGGGCGAAAGCTCCGAGGAGGGCGCGGCCCGCGAGGTCTGGGAAGAGGCCCGCGCGCGGGTCACCCTGACGGACCTGCTGGCGCTGTACAACCTGTCGCACATCAGTCAGGTGCATCTGATCTACCGGGGACACATGCGCTCGCCCGACTGCGCGGCGGGGCCGGAAAGCCTGGAGGTGGCCTTGATGGATTGGGAGCATCTGCCGTGGGGTGAGTTGGCCTACCCCAACGTGGCCTGGGCGTTACGCCAGCACCGCGCCATGCGCGGACGCGCCGACTTCGCGCCGCTGGGAGTGCCCGCCGAGGATGCCGCCGGCCCCTGACCACCCTGAAGGGCGAGCATGCCAAAGGCTCCAAGCTTCCCGTTTCGCTTCCTTGCGTTGTCGCGCGCGCCGCTCTACCATCGGGCTCACTGCCTGGGGGGATCACGCGGGCGTGGCGGAATTGGTAGACGCAAGCGACTTAAAATCGCTTGGGCTTTCCCGTGCCGGTTCGAGTCCGGCCGCCCGCACCACCTCCATATCATCGGCCCAACACAAGCATCGACGGCCGCCCGCTGGGCCTCAGCCGTCGGTCACGCCGGCTCCCGGGGTGTCGCGGCGTCCAGCCTCGGCACCGGATCGTCCGGGAAGAACAGCGTGAAGGTCGCCCCCTCGCCCGGTCGGCTGTCCAAGGTGACGGTACCGCCGTGCTCATCCATCAGCGCCTTGACCAGTGACAGGCCTAGACCCGTGCCCTCGATTTTCCGGGTCTCAACATTGATGACCCGGCCGTAAGCGGAAAACACAAGGTCCTGATAGTCCTTGCCGATGCCGATCCCGGTGTCGGAGACGTAGATCTCCACGCCACCGCCCCCCGCCCGGGCCCCGACGCGGACCTCGCCACCCGGCGGTGTATACTTGATGGCGTTGGACAGCAGATTGTTCAATATCTGCCGCAGCGCCCGCTGATCAGCCGTCACGGCGGGAATATCCGTGGGACAGCTGCGGTGGAGCTTCAGGGTCCGTTCGCTCGCCCGTTCCCTGAAAAGGTGGGCACAGGCGGCGATTTCCGCCTGGGTGTCGAGCGCCGCCGGCTCCAACTCCATGCGGCCGGACTCGATCCGCGCCAGATCGAGCAGATCGTTGACCAGATCGCGCAGGTGGCAACCGCTGTCTTGGATGTCCCGGGCGTAGGTCTTGTATCGCTGCTGCCCCAGGGGACCGAACACCTCCTCGCTCAACACCTCCGAGAACCCGAGAATGGCATTCAGCGGCGTGCGGATCTCGTGGCTCATCGACGCCAGGAACTCCGATTTCGCCACATTGGCGGCGTCGGCCTGAATGCGGGCCTGCTCCGCGCGCTCCTTGGCCCGCGCCAGTTCGTCGGCGCGATCTTCCAAAGCCGCCTTCTGCTCGGAGACCTGATCCATCAGCGTGTTGAAGGCCTCCCTCAATCCGGCCAACTCGCGCACCTGGAAACGAGGAGTCTCAAGGTGCCCGCCCTTCTGATCGGCATGGGCCAGTTGCGTCATGACGTCGGACAGGGCCTGGATCGGGCGCACCACCAGAAACCGCACGGTGACGAAGAGCGCCGCAAAAATGATCACCATGGCGCCGAGGAACCCCATGAAGGCGGTGCCCGTCACGAACCCAAGCGGTTCCTTGAGACTATCCATCGCAAAGCGGATGTCCATGACCCCGTTGATGGTCTCGCCGATGTCGCCGACATGGCAGGCCTTGCATTCCTCCACCACCGTCAACGGACGCAGGAAACGGAGTTCATCGCCATCGCGGATCACCCGTTCCCGCCCGGTTCGGAACGCACGGGCGACTTCGGGGTCGTTGTCGCGCACGCCGTTCCAGCTTGGGGCCTCGCCGAACTGCCCCTCGACCGTGACACCCCGAATCAGACGGATGCTCGCGGCCTCCATCCTGTCGTTCAGACGCTCGACGATGCTCGCAAGCTCGCCGGGCCTCGGGCCATGGCGCATGGTGGTGTAGACATGTTCGAACACTTGCTCGGAAGTCGCCCGGGCGCGAGATTCCGCCAGGGCCAAGACAGACGTCTCTTCCTGCGTTCGGACCAGCCAGAAAACAGCCGCTTCAGAGCACAGAACCGCCACGATCACGACGACGGCCAACCAATGGGTGATTGTCCACGACGCCTTCATGCGTCCAATCTTTCACAATCTTGTCGGAGCGCGAAACCACCCCGAACACATCCGCGGTAGTCCCCGCACGAACTGGCGGTCAATGCGGCGATGCCTCCTCTGCCCGTCCATAGAAGCGGGGAAAGACGCGGGCCAATCCGTGATCGTATCATCGGGTGCCGACGGCCGCAGCCTCCCATTTGGCATAAGTTATTACAATTTTAAAATACATCTGCGCGATTGTCTTTTGTTTTGGTTGAAAAAACGTCGCCCCGAAGCCTTTTCCCCACCGCGCGGGGGTGATACCAACACAGGATCGTGAGTCGGCGCCCCGTCGCGGGCTCTCTCCGTCTGTCCCACAATGCAGGACCGTTCATGACGTCCCCGCCCCCGTCCTCCGCCGCCGCCGGCCCCACCGTGGCCCTGTTCGTGACCTGTCTCGCCGATCTGTTCCGCCCCACGGCTGCGTTCGCGGCCCTGCGCCTGCTGGAACGGGCCGGCTGCACGGTGACGGTTCCGCCGCGCCAGACATGCTGCGGTCAGCCCGCCTTCACCAACGGAGACCGCGACCTCGCCCGCGATCAGGCGTGGTTCATGGTGGAGGCCCTGGAGGCCGAACTGGTGGACTATGTGGTGGCGCCGTCGGGGTCCTGCGCCAGCCACATCCGCCACCACTATCCCGCCCTGCTGGAGCATGATCCGGACATGGTGAAGCGGGCGCGCCATCTGTCCAAGAAGACGTATGAACTGACGTCGTTCCTGGTGGATATTCTGGGATGGACGGACGTCGAGGCTCGCCTGGACGCCACCGTGACCTATCACGACACCTGTTCCGGCCTGCGGGAGCTTGGCATCCACGACCAGCCCCGCGCGCTGCTGGCCAAGGTCGCCGGCCTTGACGTCAAGGAGCTGTCCGCGCCCGAGGAATGTTGCGGCTTCGGCGGCTCGTTCACCCTGAAGTACCCGGAGATTTCGGGCCGCATGGTCACAGACAAAGCCGAGAACATCGAGGCCACAGGCGCTGACATGATCTTGGGCGGCGACATGGGGTGCCTGCTCAACATCGCCGGCATGCTGAAGCGGCGCGGCAGCGCGGTTCAGGTCCGCCACGTCGCCGAGGTGCTGGCCGGCATGACCGACGGCCCAGCCATCGGCGAGCCGTCCGAAAACCGCTGACATCGCCCAGGCCAAGGAAGGCGCCCCCATGCACGTGAGCAGCCGCCAGTTCAAGGACAACGCCCGTAAGGCCGTCACGGACGATAACCTGCGCCAGTCGCTGGCCACCATGAAGACCGGCTTCCGCGCCCGGCGCGGCGAGGCGGTGGCCGCTCTGCCGGAGTTCGAGGCCCTGCGCGAGGCCGGCCGGGCGATGAAAAACCATACTCTTGAGAACCTCGATCACTATCTGGAGCGGTTCGAGGCCAAGGTCATCGAAAGCGGCGGGCACGTCCATTGGGCGCCCGACGCCGAGGCCGCCCGCCGCGCGGTGTTGGGCATCTGCCGCGCCCATGGCGCCAAACTGGTCACCAAGGGCAAGTCCATGGTGACCGAGGAAATCGAGCTGAACGCCTTTCTCGAAAAGAATGACATCGAGTCGGTTGAAACGGACCTGGGCGAGTACATCATCCAGTTGCGCCAGGAACAGCCCAGCCACATCATCGCGCCCGCGATTCATGTCCGGAAATCGGAAGTGGCCGACCTGTTCCGCGAGCATCACGCAGGATTGCCGGCCGATCGGCCGCTGGACGAGCCGCGCGCCCTGCTGGACGAGGCGCGCGCGGTCTTGCGCGAGCGCTTCCTGTCCGCCGATGTGGGCATCACCGGCGCCAACATGCTGGTCGCCGAGACCGGCTCGACCGTCATCGTCACCAACGAAGGCAACGGCGATCTGACCCAGCTCCTGCCCCGGGTTCACGTCGTCGTGACCAGTATCGACAAAGTGGTGCCAACCCTGGAGGACGCCGCGACCGTCCTGCGCCTGTTGGCGCGGTCGGCCACCGGCCAACCCATGGCCACGTACACCACGCTGGCCACGGGGCCGCGCCGCGAGGGCGATCCCGATGGCCCGGCGCATTTCCATGTCGTACTGGTGGACAACGGCCGTTCCGCCCTTCTGGACTCGCCGTACCGTGAGGTGCTGCGCTGCATCCGCTGCGCCGCCTGCATCAATCACTGCCCGATTTATGGCGCCGTCGGCGGCCATGCCTACGGCTCGGTCTATCCGGGCCCAATCGGGTCCGTCCTGACGCCCGCCCTGTCCTCTCTGGAGGATGCCGGCAGCCTGCCCAATGCCTCGACCCTGTGCGGCCGTTGCGAGGCCGTCTGCCCGATGAAGATCCCCCTGCCCCGCATGCTCCGCCAATGGCGGGAGGAAGAGGTGCACCGCTCGTTGACGCCGGAGAGCGCGCGCCGCATCATGACCGCGTGGTCATTCGCGGCCCGCCATCCGGGCGTCTACCGGCTTGGCACGTCCCTCGCGGGTCGGGCCTTACGCTTCCTCGGAGGGCGCCGGGGCAGCCTGCGCCGGGTGCCGCTGGCCGGGGAATGGACGCGCGTGCGCGATCTGCCCGCCCCCGAGCCCGGGGAGCCCTTCATGGCGCGTTACAAACGCAAGAAAAAGCCCTAGGATCGAAATCGTCCTCTCAACTGCGGGATCATCAGATACGATGGCGCGTTCTTCCCGGGCGGCGCAGGATTATCGCCTCCACGAACGTCTCACCGAAGCCTACATGGCGGATCGAATCCGCATTCATGTGGATTTCAACCGGCTCAACAGAACCGGATCGCCGGTGTTCGACCCGTGGGAAAACGTGGTTCCGCTGGTGACGCTGATTCTTGGCAGTCTGGCGATCATGCCGTTCGATCTCGTGGCCGGCACGGTCGCCCTGGTGGTCGCCATGTTCGGCTACGCTTTTCTGGTCAGACCCTGGGTGGCGGATCGACTGCGCAAGCGAACCATTGAAAACATGCTCAGAAATGCGCACAACTGGCAGGTGCTCTGGTCCTTCGGCGGCGTGGTGGTCACGCTGGTGCAAAACCCGCGTATCGGCGTCGTGGCCCCCGGAGGCGACTGGCGGGGGTTCGCCCGGCGGTTTCAATCCGGTCAGGAACTGGGGCCAGGGTTGGGGGAACGCCCGGGAAGCGCTCCACCAGGCGACAGAACGACCTAACGGATCCGTTCGGCGCGCCGACAGGGCTTGGGTCCAAGAGGGATGGGTGATCCTGGACGGTTGGCCCGCCCGGACGCCACCTGATCCCGATCACTGAACCCTGAGGAGACCGCCGCCGTGAGCAGCAGGCCCCGCGACACCATTCTTGCCGGCATTCGCGCCGCCCTGAAACGGCCGACGGATCCCGAGGACATTTCCACCGATGCCGTCGACGACCGCCTGAGGAGCCGGGCCGCCCAGGTGGTTCCGGCCATTGCCCGTGGCACCCGCTCGGAGTTGGTCAACCGCTTCATCGCCAATGCCGAGACCGCCGGGGCCGCCGTGACCCGCACCGCGCCCGACGGGATGGCTGACGCCGTGGTCGCGGTGCTCGGCGAAAGCGCAGTATCGGGCCGGGTGGCCGTGGCGGCCGATCCGCGCCTTGATTCGGTGGAGGCCTCCGACCGCCTAACCGTGGAACGACGCGGCACGCCGTCCGGCGACGATGTCATCGCGGTCGGCCACGCCATGGCCGGACTGGCCGAGACGGGAACGCTGCTCATGGCGTCCGGCCCCGACAGCCCGTCCAGCCTGAACGTCCTGTCCGACACCCACGTCATCGTCGTGAGAACGTCCGACATCGTCGGCGGTCTGGAGGACGGCTGGGACCGGCTGCGTCAATCCTGTCCCGACGGGATGCTTCCGCGCACCGTTCACCTGATCACGGGGCCGTCCCGAACCGGCGACATCGAACAGACGATCCAGATCGGCGCCCATGGACCCCGCCAGTTGCATGTGATCCTTCTCGACGACGACGCGGATGTCGGCGGGATCTGACCATCGGAGCCGGCGCGGCAGGGGCCTGATCTCGGATTCGGATCTGCGCCTGTGGCAGCAGATCACGCGCAGCGCGACTCCCCTTGCCGGCAATCATCCCTCGACGGAAACGCCGCCCGATCCGCCCGTGCCCCGGGCGGTCGCTCCGCCTCGCTGCCCCACCCCCGCAGCGTCCCCCGCTCCGACCGCGCCACGGGAACGGCCCGACTCCCCGCGCCACGACGGCGCGGGGATCGACCGCCGCACCTATGATCGGTTCCGCCGCGGACGGATGGCCCTCGACGGACGTCTGGACCTGCACGGCATGACCCGCGAGCGCGCCCATCAGGCCCTGACGGTGTTCCTGCATCGCGCCCACGAACGCGGCGCGCGGTGTGTTCTGGTCGTCACCGGGAAAGGCACGGGCCGCGAAGGCGGCGGTGTCCTGCGCCGCGACGTCCCCCTCTGGCTGGGACAGGGCGGGGTGCGGCGGATTGTCCTGTCCACCGCGCCCGCCCAGGCCCGCGACGGCGGCGACGGCGCCCTGTACGTGCTGCTGCGACGCCGCCGCGACTCCGCACAAACCCTGGGCCGCACCTCCTCGTCTTGACGCTCCTCGTGTCGCGATCCTAGATTTGCCGCAACTGGATCGACATCGGCGCCCGAACATCGGGAGGCCCGTTCTGACCCGCTTCCTTTCAAAGGACACGCTTCATGAAACACGTTTCCGATTCCTCGTTCGAAGAGGACGTTCTGAAGGCCGACGCGCCGGTTCTGGTTGATTTCTGGGCCGAATGGTGCGGCCCCTGCCGCCAGATCGCGCCCGCGCTGGAGGAAATGGACCAGTCCATGGGCGAGCGCGTGACGGTCGCCAAGATCAACATCGACGAAAACCCCGGTACGCCCAACAAGTACGGCGTTCGGGGCATTCCGACGCTGATGGTCTTCAAGGACGGGCAGGTGATCGCCACCAAGATCGGCGCCCTTCCGAAGAGCAAGCTGTTCGAGTGGGTGGAGTCGGTGATCTAAGCCGCGCGCGGTCACGGGAGGGGTGGCTTGCCCGAAGGGCGGCGCCCCCCCTACCGCCGGCTGTACTTGCCCACCACGAGATGCACACTGACCAGATCCTCGCGGGGCACCTCGAATTCACGCGCCGGATTGAACTGGCGCAGGCGCACGCCGCGCTCGTCCAGACGCAAGAGACGCTTGACCAGCGCCGCCTCGCCGGTTCCGGCGCGCACGATGACCAGAACATCCTGCCCCGGCAGGGGAGGCCGCGTGGGATGACACAGGATCATGTCTCCGGGCTCGAAGGCCGGGGACATGCTCTCCCCGATCATATAAAAGCCGAATCCGTTCCTCACGCCCATCAGGGGACCCGGCCGCCGGGCCCACTCGATGGGATCATAGCTGACGATCATTTCCCCGTCCGGCCCGCCCAGGGCTGACCCGTACACTGGAAAATCGCGGTCCCCGACCAGCCCGTCCGTGGTCAAGTCGCCGATCTCCACATCATCCTCTCGGCAGGAAACTGACGCCCCGTCCTCGCCCCCTCCCGATGGAGAAGACGCACTCGGCTCAAGCGTTGTCTCTGGTACATTCTGCACCGCACTCACCCCATCAACCTGTCCCGTCAGGCTGCCGCCGAACTGCAGCCACGCCGGCGGCACGCCGAACGCGGCCGCGTACTGCTCGACCTTGTCGACCCGCAGGTTGCGCTGCCCGTTCTCATGGCTCTTGTAAGTATTGACATTCCAGCCGAATCGAAGGGCGGCGTCGGTCGCGGTCTTGAAGCCGGCGACGGCGCGAGCCTGTTTGAGTCTGTCAGCGGGCGTGTCCATGGTGCCCAGTGTACCACGGTACGCTCGGTGTTTCCACTTGACCGACGCGGTACATTTTGCACCCTGAGAGGAGAACATTTCATGAACGACCGCGCACCCCACCCAAGCCCTGGCATCCCGTCCGGGTCCCAAGGCGACACCCGACGATCCACGCGAGGACCACCCCCCGATGTTCGATTGCCCGCCTTCTCTTCCACCGAACCCGGTCATCCAAGTCAACGATGAACCGATTCGACCCCGTCCAGGCCACTCCCTTCCGGTTCAGGCTCGAACGATGCTGGGCCTGCTCATCGAGGCCGCCCAAGACGGCGCCCCGTGCCCCAGCAATTTCGCCCTCATGGACGCCCTGAACCTGGCCAGCCCGGACGGGGTACGGAAGAACCTCGCCCTACTTCGACAGGCCGGCCTCATCGCCGTCGAGTCCGAGGGACAGCGTCGACGGATCACTCTTCTGGAGACCGGCGCCCGCACCGATTGGTCCCGCGCCAGCGGTCACGCCCGTGCCGGCGCCGCCTACGCCGAGGGCTGGGGCAACGGTTCGGACGCCATCCTGCTGCGCCTCGCCGACGAGGGCCTTGATCTGGCCACCATGGCGACCCGCCTGGGCCGAACCCCATCCAGCGTGCGCCACCGCCTGCGCCGACTGCGCGCCATCACCGATGCGGCTCTGTCTCCCCCGGTTCCCGAACCGTCCGCCGCGCCGACCGTCCGGTCCGCTTCACCCGACGCAGAGGTGCCGGATCCCGGCCCCATGCGGCGCGACCTGATCACGAACGACTCCGAACGGCCCGACGATGAGCGCGCCCAGATCGCCGCCTTTCTCGCCGCCGGACGCGGGCGAAAGGTTCCGCCGGCCTATGCGGGCGAGGTCCGGGGCGGCCGCCCCCTGACCGGCGTCGCGCCCGTCAGCGCCATGGCCCGGCGGGTCTTGCTGGCCCTGGAGGACACGCCGCGCACCGCCCGGGACCTGTCGGTCCGCGCCCGGGTTGATCCGCTGCTGATGTCGGAAATCCTCCAGGAACTCCAGGGCGCGGGGCTGATTGAACGACACCGCGCCCAACGTCGCCCCGCCAACACGCCCACCGAAACCCGCGTCGTCCGTACCCCACGCGCCATCGCGGTGATCAAGGCGCTGGGCCTGGATGAGACCCGCCCCGATTCCGCCTCCTGCCCCCCCTGTACAGCATGGAGCATCCCATGAGCCCGTTTCCCGACCGCCGCCGCTCCTGGACCTGGCCCGCCGCCATCGTCGCCGTCGCCGCCCTGGCCGCGCTGAGCGTCGGCGTGGCCACGGGACGGCTGCCCCTGGAGCAGGCGCTCGCCCTCGCCACTGCCCTGATCGGCGGGTAACCTGATTTCTCGCTCCGCATTCCATGATTGATCGCGCCCACCGTTTCGAATTAGCATTTTCTCATTCAATGGGTTGACAATCCGCAATGAGCTTGAAACCTTATTGCGCGCCCGGTCTTTGTCGGGAAACGAAACAACCATCCTGCGGTTGAACGTCAGGGTGGAACAAACGCTCAATGAATCAATCGGGGAGGTTACGAGATGGGAGCACGACAGCAGGGGACGCGCCGTTGGGCGGCGACCCTGGTGGTGGCGTTCGCCGCCACGGCAATGCCCGCCCTGGCTCAGGCCGATGAGACCGAGGACATGACGGTCGAGGTGATGGCCGGCGCCTGCACCTACTGCCATGGCACGGACGGCAACGGTATCGGCGAGGCGATTCCGTCCATCGCCGGCATGCCCGAAGACCAGTTCGCGTATATGATGGTCACTTACCAGGACGGGTCCAATCCCGCCACGGTCATGGGCCGGGTCGCGCGCGGCTACACCGAGGACCAGATCCAGGCCCTGGCGGCGTACTTCGGCGGCAAGCCGTTCGAGCGCCCGCCGCAGCCCTGGATCGACGAGAGCGTGGTGGCCGAAGGCAAGGAACTGGCCGCTGAGTATTGCGAATCGTGCCACGAGAACGAGGGCCGCGACGGCGAGGGCGTGGGTATCCTGGCCGGGCAGAAGCTCCAGTACATGCGGTTCTCCGTCGCCGACTTCCTCAGCGAGGCGCGCGAGATGGAACGCCGTCAGGCGCGGAAGTTCCGCGAACTGATGGACGACCATGGTGAAGAGGGTTTCGAGAAGATCCTCAACTACTACGCCAGCGTGCAGTGAGGGACGCGACCATGATGCATTCCACCCGTCGCGGATTTCTCCGCACCACCGCCGCCGCCACCGCCGTGGGCGTGGTCGGCCTGCCCCATATCGCTCGCGCCGCCGCACCCCGATTCGTCATCGTCGGCGGCGGTCCCGGCGGCGCCACGGCCGCCAAGTACCTGAAGCGGTACGCGCCCGCCGCCGAGGTCACCCTAATCGAGGCCAACCCAACCTACACCACCTGCTTCATGAGCAATGAAGTGTTGGGCGGCCTGCGCGACTTCTCCACCATCCAGGTGGGTTATGACGGCCTGAGCGGCCACGGGATCACCGTGATCCACGACCTGGTCACGGCCATCGACCCGGAAGGCAAGACCGTCACCACCCAAGGCGGCGAAAGCGTGGCGTTCGACCGCTGCATCGTCGCGCCTGGCATCGACTTCAAGTACGACGCCGTCGAGGGGTATTCGGCCGAGGCGGCCGAGATCATGCCGCACGCCTGGAAGGCCGGCCCGCAGACCACGCTGCTGCGCAGCCAGTTGGAGGCCATGGAGGACGGCGGTACGGTCATTGTCGCCCCGCCCGACAATCCGTTCCGCTGCCCGCCCGGCCCTTACGAGCGCATCAGCCTGATCGCCAACTACCTCAAGCAGCACAAGCCGAAGTCCAAGGTCCTGGTCCTGGACGCCAAGGACAAGTTCTCCAAGATGCCGCTGTTCACGCAGGCCTGGGAGATGTTCTACGGCTACGGCACCGACAACAGCCTGATCGAGTGGGTCTCCAAGTCCGACGGCGGCACCGTGACCGGCGTCAACACCGAGACCATGGAGGTCACCACCGCCGGGGCCGGCACCTTCAAGGGCGATGTCGTCAACCTCATCCCGCCGCAAAGCGCGGGCGCCATCGCCCGCAGCACCGGCCTGCTTGAAGGCGGCGACTGGGCGCCGGTGAACAAGGGCACGTTCGAGTCCCTCGCCGTTCCCGGCATTCATGTGCTCGGCGACGCCTCCATCGCGGCGGCCATGCCGAAGTCCGGCGCCAGCGCCAACTCCCAGGCCAAGGCCACCGCCGCCAGCGCGCTGGCCCTGTCCATGGGTCAAGAACCGCCGATGCCGACGCTGGCGAACGCCTGCTACTCCATCGGTGGCCCGGAGCATGGCTTCTCGGTGGCCGCCGTCTACAACTACGACGACTTCGAGAACAAGCTGGTGCCGGTCGAGGGCGCCGGAGGCGTCTCGCCGATCGACGCCGGGGCCGACTCCCGTCGGCGCGAAATGTTCTACGCGCACAGCTGGTTCGAGAACATGAAGGCGGACTGCTGGGGCTGATCTCCCGGCGCCATGCGGACGAGGGGTGGGCATGCGGATGATGCCCGCCCCTCAGTCTCCGTGCCCACGGTTTCCGACGGCGACCGGTGATGGCTCAGGACCGACCCCCTCCCCTACCCGAGCCGAACCAGTGTATGGTTGTCCGATGACCGGGTGCGGAAGCGGGCCGGTGCAAAACGGCGGATGAGTCCAGACTCATCCGCCGTCGGCATTCGGACCATTGTTTTAGGTTCAGAACGTTCGCGTTTGGTGTTCAAGCCGCGCCCGATGCGCCAGGAGGCCCGATGACCGCGTCCGATCCGTCCGACAAGCCGCCCCGGCGGGGTCTGTTCCGCCGGCTGTGGCGCAATCCGTTCGCCACCACCGCCAGCACCACCATCTTCATCCTGGGGATCCTGGTCGCTTTCGGGGGCTTCTATGGTGGGTTCAGCGTGTTCGCCAAGGTGACCAACACCACCGAATTCTGCATCTCGTGCCATGAGATGGAGGTCGGCCCCTACGCCGAGTATAAAACCTCCATCCACTATTCCAACCGCACGGGGATCCGGGTCGATTGCGCCGACTGTCATGTCCCGCGCGCCTTCTTCCCCAAGCTGATGGCCAAGATCGTCGCCTCCAAGGACCTGTGGCACAACATCCTGGGCACCATCGACACCCGCGAGAAGTTCGAGGACCACCGCCTGGAAATGGCGGAACGCGTCTGGGCCAAGATGGAGGCCACCGAGTCCCGCGAATGCCGGGAATGTCACGACTTCGCCGCCATGGACCTGTACGAGCAGGGCCGCCGCGCCGAAATCAACCACCCGGAGGCCATGATGGAAGGTCGCCACTGCATTGAATGCCACAAGGGCATCGTTCATGAACTTCCGGAGGGGTATGAAGGATGACACGCACCTCTCGTTTCCCGTGGACCGCCGTCCTGGTGCTGTCGGCCGTGACCGTCGGCATGCCCGTGTCTCCCGCCTCGGCTGAGGAAATTGCCTCCGACATCGCGCGCGGCGGGCGCCTGTACGACAACTGGCGCAAGGAACTGGACGTCCACGACCGCCACATCTCCCACCTGCCGGAGCCCGAGATTCACGGCGCCGCCGCCGCTGGCGAGGGCCGCTGCTTCACCTGTCACGGGTGGGACTATCGCGGCACGCATGGCACCTCCGGCGGAACGGAGGTGGGCATCAAGGCATTCGCCGGGGGCGACCCCAATCAGGTGATGGCCATCCTGGGCGACGAGACCCACGGGTACGGCACCTATATGGACGAAGAGGACCTGCAGGATCTGGCCCTGTTCGTCACCCAGGGACAGGTCATCATGGACCAGTGGATCCACCCGGCCAGCGGTCAGGCGCGCGGCGACGCCGAGCAGGGCGCGGTGTACTTCCAGTCCATCTGCGCCGGCTGCCACGGCGCCGACGGCATGGGCGTCACCGAAATGCCGCCGCTCGGCGCCTTCAGCCGCGCCGAACCGGAACACGCCCTGCACATCATGCTGAACGGGCACCCCAACGGTAGCATGCCGCCGCTGCGTGTCCTTGACACCAAGGTGCTGGCCAACACCCTCGCGTACATGCAGACCCTGCCCCGCCGTCCCGAAATCGCCGCCGTCGTGCGCGGCGGCCGCCTTTACGACACATGGTACGAGGAGGCCGGCCGCACGGTCCCGGACGGCTGGCACCCGACCTGGCCCGAGGACCGGCGCGCCGACGCCGAGGACGCCGGCGGCAACGCCCTGGCCCGCGCCCAGCGCAGCAGTTGGCGCTGCGCCAGTTGCCACGGCTGGGATTATCAGGGCGCGAACGGTCGCGCCGTCGGCGGAGAGGACCTGCCGCCCTTCAAGGGGATCGACGGCATGGCCGGCGCCGACCCCGAGGAGATCGCGGCCGTCCTGACCGACGAGACCCACGGGTACGACCGGCTGCTGTCCGTGCGCGACATCGCCGATCTGGCCACCTTCGTCAGCAAGGGGCAGATCGACATGGCACCCCGGATCGACCCTGAAAGCGGACATTTCGAGTCCGACGGCGCCGCGTTCGAGGGGCACTATCACACCATCTGCGCCACCTGCCACGGCGCCGACGGTCGGGCGGTGCGCACCATGTCGCCGCTGGGCCGCGCGGTGACCAGCCAGCCGCAGCACGCGCTGCACAGTGTCTTCAACGGCCACCCCGGCGAGGACATGCCGCCGCTGCGCGCCATGGGGCTCGACACCGCCGCCGGCATCCTGGCCTTCGCGGAAACCCTGCCGACCAACAAACGCTGAACTTGCGCGGGCCTTGCGCCCGCGCCCGTCCCATCCGGAGGACCCGAGACATGTCCATCGACCGCGTTGTTCTCGCCTTCGCCGGCACCGTGGTTCTGGTGACCGTGCTGATCGCCCTGTTCACCACCGCCGACTGGGTGCTGTGGATCTCCGCCTTCGTCGGCGCCAACATGCTGCAGGCGGCCTTCACCGGCTTCTGCCCGTTGGCCATGATCCTGAAAAAGATGGGCGTCAAGCCGGGCGTGGCGTTCGGCTGACCCCGCCAGCCCGGCGGCCACCCGCCGCGCGGGTCTTCGGGACTCAGGTCCACGCGCTCCCGCCCCGACCTCCCCGCTCTCAACCAAGCGGGGGGCCGCCCTCGATTCCCTCACTGGTGCCCTCCGGCCGGAACGAGCGCGACGGGGCTTCCTCGTCGATGGCCCCCAGCACCGCCAGACAGTCGCCGGTCTTGGCCGCCCCGGGGAAGTGGCGGCCGATCAGCATGCCGTCCAGCTTGGCGACGTAGTCCCGGGGGGCAACGCCGGTGCGGTCCATCGGCCAGACGCGCGCCAGCCGGTCGCCGGCGCGCACCGTCTCGCCAAGGTCCACGCACATTTCCAGCAGCCCGTCGACATCGGCGAAGGTGAAGCAGTCCATGGACGGCATGGTCAGGCTGGACGACGGTTCCACCACCGGCTCGGCGTCCAGAACACCGGCATGGATCAGTACGTTGCGCACCCCCTTGCGGGCGATGCGGACGCTTTCGGCGGAGGACGTGCCGCCGCCTCGCAACTCGGTGCTGACGAAGGTCTTGCCGGCGTCCTCGGCGGCGGTGTCCAGCATCCCGGCGGAGTCGATCTCCAGCACCTTGGCGGTGAAGGGCGCGTTGAAGGCCACGGCGGCGGCCTCGCAGCGGGCCTCCTGGGTCTTGTCCGGCAGCACATGCGAGGCCGCGAAGGGCACGAAATCCAGCGTCGAGCCGCCGGCGTGGAGATCCAGCACCAGATCGCTCATGGGCAGCAGATAGCGCTGAACGTAGTCGGCGATCTTCTGGGTCACCGTGCCGTCGGGGGCGCCCGGGAACATGCGGTTGAGGTTGCCGTCGTCGATGGGCGAGGTGCGCCGCCCGGCGCGGAACGCCGGATAGTTCAGGAACGGCAGGACGATAATTCGCCCGCTGATGGTGGCCGGATCAAGGTTGAGCACCAGATCCACCAGGGCCAACGGCCCCTCGTACTCGTCGCCGTGGGTGCCGCCCGTCAGCAACACGGACGGCCCCAGACCATTCTTCAGAACGCACACCGGGATCATCAGGTTGCCCCAGGCGCTGTCGTCGCGGCTCCAGGGCAGACGCAGGAATCCGTGCTGGACGCCCTCGACGTCAAAATCGACGGTGGGGTCCAGGGTGGTCGGCTTTTCGTGCATCAAGCTCATCATGGTTTTGCTGTCCAAAGCCTCCCGCGCGTGGAAACAAGCCGGTGTCGGATGGCGACCCGCTGCCGCCTTCTATATCAATCCTTGACCAGTAGCGCGCGGGGCGTGTTCGCCAGGATCTCGGGGGCGCCATCGGTAATAACGAAGCTCTCGGTGATCTCAAAGCCCCAGTCGTCCATCCACAGCCCGGTCATGAAGTGGAAGGTCATGTTCGGCTCCAGCACCGACCGGTCGCCGGCCCGCAGGCTCATGGTCCGCTCGCCCCAGTCGGGCGGATAGCTGATCCCGATGGGATAGCCGGTGCGGTTGTCCTTCTCGAATCCGTGGCGGCGCAGCACGGAGAAGAAGGCGCCCGCCACCTCCTCGCAGGTGGTGCCGGCGCGGGCCACGTCGAGACCCGCCGCCATGCCCTCCAGCACCGCCTTCTCGGCGTCGAGGAAGCGCTGGTCCGGCTTGCCCAGGAAGATGGTGCGCGACAGCGGGCAATGGTAGCGGTGGTAGCATCCGGCGATCTCGAAGAACGTGCCCTCGCCGTCACGCAGAGGCTCGTCGGTCCAGGTCAGGTGCGGGGCGGAGGCCTCCGGCCCTGAGGCGACCAGCGGCACGATGGCGGCATAGTCGCCGCCGAAGTCGGCCGTGCCGCGAATGGCGGCGTCCTGGATCTCGGCGACCAGATCGCATTTGCGGATGCCCGGGGCCATCACCTCCCGGATGCGCGCGTGCATGGCATCGACGACGCGGGCGGCACGGCGCATATACACCAGTTCGGCCTCGGACTTGACCGCGCGCTGCCAGTTGACCAGGGACTTGGCGTCCTCGATGCGGGCGTTGGGCAACTCGGCCAGCAGCGTCCGATAGGCGGCGGCCGAGAAATAGTAGTTGTCCATCTCCACGCCGATGCGCCGCCGGTCCCAGCCCCGGGCGCGGAGCACGCTGGCCAGATGCTGCATGGGGTGGCACGCTTCAGACTGGACGAAATGGTCCGGGTAGGGGTGCAAGCGCTCCTCCGGCAACCACGCCGTGATGCGGGCACCGTTGGCATCCTGCCCCCGGCCCCACCACAGCGGGTCGTCGTCCACCGGCAGCACCACGGCCTGATGGACGTAGAAGGACCACCCGTCGTATCCGGTCAGCCAGTTCATGTTGGACGGATCGGAGACGATCAGCAGGTCCAGGCCGGCGGCCTGCATGGCGGCCTTGGTCTTGGTCTGACGACGGTCGAATTCGTCCTGAGGAAAGCGCAGCTTTTTTGGAAGGGGCATGGCGGGGGTTCCGGGCAGGAGGGCTAGGTTTCGAAAGCGGATCCGGCGCCGGCCCGGGTCACCCGTGACAGCGCCAGCGTGGCGATGGCGGTGTCCTGCACGCCGGTCCCGGTCAGGTCGGCGACGGTGATCCGGTCCGGGCTGGCGCGGCCCGGCGCGGCGCCCGTGACCACTGCGCCCAACTCCGGGAACGACGCGTCGGCCGCCACCACGCCGGCAGCGATGGCGTGATGCAGTTCCCCCAGGCGGCGGGTCTGCGCCAGGCTGTCGGCGACATAGTCAACGTCCGGCCGGGCCAGGACGGCCGGGTCGAGTTCGTTCTTGTGCTCGGCGTCGGAGCCCATGGCGGTGACGTGCTGGCCGGGCCGCAGCCAATCAGCCTTCACCAGCGGCTCGGGGCTGGGCGTGGTCAGGAGGATCACGTCCGTCCCCTCAACGGCGACCTCGGCGGAAGGCGCGGGGGAGATCGGGATTCCCAGCCGTTCCGAAAGGTCCGATGCACAGGCGGCGGCCTTCCCGGCGTCGCGCGCCCAGACGGCGGCGCTCTCCAGCGGGCACACCAGGGCCAGCGCCTCCAGTTGAAGGCGGGCCTGCAGGCCGGCGCCGATCACGGCGGCGCGCCGGGCATCCGGACGGGCCAGAAGCTTCGCGGCGACCGCCCCGGCGGCGGCGGTGCGCACGTCGGTCAGATAGCCGTTGTCCAGCAGCACCGCTTCCAGCAGGCCCGTCTTCGCGCTGAACAGCGTCATCAGGCCGTTGACGCTGGGCAGGCCGAGCTTGGGATTGTCGAAGAACCCCGGACTGATCTTGATGGCGAAACTGTCGATGCCGGGCACATAGGCGGTCTTGACGTCCACCTCGCCGTTGGCCTCGGCGATGTCCAGGCGCAGGATCGGCGGCATGACCACGCCACCGCCCGTCAGGGCCGCGAACGCCCGCTCGACGCAGGCGACGGCATCGAGGTCCAGCGCCACGGCGGCGCGCAGGTCGGCTTCGGTGACGATGCGGACGGCGGGCATGGGTGGAGTCCTCAGACCTCGACGGTTTCGTCGGAGACAATTCGATGATGCAGCGTCATGTCGATGTTGCGGCCGCTGAGCAACACGAGGGTCGGGCCGGTCGGGCGCGCCTTTTCGGCCAGCAGGGCGCCCAGGCCGACCGCGCCCGAACCTTCGATCACCTCCCGCTCGGACCAGTAGGCGTGGCGGATGCCCTCGGCGATCTCGTCCTCGGTCAGGGTCACGGTCTCGTCCACCAGATCGCGCACCATGGCGAAGGTGTGCCGGTTGTCCAGGCCGATGCCGCCGCCCAGGGAATCGGCCAGCGTGGCCACCTCCCGCACGAACACCGGCGTACCGGCGCGCAGACTTTCGACCATGGCGGCGCCGCGCTCCATGCTGACGCCGATCACGCGGGCGGAGGGCCGCGCCGTCTTCACCGCCAGCGCGACGCCGGAAATCAGCCCGCCGCCCGACAGCGGCACCAGCACCGTCTCGACCTCCGGCAGGTCCTCAATCATCTCCAGTCCGAGCGTACCCTGCCCCGCGATGACGTCGGGATGGTCGAAGGGCGGCAGCATGGTCAGATCCTCCCCGGCCACCAGTCGGTCGACCTCCTTCTGGGCCTCGTCCTGGGTGTCGCCCACGATGCGCACCTCGGCGCCCAGGGCCCGGATACCCTCGACCTTATTCGCGGGCACCAGGGAGGACATGCAGATCACACAGCGCACACCGGCCTGCCTTGCGGCGTGGGCCAGCCCGCGCCCGTGGTTGCCGGTGGACACCCCGACGATGCCCTTTGCCTTTTGGCCGTCCGACAGCGACAGCACGGCGTTGGTGGCGCCGCGCACCTTGAAGCTGCCGGTGAGTTGATGGTGTTCACGCTTCAGCCACACCGGCACATCGCAGCGATCCGACAGGCAGGGCGAACGATCAAGCGGCGTGCGGCGGATGCGCCCGGCGAGGCGGTCGCGGGCGGCCAGGATGGCGGCGTGTTCGATGGGCATCAGGCCGTTCCTTTCCGGTCGCCGGGCGCCAGCGGACGGGAGAACAGGCGCCCACCTCCCGGAACGTCATGGTCGATGCCGCACAGCCGCAGAGCCAACCAGGCGGCGGCCTGATTGCTCGTCACCACGGGGCAGTCAACCTCCGCCTCGATCAGCGGCACGACCTCGGCTGCCGAAACAGCGGTGCACGAGATGAACAACGCATCGGCCTTCGGGTCCGTGGCGGCGACGGCCTCCCGGATCAGGACGTCCGGGCGAACCCGGGCCATGTCCCGGTCATCCTCGATCGCCCAGCAGGTCAGGCCCGCGATGTCATATCCCAGGGCGGCGAAGCGATCCGCCACCGGGCGGGCGATCTCGGGGACATAGGGCGTGAGGATCGACAACCGCCGCACGCCCAGAGCCTTGAGGGCCGCGTCCGCCGCGATGATCGGGTTCGTGGCCCGGGCGCCCGGCTTGGCGGTCCGTACGGCCGCCGAGACCCCGTCGTCGCCGATCACCGCCGAGGCGGACGTGCAGCCGAAGTGGATCACGTCGAACGGCGTGCCCGGGATCAGCGCCGCCGTCGCCGCCGAGAGGCTGGTTTCCAGGGCGGCGAGACTCTCCGCCGACACCGGGTTGGAAAAGGCAATGCGATTGGCATGCACCGCCAACCCGCTGCCATGGAGCAACCGGGCAACGTCCCTCTCCATGGTCAGGTCGGTCTCCAGAACAACCAATCCGACTCGCCGGACAGCGTCGGGCGCGGAAAAGGCGGGCGATGTGCCCGGCGTCCCCAGATCGGACACGCGAACGTCCATTCCTGCCCCCTCGCGATCATCGGCATTCACCCTGAGTGCATCTTGCGGCCCGGGATTGCCCCTGTTCAATCCTCGCCGCTGGATGAACTTGCCAAACGCAACGGCCGCACTAGGACTTTTTTCTGGAACACGCCGAAAAAACCGAAAATTCATCCCCGTCAGCGCTCGGCCGCAAGCTCCGGCCTGCCGGTCCGACGAAACCAACGCCTCGACCCACCGACCCTGGCGCCGCCGCTGGCCCCGCAAAATTGTCCAACCAACACAGTCGGTTAAAGCGCGACCGGCGGCCCGCCCGACCGCCGTCCCGCCGACGGTCATCCGGACCGGCCGCGATCACACCACGGGAAATGGACGCGGCCGGCCGGCCGCAGGCCCCGGATCGAGGCGGTGTTGACTGCCCCCGTGATCTGGAGTGCCATAGCTTTCTGCACGGGAACGACGAAGGCAACGCGAAAGGTCCCTTGGTCTGACGCATGGACAGGATAGGCGGACGCCTCCTGTCGCCGACGCGGCCCCCACCCGCCGCACGGTCGTCATCATGCAACGTCCCGACTGCCCCCACCCGACATCGGGCGCGCGCGCGGCGGTTGGGACTGCGCGAATCACCGCAGAGGACATATCCATCACAGGGAGAGGCTTCCATGACTCTGACCATTCGAACCCTAATCGGAACCGCAGCCGTCTCGGCCCTGGCTCTTGCCAGCGCCACGGGCGCCCAGGCCGATACCTGGAAGTATTCGCTGGAAGAAGCGATCGACGAGGTCCAGGGCGTCTACGCCACCCAGTTCAAGGAGTACGTTGAGGCGAATTCCGACCACACGGTCGAGATCTTCCCGTACGGGACCCTTGGCGAATCCGACGACACCACGGAACTGACCCAGATGGGCGCCCTTCAGTTCTCCACCGCCTCCCCGGGCTTCATGGGCAAGGTGATCCCGGAACTGCAGGTGTTCCTGCTGCCTTACGTGCTGCCCGAGGATCACGCGGTGCTGGCCGATTTCTACAAGACGTCGGACACCATTAACGAGATGCTGGCCGCCAAGTATGACGGCGTCGGCCTGCATCTGGTGGACATGTACCCCGAAGGCGAAGTGGTCATGACCACCCAGGAGCCGGTGACCAGTCCGGCCGACCTGGACGGAGTGAAGTTCCGCGTCATGACGACCCCAATGCTGGTGGAGACCTACCGGGCCTTCGGCGCCACGCCGACGCCGCTGCCCTGGGGCGAGGTCTACGGCGCCTTGCAGACGAATATCATCCAGGGGCAGGAAAACCCGATGTTCTTCGTCGAATCGACGAAGATGTACGAGGTGACCGAGCACATCACCTACGCCGGGCACAACAACTTCACGACGGCCGTCATCACCAACAAGACGTTTTATGACGGCCTGTCCGAGGAAGACCAGGCCCTGGTCGGCGAGGCCGCCGACGCCGCCTACGCCCACATCATCGAGTACCAACAGGGCCTGACCCAGCGCGCCGAGGAGAAAATCCTGGAGGCCAAGCCGGAAATGACCGTCACCGTGCTGACCGACGAGCAGCGCGCGCCGTTCCGAGAGGCCGCCGAACAGGTCAAGCAGAAGTTCGTCGAGGAGGTCGGCGGTGACGCCAAGGCCGTCCTTGAGGGCTTCCAGGCGGACATTGAGGAGTCCCGGGAACGCGTCGCGGGCGACTGACACCATCGCGCCCGGGCAAAAGATGAAGGAAGGATCCGCGCCGTCGGATCGGCGGTCGGGTCCTTTCCCGCCTCAAGACGCTCTGGTGCCATATCATATCATTGCGAGCAGCGTAGCGACGAAGCAATCCAGGGCGGATACTTGCATTTTGTGCCCTGGATTGCTTCACCCGCGTCTGAAGACGCGGGCTCGCAATGACGAATCACATCGCCGCGCGAACGAAGAGCCGCCGCTACGGCGGAAAGAAGTGTGAAGACGATAGCGCTCCTGACCACGGGCCCCCATGATGGGACGTGGATCGCGACCGGAAGGCAAAGGGACAGCGCCCGATGAACGAGCCCCCACAGCGGCCGGGAACGCCCGGCCCCGACGCCTCCAGTTCGCAGTTCGGCGGCCTGCTGCGGCCGCTGGCCTGGATCGACGGCGCCATCGCCCACTTCGAGGCGGCGGTGTTGGCCCTGGGCGTGATCATCATGGCCGCCATGTCGGTGGCCAATGTCGTCGGCCGGTTCGTGCTCGGCGAAAGCTTGTTCTTCGTCGAGGAACTCAACCGCTTTCTCATCGTGCTGATCACGTTCGTCGGCCTGGGCTATGCCGCCCGCATGGGCCGGCACATCCGCATGTCGGCCCTTTACGACGCGCTGCCGGACACGGCGCGCAAGGTTCTGATGGTCGTCATCTGTCTGGTGACGTCCGCCGCCATGTTCGTGCTGGCGTGGTACGCCTACGCCTATGTGGTGTCGGTTCAGGAGTCCGGCCGCATCGCGGCGGCGCTGCGCATTCCGGTCTACCTGACCTTCGTGTGGGTGCCGATCGGCTTCGTCATCACGGGCATCCAGTACCTGCTGACCGCCGTCGCCAATCTGACGCGGCCCGACGTCTACATCTCCGCGTCGGTTATCGACAGCTACGACGAGACAGAAACCAAGGTCTGACGGAGGACCGCGCCCATGCTCGCCGAGGTCATGATCAGTGTCATGGTGGTCCTGCTGTTGCTGGGCTTCCCCATGATGATCCCGCTGATCGCGGGCAGCTTCGTCGCCTTCTTCATCTACATGCCGATCCCGCCGGAGATCATGGTGCAGCAGATGCTGGGCGGCATCCGCCCGGCCGCCCTGGTGGCGGTGCCCATGTTCATCCTGGCGGCCGATATCATCACCAAGGGCCATTCGGCCGACCGCCTGATCGACATGGTGATGCGCTACGTGGGGCACCTGCGCGGCGGTCTTGGGGTGACGGCAGCGGCGAGTTGCACCCTGTTCGGCGCCGTCTCCGGCTCCACCCAGGCGACCGTGGTGGCCATCGGCAGCCCCTTGCGCCCTCGCATGCTGGAGGCCGGCTACAAGGACAGCTTCACGTTGGCGCTGATCGTCAACGCCTCCGACATCGCCATGCTGATCCCGCCGTCGATTGCCATGATCATCTACGGCGTCATCTCCGGCACCTCGATCGCCGAACTCTTCGTCGCCGGCGTCGGTCCGGGCCTGCTGATCCTGGTGTTGTTCGCCACCTACTGCGTGTTCTATGCGTGGCGCAATGACATCCCGACCCTTGAGAAGGCAAGCTGGAGCGAACGCCTGACGGCCACGCGAGAAGCCCTGTGGCCGCTGGGCTTCCCGGTCATCGTGGTGGGCGGCATTTATGGCGGCATCTTCAGCCCGACCGAGGCGGCGGCGGTCTGCGTGGCCTATGCCTTCATCCTGGAATTCATCATCTTCCGGTCGCTGAAGTGGATGGACCTGTTCGAGATCGCCAAGTCCACCGGCCTGATCACGGCGGTGGTGTTCATCCTGGTGGGCGCCGGCAACGCGTTCTCGTGGTCGATTTCGTTCAACCAGATCCCGCAGGAGATTCTGGGCGGCCTGGGCCTGGATCAGGCCGGCCCGACCATGGTGCTGGTGGCCATCTCCATCGCCTTTTTCATCGGCTGCATGTTCGTGGACCCGATCGTGGTGATCCTGGTGCTGGTGCCGATCTTCGCGCCCATCGTCGAGGCCGCCGCCATCGATCCGGTGCTGGTGGGCGTGATCATCACGCTTCAGGTGGCCATCGGGTCGGCCACGCCACCGTTCGGCTGCGACATCTTTACCGCCATCGCCATCTTCAAGCGGCCCTACATCGACGTGGTCAAAGGAACACCGCCGTTCGTGGTGATGCTGTTGGGAGTCAGCGTCGCGCTGATCCTGTTCCCGCAGATCGCCCTGTTCCTGCCGCAGCTAGCTTTCGGGGAGTGACGATGTTCAGCACCATCCTCGTGCCCGTGGACGGCTCCAACCAGTCCCTTCTGGCGGTCGATTTCGCCGTCGATCTGTCGAACCGCTTCGGCAACGCGAAGCTGCTGCTGCTCAGCGTGTACCGCCATCACAGCCCGATGGAGGGCTCCCTGTCGATGGTCCGCCCGCTGCACCCGGCGACGCCGGACGAAGCCCTGCGGGACTATGCGAAGAATCTGGTGGCCTCCGCCCGGGCGCACGCGCTGGAGCGCGGCACCGTCGAGGTCGAGGCCTTCGCCAAGCGCGGCCAACCGGCCCGCGCCATCATCGATTTCGCCAAGGAGCACACCTGCGACGTCATCGTCATGGGCGCGCGCGGTTCCGGTGACGTGGAGAGTTTCCTGTTGGGCTCGGTCTCCCACAAGGTCTCGGGACTGTCGCCGGTCACCTGCATCCTCGTGAAGTAGCGCTTTGACCTTGCCCCGAAAAAGTGGAGACCGGGTTATACCGGCCGACGCGACTGCGCCCCTGGTGCCGCTTTGCGGTGCCAAACCAAGGATGGCCGCCCTCCGGGCGGCGGAGCCGCGCGCCCCGAAGGGGCGCTGCACGAGTCAATTCTATCGTCGGCCGGAAAGGAATCAGGACGATTTGAAAACTCACTTTGCCAGAACCATTAAAGACGAACCGCCTAACCACGTAGACATTAGCTTCGGAGAAGCTTTGTACAAAACACTACGTAGAGTCTTTGCAAGCTTTGCTTTCACAGTTTTAGAAGGCTGCTCCGCGAACCATGGTGTGTGCATTACGTCTATGATTTCATATCCGCAATCTGATAGCGTTGCTATCGCCGTATCTGGAGTAAAGTAGTGCAAGTGCCCTACTGACTCTCGAAAATATAACGGCCTCCCGCGAATAAGTGAAAGCACAGACAAGTCAAGAGGAATGTGAAATACTTTATAGTTACCTTTCGATTTTAGAAGCTTTAAAAATCCAATGTAATCTTCCACATGCTCAAATACGTCAATACACAGAAGAGCATCGTATTTTTCTTCAAGATCGAGGAGATTCTTTTTATAGTAATGAAGCCTGTCTGCCTCGCGTGTAGTGCACAGTGCAAAAGCGTCGTCGCTAATTTCATATCCGTAAAATTCCACTTTCTCATAAGCGGTTTTTAGAGAAAGTTGCCTAAGGACTTCTCCGGCGCCACAACCGATTTCGCATATCGAACTCAATGTAATACCGTTCCGCTTGATAATCCTATCAATTTGATCAGCTTTCCACGGTGAATCAGCTACATGCCAATCTTCATTCTTTGCCAGATAGTCACCATCGTTGTATCTGGACGTTATTTTCGTACTGTCATGCATTTCTTTTGCCTATCTTCAGCTGGTGAACCTTGAACCAGCATTCCCCAGATGACTGCAGAATCCGCCTGGAAACGGTAGCCGAACAGGCTGCGGCATGGAAGCCGGAGATTGCGCAGGATCTGGCCCCGATGTCCCCGCCGCGCCCCGTTTGTCCGGAGGAGAGCGCGGTGATGGTCGAGGCGACCTCCCCAACCAGCGGCGATCGGTGTTTCCGAAAACCGGCTTGGCGCCGGTATCTTCCCTCGCTTCTCAACGGACCTCGTTGTCGCCTTCCATGTCCTCGGTCGCGGCGTCGATTCCGTCCAGCAGGGACACCGTGGCCTGTATGGCGGACCAGGCATGGCGCCGAAAGCACTTGATCATAAGGATAAATCAGGCGATAGTTTCACGCACAAGTTGGTCATGGCAAGAAATCTTAGGGGATTACGATGAAGCTGCTCAATTATCCGGTCGTGCGCGATTTGGCCTCAATCATCGCGACGATATATGGCCGGACTCAATTGCGTTCATTCTCGGTTGGGTATGAGGATGGATTGTGGGTGCATAAGTACGACGGCCCACGATATTTGGTCCGTGAGCGCCCCAGCATTCCCAAAAAACGACACAAGGGCGCCGGCGGCGACAGAAACTTCAGCCACGACGATCCAAGTCAACTGAAGGATGTCATTGAGGATGTGACCGGCTACGCACCGAAACTTGGCGATGTCTTCGTGGACATCGGGGCTGGAAAAGGAACGTTGACGGTCGCCCTTGGCAAGCTGGTTGGTGCCGAAGGTCGCGGCCTGTCGGTCGAGGCGCATCCGAAGCAATACCGATGCCTGTCGCGGACGTGTGCCCTAAACCGCCTGGATCAGGTCATCACGGAACAGGTGGCGGTCGGCGCTACCGATGGCGAGGTCCTTATCTCAGAGGAAGGAAATGCGGATGAAAGCCATGTCGGCCAAGTTGATGACGGATACAATGTTAAGCAGACGACAGTAGATAAACTTGTCGAAGCGCATGGCATCGGGCAAGTTGACTTCCTATCGATGAATATTGAAGGCGCGGAGACAGAAGCGCTTCTTGGGATGAAGTCGACATTGGCAAGGTGCAGGATTGTAGCTATTGCCTGCCATGATTTCCGTGCGGATCGAGAAGGTCTTGAAGAAATGCGCACGAAAGACAAGGTGATTTCAATTCTTAACGAGGCAGGATTTCGGATCAGTCCTCTGGAGCAGAGACGAACAAAAACGACTGCATTGGATGATTGGGTTTCCGCAGAAAACTCCGCGTTCGCGGCTTGAGTCGACCGGACGGGGCTGGTCGGCGCTGGCCCAGACGGTTTCACCGTCCGGCGGAGGTGCCCTGGCCTTGGAGGCGTTTCGGGTGATGACTGAACCGCTCCGATTTTATCGCAGGCTGGTGGGTCTGATGCCAATCCCCGTTGATTGAGTCGGATCGTGGCGTCTTGGATGGAACAAGGTCCTGCCGGTCTCGGGCGCTTCTTTGACCCGGGCTTCGTCCCGGGGGGCCCAGGATGACGTTCTCTTCCTTATCAACAACACGTTTCCGGTCCCCCCACCGCATGGGTTCGGGCGATAGGCAGCGATCCACAAAAAACGTGTACCGCCCCGCTCGGCTCGCGTTTTATGATGGGCTCCCCGCCACCGAACCGTTGCCTTCGCCCATGGTTGCCCGCGTCCACACCGTCGCCTTCTCCGGCATTGAGGTCCTGGGCGTGCAGGTGCAGGTCTCGCTGACCGGGGGGCTACCGGCCTTCACCATTGTCGGCCTGCCGGACAAGGCGGTGGGGGAAAGCCGCGAGCGGGTGCGCGCCGCGCTGACGGCCATCGGCCTCGCCCTGCCGCCGAAGCGGATCATCGTCAACCTCGCCCCGGCCGACCTCCAGAAGGAAGGCAGCCACTACGACCTGCCCGTCGCCTGCGGTCTGCTGACGGCCATGGGCGTGCTGCCCATGGAGGAGATGGACGGCTTCGTCATCCTGGGCGAACTGGGCCTGGACGGCTCGCTGGCGCCGGTGGCCGGGGTGCTGCCGGCGGCGTTGTCGGCGGTGCGGGCGGACAAGGGCCTGATCTGCCCCGGTCCCCAGGGCGGCGAGGCCGCGTGGGCCGGCGATGTGTCCGTGCTGGCGCCGGGCGGCCTGCTGGAACTTATCAACCATTTCAAGGGCAGCCAGACGCTCGACCGACCGCGCCCGGAGGCCCGCGCCGACGACGGCCCGACGCTCGACCTCGCCGACGTCAAGGGCCAGGAAAGCGCGCGGCGCGCCCTGGAGGTGGCCGCCGCCGGTGGTCACAACCTCCTGATGACCGGCCCCCCGGGCGCCGGCAAGTCCATGCTGGCGGCGCGCCTGCCGGGGCTGCTGCCGCCCCTGGCGCCCGACGAGGCGCTAGAGGTCTCCATGATCCACTCGGTCGCCGGGCATCTGGCCGAGGGCCGGCTGATCACCCGGCGGCCGTTCCGCGACCCGCACCACTCGGCCAGCATGCCGGCGCTGGTGGGCGGTGGCCTGCGGGCGCGGCCGGGCGAGATCAGCCTCGCCCACAACGGCGTGCTGTTCCTGGACGAGTTGCCGGAGTTCTCACGCCCCGCGCTGGAGGCGCTGCGCCAGCCGCTGGAGACCGGCCGGGTCAGCATCGCCCGCGCCAACGGGCATGTGACCTATCCGGCGCGGGTGCAGCTTGTGGCGGCCATGAACCCGTGCAAGTGCGGTTATCTCGACGACCCGGCGCTGGCCTGCAACAAGGCGCCCGGCTGTGCGATGGAGTACCGTAATCGGCTGTCCGGGCCGCTGCTGGACCGCATCGACCTGCATGTGACGGTGCCGCCGGTCGACCCCTTCGCCATGGAGGCCGGCACGACCGCCGAGCCGACCGCCACGGTGTCCGCGCGGGTGCGGGCGGCGCGCGAGGCCCAGCTTGAGCGGGCGGACGGGCCGGGGGCACGCATCAACGCCCGCCTGGAGGGGGAGTCCCTGGAACGCATCGCCACGCCCGACGCCCCCGGTCGGCAGCTCATGGCCGACGCGGCGGAGCGCCTGCGGCTTTCGGCCCGGGCCTATCACCGCCTGTTGCGGGTGGCGCGCACTCTGGCCGACCTGGACGGCCGGGACGGTGTGGGGCGGGTGCACGTGGCGGAGGCGCTGAGCTATCGTCAGGTCAACCCGGCCGGCGCCGGCTCCACCGCCGTGGAGGAGACCGGCGGTCATCGGCGCGGGCGCGGGCGGAGGCGCGGATGAGATTCGGGCCGAGCCACATCGACATCCGCGCGCGCCGGGGTCTGATGTGGATCTTTGCTCGAGACCTGGATCCGCTCGCAGGCCCTGCATATGTGGTCAACGACCGGCATCGTTGGCGGTGACGGGCCGACGGCCGCACGTCTACGCGCCCCGCCAGCGATTGGTTCCTGATGCGACCAGCCCGCCGCGACATGGACAGGATACGGCGGTCGATCTCGTCACGGTCGAACACGGCGGGTCCTTCGATGCCGTTGACAAAACGTGCACGATCCTTGCGTGACACGAGCCGGTTCCGGTGGCCTTGGCGATCCGTTCGAGGCGTTCCGGCCTTTCCTTGGACCGTTGGGCTGGTCTTCACCAGAGGAGGACGAATCATGCGCATCGGTGTGCCCAGGGAAATCAAACCGCAGGAATTCCGCGTCGGTCTCATGCCCGACGGCGTGCGCGATCTGGTCGCGCACGGTCACCATGTGGTCGTCGAAGCCGGAGCCGGCATCGGCATTGACGCCACCGACGAGGACTACAGGGGGGCCGGCGCCGTCGTGCTCGGCGATGCCGACGCGGTGTTCGATCAGGCCGATATGATCGTGAAGGTCAAGGAACCCCAGGCGGTCGAACGCGCCCGCCTGCGTCCCGATCAGATCCTGTTCACCTATCTCCATCTGGCGCCGGACGAACCCCAGACCTCCGAGCTGATCGCCTCGGGCACCACCTGTATTGCCTACGAGACGATCACCGACGCCCACGGTGGGCTGCCGCTGCTGAAACCCATGTCTCAGGTCGCCGGCCGCCTGTCCGTCCAGGCTGGGGCGCGGGCCCTCGAGCGCGCCCAGGGCGGACGCGGATTGCTGCTGGGCGGCGTTCCGGGCGTGGGGCCGGCCCGCGTCGCGGTCATCGGGGGTGGCGTGGTGGGCGAGAACGCGGTGGAGATGGCCCTGGGCCTTGGCGCCGACGTGACCGTGCTGGACCGCAATCCGGCCGCGCTGGAGCGCCTGGCGCATCGGTTCGGGGCCGCGCTGACCACGTTGTATGCCTCACGGGCGACCCTGGAACGCACCGTCATCGACGCGGACATGGTGATCGGGGCCGTCCTGGTGGCCGGGGCCGGGGCGCCCAAGCTGGTCAGCCGCGATATGGTCGCGCGCATGCGCAAGGGCACCGTCCTGGTGGATGTGGCCATCGACCAGGGCGGCTGTTTCGACACCAGCCGCGCCACGACCCATGATGAACCCACGTTTATTGTCGAGGACGTGGTGCACTATTGTGTCGCCAACATGCCGGGAGCCGTGCCGCTCACCTCGACCCAGGCGCTTACCAACGCCACCCTGCCCTTCGTGCTGCGACTGGCGGATCAGGGCTGGCGCGCCGCGCTGAAAGCCGACCCCCACCTGCGGCGCGGCCTGAATGTGGCCGGCGGACAGGTGACCTGCCAGCCGGTGGCGGAGGCTCAGGGTCTGCCCTTCACGGCCCCCGAAACGCTGCTGGACGGCTGATCGCGGCGCCAGTTCAAAGGTTCGGGTACGGCCCGTCATTTCCAATGCGAGGTCGCCGCCATCGTCAGGCCCGGAGGCCCCACACGACCCGGGGTGTTCGATGATGTGGCGCCCGCGCGTTCCGCGCCCTATACCAGGAAGATCAGGGGCGTCCGCCCGGATCCGGGCCGGGCGGACCCAGGGCAGATCCCGAGTGGTCCGAACCGGATCGCGACGACGATTTGCTTCCCTATCAGATGGCTTGGGCGCGGTGGGGGGATCAGACCTCACGCAACGCGCCCGAGCGGTATCGGTGGCGGCGCGGCATGAAAACCAACGGCGTGAAACTGGACGAACGCGACCTGCGGATCATCGAGATCCTGCAACGCGAGGGCCGGCTGTCGAAATCGGAACTGGCGCGACGCGTCAATCTGTCTTCAACGCCGTGCTGGGAGCGGCTGCGTCACCTGGAGGACGCCGGCATCATCGAGGGCTATGAGGCCCGCGTCTCGCTGAAGGCCTTCGGGCCGCTGACCCAGGTGGTGGTGACCGTGGAACTGGAAAGCCACCTGCCGGAAGACTTCGCCCGGTTCGAGGCGGCCGTTCGGGCCCACCCGGAGATCTTCGAGTGCGATTCCCTGGGTGGCGGCATCGACTACGTGCTGCGCGTGCTGGCCCGCGATCTGGAGAGCTATCAGGCGTTCATGGACCGCCTGCTGGCCGCCGGCCTTGGCATCCGGCGCTACTTCACCTATGTCGTGACCAAACCGGTCAAGCGCGAACCGCCCCCGGTGACGCGGTTGGGCGGCGGCGGAGAGAGGCTGTAGGGCGTGGTCGCGCCGTGGGTCATCGTCCTCTCCAGGCCCCGCGCGGCAGGCAATTCCTCTCCCCGCCCCGCACACATAAGAACCACTTTCACCGCGCTGTCCCGTACCCTGGCGGTGTCTTTCGCACCCGAACCCCAGGGAGCTCCTTCCATGCCGCGTCCACACGGTGGCGCGCAAAACGCGCCTGTGCCCGTTCCCCTGACCGACCCCACGCTGTTCCGCCAGCGCGCTTACATCGGCGGCGAATGGCGGGAGTCCACCTCCGGCGCCGTCGTGCCGGTCACCAACCCCGCCGATGGGTCCACCGTCGGGTCGGTGCCCGCCCTGACCGGCGCCGAAAGCGCCGAGGCCGTCAATGCCGCCCACGGCGCCTTCTGGGACTGGTCCCACACCCTGGGCTGGGAGCGCTCGCGCATTCTGCGCCGTTGGTTTGATCTGATGGCGGCGGCGCGCGAGGATCTGGCGCTCATCATGACCCTGGAGCAGGGCAAGCCGCTGTCGGAAAGCCGGGGCGAGATCGACTACGCCGCCTCGTTCATCGAGTTCTTCGCCGAAGAGGCCAAGCGCCCCAACATCGAGGGCGTGACCAGTCACCTTCCCGACGCCGAGGTCGAGATCTGGCGCGAGCCCATCGGCGTCGCCGCCCTGGTGACACCCTGGAACTTCCCCAGCGCCATGATCACCCGCAAGGCCGCGGCCGCCATGGCGGCGGGATGCCCGGTGGTGGTGCATCCCTCACGTGAAACCCCGTTCTCCGCCCTGGCCTTGGCCGAACTGGCCGACCGCGCCGGGGTGCCGCCGGGCGTGTTCAACGTCGTCACGGGCCGTTCGTCGGAGGTCGTGCCGCCCTGGATGGCCGAGCCCCGGGTGCGGGCGCTGTCCTTCACCGGCTCGACCGAGGTCGGCAAGCTGCTCTACCGGCAGTCCGCCGACACCGTGAAGCGCATGGTGATGGAACTGGGCGGGCACGCGCCCCTGATCGTGTTCGCCGACGCCACCTTCGAAGAGGCGGTGGCCGAGGGCCTCAAGGCCAAGTTCGCGACCTCCGGACAGGACTGCCTCGCCGCCAACCGGCTGTTCATCGAACGCCCCATCTACGAGGCCTACTGCGAGGCGTTCACCAAGGCCACGGCGGCGATGACTGTCGGCCCGGGCCTTGACGATCCCGACATCGGCCCCCTGATGAACGAGGGGGCGGTGACGAAACAGGAAGAGCATGTCGCCGACGCGTTGGACAAGGGCGCGCGCCTGCTCTGCGGCGGCAAACGCCACGCCGCCGGGCCGCTGTTCTTCGAACCGACGGTGCTGGCCGACGTGCCGCCGGAAGCGCTGATCTGGCGCGAGGAGACCTTCGGCCCCGTCGCCGCGCTGGCGCCCTTCGACACCGAGGAAGAAGCCATCAAGCGCGCCAACGCCAGCGAGGCCGGCCTCGTCGCCTATCTTCACACCAACGACCCGCGCCGCATTTATCGCGCCAGCCGTGCCCTGCGCTATGGCATGGTGGCGGTCAACCGCACCAAGGTGACGGGCGCGCCCATTCCCTTCGGCGGCTATAAGCAATCCGGCATCGGCCGCGAGGGCGCCCGCCTGGGGATGGAAGCCTTCACCGAGGTCAAGTACGTTTGCCGCGACTGGGCGTGAGCCGTCGTAAGGAACGAAAGGAACACGAAGACTATGCTCACCAACGACCAATTGTCCGCCTGGGACCGGGCGCACTTCATGCACCCCTCGACCCATCTGGCGCAGTTCGCACGGGGCGAGGCCGCCAACCGGGTCATCGCGGGCGGATCCGGCGTGTTCATCGAGGATCGCGACGGCAACAAACTGCTGGACGGCTTCGCCGGGTTGTACTGCGTCAATGTCGGCTACGGCCGCCCCGAAATTGCCGACGCCATCGCGGAGCAGGCGAAGAGCCTCGCCTACTATCACGCCTACGTCGGGCACGGCACCGAGGCCTCGATCACGCTGTCGAAGATGATCGTGGATCGGGCGCCCGAGGGCATGAGCCGGGTCTATTACGGCCTGAGTGGCTCCGACGCCAACGAAACCAACATTAAGCTGGTCTGGTACTACAACAACACCCTGGGCCAGCCGGAGAAGAAGAAGATCATCAGCCGCTGGCGCGGCTATCACGGCTCCGGGCTGATGACCGGCTCGCTGACCGGGCTGCACATGTTCCACAAACAGTTCGACCTGCCGCTGCCCTACATCAAGCACACCGAGGCGCCGTACTACTTCCGCCGCCCAGAGGCCGGCATGAGCGAGGCCGAGTTCTCGACCTGGTGCGCCGAAAAGCTGGAAGAACTCATCCTCGCCGAGGGACCGGAGACCGTGGCCGCCTTCATCGGCGAGCCGGCCCTGGGCACCGGCGGTCTGGTGCCGCCGCCGGAAGGCTACTGGGCGGCCATCCAGGCGGTGCTGGACAAGTACGAGATCCTGCTGATCGCCGACGAGGTGGTGACCGGCTTCGGCCGCCTGGGGTCCATGTTCGGGTCGGACCACTACGGCATGCGGCCGGACATCATCACCATCGCCAAGGGCCTGACGTCGGCCTATGCGCCGCTGTCCGGCTCGATCGTGTCCGAGAAGGTTTATGATGTGCTGATGAAGGGCACCGACGAACTCGGCCCCTTCGGTCACGGCTGGACCTACTCCGCCCACCCGCTCGGCGCGGCGGCCGGCATCGCCAATCTCAATCTGATCGACGAGTTGGGCCTGGTGGCCAATGCCAAGACGGTCGGCGGCTATCTGAAGGAAGGGTTGACAGCGGCGCTCGGCAATCACCCCAACGTCGGCGAGGTGCGCGGCGAGGGCCTGCTGTGCGCGGTGGAGTTCGTCGAGGACCGGATCGAGCGGCGATTGTTCGACCCCGCCAAGAAGGTGGGACCGAACATCGTGGCGGCCATGCTGAAGACCGGCGTCGTCGCCCGCGCCATGCCGCAGGGAGATATCATCGGACTGGCGCCGCCGCTGTGTCTGACCCGGAACGAGGCCGACACCATCATCGACGCCACCCGGGACGCGGTGGAAGAGGTGCTGGGCGGGGGGTGACCCTGCTCCAAAACCGTGAACACCTCCGTTAAGCGCCTGCGGGAGCGGAGAGGTGGATCATGACCACCAAGACACGGCGGTCCTCACGGAGATCGCGTCCCTGAACGTGGTGTAGCAGCGCGGGGGGTCTCCGGTCGGGTTTGGCCGGGGTGGCCCAGGTGCTGATCACGACGGACGCCGATGCGCTGCCGGTGTTGGACCCGGGGCGGGGCCGGACCCGCCCGCCGTCGCTCATGTGTACGCCAGCGGTCGCGGCGCCGTGCATGCCCGCGAGCATCTGAAAGACTTCTCCGGCGTGCTCCAGGTGGATGGCGTCGCCGCCGACAAGACGCTGGTGACCC
Organism: Rhodospira trueperi; assembly: GCF_900101965.1. GTDB lineage: Bacteria > Pseudomonadota > Alphaproteobacteria > Rhodospirillales > Rhodospirillaceae > Rhodospira > Rhodospira trueperi. The sequence continues at coordinate 17,761 of NZ_FNAP01000001.1, read as the reverse complement.
ACCGCGCCGCCGCCGTTGCCGTTCACGCTCGCCTTCTGCTGGAGTCACGCGCGCCGCAAAGTCCGGGATGCCCAGCGTCAGGGGACTTCGCCGATCGCGGAGGAGGCCCTGCGCCGGACCGCCGCGCTGTACCGGATCGAAACCGAGATCCGGAGGCGTTTGGCGGAGGAACGGCTGGCCGCGCGGCAGACCCGCTCTGCCCCGCTGGTCGCGGACATGCGGGTCTGGCTGCACGAGCAAGCGGCGCGATTGTCCCGCAAGACGCTGGTCGGCGAGGCAATCCGCTATGCCCTGCGCCATTGGGACGGTCTGTGCGTCTTCCTCGAAGACGGCCGCGTCGAGATAGACTCCCATGCCGTCGAGCGCAGCATCAAGCCGCAGATCTTGGTGAGGAAAAACGCTCTATTCGCCGGCGCCGACAGCGGCGCGGAGCACTGGGCCAGGATCGCCTCCCTGATCGAGACCGCCAAGCTCAACGGCCTCGACCCGCAGGCCTGCATCAGGGACGTTCTCGAGACCATGGTGGCCGGCTTCCCCGCCAACCGGATCGACGACCTCCTGCCCTGGGCCTGGACGGCCCCGATGCAGCGATCAGAACCGCAGACCGCGCTCAACACCGGATCCCGTGGGTCAAAAAGACGCTTACAACCCAATCATCGCACCGGCCAAATCTGAAGCGATTGTTCCGACCGTACGTGTTGACCGAACTGCCCCCGGCCCATACAGTGCCGCTCGCTTCGCGCACCGATGGTGTTCAGCCCCAGAAGGGGCCCGTGCCACCGATGTGGCCGCAGGATGTGCCCATAGCTCAGATGGTAGAGCAGCTGACTTTTAATCAGCGGGTCCCAGGTTCGAGTCCTGGTGGGCACACCAATATTTTCAAGGGGTTGCGGGGTCTTCTGCAACCCCTTTCTCATGTCGAAGCTCCCGTTGGGTAACGCCTGGGTAACGGTGCTTGCGCGGGAAACTGCGTGATCCGGTGCGCGTCTGGCGGATAGCCGGCCCAATCAGCGATGCAGCGGATGATGGCGCCCAGGGGTTGCGGACCATCGGCGCACAATAGAGCGGCTGCGGCGTACCAAGGGGGAATGCCATTTCCTCGCAGGGTCTTTCATGATCGGTCGGGTCAACGCTTGAACCCGCCATGCGCGAGGATCCCATGCAGGATATCCCAGCATCTCCGCCAAAGAGCACTGCACTCGTCCCTACCCGCGTCGTGCGGGCGGAACTGGGCGGCATCAGCGACATGACCCTTTGGCGCTGGCTGCGCCGCCCGGACCTGAACTTCCCCCAGCCGATTCTTATTGCCCGGCGCCGGTATTGGAGGCGCGCCGACATTGACGCCTGGAAACAGAATCTGGCCCCTCGGAACAGACCGTGTCCCGCAAAGCTCGATTGAAAGGGCGTAATCGACCAGAGCCGAAACGCGATCCTGGCTGAAGAAGCAACCGAATCTGTCGGAGCCCAAAAGCGTTTCTGCGCGATCTATGTTGCTGCTCAATACCGATCGCGGCGGAACTGCGAGGGCGTCGTCCCGGTCACCTTGCGGAACACTTTGGTGAAATGCCCGTGGCTGGAGAAGCCCACGTCCAGGGCGACGCTAACGATCGTCCGGCGGTCGTCCAGCAGAAGTTCCTTCGCCTTCTCGATCCGCCGTTCATGGAGATACCGGTACGGGGTGCGGCCGAACGAGGCATGGAACGCCTTGCCGAAATGCGACCGCCCGAGGCCGACGGTCCTGGCCATCTCGGAAAGCGGGACGGTGCGGTCGAGGTTGGCGTCGATGAACGCCGTGATCCGTCTCTGTCGCGACGCCCCGAGACCGCCGGAGATGTGCGGGGCGCTGCCATCATTGATACCGTACTTCTCAAATAAGTGGAGCGCGAACGCTACGCTAAATTGGTCGACGGACCGGCTCGCTTTTTCGGCCTCTTGGTTTAGGGTTCCCGCGAACCACGGCATCATGTCCGACAGCACCGTGTCCTCCACGACGGCAGAGGGGATGAGACGCGGCACCTTCCCCTGGAACATCGGCGCAACCGTCGACTCCACGAACTCCGGCGTCAGCGCCACAATCAGGGCGGCATCGCACCCGTCCCATTCGATCCGCACCGGGCGATCCGCCGGGATCAGATGGAAGGCGGTTCCGGACAGCGGCACCGTCTGGTCCTCCGGTGCATCCAGGGTTCGCCAACGAGCCGTCACCGGCCCGGCCGGCCGCACGAGTACCGTCTGGCGGAGCTTCGTCCAGTGCCCCGGACGGGGCGGGAACTGGCAGCGGCAGACGATGAGGCCGTTGTCGGTCGCCCGCTCAGTCAGGGTGTTGCACAGGACCAACGTGTCCGCCTGGAAATCGATCGTCAGGATGTCCGTCATGGCAAGCGCTCCATGATCGGTGCGGTCGATGCTCCCCCAAGTGCACTCCACCCGCGCGCAGGCGTAAAAGGCACGGCAAGGCTACGATCATGGTTCACGATCTTCTTGTCTTAATAGTGTCAGGACTAGACGATTTTTGAACTGATACCGGCCGACCTAAAGAATGACCTTTTTGACCCAGGGTTGGAGGCAGAGGGACTGGAGCCGGTCGGCCTCATCGACGAGGGCGTTCCAGGCGTCGCAACAGGCCTGGATGATGGCCTCCTTGTCGGGCCAGACCTGGAGGGAGAGGAAGCGCTCCCTGAGGAACAGCCAGACCCGTTCGACCGGGTTGCACTCCGGGGAATACGGGGGCTGATGAACGAGGGTGATGTTTTCGGGCACCCGCAAGGACGTTGCGGCGTGCCATCCGGCGCCATCAAGAACCAACACGGCATGCTCGTCGTCGGCCAGCGTTTTGGCGAAGTCATCCAGAAAGCGCTGCATGACCTTGGTGGAGACAGTCGGCATGACGAGGGCAAAGGCGTCACCGGTGGCGGGCTCGACGGCGGCAAATAGGTAGGTCCAGTCGAAACGCTGATCGCACAGGCCTGGGGGCCGCTCGCCCTTGGTCCACCACCGATGGCATAGGCGGCCCTTCTGACCGACGCGGGCTTCGTCCTGGAAAAACAGGCGGATCCGCTTGTCCGGATGGTCCTGGGCTGCCGTGATCAGGGCGTCGCGCAGGTCTTTTTTTTGAAGCGTTCCTGAGCCTCGCGGTCCGCCTTCGGGTGAACTTGACGCGCCTTTTGACGAGACATCCCGTTCCGGCGCAGAATCCGCCCGACACTGTCGGGATGAAGGGCCTTGCCGAACGTCTTGGAGATCCAGACGGCCAACGCTTCAAGGGTCCAGGTGCAGACCCCTTCGGTGTCCGGGTCCGGCCCTTGACGGACGACATCCAGGAGCTTGGCCTGCTCCTCTTCGGTCAGAAACGGGTCGCGCCCTGGCGCCGACCGGTCCCGCAAGCCTTCAACCCCTTCCGCATTGTAGCGGATCACCGCATCCCGGAGCGCTTGACGATCAAGGCCAGCCAGGCGCGCCGCCTCGGCGCGGGACATGCCGTCGAGCGCGTTGGCAATCGCATAAGCCCGTGCCGCCACGCGGGTCCGGCCGCAGTGGCGCGCCCACTTCCGCAAGGCCGACGAGGACATCGTCTCCGATATCTTGAGCATGATGGTGACGCTCCCCCTGCATCTGGTGGATGCGCCATCCAATCATACTCTAGGGATCATGGGAATCCCCAGACGAGTCATCCTCATCGTCGCCCGGTATGATATATGGCGATGGTTAGAATGTTTTTATTTTACCTCAATTCACGTCGCTTTTGATGAAACAGATATATTTTGCGCTGTTCCCCCATTGTTTCCGCTCACATCGCACCATGTTCCGGTATTTCGTGAAAGCCGCTCTTGCCAGGGTTGTCGATCGTCATCGACAGGGCCGCATCAGGTAGAACGGCCGGAACTCCGAACATCCTCTGATCCCGTCCACATCCGGCGCGACGAAGTCCGCCGGCCGCGCCGTTTCGCGCCGTGATCCTTGAGGAGGGCCGTTCCATGATCGAGAGGCGCCGCTTTCCTCCACCGCCGTTTCCGCCGCCCGACTGGCGGAATGCCGCGACCTATCGCCCCCTGCTGGCACTCGACCGAACCGCCTGGGCCTGGCAGTGGCTGAAACGCAACCCGGACTTCCTCGTTTCGGTGGGCCGGGCCAGACCGTACGTGAGCACACCCATTGCCGGGACGCCCGCACCTCGGATCGTGATCTCGCCCCGTGCCGAGATGGACCACCAATGGGGCGTCCTGTTTCGCCGACGAAACGATGGACCTGGTGTTCTGGTCGAGCGAGACGGTGCCGAGCGTCCTGACCGTGGAGGCTCGGGACGGCGGTGCCAAATCAGCCAACACCTTCGACCTGGGCCGACTCCCGTTGCCGGTCATGGTGCTGCGGCAACCGAACAGCGCCCGGCAACTGCTGATCCGGGACGGGACGCGCTGCCTCCAAATCGAGGTGCTGACCGAAGGGGTGCCCTGTCATCCCGCGCGGCATCCTGTCCGCCTCATGGTTCCGCTGTGGCCGGCGCACGAGGACGAGCCGCGCCTGTTGGCCTTGCGGCGGTTCCTGCATGTCCGGCGGGAAAGCGTCCTTCCCGACCGACCGCCTGTACCCGTCGGAACGCCGTGCCGGGCGGTGGCTGGACATGCTACGCGCCTGCGATGCGCGACGGGCTGGGGCGTCCCAGCGCCAGATTGCCGCCGCGATCTTTGGCGCGGACCGGGCGGCGCAGGACTGGGCCGGGCGGTCGGACTACCTGCGCCTGCGGGTTCAGAGACTGGTCCGCGGCGCCGATCACATGGCGGCCCGGGGGTATCGCGACCTCCTTCGGTAAGCGGGAACCTGCTGGAGGCGGAGGGTCGGTGGGGGATCCGCGACGGGGCTGGATGGTGGAGGGAGTGGCCTTCCACCCGCCCGTCGGGGAGACACGCCATGTCCCGCGCACCCGCACGGCGGTCCACGGGCGACCGCGCCAACCTGTATTCCGAGATCACCGACCGCATCATCGCCGAGCTTGAGGCCGGGCGCCTGCCTTGGGTCCAACCCTGGGGCACCGATCAGGCCCGCACGGCGGTCGGCCTGCCGCGCAACGCCGGCTCGGGCCGGCCGTACTCCGGGATCAACGTCCTGATCCTGTGGGGCGCCGTCATCGAACGCGGCTACTCCGGGGCCAGGGCTGGTTGACCTTCCGCCAGGCCAAGGCCCTGGGCGGCACTGTTCGCAAGGGCGAGCGCGGCACGACTGTGGTCTATGCCGACCGCTTCGTCCCCGAGGACGAGCGCCGCCGTGCTCTGGAGAAGGGCGAAGACCCCCAGGCCATCCCGTTCCTGAAGCGCTTCACCGTCTTCAACACCGACCAGTGCGACGACCTGCCCGAGGACATCGCCACCACCGCGCCGCCGGTCCCCGAGGGTCTGATCCTGCCGCGTGCCGAGGCGCTGATCGCCGGCACCCGGGTGGATTTCCGGATCGGCGGCAACCGCGCCTTCTACAACCCCCTGCATGACTTCGTGCAGGTGCCGCCCCCGCAGGCCTACTTCGAGCCTGTCAACTGGCACCGCACGGCCCTGCATGAACTCGGCCATGCCACCGGTCCCAGATCGCGCCTCGACCGCGACATGTCCGGGTCCTTCGGCTCCCGCAAGTACGCCTTCGAGGAACTGGGGGCCGAGATCACGGCGGCCTTCACCTGTGCGGCCCCGCCGATCGCCCTTGGGCGATCGGCTTGTTTCAAACAAGCCGCGGATCGGAACGATCCGCGGCGGCCATCGTCCCGACCGTGCGTCACGCCGATTACATCGCCTCGTGGCTGGACTGCCTGCGCGAGGACAACCGCGCCATCATCCCCGCCGCCAGCCAGGCCAGCAAGGCCGCCGACTGGCTGATGGGCTGCCTGCCCGAGGATGTCGCGATCTCCGGCACTACCCCCGATGACGAGGAGGCTGCGTGATGAAAGCCACCGGTACGCCTCTCTTTCTATTCCTCATTGCCATGGCAGTCATCGCCTTCTGGCCGCTCTCGAAGCCCCTGCCCATCGGTCCGGCCACCATCCTGTCCGGCGACAGGCTGGTGATCCATGACGTCACGTTCCGGCTCGTGCACATCCGCGCGCCGGATCCGGATCGCATGTGCCGGGACCGCCACGGTCGCTCCTGGTCGTGCGGGTCCGACGCGGTCCCCACCCTGCGCGAGGCCATCAGCGACTTCCTCGTGTCCTGCGCCGTCCAGGGACCCGAACAGGACGGCGCCGCCCCCGCGCGCTGCGTCGTTCGTGGCGAGGACTTGGGCCGCACGATGCTGTTGGAGGGACTGGCGGTCGCCATCGGCCAGCCGTCCAACGAATACCTCGGCGCCGAACGCACCGCCCGGTTCCTGCAAAAGGGCCTGTGGGACGACCCCGAACCCCGCTGATTGCTGCGCCAGCCACAAACACGCAACCTTTCCCTTTACAACCGACGCTTCGCTTGTTCCCCTATAACCTGTGCGGCCTTTTTCCTTCGGCCGCCATGGTCGCCGCGCGGCAGTGCCGGGGCGAGGCATCGGCCGGCAGGGCGGGAGCTTGAGATCGGCCCGTATCCGAAGCAACCGGGCGAATTGGCGATGCTCGTGCGCGGGATGGCGGCATACGTCCTCCAGACCGGCGTCGAATTCAGCGACGGCCATACGATCGGCTTTGGGGATGAGCATGCCGTGACCGCAAAGATCCGCCTTAAGCGCTCGAGTTACGGGGGCGACACCATGCCGATTTTTCGTGTGAAACTGATGGGGGCGGAGGCGCGCCGATGAGCGAACCCAATGCAAGCTGTCATGAGGCAGAGGCCACCTTCGACCCGGACGCCATTGAGGTCGTGCCGGGCGTCACGTACTACGAGATCGTCAATACTTTTCGGAATACGGCGAAGCAGCTTGGCGACTACGTGACCAATACGAAAGAGGCGGACCGCCTCAGGCAATTGCGTGTCAAGGCCTACGCGGCCCAGCATCCAAGCGGGTATGAACCCAATGATGTCTTCGGTAGGTACCCGAGTTACGGGCCGGTTGATCCGGATCATATGTTGAAAGAGATCACGCTCAAGAAATCGACGCCGAAGGTCTTGCCAGAGTACTCTATATTCTACGGCATTAAGATTGTCTCTGCTCGGATAAAAGACCATATAGAGGCGTTGGAACCCGGCGTTCACGCGTTCTTTCCCGTCTTGGTGCGTCGCGCGGACGGGTCCGAGTCGTACCAGTACTATTTCATACAGGTCCTCGAGGAACTCGACTGCGCATGCGTCCAGTTGTCAGGATTTAGGCGGGACACTGCAAGCATAGGCGGATATATATGGACGAGAACTCCTGACGAAGGCAAGGTCTATCTTTGGGAAGACTGCGTCAGAGGTCGGCATTTCTTCCGGGAAAAGAGCGCGCTCTTTAACACTGTCGCGTCTGATCAGCTCGTCAAGCGTCTTGGGAAATTTCTCCCGCGCGGTTGGGCGCTGCTGGAGGCTGGTGTCATCCGGAAGAAGGGGAACTGACCGATGGCTTGGTATACTGCAAACGACCCGCGCCTCCGCCTCCAAGGCAACGACAATTTTAGAGCGGATTTCGATCAATCGGGCTCATAACCGCACGATCTGACGTCGTTGGCGCATTCGTTTGGTTGGAACAGATCGACGAGGCGTCCGAGGAGGCTCCACAGACCTGCGACGGTTCGCTCGGCGTCCTTGCGCAGCAACGCCTTGAGCTTGGCGAAGGCCTTTTCCATGGGGTTGAAGTCGGGGCTGTTGGGCGGCAGGAACGGCAGATTCGCTCGGGCGCACATCCGGCGCCAGGCCTTGGCGCACATAGGGCTCGAACCAGTCTCCGTTGATCGGCCGGTCCAGGACCAAGGGCGCCACCATGCCGGTCATCCGCAGACCGACGCCCTGGTCGGCGAGATGGACGCCCTGTTGTCGGGCTATCCGGAGCCCACCGAACTGCCCGAGGGCGTCGACGCGCGCGTCGGCGAGATCGAGGCCGCGCTGAAGGGTTTTGAGACCCGACCGGCCACGTTCGAGCCCGACGAGGTCTCCCGCGCCGGGGCCTTCATCTCCATCGATCTGGACGGCGAGGCGCACATCGAACGGGGCTTCGTCCGGCCCGAGGACGAGCCACCTCTGCCGGCGCCCGAGGCCGATCCTGATGCTCAGGCGACGGCGGCGCCGGACGGTGTCCAGGGCGAACCGGTTGTTGCAGGCGCGATGCCCGAGGCCAACGCGCCGGGTGCCACCCAGGCGACGGATCCCGACCCGGATCCCGTGGACGACCCGTTGCGCCCGCTGCCGGACCGGCTGGTCACCGAACTGACCGCGCACCGCACGCTGGCGCTCCGGGACGCGCTGGCCTCCCACCCCGACACCGCCTTCATGGCCGTCCTGCACGCCCTGTGCCTGTCCACCTTCCACCGCCACGCGGTCGCAAGCTGCCTGGAGATCACCGGCCGGTCGGGGCCGCTGGCGGCCCAGGCACCGGGTCTGAAGGACAGCGCGTCGGCGCAGTCCCTGGACGCCCGCCAGGATGCCTGGATCGACCGTCTGCCCGCCGATCCGCGCGATCTGTGGGGGGCTTTGCAGGCCTTGTCGTCGGATGAGCGCATGGCCTGCTGGCCCATTGCGCCTCGCGCACCGTCAACGCGGTGGTCGAGCCCTGGAACCGTGTCCCGGGTCGCTCCGACCACGCCGACGCGCTGGCCCGGGCGGCCGGGTTGGACATGGTCGCCGCCGGATGGCGCCCGACCGTCGAGACCTACCTGGGGCGGGTACCCAAGGCGCGCATCCTGGCCGCCGTCCGTGAAGCGGTGAACGACAAAGCCGCCGACCGTCTCGCCTCGCTGCGCAAGGGCGAAATGGCGACCGAAGCCGAGGCGCTGCTCGCCGAAACGGGCTGGCTGCCGGAGCCGTTGCGGACGCCGGGGGACCCCGAAACCGTCACCGCCGAAGGGCCTAACGCCGAGTCTGGCGAGGCAGACGAGGACAACGAGGCGGCCGAGCCCGATGCCGATAGCGGGGCCGAGGCGACGCCGGAGGACAGCGAAACGGACCCCGTCCCCGAAGACATCGACGACGCCACCCGCGCCGCCGAATAGCCCGCATCCTTTCACGCGGCCCGGTTCCGGTGCTCCCGGGGCCGGGCCGTTTCTCTGTCGGAGGGCCCCACGATGTCCCTTCCCGAGATCGCATCCCGCCTCGCCGATGAGGCCGAGGCGGTCTGCCGCACCTACCTTCCCGCCGGCCGGCGCCAGGGCGCCTATTGGCAGGTCGGTGACGTGCGCGGCACGCCCGGCCGCAGTCTCTATGTCCGCCTGACTGGCCCTCGCGCCGGCCGCTGGACCGATGCCGCAACCTCGGAACGCGGCGATCTGCTGGACCTGATCGCCGCCAACCGGGGTCTGGACCTGCGCGCGGCGCTCGACGAGGCCACCGCCTTCATGCGCCTGCCGCGCGACGCAGCGTCGTCCGCGCACCAGCCCGTTCCCGCCAATTCCACCGCCGCCGCGCAACGCCTGTTCGCGGCGTCCCGGCCCATCGCCGGCACCCTGGCCGCGCGCTATCTGGCTGGACGCGGCATCATTCTGGCCCATCCCGAGCCCGCTCTGCGGTTCCATCCGCGTGCCTTCTGCCGGCCCGATCCGGGCATGACTCGCGCCCAATGGCCGGCGCTGATCGCCGCCGTCACCGCGTCTGACGGGACGCTGACCGGCGTGCATCGCACCTTCCTCGACCTCGCCACCACCGGCAAGGCGCCGCTCTTTCGGCCGCGCCGTGCGCTCGGATTGCTGCTCGGCAACGGCGTCCGGTTCGGTGCCGCTGGCCCAGTCCTTATCGTCGGCGAGGGTCTGGAAACCGTCCTCTCCTTGCGCTACGTGCTACCGGATCTGCCCGCCGTCGCGGCGTTGTCGGCCGCCCACCTCGGGGCGTTCGAGCCACCACCCGGCCTGCGCCGCCTGTACGTAGCCCATGATGCCGACGCCGCCGGCTTGCGCGCGCTGGTGCGTCTGACGGATCGCCTCGAACCCCGCGCCATCACCGTTCGTCCGCTGCCGCCGCTCGGCGCGGATGCCAACGCCGACCTACTGACGCTTGGCCCGCGCCGGTTCCGCGCGCGCGTTCTCGGTCACCTGGATCCGGCCGATGTGCCGCTGGCCCTCGGCAGGGTGTGAGCCGGAAACGGTGCGCCGGGTCGGCGGGGACCGGTGGTCGCGAGTCGACTGCTCTCCCGCGCGGGACCGCGCCGGCGGCCTTTCCATGGGGGGATCTGCCGGAGGCCGGCCGGCGCCGCAAGGCGCGCTTCGCGCGTCCTCCTTCACGTTGTTCCGGCCCGTTCGGGTGCGGCGCCGGCCTCTGGGCCTCCGGCGGACGATCCCCGGAAAGGCCGCGATGGGCGCGGCCTCCAGCCAGCGGGAGAGCCCCATGATCCGCGACGTCCTGCCCCCGACCGACGATCCGCACGCCGCCGTCTCCGCCACCGCCCACCTGCTCGAGGAACTCCAACTGCATGGCATCCGCCCGTTCCAGGACGAGCCCGATCCGCGTCCCATGCCCGACGCGAAGACCGCCGAAAGCGCCGTCACCGTCTGCCTGGACACCCTCGCCGACCTGTTCACAGCCACCCGCCTGGAGGACGACCTGGGCGATCTGCTGTGGTCCGTGGTCAACGCCTTCCATCGCCGCGTCGGCGCGCTCGACCGGGCGCTGGACACCAACGAGCAGGCCCAGAGGCGCGCCCAGGCCGAGCAGGATGGCAGCGAGGTGCGCTCGGTCGAACTCGAGCGCTTGACCGCCGAGGGCATCGGTCTGATCGAACGCCGCAATGCCTTCGAGGCGTTCCGCGACACCGCCGCCGAGACCTTCGAGGCCATCACCGGCGGCGCCTGGCGCCCGCGCGCCGGATCGCTCACCAACCGCCGCGCGCTGACCGCGGCCGTCATCGACAGCCGGGATTTCCTGGCCGCCCGCCAGCGCGCCGACACCCAGGTGATGCTGCCGCCCGGTCCCCGCGTCGCCTTTGCCGGTGGCACCGCCTGCACCGATCACCGGCGCATCTGGGCCGTGCTCGACAAGGTGCGCGACCGCCATCCCGACATGGTACTGCTGCACGGCGGCGCGCCAAAAGGCGCCGAGCGCATCGCCGCCTGCTGGGCCGACCAGCGCGGTGTGCCGCAGGTCGTCTTCCGCCCCGAGTGGCCCCGCCACGGCAAGGCCGCCCCATTCCGTCGCAACGAGCAACTGCTTGAATCATTGCCCATTGGTGTTATCGTTTTCCCGGGTTCCGGCATCACCGACAACCTCGCTGACACCGCCCGCCGCATGGGCATCCCGGTGTGGAAAATCGGTCCCGAGAGTGGCGCCTGAGCGCCGCCAAAGGTACGGTTCATGGTCGTTGACGGCATTGCCTTTCCGTCCAGGTTGGGCCGGAAGCGGGCTGAAAGGTTCACGCTACCGACCCTATGAATCGGACATTCAATGCAAGCAACGCGTACCTTCGTGATCCGCCCAAAGGGGACGGTTCGCTTTTTGTCGAGCAGTACCCAAAACTGTTACTTCCAGTTCTTGGGAAGTGTAGATCGGGTTAGCGGATTCTTGGGTCTTGCCTCTGTGACAATGGTCAGCGACACTGTTTCTGGGTGACGTTAAGAGAGAGTCGTTATCTATACAACCCTGGACAGCAGAAAGCCTCGCGCGACTAGGCCGTCGCAAAGTGAGATCTTCTTGGGTTCAAGAAGAATCGCACGGGTGGCGCGAAATCATCCCGCGACTTCGCATGGTCTGGGTCGTATTCAAGAAAATCATTCTCGAAGTGCATCGCGTCAGCTTTATTGAGAGAATCGGCTGCGCCTCGAACGTTCTTCCTGCGAGCATCGAAGACGACTAAATATCCACGGGTCGCTGTGCAGGCCGTGTGGCGCACCTCCCTATCGAGATAGTCGGCAAGTTGGTCCGCTCCGTCTTGCGCGCGTTGCGGTCCATAGTCAGTGTAGGTACCTTCCGCTGCCGGCTTCCTCGAAACCGACGTTGAACGACCCAGCCATTTCACCTCGATCAATGCGGCAGCGCCGGAAGCAAACCAATCTACGCGGATATCGACCGGTTTTTTATCGTCTGTATTGTGCTCCGGTCGGGCGTTAGCGTCGCGCAGGACTAATTGCAGCGCCTGGATAAGCGAATCCCGCATAATCCATTCGGGCCGGTTGACGAGGACTAGCCGAGCGCCATCGACACCGCCTTCCCAAACTTTCGCTAGGATGCGGCACTTTGATTCCTGGGCGAACTTGCCGTAGCGCGAGAATGCCTCTTCTAGGCTGCTTAGCGTGGCATTGGCGAAATTGCTGGCGAGAATTGGCGAGACTTTCTGCACATAGTCGTCGTGATGCTTGGCCAGAATACGGTCGACGCCATTGTCGTAGCGATATACGAGTGCATCGGTAGCGGCTTCCCGGAGATCAACATCGGTCCCGAGTTGGAGGAAGCGGTATGTGCCGTCCGGCACCAGCTCAATCACGTAGTGGGCGCCTGTGTCGGCGGTGGCGAGCGCGGGGCCCAACTCCTCGCTGCACTGAAATGTCTTGGGCGAGCCCCAAGCGGCAATCATCGGCGCGGCGGGTGTTGTGTTCATGCCGATAGCCACCGTCAGTGTGCCCCGAAGGCTTTCTGGGGGATAGCGCTGATAAATGAGCTTAACGGAATCAAGCAGAGTCGTGATCGCACGCGCACCCTGTTCGCCGAAAGCGTCGGTCGCGTGCGGCAAATATGCCATCTCTACCAAGTTCTGAACGTTCTCGATGTTAATCAACGGGTTCATCCTCCGTCCGCAGGATCCGGGCGGAGAGCCAGATGACCGCCGGCGACAACAGATCCTTCACGTCGCTACCAAGTACCGAGCTGACAATTCTGTATTCTTGGTAGAGAAGGTCGATGTCGTTTGCCTGGAGCAGGTGACGCCGCTGCCCCAGCCGGACTGACGCTGCCAAGCCAGGCGTCTGGCTGATCGCGTGGCGGATTGAGCCGACCGGAAGCGCAAGCGCGCATTGTGTGGCCGCGCGCAACCACAGGCGCCTGTCGCCCCAGGAACCCAAGGTCAGGAGGCTGTCGATCTCAGCCGCCAGTTCATTGCGACGCGCAGTCATCATGCCCTCGCCGTCCTGATCGACCAAACCCCTGGCGACGACGATCGAACGGGCCGTCTCAAACTGAACGCTGAACGGGAAACCTTCGGATGTGACCGCGAATCGATAGCCCCAGTCGCCGACCGCCTGGCCTTTGAAGAGACCCAATATGCAGCCGAGATAGGCATAGAGATGCGCTTCAATGACCGTCATCGGCACGATGGACGCCGGCGCGTCAGCCATGATCGCCACAGCGTCGAAGTAAGCGTGAGGAATAACGTCGTCGGAACTGGTCAATTGAGCGCCCCGTCGATCGCATTGTAGGCGTCTATGAACAATGCCTCCTCGCTTCGCTGCACTTCACTCAAGTCCGTCCAGTCGGTCATGCGCACAACCTGCATGCCGTCGCTTTTCTGGAGCCCGGCGAGGCGCAGCACGAGCTGAGAACTGCGTAGATTGGCAGTCATCAGCACGCGATTGCCTTCGGCGACGAACTTGGAGAACATCGAACCAGCTCGTGCCTCATAGGCAATGTCGAGAGATCCTTCGGGTGTGTCGATCAAAAGCGTGGCGGCGCCCTTTGCCATATACTCCGACAACGCCATGCGAAGCGCGATGTCGATGAAGAAGCGCTGGCTTTCGGACACCGAATCGGACTGCGCGCGCAATTGGTCGTCCATACGCATGCGTAAGCCAAAGCCCGAATCATTGGCCCCCTGGCGATGCTCCAGATCAACGTCGATCGGTCTACCGATGAAGTCTTCGGAGAGTTCACGGAAGCGTGGAACGAAGCGTTCCGAGCCGGCCTCATACTGTTCCTTGAGCGCTTTCTCGTACGAGCGAAGCTGGTTGCGCAATTCGTCCCGCTTCCTGTAGTGCGCCTCGCTTTGCGCCAGGAATGCTTGGCGTTCCTTCTCGAGCTTGTCGATCTCCAGCTGGATCGCCGAGAAGTTAGAGCCGCTCTGAGCTTTGACCAGACCGGCAGCCTCCTTCTCCTCGAATTGCCTAAGCTCCTCCGCTGCGGCTTCCTCAGTCGCCTGGGCAGCGGCGAATTCGTCGCTAATTCGCGCGCGACTGCGCAGGATTGTATCGAGGTCGTCGCGAATGCGGGCGATCTCACTGTCGAGACGTTGCAGTTCACTGATAGCAGCAGCATCGCCGCCCGACCGATCCAAAACGCTGTCGCATAATGGGCATTCACCCTTATCAAGGGCGGCTTGAATCTTCGCCGCGACATGGACGTTGCCGCAGAGTCCGCAGCGATCTTCCGATAAGGTGGCACGGACGATGGGATGGTGCTCGACCGAGGACGACAGCTGCAGCCGGTTCGAGAACAGGCGTCGATATTCGAGTTGGGCCTCGGTGAGCGACGCGCTGAGATCGGTCCATTTAAGATCCGCGTCGAGCATCTCAGCCTGTTTGCGCCGCATGCGCTGTTCGGCATCCGATTGCCGGGCGACAAGCGCATCGTGCTGGGCTTGAAGCTCCGCGCCGGTCGTATGGTCGTCGGTTTCTGTGCCTTCGAGGAGGTCGGCGAGCTGTTTGATGCGGTCGGAAACGTGCCGCGCGGAAAATCTGACGTTGCGAGCACGCGAGCTTTCCCGATCCATTTCGCGCTGGAGCTTGTCAGCAGCTTTAGCTGCGACCGGATCGGCGCCGAAAGCGAGATACAGCGCATTGGTGAGTGCCGCGTCGTCCCACATCAGAAGATGGCGGCCTTCGTCGAACGTGGCGACGAAATGCATGAGGAAGACGAACTGCGCGAAATCCTCGAGGCCAGTCAACTCGAGGATCTTTGCGTGATACAGGCCGGTCAGGTCATTGCTATCTTCCTCGCTCGATGGCCGGACGTCGATCGTTCCGCTAACCACGTCTTCGATTGCCAAGCGGGAAACGCCGGTGCCGCCAAAAAGATCGCGCGTGACGCTCAAGTTGGCGTTCGACCATGCCAACTCCACGGTGGCGCTTGCAATTGACCGTGAATGCTCACTAATGCGGCCGCTGAAATAGTCTTCGGAGCGATCGGCGCGCCCGGCGTTGCGCAGATAATCTTGGGCCGACTGAAATTTACGACTGGGATCGGGGATCGCGCCAGTGATAGTGAAATTGATCGTGTTCAAGAATGTCGATTTGCCGAGACCATTCGCCCCGATGAGAAAGAAGACAGGGCGTTCAATTACAGTACTAACGTTCGGATTATTGGAATAGAGGTCGAAATTCGCGAGCGCCACCCGCTTGATCGTCGGTAGAGAGATCTTGCGGTCGGCTATGTCAGGCACACTGGATTCCTTCCGTTCCATCCATGTCAGACGCGCTCGAATACGAGGCAGTGTTCAGACAATTCAAATCCTCCTCCGTGCTGAGAGCTATTGCGCATGGACCGGATAGCGCTCCTCTCAGTCAAGCGGAACCCCAATTGACGCACACTTTCTACGAGAATGGAAGCCACATCAACATGGACGCCGGCATACTGGCTGTCGCCGATCGCGACGACGGCGTGACGGCCGGGCGCCAAAATACGCCGGAGCTGCGCGAAGATTTTGACAAGATCGTCAAAATAGAAGCCGATCATCTCAGGGATATGAGGATTCCATAGATCAGTCCTAGCGCGGCGCAGGGCGTCAAGCGTTGCTTCAAGAACATCGGAAGCGGTTATGCGCTGCGTTGACTGCCATTTCATCTGTACATGCGAGCGCAAGGTCTGGTGACGCAATACTCGATTGTCTTGGCTGGATTTTAGGTATCCCAGCATCCACAATTCGAGATTATAAACGTCTGTATAATCGAAGGAATTCGGATAGGGCGGTGAGAAGATCGCAACGTCTGCCTGCTTGACGCGTGCCAGGGCGCTCCGGGCGTCGCCGCGTTGGACGATGTGTCGGCCTCGGCGCAGTCCGGAGTGTAGGGCGAGATCGGTAGCTGCCATGTCGACGGCGACGTCGAGGCTGGCGATTAGATCCGAAACCGACCGTCGTCGCGTTTCCCAGCTGCGGCGGTAGCGTCGCCCTTTTCCATTTATTGTCACATTACTGTTGGGGACTAGAACCGCTCCCAAAAGTACCTTGAGCAGGCGTGCTTCGTTGGGCGGCAGAGCAGCCGACACACGCACAATCGCACGGACCATCGCATAGACATCGGCCGCGAAGATGAAGCGACCATTCACACCAGGTTCGGCCATTGTTGGCGGCATGCCCTCGATGGGAAGGGCGTCGTTAGGGCTAGCTTCCAGTTGCGAAAGTAGGTTGTCGTAAGTGGCGCAAAAGTGTGCGGCAGGCAAGGGGGTGAGTTTTGCTTCAATGAGATCCGCCAGGAAAGGATTGACCTCGATGACGGTGGAGGCAATTCCTAGCATTCGGCAGGTGACCGCCGTGGTTCCGCTTCCCCCGAATGGATCCAGGCATCGGTTAACCTTATAAGGCAACGCGCCCAGCGTATCGGCGACGAATTTGGGCGAAAAGGCTTCCTTGAAGTGGAACCAACGCTGGAAGGCAATGTTTGCCGCGCCCTGGTTCGAGGAGGTTGGTGCGGTTTCGGCATAGCTTTCGAGCCAGTTGCCAACATTGCTTGACGGCAGGCTGTGGTGAGCTAGGCGCTGAGAGTTGCGAACGGTCTCCGCAAGGGGGGTGCGCCAGAACTCCGTCATGACGCAACTCCTCGGCTGCGGTCGACAAGCAAACGCTCTACGAAAGCAGGCTCGATATCCGACGACTGGATAAGCGCGGCAAGCACGGCGCGGCGTTCCAGCTCCGGCAATCGAGCGAGCTTATTCGCCCATCGGGATGCCTTACGGCGAATGCGTTCGCGCTCGCGGAAGCTGCCGCCGATCGGCGCATAGTCGTGGAGATCGGGCGAAAACTTGAAGTTCGCCCATATCCGTTCCCGGCGCGGCCCGGCGTGGCTGATATTGATGAGTTCCTTGACCTCCCACCCCTGAAGCGCCTGGTCGTAGAGCGCCGAAGAATAGCCGGAGATCATGATCCGGGAGTTTAACTTTAGGAGGACATCGAGGAGCCTGCAATGATCCTCATCGGTATATTCGTAGCGGTAGTACCGGCGGTTCTTCTTAGTGGCGGCGATATAAGGTGGATCAACATAAACTAACTCCCGACCTTTGAAAGGGTAGTCGGCGAGAAAATCAAGCGCATCAGTGTTATGGAGCATGAGCCCTGGTATATCCCAGACATTGGCCGCCTGAATTACTTTTGGATCGATGTCGACACCGATGCTGATGTGCGATGGACGCTTGTTACGCATGACGGCACCACCTCCAAGGTGCGTCTCGATGTAAGTATCGTGCGGCGGCATCAAAGAAACGATGTCCTGCCAGAGCCGCCCTTTTCCGCCTGTATATCTCATGTGCATGATCATCGCCATTTTTGATGATGCAGTCAAGCGTGACGAAAATTCAGTCTGCGAGACGGGTTGAAGCGCGTTGTAGGATGCCGCTTGCATCCATCAGGATATAACCCGCAGCCGCACTGCCAGGGGAAACTTCAGCGCAGCTAAGTGTCTGTCCGGGAGGTTCATGCGTCAAAACAACCAGTTGAAGAGTTTGGTTGATCCCGCCTCTGTAGCCTGATTCCCTGCCAAGAGGACCTGATGTCAGGGAGAGGGTCATGTGGACGGACGAGAACCGGGCGCTGTACAACCGCGATCACCTTCGAT
>NZ_FNAP01000008.1 GCF_900101965.1 Rhodospira trueperi | reverse complement strand
TCCGGTTCTGGGGGGCAGACGCCTGTTGAATCACCCTCGAATCCCGTTCGCCACTGAAATCAGCCCTCGGCCGTTAACCTGAGCCCGTTGCCCTGCAATGTGTCCTGGACCTTCGGACGCGATGGGGCAGCGACGTCCAAACGGTCCGCGAAAGATCTCGAACCGCATGGCGGCGGATTGCCCGGGGTGGCCAGAACAGGGTCGATCTGGTAAGCACCTCTCAATCGACCGAGGCCCCGTAGCTCAACTGGATAGAGCACCGGTTTCCTAAACCGGGGGTTGCAGGTTCAAGCCCTGCCGGGGTCACCATTTCCGCCGGTCCACAAAGGCACACGACCTCGAGTTCGCCCTGCAGGAGGCAGACTGCCAATACTGGATATCCGGTATTGGGTATATTCATGTGCCACTTCTCCCGTTACAGTACCGACTCAAGAGGCGGTCAATTGCATTCGTTGGCGCCCGTGGTGTTTCGTTTCCAGTCGGACGCCGGCCTCGCGCATATGTGACGGTGGTCACTGAAGGCACCACCAAAACCTCGTATTGGTCAATGCGGGGCTAAGCCGCCTCGGCGTGCCAGCCGGGAGGATATGGGGACATGACCACCACAAGAACGAGAAACGGATTGCTTGGGCTTCTGTCCCGGCTTCGCGCCAATCGGCGCGGTGCCGTGGCCATCGAGTTCGCGATGGTCGCGATGCCCGTGTTCATGCTGTCGATCGCGATCATCGAACTCGGGATGATGATGGTGCACAGCGTGACGCTGAGCGGCGCGCTGGAGGAAGGGGCGCGGAAGCTTCGAACCGGAGAGATCTTCAACGCGTCGGACCCGGAACAGGCTTTCGAGGATGCCGTCTGCGGGGATTCGCTATACTTGGTGGACTGCGACGACATCGTGTTCGATGTCCGCAGCTATGACGACTACGACAGCGTCGACTTGAGCCCCCCTTCAATGGGGGCAGGCGGCATGCCATCGGCGCCCGCGTTCGATCCGGGCGATGCCGGAAGCGTGACCGTGGCGCGGGTTTACATGCGCTTCGAGTTCATCACGCCAATGATCGGCTCGTTCTTTGAGGACACGCATAACAGTCGCATGGTTCAGTACACGGCGATTGTGAAGGGTGAGCCTTGGACGAACAGCGGAGGGGGTGGATCATGAGTCGGGATGCTGACATACGCAGGCCGGCTTCGCCATGTCCGACGCGGAGTGGCAGGCGGCGCGAGCGTGGATGCACGGCAAGGGTTCTGGCGGTGTTCCGCTGCAAGCGAGGAACCGCCGCCATCGAGGCCGCGCTGATCCTGCCCATTCTGTTGACCATGATGTTGGGGATGGTCGAACTGACGACTTACGTCGAGGCGACCCGGAAGGCCGTGTCGGCGGCGCAGACCGTGGCCGATCTTGTGGCCCAGGAATCGGCCACCACGGACAACGACCTCGATGTCATCCGGTTGGCGGCGGAGTCCATCCTGGCGCCCCTCGATACAAAAAACGGGAAGTTGAAGATCGCCATCGCAAGCATTGGCTTCGACGATGACGACGGATCGACGTTCGTCCTGTGGGACGACAAAGACGCGGGGGCGCCCCCCGTGGTGCCTTCGGATGCTGACGGCCTGGGATCACCGGGAGAAAGCGTCGTCATGGTTTCGATGTCTTTCCAATACGACAGCCCGTTCGGCTTCATGCTCACATCGAGCACGCTGGAAGAAAGCGCGTTCTCGCGGCCGCGAATCACGCGCCGAATCGCCCTCAACGGAAAAACGGATCACAACTCATGAGACGCTACAGCCCCTCATGGATCAGTACGATCCTGTCGCGCCTGCGCCGCGATACGCGTGGCGTCACGGCGGTTCTCGTCGGCCTTCTGATGGTCCCTTTGTGTCTGATGCTCGGCGGTGCCGTGGATCTGGGTGTGGCCTACTATCTGAAGAACCGGCTCGGCTATGCCGTGGATTCCGCTGCCCTGGCGGTTGGATCCACGGTGCAGCACGAGGTTGACATCGAACAGCGCGCCCGCGACTTCGTGGCCGCCAACTATCCGAGTGACGCCATTGGCACGGTTCACGACGTGACGGTGACGGACGTCAACAACGTCATCACCGTTTCGGCCAAGGCGACCTTCCAGACGTTCTTCATGGGGATCTTCTCGCTGGACGAGATCACGGTCGCGGCCGAGGCCGAGGTGATCCGCGCCATCAGAGGTCTGGAAGTGGCTCTGGTTCTGGACAACACCGGTTCCATGCGCAGCAGCAACAATATCGGAGCCCTGCGAGACGCGTCCCGGGACTTCGTCAACATTCTGTTCGGCGACGAAGTGACGAACCCGAACCTGTTCATCTCGATCGTTCCCTATGCCGCGTCCGTGAACCCGGGACCGGAGGCGCTCGGCGGCGACACCACCCCGCCGCCGCCCGCGTGGTGGCCGGAATCCACCGATCCCGGGTATATCGAATTCAGGCATAACCCGGATGACGGCGGCCCCTTTGCCGACGGTCAGGGTTGGAAGGGATGTGTGTTGGAGCGAACCGGCACAGACCTTCTGGACGACACCCCGGGCGGTTGGGAAGCCTGGGCCTGGCCGCCGGAGCCGGATCACGAGGATTTGTGGGATGATTGGCCTGATGTGCCGCCCGGGCCGGATCAAACGGAAATTGTGGATTACTTGTCGGATCACAAAGCTGGTTCGCGCTACTACACCAACGACTCCAACAACTACGACCTGTACAACATGGCCGGGTCCGTCACTGAGGGTGGCGTGCGGTACGATCCCGGCACCTTCCAGAACAACGGGGCCGGGCCGAACCTGGGATGCCCGGGTCCGATTCTGCCGCTGAACAACGTGAAATCTATTGTGCTCGACACCGTGGATTCGCTGGATGCCTGGCACCGGGGCGGAACCATGGCCGATCTCGGCTTGGCCTGGGGACGGCGTGTCCTGTCGCCGGAGCCGCCGTTCACCGAAGGCGAGCCCTGGGGCAAGGAGCTGTGGGAAAAGGCCATCGTGATGATGACCGACGGTAACAACGAATACTTCAAGCTCACAAGCAACGCGACGAACGGCAACAGCACAAACAACTGGTACAACAGGGATAACGACAGGGTCAGATCCGACTATTCAGGTATTGGCTGGCTGAGTTCGGATAACCCGCGCATCGGAACCAACAACCGCGGGACGGCCAACGACATCGTCGACGCCCGCATGGCGGTCATGTGCGCGGACTTGAAGGCCCAAGGAATCATCGTGTACACGGTGACGTTCGGCAACACCAACTCTACCACCGAGGAGCTCTACCGGAACTGTGCGACGGATCCCAGCAAGTGGTTCGACAGTCCCAGTCAGGCCGACCTGAGAGAGAGCTTCAAGGCCATTGCCGTTGAACTGAGTAACCTGCGGGTCAGTCGATAGCGCGGCGCGCCGAACGCACCGACGAACCCAGGAGCAAAGAGCGAGGGGCGGTCATCCGCCCCTCGCTTCGCATTTTTGGGACCCGATTTATGGCCGCGATCTGTGGCCGCGCCACCCCGCGCGCCGCGATAAGCCGCAGATTGGTTCAGTCTCCGGGGAGGCCCAGGCGAGACCCTACCAGGGACCCGTCGCCCGTTTGCTCAAGGCGTGATACAGGTCGCTGAAGGCACGGTCAAAGGCCTCGGCGGCGACACCGACGTCCTTTTCCTTGTCCAGGTTGAGGGCGTCGACTCGGTCCAGGATCTCGTCCATGCTCATGTCCGCCATGTTCGTGACGAGGTCCTCCAAGGGATTGCGAGAGGGCGCCAGCGATGGCCTCTGATCGTTGACGAAACGGATGCCGAGTTCAAGGCCGGTGCGGCGCACAACCTCCGCTTCCAGGGTTTCGCCATCGGAGAGGGTGAGTCTCAGCAATCCGTCGGGTGTATTCGCCGCAGCCTCTGTCTCGACCCGGGCTCCCGTCGAGGAGATGTCCTTGACGAAACAACGGATGGATGATGTTCCATCCGCGATGACCAGCCAGCCACCCTTTAGGATGCGACGGCGCTTCGCGCTGCGCCGGTGGCGGCCCGAGTCCGAGGTGTTCTGCCCATCGCTGCTGTCGATCACCGCGTCGTCTCCCTGACAGGCTGCCCTGCACCAATGTGTACCGTGCGCGGATCGTGATCCAGAGTAAACTTGCGAATATGGCGCGGCCGGCGCGCGACCGCAACGTTGGCGCCACGCGGGCCATCACGGTCGGCGGCGGTGTTTGCGGATCCTGTGACCATTGTGGGGCGTCGGGTGTCCCTCAAATCACCGGATCGAAAGCGCCGAAGCCATGAGACCGGTATGTTGTGGTTGATGAGGGGACCTTGACGCGTTACTTTGTGTTAGACGTTCAGTTGAGTCGTAATCCTGACGGCAGTATCTTGGTGCACTCGTGTCCGGAACGACGCGGCGGTCCTTGTCTGATGGCGTAGCCTGTCAACATGATCCGTTCCGTGTCGTGGCGTCGGTGGTCGTGACGGTGCCTTGGCTGGATCGGACGGGTATCGGTCTGCCCGGGCGGGAATTCAGACTCCAGAAACGTTCGGGCGGTCGCGGCTTGCGGTTCCGGGGGGCTATGCGGATCATTCCTGATGGGAGCGGAGAATGGGGACGGAGACAGGCGGGCCCGGGAGGCTGGCCGATTCAGGAGAGCGCCCGGACGGTATGACGGAGCGGGCGGCGGACCTTCGTCCTTCTCAGTCGGGGACCTTGAAGGGCAACACCCTTCTGGGCAGTTTGTCCGCCGACGTGCTGGCCCAGGTCGAAACGCAGTGCCGTTGGCGGCACCTGTCGACAAACGATGTCGTCTTCGACCAGGATGATTCCAGTCGCGATGTGTTTTTTATCGTGAGCGGGCGGTTGCGAATCCTGGTCTTCCGCGGTCCGGCGGAAGACGACCCGGCCCAGGAAAAGGAAGCCAAAGTGAAAGCCGGCGACCGGGCGCTCAAGTCGCCTTCCGCGTCGGACAAATCCCTGGACCTGGACTCTGAACTCGACACCGGCCTGGAGAGACACTCGACCCAGGACTCGGAAGCGGAGGCGCAAAGCATCAAGGCCGGTCTGGTGGCCTTTGAGGCGCTTGTGGACGAAGGAGCGCCGATGACCCTGACCGAGTTGGGGGCCGGTGACACCTTTGGCGAACTCTCTGCGATCGACGGTCGCATGCGATCCGCGCGGGCCGTCGCCCTGGAACAAACCGAAGTTGCCATTCTGGATGGCGAAAGCTTCGTCCGGCTGGTTCAGGGCCACGGGGACTTGGCGCTCGCCCTTTTGCGCCGCGTGGCGGGGTATCTCAGGGCGTCCAACCGGCGCATGTACAGTCTCTCGACACTGACCGCAAAGCAGCGGGTTTATGCTCAGATTGCCCGCCTTGCAGAGGTCAACCCCCATCGCCGATCCGAATGGATCATCGATCCCCTGCCCTCGCATGTGGACATCGCGTTCTGGGCGGGAACCAAACGCGAGACGGTGGCCGCCGCAATTGGCTGGCTGGCACGCGAAGGGATCGTGGCCCGCCAGCATCGGGCGCTTCTGGTCCGCGATCCGGATCGCTTGAAGGCTTTGGCCCATGTCTGAGGTTTGGCGGGCAAGGTCTCGTCTGGCCGTCATGCTCCTGGTCGGCGGGGTTCTGCTGAGCGGGTGTGGTGGGTTGTCCGGGTCGACATCGGGCGGCGCATCGGCGGCGCCAGAGGCGGCGTTGGTGGAAACCCTGGCCGAGATGGCACGGGGGAACGAGGCAAAGAACAGGTATTCCAAGGCCGCCGAACAGTACGCGCGTCTTGTCGAAACCGATCCCGAGAACGAAACCTTTGTGCTCGGGCTCGCCCGCAATCTCCGGTACATGGGGCGTCCGCAGGACGCGTTTAGGGCGCTGAACCGGGCCATGATGGAAGACAGCATCCCGGATTCCATGGATGTTCGGCTGGAGATGGTGCGGATTCTGATGGCCTCGGGGGCGCATGAGGATGCGCAATCCCGTCTGACGGAGCTCTCGGCGTCTGCCCCGAACGATCCCCGGGTGCTGCCCCTGCTTGGAATACTCGCGGATCGTGACGGACGCCATCGGGAGGCCCAGGAAGCTTACCGAGCGGCCCTCGCCGTGCGCCCGTCCGACCTTCGTACCGCCAACAATCTCGCCTTGTCGCTGGCCCTGTCCGGTGATCTGGAAGAAGCCATCCAACTGCAGAACCGGATCGCCCGCGATCCGTCCGCGACGATGCAGATACGGCAGAATTTGGCGTTGCTCTATGCCTTTGCCGGGCGGATGGACGTTGCCGAACAAATCACACGCGCTCTTCTTCCGAAGGAGGCGGCCGATCAGGTGGTGGCTGATCTCGGCCGGATGGTGGGCCGAGCGGAGGCGATGCCGCGCCCCAATGTCGAGGGGGCCGTGCCCTTGTCCCGGTGAGGAATGCCGCTTCACCGCAGGCATGGCTTGACCACTCCAGTTTTTCCGAACCTCCGCTTGACTGATATCGGCCGACGAAAAGGGGGACCCTTTCCGAAGGCTGGTTGGCGCGAATGCGTAGGCGGACTGAAGGCCGAACCGGCCGTTCGGCCCCCCGGAGCCTCCGACAGACCTGCTGGCGAACGATGACGCCACAGACGTTTCCAGACTGATGTATCGCAGTCACTCCAGACCGGCCCGACCCGCCGATCCGCGAGCCGCGCCCGCCCCTATCTGGTACAAAGATCGAACACAAAGCGAACAACATGCGGAACCAAACACCCCCGTGACGTCGCGCGGTTTCTGGTGTAAGCCCTCGCTCGACTCCCCAACACCGCTCGCACAGGACGCCGGCCGCCCCATGGATCTGCGCAACATCGCGATCATCGCCCATGTCGACCACGGCAAGACAACGCTCGTCGATTCACTCCTGAAACAATCTGGCACCTTTCGCGAACATCAGAAGGTGGCGGAGCGGGCGCTCGATTCCAATGATCTTGAGCGCGAGCGCGGCATCACCATTCTGGCCAAGTGTACGTCCGTGGCCTGGCAGGGCACGCGCATCAACATCGTGGACACGCCGGGTCACGCTGATTTCGGCGGTGAGGTGGAGCGCATCCTGTCCATGGTGGACGGTGTCGTGCTGTTGGTGGACGCGGCCGAGGGGCCGTTGCCGCAAACCAAGTTCGTGCTGTCCAAGGCGCTGGCCAAGGGGCTGCGGCCCATCTGCGTCATCAACAAGGTGGACCGGCCGGACGCGCGTCCGCACGCGGTCCACGACGAGGTCTTCGACCTGTTCGCGGCCCTGGACGCGAACGACGACCAACTGGACTTCCCAACGCTGTACGCCTCCGGCCGAGACGGCTGGGCCGCGTCCAATCCGGAGGTGGTCGAGACCGGCACCGACGGCCTGGCACTGGAGCCGCTGTTCAACCTGATCCTGGGTCATGTGCCGACGCCGGAACGGGTGCTGGATGCGCCGTTCTCCATGCTGGCGACGACGCTGGAGGCCGACCCGTATCTGGGGCGCATCCTGACCGGGCGGGTCCACAGCGGCCGCATCCGCCTCAACCAGCCGATCAAGGCGCTCTCGCGCGACAGCGTGGTCATTGAGCAGGGCCGGGCCTCCAAGCTGCTCAGCTTCCGGGGCCTGGAGCGCGTGGCAGTGGACGAGGTCGAGGCCGGCGACATCATCGCCATCGCCGGCCTGACCGAAGCTACGGTGGCGGACACGCTATGTGCCCTGGAGATCACCGAGGCGCTGCCGGCCCAGCCCATCGACCCGCCGACGCTAGCCATGACATTCTCGGTGAACGACGGCCCGCTGGCCGGGCGCGAGGGCAGTAAGGTCACCAGCCGCGTGATCGGCGCCCGTCTGTTCCGCGAGGCCGAGGGCAACGTCGCCATCCGTGTCACAGAGACCGCTGAGAAGGATGCCTACGAGGTCGCCGGGCGCGGCGAACTGCAATTGGGTGTGCTGATTGAGACCATGCGCCGCGAGGGCTTCGAACTGGCCATCTCGCGGCCGCGCGTGCTCATCAAGACCGACGACTCCGGCCAGAAGCTGGAGCCCATCGAGGAGGTCTATATCGACGTCGACGAGGAGTACGCCGGCACCGTCGTCGAGAAGATGACGCAGCGCAAGGCCGACCTGGTGGAGATGCGGCCCTCCGGCGGCGGCAAGACGCGCGTGGTGTTCCATGCCCCGTCGCGCGGCCTGATCGGCTACCATGGCGAGTTCCTGACCGACACGCGCGGCACCGGCGTCATGAACCGGCTGTACCATGGCTATGCGCCATGGAAAGGCGTCATCGAGGGTCGCCGCGAGGGCGTGCTGATCAGCAACGCCGGCGGAGAGGCGGCGGCCTATGCGCTCTTCAACCTGCTCGACCGGGGACCGCAGTTCATTGAGCCGGGGGCGGCGGTCTACGAGGGCATGATCATCGGCGAGCACAACCGGGGCAACGACCTGGAGATCAACCCGCTCAAGGCTAAGAAACTGACCAACATCCGGGCCTCGGGCAAGGACGACGCCATCCTGCTGCCGCCGCCGCGCAAGATGACGCTGGAGGATGCGTTGGCCTACATCCAGGACGACGAACTGGTCGAGGTCACGCCGTCCTCCATCCGCTTGCGCAAGAAGATCCTCGACCCGCACGAACGCAAAAAGGCGAGCCGCAGGGCAGAGGGGTAAAGGGACGGCCTTGGTGGCTTGCGCCCGGAGCATTCCGTGGCGATGATGGCGGTCCCGCCTCGCGCTGGCCTCAGACACGGCGCGCCTCATCCGCCTCAACCCTTGCAGGTCCATGTCTCTTCTTCCGCTCCTCAAGGGCATCTTCATCGGATTCGCCATCGCCGCCCCGGTCGGGCCGGTCGGTGTGCTGTGCATCCGCCGCGCCCTCGCCGATGGGCGGCTGGCGGCCTTCATCGCCGGACTGGGCGCGGCGGTGGCCGATACCTTCTACGGCGCGGTGGCCGCCTGGGGCCTGACCCTGGTGATCGATTTTCTGACCAACCACCGCGTCATCCTCAGCCTGATCGGCGGGCTGTTCCTGATCGCCCTGGGCTGGCAGACCATGCGGACGCGGACCGAGATGCTGCCCACGCCGGACACTCATATCGGTCTGTTGCGCGACTTCATCTCAACCTTTCTCATCACCCTGACCAATCCGGCCACCATTCTGGCCTTCATGGCCGTGTTCGCGTCAGTGACGGCGGTCCACATGCGCCATCCCATGTCGTTCGACACCAACCTGCTGATCCTGGGCGTGTTCATCGGCTCGGCGGGCTGGTGGGGTCTGCTGTCGGCGGTGGCGAGCGCAGTGCGCTCGCGCTTCAATCCGGGCTGGCTGTCCTGGTTGAACCGAGGGTCGGGAGTGGTGCTGGCCCTGTTTGGCGTCGGCGTGCTGCTTAGCACCTTGTGGTAACCACCCCCCCGCCCTCGTTCCGCCATCAATCCGGGCCGCCGGTGTACTCCGGACGATGGAACGTCTGTGCCCAGGTCACGGCACCCGAAAGGGTGTCGATCACCCCGGGGCGCGCCCCCCACACCATCCACGCATCGGCGTGGTCCGGTGGGATCCGGATCGGTGCCACGAACCCCAGTGGTCCGGCCGGCCGGAACCCAAAGCGGGGGTAGTAGCTGGCATGCCCGACCAGGAAGATCAGGTCGACGCCATCCACGGTCAGGCGCCGCAGTCCCTCCGTCATCAGGGCGCCGCCGATGCCGGTGCGCTGGGCCTCCGGCACCACGGCGAGTGGGGCAAGTACCGACGCCCGCGCCGGGTTATCGGCCAACGACGCCGCAGTGAACAGCGCGTGGCCAACGGCGCGGTCTCCATCGAGGGCCACCAGAGACAGCCACGGCGCGGCGGACGGATCGGTCAGCAGATCCCGGGTCAGGTTCGCTTCGGTGTCCGACCCGAAGGCCCGGCGCTCGACCTCAAGCACGGCCGCAAGGTCGGCATCGGTCATGTCACGAATCATCATGGTCTTGTTTCCTTGGGGGTGATGTCAGCGATTGTCGACCTGAGCCCGCACGGCGGTGCGTCCCTGCCGGGAGATCCGGTAGGGACGACCGTTGACCGAGTGGATCAGTCGCTTGGATTTCAGCTTGTGAAAGACCGTCAGGTCGCAGTCGGCCAGCGTGTGGCCGTCGCGCGTGACGCAGTGGACATGGGTGACGCGGGCGGTGTCGCCACGGTCGTGACGAATGCATCCGCCCTAAGCCAGCACGTGCAAAACGCGCTGCTCCACCTTGGAAATGTTCATGGAAAAGAGAACTCGCGTGCAGAATCACCGCGCGCACCAAAACCGTCACGCCTTTCGATGAAAGGCGATCATCCGTTCATTTCGGTGCGGATCGAGTGCCTCGCCGAAGCAAAGCCGTCAGCGGCAGGCCGCAAGTTCTGACATAAACCACCTGAGTCTCGTCGCGCGCCGGAACCATCCCGGACGACGACCGTGGGAACCTTATGCGCACGCGAACGTCCCGTCAACCACAAGGCATCGTTCGCGCAGGGCAATCGGGTGAATGCACTGTTGACGAAATGCGAAACTTCGTAGGGCGGGTTCGCGCCGGAGGCGCAACCCGCCGCATCGCCGCCACGCGGCGGATTGCCCCGCTTCGCGGGGCGAATCCGCCCTACCTTAACAAAAGATGGTGGGGCGTTTCGCCACACGGCACACGCCCCCCGCGTCTTTGCGACCACACACCCTTTCACCCGATTGCCATAATCGTTCGCGGCGGATCTCAGGATGGGCCTTAGATAAACGGCCGCGTCGCGCCCTACGCCCTCCCCACCCGCTCCACCAATCGTTCCCGCGCCGCCGGCAGGGGGCGGTTGCGGGGGTGGAAGACATGACGCTCCAGAAAGGCCCCCGTCAGGCGCAGGCCGTCGGCGATCTCAGGGGCCGTTCCCCCTCCCTGCCCCAACAGGAACGGCGGCAGAGGCAGCAGGCGGTCGCGGTACGGTTCTCCCGCCGATGCCGACACGGCGCGGCCGCTCTTGGGCGAAACAAAGACAAGATCGTCGTTGGTGCCTGTGGCCGCGCAACGCGAGAGGTCGAGCCCGAACCCCAGGTCGGCCAACAGGCGCACCTCCCACACCACATAGGCCGCGCCGGGCGACACCGAGTCCGGCGCTTCCACCCCGGCCAGCAGCGCCAGCAAGGCCACCGTATCCTCGAACAGGCGCGGCATCGTCTCGCGTTCCGGCGCCGCCGCGTCGGCCACCGCGCACACCGCCGCCAGCAGGGCCAGGCGGCCGGGATCGTCCATGATTCGCGCCGCCAGCGCGTCGGTCATCTCGCCCGTCAAGGTGCCCAGATGGTCGGCCAGACGCGCCTTCCAGGTCACCGACAGCCGGTTGCCGGGCTGCCACAGACCGCGCGCCGCCCGGCCAACCCCGCCGCGCACCAGCCCGGGGTGACGCCCATGGTCGCGCGTCAGCACCGAGGCCAGCACACTGGTCTCTCCGTGCGGACGGGCGGACAGAACGATGGCGTCGTCGCGCCACTCAACGGCCATGCGGCCTCACCCCACGATCAACCCAAGGGCGAACCAGCCCATGCCGGCCAGGATGCCACCGAATCCCACAAACAGCAGGACCGGCGTCAACCAGCGCGGCACGTGCCAGAGATGCTCACCGACCAGCACAACGAGACAGACCGTGCCGATGGCCAGCAGGATCATACTGCCGCTGTTCATGGAGCCCTCCGTCCCCCCGGCGGAGTGATCTCGGCGGCGGACACGGGTCCCTCATCCGCCACGAAACTCATGCGTCGAAGTCCAGGCCCCACTCCGTGTAGTGGCGCCGATCCTCCCACAGCCGCTCATGGACCTTCACATACAGGAACAGATGCACCGGCCGCTCCAGCAACGCCGCCATTTCCTGCCGCGCGGCGGTGCTGATGGCGCGGATGCGCTGGCCGCCCTTGCCCAGCACGATGGCCCGCTGACTGTCGCGCTGCACGTAGATCACCTGATCGATGCGCACCGAGCCGTCCGGCCGGTCCTGCCAAGCCTCGGACTCCACGAGGGTGGCGTACGGGAGTTCCTGATGAAGCTGGCGGAAAACCTGTTCGCGCGTGATCTCCGCCGCCCACAGCCGTTGCGGCAGATCGGAGACTTCGTCCTCCGGGAACATCCACGGCCCCGGCAGTGCCGCCCGCGCCACATGGTCCAGCAGGTCGTCGGTGCCGTCGGCATTCAGGGCGGAGATCATGAACACCGCGCCGAACACCGCCTCGGCATCCAGCGCCGCCGCCAGAGCCAGCAGCGAATCCCGCCTGACCGTGTCGATCTTGTTCAGGGCCAACAGGCAGTCCGTGCGACCATTGGCGCGCAGCCCGTCGATGATGGCGCGCGTATCGTCATCAATCCCGCGCGCCGCGTCGACCACCACCAGTACCTGATCGGCATCCGCCGCGCCGTCCCAGGCCGCCGCGACCATCGAGCGTTCGAGCCGGCGCTTCGGCGCGAAAACGCCGGGCGTATCAATAAAGACGATCTGCGCCGGGCCGCGCAGGGCGACACCGCGTACGCGCGTGCGTGTGGTCTGCACCTTGGGGCTGACAATGCTGACCTTGGTGCCGACCAGGGTGTTCACCAAGGTGGACTTGCCGGCGTTAGGGGCGCCCATAACGGCCACAAACGCGCAGCAGGACTCCGTGTCCATCGCATCCGATCTCGTCGTCATGACGGGTCGAGCCCCTCCAGAAGCCGGGCGGCGGCCTTCTGTTCGGCCTGACGCTTAGAGGAGCCTTCCGCCGAGACCGCCTCCTGCCCCTCCACCCGGGCAGCGACGGTGAAAATCGGGGCGTGCGCCGGCCCGGCGCTCGCCACGGTTTCATAAACCGGCAGGGGCAGGCCGCGGGCCTGCGCCCACTCCTGAAGCGCGGTCTTGGCATCCTTAGGAGGCGCGGGGTCCTCGTCCATCAGCGGCGTCCAGCGGTCCACGACGAAACGCCGGGTCACCTCGTACCCGGCGTCCAGATAGAGCGCGCCCAGCACCGCCTCGCACACATCGGCCGACAGCGCCGGATTGTCGCGTCCGCCCAGATCTTCCTCGCCCCGCGACAGCCGCATGAGGGTTGGGAGGTCGAGGTCCCGAGCCACGCGGGCCAGGGTCTCGCCCCGCACCAGCGCGGTGTGCCGTCGCGCCAGCGATCCCTCCGGCTCGGCGCGAAAGCGGGTGAACAGCATGTCGGCGATCACCAGGCTCAGAACCCGATCACCCAGGAACTCAAGCCGTTCATAACTGCGCAGGCCGCCGCCGGCGCTACCGTGAGTCAGGGCCTGACTCAGCAGGCGCCGGTCGCCGAACCGGTGCCCCAGAACGGTCTCCAGGGAAGTCATGGCCTCGTCCGGCGCGGCGGACCCTTGTTCAGCGGACACGCACCCAGCTCCTCAGTGAACGGTGCTGAAAAGGCGCTCGGTGCGGATGGCCATGGGCCATTTCCAAATCTCCCAGAGCGCCGCCGAACGGTCGGTGGAGAAGAACAGAATCTCGGCCCGGCCCACCAGATTCTCGCGCGGCACGAACCCGACCTGGGCGCGGCTGTCGGCCGAATTGTCGCGATTGTCGCCCATCATGAAGTAGTGCCCATCCGGGACCGTGAACTCGCGGGTCTCATCCAGCGGGCCGTTGTCGCGGCGGTCCTCAAGAATGGGATGCGAGCGTCCGTTGGGCAGCGTCTCGATGTACTGGGGTGACCGGTGGACACTACCCCGGCGGTCGTGCCAGACGGCATCCTGAATCCGTTCCCGGCTCACCGCCTCGCCGTTGATATGCAAGACACCACCGATCATCTGGATGCGGTCGCCGGGCAGGCCGATGACCCGCTTGATGTAATCGGCCGATGGATCGGACGGCAGCTTGAAAACCGCCACGTCGCCGCGCTCCGGCTCCGACGCGAACACGCGGCCCGGGAACGGCGGAAAGCTGAAGGGTAAAGAGTGCTGACTGTAGCCGTAGGAATATTTGGAGACGAACAAATAGTCACCGATCAACAGGGTCGGCACCATCGACGCCGACGGGATGTTGAACGGCTCGAAGGCCACGGTGCGGATGACAATGGCGATGAGAACGGCGTAGATGACGGTCCGGATGGTTTCCCCGAACCCGCCTGTCTTCTTTTTCTGCATGAAGAGACTCGTCTACCCTGTCCCGAACCTGATCGAAAACCGCCGGTCTTACGATGCGACCCGCCTCGAAGCGCCGATCAAGCCAGCCCCTCTGACCAAAGTCAAGGTCGCCCGGCCGTGGCCAGCAATTCTCAGGATGGAGGGAGAACACCGGTTGCGGCCGGTGCCGGCCTGTTCTCCTCCCCCCTTTGGGGGAGGTTGGGAGGGGGGCGAGGTGATGTCCGCACGGACCCCGCTTGCCGCATCAACCCCACGGACTTTTTTTCAACCCCACCCCAGCCCGCCCCTATCCAGGGGAGGGCGTTCGGTTCGCGCCTGGAGCGCCCAGCCGTTCCCTTCGGAGGCGGCGCGGCCAAAATGAGAACTGCTGGGCCGTGGCGGGGCATGGTCCCGCCGGATCCGCGATTTCTGGCCGTGCTGGAACCGACGTTTGGATACGATCACCGCAAACGGGAAGAGAGACCGGTTCGCGCCTCGGACGCCCTACCGTGTTCCCATCGGAGGCCGGGTGATTCGGGCCGGTCCGGAATGAGAGTTGCTGCGAGCGCGAACGCTGCCTTGCGGGGCCGCGCGTGACCATCTATATAGCTTGGTTCACTCGCTTATTTCCGGGGAGACCTTCATGGCGCGCGTGACCGTCGAGGACTGTATTGAGCGCATTCCGAATCGTTTTGAACTGGTGCTGCTGGCCGCCCAACGGTCACGGGACATCGCGGCGGGCTCGCCTCTGACCGTTGATCGGGACAACGACAAGAACCCCGTGATCTCCCTGCGCGAGATCGCGGAGACCACGGTCGATCCCGAGCAGATCACCAGCGGTCTCATCCAGGGCCTGCAAAAGCACGTCGAGGCGGACGAACCGGAGGATGACGCCTTCGACGCGCTCTCCGGGCAGCGTCAGATTCCGGCCGACATTCGCGAGTCGGCCAACGAAGCCGAGGAGGTGTTCGCAGACGGCCTGACTGTGCATGGTGACGGTGGCGAGGCCGAGGACGCACCGGCCGAACAGGCGGTGGCCGTGGAGGCGTTCGACCCCGACAATCCCGCCGAGGACATGGATCGATAACACCGCGCCGGTATCGGTGGAGGCGCGCGGACAATCTGCATGAGACTGCTCGGCACACGATGGGAGATATCTGATCGACTGAGCTTCCGCGCCGGCGCCCCGGATGCGCCGGCGACGCGGCGATGGCACCGTCGCGACGGAGGCCTTCAGCCATGATGCGTCAGTTCGAGTTGGTGGAACGCGTCAAGGCCTACGATCCCAACGCCGACGAGGCGGTGCTGAACCGGGCCTATGTCTACGCGGTCAAGATGCACGGCTCGCAGTTGCGGGAATCGGGCGATCCGTACTTCTCCCATCCGGTCGAAGTGGCCGGCATCCTCACCAACTACAAGCTCGACAGCGCGTCGATCATCACGGCGCTGCTGCACGACGTCATCGAGGACACCACGGCGACGGTCGAGGAAGTCCGCGACCTGTTCGGCCCCGAGGTGGCCACGCTGGTCGACGGCGTCACCAAGCTGGCCAAGATCAAGCTGCAAGCCGACGGCACCACCCGAGAGGCGGAGAACTTCCGGCGCCTCGTGCTGGCCATGTCCAACGACATCCGCGTGCTGTTGGTGAAGCTGGCCGATCGCCTGCACAACATGCGCACGCTGCATTTCGTCAAGAAGCCGGAAAAGCGCCAGCGCATCGCCGTGGAGACGATGGAGATCTACGCGCCCCTGGCCGAGCGCATCGGCATGCACGAGATCAAGGACGAGCTTCAGGACCTCGCTTTCAAGCAGATCCATCCGGAGGCGCGGGAGTCCATCCTGACCCGCCTTGAATACCTGCGCGAACAGGGCGGCGAACTGGTGCCGCAGATCCTGACCGAACTGCGGCAAGTGATCGCCGAACAGGGACTTCAGGCTCAGATCGCCGGCCGGGAAAAGAGCCCATACTCCATCTGGCGCAAGATGCGCGACAAGGACATCGGGTTCGAGCAATTGTCCGACATCATGGCCTTCCGCATCCTGGTGGAGACGCTGGAGGACTGTTATCGGGCGCTCGGCATCATCCATGCCCACTACCGGATGGTACCGGATCGATTCAAGGACTACATCTCGACGGCCAAGGCGAACGGGTATCAATCCATCCATACGTCGGTGATGGGGCCGCGCACCCAACGCATCGAGATGCAAATCCGCACCCATGACATGCACGAGATCGCCGAACGCGGTGTCGCGGCGCACTGGTCCTATAAACAAGGGGTGCGGCAGACCCTGGACGGGTCCCAGTACCGGTGGCTGCGGGAACTGATCGAGATCCTGGAACACACCAGCAACCCGGACGAGTTCCTGGAGCACACCAAGCTGGCCATGTACCAGGATCAGGTGTTCTGCTTCACGCCCAAGGGGGACGTCATCAATCTGCCCACCGGGGCCACGCCGGTGGACTTCGCCTATGCCGTCCATACCGACGTCGGCAACAAGTGCGCGGGCGCCAAGGTCAACGGCCGTCTGGTTCCCCTGCGCCACGTCCTGAACAACGGCGATCAGGTCGAGATCGCCACCAGCCGGACCCAGACCCCGTCGCCCGACTGGGAGCACTTCGTCGTTTCGGGCAAGGCACGCGCCCAGATCCGCCGTTTCATCCGGCTGCGCCAGCGCGAGCAGTACCAGAACCTGGGACGGCAGATGTTGTCCAAGGAGTTCGGCAAGGCCGGCTA
This sequence comes from Rhodospira trueperi, assembly GCF_900101965.1. Taxonomy (GTDB): domain Bacteria; phylum Pseudomonadota; class Alphaproteobacteria; order Rhodospirillales; family Rhodospirillaceae; genus Rhodospira; species Rhodospira trueperi. The sequence continues at coordinate 186,841 of NZ_FNAP01000008.1, read as the reverse complement.
TGCCTTCACGGAAAAGGGTCTAGAGGGTGTGCTGAATCGCTACCGCGCGCCCACCGTCGAAGACCTGTGCGCCGAGGTCGGGGCCGGCACGGTGACCGCGCGCGATGTCGTCACCGCCGTCTATCCCGGCCTGAAGGAACCCAAGACGCGGCTGTCGCGGGTGATGCAGCCCTTCGGTAAGGGCTGGAGCAAGTCCCGCTCCGGCGGCGAAAGCCGTCCGATCCCCATCAAGGGCCTGATCCCGGGTATGGCGATCCACTATGCCCGCTGCTGTCACCCGCTGCCCGGGGACCGCATTGTCGGCATCGTCAACACCGGCAAAGGGGTGACCATCCACACCATCGACTGCGACCAGTTGGAGCAGTACGCCAGCCAGCCGGAACGCTGGCTGGACCTGTCGTGGGACGAGGATGCCTCCATCGACCTGCACACCGGCCGTTTGAGCCTCGTCGTCGGCAACCAGATGGGCTCGCTGTCGGAACTCTCGACCATCATCGCCAAAAACTTGGGGAATATCACCAACCTGAAAATCACGGGGCGCTCAGCCGACTTTTTCGATATGGTCATTGATGTCGAGGTGCGCGACGTGCGCCACCTGACCAACATCATCGCCGCCCTGCGGGCCTCCAACGCCGTCAACGCAGTGGACCGCGCCCGTTGAGACCGACCTCCTCCACGCCCTCCGGAACACGAAAGCCCTCCGCCATGCCCGCCCGTTCGCTTCGTCTTGGGGTCAACATCGATCACGTCGCCACCATCCGCAACGCGCGCGGTGGCCTGACCCCCGATCCCCTGCGCGCCGCGCACATCGCCGCCGAGGCCGGGGCCGACGGCATCACCGCGCACCTGCGCGAGGACCGGCGGCACATCTCGGATCATGACATCGTCCGCCTGAGCCGGGAAATCGACCTGCCGCTGAACCTGGAAATGGCGGCCACAGACGAGATGCTGGCCATCGCCCTGCAACACCGTCCTCACGCCGCCTGCATCGTGCCGGAACGCCGCGAGGAACGGACCACCGAGGGCGGGCTGGACGCCGCCGGTCAGCGCGAGCATCTGGCCCAGTTCGTCGCCGCCCTGGGAGACGCCGGCGTCCGGGTGTCGCTGTTCATCGAGCCCGATCAGCGCCAGATCGAGGCGGCGGCGGCGCTGGGCGCACCCGTCATTGAGATGCATACCGGTCTGTACTGCGACGAACAGGGCGAGGCCCGCGCGCGGGAACTCGACCGCCTGCGCGAGGCCGCCCGGCTGGCCGCCGGGGCCGGCCTGGAGGTGCATGCCGGACACGGCCTGGCCTATGACACCGTCGGGCCGGTGGCCGCCATCCCCATGGTCCGCGAACTCAACATCGGGCATTTCCTGGTCGGCGAGGCCATCTTCGTCGGCCTCGACGCCTCGATCCGCCGCATGCGCGCGCTGATGGATGAGGCCCGACCGGAAACCGCCATCACCGACCGCGCCACGGCCCCGTAGGCCGCATCATGCCTGACGGATAACAATGAACCCGGCAGCACCACTCTGACTTCTGTCCTCCTATCGAGGGGGCGCGGCACGCCCCCTCCCGAGCACTCCGCGGAAACAGGGAGGAACGCCAAGGCCGCGCCCGGTTCGAGGCCCCTAGTCCCCCCAGTCGGAAGGCACAGGCCTGAGTGATTCTGATTATTGCGGGCGCTTTCTCATATGATATCGCTTTACGGGCACTCCTTCCTCCGCCACCCTGAGAACCGCTGGAGGCAACAGGCCCTTGTGGCGCGACACGTCAGGATCGTGCATACTTCCGCTGATCCAGCCCGGCGGGCAAACGCCCGGTAACGTTCTGTCAACCAGCGTACGGTACGATGCCCCTCAAGATTACGTTAAAACCCAATGAAAAAGTCATCATTGGGACTGCCGTGATTTCCAATGGACACAGCAAATCAGAGCTTGTGATCCACAATAGAGTGCCTGTCGTTCGCCAGAAAGACCTCTTGAGTGAGGAAGAAGCAAACACACCCGCCAAGAAAATTTATTTTATGATTCTGAATATGTACTTGAATCCGGATAAAGAGGTTTCATTTCATGACTTTTATTCTCCTCTGCTGCATCACATTGTCGGAATGTCCGTGGATGAGCGCGGGATCAGCCTTTCGACAGACATGTCAAAGCGAATCGTGGAAGGGGACTACTACAAAGCTTTGAAGATCTGTAAGAAGCTAATCGAATATGAAGCGGAGGTGACGAGAAATGGCGCGAGACTCACTCAAAGCCTATCAAAACATACAGAAGCGCGAGATGACACCCCGCGAAGCGGAGGCGATGGCCTTTACGAAGGCGGCCGTCATGATGGAGGATGCGAAGAAAAATTTTGAGGACAAGTCAATTCTATCTCAGGCGCTTCGCTTCAATCAACTGTTTTGGACAATACTGCAAGCCGACATTACAAATCCGGACAATACCCTTCCCAATGAAATAAAAGCAAACATCATGAGCTTGAGCCTGTTCATTGACAAACAAACATTGCGCCCCCTTGATTCTTTTGAGATATCGGATCTTGACGTCCTGATCGAGATCAACCGCAATCTGGCCATGGGGCTGCGCCAAAAGCCGGCGGATGCGTCCAACACCGATCCTGCGCCGAACACTCCGCCATCAACCTCCGGCAACGGAACGCTTGTGTGAACCGCCCTACTTCCTTTAAGAGAGCAAGTTGGCCTGACTGAGCGCGACACGATCAGCGCATGAAGGATGACCTTCCCCCCGCCCATACAAGACGGGCTCGCCTGCTGGTCGTCGACGACGAGCCCGCGAACGTCACCCTTCTTCACGCCATCCTGACGGCGGTGGGCTATGAACGGGTCCATTGCACCCGCGATCCTCAAGAGGCGGTGCGCCTGCACACCGACACCCTATTCGATCTGATCCTGCTGGATCTGCGCATGCCAGGTCTGGACGGATTCGGCGTCATGGAACGCATCGCCCCCCTTCACCGATCCGACTACATGCCCGTCATCGTGTTGACGGCCCAGACCGACCATGACACCCGGCAACGCGCGCTCACCATGGGAGCCCGGGACTTCATCCAGAAACCGTTTTCGACGGACGAGGTTCTGCTGCGCATTCGCAACCAGCTTGAAATGCGCCTGCTGCACCAGACCCTGGAAGACCGGGTGGACGAAAGAACGCGGGAACTGCTTGAGGCCCAGCACGAGGTGCTGCGTCGACTCGGTTGGGCCGGCGAATACCGCGACAACGAAACCGGCGCGCATGTTCTGCGCATGGCGCACAGTTGCCGCTTGCTCGCTCTGGCGGCGGGCCTGGACCCCGCCCACGCGGAGATGATCTTCCTGGCCAGCCAGATGCATGACATTGGCAAGATCGGCATCCCGGACGCGGTGCTTCTAAAGCCCGCGCGGCTGACACCCGAGGAATGGGCCGTGATGCGCGGGCACGTCGATATCAGCGGTGAAATCCTGGCCGAGCCGCGTTCGGAGCTTCTCAAGCTCGCCCGGCTCATCGCCCTGACGCATCACGAGAAGTTCGACGGGAGCGGCTATCCGGCCGGCTTGCGCGGAGAGGAGATTCCCATCGAGGGCCGCATCGCGGCCGTCTGCGACGTGTTCGATGCGCTGACATCAAACCGGCCCTACAAGCCGGCCTGGACGGTGGACGAGGCGACGGACTTCCTGAAAGCCAATGCCGGTGCGTTCCACGATCCCCGGTTGGTCGCGCTGTTTCTGGACATCCTGCCCGAGGTCGTCGCCCTGCGCGACCGATACCAGGATTGAAAACGGCCGCCGGCAAGGGTGCCGCGTCCGGGGACCGGGCTCAGAACCAACGCCGCACCCGCGCCTGATAGGCCTCGTAATCGGCCCCGAGCGCCGCCCGAACATGCCGTTCTTCCTTACGGGTGAACCCGTCCAGCCACAGGGCCATGGCCACCGGTCCCAGCCACGGCGTCAGGGTGCCCATCACCAGGGCCACCCCCACCAAGGACACCACGATGGAGAGATACATCGGGTTGCGCGTGAACCGGTAGGGGCCGTCGACGACCAGCACCGAAGCGTCCTCAAAGGGGCGCGCCTCCGCTCCCGCGCGCACGAAACAGATCATCGCCCAGACCGCCAGCCCCAGCCCCGCCGCCAACGCCACGACACCGACCAGGTCCCACGGCCAGGGCAGCAGGACGGCGCCAGGCCATAGGAAATGAGAGGCGAACATCGCGATCAGCACGATGGTGCTGATCATCGGGGGCGTCGGCCCACGCCAGGGCCGCGCGTCGGAGCCGCCGCCGATCATGTCATGTCCTCCTTCAGCGGCGTGATCTCCATGGGCACACCGGCCAGATCGACCACCTCCCAGGCCGGACCTTCGGCCGGGGCCGGCGTCAGGGGACGGAACTCCACCAGGGCCGCATTGCCCAGTTGTGGGCGAACCTTGCCGAACCCCATCTTGTACAATATCGCCCGGAAGGTCCCTGAGTGCGCCAGCAACAGCGTCGGAACCGGAACGCGGACATGTTGGGCGGCGCGCCAGATGCGATCCGCGAACGCGTCCCACGTTTCCCCGCCGGGCGGATCGTAGAACGTGCTGGGACGCTCGCTAAGGGGCCGCCCCTCCAGTTCCCCCCAATCGCGCTCGTTCAGACCGGGCTCGACGAAGGGGGTGAGGCCCTTCTGCTCCAGGATCGGCATCGCCGACTGGTGGGTGCGGTACAGGCCGGTCACGATCACACTGACCAAGTCAGTTCCGCGCAGTTGCTCGGCCGCATCGGCCGCCTGCCGCAGGCCGATCTCTGAAAGATGGGCATCCGTCAGGCCCGCCACGTGGTCCTTGGCGTTGGTCGTGCTTTCCCCGTGACGCATGAAATAGAAGGGCCCATCCAGCAGCCCGCGCATGGTTTGCATTGCCATGGTCGTCTCAGTTCCCCCGTTTCAGTACCCGGCGATGCGGTCCACCTCGGCGGACGGCGCCTCGCCGCGCTCCAGGCCCAGAATGGTGTCGGCAATCTGGTCGCACGACGGCTCCACAAGCGTCACCGCCGCGACATGCGGCGTCACGCGCACCCGGGGATGCGCCCAGAATCGGTGGTCCGGCGCCAGGGGCTCCGGCTCGAAGACATCCAGCAGCGCGCCCCGCACATGGCCGGAGTCCAGCAGCGACAGAAGATCGGCATCCACCAGATGCCCCCCACGCCCGGCATTGATGACAGCGGCCCCATGCGGCAGTTTTTCGAGGGTCTCCCGGTTCAGGATGCCCCGGGTCTCATCGGTGAGGGGCAGCAGGCAGACCAGGATGTCGGTGGCCTTCACCATGACATCCAGCCCTTCCCGGCCGTGATGGCTCGCCACTCCGGGGACCGTCTTCGGACGCCGGCTCCAGCCGCTGACCGTATACCCCATGTCCACCAGTCGGCGCCCCACCGCCTGCCCCAGCACGCCCAGTCCCAGAAGGCCGACCCGCACCGCCGACGCCGGCGGCGCGTTCAGCCGAGTCCAGCGTCCAGCGGCCTGTTCCGCCTCGTAGTCATCGAACCGGCGGTGAAAGCGCAACACGCCGTACAGCACCCATTCGACCATCTGCGGCGCCAAACCGGCATCGCACAACCGGATCACCGGCACATCGGCCGGCACGTCGGAGTCCGCCAGGATGCCGTCCACGCCCGCGCCCAGGTTGAACACGGCCCGCAGATTGGGCAGCGACGGAAGCAGGCCCAGCGGCGGGCACCAGACCAGGGCGTATCGGATGTTCTCGGGCGCGCCGACATCAGGATACGCCCGGAACGGCATGTCCGGCAGACGTTCGGCCAGCACGCATCGATAATCCTCGGCGCGATCAAACTCGCTGCAAAACAAAATCGTCATCGGCAGGGGTCCCAACCGCGATGGCGCCACGGTACCGCGCCCGCCCGGCACGGGAGAAAACCACCGGCCGGTGGCAGGCCTTTGTGCCACCGCCGCCTTGCGGACACAAGACGGGCCGTCGCCGGACGCGCGTTCACGCGACCCGACGCGTCGGGACCCCGCCCCTTCCCGATCTCCGGCGGCCATGATACAGCCCATCGGGATCGACTGGGACCCGCGCTGTCCCGCGTCCCTCTCTCGCTCTTCCGGATGGTTCCGAATGTCGCTCTATCTGAAAGGCCTGTTCCTGTCCGCAAGCGGCATGCTGGTCATCAGCCCGGACGGGCTGCTGGTCAAGCTGGTCGAGGAGGCCGATTCGTTCCAGATCATCTTCTGGCGCACCCTGCTATCGTCCCTGGTGCTCTTCCTCGTGCTCGCCGCGACGCGCCGGCGGCGCGTCGTGTCACACGTGCGCGGGATGGGCCGGCTGGGTGTCTGGGCCTCGGTCATGATCGGCATCTCGAACATCGCCTTCGTCACCGCCATGACCATGACGACGGTGGCCAACACGCTGGTCGTGCTGGCCACGCTGCCGCTGTTCAGCGCCCTGATCGGACTGGCCTTCATCGGCGAGCGGGTACGAGGGCGGACCTGGGGGGCCATCGCCCTGTCGTTCCTCGGCGTGGTCATCATCATGTCGGGATCATTGAGCCTGGGTGGCGGCACGCTGTCCGGCGATCTGGTCGCCCTGGGAATTCCGCTGAGCATGGGCACCGCGCTTGTTCTGCTGCGCAAGGCCGGGGACCGCGACACGGTGCCCGTGGTGGCCTTCGGCGGCCTGATCAGCGCGGGCGTCGCCTTCTGGTTCTGCGATCCCTGGTCGGTCAGCCGTGCCGACATGCTGGTGATCATGATTATGGGCCTGTTGGTCACCCCGCTGGCCCTGTCCCTGTACACCAGTGGCGCGCGGTATATTCCGGCGGCGGAGGTGGCCCTGCTGGCTCTGATCGAGACCGTGCTGGGACCGATCTGGGCCTGGGTTGGCGTCGGCGAAGTGCCGGCCCCGATGACGCTCGTGGGCGGCGCTCTGGTGGTCGGCGCCATCGCCGGCAACAGCATGCTGGCCCTGATGCGGCGCCGAACGCCGCCCGCCACGGCGGCCCCGCCCCTCGATGGGACGGGATAGTCTTCGATATGGGAAAGGGGCCGGACGCTTGCCGCCCGGCCCCGGAGACCTCTCCTTTGCCTGTCCGTCCGGACAGGCGACGACAGATGGCTAGTTGCGGCTCTCTCCGGTCGTCCAGGGCGCCGGGCTGAGCGTAGAACCGTCCACCTGGGCGGTGGTGATGGGCCTGGGGTTTTCGGCGGACTTCCAGCCGCTGCACGCCATCGCGGCGGACGAGGCGAAGAGGGCGGCGGCAAAGGCAACGGTCGCGGTCTTAAGCATGGACGATCCTCCTCGATGGGACGGAATGCGGGAACGCGGGCTGTCGCAGCCCGGCGGATGGCGCACACTCACCCGCGTCTGACGTGAGTATGGGGACGATGGTCACGCCTAACAACCCTGATTATTTCGTGGGAAGGGGCTGGCGCGCAATTTTATTTCCGTCCTTGATCGTCCAACCCCGCGCACCCGACCCAGCCATTCCGCGCCCACATCACGGTCCGCCTCCACCTTCTCGGGCTGCCTCAGGCAGCGGCACGCGTGGGCCGCCCCGGCGGTTGCGGGTGGTCTCCATCCAGGCCATATCTCCGTGGCGGCCCTGGTCGAGAAACAAACCCAGGTCGCGGCGCACGGCCTCCGGCCGCCTGGCGCGGGCGAGCGTCGGCGCGTCCAATCCAATTGCCCGGGCGCGGGCGAAAATGGCATCCTTGGTGATCCCGGGATGACACGCCCGGCGACAGTCCGGGCCGCGATCCGGCACCGCACCCCGTCCTTTGAACCGACCATCGTCCGGCAACGTACCTTCAACACCCACGAACAAGGGAGAATGCAATGTCACTTCGTCTGGTGACGGTCTTCGGCGGCAGCGGTTTCCTAGGCCGCCAGATCGTGCAGGACCTCGCGACGCGGGGTGTTCGGGTGCGTGTGGCGGTGCGCGATCCGCACAAGGCCGCATTCCTGAAGCCTCTCGGCGATCTCGGCCAGATCGCGCCCCTGAAGGTCCACGTCGGCGACGACGCCTCGGTGGCGCGCGCGGTCGAGGGCGCCGACGCCGTCATCAACCTGATCGGGATCCTATACGAGACGCCGCGCCGTACCTTCCAGGCCATGCATGTGGACGCGCCCGACCGCATCGCCCGCCTGTCCAAGGCCGCTGGCGCGCGCCGGTTCGTGCATGTCTCGGCGCTGGGCGCCGATGAGAGTTCAAAGGCCGTCTACGCCCAAACCAAGGCAAAAGGCGAGGCCGCCGTACGCGCCCACTTCCCGGAGGCCAGCATTCTGCGGCCGTCCGTCGTCTTCGGCCCGCACGACAACTTCTTCAACATGTTCGGGTCGATGACCCGCCTTCTCCCCGCGCTGCCGTACTACGTCAACGACGCCTTCCGCACGGTTCGGAACGATCAGGGCCGCAAGGGCGTCGACCTCAAGGGCTCGGGAGGTCCCCGGTTCCAGCCGGTCTACGTCGGCGATGTGTCGGAGGCGGTGATGCGCTGCCTGACGGAGGACGCACACCAGGGCAAGACTTTCGACCTTGGCGGCCCCCGCGCCTACAGCATGCGCGAGATCATGGACCTGGTGGTCGAGCAGTGCGAGCGGCACACCAAAGTGGTGCCGGTGCCGTTCTGGGTCGCCCGCATACAAGCCAAGGTGCTGCAATTCATGCCCAAGCCGCTCATCACGCCGGATCAGGTCCGCCTGCTGGAGACCGACAACGTCGTAACCGGGGAAAGGCCGGGCCTTGAGGCGTTGGGAATTGAGCCGACGGCGGCGGAAGCCATTCTGCCGACGTACATGCACCGGTTCCGCCCCCACCACCGCAATGTCGTAATGCGGCCCTCCTGAACGACGGCCCCGACGGTCAATCCGGATCTCCCTCCGCCGGGGCGGGCCAGGGCGCACAGTCGCGCGCGGGATCCCAAGGGGGGTCACCGGCGGTGGATCGGGTTCCGGGGCTCACCCCGGCACAGGCGACCAGATGGTCGGCCAGCGCCGTGTTCCCGGCCCGTCCGCGCAGGGCCGCCTCAAGCGCCGGCCGCACCGGGATGAAGGACAGAACGCAGTCGAGCCGTTCGGCCGCATCCGTGGGACCAAGCCCCTCGCAATGACGCGCAATGGCGGCGTCGGCGGCGCGCACTGCGGGGTCCTGCAACCGGGCGGCGGCCCGGCGCGCCGCCTCACGCACCTGCGGATCGGACGGCGGCCCTATCACCCCGGTCGGCGTGGCCGGGGCCTCGCCCTCGGACCGCTCAAGCGGCCCGTCGAGAGCCCCCAGGACCGCCGCGCCGACCACGGTCCCCACCAGAATAATCCCCGCCTGCCCCGGTGTCAGACGGCCGGGGCGACGCGGCCGCCGGGCCCGCCACAGGCACACCGCAGCCACCCCCCCGAGCGGCACCGGTGCCCAGCGCCCCAGAGCATCGAGAACGATGGATGTCTGCCCCAGAAGGGGTTCATGCCACGCCAACGCCGCCGCCAGAGCCCCCATCAGCAGCGCGCACCCAACGGCCGCCGGCCAAACGGATCCCGCACCGGAGTCGGACGGCGCCTTCGGCGATGACCGATCTGAGAAGGGGGCCACGATCACTGTCCCGTCTGCTGGTCAGGGTTGGGCTCAGGCCGTCGCCCGGCCGTTCGCGTCGTCGTCGGTCGCATGGCCTTCACTCTTGTCCCGCGCGACGGCGACCCGTTTGTGGCCCGGGCCGGGGTCGGTGTCAGGCGTGGTATCGACCAGGGGAACGCGCCGCACCTCCTCGGGCCGGCGATCCGGCGGTGTGACGATACCACCGGAGATGACCATCTTGATCCCCTCCTCGACCGACATGTCGAGCACGATCATGTCCTGGCGCGGCACGAACAGCAGGAACCCCGACGTCGGGTTGGGCGTCGTGGGCAGGAAGACGTTCACGCATTCCTGGGCCGTCAGGTTCTGCACCTCACCCTCGGTCACACCGGTGATGAAGGCGATGGCCCAGATGCCCCGGCGCGGGTACTCGACCAGGACCACTTGCCGGAAGGCGGTGGATTGCTGAGCCAGAACCGTCTCCAGGATCTGCTTCAGCGCGCCGTAAATGTTGCGGATCAGGGGCATGCGGTTGAGCAGACGCTCCCCGATCCGCACCAGGATACGCCCCACCAGTCCGGTGGCGAACGCCCCCACACCCATCAGCAGGACCACCATCACCAGCAATCCGACCCCCGGAATGCTGAACGGCATGTGGTACTGTTCGGGAATGAAGGCGGCGACGCGCTTGTCGACGAACTCGATGAATTTCCAGGCCACGAAGAAGGTGATGGCGGCGGGCGCCGTCACCAGAATGCCCGCGAAAAAATGGTTGCGCAGACGCGCAGTCAGGGACAGCGGATCAACGTCGGGGCTGTCCCCGTGCGACGCACCGGGCGAAACCCCGGTGGGTTTGCCGGACCTGGGCGATGGTTTTGCTTTCCTGGGCATTCTGGCTTCAACACTTCTGAAAACGGGGCACGCGGGCGAGACCGGATCCCGGACGCCGTCAGATGACACGGCGGCAAAGTCCGCTCACCGCAGGTTCTGAGGCGACAATACGGCGAAATCAGGGGCAGTGACGACGACGGGGTCACAAAAACATGGTAGAGTATTCATCGGCCAGTTTGATGTGTCTGTCCATGGCCTTCCGCAAACCACATCGCCCCAAGCCCGGTCATCCGGCACCACCCGCGTATGAAAGGCACCGTCGCCATGGGCCCTCGTCCGGATACCGCTGTCCCGGCTGGATCAGAGCCGGAGCGCCGTCCGGCCCGGGATGCGGTCCGCGCGGTCGGCTGCGCCGTCTTGCTGCTGGTCGGCGGATCGGCAACACCGGCCCAAGCCGATGCCGCCGGTTCGGCCTGCATTGAGGACGGAGACACCCTGCACATCGACGGGCGACGCGCCTACGGCAAATGCCGGGGCGGCCAGGAGGTCGTCTTGTACGGCATCGACGCCCCGGAACTGGAACAGACCTGCCTCCATGACGCACGGGAATGGCCCTGCGGCCTGCAGGCGGCCTCCACCCTGCTGCGCCTGACCCTGGACAGGACGGTGACCTGCGAGGGCAACTCCTGGAACCGTGACGGCGCGCTGATCGCCGTATGCCACGTCGACGACGTCGAACTCAATCATACGATGGTGCGGCTGGGACTGGCCGTTTCGGACGGCACGCGCTACGCCCGCGAAGAGGGGGCGGCGCGCGCCGAACACGCGGGCATGTGGATCGGGACCTTCGAACGCCCGGCGGAGTGGCGCGCGGCGCACTGAACGACAAGGTTCGGCTTAATCGGCCTCATACGGTTTCCGGTTCAATCGTTCGCACCTGTAGGACGGCTGGCCGAAGGACAGCCGCCGGGGTGTCGCTCAGCGGCTGTCCTTCGGTCACCCGCCCTACACTTGATCATCGACACGCCGAACCAATCCTCCGGCTTCCGTATCAAGTGTCAGGCCTTAGGTGTCCTTAATGGGAATGTAGCCGCGCTCGAAAGCGTGTTGCAGGGACTCAAACCCCTTCCGCGCCTCCTCGAACAACACGCGCCGGCTTTGCACGGCTGCCAACTGGGCCTCGTCCGCATGGTCCCAGTCCACGGCCAGAACCGCCTCCAGATAGCTCGCGCGCAGACGCGCGATCGACACGGCCAGCTTGAAAAAGCTGGTCCGGTTCAACTGCGGCAGCTTGTGGCCAATGATCTCCTGATTGGCCGCGCGAACCGCCATCTCCACCTCTTCCAGGAAGCGGCGTTGGGCCATCATGTGGGCGCGGTCATCAGTGACCCCGGACATGGCGCTCTCCCTCTCCAATCCGGATCGCATCGTGACCGAGCCGCGCCCCTAAATCAATACGCGGAACCATCCTCCGTCTCGCCCCTGCATCCGAGGCGGGACTCCGCGTTGCAGAAAACGCACATCCCGACGCCCCCGAAACGTCTTACATTCCCAAATAGCAAAAGAAACGACGAGTTCGTTTGCGGAAAATAGTTGCAGATTTGACACAAATCTGCCCCTGACCAGATAAGGATCGCTCCCATGTCAGACCCCCTGTTCGGCTCCGATTCGCCGCTGGAACTTCAGGTTCGCGCCCACCTGATGCGCGACCGCTATTTGGCCGATCTGGCCCGCGCCGGCCTCCGCGCCCTGTGGACCCGTCTGTTCGGCACACGTCAGACCGCCCATGACGCGGCGGTCGTGCTCCATGACTGCTATGTCCTGGAACAGGGCCTGACCCGCATGCCGGATCCCGATGCTCTTGAGGCCCGTCGCTCCAACGACCATTTCCACCACGCCGCCTGACGTCACGGCCGCGCCGACCGCACCCCTGGAATCCGGCCCGAGACCGCTCTACTGTGCGGGCCATTCAGACGGGCGGGATCGTCGGCCATGGCAGAAGTAGAATACCCGGGCTCCCCGGTGACTCCTGAAACCGGGACCCCCGTGCCTCCGGGACCGGAGGGGGATGCGGTCGCCCGCGCGCTGTTCGGGCGCGCCGTCGAGCATCTTCAGGCGAACCGGCTCGCCGAGGCGGAGGCGACGTTCCGGAGCGTGCTGCGCGTCGTTCCGGGGCACGCGACCAGTTGGCGGAACGTCGGGCTGCTGCGCCATCACGGGGGCGACGGCGTCGGCGGCATTGACGCGCTGTCTCGAGCCCTGGTGATCGACCCCGAAACCGCCGACGCACCGGACCTGAGGCTGCGCCACCTCTTCTCCTCCGCCCACGCCACAGCCCAGGCAACCGGAGACGGCGTCGGTGCCGCGATGGTGGCCCGCCACTGGGCGAGATGGATACCGGATGACCCCACCGCGCTGGGCGCCGCCGCCATGACGGCGCTGACCGCCGGGGACCTGGATCGCGCCGAGCACTTGAGCCGCCGGCTCCCCCAAGGAACCGGCGGGGACCCAAACCTGCCCCACGTCCGCGCCCTGATCGCGATGCGTCGCGGCAACCTGACCGAGGCGACCCGCTCCGTGCGCGCGGCCCTTGCCCTGGCTCCGCAGTACGCCGACGCCTGGATGACCCGGGCCTCCATCGCCCTGCGCCGATCCGACGGCAACGGCGCCGAGACCGCCCTGTCACGCGCACTTCGCCTGACCCCGGGCCATCCCGGCGCGCTGCTCGCCCTGGCCGGGCATCGCGTCGCGGAGGGACGCGCCGACGAGGCGGTAACGCTAGCCTTGCGGGTCCCGCCCGCCGTCCGCAGGACGCCAGCCCACATCGGCGACCTGCTGTCGATCCTGCATCATGCCCCGAGCGTGTCCGCCGAGACCATCCGCGCCGAACGCGAGGGATGGGCTCCCCCCGCCCCCTCTGCCCCGCCAACACTCGCGCCGGCCCCGGCGTCACCGCTGCGCGTGGTCTACCTGGGCGATTTCGGACGCCCCCAGGTGCCGGCCCTGGCGCTGCCGGCCATCGCCGCGCATGCCCGTCCGGACGCCTGGGAGCGGATCGCCTGTCATCTCGTTCACGCCTGCCCGCTCGACCACCCGCCCAGCGCGGCCCCGGACGTGCCCGGGCTGCCGACGCGGGATCTCGGCGCCGCGACCCCCGAAACGCTGCGGAATGCCGTGCGCCAGCTTGATCCCCATGTTCTGGTGCTGCTGACACCCACCACCCTGCCCCAGGCCCTGGAGGCTCTGGCCCAGCGTCTCGCGCCCGTGCAGGCGATCTGGGGCGACGTGTTTGGCAGCGTCGGTCTGCCGAGCCTCGACGGCCTGCTGACCGACGCCCACCACGTCACCGGCGAGCCGGGCCTGTTGTCTGAACGGCCCATCTTGCTGCCGCACGGCGCCTATTTCTTCAGCCCGCCGGCCGATGCGCCCGACCCCGGCCCGCCGCCCTGCTTGGCCTCCGGTACCATCACCTTTGGCAGCTTCAACCGCATGGACAAGATCAACGGGCCGCTGCTCGACCGCTGGGGCCGGATCCTCGCGGCCCTGCCGAAGGCCCGCCTGCTGATTCAGGCGCGGGTCCTGGACCGCGCCGACGCGCGCCGCGCCTTTCTGGACCGGCTGGCGCGGCACGGCATTGCCTCGGATCGCGTCCGGCTGGAGGGCGGCCGAAACCGCGCCGGCATGGCGGCTCTGTACCGCGAGGCCGACATTGCCCTCGACGCCGATCCGTGGTCCGGCGGCCTGACAGTGCTGGAGTTGCTATGGATGGGGCTGCCCGTCATCACGCTGGCCGGACGGCACCCCTGCGGACGTCACGCCACCTCGCACCTGCGCCGGGTCGGTCTGACCGACTGGGTCACGGAGACGCCAGAGGCGTACGTGTCCCGCGCCATCGCGGCGGCCCGCGACCCGAGCACCATCGCCACGCTGCGGGCGGCGCTGCGCGGACGGCTGGCGGCTCTGCCCTTGTGCGACCCGACGGCCTACGCCCGCCAACTGGAGGACGCCTACAACGCACTGTGGGATGAGGTCACTGCTGTTTCGGGACCCACAGGGTCTGGAACGTTTCCAGAGTCTCCGTCCCCTCCAGCCACGGGTTGAGCGCGCGCACCACCGCCTCCGTGGTCCCCTCGCGCGCAGCGAACCCGGCCACCGTATCGCCCGCGTCGGCCATGGCCCGCTGGATGGGGAAATCGGCGGTGCTCCGGATCTCCCGCACCTCCAAACGGGTCCCGCGTGACTCAGCGAGGTCCCGCTCCAGGGTGTCGACCTGATCGCTCAACCGCTCGCCGATGCGAAGCGCCGCCTCCAGTTCCAGCAACAGGTTTTCCTGCTCGACCTCAAGGGTGCCGATCCTGTCGCGTGCCTGGGACAGGTCGTCCCGCGCCTCCGCAATGGTCGCGTCGCGATCACTGATGGCGACCCAAGCGACGCCGCCAACCGAGATCGCGGCGGTCACCGACAGCGCGGCCACGATGGCCGACAGGCGACCTCGACGATCCGCCATGGCGGGCCCCCAGTCAGTTGAAGGTCTTCACGTCACACACTGACCCCATTTCCGGGATCTGGCCGCACAGGTCGCGGGCCGCCGACGCGGACGGGAACGGTCCCCCGTAGACCCGGTAGTAGGTGCCCTTGTCTCCCAGATCCACACGCTCGATCCGGGGCGACAGGTCGCCGAGAAGCCCCGGATAGGCGGACTGGAAATTGGCCCAGCCCGTGCGCGCGCCCTCCATGGTGCGGAACGATCCCACGCGCACCCCCGCCCCGGCCCAAGCGCCGGGCGCCGCCGCTGTGGTCGCGGGTTGGGCGACGGGTTGCGGTGCGGGCGCGGGCGCAGGCGTCGCCGCCAAGGGCGCCGTGGGTGCCACCGGCGTCGACGCGTCCGGTGTGGCAGAAGCGCCGTCCGGCGCCGGCAGGGGCGTGGACTGGGCCGGCGCGGCCGGCGCGGCCACGGGGGCCGGCGCATCGGGAATGCCCCGGGCCGTGATCCGCCCGTTGCTGACCGCGAGAAGCGAGCGTGTCTGCTGCTGCTCGTCCGACGTCGTCACCTCGCGGCGGACGAAATACCCCACGGTCGGAGAATGGTAGGTGTACAGCCGCAATCCGTCGGAGCGCACGCACGCCACCTTGTAGGTGTTGAAGGAGCCGGGCGGAACTTCGGTCCGCGTGGTCCCCACGACGCGACAGTTCCACGCCAGGGATTGCGCGGGGCGCCCCTCCATACTGACCGACACAAGGAAACTGGCTTCGTTGCCAATCGAGAGCGGCCAAAGTGAGCCGGCCTTCTGGCGCACCTCTCGGGTCACGGTCCCGACATCGGGCGACCCGGAGAGCAGACTGGGCATGAGCGGATCACGCGGCGTGACCCTCATGCCACCCAGGTCGCTGTCCCAGGTGATCGTGTCATCCCCGACATCGCGGATGGTCCAGGTCTCCTCCGGATTGTCGAACACGTACTGATCGCCGACGGCATAGGTGGGCAGGGGTGCCTGGCCGATCCGCCCCACCGGATCGACCACATGGCGGGGTCCGGCCTGATCCTCGCCGCCACCCGCCTTGGGGGGCGTCTCACAGGCGCTGAGAGCCACCATCAGACACAGCGCGGCAACGACCGCGCCAGCCCGCGATCCGACCGATCCCCGAACAGGCTCCGTTTCGACGCGCGTGCTTGAGCACCTCATCCGACGCCTCCTCCTTCGCTCTCAGGGACCGCCCCATCACCGCCCCCTGGAAAGAGAATCACTAGATGTAGGGACGATCAAGCCTAAACTGAGGCAAAATACCGGCCGACGCGAGGATTGACGCTGATGGCTTGGGGTCAAGCCGCCGAACTGATGTTGTTGAATCTTTGATTGGATCGCCGCGGCGGCCCTTCGGGGCGCGCGGCTCCACGGCCCCGGCCGCCCAAAGAGCGGCCATCTGTGGATCGGCGTCGCACGGCGGCGCCGGGATCCCTTCAGTCGAAGAGGGAATCGATATCGCCCTGACTCAACCCCTTGTTCTGCAACTGCGGACCATTCAGCAGATGACTTTCGTCGCCTTCGTCCAACGGCGCGTCATCGTCCGGCAACGGCAGGTCGAGGAAGGCGTCACGCCCCCAGTCCTCCACAATGGTCTTGATGCGGTCCTCTATGAACTCCAGGGTCCTGACAACCTTCGAAATGCGCTGCCCTGTGATGTCCTGGAAGTTGCAGGCCTCCATGATGCGGGCGACATGATCGTTGACGTCGTGCAGACGCGGGGCAATGGTGTCCATGTCGCCGATTTCGGACAAGATGGCTGCACAGTGGGCGGTGATCGCCTCGCTTGAATCCAGAATCGAGTTGGTGGCGTCCTCGGTGGCGGAGACGATCTCGTCCAGTTCGCTCGCCGCCTTGGTCATGCGGTCGTCATCCGGCTCCCGAAGCGGATGCTTGATTTCCGCGATCTCCCGCTTGGCCGTGGCAAGGCTGCGCACCATCCGCGCCACCTCGATTCGCAGGATCTGGGCCTCGTCCCCTTCGATCCCCTCCGACGCCCCGGGATGCCGGCCCGGGTCCAATTCCGGTTGGGCGGACGGCCCAGCCTTGGCCGCGCCTTCGGACAGGCTGTGTTTCACCTCCGCCATATCCGCGCGCAACGCGCGGATTTCCTGCACCAACAGCCGGATCCCGCCGGTTTCGGCCGCCGCCCCAAGATCGAAGGCCAATTCCCCGTCTTCGCCCCGTTTGAGGTGCTTCTCGATCGAGAAAGACCGCTTGCGCGCCACCTTACCGGCCGCTGCCTGGCCGTCGCCCATGCCCGTTCCCCTCATCGCAATCCGGATACGAAAAAAGGATCGTCTCCATCGCACATCGTACGACGTTCCGGGCCGCGTTGCAAAACCGCCGATCAACCTTCAGCAATTCTCAGGATGGAGGGAGAACGCCGGTTGCGGCCGGTGCCGGCCTGTTCTCCTCCCCCCTTCGGCTATCCGATTCACACTTCTCGTCTACCCATCGTCATTGCGAAGAGCGGAGCGACGAAGCAATCCAGGGCGAGTCTTTGTGTTTTACGCTCTGGAATGCTTCACCCTCGTCTTGCGACGAGGCTTCGCAATGACGAGTCACATTGTCGCGCGAGCGAAGAGCCGCCGCTTCGGCGGGAAGAAGAGTGAATATGATAGCCTATCCAGGGGAGGGCGTTCGGTTCGCGCCTGGGACTCACAGCCGTTCCCTTCGGAGGCCGTACGGCCAAAATGAGAACTGCTGATCAACCTTACAAAGTAACGACCCGCCCGGTCCGCCACGCCCTCCTGGCGAGTCACCGCGCCATGACAATGACGTTGCTTGACTCTCCGCCGCATTCAGGAAGCCGAAAGCCCTCCAGCCCCAACAGGGTCAACCCGTGGCTGGTCCCGAACAGCGTCTGGATGACGCCCGTGATGAACGCCCCAACACCGATCTCCTTCACCTCGGTCGGAAGCTGATCGGCATTTCCCTGATGATACGGACAGGACACCGTGATGTTGGTCGTCCACTGGCACGCCGAAGACAGGGATCGCGGCCCGGCCAGTTTCGCCACGATATTGACGCTGCCGATCAGAAACGGAACCGTGCCAATCACATAACTGGGAGGGCGGAAATACACCTCGATGAGGGCATGCACCATCGTGACGACTTTGTTGTGTTCGGCCTCAATCTGAAGAAAGACAACCTTGAAGCCGGCGCGCGTTATGCAGGCCATGTCGCTGAGGCCAAGCCCGCGCACCGAATCAGCGCTGTCCGGCGCAAGTCCCTGGGCCGCCAAGCCGGAAAAACCGCCGTCCCGGGACTGGGAGAAGATGTTGCTGTCGTGCGCGCCAATCCTCCGGTTCATGCCGGCCAGCGCACGGCGGCGCGCCACGGCCTGCGCGGCACCGCCGAGGTTCATGCCCTGTACCGGGCTGCCGCTGGCCGACCCGCGCGCGATGCGGCGCCGCGGCACGCCAGGAGTCAGCGACTGTATGGTGTGATTGGCGCATGTCCTGCGGAACGTCATGGTTCAGCCCTTGATGGGAATCGCCCGTCCGCCCCGCCGGAGCCGTCCCCACCCCACGACCGCCCGGCCGGCCTTCGCAGGCGAACCCGCACGGCCGCCACGCGCCAACCAGCCGGCGATCCGCCCAGGTCCACGGCCACGGGCCATGACCGTTGAGATTTGAGCACAATTCATCCACACGGCACAAATGGATTCGATCCGCCGCGTCTCACATGAAAAGGCGCTGGCGGTTCCCACGCGGAGAATCCTGCCAACGCCTTTCCTTGTTACTTCCGGGCAGACTCCGCGCCCGCCGTGCCGGACTACTCCACCATTTCCGGCGTCTTGCCACGGCCTCCGTCGCGCGGGTCCCCGCCGCCATCGGAGGGTCCGGAGGAGCCGCCTTTGCTGTCCCGAGAGGTTTCGATCTCGAAAACAGGCGCGTTGTCGGCGATGTTGACCCTCACTTGGCCGCCCTTGGTCAGACGGCCGAACAACAACTCTTCCGCCAGCGGCTTCTTGATGCTCTCCTGGATCAACCGTCCCAGCGGACGCGCGCCCATCAGCTTGTCATAGCCCTTGCGGGCCAGCCATGCGCGCGCCTCGTCCGACAGTTCGATGACGACATCCCGGTCGGCCAGTTGGGCTTCCAGTTCCATGATGAACTTGTCCACCACCTTGCCGACCACCTCTCCGGAGAGGCTGGCGAAGGGAATGACAGCGTCCAGCCGATTGCGGAACTCGGGCGAGAACATCCGCTCGATTTCTTCCTGATCCTCGCCCTGCCGGTCCGCGCGGTTGAACCCGATGGCCGCCTTGGCCAACTGCTGCGCGCCAGCGTTGGTGGTCATGATGAGAATGGTATTGCGGAAGTCCACCGTCTTGCCGGCATGATCCGTCAGCTTGCCGTGATCCATGACCTGCAGCAGGATGTTGAACAGGTCGGGATGGGCCTTTTCGATCTCGTCGAGGAGCAACACACAGTACGGATGCTGATCCACCGCGTCGGTCAGCAAGCCGCCCTGGTCGAAGCCGACGTAGCCCGGCGGCGCGCCGATGAGGCGGGAGACCGAGTGGCGCTCCATGTACTCGCTCATGTCGAAGCGGGTCAGCTCGACGCCCAGCGTGCGCGACAACTGGCGCGCAACCTCGGTCTTGCCGACGCCAGTCGGCCCCGAGAACAAGTAGCAGCCGATGGGCTTTTCTGGTTCGCGCAGACCGGCCCGGGCCAGCTTGATGGCGCTGGACAGGGCATCAATCGCCTTGTCCTGACCGAACACCATGGTCTTCAAATCACGTTCCAGATTGGCCAGCGCCGTCTGGTCGTCGCGCGACACCGCCTTGGGCGGAATGCGGGCGATCTTGGCCACGATTTCCTCAATGTCCTTGGCGGTCACCGTCTTGCGGCGCCGGCTTTCCGGCACCAGCATGCGCGAGGCGCCGACCTCGTCGATGACGTCGATGGCCTTGTCCGGCAGCTTGCGGTCGTTGATGTACTTCGACGACAGGGTCACTGCGGCGCGCACCGCGTCGTTGGTATAGCGGACGCGGTGGTGTTCCTCGTAGTACGGCTTGAGCCCGATGACGATCTTGATGGCGTCGTCGAGGCTGGGTTCGTTGACGTCGATCTTCTGGAACCGGCGCACCAGGGCACGGTCCTTCTCGAAGTGATTGCGGAATTCCTTGTAGGTGGTCGATCCGATGCAGCGCAGGGTCCCGGAGGCCAGAGCCGGCTTGAGCAGGTTGGACGCATCCATGGACCCACCAGAGGTGGCACCGGCCCCGATGATGGTGTGGATCTCGTCGATGAACAGAATCGCGCCCTCGAACTCCTCCAACTCCTTGATGACGGCCTTCAGGCGCTCCTCGAAATCCCCGCGATAGCGCGTTCCGGCCAGCAGCGAGCCCATGTCCAGGGCGAAGATGGTGGCCTCGCGCAGAACGGTGGGCACCTCGTCCTCGACGATCCGCTTGGCGAGACCCTCGGCGATGGCCGTCTTGCCCACCCCGGGTTCCCCCACCAGCAACGGATTGTTCTTGGTGCGCCGGCACAGGATCTGGATCGTGCGCTCGACCTCCAGGTCGCGCCCGATCAGCGGATCGATCCGCCCGTCCGCCGCCTTCCGGTTCAGGTTGACGCAATAGGCGTCCAGGGCCTCCTGGCCCTTCTTGACCACCTCTTCCTCGCGCGTCCCCTCCTGGGTGCCCTGCGGCGGCCTCGTGTCCGCCTTGTCCGGCGCCTTGGCAATGCCGTGGGAGATGTAGTTGACCGCGTCCAGGCGGGTCATGTCCTGCATCTGGAGGAAATAGACGGCGTGCGATTCCCGTTCCGCGAAGATGGCCACAAGGATGTTCGCGCCGGTCACCTGTTCGCGCCCGGAACTCTGCACGTGAATGGCCGCGCGCTGCACCACGCGCTGGAACCCGGCGGTCGGCTTGGGGTCCCCGTCCATGCGGTCGACGACAAGCCCGGTCAACTCGGTGTCGACGAATCCGACCAGTTGCTCCCGCAACCGTTCTGTATCCACGGAACAGGCCTTGAGAACGGCGGTCGCATCCTTGTCATCCACCAGGGCCAGCAGCAGGTGTTCCAGCGTGGCATATTCATGATTGCGTTCGGCGGCCAGCGCCAGCGCCCGATGAAGGCTCATTTCCAGGTTGCGGGAGAGCATGGGCGGCTATTCCTTCTCCAGGGTACACTGCAAGGGGTGCTGGTTTCTACGCGCCAAATCCATGACTTGGGTCACCTTGGTCTCGGCCACCTCGTACGTATAGACGCCACAGACACCGACACCCCGCTGGTGAACGTGCAGCATGATCCGGGTCGCCTCTTCCCGGTCCTTGCCGAAAAACCGCTCCAACACCTCAACGACGAACTCCATAGGCGTGTAGTCGTCGTTCAACATCAAAACCTTGTACATGGCCGGCTTTTTGGTCTTGGGACGGGTCTTGATGACCACACCCGTATTGGGGCCGCCGTTGCCGTCCCCCCCGCCACCGGTGTCCGATCCCTGCATTGGAACAGTCATGTACTGAGTCCGCTTCGAATAAACCCTGGGCCATTGATCCGGCGCGCGCCACGGCAACGGTCACCAACCCCAGCGTCCGTTGGCTCCGCCCCAAATCCAACGCACGGCGCAGCACCGCCGCGACGCCGTTCATTGTAAGGTCACGCGGCAAGCCCGACAAAGGGCGGATCGCTGACACGCATCATTTTAGCTACAAAACCGCCGACAGCTTCGATATGGGGCCCATGCGGAACGGCCGCAAGGCATCGCCACCGCATCCGGCCGGGGCGGCCGAGCGCGATCCCCCAAGCCGTCGAGTCGCCGTGGTTCCCGCCCTCGCACGGGGGAGGATCGAGAATGGAGCTATCCTGCCGCGTCGCGGAATAGACGCACGGCGGATCAGGCCCTTGTCTCGGGGTCTCGGGACGACAGCTTGCGGACGACCTGCTCCAGACCAGCGACAAGGGCCTGGCCGGCGGAGCCGCCGTCCCCCTCCATGCGCTGGGCGAAGATGATCCGCATGGCTTCCAAATGCAGGGTCAGCGCCTTTGCCTGGGCCTCCGTCGGAGGTCCCTTGATGCTATCGAGGAGGCGGCACAGCCGGTCCCCGACCTCTGTCACCAAGCCGTATCCGAAGCTGCCGCCCTGCCCCTTCATGTCGTGGGCGACTCGGAAGACCTCCGCGTTCGCGGCGGCGACATCCTCTGGATTGGACATGTAGTGCGCGAGCGCCTGATCCAGGTTCGCGAGATCCTCGGCCGCCCACTCCAGGTAATCCCCCTGGAGGTTGGCGATCATGGCCTCGGCCTTTTCCAGGGTCGCCATGTCCACGCCACCGGATCCCATGCGGACCTTGGTGGTCAGCGTATCCGGCGGCTTGATGAACGTTGCGTCCTGGTCGTCGCTGCTATCACCCATAACCCTCTCCCGCTGTGGCCGCCCGATCCCGGGTCGCACGGTTCGGTCGGCCCGCGCCCTACATCCCGCGCAACAGGGCCTCGACCTCCGACTGAGACAGCGAGGCATCTTCCGACCCCTCGGCCGCCTTGGCCTTGGCCTCCTGGTTCGCCTTGCGCCGCTCCACGCCTTTCCATTCGATCTTCCGACGACGGCGATCCGGCCCGAAGTAGGTCTTGGTACGCACGAACGGGCGCGGGCGATCAATGATGGCCTTGACGCGCGAATACAACGACTTTGCCGAAATCGGCTTGGCCAGGAACTCGTGCACGCCGGCGTCGCGCGCTTCCACCACCCGATGCATTTCCGTATGACCCGTTAGCATGATGATGGGCACGAAGGGATTCGGGCTGTCCTTGCCGGTGCGGACCAGACGGACGAAGTCCAGGCCGTCCAGCGGCGACATGTTCCAGTCGCAGATGATGATGTCGGCGGGAAAGTGGCGCAATTCCTTAAACGCGTCCGCACCGTCGGCTGCTTCCTGCACCTGCTTGGACCCCAGGGCATGCAGGATCGTCTTGACAAGCGCACGCATGTGCTTGTTGTCGTCCACGATCAGAAAATTCAGCCGTTCCAGACTATACAGTTGCATCCCGCATCCTTCGGCACAACGACCCGGATCGACGACCACCCTTGAGCCAACACTGTCGGGCACCCCTCAGGAGTCAAGGGAAAATGATCCTGTCACGGAGGCATCCTCAAGCCGCCCGGGTATTCCATGAAAGCAGTAGCCCGCGTATCGAGTATCAGCCCGCGACACTCGGAATAATCACGTCAGTCCGTCCCGTCTCCACCGATCATCAAGCGTTGCTTGCGGGCGCGGTTTCAAGACGGGCCGCCAGATCGTGTGCGCGTCGCAACGTGTCCGCAATGGAGTCCAGCACGGCCGTCGCTCGTGTCAGGGCGGCCGGATCAATGACGCCGCCCGCCTCAATGGGATGGTCGATGAAAAAATCGTACATCAGGGCATCACGCGCGGCCCGGGCCTCCCGAAGAAGCTGCCGGTCATCGTCGGTCATCGCCGCACGCAGCCGACGGGATGATCCCAGACCCGGTGGCCCGGCGATGAGCGAATCCACGGCGGCATGGAAGTCGCGGACGTCCTCAATGATTTCTTCGACGCCCGCCGCAAGATACCCGAGACGGCGTCCAAGCTCCTGGGCGTCCCGGACACAACAGGCAAACTCCACCAGCACGTCGTTCAGTGCCCCTTCCCCCTGTCCCTGGGACATCACACATCACCCTCCCCCCGGTTCGAACTCCAGCAGAGCGGCCCCGTCATCGACCTGATCGCCGGCCTCAAAGTGAAGCGTCACCACCGTGCCATCATCCGGCGCCGTGATGGTATGCTCCATTTTCATGGCTTCCAATACCACCAAAGCGGTTCCCTTTTCTACAGTTTGACCGACCTCGACCAGCACGCGGGCAATCTTGCCCGGCATTGGCGCCGCCAACCCGCCGCCACCCTGGTCGCGATCAGCCGCCCGGGCGGCGGGATCGTCCAGCGTCAGGCAGTGGTGCCGGCCGCAATCCAGGATGACGAGGTCGAGCCCCTGCCGAACCACGGTGACGCGGCGGCGGAACCCGTCAATATCGCAGACCAGATCCCCTTGGGCATCGATTTCGCCGCGCACCATGACCGAGCCACCTGGCAGATCCAGCCGATACCCATCGCGCTGATAGTGAACGGTGACCGGGCGGCCCTCTCCCGCATCCAAGAACACCATGCGCTGGTAGTTGTCGTCGTTGAGACGCCAGCCGTCGGTCCCGTGCCACGGCGAGTACGGATCGCCCGACCGAGCCGCGGCAGCCGCCACCTCCGTCTGGCGACGCAGCAGAACGTCCAGCGCCGCGAGGGCCAGCACCCCGTCGTCGGCCGGCGCGGCGGCCGGAAACAGATCGCTCTCGTGCATCTCGATGAAGCGGGTGCCAACCTCGCCAGCGGCGAATGCGCGATGCGCGGCCACGCTCCCCAGGAACTCCAGGTTGGTGGACACACCCACGACCTGATAGGCCTCAAGCGCCGCACGCAACCGCCTGACCGCCGCCGCGCGATCCGAATCCCAGACGACGAGCTTGGCGATCATGGGGTCGTAGTGCATCGACACGCGGTCGTCCTGTCGCACCCCGGTATCGACGCGGACATGGGGACCCTCGGACGGCGGGCGCAGGTGACGCAGCCGGCCGATGGACGGCAGGAAGTCGTTGGCCGGATCCTCGGCGTAGACCCGCGCTTCAATGGCGTGGCCACTGACGGACAGCTCTTCCTGGGCCAGCGGCAAGGTCCCGCCGGACGCCACCCGAAGCTGCCACTCGACCAGGTCCTGACCGGTGATCATCTCGGTGACCGGATGCTCCACCTGAAGCCGGGTGTTCATTTCAATGAAATAGAATTGCCCGTCCTGATACAGGAACTCCACGGTGCCGGCGCCGACATAACCGATGGCCTGGGCCGCCGCCACGCCGGCGGCCCCCATGGCGGCGCGCGTCTCCGCCGGCAGGTCGGGCGCGGGGGCCTCCTCCAGAACCTTCTGATGACGGCGCTGGATCGAGCAATCGCGCTCGAACAGGTGCACGACGGTGCCGTGCGTGTCCCCGAACACCTGGATCTCGACGTGGCGCGGCGCGTCCAGATACTTCTCAATCAGAAGCGTATCGTCGCCGAAGGCCCCGGCCGCCTCGTTGCGCGCGCCCTCAATGGCGGCCTCCAGCGCGTCGGCCGCGCGGACCACGCGCATACCCTTGCCGCCACCGCCCGCCGACGCCTTGACCAGCACCGGATAGCCGATGTCGTGGGCGGCCGCGCGCAACGCCTCCATGGACTGGTCGGCGCCATGATAGCCGGGCACCAGGGGCACCCCGGCCTTTTCCATCAGACGCTTGGATTCAGACTTGGAACCCATCGCCTCAATGGCCTCCGGCGTGGGGCCGATGAACACGATCCCAGCCTCGGAACAGGCACGGGCGAAGCCCGCGTTCTCCGACAGGAACCCGTATCCGGGATGAATCGCCTCGGCGCCGGTGGCCCGCGCCGCCTCCAGGATGGCGTCTCCCAGGAGATAGGACTCCCGCGCCGGGGGCGGCCCCAACCGCCACGCCTCGTCGCACAGGTCCACATGCATCGCCTCGGCATCGGCGTCGGAATAGACCGCGACGGTGCGAATGCCCAGGCGGCGACAGGTGCGAGCAACCCGGCAGGCAATTTCCCCGCGATTTGCGATCAGAATCTTGCTGAACATCGCCCGGTCACTCCTTCATCCAGGACGGTTTTCTTTTTTCGAGAAAAGCACCGAGTCCCTCCTGCCCCTCGGCGGAGGCGCGGATGTCGGCGATGCGCCCGGCGGTCTCGTCCATCACCGCGTCGGGCGCGCGGAACGAAACGGCGCGGATCAGATCCTTAACCGCCGCCTGGGCGGCCGGGCCAGCCTGAAGCAGCACGCGGATCATCAACTCGCCGGCCCCGGTCAGTTCCTCGGCGCCCACGACGTCATGCAACAGGCCGATGCGGTGGGCCTCCTCGGCGTCGAACCGCTCGCCCGTCAGCATGTAGCGGCGCGCCGCGCGCGGCCCGATGGCGGCCAGCACGTAAGGGCTGATGACCGCCGGAATGATGCCCAGTTTGACCTCCGACAGCGAGAACGTCGCCCCGGCCGTGGCGATGGCGATGTCGCACGCCGCAACCAGTCCCACACCACCACCAAAGGCCGCGCCGTGAACCAACGCCAGCGTCGGCTTCGGGCAGGTGTCGATGGTCTCCAGCAGGGCCGCGAGCGCTTTGGCGTCGGCGAGGTTCTCTGCGCGCGAATAGCCGGCCATGCGCTTCATCCAGTTCAGGTCGGCCCCGGCGGAGAAGCTCTTGCCCTCGGCCGCCAGAACCACGATGCGGACGGCCGGGTCACGCCCGAGCGCCGTGAAGGCCTCGGTCAACCGGGCGATCAGAACATCGTCGAAGGCATTGTGGACGGCGGGCCGGGTCAGGGTGACGGTGGCCACGCCTCGGTCATCGCGCTCCAAGCGCAGGGAATCGGTCGCTTCGTTGGAGGAAGAGGAGGAATTGGTCATCAAGGAAAGTCCTTTCGCAAGGCGCGGCAAAGACTGGACTGGATCGGCGGGCCGCTCTCGGAGGCCCTCGCAAACCCGTCATTGCGAGCCGGCGTCTTCGGACGCCGGCGAAACAATCCAGGGCTTCGGAGAGACGTATTCGCCCTGGATTGCTTCGTCACTGCTGTCCTCGCAATGACGACGCCTACATCCCGCAAGTCTTCACACCGTCCTAAAGAGATAGCGTTTTCGGAACGGGATCGCCCGGCTCGTTTTAAAGCGGCGACGGATCTACATCCGGAACACGCCGTATTTCGTCTCGCCGATGGGCGCGTTCAGCGACGCCGATATGCCCAGGGCGAGGCTCATGCGGGTCTCGGCGGGGTCGATGATACCGTCGTCCCACAGCCGGGCGGAGGCGTAGAACGGGTGTCCCTGGGTCTCGTACTGCTCGCGGATGGGCGCCTTGAAGGCCTCCTCGTCCTCGGCCGACCACTCCTTGCCCTGCGCCTCCAGGCCGTCGCGCCGCACCTGGGCCAGCACGTTGGCGGCCTGATCCCCACCCATCACCGAGACCCGACCGTTGGGCCACATCCACATCAGGCGCGGGGCGTAGGCACGGCCGCACATGCCGTAGTTGCCGGCGCCGAAGCTGCCACCGATGATGACGGTGAACTTCGGCACCGCCGCGCACGACACCGCCGTGACCATCTTGGCGCCGTCGCGGGCGATGCCGCCGCTCTCGTACTTCCGACCGACCATGAAACCGGTGATGTTCTGCAGGAAGATCAGCGGAATGCCCCGGTGGTTGCACAGCTCGACGAAGTGAGCGCCCTTGAGGGCGCTTTCCGAGAACAGGATGCCATTGTTGGCGACGATGCCCACCGGATAGCCCATGATCCGGGCGAAGCCCGTCACCAACGTCTGGCCGTACAGCGCCTTGAACTCGTCGAAGCGCGAGCCGTCCACCAGCCGGGCAATGACCTCACGGACGTCATAGGGCTTGCGGGTGTCCTTGGGGATAATGCCGTAGACCTCGGCCGGGTCATACAGCGGATCCTCGGGCGCCCGGATGTCCAGATCGACGCGCTTGCGGCGGTTCAGGTTGGCCACCGCCCGCCGGGCCAAATGCAGGGCATGGGTGTCGTCCTGGGCGTAGTGGTCGGTGACCCCCGACGTGCGGCAGTGAACGTCGGCGCCCCCCAGGTCCTCCGCCGTGACCACCTCGCCCGTGGCGGCCTTCACCAGGGGCGGCCCGCCCAGGAAAATGGTGCCTTGGTTCTTCACGATGATGCTTTCATCGCACATGGCGGGCACATAAGCGCCGCCGGCCGTGCAACTGCCCATCACGACCGCAATCTGGGGGATGCCCCGGGCGGACAGGTTGGCCTGATTGAAGAAGATACGCCCGAAGTCATCCTTATCGGGGAACACTTCGTCCTGGAGCGGCAAAAAGGCGCCGCCGGATTCCACCAGATAGACGCACGGAAGGTTGTTTTCGAGCGCGATTTCCTGGGCGCGCAGGTGCTTCTTGACGGTCATGGGATAGTAGGTGCCGCCCTTGACCGTGGCGTCATTGGCCACGATGACGCATTCGACGCCCTCGACCTGCCCGATGCCGGTGATGACGCCGGCCGCCGGCACATCGTCCCCGTACACCTTCCAGCCCGCGAACTGGGAGAACTCCAGGAACGGCGAGCCCACGTCCAGCAGCGTGCGAACCCGGTCGCGCGGCAACAGCTTGCCCCGGTCAAGATGCCGGGCGCGGGCGCGCTCACCGCCGCCCCGCTTGATGACGGCCACCTTGTCGCGCAAGTCCTCGACCAGGGCGCGCATGTGCTCGGCGTTCTCGCGGAAGTCCGCGGATCGGGTGCTGATGGAACTTTTCAGGACGGTCATGGATGAATTCCTATATCTCGTTGAGATTCTGCAATCTTTGAACTATAATCCGTTCGCATGCGCGCCAGACGGTCTTTTAACGACCGCCGGACAAGGGGGCCGCGGCGACGATTGCGGGGGGAGATTTCGCAATGGGAAACCTGACGTTCGGCCTGCACGCCAACCCGGCCGCCCACATGCTCGGTGCTGGCGCTGTGTGTGCCCTCATGCTGGGTGGGTGTTCGCAGATCACTGACTATTACACGAACGACCCGGTCACCAACCACGGACAAAGAACCCTTTCGCGGTATGGAGAAGTTCTTCCGTTCAATACGGACACTGACTGCCTGGCTGAGTACAGCATAAGCCTTGGAGCGGAACAGTGCACAATCGGTCATATTCTCGCCAATGCAAAGCACGACGCTGAAAAAGCTGTATTCCGCAACGCCCTGATGGACGAATTGATTTTGCTGTCCGACAGCAACTGCATTCGCCATCAGGCTGCCATCCTCCATGTGACCAGCGTGGTTGATGCGACGACAACGACCATCAGCGGCGTTCTCGCGGGCGTGTCTGCAATCGTCACCGGTTCTCTTGCCTCGCAGGTGATGGCCACCACGGCCAGCGGGATCACGCTGGCGCAGAGCACCGCGAACGAGAAAATCATGTTCAATTTCCTGGCGCCAGCGGTACTTCAGAAAATAATAGAAGAAAGAAATGAAAAACTTGATGGCATTTTGGATAAAAGAGGCGAAACATTCGACCAATACAGTGTTCGGGCCATGATTCGTGATGTAGAAGAGTATAACCGTATGTGCTCTTTCTATTACGGAATACAGCGGTTGGCCTACGATACGAAGGACCCCGAAAACTTCACAAGCATCCAGGTCCGCATCGACGAACTGACGACGCAGTACAATGCCAACAATGAGAGGATGGATGGACTGAAGGGCTACAGCGACACTGTTCGGGCCCAGCGCTATCAACTGGAACTCGCCAACACTACTATTTTGCAAGAAATAACGGCCCTGCAACGTAAGCTGGTCGCGGCCCCCCGGACTGTCCCGCCGCCGTCTCCGTCGGAGAGCACTCCCGATGAAGGGTCCTGAGGCCCCAAGAACACATAGGTGTCCCCGCTGATCGCTCTGGCCGGGGGACGGTAGAGGGCTCCTCGACCCCATCACCATCCCCCCCGCGCCAACCACTCGTCCATCAGGGGCAGGCGGTCGCCCCCCCAGAACGGCTCGCCGTCCACGAAGAAGAACGGCGAGCCGAACACACCCAGCTTGATCGCGGCCTCGACCTCGCCCTTGGTCCGGTCCTTGAGCGCCGGGTCCTGGAGCGCCGCGCCTAGGGACTCGGCGTCAAGGCCGACCTCGCCGGCCACGGCCAGGGCCACCGCCGTTTCGCCGATGTTGCGCCCGTCGGCGAAATAGGCGCGGTAGACGGCCTTGGCATAGGCCACCGCCTGTTCGGAATCGCGGTCCCACAGCCAGTACACCGCCCGCACCGCCGCCACCGTGGCGATGGGGAACGGCTCCGGCCGCGCGAACGGGATGCCGAAGCGCCGGCACAGGCGCGGCACATCGCGCCACATGTAGTCGCCCTTCAGCGCCTGATCTGACAAAGGGCGGTTGCCCGAGATCTTAAAGGCGGGCCCCAGCAGGATCGGCCGCCAGGTGACGGCCCGGATGTGGCGTTGCGCCAGATCCTCGATCCGGTGCGCCGCCACGTAGCCGTACGGCGAGGAGAAGTCGAAATAGAAATCGATCGGTTCCGGCATGACGCTCCCCCCTCCCCTCAGTCCTTCATGAGTTCCCGCGCGATCACCATGCGCTGGACGTCCGAGGTGCCCTCGTAGATCTGGCTCACCCGCACATCCCGATAGATGCGCTCCACAGGATGATCCGACAGGTAACCGTACCCACCCAGCGTCTGGATGGCATCGGAGCACACCCGCTCCGCCATTTCGCTGGCGAACACCTTGGCCATGCAGGCTTCCCGCAGGCACGGCCGGCCGGCGTCGCGCAGGCGCGCGGCCTCCAGCACCAGATGCCGGGCCGCCTCGATGCGTGTCGCCATGTCGGCCAGCCGGAAGGCCACGGCCTGATGGTTGGCGATGGCGGTCCCGAACGCGGTACGCTCGGCGGCATAGGCGCGGGCGTAGTCGAACGCCGCGCGCGCCATGCCCACCGACTGGGCGGCGATGCCGATGCGCCCGCCCTCCAGGTTGGCGAGCGCGATGCGGTAGCCCTCGCCCTCCTCGCCCAGGCGTAGGTCCGCTGGCACGCGCACGTCGTTCAGCGCGATCTGACAGGTGTCGGAGGCATGTTGGCCCAGCTTGTCCTCGACGCGCACCACCTCCCAGCCCGGCGACTCGGTGGGCACGATGAAGGCGGAAATGCCCTTGCGCCCCGCCGCCGGATCGGTGACGGCGAAGACGATGGCGACATGCCCGTTGGCCCCGGACGTGATGAACATCTTGGTACCGGAGAGGACGTAATGGTCCCCGTCGCGCGCCGCCTTGCACTTCAAGTTGGCGGCGTCGGATCCGGCCTGGGGCTCGGTCAGGCAGAAGGCGCCGATCTTCTCGCCGCGCGCCATGGGCCGCAGGACCCGGTCCTTCTGCGCCTCGGTGCCGAACTTCAGGATCGGCATGCACCCGACCGAGTTGTGCACGCTCATGATGGTACTGGTGGCGCCGTCACCGGCGGCGATCTCCTCCAGCGCCAGCGCGTACGCCACATGATCGGTGCCGGCGCCGTCCCACGCCTCCGGCACCAGCATGCCCAGGAAGCCGAGCGATCCCATGTCCGCCAACGCCTCCGCCGGGAACGCGTGGTCGCGGTCCCAGGCGGCGGCATTCGGCGCCAGCCGGTCGCGGGCGAACTGACGCGCGGTATCGCGGATCAGCGTCTGATCCTCGGTCAGTTCCATGGCCCCCCCTCCCGCCGGGCCGGCCAAACCGTCACCACGGGACCTCCTGTCCATCATAGGCGTAGAAGCAGCCGTTGTCGGCCGGGCTGGCGTTGGCGATCAGCCGGCGCATGCCGGTGATGCTCTCCTGGGGGGTAATCAGGGCGTGCGGGCCGCCCATGTCCGTCTGCACCCAGCCCGGATGCATCGACAGACAGATGATGCCGCGCGGACCCAGTTCGATGGACAGGCCCTTGATGACCATGTTCACCCCGGCCTTGGACGAGCGGTAGACCACCGAGCCGGGCGAGCTGGCGTCGGCGATGCTGCCCATCTTCGACGACACGGTGGCCAGCACCGGCCGTTCGGCCTTCTCCAGATTGGCGACGAAGGTCTCGGCGACCTTCCACGGCGCGACAACGTTGGTCCGCAGGCACTCCATCCACGGGTCCACCGGGATATCGCCGAACGAGCCCTGCGGTCCCTTCAGCGGATAGATGCCAGCGTTGTTGATGAGCACGTCGAACGTCCGCCCGGCCAGCGCGCGCCCCAGCGCGGACAGCGCCGCGTCGTCGGCAACATCCAGGGCGTGTACCTCGGCCCCGGTGGCCGTCAGGTCTGGCGCCGCCGACGGGTCGCGGCAGGTGGCGATGACATCCCAGCCATCGGCCCTGTACTGGCGGACGAATTCCAGGCCGAGACCGCGACTGGCGCCGGTGATGAAGACGGTGGGCATGATGACCTCCGTTGTGTCGTGAGGGAGGAGACGGGGCGGGCGTCAGGCCATCCGTTCGACCGCCATGGCCGTGGCTTCGCCGCCGCCGATGCACAGGCAGGCAACGCCCCGGCGCTGGCCATGTTCCTTCAGTGCGTTGAGCAGGGTCACGAGAATCCGCGCCCCCGACGCGCCGATGGGATGGCCGAGCGCGCAGGCGCCGCCGTGCACGTTCATCTTTTCGTGCGGAATGTCCAGGTCGCGCATGGCGGCCATGGTCACCACGGCGAAGGCCTCGTTGACCTCCCACAGATCCACGTCTTCCACCGACCAGCCGGTGCGCTCCATCAGGGTCTCAATGGCGCCGATGGGCGCGGTGGTGAACCAGTTCGGCTCGCGGGCGTGGGTGGCATGGCCGACGACACGGGCCAAAGGGGTCCAGCCCTTGGCCTCGGCGACGGCCGCCCGGGTCATCACCAGCGCGGCGGCGCCGTCGGAGATGCTGGAACTGTTGGCTGCGGTCACCGTGCCGCCGTCGCGGAACGCCGCCTTCAGAGTCGGGATCTTCTCCAGCTTCGCCAGACGCGGATTCTGGTCGGTGTCGATGACCGCGTCGCGGCCCTTGCCGGCCCTCACCGTCATGGGTTCGATTTCGCGGGCGAACACGCCGTCGGCCGTGGCCTTCTGGGCACGCTCCAACGAGCAGATGGCGAAGGCGTCCTGCTCCTCGCGGGTGAACTGATAGTGCTGCGCGCAGTCCTCGGCGAAAGTGCCCATCAGGCGCCCCTTGTCGTAGGCGTCCTCCAGCCCATCGAGGAACATATGGTCGCGCACCGCGCCATGGCCCATGCGATAGCCGCCCCGGGCCTTGTCCAGCAGATAGGGCGCGTTGGTCATGCTCTCCATGCCGCCAGCGACCATCACGTCAGCCGAGCCGACCGCCAGTTCATCGTGCGCGATCATGGCCGCCTTCATGGCCGAGCCGCACATCTTGTTGACCGTGGTGCAGCCGGCGGACCACGGCAACCCGGCCCCGTGCGCCGCCTGACGGGCCGGCGCCTGGCCCTGCCCGGCCGGCAGCACGCAGCCCATGTGGACACCGTCCACGTCGTCGACAGAGGCGCCGGCCCGGGCCATGGCGGCCTTGATGGCATGGGCACCAAGATCGGGCGCCGTCATGCCGGCCAACTCACCCTGAAAGCCGCCCATGGGCGTGCGCGCGGCGCCGACAATGACAATGGGATCTGTGCTCATGCGGACGGGTCTCCTTATGGCGACGCGGGGTGTCTTTGGGGCGGGTTTCGATCCGGCCCCGCACCGAACCCGTCCGGGGCATTGTTCCCGATGACCCGGGAGCGGTAAAGGGCATCGGCGGCGGCCGGATCCGGCGCGCCCTCCGGCAGCGCGGCGCAGCGCGCGGCGGCGGTGTCAAGTTCGTCGTTGATCCAGCGATACAGCGCCGGATGCCGCGCCACGGGCGCGGCGCGAATGGCGTCGATCTCGGCCCGGACATCGGCGGGCATAGCGTCCTGGTCGAGCAGCGCGTCGAGCGCCAGCGGCGGCAGGGTCGCCCGCCCCTCCAACCAGCGCAGCGCCAACAGGGCGCGGGCAGCCTTCAGCGACTTGGTGGCGGTCATGGCCTCGCCCCGGTCGAGAAACGCCGTCAGCGCCTTGCGGGCCTCGCCCCACAGCGCGTGGCCCAGCGCGCGGCGGGAATACCCCTCTTGCGCCAGCCGCCGTAGGTCCTCGCCCAGCCCCTCCGGATCATGGATCACATCCGGGCTGGCCAGCCACGACCACACCATCGGGTTGGAGCGCAAAAGCAGCCGCAGCCCCTTGCGCAGGTCCCACCCCCAAGTCTCCGCATCGGGACCGTCCAGCGAGTCCGGCCCCTCCGCCAGGGTCAGATACCAGTCGGCCGGCCGGACGTAGACAAACCGCACGCCGGCCGGTGCCGGCGCGTTGGGCGCGGCCACGGTGCCGTCCACCGCCTCGCCGACACGACAGGCGAACAGCAGGCGGGCGCCGCGCGCGGCGACGTGATCGGCGAGGGTGGGGGTCACAAGAGCCTCACGCGGTCTCGGCGAACAGTTCGCGGCCGATCAGCATGCGGCGGATTTCGCTGGTGCCGGCGCCGATCTCGTACAGCTTGGCGTCGCGCAGCAGGCGGCCGGTGGGGTACTCGTTGATGTAGCCGTTGCCGCCCAGGCACTGGATCGCCTCCAGCGCCATCCAGGTCGCCTTCTCAGCGGCGAACAGAATGGCCCCGGCGGCGTCCTTGCGGGTGGTCTCGCCCCGGTCGCACGCCTTGCCGACGGCGTACACATAGGCCTTGGCGGCGTTCATGGTGGTGTACATGTCGGCCAGCTTGCCCTGCATGAGCTGGAATTCGCCGATCGGCTGGCCGAACTGCTTGCGTTCGTGGACGTAGGGCAAGACGACATCCATGCAGGCGTCCATGATGCCCAACGGGCCGGCGGCGAGGATGGCGCGCTCATAGTCCAAGCCGCTCATGAGCACGCGGACCCCCTTGTCAAGCTGGCCCAGAATGTTCTCCTCCGGCACCTCGCAGTCCTCGAACACCAGTTCACAGGTGTTGGAGCCACGCATGCCCAGCTTATCCAGCTTCTGCGCGGTGGAGAAGCCCTTGAAGCCCTTCTCGATCAGGAACGCGGTGATGCCCTTCGGCCCGGCGTCGGGCGTCGTCTTGGCATAGACCACCAGGGTATCGGCCTCGGGGCCGTTGGTGATCCACATCTTGTTGCCGTTGAGGATGTAGCGATCACCCTTCTTCACCGCCCGGGTGCGCATGCTGACGACGTCGGACCCGGAGCCCGGCTCGCTCATAGCCAGCGCGCCCACATGCTCGCCCGAAATCAGCTTGGGCAGATAGCGCGCCTTCTGCTCGGTGTTGCCGTTGCGGCGAATCTGGTTGACGCACAGGTTGGAGTGCGCACCGTACGACAGCCCCACCGACGCCGACGCGCGGCTGATCTCCTCGACCGCGATCATGTGCTCCAGATACCCCAGGCCGGAGCCGCCGTCGGCCTCGTCCACCGTGATCCCCAGCAAGCCGAGATCGCCGAACTTGCGCCACAGGTCGGCCGGGAACAGGTTCGTCTGGTCGATGTCGGCGGCGCGCGGTGCGATTTCCTCGGCGGCGAAGGCGGCCACGGTGTCGCGGATCATGGTGGCGGTCTCGCCAAGATCGAAGTTCAGGGTCGGATAGCTGATCACGGCGGGGTCTCCTCAGGCTGCGGGTCCGGAACCGGTGGCGGGTGATACTATTCGATACCGTATATGACGTTTACGTAAACGTCAATCACCGACGTCACGCGCCAACACCCGATGCGGCGCCGCAAGAACCGCCGAAAACATATTGAAAATGAACCCGTTACTGGTATGATTCGGGTCGTAGCGTGATGGGGCGCACGAAGGATTGGTGTCCCACATGCGGCAGCATGAGAGCGCCGATGGGTGAACCACAGGACCGACTGACGATCGAGCCAAGCCACGGCGACAGTGCGTGGCTTGGCACCATGCCCGGATTCCTGCGCGGCATGGCCCGAGGATGGGACGCCCGCGGCGAGCGCCATCGCAATCTGCGGATGGTCCGCGCCGTCGCCGCCCTCTACCCCACTCTGTGTCGGGTCGAGCGCGAGACGCGAAAGGCCACCGAATCCGAAGGCGAGACCGCGGGCGAAGACCGCTGCCTGCTCGATGGCGTCCCATTCGAACAGGCGGTGAACAACGATCTGACCATCGAACGCGGCCTTGAGGTCTTCGATCATGCCTGGAAATCGGGCGCGCTGGCCCTGCGGGCCGGAAACGGCAAGCTCATTCCCCCGTCGCGAGGCAAGGTGATCGTACCGGCCTGCGGGTATTCCATCGATCACGTTCGGCACTATTTCATCGACCGCGCCGCCCGCCTCATCCTGCGCCGTCTGCCCAAGGTTTACGACCGAGTCGCCGAACACATCACCGACGCCGGCCAGTTGCCCCGCCTGCGCCTTGTGGCCTCGATGAAGACGCTCGTCATCAACGAGGTCCTTCGGGGATTCGAAGGGAACGTCAAGAAGGCCCTGTTCTCGACCGATGGAAGCATGCTGGAGGCGCTGGCGCGGATTAGCCCGCCCGTCATGGTCGCGCTTCGAGAGACGCTGGACCAGGAATTCCCGAGCCTGATGAACCGCGATCCCTCAATTCTGCTGGCCCTGGGCGAATCCTTCACCGTCCCCGAACAGGCCCGCGACATCGGCCAGGATGTCCTGATGCTGCATACGCCTGAGGCCGTGCGGGCCGTCGGCGCATGGACCGTCGAGGATGTTACCGACCGCGTCAATGCGGAGCGGGAAGAGCGCGGCCTGCCCCGCGTCAAGAGCCGTGTCCACAATACGGACATCCGGGTCCTGCGCGGTGTCCTGGGGACCGAGTTCGCCCGTCTGATGGAAGCTCCCGCACCACTCCTGAAAGCCTACGGAAACGCCGTGCCGGAGCTCCGGACCCTGGATGTCGCCCCCCGGCAGGCCCGCGTCGAACAGATGACCAACCTGTGTCAACGCTACAGCGGCTACTTCACGGACGAGTCGGCCACATCTCTGTTCCTGCTGTCCCCTGAGGAATGGAACGCCCTTCCACCGAACCGGCGCCCCAGCCTTCCGGAAGTGTTTTTCATCCTGGAGGGGCTTTGGAACAAGAAGGGCTATGGGCGGAAGTTCTTCGAAACCGCCTTCAGCACGCCCGACGGCGCGAAGGCCCTGCGCCTGACGATGCTGGACCTGAACGCGCTGAAGGATCGCGGGTCCGTCAAGTCGGCTGAGGATCTGAACCAGATCGTCGCCAACTCCGACCTCCTGGATACCCACATCCAGGCGTTCATGAGTTCGAAGTAAGCCGGGACCTCGCGCCCCGCTCCGCCTCGTCGCTCTCGGTCGGCGGCCGGCTTTTGGCGGGCGTGATCGATGCACCCCGTACCCCGCCCTCAAGAATGCGCCGAGCCTGGGCCTCCACCTGGTCAAGCTCGTCCAGGGTCAGCCGCATGTCCTCCATGCGGTCCAACAGAGAGCGGCGGCGTTGCCGGATGGTTTCGATCAGCCGGCGCAACTGGGCCCCTTCGGTCGGCTCGGCGCCGTACATGTCGATAATGTCCTGACACTCGCCCAGGGAGAATCCCAGGCGCTTGCCCCGCACGATCAGCAGCAGGCGCACGCGGTCGCGCTCGGTGTAGATCCGTCGTTGCCCCTCGCGTCGGGGCGTCAGAAGCCCCTTGTCCTCATAGAAGCGAATGGCCCGCGCGGTCACGCCGAACTCGCTGGACAACTCAGCGATGCTATAGGTCTGTTCAGCGGCTTGTTCACTCATGCCGACAGTTTACGTAAACGTAAAGCGCCTGTCGAGTGTGCATTGCACCAAGCGCTCCCCTCGACGGGCCGCTCCGCATGGGTCACAATGGGCGTCCCCGGCGTTGGCTCGGGGCACGATCTGGCCCGTATTGATAAAGGCCTGGAATGTCAATGGACTGGTCCCGCTTCGATCGCGAGCGATTTCGCAAGATCATGGCCCTGGCTCTGCGCGCGGACGGCCCGGAGGCGCTGAGCGCGTTGGAACACGCGCGCGCGCATCTTGAAGACGCCGGCGGATCCATCGAGGACCTTCTGGGGGGGTCTGTCTCCGTATACACCCATGGGGAGCGGGACCCATCCCAGGGCCACGGCGTGCCCTCCCGCCGCACAACGGGCTCGGACCCGGCGGAGGTTCATAACGACCCGGTGCGCAACGCCTTGTACGCCAGTCGGATCGTCGCCCAGTTGCGCACCGAGAATCGTCGCCTGAACGATCTGCTGGATCAGGCGTCGCGCTATATCGCCGAACTGGAGAGCGAGATCATGCGCGTCCGGACCAAGAGCCATGGCGATGCCCGCTGACACCGCCCCGCCGACATCGGACGCGACGCGCGCCCTCGCCGACGGACTCCTGGCGGCGCTGGATGACGGCCACGGCGGCTGTCTCCCCCTGGGGGATCCGCGCCAGCCCGAAGTGATTCGGGCCTGGGCCGAACTGACGGCGGAGATCGGCGACGACGCGCTTGACGACACGCTGTCGTCAGCCGTGGCCATCCTGGGCGCGGATCGCGCCCTGAAGCGCCGCCTACTCGACGCTGGCTTGATGCCCGATGTGCCGGTGCAGACGTCCCTCATCGCCGGCTTCGTGCGCATGTTCCGGCGCATCAAGGCGATTACCGCCGCCGGAGGCCTCGACGACGCCGCCCTGATGGCCGAAACCCGCCGCGACATGCGGGCCCTGAACCAGCAGATGACGGAGGCGTTGGGCACCATCCGCGACCAGCGCGCCGCGATGGGGCGCATGGGCCGCATCCTCACGGATCGTGAACGCCGGCAGGCGCGCACATCGGTGGAACTGTCCCGAACCCAGGACGAGCTTGAGCGAATCCGGAGCGAACTGATCGACACGCGCACCGCGCTGGCCCAAACGGAAGCCGAACGCGATGACGCTCACCACGCCATGGCGGCGCTGCGGGCTGAGCGGGATGACCTGCGCCGCGACCTCAACCGCACGCGGGCCGGCGTCGAGGATCTGAAGGCCAAATACCTGGAGAAGTTCGCGCTCGCCCTGCACGACCTGAACCGGGCCCGCGCGCTCCTGTTCAACGATCCGCGTTCGACCCTGCCGGCCATGAAAGCCAGCGTCGCCCAGGGGTATTACATGATCCTGGAGGACATGGGCGCCGGCGCCGATGCCCGAAAGGTCATGGCCTCGATCAGAACCGACGGATTTTAGCCCGCATTCCTCACCGCCGCGTGGCAGCGGCGGCCCTCAATCAGGGTAGTCGTGTGAAAAAAGAGTAGCGTCGGAACCGGGCGCTCGACAGAAGCGAGACCCCAACGACGAGCCCCCAGCTGTCATTGCGAGAAGCGAAGCGACGAAGCAATCCAGGGCTCAATACGCATGCATCCGCTCTAGATTGCTTCGCCCGCGTCTGGCGACGCGGGCTCGCAATGACAGATCAAGGCGCCGCGCGATGGACGAAGAGACCGAAGCGCGTTCACCCGATTGCCCCGGGCGCTCAATCGAACAGGCTGGACACCGAGCGCTCGTCGCTGATGCGCTGGATGGCCTCGGCCAGAAGGGGCGCGATCGTAATCTGACGGACGTTCTTGGCCAGCCGCATGGCCTCTGTCGCCTGGATGCTGTCGGTGATGACCAGACTGTCCAGCGGCGAGGAGGTCACCCGCGCCACCGCGCCCCCGGACAGCACGCCATGGCTGACATAGGCGCTGACCGCCGTGGCCCCGGCCTCCTTCAGCGCCACCGCCGCGTTGCACAGCGTACCGGCGGAATCGACGATATCGTCAACCAGAATACAGGTGCGGTCCCTGACATCGCCGATGATGTTCATGACCTCCGACACCCCGGCGCGCTCGCGCCGTTTGTCGATGATGGCCAGATCGGCCTCGATCCGGCTGGCCAGCCCGCGCGCGCGGACCACGCCGCCGACGTCTGGCGAGACGATCATGGGCCGCTCGCCGGGATACCGGTCCAGGATATCCTTGGAGAACACCGGCGCGCAGAACAGATTGTCCAGCGGAATGTCGAAGAAACCCTGAATCTGACCCGAGTGCAGATCCAGCGTAACCACCCTGTTGGCCCCGGCCACGGCAATCACGTTGGCCACCAGCTTGGCGGTAATCGGCGTGCGCGGCGATGTCTTCCGATCCTGACGGGCATAGCCGAAATACGGAATAACCGCCGTGATGCGTCGGGCGGAACTGCGGCGCAACGCATCCAGCGTGACCAGCAGCTCCATCAGGTTGTCGTTGGCGGGGTAGGACGTAGGCTGAATGACGAAACAGTCCTCGCCACGGACGTTCTGGTGGATCTCGACAAAAACCTCCATGTCGGAAAACCGACGCACAGAGGCATTGGTCAGTTCGATATTGAGATAAGCGGCAACGGCTTCGGCAAGCGGACGGTTGCCGTTGCAGGCCACGAGTTTCATGGGCCAGGGTCCCCGGAGGCGATGGGCTGAGGCGACGGGCGAAAGCAGTCGGCGCACACCCGGCAGCGGGGGCACCGGCGGGAACGACGCCTGGTGGAGCGACGCTCCCGAGAGGGGCGATCACGACGAAGGGCCAAGGGCTCCCCGTCGCGCGGGGCGGACTATATCAACCGCTCCGCCGGCCGACAATACGGCTTTCACGAAGCTGTCACGAGCCCGGCGGCACCACGATCCCCTTGCGCACCAGGATCTCGCCAACCCCCATAGCGGTGCCTTCCGCGATCAAGGCAGCCACATCCCCCCACTCCCCATCCAGGCTGCCGATGGGAATGGCGTTTTCCTGGGACATGCGGCCCAGGGTTTGACCGCTGCCGTCCAGCACCTCCCAAGCGATGGAGACCTGTTCCGTGTCGAGGGACTGCATGGGCAGCACCTCGACGGCGCCCCGCACCACCAGCCGATCCGGCGACGCTGTTTCAGTGATGCGCACACCGCTCTGTTCGAATATCCGTGTCAGGGCGCGCTCCAGGGCCTCCTTACCGTTCCCCGGCGCCCGCGTGACTTCCGGCGGCGCCATGACCAGCTCCGAAGCCGAGCGGGCCGGCCCGGGAGAGGACGAACGCGTCGCCGTATCCTGAGCCGACGCCGTCGCCGTCGCGTCCGCCGTGTCGGCGTCGGGTTCGGCCTTGTCACCGGAAGCGTCCCCCTCGCCCGCCACCGCCTCAGACTCCGCTGCCGCCGTGTCCGGAGTGACGTCGCGGGCGGTCCGGCGCCGACCCGTCGTGTCGGCCTCGGACCCGATCAGGGCAACCAGCGGTGCCCGGCTGTCCCCGGCCACAAGGTCGGCCACCTGCTCGCCACCCGTGGCCCAGACCTCGATCGGCATGGCCATGTCGCGGGTGGTTTCGTCGATCACCGTGCCATCGGATGCCAGCAAGCTCCAACGCACGGTGAAGCTCGTCCCGATGTCGGTCGCGTCCTGACCGACCAGCCACCCCACCAGCACCAGTCCGGGCGCATCCGCCGCCGGGCTCTCCACCGCCATGGCCGGGAT
This sequence comes from Rhodospira trueperi, assembly GCF_900101965.1. GTDB lineage: Bacteria > Pseudomonadota > Alphaproteobacteria > Rhodospirillales > Rhodospirillaceae > Rhodospira > Rhodospira trueperi. Next base: position 145,900 of record NZ_FNAP01000008.1, on the reverse strand, counting down.
ATCGGAGGCCGTCAGCCGCCGGGCGACGGCCTCGGCCATCAGCTCCCCCAGGGCGCGCGGCACGCCCAGGACAGGCGGGACCGCCACGCCAACGCCCGAGCGCAGCGTGACCAGAGGATTTCCTTGCGGCGCGTAGGCCTGATGGCGAAACGGCTGGGGTATACCGCACGCGGTCAGGAGAAGCAGCACACTCCCCAGCACCGCCCAACGTACCTCGGTCCCCGGCATCGCACGCCCCTCAACGTTCCCTATCGCCTTCACACATGTCCGCCAACGTCCGCCCGCGCCGCAGGAACGGGGCACGGCCCCGCCCTCCGCCTTTCAACAGGAGGACATCCGGCAGGCGCCAACCGTTTCAAGGTCTCTCCCATTTATGGGGGAGGTCGGGAAGGGGTTAAAGCGGAAAACAGCGACGGGGCATGTGGGGGACCGCGTTGGCTCAGCGTTCCAGGGCGATGGCCGACAATTGCCGACCGTAGTCCCCTTCGCTCCGCAACGTGGCCCGACGATGGCTGAAGAACCGCGCCTCCTCGCGACAGGTATCGCACGGGGTCGGCATGATGTCGCGCACCCCGGCCCGCGACAGTTGCTTGGCCACGAACCCCGGCAGATCGAACAGAAAATGCCCATCGCGCCGGGCCGCCGTGAAAAACGCACCGTTGGTCTCGTCCTGTTCCAGGAACGGCGCCGGGAACTCGGGTCCGACCTCATAGGAGCGCTGACCGATGCACGGCCCGATTCCGGCGATGATCCGATCAGGCTTGGCTCCCTGCTCGACCATGACCGCGACCGTGTTGGCCAGCACGCCGCCCAGCGCGCCGCGCCAGCCGGCATGGACGGCGGCAACGATCCCGGCCTTGCTATCGGCCATGAGAACCGGGGCACAGTCCGCCGTGAGGACCCCCAACACCAAACGCGGCCGCGTGGTCACAATGGCGTCCGCGACCGGCATTTGATCCTGGGGCCACGGCGCCTCCGCCACGACCACGTCGGAGGTGTGCTGCTGGTTGACCGTAACCAGGGCCTCGGGCGGCATTTCCATGCTTTCCACCGCCCGCTGCCTGTTCTTGGCCACGGTCGCCGCATCGTCCCGCGAAGAAAAGCCGCAGTTGTTCTTGGCATAAAGGCCTTCGGACAACCCCGGTTCCCGGGTGAAGAACGCATGGCGAACCCGGCTCAAAGCATTCAACGCGGATACGGTGATCATGATGACAAGCCCCCCTCGAAACCGGGCAGTGGACCCGCCCCCGACCCGGTCACGGCGAAAACCCTGAACAGGCTGCCCATCTCCGTGGGATCAACCAAGCGACGGACGGCCGCCCGGACGGCATCCGCCTGTCCCGGCGTGGCATTGCGACACAATGCGGCCGCTCGGGCCTCGGCCCCCAAGGCGCGCAACCACGCCCCCTGTTCGACCGGACCATGGGTCCGAGCCCCGACCGACCGGGTCGCTTCATCCAATGCCTGAAAATCCACATGGGCTGTCAGGTCCACGGTTCCAAGCCCCTCCAACGGAGAACGGTATTGGTGGCGGCTGACGGCCTGGAGAGTCTCCCCCCCGGCCGCGACCGCGTGACCATAATCGATCAGAAGCGCGGCCCCCCCCGACGCGACCACCCGTTGCGCCACATCGGTGACGAAGGCCCGCGCCGACGGACAGACCTCGGCGATGGCACCATCGGGCGCGCCAGCGCGCACCCTCGGATCCAGATCATCGGCCGTGACCGCCTCACCCACCACGAACACGAACCGACCGTCCTCCGCCAGTCCGACCCGGCGCAGATGCCAGCCGTCGTCAACGCGAACGTACTGCCGCACCGGGAGCGCGTCCAGAAATTCGTTTCCGATCAGGAACAAGGGTCGTTCCGGAAGCGTGTCAAGCGCGTCATGCCAGGCGGTCACGGCGTCCCCAAGGGCGGCCCGCTGGGTTTCGCGCAATGCGGCGCTGGTCTCCACCAGATGGACCTCAAGCGCCGCGCGGAACGCCGGCACCGGCGCCAGCGCGCGCAGCGCATCGGCCATCAGGGTGCCGCGTCCGGGGCCGCACTCGACCAGCGTCAACGGACGGGGCATCCCCACCATCTGCCAGACCACGGCCATCCACAGGCCGCAGATCTCGCCAAACACCTGACTGATCTCCGGGGCGGTGATGAAGTCTCCGGCGGCACCGATGGCCGTGCCACGCGCGTAATAGGCCGCATTCGCCTCGGCCATCACCGTCTCGACGGGCAATGGCCCCTCGGCCGCGATTCGCCCGCGCAGGCGATCCTCGAACGCCTTGGTCATGCCGCCCGATCCGGCGTCCAGGCCGGCGGCCGGCTCCAGGCCCAGGCCAGAAAGCCCAGCCCAGCCAAGATCATGGGCAGGGATAGAACCTGACCCATGGTGATGACCCCGAACAGATATCCCAGGTGTGCGTCCGGCTCCCGCGCGAACTCGACGAGGAAGCGCGACACCCCGTAACCGATCATGAACACGCCGATCAACGTGCCCCGGCGCGCGCGCACCGCCGCGACACGGAACAGAACAGCGGTCACGACCAAGAGCAGGAGACCCTCCAGCGCCGCCTCGTAAAGCTGGCTGGGGTGGCGCGGCTGGCCGTCGGCGGTCGGGAACACCATGGCCCACGGCAGGTCCGGCGCCGGACGCCCGTACAACTCGCCATTGATGAAATTGGCGATGCGGCCGAAGAACAGCCCGATGGGCGCGATGCAGGCCAGCAGATCGCCCATGGCCAGCGGATGGATTCCCTTGCGGCGGCAGAAGATCAGCAGGGCGATGATGACGCCCAGAAAACCCCCGTGGAACGACATGCCGCCCTGCCAGACCATCAGGATTTCCGAGGGTCGCCCCAGGAAGTACGACAGGTTGTAGAACAGCACGTAACCCAACCGCCCCCCGAGCACCACGCCCAGCGAGGCCCAGACCAGAAAATCATCAGCCTGATCGTGGGTCAGGACCGCCGGCGGCCGGCGGCCCAGGCGGCGCAGCCACAGCCAGCCCAACAGCAGCCCGGCGATGTAGGCCAGCGCATACCAGCGCACGGCGAGGGGACCGATCTGAATGGCTACCGGATCGATGGCCGGAAACGGCACGGTGGCCAGAACGGGCGCGGCGGACAGCGGATCCACGGTTTCAGGCCTTTAGTTTGTAGCCGGACCGGAGCATCGCGTACCCGATCACCAGCAGCGCCACGTTGGTCAGGCCGACCACCACCAGTCCCGTCATCGGCATGGCGTCCTCGTGGCCGATGAAGCCATAGCGGAAGCCATCAATCATGTAAAAGAACGGATTGACGTGGGCGAAAAGTTGGAAGTTCTCTGGCAGGCGATCAATGGAATAGAACGTGCCCGACAGGAACGACAGCGGCGTGATGATGAAATTGGTCACCGCCGCCATGTGGTCGAACTTGTCCGCCCAGATGCCGGCGATGATGCCCAGCATCGACAGCATCAGCGAGGCCCCCACGGCATGGAACAGGATGTGCCCGACACTATGGACATGGATCGTGACGAACGCGGCCATCGCCGCCAGAACGGCGACCCCGACCAGGACACCCCGGGTCATCCCACCCAAGGCATAGGCCGCGAGGATCTCGCCGCCGGACAGGGGCGGCATCAGAACATCGACGATATTGCCCTGCACCTTGGAGATAATGACCGAGGACGACGTGTTGGCGAACGCGTTCTGCACCATGGCCATCATCACCAGACCGGGGGCCAGGAACTCCATGAACGAGACGCCGGGGACGTGCTGGGTGATGTCGCGCCCCAGGGCGAGCACGAAAATGGCCAGGAAGATCAGGGTGGTGACAATGGGCGCCATGATGGTCTGCATGTAGACCTTGAGGAACCGCCGCACCTCCTTGAGGTACAGTTCCCAGGCGCCGCGCCAGTTGACCGCGCCGATGTGGCGGGGTGGCGGCAGGGTCACGGGTGTCGGTGCGGCGCCGTTGCGCACGGCCTTCTCCTTGAGTCATCCGAATGAGTGTTTAGGCCAGGACAACGCGCCCGGCAAGAGACGGTGCGGTGACGGATCGCGCCGGGCGGCACGCCCTTCCCGCCCCCGCTATCTGGACCGCACAGGCCGCCGGGGCAAGGGCAGCACCACATGACCCACAACAACGCGGCAGAATCGATCAAACCCATCGCCTTTTTTTCGCGACGTCCGAGCGCGACCACGGGATGACGCGGCGCCGCCCTACCCCAATATAGGGGGTGAGATGGGTCCTCTGAAGACCCAGAGCAGCGACGCCGTCACACGTTATACCCTTGAAGGCAAGGGGCGTTGCTCGACTGTCTGAATTTAGTGCATTGATCCAGACAATTAATGCACGCGGCGTCTTTTGTCTGGATCAAAGCACTCGGGGGAGGAGTGCGTCGCATGACACAGGACGAGAATACCACCATCGCCCGCAATGTCCTTGGGGGCCGGCTTGAACCGTGCTCGCTGCGCCCCCTGACCGGATTCTATCGGGACGGGTGCTGCAACACGGGCGCGGACGACCCCGGCTCACACACGGTGTGCGCTGTCATGACCCTGGAGTTCCTGGAATTCAGCCGCCGGTCCGGCAACGACTTGCTGAGTCCGCGACCGGAAATCGGGTTTCCTGGTCTCCAGCCGGGCAATCGCTGGTGCGTGTGCACCACGCGCTGGCTGGACGCGTTTGAGGTCGGCTTGGCGCCACCGGTGGTGCTGGAAGCCACCCACGAACGCGCGCTCGACGTCCTCGAATTGCCGGAACTGAAAGCCTTCGCCCGCCCCGGGTAACCGCGCCGGGCACAAGAGATCCCTGCCATTTGGGTGCCCCAGCCCTGACCGAACCGCATCACCTCTAGGAGACTGGCGTGGTAAACTAACGGTGTTGTCGTCACGAAACCTCGGATCCCGGTGGCGCGAGGGCGCGGTGTCAGGCAGGTCCGACCCGGGACGGTTTGGGATCCTGAGGACAGGGCATTCCGGCCGTCGCTTCCAAGACGGTGAATCAGAGGTTCCGTGGACGCCCGATGAACGCGGGAGATTGCCATGAACCGGTTGATATATGCACTCGCGGCGCTGCTGATGGTCGTGGCGGTGCCATCTTCGGTGCAGGCACAGAAAGGACTCGGCGACACACAGGGTGTCGCGCGCCAAGGCCTTGCCCTGCCCGTCATTGACCTGTCCGGCGTCGTCGGGGAGGTCGTGACCGAACGATGCGCCATGACCACCGGGCGCGCCGCCATCGGCGCACACATAACCCTGCAAACGCCGGACAACACCACCCTTAACGTGCATCTCGGGCCGGTCGCCGCATTGCCGGATCTGCTCGACACCCTGCGGCCTGGCGAGTCGGTGGCCGTCACGGCCTTCAGAACGGAGGCCATGCCGGCCGATGCCTACGTGGCCCGAACGGTCACCGTCGGAGACATGCACTACGCACTGCGCGATGACACCCTGCGGCCCAATTGGCAGATCGGGGCAACAGGCCGCGGCGGCCAGGGCATGAACCAAGGCGGCGGGCGCGGCCCCGGACGGGGTGGCGCCGGCACCGGCATGGGCGGCCGCGGAGGCTGCTGGTGGTAGGTTTGTTCCAAGCCTGATCGGGACGGGCGCCGTCGGCGGCGATTGGCCGTGACGGCGCCTGCCCTATCCGTCCGCGCGGCGCTGGGCCAGCATCAGAAGCGCCCGCGTCTGGGCCTTGACCTCGGCGGCCACGGTCCTGTCCAGCTTGCCCTTCCAAGCGGAGGGAATGGCGGAGGCCCCGTACGTCGCCCCGGCCACCATGCCGGCAATGGCTCCGGTGGTGTCGGCGTCCCCACCCTGGTTGACGGTCTGCGTCACACAGGTCCGGAAGCTGTCGGCGGAAAAATAGAAGTGCAGCACGGTCTGCACCGTATCCACGATGTAGGCTGAACTGTGCCCCCGATACGGCGAAAAACCGAACTTCGGGTGCGCCTCGATCAGGCGCGTCGCCTCGGCGCGCACGCCACTGACACCCTCCCCCCGCAGAGCGGCGTGGACCATACGCACCAGCGCGACACAGGCGGCATCGGAGCGCCCCTGGTGGTGCGTAATGTGCGCCTGGGCCACCGTCCACGCCTCAATGTCCTCGTCTGCGGCGCCGAATGATATGAGGGCCAGCGGCGCCAGCCGCATTGCCGCCCCGTTGCCGCCGTCGCCCTCGTTATAGGGGCCTTCCAGCGTCCCCTGATTGATGTACCGTCGCAACCCGCGCCTGACGGTATTGCCGCAGTCCACCGGCTTGCTCTTCAGCCAAGCCACGAACGAGTCCGCGACCGCTTCGCCGTTGTAGCCGCCGGAGGTGATCAGCGCCCGGCCCATCGCCAGCGCCATGCCGGTGTCGTCGGTCACCTGCCCGGGCTTCAGGTTGAGCCAGCCGCCACCGATCATGCGGCTGTGCACCCCGTATTTGTGCTCGATCTCGCGCCGGGTCATGAACTCGACGGTCCCGCCCAGGGCGTCGCCCACGGCAAGGCCCAGATACGCCCCCAGTGCCCGGTCCTCCAGGGTGGCCATATCTCCGAACAGGTCCTGTGCGCTCATAACGTTGACATCTCCACCTCGTAGTCGCCCCCGATCACCAGATATTCCGCCTCGCCCTTGAGCGGATGACGCGGCAGCAGCTTGTCGAAGAACAGAATCTTGGTCGCCGGCACCTGCACCGTCAGGATTTTGTCGCCAAAGCAGTCGGCGATGTCGCGTTCCCCGGTGAACGACGTCAGGCTGTTGAACCGGGCCACGGCCCGCCGCTTGTCCAGGCGTTCCAGGATCTGGTCCTCGCCCCCGCATACGGTGGTGACCCCCCGGTACAGGGTGATGTGCTCGCGCCCCTTCAGAACGAAACGCCGCATCATCCACTGACAGAACGTGAACACCAGATCGAGCTGGCAGTGGATCGAGTTGCCATGAAAGCGGCTGCTCATCTTCTGTTCGACATAGCGGACCCAGGCCGGGCTGGGGATGTATTCGATGGGCGCGCCGTGCCATGTGGGCAGCAGGCCGAAGCGGCTTTCCACCCAGCCCTTGAGAACGGCGCCCTCGGGCGAGGCGGAATCGAACACCCACCCCTTCAGAAGACGCAGGTAGCTGGAGCGGAACCGGCGCGTGCCGTCGTCCGGCCGCTTCCGTCCAGGCTTGTCCAACGGATCGCGCTGTTCCGCCTCCAGACAGAACGTGGCCGCCATGTAGGCATGGAAGGCCTTGACGGCATCGGCCATGTCTTCCGCCTCACCCAGCATCTCGAACAGAGCCCCGCAGGTCGCCCGCACATGCGGCAGTTCCAGCGATTGCGGCCGCGCGTTGAAGTCCGGACTGGCCAGATACGCGGTGGATAACCCCACCATGTTGCTGCTGTGCCCCAGCGGCCGGCGCACCATCGGCTCCGCGTCTTCCGAAACAGTCTGTTGCCAAGCTTCCGCATCCGCCGTGTCGGGTGAAGCCTTCGTCGTGGTCCCACTGCTCATGCCCGCCCCCTTAGCAATCCCCATGCCGACCTAGGGCCTTTATCGACCAGTGCAGGCGAACCGTCAAATTCCGGGCCGCTGAAACCCAACGCCGGACCACGCGACACACAGGCCTGTGTCGGATCCCGACACCCCGCGTCGTCGCTTTGTCGGGTTCCGAACAGTTCGAACCACCGCCCGCCGCGCCCCGCGACACCCCTCTAGCGTCCTGTTTTTATTAAATAAAGCATGCACCCCAAGCCTGGCCTCCGACTTGGCACGACCCTTGCTGTGACAGGGGCAGGCAACGAACCGGCCGACCACCCTCGGTTCCCGAGCTACCAAAGAACAGGAGAGACCTCATGAGCCAGTTGCGTCAGATCGCCTTCTACGGCAAGGGCGGCATCGGCAAGTCCACGACCTCCCAGAACACCCTGGCCGCTCTGGTCGAGATGGGCCAGAAGATCCTGATCGTCGGCTGCGACCCGAAGGCCGACTCCACCCGCCTGATTCTGAACACCAAGCTTCAGGACACCGTGCTGCATCTGGCCGCCGAGGCCGGCTCGGTCGAGGACCTGGAAGTCGAGGACGTCGTCAAGATCGGCTACAAGGGCATCAAGTGCACCGAAGCCGGCGGCCCTGAGCCCGGCGTCGGCTGCGCCGGCCGTGGCGTGATCACCGCCATCAACTTCCTTGAAGAGAATGGTGCCTACGAGGACGTGGACTACGTGTCCTACGACGTGCTGGGCGACGTGGTGTGCGGCGGCTTCGCCATGCCGATCCGCGAGAACAAGGCCCAGGAAATCTACATCGTCATGTCCGGCGAGATGATGGCGCTGTACGCCGCCAACAACATCGCCAAGGGCATCCTGAAGTACGCCCACTCCGGCGGCGTGCGCCTGGGCGGCCTGATCTGCAACGAGCGCCGCACCGACAAGGAACTGGAGCTGTCCGAGGCCCTGGCCGCCAAGCTGGGTACCAAGCTGATCCATTTCGTGCCGCGCGACAACGTCGTGCAGCACGCCGAGCTGCGCCGCCAGACGGTCATCCAGTATGCGCCCGACTCCAACCAGGCGGCCGAGTACCGCGAACTGGCCCGCAAGATCCACGAGAACTCGGGCAAGGGTGTCATCCCCACCCCCATCACCATGGACGAGCTCGAGGAAATGCTGATCGAGTTCGGCATCATGAAGTCCGAGGAAGAGCAGATCGCCGCCCTGGAAGCCAAGGAAGAGGTCACGGCGTAACGGGACCGCCCCACCCCGCGTTTTCCGGGGTCTTGGAAGGGCTGATCGTCGGATGTTCGGCCCCTCCCCCCCCCCCGTCCCTGTATCACTTTCAGTCTGTTCCCATGGAGGACGAGATGACCCCTCTGGACGCCCCGGGCGGCACCGTTTCCGGCGAAGAGATGATCGCCGAGGTCCTGTCCGCCTATCCCGACAAGTTCGCAAAGCGCCGCTCCAAGCACCTGACCATCGCCCGCACCGGCGAGGGCGAGGACGCTCCGAGTTGCGGTGTCAAATCCAACGTCAAGTCCATCCCCGGTGTCATGACCATCCGCGGCTGCGCCTACGCCGGCTCCAAAGGCGTGGTGTGGGGCCCGGTCAAGGACATGGTGCACATCTCCCACGGCCCCGTGGGCTGCGGCCACTACTCTTGGTCCCAGCGGCGCAACTACTACACCGGCACCACCGGCGTTGACCGCTTCGTCACCATGCAGATCACCTCCGACTTCCAGGAGCGTGACATCGTGTTCGGCGGCGACAAGAAGCTGGGCATCATGATCGACGAGATCGAGGGCCTGTTCCCGCTGAACAAGGGTGTGACGATCCAGTCGGAATGCCCGATCGGCCTGATCGGCGACGACATCGAGGGCGTCGCCAAGAAGAAGATGAAGGATACCGGCAAGACCATCGTGCCGGTGCGCTGCGAGGGCTTCCGTGGCGTGTCCCAGTCGCTGGGCCACCACATCGCCAACGACACCATCCGCGACTGGGTGCTGAAGGACAACGCCAACACCGAGGGCGGCACCGAGTACGACGTCAACGTCATCGGCGACTACAACATCGGCGGTGACGCCTGGGCCTCGCGCCGGTTGCTGGAGGAGATGGGCCTGCGCGTCGTGGCGGTATGGTCCGGCGACTGCACGCTGTCGGAAATGGAACACGCGCCGAAGGCGAAACTGAACCTGATCCACTGCTACCGGTCGATGAACTACATCTGCCGCCACATGGAAGAGACCTACGGCGTGCCCTGGATGGAGTTCAACTTCTTCGGCCCGACCCAGATCGCCAAGTCGCTGCGCGCCATCGCCGCCCAGTTCGACGAGACGATCCAGAAGAAGGCCGAGGAGGTCATCGCCAAGTACCAGCCGATGGTCGATGCGTTGTTGGCCAAGTACAAGCCGCGCCTGGAAGGCAAAAAGGTGATGCTCTACGTCGGCGGCCTGCGCCCCCGGCACGTCGCCACCGCCTACGACGATCTGGGCATGGAGATCATCGCCACCGGCTACGAGTTCGCCCACGGCGACGACTACAAGCGCACCAGCCCTTACGTGAAGGAAGGCACGCTGATCTACGATGACGTGACCGGCTACGAGTTGGACCACTTCATCCAGAAGCTGCGCCCCGACCTCGTGGGCTCCGGCATCAAGGAAAAGTACGCCACCCAGAAGATGGGCGTGCCGTTCCGCCAGATGCACTCGTGGGACTACTCCGGCCCCTACCACGGCTACGACGGCTTCGCGGTGTTCGCCCGCGACATGGACATGGCCATCAACAGCCCGGTCTGGAAGCTGCCCCAGGCGCCCTGGAAGGCCGCCTCCTGAAACGTCCGTAGGTTGGGGTAAGGCGCGACAGCGCCGACCCCAACGGTGCCAACTCTTGTTGGGGTTCGCGTCGCTCACCCCAACCTACGTCAAGCGTGGAGACCTCCGACAATGCCACAGAACGCAGATCGCGTACTCGATCATGCCACGCTGTTCCGGGAGCCGGAATACGAGGCGATGTTTGAAAACAAGCGGAACGCCTTTGAGTGTCCGCACCCCCCGGAAAAGGTTCAGGAGATCGCCGACTGGACCAAGACCTGGGACTATCGCGAGAAGAACTTCGCCCGCGAGGTTCTGACCGTGAACCCCGCCAAGGCCTGTCAGCCGCTGGGCGCGGTGTTCGCCGCCGCCGGCTTTGACCAGTGCCTTTCGATGGTGCACGGCTCGCAGGGGTGCGTGGCCTACTACCGCTCGCACCTGGCGCGCCACTTCAAGGAGCCGTGCTCGGCGGTGTCCACGTCCATGACAGAGGATGCGGCCGTCTTCGGCGGCCTGCAGAATCTGGTGGACGGATTGGCCAACGCGTCGGCGCTGTACGACCCCAAGATTATCGCCGTCTCGACCACCTGCATGGCCGAGGTCATTGGCGATGACCTCAACTCCTTCATCATCCAGGCCAAGGAAAAGAACGGTTTCAGCAAGGAGTTCCCGGTTCCCTTCGCCCACACCCCGGCCTTCGTCGGCAGCCACACCAACGGCTACGATGTCATGGTCAAGAACATCGTCTCCTACTTCTGGGAGCAGGAAGAGGGTGACGCGACCCCGGGCGAGGCCATCAACATCGTCCCCGGCTTCGACGGCTACGCGGTCGCCAACAACCGCGAACTGACCCGGATCCTGGACCAGATGGGGGTCGAATTCACGTTCCTCTCCGACGTCTCGGATGTGTTCGACACGCCCACCGACGGCACCTTCCGCATGTACGCGGGCGGCACGACCATTGAGCAGATCAAGGCCGCGCGCAACGCCAAGGCGACCCTGTCGCTGCAGCACTGGTGCAGCGAGAAGACCCTGGAGATGGTCCAGGAGAGCACCAGCCAGAAAACCCAGTCGTTCCACTACCCGATGGGTGTCAGCGCCACCGACTCCTTCCTGATGACCGTCTCGGAGATCACCGGCAAGGCCATTCCGGAAAGCCTGGAGCTGGAGCGCGGGCGTTTGGTCGATGCCATGACGGACAGTCAGTCCTGGCTGCACGGCCGCAAGATGGCGGTGTTCGGCGATCCGGACTTCGTCTACGGCATGACCGCCTTCCTGCTGGAACTGGGCGTCGAGCCGGTCCACTGCCTGTCCACCAACGGCGGCCCGGCGTGGGAAAAGAAGATGAAGGCGCTGCTCGCCGACTCGCCGTTCGGCACCGAGACCCAGGTGTGGCCGCGCAAGGACCTGTGGCACCTGCGCTCGCTGTTGGCCACCGAGCCGGCCGAGTTCGTCATCGGCAGCTCGCACGGCAAGTTCCTGCAACAGGATCTCGGCATTCCGCTGATCCGGCTGACCTTCCCGATCTTCGATCGGCACCACCACCACCGCTTCCCCACCCTGGGCTATCAGGGCGGCCTGCGGGTTCTGGTGACGTTGCTCGACGCGGTTCTGGACAAGCTGGACCGCGACACCGAAGAGACCGGAATCAGCTACGACCTGACCCGGTAAGAGGGCGCGCACGCGGGCGGTTCATCACCGCCCGCGTACCGCACCCGCGAAAGAAAATAATTGAGTTCAATCCGCATTTGGCGTACACAGAAGCATCATCCCCGGCCGCGCCGTTGCTTCCCAGTCCAGTTCCGAACTCAAACCGGAGCGAACAGGGCTTCCCATGGGCGCGACTGTTTATTACAAGGTACCGGGATACGGAGACACAAAGGGTCCCCCCTCGAGGGGAATGTGACAGATTGGGTCTCAACGATGGTTCAAATCGGCCGACCCTCGGCCCATTCACAAGGAGGTGCGTGATGTTGGAAAGCCCGTCGGTGAAGGTCGAGGACAAGCTCTTCCAGAACCGTTACAAAGTGGACGAAGGCAACCCGCACGTCTGCATTGCACCGCACACAGTCCCGTCGGAGGTTCTCAAGACCCTGGTCAAGGTCTGCCCGGCCGGCTGCTACCAGATGTCGGAGGACGGCAAGGTCGAGGTGATGCCGGACGGCTGCATGGAATGCGGCACCTGCCGTGTCCTGACCGCCGAGAGCGGCGAACTGGACTGGAACTATCCGCGCGGCGGCTACGGCATCCAGTTCAAGTTCGGGTAAACAGGGCCGCTCTGTCGGTTCACTCCAGCGGGGGCGCCATGGGCGCCCCCGTTCGCGTTCCCGCGCCCCTGGGCGGCGACTCCGGAACGGCGGCGATACGGAAACAGGCGGCTCCAAGGCGCGTTTCGGAGAGTGCGCTCGTGCTTCGGGCCAGGGGTCTGGACATCCATTGGGATTGGCCCCCGGGCCATTCTTCCGACTCTGCCGTATCTTCGGGGCCCCGACCGAGCCGCGACGCCCCGGACTTGGGCCGTGGTCTCCGCCATGCGATGCGAACGCGTCGCGGCCGTCGAGCGCACCCGACACCAGACGTGGCCGGAGGCTGTTCCCGGCTGGACTGGTGGGACTGGTGGGCGACCCAATCAGCGGCTATTCTTGTCAGACTGGCGGCTGTCCTTAGGCTCGGTGTCGGCAGCTCGCACCCGTTCCTTTTTTTGGCGGCAGGGTCCGAGCACGCGCGCTCTCGTCTGAAAAGCCGGATTCTGCCTATGGCTTAGGCAAGATTGCCAAGCGCCCTCAACAGTGATTGATATTAAGGCAGAATCGTCGCACCATGGTGCAGTGCACAATCGACCTGTCCCGGAGCATCGCTGATGGATGCCAAAGCCCCTCCGTTCACATCGCCCGCCCCCTCGGCCCCCACCGAAACGACAGTGGTGTCCGGCAGCCTGCCGCTGCTGACGCTGTACGAAATCAGCAAAATCCTGTCGGCCACGCTGCAACTCGACCAGACCCTGCGCGATGTATTGAACGTCCTGTCGTCGTACCTGGACATGCGACGCGGCACCATCGCCCTTGCCACGGAGCCGGCGACAGAGAGCCCCGGCGAAGACGCGCCTCTCGGCCTCGTCGCCATCGTCGGCCAATCCCTGGAAACCGCCCGTAAGGGCCGGGGCGCCTATCCCCTGGAGGCCGCCGATCAGGTGTACCGCTCCAATCTGCCGCTCCTCGTAGGCCGCCTAAGCGATGACGACCGCTTTTCCTCCTATGCCGACCACTCCGGCAGCCTGGAAACCGACCGCGTCTCCTTTCTGTGCGTTCCGATTCGGGCGGGGGACAGCGCGCTGGGCACGCTGTCCGTGGAACGCGAATGGGACGGCCCGCCGCCCCGTTCCTTTGACGAGGACCTGCGATTCCTCAGCATGGTCGGCAACCTGATCGGCCAGACGGTGCAGCTGCATCGGCTTGTGGCTGCCGACCGGCGCACCCTGATGGCCGACGCCGCGCGCCTGGAAAAGCTGGCCCGTCATGAGGCTCGCAGCGGCGGCGGCACGGCCACGGGGAGCAGCAATGGCCGCACGCCACGCTTCAAGGAAATCGTGGGGCGCGGCCCAGCCATGCGGGCCGTGCTCGATCAGGTTCGCCATGTGGCGCGGACGCGCGCATCGGTGATGGTGCGTGGCGAGAGCGGCACCGGCAAGGAGATGGTCGCCCGCGCCATCCATCAGGTTAGTCCTCGGTCTGACAAGCCTTTCGTTTGCGTCAACTGCGCCGCTTTGCCCGATACGCTGCTGGAGTCGGAACTGTTCGGCCACGACAAGGGCGCCTTCACCGGCGCCAACAGCGAGCGCAAGGGCCGATTCGAAATGGCCGACGGCGGCACCCTGTTCCTGGACGAGATCGGCGAGATCTCCGCCGCCTTCCAGGCCAAGCTGCTGCGCGTGCTCCAGGAAGGCCAGTTCGAGCGCCTGGGCTCGTCGAAGACCCGCAAGGTGGACGTGCGCCTGATCGCCGCCACCAACCGCCACCTCGAAGAAGCCGTGGCTCGGGGCGAGTTCCGCGCCGACCTGTACTACCGCATCAACGTCGTGACCCTGGTGTTGCCGCCTTTGCGCGACCGGCCGGAGGACGTTGAGCCCCTGGCCCGGCACTTCCTCGACCGCTTCAACCAGGAGAATGGCGACAACTTGGGGCTGGCCCCGGAGGCCCTGGACCTGCTGCGCGGCTGCGCCTTCCCCGGCAATGTCCGCGAGTTGGAGAACTGCATCACCCGGGTCGCCACCATGGTGCGCGGCGATGTCATCGGCGCCCAGGACTTCGCCTGCCGCGAGGCAGGGTGCCTGTCCTCGGCCTTGTGGCGCGAGGTACAGGGTCCCACGCAAGCCGTCGGCGGGTTGGCATCGCCGACTCCGGGTGCCCCCTGCCCGTCCGGCACGTCGGGCGGCACCGGACCCGGATGTGCCTCGTGCACCACCGGGACCACGGCCGTCCAGGGCCCCGCGAGCCCGGGACCCGCAAGCCAGGGACCGGCGCGCCCTGCCCCGCCGATCCCGACACCGGCAGAGCGCCCGCGCGATATGGCGCCCCATGACACCGCGCCGAACGCCGACGACGGCGGCGGGTCCTCCGGCCGCCTGCCCGATCGCGAACGGCTGGTCGCAGCCATGGAAAAGACCGGCTGGGTGCAGGCCAAGGCCGCCCGCCTGCTCGGCCTGACACCACGCCAAGTGGGTTACGCCCTGCGCCGGCACGGCATTGCGATCAAGCGGTTGTAGGGCGCGCCAGCCCCACTGGCTGCGTCCCTGGGGCGTCGGGCTGAAGCACAATCTGGAGGGGTTCCTTGACAAGCGTCAGCACGGGACCCAGCCCTGCCAGCACCCGAAAAGACTTGTGCAGGGTGGAGACCACGTTCACATGGCAAGCCGAAACCAGTCGCGGGTGGCCGGCGCTTTCCTTGCCTTTGTTCTGCTCATGAGCCCGGCCCCTGGGATCGGCGGGCACCTGTCCGAAACAGCGGCCATCGAGCGGCTGTTCCGGGACGATCCCATCCGGGAGACCTGGTTCACGCCAACATTCCGCGCACAGCTTCCCCTCTTCCAGCTCTCAGAGATCGTTGCGCAATTGACCCGAGACTTCGGACCGGTCGTTTCGGTTGAGGTCAATAGGGGAGCCGGCGTGATTGGCCTCGAACACGCCACGATTCCGGTCCGGATCAAACTCAACGCGCGGGGACAAATCGGGGTCCTGTACTTCGGGCGGCCCGCCGCAACGGCGTCGAACACGAGCGAGATCATCGACTCGCTCTCCGGGCTGGGCGACACCGTTTCGGTCTTCGCGCGGGTCGATGGCCGAGAGCGCGTGACCCGCTCCGCCGACGAGCGGCTTGCCGTGGGATCGGCCTTCAAGCTCTTTGTCCTGACGGCCTACGAGCAGGCGGTCTCTCGCGGCGACATTCGCCGGGACGATGTCGTTCGGCTGGCAGCGGACGACCTTTCGCTGCCGACCGGCGTGCTGCAAACCGTTCCGGTGGGAACCCCGGTGACGCTGGAAACGCTCGCCGCGCTGATGATCCAACAGAGCGATAACACAGCCACCGACGCGCTCATCCGTGTTCTCGGGCGCAACCGGGTGGAGAACCTCAGTGCGCACAACAGGCCGTTCCTGACAACGGGCGAAGCGTTCAGGCTGAAGACCGACATGGCCGCCGATCTGCGCCGCCGCTACGCAACGGCCGCGGAGGACGAGCGGCGCGAGATCGTGAAAGCGGCCCGCAGCCATCCTATTCCATCTGTCGACAAGCTGGTCGCCGGACCAACATGGACCGTCGAATGGTTCGCGTCGACACGCGAACTGTGCGACCTGATGGAAGCCCTGAAAGGAAGCCCCATCCTGGCCGCGACCCCCGCCGCGCCGGTCACGGCGGAGCATTGGGCCTGGGTCGGCTACAAGGGTGGATCCGAGTTCGGTGTCTTGAACTTCACGGCAGCGGGCGTCCGCGCCGATGGAACACCGGTGTGCCTGAGCGTGACCGTCAACAGCCGGGCCGCGATCCCAGTCGCGCGAGGGGCTTCCCTGTTCAGCGGTCTTTTCTCTACCTACAGATAGGCGAGCACTCGGCGAACTGCCTGCCGGAACATCTCCGGCGTCAGGCGTCGCGTGTTCTGGTTGTAGCGGGAGCAGTGGTAGCTGTCGATTAGGTGCCGCCCGTCCGGCAGCGCATGGTCCCGGCCGTGGGCGAACGGGTGGGCGCTCAGCCGCAGGCCCAAGGCCCGCACCACGGCATCGTGAGCGATCTTGCCCAGCGCCAGAATCACCCGCAGATGCGGCAAGCTGGCGATTTCGTCTTTCAGGAACGTCCGGCAGGTGTTGATTTCATCGGTCGTCGGCTTGTTCTCCGGCGGGACACAGCGCACCGCGTTGGTGATGCGGCAGCCTGACAACGTCAGCCCATCGTCGGCGCAGGCCGCGTAGACCCCGTCGGCCAGACCGTGCTCCAGCAACGTCGCATACAGAAGGTCACCCGCGAAGTCCCCAGTGAACGGCCGTCCGGTCCGGTTGGCGCCGCGCACCCCCGGCGCCAGACCGACCACCAGCAGTCCCGCGTCCGCCGGCCCGAACGAGGGCACCGGGGCGTTGAACCAGTCGGGATGCGCCGCCGCGTTTCCGGCACGAAAGGCCGCCAGACGCGGACACAGCGTGCAGTCCGCTGCGGGCACCCTCCCCTGCTCCACAGCTTCACCCCTCACCGAGGCGTCGTGTCCACATCCTGGCTGCTGAGGATCGGCGATGGCTCGCGAGATTCGGCGCGCTCGCGGGGTTCCCGCGTTTCGGCGCGCGGCTCGCGCGGTTCACGGGGTTCGCGCGGCTCTCGCTGCACCTGGCTGCGGCAGATGCTGGGCTCCAGGTCCTGCAGTTCCTGGAAATTGTCGGCCTGCCGGCGCAGTTCGTCGGCAACCATGGGCGGCTGCGAGCGCACCGTGCTGACCACGGTCACACGCAGGCCCTTTCGCTGCACCGCCTCCACCAGACGACGGAAGTCCCCGTCGCCCGAGAAGAGAACGATATGGTCCAGATGCGGGGCCATTTCCATGACATCGATGGCCAGTTCGATGTCCATATTGCCCTTGATCTTGCGCCGGCCCATGGCATCCGTGAATTCCTTGGTCGGCTTGGTGACCATGGTGTATCCGTTATAATCCAGCCAGTCGACCAGAGGCCGGATGGGCGAATACTCCTGGTCCTCGACCAGCGCCGTGTAGTAGAAGGCTCGGATCAGGCGACCTTTGGCCGCAAACAGATCAAGCAGGCGTTTGTAGTCGATGTCGAACCCAAGGGAGCGGGCGGCGGCGTACAGATTGGAGCCGTCGATGAACAGGCCAATCCGTTCCTGAGGATAGAAAATCATACAGAAAGATCCCTAATGCACGACTTTGCGACAATAAAATTGTCGACAATGTTCGAGAAATATCGCGCGGTAATGCGCCGGACCAGCGGACATGCTGGCTATACCGGAACAAAATTAGGGAGTTCGCCGGCGTTGCGCAAGAGTGAAAGGTGGTTCTGCGGTTGGTTCACACGTCCATGATCCTGATTGCCCTGGGCTCCAATCTGCCGGGACCGGCCGGCGGCCCCCGCGAGACGCTGGAGCGCGCCCTGGCGGCGTTTCCGGAGGTCGGCCTGCGCCTGCTGGCGCGTTCGCCTTGGTATCGCAGCGCGCCGGTGCCGCCGTCGAATCAGCCCTGGTTCGTCAATGGCGTGGCGCGGGCGACATGCGACACCGCCGACCCCGCCGACCTGCTGTGCCGTCTGCATGCCCTGGAGACCGACTTTGGCCGCAAACGCGACGGCACCCCCAACGCCGCCCGGACGCTGGATCTTGACCTGCTCGACATGAATGGCTTGGTCCGCGACGATGCGCCGATCCTCCCGCACCCGCGCATGACGGATCGCGCGTTCGTGCTTCTTCCGCTTGCCGATGTGGTACCCGACTGGCGGCATCCGGTCAGCGGACGAAGCGTCGCCGCCCTGATCGCCGGCCTGGGACAACATGGCGAGATGGAGCGGATCGAAGAGACGCCGGCGGCCGGCAGTTCCCTCACATGACCGTCACCGGATCGCGCACCTCGGTTTCCAACGCGAGGTCAATCAGCCGCAGGAGTACATCCGGTTCCTGGGCTCCGGCAATGGCGTAGCTGTCGTTGAAGATGAAGCTGGGCACACCGTTGATGCCCATGGCATGCGCCCGAGCGTTGGCCGATTTCACTTCGGCCGCGCCGGAGGCTCGCTCGAACTCCTCCGCCACGACGGCCTCCGGAAGACCGACGGATCGGGCGATCCGCTCCAGTTCCGCGCGCTCACCGATGTCCCGTCCTTCCTGAAAGAAAGCACGGAACACGGCGTCCAGCGTTGGCTCGACCGCGCCCACGGCCCACGCCACCTGGAGCAACTGGTGACTTCCGACAGAACTGGGCATGCGCCGGATGGCGTCGAAGTTGAAGGTCACCCCTGCCTCGCGGCCAGCCAGCGCCACCGCCTCCAGGACGCGGCGCGCTCGGTGCGGGCCACCGAACTTTCGTTCCAGATAGACGGAGCGGTCGCTGCCCTCCTCCGGCATGTCCGGATTGAGCAGGAAGGGATGGTATCGCAGGTCAACCGCGACGCCCGGCCGCATCGCCAAGGCCTGTCCCAGGCGAAGCTTGCCGACGAGGCACCACGGACACACCGTGTCGAAAACGATATCGATCCGCATCACACGACAGTCCGGCGTCACCAACGGAGAAGACCCGGCGCCCTGCCCTCCGCGAGACGGGACGCCAAAGTTCCCAGACCCTAAGAGATTCGAACCATTATGAACAGAGGTGTCGACTCAGGTGCTGCGCCCGCCGGCCTATTCCCGCCTCAACAGGCGCGCGGCCTCGACAGCGGCGTAGGTAAAAATAGCATTGGCGCCGGCCCGTTTGAACGCCATCAGACTTTCCAGAACGGCCGAATCGTTGTCGAGCCAGCCATTGCCGGCGGCCGCCTTGATCATCGCGTACTCGCCGCTGACCTGATAGACCAGGGTCGGCACGGCGAACGTCTCACGCACCCGCTGGACGATGTCCAGGTACGGCATGCCCGGCTTGACCATGACCGAGTCGGCACCCTCGTCGAGGTCCATGGCCACCTCGCGCAGCGCCTCGTCGGTGTTGCGCGCGTCCATCTGGTAGGTCTTCTTGTCGCCCTTGAGCGCTCCGTCGGATCCGATCGCATCCCGGAACGGCCCGTAGTAGGCCGACGCGTACTTGGCGGCGTAAGCCATGATCTGGACGTGCGTATACCCGGCCTGATCAAGCGCGTCACGAATCGCGCCGATGCGCCCGTCCATCATGTCGGACGGCCCAATCACGTCGGCCCCGGCGGCGGCCTGGACCAGCGACTGCTTGACCAAGACCTCGACGGTTTCGTCGTTGAGGATGATCCCATCCCGCACGATGCCATCATGGCCGTCGCTGTTGTACGGATCCAGCGCCACGTCGCAAAACAGCCCGACATCGGGATGCGCTGCCTTAAGGGCCCGGATCGCCCGGCACATCAGGTTGTCCGCCTTGGTGGCCTCGCGCCCGTCCGATGTCTTCAGCGACGGGTCCACCTTAGGGAACAACGCCAGTGCCTTGACGCCCAGGTTCGAGGCCTCACCCACGGCATCGACCAGGAGGTCGATGCTCATCCGCTCCACCCCGGGCATGGAGGGCACCGTCTCGCGCTGGCCCTCACCGTCCAGCACAAAGACAGGCCAGATCAGATCCGAAACGCTGAGATGGGTCTCTGCGACGAGATTGCGCGACCAGGCGGCGCCGCGCAGGCGCCGCGGCCGGGTCCTCGGAAAACGCCCGAGGCCATTGACGACGGTCAGTCCGCTCACACTTTCTCCAATGCCTGGCTCAAGTCCGCGATGATGTCGTCGGGATGCTCAATCCCGATCGACAAACGGACATAGCCCGGCGAGACACCGGATGCAAGCTGGTCCTCCGGCCCCAACTGCGAGTGCGTCGTGGTCGCGGGATGAATCGCCAGACTGCGCGCGTCCCCGATGTTGGCGACGTGATAGAACATCTCCAGCGCCTCGATGAATCGGCGGCCGGCCTCGGCGCCGCCCTCCAGTTCGAATCCGACCAGGGCGCCAAACCCGTCCTTGAAGGCCGAATCGGCGCGGCGGCGCGCCTCGCCGTCCTGAAGGCTGGGGTGGATGACCGTCGAGACTTTTGGGTGGTCGCGCAGAAACCGCGCCGCCAGCATGGCGTTCTCGCAGTGCTGACGCATCCGCAACGGCAGCGTTTCCACGCCCTGGATCAGTTGGAAGGCATTGAACGGACTTAGGGCCGCACCGATGTCGCGCAGCAGAATCACCCGCATGCGGATAATGAAAGCAATCGGGCCGAGCGGTTTGACGGCCTCGGTCCAGACCGCGCCGTGATAGCTGTGATCGGGCCTGTTCAGGGTTGGGAAGCGATCACCCCAAGCCTCCCAGTCAAAATTGCCGCCGTCCACGACGATGCCGCCGATGCTGGTGCCGTGACCGCCCATGTACTTGGTCGCCGAATACATGACGATGGCCGCGCCCATCTCCAGTGGCTTGCAGATGACCGGCGCGGCGGTGTTGTCCACGACCAGGGGGATGCCAAGCTCGCGGCCGATCGCCGCCACCTCGGCGATGGGAAACACGTTCAGCTTCGGATTCGGCAGGGTTTCCGCGTAGAACAACCGGGTGCGGTCGTCCACCGCGCGGCGGAAGGCCTCCGGATCGCTCGGGTCGACGAACCGGGCCTCGATCCCCATCTGGCGCAGCGTGTTGGCGAACAGGTTCCAGGTTCCGCCGTACAGGTCGGTGGAGGTGACGAAGTTGTCCCCAGCCTCGCACAGATTGAGCACACAGTAGGTGCTGGCCGACTGCCCGGAGGCCAACGCCAGCGCCGCCGCGCCGCCCTCCAGGGCCGCCACGCGCTGCTCCAGGGCATCGCAGGTCGGGTTCATAATCCGGCTATAGATGTTGCCGAGTTCCTTGAGCGCGAACAGGTTGGCGGCGTGTTCCGTGCTCTCGAACTGATAAGACGTGGTCTGGTGGATCGGCACCGCGACGCTGTGGGTGCCGGGCGCGTCGCGGAACCCGGCGTGAACGGCGAGGGTCTCGGGATGCTTGGACTGGATGGGCACGGTTGCCTCCGTTGCGGATCATCGGAACGAACCCGGGGTCAACGCGCCCCCGGAACGAGTCGCCCTTAATCCAGCGAACAATCGGGGAATTGTCAAATTCTACTGGATTTCCCCGTTAAATCAGGCCGTCAGCCACATCAGCGGCGGCGGCGCCAGCGGTTCCAGCGGTACAGCGCGGGCGCCAGAAGGCCCTCGTAAACCGCGCCGGCGATCTGCCGAACGCCGGGCGCCGCGACAACGCGGGCCAGCCAGCGATAGCGCGGCAAGCGTCGCCACACCATGATAAACGCGTCCACGCCGGCATGCAGGCGCCCGCCCTCATCGATCGCGTACAGCCGCTTCGTCGCCGAATCCGGATCGATGCCGTGCGCCGCCAACGGGCCGACACCCTGACTGACGTCGTGCCAGCCCAGGCCGAGCCCCTGGCGGGCATCGATCCCCTTGTAGTGCTCCACCTCGGTGCGGCACACCGGGCAGGCGCCGTTGTAGTACGTGGTCAGATCCCCGCGCGGCGCGTTCTCCGCCGGCGTCTCGGGGGGCCGGGTCTGGTCCGTGGTCGTGCTCATGCGAGGCATATGGGACCGCGCCCTGCCACCGCAAAGGGCCCGATCAATCACGCTCCGTCCAGGAAAGCCCCGTGACGCCCCAGAATCTCCGCCGCCGCCGCGTCGATGAAGCGCCGGCCATGCTCCGCCGTCGCCAGCGCGGGGTCGGAGCCCATGCGCCCGTCCGGGAATCGAGCGCGGAAATCGCGGCTGTCGAAAAAGGTGGAAGACGTCTCCGGAAGCGGATCCAGCGGCGCGTCGCGCACCTGATCCGGATGCACCGCCCAGGTCACGGACACCTCGCTGGGAGTCGCGTGCCAGCCCTCGCGGTCGCCGAACAGTTCCTTCTGCACCGCCTGCACGCCCGGCAGCATGAACCAGTTGCTCAACGCGCACCGCAGAGACGGGGCATCGGAGCCGCGCGCGGCCCGCATCTCCTCGTAGACCTCCGAGAACGCGGCCTGGACGCTGTTGATGTTGCCGCCGTGCCCGTTGATGAACAGGACCGACCGGAAACCATGGGCCGACAGCGCGACCACATAGTCCCGGATCAGGGCGATCAAGGTGCTGGGTCGCACCGTCATGCTGCCCGGAAAGGCCATGTGGTGGTGAGCCATGCCAACGGGAATCGTTGGGCCGACCAAGGTTTCGGAGCGGCGGCCGACTTCGGCCGCGATGGCCTCGGCGGTGATCGCGTCGGTGCCGATCAGGCCGGTGGGACCATGCTGCTCGGTCGAGCCGATCGGCAGGATGATCGATTGGCGCCGGGACAGATACGTTTCCACCTCCGGCCATGTGGACAGATGCAAGAGCACGTTGCGGGACCTCGCGCTGAAAGAGTACTGATCACCCTTCGATGTAGATCGTCGGTCCCGGCGCGACCACCCCCTTTCGCGGAGAGCCCTCATGCACGGACGCTCGCCTTGTTTGCCCACCCTTCCTCGCGCGCCCGAGGGACCGGAGAGCGGCCCCGCGGCCGCGAGCCTGCCCGACGCGCGCGACCGGGCCGCGTACCGCTTCTGGACCCGGGACATCGTGCGCTTCCAGGACCTCGACCGCCTTGGGCACGTCAACAACGTCTCGTTCGCCATCTATCTGGAGTCCGGTCGGGTCCACTTCCTCGACACCCTGACACCCGGCTCCGTCGAGGGCACCGGCATCGGCTGGGTCATCGCCCGCTTGACCCTCGACTTCATCAGCATCGCCTATTATCCGGCCGACGTGGACATCGGCTCCCGCGTTCTGCGCATCGGACGCACGTCCTGCGTCATCGGACAAGGCCTGTTCATCGGCGACCAGTGTTTCGGCACCGCCGAAAACGTGTGCGTCTGGGCCGACACCAACGCCGGGCAGTCGCGCCCCCTGCCCGACCATGTCCGCGCAGCCCTGAAAGGTTATCTCGTGACCTCGGAGCCGCACGTTTCGGGTGATCCCGGCCCGCGCCGGGAGTAGGGTAGTCGAACCCCGCCAGATCGGGGTGTGTCGGTGTGCGAAGGGAGTGGGACATGGCGGACGATTCACTGCGGACGGCCCTGCACGACGAGAGCCCGGCACCACCCCGAGCGGACATCGACGACCTGAAGCGACGGCTCCACGACCACCTCAGGCATTCTCTCGGCAAAGGGCCGGTGGGCAGCACCAACCTGGACTGGTATCTGGCGTTGGCGCTGGCGACCCGCGACCTGATGGTCGAAACCTGGATGGACAGCACGCGCCGCGCCTACTCCAACGATGCCAAGCGGGTCTATTACCTCTCCATGGAGTTCCTGGTCGGCCGCTCGCTGGACGCCAACCTGCTGGCCACCGGTTCGCTGGACCTCGCCCGCCACACCCTGGCCGACATGGACCTGGATTTCGAAGCCATCCGAGAGTGCGAGCCGGAAGCCGCGCTGGGGAACGGCGGGCTTGGACGGCTAGCGGCCTGCCTGATGGAAAGCATGACCACGCTGTCCATCCCGGCCTTCGGCTACGGTATCTATTACGACTACGGCATGTTCTCGCAGTACATCGAGGACGGCCAGCAGGTGGAGATGCCGGAACGCTGGCTGCGCTATGGCAACGTCTGGGCCTTCGACCGCCCGGACGTCATCATGCCGGTTCGGTTCCATGGCCATGTGGAGGACACCCGCGACCAACACGGCCATGTCGGCCGCCGCTGGGCGGGCGGCGAGGAAGTCTTGGCCGAGGCTCACGACCTGATGGTGGCCGGTCACGAATGCTGGACGGTGAACTCCATCCGCCTGTGGTCGGCCCAGGCCAGCCGGGAATTCGACCTGCGCCACTTCAACCAGGGCGATTACATCAACGCCGTCGCCGAACAAAGCTTCTCCGAGAGCCTGTCGCATGTGCTCTACCCCGACGACTCCACCAGCATGGGCAAGGCATTGCGTCTGAAGCAGGAGTATTTCTTCGTCGCCGCCTCGCTGCGCGACATCGTGCGGCGCTTCCTGTCCACGCACGACGACTTCACCACCTTCCCCCGCAAGGTCGCCATCCAGCTCAACGATACCCACCCGGCCCTGGCGGTGCCCGAGCTGATGCGCATCCTGGTGGACGAGCACCGTCTGGGCTGGGATGAAGCCTGGGCGATCTGCAACGGCACCTTCGCCTACACCAACCACACCCTGCTGCCGGAGGCCCTGGAGACATGGCCGGTCGGCCTGATGGAAAACATGCTGCCCCGGCACCTGGAGATCATCTACCGGATCAATCACCAGTTCCTGGAGGGCGTGCGGGCGCGCGCCAAGGAAGTGGACGACGACCGCGTCCGTCGCCTATCCATGATCGACGAGGGCGGCGAGCGGCGCGTGCGCATGTCGCATCTGGCGTTCGTCGGCAGTCATCGGGTCAACGGCGTCGCGGCCCTGCACACCGACCTGATGCGGGCCGGCATCTTCGCCGAGTTGCACCGCGAGTTCCCCGACCGCATCGTCAACAAGACCAACGGCATCACGCCCCGGCGCTGGCTGCGGTCGGCCAACCGCCCCTTGTCGGCCCTGATCACACGACACATCGGCGACCGCTGGGTGGCGCACCTGGACGACCTGCGCGGCCTGCTGCCGCTGGCCGAGGACGCGACGTTCCAGGAGGACTTCCGGGCCGTCAAACGCCTCAACAAGGAAGCGCTGTGCCGCTACATCGACGCCCGCCTAGGCATGGAACTGGACCCGGAGACCCTGTTCGACGTCCAGGTCAAGCGCATCCATGAGTACAAGCGCCAGCTTCTCAACGTCCTGCACGTCATCACGCTGTATCTGCGCCTGAAGGAGGGCCGCGCCGGCGACGCCCCGCCGCGTACCGTCATCATCGCCGGAAAGGCGGCCCCGGCCTATTACATGGCGAAGCTAATCATTCGTCTGATCCACGACGTGGCCCGCGTCATCAACGCCGACCCGGCCACCAACGACCGCCTGCGTCTCGTGTTCATTCCCGACTACAACGTCTCCGTCGCCGAGCACATCATCCCGGCCGCCGACCTGTCCGAACAGATCTCCACCGCCGGCACGGAGGCCTCCGGCACCGGCAACATGAAACTCGCGCTGAACGGCGCATTGACCATCGGCACGCGCGACGGCGCCAACGTCGAGATCGGTGAGGAAGTGGGCGAGGAAAATATCTTCTTCTTCGGCCTGCCGGTGGAGAAGGCCGAGCACCTGCGCAACAACGGCAGCCACGATCCGTGGCAATACTACACCGGCGATCCGGAGTTGCACGCCGTGCTGGACATGATCGGCCAGGGCGGGTTCAGCCATGCCGAGCCGGATCGCTACCGCCCCATCGTGGACAGCCTGACCCGGCATGGCGACCATTACCTTTTGCTCGCCGACTATGCCGACTACATCGCCTGTCAGGACCGGGTCGGGCGCGCCTACCTGGATACGGACGCATGGACCCGGATGGCGATCCTCAATGTCGCCCGGATGGGCAAGTTCTCCAGCGACGTCACGGTGGCGGATTACGCCGCCGACATCTGGGGCGTCCCCACGCCCGGGTGGACCGCCGACGCGGCGTCACCGTAACGCGGCAACGCCTTGGCGCCGGGCGGGAGATGTCCTCCCGCCCGAAACCGCTTCGGCGGCCCCTTACGCCTTGGCCAGGTTTTCGTTCACGAAGTCCCAGTTGACCAGATTGTCCAGGAACGTGGTCAGGAAGTCCGGCCGGCGGTTTTGGAAGTCCAGGTAGTAGGCGTGCTCCCAGACATCGCAGGTCAGCAGAGCCGTTTGACCATTCACCATCGGCGTTTCGGCGTTCGGCGTCTTGGTGACCTTCAGTTCGCCACCCTCCAGCACCAGCCATGCCCAGCCGGACCCGAACTGAGTGGCGCCGGCCTGCTTGAACGCATCCTTGAAGGCGTCGTAGGAGCCGAACGCGGCGTCGATCCTGTCCTTGATCGCCCCCGTTGGCGCGCCGCCGCCGCCCGGCCTCATGCCGGCCCAGAAAAAGGTGTGGTTCCAGACCTGGGCGGCATTGTTGAACACGCCGGTGTTCTTGTCGGCCCAAGACTGCATGATCACCTCTTCAAGGCCAATGCCGGCCATCGGCGTGTCCTTGGTGAGGTTGTTGAGGTTGGTGACGTAGGTCTGATGGTGCTTTCCATGATGGAAATCCAGCGTCTGCGCCGACATGTGCGGCTCCAGCGCGGATCGGTCATACGGCAGGGCAGGCAGTTCGAACGGCATTATCAACCTCGTCTGAAAGAAAGGGTGAAACCAAACGGTGACGGATCGGAACACCAACGTACATAGTCGCCCCTCCCCGACCTGTGAAGGTGGCGGCCCCGCAATTCCGGTTCGCCGCGACACCGGACATGCCGTGCTGTCCCCGGCCGCCGAACAGGTCCGCCGCCAGGATCACGCCCGCTTCATCCTCGCCCTTCTGGCGCCGCCCCCGGCGCAGCCGGCCCTGTTCGCCCTGTTCGCCTGCCATGTTGAACTGGCGCGCGTGCCCATCGTCGCCAGTGAACCGATGGCCGGGGCCTTCCGCCTACAGTACTGGCGCGATCTCGTGTCCGCCGGAAACCCGGCGGCGGCGGCGCGCGGAAATCCGGTCGCCGAGGCCGTGGCGGCGCATGTGCTGCCCGCGCTGAACGTCAGGGGCGAAACCCTGCTGGTGGACCTTGTGGACGCCTGCGCCGACGATCTCGCCCCGGATCCCCCGGGCGACGCCGAGGGCGTCAGGCGCCTCGCCGAACGGACATCCGGCATGCTGAGCGAATTGGCCGTTCGCCTTCTAGGGGTGGAGGATGCCGCCAGCCGCGAGATGGCCCGCCACGCCGGGACCGCCTGGGGCTTGGTGGCCATGGCGCGCGCGACACCCGGCCTGATCGCCGCCGGACGCCCGCGCCTGCCCGAGCAGACCCTTTTGAACGCCGGCATCACGCCCGCCGCCGTCTTGGCCGGGGAGGACCGGGACCGACGCGGCATCCGGGCCGGCGTGGAGGCCATGGCGGCCGTGGCCGAGGAAGACCTCGCGTCCGCACGAAACCGGGCAACCGTCAGCGACCCCCGGGCGCGCCCCATGGCTCGCCAGATCATTCTGGCCCGCCACGGCCTGCGGACCCTGCGCCGCGCCGGGTATGATCCGTTTGACAGCCGTGTGGCGATGATGCGCCCGCCCCTCGTCCGTCTCGTCATTGACCGGCTGATCCGTCGCGCATGACGGGAGCAACCGGCGCACGGACAGAAACGCGCCCCGGCCCTCAGGGATCAAGCCAAGCATTTCCCCCACGCGACTTGCGGATTTAGGAAACGCGTTCGAAAGCGACTCGGACGCCGTTTTCGATTGATACATGATCTTAACTGCACAGGTTCGCTCTTCGGTACCCTGAATACAAGCCAGAACACCCCGTTAACTCATTCCAATGGGTTCTGGCTGCCATGCGCTTTTCAGGGGCGGCCGAGGCGTCACTCGACACGCGACAGCCCCGCCCCGACCACCGACAGAGGCGGGAAAAGCAGCAGATCCCGTGCGTGGATTCGTGGATTTATCTGGAAACACAACAGGGTATATCAATGCATTGGAAACAAATAAAAATCACTGCTTTTCAGCCGCCTCAATACTGCGATGCCCTCATCGCCCTCTTCCCGTCGTCCTCGCGGGCCACGCCTGGAAACATTGGGCATTTCAGAGGGTTGCACACATCGCCCCGAACCGGTACCGTTGCTCAAATGACAAAATGAAATAAAAACCAACCGAATTGCGTTGGATTGCCCAAGCCCGGAGATCGCATGCGAACGGAGATGGAAATGAGACGCGAAGCCTGCACACCGCTCGAACACCTGGGAGGTGTTGTCGCGGTCATCGGCCTGAGCATGGTCCTGCATGTGGCCATCACCACAGGTCACGGTCTGCTCTCGGGCCCCGAACATGTGCTGACAGCGCAGGGCAGCGCCATCGCGGCGCCGGCCTCCGCCGACTGGGGCCATGCCGTCCTGCGTCTGAACGGGATGCCGTGAGCCGGTTCAACCATCACGCACCACATGATAGGGGCCGGCGCGAGCAACTCCCTTCCGCCGCCCCGTTCGTTTTTCTGCGCTCCATCTCTTGTCAGGACGAAGTCTCGACACGGTTGCGCCCGTTTCGTTTCGCCGCATACAGGGCTTGATCGGCCCGTTTCATCAGGGCCTCCAACGTGGCATCGGACTCCGCCCCGACAGCCAGACCGATACTGATCGTCACCGAAACCATCAGTCCCGACACCGGACACGGTGCGTGCTCCACGCCGGCCCGCAGCCGCTCGGCCAGGACGCGCGCGGCCTCCAGCGAGGTTTCCGGCAGGATCGCACAGAATTCCTCTCCGCCCAGACGCCCGAACAGATCCGACGTGCGCATACCGCCGGCGCACAGGGCCGACACATGCACCAGAACGGCATCGCCGACATCGTGGCCATGGGTGTCGTTGACGGCCTTGAAGTGGTCGATGTCCACGGCCAGCACCGCCAGAGACCGACCATAGCGGCGGCACCGTCCCCACTCCGCCCGCCCCCGAGCGACGAACCCGCGACGGTTCAGAACGCCGGTCAGGGCGTCCGTCGTGGCCAGACTGCGCAACGCCGCCTCGTTTGCCTGCAACCGATCAGCCATGTTGTTGAACGCCGCGCCCAGGTCCGCCAGTTCATCGCGGCCCGACAGCTCCACCCTGACACTCAGATCCCCGCCGGCCATGGCGCGCGCCGCACCGCGCAAGGCGGCGAGTGGGCTCAGCAGAGAGACGGACAACAGCGCGGTCAGAAGCAACGCCACGACCGCGCCCACCGCCAGAAGAATCGTCAACCGCACCGAAAGGTCATGCGGTTCCCTCAACACCACATCGCGATCCGCCACGATGAAGAGCGACCATCCCAGCGGTCCGATGGCCTGGGCATTGGCGTTGGTCGCATGCGCCACGAGACGGGACCGCCCTCCCGTGGTCAGAGTGACCGCCGCGCGCGGCCCGGAAGCCTGCCGGAAAAAAGCCTGATCGGAGACATCCTCCAGGAACCGGAACGGCCGGCGAGAGAAGATCAGGCGCCCGTCCCGCGTCGTCAGCAGAATATCCACCAGGTCACGCAACTGAGTCGCGGCGGCGGCCTCCCGGGTGATCCAGGTCGCCGACAGAACGGCACGCGCCACCCCCACCATGCGCCCGTTGCCATCATCCAGCCGCATCGCCACTTCCAAACCTGCCGTCCCGGTGTTGGACGATGAGACCATGCCCCCGACGTAGCGGCCGGACTCGCGAGCCTCGCGCCACCAGACCGCATCCGCAAAATCCGTCGGTCCCTCGGACGCGGCGGTGTCGGCCACCACGACCCCGTCCCGCCCTGTCACCAGAACCGACGCGAACACCGTCCGCGCGAAGATGCGCTCATCGAATTCGATGAACGTCTCTCGCAGAGAGCGGGAGGCCTCGGCCCCCAGGCCGATCCGGGGATCCACAGACCGTCCGCCGTCCGTCGCGTTGGCCACGCGCAGCGCCGCCCCCACAGCCGGCGTGCGCGCGGTTCGGACGATCTGATCGAGACGCGACGCCACGTTCGCCCCGATCTGGGCCAGAATCACCTCGCCCGTCTCGACCACGCGCTCGCCATGCATCCGTTCCAGCATGTCGATACTCGACCGCACGGCGTAAGCGCCCGTCAGAGCGAACACGATCAGCGCGCCCCCGACCAACAGAACCAGCCGCGCGCGGATACTCAGTCTATTCAGTGGAGTCGCCATGCGCTGTCTTACCGATAGACGATCTCACCGTCTCGGATCCGAGCCGGAAACAGAGGGAAGGCGATGTCATGGGCCCCGGCGGGCAACGTCACGTTCCCGAACACCCCGGAGTAAACGAAGCCCTTCCGCAACTGTTCCCGCAATGCATCCCGGTCGGCGGGCGTCCCGTCCAGGAGTCCCGCCAGCATTATGATAAAATCATATCCGTTGGCCACGTACTGATTGAACGGTCTGCCATGGAGGCTCTCGTAAAGACGCTTCACGTCGTCCGCGAACCTGAAGCTAAGATTGAAGATCGCGGGCGCCGCCACCAGAACGTCATCGGACACCGGATCGCTCACAACCTCCGGCAAGGCTGCCGCCGTCGTTGACACAATCACCCCCGGGAAACCGCTGTCCTTAAGGGCCGCCAGCACACCCCGAATATGCGATGCAAACCCGACGACGACCGCGACATCGGCACCCTGACCGGCCTCGACGACAGCACCGAACGCGGTATCCGCGGGCGCGAACGGCACGCCCGTGACGACCACCTCGGTCCCGGTGAACACCTCGCGCACATTTCCGTACACGGACTGACCGTAGGCATCGTCGAGATAGTAGACCGCGACGCCGCCAACATCATCGGGCAAAACGGAGGTCATGATCGGCAGTTCCTGTTCGGCCGTCAGCCAATACCGGAACACCCATTCGGCACCCTCCGTCAGTGCCGGCGCCGTGGCCACGAGGCCGAACAGAATGCGTTCCCGGTCTTCCGCCAAAGGCTTCAGGGCCACGGCGACCGAACTCGTCCCCGCAACAGTCAGCAGAGGCTCCTGGTCCCCCGCCAGAATCGCGTCCCAGGCGGCCTGTGGCCCACCCGCACCGTCCTGGACCGACAGAACCAGCGGTCGCCCGTTGACCCCACCCCGATCATTGACCCGCTCAATCGCCAGATCGAGACCGTCGCGAATGTCCTGGCCGACCGACACCCCAGGCCCCGACAAAGGCAGAACCGCCCCGATCATGATCGGGGTCTCACCATCGCACCCCGTCACGAGCACCGACATGGCCAATAAGAGCGCGGAGACCCGGCCTCGTCCCCGCAGGCGCCACCCGGCGAAACATGGGTTGATCATGGTGCAGGATCACCTCCCAAGCCGGGGCTCCTTTGAGCCCAAGCCACTGTTTCTCACCACGGCTAGGATCAGATCCCGAACCACCCCTGGTCAATCGATATATGTTATAACATGAGCCTGTCCCGCTGTCATGACAGCGGGCAAATGGAACGCCCCCCATCGAACGACACCGATCCGAACCGGCGGGCCGGCTGGCCCGCCGCCGTGCGCCGATCGGTCACATGTCCGAGATCCTCAACCCCGCCGGACCCAGGATCACCACGAAAAGGACTGGCAGGAAGAACACGATCATCGGCACCGTCAACTGTGCCGGCAGGGCGGCCGCCTTCCGTTCGGCTCGAGACATACGCTCGTCTCGGTTTTCCTGCGACAGGACCTTCAACGCATTGCTGATCGATGTTCCGTATTTTTCCGACTGAAGGAGCGTGACGGCCAGGGCCTTGGCCGATGCCAGCCCCGTGCGGTCAGCGAAGTTGGTGTAGGCCCGGCGCCTGTCCCCAAGGAAGGAGAGTTCGGCGGTTGTCAGACCGAATTCCTCTGACAGAGCCGGCGACGACTCTTCGATCTCGCTTGTGACACGATGGAACGCGGCTTCGATGGAAAGCCCAGCTTCGGAACTGATGACGAGCAAATCCAGGGCATCGGGAAAACTCAGCGTCATTTCATTGCGACGTTTGGTAATCGCGTTCGTCAGAAGAATTTGTGGCAGGTAAAACCCCACAGCTCCAGCACCGAACATAATGAGAATCTTCATAAGGAAGAGCATCTCCTCCTGAACCAGGACGGTCGTATACAAAAAACCGCCGAACAAAAACACCCCCATCAGAAGGACACGAAGACCTACGTAAACCTTTGGCGCGAACGGCTGTCTGTAGCCGGCCTGCACCAGTTTCTGCTTGAGACCCTTCGGCGCAATCAGTTTTTCCAGGTTCAGCTTATCAACAATGTTCTGCAGGACAGTGGCACTGCGCTGAGGTCGCCACCGAGCCCTTTTCTGCTCGAGTTCGGCAACCTGCTGGCGGCTCAGTTCCTCGCGGGCTTTCGTGATGGTCCGAAGCCGGGCGGCCCGCGCATCACGGGCCAAAAACGGCACCGCCATGGCCGCCACAGTCGCAAAGGCACCGACGAACGCCAGCACGCTGATGATCAACTCCACACGAATGCCAAGAAATGTCGCTTCCATAGCACCCTCACAGCTTGAAGTTGATCATTTTCGCCATCACTGCGACCCCCAGCCCCATGTAAGCCAGACATCCGAACAGGATGAGGTTGCCAGTGCGCGTCTCGAACAGAGGTGCGAGGTAATCCGGCGCGACGATCGACACCAGAACAGCCACGATAATGGGCAGCGCCCCGATAATGCCGGCCGAGGTTTTCGCCTCCGACGACATGGCCTTGATCTTACTGCGCAATTGCTTGCGCTCACGAATCACATTGGAGAGACCTGACAGCGTTTCGGCTAGGTTGCCGCCCGTCTGCTGCTGAATCTGCAGCACGATGGCAAAGAACTTGTACTCCGGCGTCGGCATGCGTTCCAGGCCGCGCGACATGATCTCCGTCAGCGTCATGCCAACCCGCTGGCCCTCCACCATCATCCTGAATTCGGCCCCAACGGGATCGGGGACCTCCCGCCCGACGATGGACACGCATTCACTGACGGGCAAGCCCGACTGCACCCCGCGCACCAGCACGTCAATGGCGTTCGGAAATTCGGCGGTGAACGCCTTCTGCCGCCGCCCCGCGAGGAACTTCAGAACCATCCTCGGCAGCCCCAACGCCACCGTCAGCCCGATGCCGCCCGCCACGATAGGCTGCAATCCGAACAAGAGTGCCGCGCCCGCAGACACGATCCCCGCCATGATGGTGGCCGTGACGTAAGCGCCCGGCGTCATGTTGACCCCTGCCCGAAGCAGCGAGAGCTTAAGATTGTTGCGCCGACGCGCCCGATTCGCCTTGTCGCGTTCCAACTCACGCAGTTTTTCCTGAATGCGCTTCTGGCGCACCTGAGAGTCGCCGCCGCCGGATCCAAGGCCTCGCATCAGGCCGCCGCCACCCAGCGAGCCGCCGCCAGCCCTTTGCAGTCCAAGGCCGTCCATGCGCCGTCGGATCCGTCGGCGCGGTTCCGTCGCCACATACGCCACGCCCCCGATCAGCGCAAAGACGAAGAGCAACATGATCCCCGCGCCAGCAAGAACCAAAACCAATTCAGGAGGTAGAGTTGCGTCAGCCACCGGCATTCTCCAGGGCGCGGGCCAACCGGTCTTCCAATCCGAAATACCGCGCCCGATCCCAGAAGCCGGGGCGGATGCCGGTCGCCCGATGGCGCCCGATGATCTTTCCCTCGGGCGTTTCATCCAGAAACTCGAAAACCATAAGCTGCTGAAGCGTGACCACGTCCCCTTCCATGCCCATCACTTCCGAGATATCCACGATTTTGCGCGAGCCGTCGCGCAACCGCGACGCCTGGACAATAATGGTGATGGCCGACGAGATCTGTTCACGGGTCGCCTTGGCCGGCAGGGCGAAACCACCCATGGCGATCATGTTCTCCAGTCGCGAGATGGCTTCCCTGGGATTGTTGGCGTGCACCGTCCCCATGGAGCCGTCGTGCCCGGTGTTCATGGCCTGCAGCAGATCGAACGCCTCCGGACCGCGCACCTCACCGACAATGATTCGTTCCGGCCGCATACGCAGGCAGTTCTTCACGAGGTCCCGCATGGTGATTTCACCAACGCCCTCAAGGTTCGGGGGGCGTGTCTCCAGGCGCACCACATGAGGATTCTTCAACTGCAACTCGGCCGCGTCCTCGCAGGTGATGACGCGCTCGCCAGGATCGATGTAGTTCGTCAGGCAGTTAAGAAGGGTCGTCTTGCCCGAGCCCGTGCCACCCGAGATGAGAATGTTGCACCGGGACGCCGACGCCACCTCCAGGATCGTCGCGGCATCGGCCGTGATCGACCCGAACTTCACCAGTTCGTCGAACGTAAGCTTGTCTTTTCTGAACTTTCTGATCGTCAGGGTCGGCCCATCCAAGGCCAACGGCGCCACAATCACGTTGACGCGCGACCCGTCCGCGAGACGCGCGTCACAGATCGGACTGGCTTCATCGACCCGACGACCCACCGCCGAAACAATGCGCTGACAAACATTCATCAACTGCGCATTGTCGCGAAACTTAATGCTCGTGAGTTCGATCTTGCCGCTCGTCTCAATGTAGACCTTGTCGGCACCGTTCACCATGATATCGGCGATGTCATCCCGGGCCAGCAAGGGCTCCAAAGGCCCCAACCCCAGAATATCGTTGCAGATATCCGTGATGATCTGTTTCTGTTCCTGGGCGTTGACCAGGACGTCCTGCATCGAGATGATCTCGTTGATGACGTCCGAGATCTCCTCCCGCACGGCGTCCGGGGCCAACGTGCTCAACTGCCCGAGGTCAATCGCCTCGATCAGACTGTTGAACACCGAAACCTTGATTTCGTCGAGCCGGTTTTCTCGGGCCCGTTGGCGCTCCTCACCGGCCTCATCAATCACAATGGCCGGCTTGGGCGCGGCGGATTTTTCCTGCGCCTTCTGATCCGGCGTTGCCGGAGCGTCCGTCTCCGGCCTGTCACGCCGTTCGCCATCCAAACCGCCGGGCGGCCGCCTGGAACTCGGCCCGACCCGGGCCGGCCTTCCTGGTGGTCCCGTTTCACTGCCGCCCGACTCTACGCGGCGTCCGAACATGACCGTCTCCTCACGCAAGCGCGCACTGGTCACTCCCTACGCGCACCACCCACCCGGAGACACGACACCAACGCCGTTCACCCCGCCCGCTCTCTTCCCGGCCAGGGATCGCGACCCGTGACATGGCACTACGGGTGTCACGGGACACCGGACCCCAGCCTTCGACAACGGGTTTGCCCGCGTGTGCAGTGTATCAGAGCCGAACGGCCCAACGGAAGCGATCCCTGAGGCAGCGTTACCATGCCAGCGCGAACACCCTTGCCTCATGCGCCCCTTTTCTTTTTTTTGCCGTCCTTGCCCCCTCCCGAGAGCAACTGCGCCAACAATCCTTTGCGCGCCTTTCTCGAGGCCCGCGTCCCCGGCTTCAGGTCGAGGTGCAAACTCTCCGCCAGTTGGTCTATGCTGCGGACAAACGTTTTGCTCGAACTCTTCTTCAGCACCGGTTCGCCGTTGTTCAGCGCCTGCCCGAAGGGAACGGGCTCGAATGGAACGCTCGCCGTTGGTGCCCGGCCCAGAACATCCTCGAAATCCTTGGCAGCCAACTCGGCTTTCTGAGCCATTCCGACTTTGTTCAGCACCACGCAAGTCGGCAGACTCATCTTCCGTTTCTCTGTCAGGAAGGTGGTCATTTTCTGCACATCGCGCAGATTGCTCAAGTCCGGATAGGCCACGAGCACCACCGCCGACGCATCAAGCAACAGATCCCGAACCCACACCGACCACTGTCTGGGAAGATCCAGAACGACCACATCGTACTGGCGTCGCAGAACATTCAGGAGGGCTTCGAGAACATCGCTCGGCGGCCGAAAGGCGATATCCAATTGCGCGGTCGATCCAAGCAGGACCAAATGGTCATCATACCGCTGCATGTACCGTTCAAACGCTGCGGAATCGAGCATGTCGGGCTGGCCCAGAATATCAGCCGCCGACTGCCGGGGAGAAAGATTGAGGTTGATCGCCGCCGTCCCTGACGAGATGTCCAGGTCAACCAGAACGACTTCTCCGGAAATATCCCGCCCCAGCTTGTAGGCCAAGTTGCAGGCCAGCGTACTGGACCCGACCCCGCCGCGAACCCCCATGACCGCCACGACTGGCGCCAGCGCCTGATCGGCCTCGCTCGAACCGACCCGCAAAACAGCATCCAGAAGATCTTCTTCCGATGGCGGGCCCACAAGGTAATCTGCAACCCCCATCCCAACAAGTTGGCGGTAAAGCGCAATGCTGTCGTCGATTCCGATCACGATCACGCTGCTCTCTGGGGCGACATAGTCGGCGACGGCATCAAGTTCGTCCATCATGCCGTCACTGTGTTTGTCACTCTCCAGAATCAGCAGGTCCGGGCTTTCCGTGCGCGCTAAAACCGCCGGCGCCTCCGCCAGTCCGCCACCGTGGACATTCACCCGGGAGCGCCGCATCCGCACGTCGTCGCTTACAGCATCGACCGCCGCCCGCGTCCGGTCATCCTGGACGAACGCCTCCACCGTGATCCGCATGACCCCAGACCTCCTCGGCCCTAAGCGATCCGACGTGTCGCGCCGGCCGCGCTGTCGCATCCGTGTATTGTCATTGCCCGAACCCTACGCCACCGCCGCCGATCGCCTCCGACCCTGCCCTGCCGGTCCGCTGGCCCGCGCGATACTTCTCGATGACGGTCATCTGGCGCCCGGTGTCGCCACCGCCCGCGTCGCGCGCCTCAATGATGTCACCCGGATCGGACAGCATCAGTCCGATGTTCCGATTGATGGAACACCCGAAATTCGTGTGGTTAGCGTTCGATGGATTAAACCCGGTGTGACCGGACCAGTCGCCGCACTGCGGGACCATTGCCACGTAGGCTTCAAAGGACAGCGAGACGGTCTGCACCCCATACCCGGCCGTCGGGAACACGGAGGGGCGCACCGCCGTCTTCA
The DNA here is from genome assembly GCF_900101965.1 of Rhodospira trueperi. Lineage (GTDB taxonomy): Bacteria > Pseudomonadota > Alphaproteobacteria > Rhodospirillales > Rhodospirillaceae > Rhodospira > Rhodospira trueperi. The sequence continues at coordinate 108,974 of NZ_FNAP01000008.1, read as the reverse complement.
CGCCCCGCTCATGAAGCCAACCCATCAGCAGCCCAAGGGCCTTGCGATCCTCAGCCGACACGGCCACCGCCGGCGTCACGTACATCGGCGACCGCGCCCGACGGAAGTATTCGTCCAGGAACCCACGAGGCATGGAGATCACCCCGCCACCACCGTCGCGGTCCATTTCCGGCAGAGGCACCTCCACCTTGAACGTCCGCCGTTCCGCCTGCAACTCGTACCGTTCGTCGACGTCGGCGGTCTGCGGGCTCTCGCATCCCCCCAGGGCAACCAGGCAGGCCGATGCCACCGTCACGATTCCGACCCATTGCCGCGCGCGTCTCCTCATCGGCCCTACTCCATCATGAATCCATAGGGAGCGGCGACAGCCACCGACGGCAACGGTTCGCCACTGCCGTACCGGTCATGCAGGCGACCAAACAGATAGATGTCCATGTCGTCCGCCGGCGGGAAACCGTCCGTCGGAAGCGCCAGATCCTCGCCGAAATGGTGCGCCCGGACCTTGTAGGCCTCCACCGTGACGACCAATTCGCTGCGATCATTCTGAAAATCGGTGCTGCGGAACAGCGCGCCCAGAACGGGGAGATCCATCAAACCCGGAACGCCCTGCAAACCATTGCGATCCTCTGACTGCAACAGGCCGGCGATCATCAGACTACCGCCGGACGGCAGCATGACCGTGCTTTCGGCACGCCGCGTGCTGATGCCGGGAACTGACGTTGCGCCAACCGGAATCGAATTCTCGTCAGATCGGCGGCTGACCTCGGTTCGAATCGCCAGACTGATACGATTGTCAGACAGAACCACCGGCGTGAACTGCAGCGAGACACCGAATGGCTTGAACGTGATGATCGGATTGCCGGTATCGTCGATGCCGCTGGGAACCGGAAATTCGCCACCAACCAAAAAGTCGGCCGTCTCGCCCGAGATCGCCGTCAGAGTCGGTTCAGAGAGGATTCGAACCAAGCTCTTTTCCTCTAGCGTCGAGAACGTGATGTCGCCGATTCCCAGGGCCCCGATCACCAACGACCCGGTTGGACCGCCTGCCGCCGCCGCCGCGCCATAGAAAAGGTGGGTAAGGTCGCCTTGGTTGTGCCCGTACACAAACGGCGACGTTGGTTCAAACTCGTACCCAATAAAACCATCTTGATACCACGGGTAGTTCTTTGTAACGGTTTCGGATGACTGTGGCGAGCGGTTGAAATAGGGGAAGCTGCGGAATTTTTGATCGTCGCCGCCAGCCTCAAAATTCGTATCCGTCGCCAGGAACTTCCGCGCCGTGCGGTTCATTTCCGCGACACGCACCCGCAGGAGCACCTGTTGATCGCCCGCGATGTTGAGCGAATTCACGACCGAGCCCTGCCCACCCACGAACTGCTTCGCGACATCGGCCGCGTTGGCGGCATCCACCGCAGAGCGGACCTGACCGCTCAGCACGACGCCGCTCTGGGTCGGCGTCACCCGCACACGGTTCTCCGGCAGCACGGCGGCCAGCGCCTGGTGCAAACCATCAACGTCCGCCTTGACGGTCATCTCATAGGATTCGAACACGTTCCCCTGTTCGTCGCGGAAAAACACGTTGGTCGAGCCGACCGTATTCCCGACCAAAAAGACGCGTTTCGGCTCGGCGAGGATTTCCGACACGATCCCACGGTTGCCGATGACAACGCTGGAGACGGGCTTTTCGAGATCCAGATGAACGGCCCGCCCCACGGTGGCGGTGATGGTGTTACCCTGTCGGTAGACCCCGTGCGAAAGCTCCTCAATGGGCTGAGCGGGCGGGACGGACGCGCGGTCTTCCGCCGTCGGCATTGGCGCCGGCGGCACGGAAACGGGCCTCGGCTGACCCCCTGACCCAGCGCGGTCATCGCGAATGATCGGCATCGGCCCCTGTGTCGGGACCTGTGTCGGGACCTCCAGAGTCGAGACCCGCTGAGATGCCGGACGCGCCGCCAAGTCCGTTGCGGGTTGCTGAGGCTCACGCGGCACACCCGGATCCGCCATGATCGGGGGTTGGGCGCGGCTCACGCCTGTCGTAGCAACAGCCCCCCCGGCCGATTCGGCTGGCGTCGGCGGCAGATCGGCAAGCGGCGGCAGGTCACGCAACGCAATCGGCAGATCTGAACTGGACGTTGCCCCTGCCTGCGCTGGCGACTGCGTTTCGACCTCGTCCATGGCACCCTGGGGCGCGGGCCGCGACGGCGCCTGCCCCCCACCAGCCAAACGCCCCTGTCTGCCGTTCCAGACCCATCGGGGACCATCGTCCGCGCCCTCGCCCTCAGCGGCGTCCGCCGCCTGTGTCGAGGGCTGAACGGTCGCATCACGATCCGCCGAACCCGCCTGGACCAGCGGCAAGGGATCAAATCCCCCGGACTGACGGTTCGCCCGCCCCTCACGGGCCCCGACCAAGGGCGTCGATCCCGACCCATCAGCGGAAGACACCTCGGCCGGAGGAAGGGGGTCGAGCGTTCCGATCCAGCCCGCCTCATCCGCCTCGGCAGCCCACCACCCACCAGGGACAATGGCCCCTGCGGCAATCAGACAGGGCCAGACGGCGAGACCCAGGGCGGCGGCCACCGCGCGGCCCTTGGTCGGAAGCGCTCCTGCAACGGTGGTTTTCACGACGACCGATCCTCCGAGAAGGCATTACCCAGATTCAAAAAAACTTACCTGAAACCGTATGTTGCACCAAACTCCTCCGTTTGTACATGAGAAACTGTAAACAAATTATTCATCCATAGGGATTTCTTCCGCCATCTCCGGCGTAATCCCGGTCGGCGAGTCCGCGCTCTGCTCGCCCCACGGGCTGTCATCACCGTTCGCGGATGCGCCGCCTTCCCCCTCCCCTGCCAGCGGGTAGACTTTCGGCTCGCTGTCCTCACCGCCGGCATACACGGTGACGGTCCAGCCCGGACCGGTGTCCGCGGCGGTGTTCGCCTGCTGGGCACCACGGGACGCAGCCTCCGCCCGCGCCTGCTCCAGGTCGGTCTCGAGTTCCCGGATCCGTTCCTGGGCCCGGCGAAGCTGCTGCGGATCCACCTCGTCGGCGCCCTGTCCCGCCCGCATCATCATATCGAGGCCACCGCTGATGCTCCGATCACTGACCAATGGCCTGTCCACCGGGCCTTCGGCGGGGCCGATGCCGAACAGCGCGGCCAAGCCGACGGGCGCCTGCCGATCCGTCAGCGCGCGCAGCGTCAGGGTCATGGACCCCATTTCCTTGGCGAGATTGATGACCTCTGCTTCCCGCGCCGTGACTTCGACGGTGACCGTGTCGACGAGTTGAGGCTCCCCGTCTTCATCCATGACCATCTGGTCGACGGCAAGCACACGAAGCGATTCCAGAATAGTCTCCGACAGATACCGCGAGACCGGGGCATTCGAGCGGGAGTCCCCAGATCCTCGCGGCATCGACTTCTGGAGGTCGTGGGTCAGGATGACATCGACCAGATCGCCCGGCAGGATGAAGCCGGCGGCGCCGCTCTCTTCATCCACGGGAATGGCAACGGCGCGCATGCCCGGGTTCAGCGCGCCAGCCATGAAGTTGGCATCCTCGCGCGTGAAGACCGTCTTGTCCGTGATCGGTTCCCCGGCCGCAATCGCCCGCCGCGCGATCTTGCCCGTCATCTCGGCTTCCAGACGGGTCCGCTGATCGAACACAGCCTGCTCAGACAGGCCCTCGACATCCCCAATGACCTTGTAGCTCGGCAGGATGTCTTCGGCCGGCCAGGGTTGCCACCGCAACACGGACGAGCGCAGGGGAGACCCCGGATCGATGTTGGCGTCGGCCACCAGAACGCGCTGTCCCGTGAAGACCGGCAACTGTTCCTGCGAGTCCGCGGCCAGTTGGCGCTGTTGTTCAAGATAGTTGTTGACGAGATAAACCGCGCCACCGGCCGCGACAACGGCAATGGTCAGAACCAATATCAGAACCGCGCGCATGGCTTCGGGCTCCTTTTCTCCAACGAGCGCCTTGTGCCACAGGTCGGTGACGGCGCCTCACCTGCTTCGCGTCGGACAGGCCCACAGCCGATTCGGGGCCGAAACACCCGTCCTTTTCCGCACACACGAACCGCCTGCGCCCCGGACCCGGAACAGCCCCCTCTCAGAGTGGAGCCACGCCCGTGATCCCTAGCGCGCCGCGCATCCACACCACGACGGTGCCGGCCGCAATGGCCAGACCATACGGCACATCGCGATTAGCTTCTGCGAATTTGGTAAAGAAAGTGGGAACAAACCATTGTTTTTTTGTCGCAAATGGAACCAGCAGGCGAAGCAGCAGAACGAGCAGCGACACCACCCCACCAGCCAACGCGACATAAAGAATAAAGTGCAGCAGGGCACCGGGCACGACCCAAAGGCTGACCGCCGTCAGCAGCTTGACGTCTCCGCCGCCAAACATCCCGAACGCGAACAGCGTCGTGGCGACGATGAAGATCAGGCCCGACCAACCGACGGTCAGAAGAACCGTCCAGATGGACACCCCACCCCCCAAGACCCCGACGGCCGCCACGAGCAGAAAAAGCCCGGCTATGAAGATGGAGTAGCGGTCGGCAATCCGAAACGCCAGCACATCCTCTACCGATGCGGCGCAACACAGCACCATGACCACGATTGCCGCCAGGGCACTGTCCCCCTCCATGTTGTCCCCCTTCGACGAAACCGCTCCCCGCAAAAAAAGAAACGGCCCTCCCTCTGCGGGAAGGCCGTTCCTCAGCTCCGATCCGGCTCGGCGCTCCGCGCTATGCTATCGGCGCCGAGCCGGATGCTTGGCCTGTCTCAACCGATCAGTCTTAGCTGGCGCCGCTCAGACCGGTGGAAACATCGGTGAAGGTGTTGATCAAGTCGCCGCCGACGGTCGACACGATGGCGATGATGGCAACGGCGATCAGGGTGGCGATCAGGCCGTATTCAATGGCGGTCGCGCCCTTCTCGTCACGACGCAGAGCGGACAGAACAGTCATGATGATGCTCATGGTTTCTTCTCCTTCATCGGCGCCTTCGTGCGCCCCGGTTTCATGATCCCGACGAAAAGCCAACTACACTGCGGTAACGGCTGTCGCTGCTTTCGTCTCCCCCGAGGCCCCTTTCCCGCGACCTCGTGGAACTAATCCTAGGACACTGATCCGCATTATACTGTGACCGCCGTTACACCGGGTGTCTTTTTTCGGGTCCATAGAACCCACGTCGGCCCGACACCTAAGCCCACCTCCGGGGCAAATCGCGCTGAGCGTTTTGGCCCCGCTCCCACACATGGTCCCAACACTGGTCCCACCCATGGAAACCCAACCCCTTGCCCCTTTGCCGCACTCACGTTACGAATCCGACGTTAACAGGGTCTTTACGCTTTGGCCGGATCAGCGCCTGACCGAAGACACTCTTCCAGAGTCGGTAGGGTAAGTGTCACAGATCTCAAGCGATTCGGCAAGAATCATTGCCCTTGGCCAAGCGTTCACACACATCCACACGTAAGAGTCGCCCCACCCTCGACAGGGTTTGCCATCAACGCACGGTTGAACTGGCAAAAAAACGGCCAACGTCGAACGCGTCTCCTGTTCCGCCAACTCGGGGAGACACCCAACGCCCAATGCGCGAAGGATGACGCGCCGAGCACCCGGATTGGCCCCGATCCGAACGCGGGGGGTCACACGCAATCGTCCCGTTTGACCGGTCGAGCCGGTCAAACGGGACGGGATCGCTTCGCATCGGCCGCAATACAAGATGCCGTATGCAGCAATGAACACCCACAAACCATCAAGGGCGGAACCCTTGACGTTACAGCCACACTAGAAACCCTCGGAAACAGCCACGAACGCCTCATTCACCTCGGTCCCGACCAACGTCACGGCGGCAACGATCACCACGGCAATTCCCCCGGCGATCAAGGCGTATTCAATAGCGGTCGCGCCATGTTCGGCCGCGCGAAGGCACCCCATGATTCTGAACACCCGACTCATCATGTCCCGATCCTCCCGATTCGCCAGCCGGGGATCCCACCCCAGACCAGCCGTTGCCCGCCCGACCGACAGGCCCCTGGTTCCGTTACTGCTGGCGTGGATAGCGCCAACGCGAAATCACCTCCTCGACGTAGGCCCGGTCCCACTCCTCGCTGTCCCAACTCGCCGAGAACGATACGGCGCCCTTTCGCGGTTGTTTTTCCGGCGCCAACATTTCCAGATTGACCCGCATCGGCATCGGCGCTCCCGCCCCGACCACGATCACCTCGGCGGTTCCCAAAGCCGGCAGCACACCGGCGAGATCTCCGGCGTCGTCGGGCAGTGTGCCGCGTACATAGGCAAGGTCGCGCTCGTTCGACAGCCGCAACGCCATGACCGTGTTGCACTGCGACAGAATTTCCGGATCCAACTCCGACGGTCGTTGCGAGATCAGCCCAAGGCCAAGCCCGTACTTGCGCCCTTCCTTGGCAATGCGACCAAGGGCACGGCGAGTCGCACGGAACGCACCGGACAATCCCGTCGTCCCCGCCGGTGCGTAGCGGTGCGCCTCCTCGCAGACGAACAGCACCGGTACGCTGCGGTCCATTGATGCATAAAGCTGGAAGTCAAACACGATCCGACAGAACAGCGAGACAACGACCTCGACCACTTCGCTCGGCACGCCGGACAGATCCACCAGTGTCAGAGGCGCTCCCTCCGTCGGCATGCGCAACAGGGTCGAGATCACGTCCACCATGGAAATGCGCATCAACGTGCCGGAGAACATGAAGGCAAAACGCGGATCGCCCATGAGCGTATCGAGCCGGTTGATCAGCCGCAGATACGGCCGGACATCCTCGGATCGATTTAGATTGCCGACCTGGTCGTCCAGGGCCTTGCGCAGGTCGCTCAGGCGATACGGAATCGGCGTATCGACGGCGACCTCGTCAGGGTTGCGGCTGCCGATGGGCGACTTGCGCTTGGCCGACATCAACGCGTCAAGCAGAATCATGACGTCGGCCGGGGAATCCTGAACGCGATCGCCCAGGAAAATGGAAGCGAGTTCATCCCCCGTCATCAGCCAGTACGGCAGACTCATCCCGGCCGGGTCAACAACATGGCAAAGGTCACCGAACGCGCCCTGATACTCGGCGTGGGGGTCCAGCACCACGATATGCCCATGGGGAAACTCGGCGAGAATCTGGTGCAGCAGCAGCGCCACCGCGCAGGACTTGCCGCTCCCGGTCGTGCCCAGAACCGCAAAGTGACGGCCCAGCATACTGTCAAGGTTCAAGCGGGCACGGACCTCCGGCGCGCCGTAGACGGTGCCGATGGGCACGGTCACCTCATCCAGAGGCGCAAAGATCGCTGACAGGTCGGCTGGCGTGGCCATCGCCACGGCATCGCCCAAACGGGGATAGCGGGTCACGCCCCGCCGCACGGCGCCCAGAGTACCGTCTTGCCCCCGTTCCGCCTCACCGACAGCCGCGATGCTCAGGGCCACAGGCCCGCCGGCCGGCGTGCCCCCTGCCCCGTCAACGGCGCCGACGGCCGAGATGACACCGACTACCGTCCCCTCTTGGGTATCGATCCGCACCATCCGCCCGGGACGGGCCTCCCGAATTCCACCGTCCGGATCACCGTACGCCGTCAGGCGCGATCCCTTGATTTGGGTCAGATGTCCTATGGCCTCGGCCATGCTGCCTTGCCCCCCTTCCTGGGTTCAGGCGGCCGGATCAGACAACCGGCCCGATTTGCAGTCCAGGATCCAAACCCTCACCTGGGCACGCGTTTCACACTCGGGTTCAAAGACCCATCGTCGGCAACATAGCCAATGGGCAAAATGGTTCAGGCCGACACGCCCACCCCAAGGTCAAGCGGCAAGCACCCCGGCCCAACCGAGCCCCGGCCCAACGGCCAAGTCTCGGCGAACCGGGGCGCATCCCTTCGACAGGTTTAGGCAGAGTCTTCCCCCACCGCGCGCGCGTCGGGCGCGTGCGCCCCACCATCCTCAAGCCGTCGCTTCAACTCCTCGATCATATGCCCGAGAACAGCCCGCCTCACCACGCTCTGTTGCGTTGTTCCGCATACCTTGGCGAACTGACGCAACAGCGCATGTTCGCGTGCGGGAAGACGCACACTGACATGTCGACGGCGCGGCCGTCCGCTCCGGTCGCGGCCGAAGCCAGCAGCCTGCGGATCAAACTCCTCGCCCTCATCGACACCGAACAGGAACACTTCCAGATCCCCGGTGTCTTCCGGAAACGACAGGCCGACCTCTTCCCCCTCGCGCGACGCATGACCGCTCTTCAGGGATATCCAGGGCGGCAGTCCCTCGCGGATGGCCGGCGCGTATTCCGGTTTGGCTGTCCGCTGCGGTGCTGCCGTCTCATCAGCCGATCCGCGAACGCGCTGCCACGGGCGATCCCGTCCGACCTCGGCCTGCGGCGCACTGCGAGTCACCATGCCGCCGTCCAGCAGCGCGCTCCCGTCATCGCCCTCCGAGTCATCCTCGACGCCGTCGTCGTCGCCGACGTCCGCTTCGGCCGCGCCTTGATCCCCGGGGGCATCGCCGTCCCAAACAATGTGAGGACGCGGAAACGCAGCGGCCGCCTGCGCGGCGTTCGCATCCGCGACCGGATTGTCGTCTTCCGGCTCCCAATCGTCGACGTCGTCGGACACCTCATCGTCCGCAACCTGCTCCAGCTCACCGTCGTCCTGCCGGCCCAACGTGCGGGCCAGAGCCTCGAACCGATTGGGCCGGGTGAGCGGAATGGCCGCCTGGACAGCAGGAGCCGCTTCTCCCTTGCGGGAGAACAGCGCATCAAGACCGAATGCCGCGCACATTTTCAGACCTCCACGTTCCCGCGACGCCCAAAGGCGTGCCGTTGAGATGCCAGAGGACTCCGCCCCTGGGCGGGAACGGGGCGCGATCCGCGCGCCGGATAGGCGGGCGTCGGCGCCTGCATGCGGGTCGGGCGCTCGGAACGCCGCGACATCTCCTCATCCAGTTCCAGGTTGTCCGCCCGTGCCGGCGACGGCTGTGAGGGCCATGCGCCTCGGCTGTCTGACGACCGTTCGCTGTTGTCGCCCTCCCCGTCGTCAACGTAGTCATCGTCCAGGTCATCGCTCTCCACGACCCGGAGCGCATCAAACCCACCGCCAGTTGCCGACGCACTCTCCGGTTCGGCCGGGAAACCGGCCTCGGCGGGCTGCCGCAACTCCTTTTCAACAGGAACGGGCGCCATCGGCTCGGCGTGTTGTGGCGCACCGGCCCGCACATCGTAGGTGTCGCGAACAAAGTCCGCAAACGCCGAACTGGAACGCGAACGCGTTTGCCCGGACTGGCGGGTCAAGCGATCAAGACGACCCTTGATATAGTCCCACAACGCCCGCATTTCCTCGGCGGAGCGCCCCTCGGGATTGACCTCCATGACGGTTCGCCCGTCGCTCATCGAGGCTGCGTATTCCGTCCGGTTGTGCACCGTCACGGGGGCCACCGTCCCATGCTGACTCAGCGCCACGGCGGCATTGGAGGTGATTCGCGCGCGTTCGGAGGCGGCGTTGACCACGAACACGAAGGGCCGGTCCAGCCCCTCGACCAAATCCACGGTCGCCCCAGCCGCCCGCAGATCGTGCGGACTGGGCCGCACGGGCAGGACCACGAGATCCGCGTTCTCGACCACGCTGCGGATGGCGATGGTAATCGCCGGCGGGGTATCGATGACCACCATGTTGATGCCGCGCCGATCCAGTTCCGCCAGAGTCTCCGGCAGTTCCGTCAAAGACGACCGCACGAACAGAGGCGTGCCGGCCTGTCGCGAGTTCCACCACTGCGCCAGGCTGCCCTGCGGGTCCGTATCCAGCATGGCGACCGGCCCCAGTCCCAAGGCATCCGCCATCACGGCCATATGGCCGGCCAGGGTCGTCTTTCCTGACCCACCTTTCTGAGATGCAAAGACGATGACCTGCATGACACGCTGTCCTTTCTGGGGTGCGTAGGGTCAAGGATCCGCCGGCACGGGATCCCCCCCGACTGTCCAAGCCGCATCATCAGAATATGCGTCGACTTGTAAACGAACAGTGACTCTTATCACATGTTGGTTCGAATCGCGAACAATCCTTACGCGCCGACCGCCGTCCAGACGGCGCGCAGACGGTCCTCGGCATCGCGGGGCGCCGCCACCCGGAGGGTCCCATCCGCCGCCCGCTCCAGCAGGTCCAGGCGCGCCAGCTTATCCAGGGCGTCGTCAATATCGAACTCAACCCGAATGGCGAACGTGGCGGACAACCACGCCTCGACCGCATCCTTCAGGCCCGCCGGTGTAAGCGGTTGATCGGCCCGCAGAATATGCACATAGGCCAGCAACGCCTCCTTGAATTCCTGGTCCTCGGCAGTCCCCAGTAGAAAATCGAAAACAGCCGCATTATTGCAAACATTCCGGTAGTAAAGATTGTCCGTCAACATCATCTGGTACTTCAGAACCTGACGCTCGAATTTGATCCACTGCCGCATCAGGAAGCCGCCCAAGCCGGCCAGCGCGCTAACGGCGGCAAGCGCCTTGGCCATCTCCTCCTGGGGCACGGAACCGCCCGCCACGAACCCCAGATAGGCGGCCACCACCACGAACAGCACCGAAAGCGCGGGCAGAATGTTCATGAGCACCGGCACGCCGCCGGCCAGCGCCGGAACCCCAAGCAGCAGCTTGTCGCGCAAACGCATGATGGCCCGGGCACCGGGATAGAGCATGTTCAGATCGGCTTCGGCCACATCAATGAACAGCTTGATGACCACGCGCCCCTCGAACACGCGCGCATCCGTGCGGGGCCCCATCAGGGGCACCGGCAAACGCCGACGCGGTTCGGCGATGGCATCGTGAAACCGGATCATCACCACGACATGGCGCAGACGAACGGATTGACGCGTGCGCCGCATCAGACCCAGGAAGCGGGAGCGCGTGGTCGTGGTGTGGCACCGCCCCCGGGCGAAGAACGAAACATCGGCGTAATGATGGTGGGGCACGCGGATCTCGGCGTCCACCTCGGCCATGTCGGTTTCCGCCAGACGCAGCCGATCCGCGTCGATCTCGCAGAAGTTGCCCTGAACCAGCAACCGTGACAGGCGATCCTTGAGGCGCTCGTAGTCATGGTCCCGGTCCTCGGACCACACCGTGGCCCGAGTCGGCAGATCCGGATTGAACCCGTGGTACTCGTCCCGCAGGGCCGCCAGGGTCTCCCGGCCCTCGATCCGGAACAGCAGACCGAACAGACGGCAGAGCGTCTCGAACCCGGCCCCGTCTTCGACCCTGCCCTTCCAGACGTCGGCGAGACGCTCCACAAGGGCCCCTTGCGGCACGGCGATGAAGGTGTCGGGGGCATCCTCGCACGCCACCCGGCACGCGCCCTCCTTGGGCGGAGCCTCAGTCTCCGACAACGCCTTCATCTCTGTGGTCACGCCCGGCCCACTCAACCGCACGATCCCCCGATGGCGACCCGCGTCCCGAAAACGAGCCGACCGGACCACGCCCGTGGCCCGGCCTCCCTCCCGCGACGCGCGCGGCTTAGATATCGGCTTCGTCGACGTCGATCTGACCGGTCATCTTCCGCCAGATGTGCGACCAGGACATGCCGACCGCCATGATCGTGGCCACAACGATCAGTCCGATCCAGATCATGATATCCGCGGTCACCCAGTCCGACCCCGCGTAGGTGACGACCACCCAGCCACAAACAACGAATAGAAGAACCAGCAGGCCGATGCCGAACTTCCCGATCGACCGCATGGTCGCCCAGAAATAGATGATGAACCCGATCAGAAGAACGACAGCCAGAAGCGCCTTCAGGGGAAGATCCTGACTGAAACCGGTGGTCTCCACCCACCCGACCAGAGACCAGTCGGTGGGATTGAAGGTCGCCATGACCAGGACAAGCGCCACCACCCAGCGCACCGCGAACCCGGTCGTCGTAAAACTACTCGCCATAACCCCTCTCCATGCTCCCGAGTCGGGCCCCGGGTCCGCTCACGGACACCCGTTCCGCGCCAGGGTCACGACTGTCACGGACAGCGGGCGGGGCCAACGGATCGCCGATCCGTGCCCCGCCCGAACCACACACCACCAAGCCGGGCCGAGCGCCCGAATTGGCGCGCCTACTCGCTCATCTTCTGACGGGCCTCATCCACCGCGTCCAGAGCCTTCTCGATGCCCTGTTCGGAGACCTCGACCAGATCGTCGAGCATGGACTGGAACCAGCCGGCCTGAGGCTGAAACTGATCCAGGGAGGCGTTTCGCACGATCTGAATCATCTCTTCCTGGTCCAGACGCGCGTCGCTGCCGTCCGGCAGGCTGTCCGGCCGGCCGGTGATGTACGCCAGCGGCGTGCAGGACGTCACAATTTTCTCGACACCGCGCCAGTTCAGCAGGCCGGCACTGGTCACCTTGACCTCAAGCGGAATATAGGCCCGCTCGCCGTCCGCGAACCGCTGGCGCAGAATGTTCCGATCCACGACGGGAATGAACGCCATCTTGGCGTCGTTCAGGCGCTCGAACCGGGCGTTGGAGGGGTCGGGGAACTGGACGAAGAAGGCAACGTCGGCCTGATCGTTGATGACGGCATCAATAGCATCGTCCGTGCTGCCCATGTAGCTCACATTACTGGCCCCGGCGAGCCCTTCGTCGAAGCTTTGCAGCAGCTTGAAGGTCTGGGCGGACCCACTCTGCTCCGGACCAAGCGCGAAGCGCAGCCGGCGGGCGACCCCGGAGACGGCGCCCCAGTTGCTCAGACGCTCGACATTGGCCTCCGACGTGACCGCGTACAGACACTCGTTCGCGACATCGTTGCGGATGATGGCCACCTTCTCGGCGATGGTCGGATTCTGCGCCGACATGAAGGCCAGAACGTCGGTCTGCGTCATGCCGATGGCCTGCGGGTTGGACATGACCTGTTCGATGTTCTCGCCGCTTCCCGCGCTCGTCTTGAGTTCGTAATCGAAAAACTCGCCCTTGAGGACCTCAAGCAACAACGGCCCGAAGGACCCGAAGTAACTGCCGGACTCGCCGCCCGTATAGATCGGGTTGGCCGCGCTGGCCGGGCCGGACATCACGGCAACCGTCATGGCCGCGCCGGCGACCCAGGATTTCGTCAGGATGGTCATGGTTCCCCCGCTGCAGTTGTTGGACCCGCCGGCTGAGAGCCTCGGCGCCCCCGGCGGACAGTCTTCTCGCGCCAACCGTCAGCGTGCGCTCAGAGCACGTCCGGCGGCTGGTGCGCCCTCGGTCATTTCACGAAAAAAAGACCAATCCATGGCAAGTGGGACGCGCACCGCCCGGAAACAAGCGTCCGTGGGCCTCTCCAAGCCCACAGAAAGCGCCTGACAGCCGGAACGGTAGCGCAGCACGGCTCACCGTCAAGGCACTTGGGTGCCATCTCATGGGAGCGTCACACAGACGGACCGCGCACGGAGCGCATGGAGCTATCTCGGGTTGAAACGCCATGCCTCGTCATACAGCAGGGACATCCCGGTCGGTGGCGACCCGGCCGGATCGTTGATCAAGGACAACAGCGGGCGCATCACGCCCAGCAACCGCGCCAGCGCCCTCAGATCGCTCTCCGTCATGCCGGAGACAGCGGTTGCCAACCCCGGCACGCCCCGGGCCTCCAGCAGGCGCTTCAGGCGATCCAGAGGATCCAGGGGCGCCGGATAGGGCGCCACCACCACCGGCTCGTCGGCCGGCAGGGCGGCCGCGTCGCGGGCCACCCGCAGGGCGTCGCCCAATCCACCGATCTGATCCACCAGCCCCATGTCCACGGCGTCGGCGCCGGTGAAGACCCGCCCCCGCGCCGCCCTGTCGAGGCGCGCGCCCTCCAGGCCGCGCGCGGCCCCAACCCGGGCCGCGAAATCCGCATAGACCGCGTCCAGCCGCCGGTCCAGCGCCTGCCGCGCGGACAGGGAGAACGGCGAATTAAGGCTCCACATCGCGGCGTTGCGGCCCTCGGCCAGACGCGCCCAGTTGACCCGCAATTCCGCCCAAAGGTCGCGCGCAACCGGCTTGCCCGCAGCCACACCGATGGACCCTGTGATCGTGCCCGGCGACGCCAGAACGTGATCCCCCTCAAGGGCAATGAAGTAGCCGCCGGACGCCACGGTATTGCCCATGGACACGATCACCGGTGTCCCGGAGTCGCGCGCCTGCGCCACCGCGCGCCGGGCGGTGTCGGCGGCCACGTAATCCCCGCCCGGACTATCCAGGCGCAGAACGATGGCCGCCACGCGTTCGTCCTTCACCGCCGCGCGGACGGCGTCGGCCAAATCCCGGGCCCTCAACCCGTCCGTGACACCGAACTCGGGCGTATCCGACCCTCCGCCCGGCAGAACCATTCCAACCCCGTGGATCAGGGCGATGCGGCGCGCCTCGGGCGGCTCTTCATCGTCGCGCCGCTCCAAGTACTCGCTCAGGGACAGACGCGAATGGTCGCCCAAGGTGGCCGAAAGACCATCGCGGAATTCATCGGCATAGGCCGCCCGATCCACCAGCCCACCGGCAACGGCCTCGTCCACCAGCAGAGGCGCCCGGTCGATCATCCGGCTCAAATCCTCAAGCGGAATATCCCGCGCCGCCGAGATGCCGGCCTGAATCTGATCGAACCACGAGGCCACCAACCGGCTCATGTTCTCCCGCACCGGTGGCGGGATCTCCTCCTCCGAAAGCCCGGCCAGCACCCCCTTGTATTCATGGCGCGCCGAGACGTCGAAGGCGATGCCCCAGTCCTCCAAGGCGGCGGCGGCGAACGGAAGCTCCATGGCCACGCCGACCAGCCCGACCTCACCCGAGGGCTGCATCCAGATCTCGCCGAACGCGGAGGCCAGATAGTACGCCAACGTCCCCCGGCCGGCCGCCGGCATGGTGTCGGCATAGACGTAGGTCGGTTTGCCGTTGGCCCGGAACGCATGCACGGCGTCGCGGACTTCCTGCGCCTGAGCCAGTCCCATGGACGGCGTGCGCACACGCGCCACAAGCCCCTTCACCCGATCATCGGTGGCCGCGCGTTCGAGGCCGTCGAGCAACGTGCGCAAGGCAATCTCGTCACCCCCGCCGGCGCCCGGAAACCACGCCGGCTCCTCCGGCCCCTCGGCAATGGCCTGATCGAGGTCCACGGTCAGAACGATATCGTCCGGCAAGGCCAGCGGTTCGCCGATCATGCGGGGCAGGATGAGGACCGCGACCACCGTGCCGACCACCACCGACGCGCCGACCATCGCCAGCAGCCACAGGATCATCTTGCCCAGGAAACGAAACATGCCGGAGGGGCTCCCTTGACGGGGCGCGACCCGCGTCGCGCCGGGATCAGCGGTCCATGGCGTGGTAGGCGGCGTTGGGGATCATCTCGGTACCGTGCGCCATGCGGTTGGTGTAGTTGAAGAACGCCGCCACATCGCAGATATCGAAAATGTCGTCGTCCGAAAAGCCCACGTCACGCAGGCGTTGCCGGTCGGCCTCCCCGATTTCCTGCGGCGTCACCGTCAGCGCCCAGGCGAAGTCCAGCATGGCCCGCCGGCGCGGCGGCAACTCCGCCACACGATAATTCATCACCATCATCTCGCCAAGCTGCGGGTCGCCGGACAGCGACCGCACCGCCTGTCCGTGCGCGACAAGACAATAGTAGCAGTGGTTGGCGCAACTCACCACAACCGCAATCATTTCGCGCTCCAGCTTCGACAGCCCCGACTCGCCGAGCATGAGCGTGTTGTAGAACTGGCCGAACGCGCGCAGCTTGGCAGGATTGCCGGTGTAGGCCCGCAAAACGTTGGGAACCAGCCCCAGTTTCTCGGTGCATTTGTCGAAATAGGCCTGAAGGTCCGCCTCGTTCGCGCAGCGATCCGGAATATCCAGGCGGGTGATGTGATCGGGCTGAGGCATGATCCGCTCTCCTTCGGCTCTGATGCGTCAATGACATCCATCAATGAAGGAGGCAATGTAGCCGAGACGCGCCGCGCGCCAAACCACGATCACCGCGCAGACAGATCAAACAGGGCGTTGCGCGGCGACCACCGATGGGCTAGGGTCACGCCCCTTGCGGTGAGGCGCGACAACGCGCCGCCATCATCGCCAATGCGCCCGTAGCTCAGCTGGATAGAGCGTCGGCCTCCGGAGCCGAAGGTCAGGGGTTCGAATCCCTTCGGGCGCGCCATCTTCTTCCTGACATTCGCGACATGCGGTCAACTCGCCGATCCGCTGACGGCCGGACAGGGGCGCCCTGACCGCGCGCAGCGCAAAACGACACCGGCCCGTTTCCCGATCCACCTCCCCCTATCCTCTCAGGGGAACCGGATCAGGAAACGGGCCGGGTGCGATCAATAGACCGTGGCGGGCAGCGTTCAGATATCCCGCTCGGCGTCCTCCGCCTCGTCCCGGCGACGCAACAGGTCATTGCCCGCCTCGTGGATCAGATGCTGAAGCGAGTCCATATCAACGCCGTCGTGGCGCATGAGGGTGAGAATGATCGGCTCATTCAGAACGTCGGTCATAGCCGGCTCGGCGTTGCCTGCGAACGAGTCGACGTCGTGGCGCTCCCCAACACGGTCCACATGGAACCCGTTGGCCACGGCGGACAGGGGGCGCATCGCCCCAAACACCGCACCGCGGCCTCGCATTCCGGACGACCCATGACCGGCCTTCCTATCGTAAGACCTGTCGTGAGACGGCAGCGGCCCCGATGATGCTTTCTTCAAGGCACCCGTATTCATGGCTCCCGCTTTCATGTTGCGCGTGACGCCCCCTCCGTTTGGCGTTTCGTTTGGCTCCCTACTCTCTTCCGTCTCCTCCCTTGGAAGGAGCGAACCGCCGAACGAACCATTGTGTTTTATACAAAACCAAGCCTCCCCATTGGCTTTGACAAAGCAAGTATGCCTGACAGCGAAAAAAACACAAGCCCAAACAAACGCATTTCTGCGGAATTCGGCCAACAGCGCGATTGCTGCACCGCAACGCGAGCCGATTAACACCCAAACAGTTTAATGAACCCCAGAACAGATATTGGAACAGAATATTTGATATATCGTTTCATTTGGCACCTCCCGAAAGGGTCGGTCCCGCCGCTGCCTCCGGAATCCCCCCCCCCCCGAAACAGGCCGACCACCGACACCCGCCCCGTCCGCCCAACAAGGAACGGCCCGCATGGCCAGACTGCCTCGCGCTTGATAGACACAGGACCAGAGGCACGGCCGATACCATGCCCGCCGTGTTCGTGTTCAAGGAGCCCGCATGCAGACGCCCGCCGCCTCCCGCCTCCCCGCCTCTCCGTCGGCAGGTCGAGCGACTCCACCGTCCGGCGACGCACCACTGGCCGGAATCCTGTTCATGCTGATGGCGGTGGCGCTGTTCTCGGTGATGGACACCCTCGCCAAGGCCCTGACGACCAGTTTCCCCGTGGCTCAGATCCTGCTGTTCCGGGCAGCCGCCTCCCTTCTGGTATTGTTGCCGCTGGCATGGGCGTTTGGCGGCCCGGCTCTGGTGCGGCAGGTGCGCGGCGCCGAGCGCAAGCTGCTGGTGGCCGGCCTTCTCGGCGCCGCCGCTCTGTCGTGTTTCCTGATGGCGTGGCGGACCCTGCCGCTGGTGGAAGTGGGCGCCGTGCTGTTCGCCGCCCCGGTGATCGTCACCGCCCTGTCGGTCCCGCTGTTGCGCGAGCCAGTCGGCCTCCACCGTTGGAGCGCGGTGATCGTCGGCTTCATCGGGGTCATGGTCGTGTTGCGCCCCGGGGGCGCGGTGTTCGTGCCGGAGGCACTGTGGGCCGTCCTGGGCGGGCTGTGCTACGCGCTGTGGATGATCAGCCTGCGCACCGCCGGAAAGGCGGTCTCGCCCAATCTGGTCGCGGTGACCAACGCCCTCATCATGTTGGCGCTGGCGCTGCCCCTGGCGCTGTGGGTTTGGACCCCGCCGAGCCTGCCCCAGGCGACCGCCCTGGTGGGACTGGGCATCGTCGGCGGGCTGGCCCAGTTCTGCCTCGTGCGGGCGTTCAGCCTGGCCCCGGCGGCCCTGGTGGCCCCCTTCGACTACAGCTACATCCTCTACGCCACCATTTTGGGCTATTTCGTCTTCGGCGACCTGCCAGCGCTCTCCACCTGGATCGGCGCCGGCCTGCTGACCGCCTCCGGCCTGTACATCATCCACCGCGAGCGCGTCACGGCGCGACGGTCGTGAGCGTTTGGCCGTTCCGTCCGGACGGGTTCACTTCGCGACGCCGTACGAAACCCCCAGGCGCAGCCCGCCGGCGATGCCGAGCAGTTGGAACACCAGCACCGCGAGTCCCACCGTGACGCCACTGGCCTCGGCCGATGACGCGATCTGCGGACCCGGGAACAGCCAGGCCGTCAGAAACGATCCCTGGTCAAGGCAGACCCCAACCCCAATCAAAACATACAGCAGGGAAACACCGGCGAAAAACAAGGCGACCAGGGTGTCGTCCGCGTGGGACGCCATCCTTGATGCGCCATATATCGCGAAGAATCCCGTTCCAAGTCCCAAAATAACGTTGGGAACCGACTCGCCGTAAATACTAAACCCCATCGTGATTTCCGGGATGTCGCGGGCGTTCGCGCTGTCGACATAAAACAGAAATACGGCGCTGTAGATATACGCGACCAGAAACCCCAGGGACGCGCCCACGAAGGCGGCGGGAAAACAATAGATCAATGCTTTACGCGTGGCGCCGTGTGTCCTGTCTCCCATCTTCGCCCCCATGGAATTCGGCATGCCCGGCACCGCCGGTCCCCCTACCTCTTCGCATACGGGTTCTCGCTCTTGCGCAGAAGAAGGCGCACGGGCACGCCCTCGAACCCAAAGGCGTCGCGCAGGCCGTTGACGAGATAGCGCGAGTAGCTCTCGGGCAGATCCTCGGGCCGCGAGCAGAACACGGCGAAGGTCGGCGGCCGCGCCTTGGCCTGGGTCATGTAGCGCAGGCGGATGCGCCGGCCGTGCTGGCCCATGGGCGGCGGATGCTCGCCGGTCATGCCCGCCAGCCAGCGGTTCAGGCGCCCGGTGGAGATGCGTTGGTTCCAGACCGCGTGCGTTGCCAGCACGGTGTTCATCAGGCGGTCCAGGTTGCGGCCCTGCAGCGCGGAGACGGTGACATAGGGCACGCCCCGCACCTGGGCCAACGAGGTCTCCAGGCGGTCGCGCAGGCGTTTCAGGGTGCCCTGCCGATCCTCGGCGGCGTCCCACTTGTTGACGGCCAGCACCAGGGCGCGGCCCTCGTCCACCACCAGCCGGGCGATGGTCAGGTCCTGTCGGTCCATGACCATGTCCGCGTCCATCATCAGCACCACCACCTCCGCCAGCCGGATGGCGTTGAGCGTATCGGCGACCGACAGCTTTTCCAGGCTTTCGTGAATCCGCCCCTTGCGACGCAGACCGGCGGTGTCCACCAGTCGGATCGGCCGGCCGTCGTGGACCCAGTCCACGGAAATGGCGTCGCGGGTCACGCCGGCTTCCGGGCCGGTCAACAGACGGTCGTCGCCGATCAGGCGGTTGACCAGGGTGGACTTGCCGGTGTTGGGGCGACCGACGATGGCAAGATTGAGCGGCCGGCCGGGGTCCACGGGCTCGGCCTCGGCGTCGTCGTCGGCGCCGGCGGCGGCGCGGGCCTCCAGATCGCCCGGCGCAATGTCGGCGTCATCCGCCCCGCCGCCGGGCCCGTGGCCGCCCGCCTCGCGTTCGACATCAAGACGTGCATGCAAAGCCGCCTCGTGCGGCAACAGAGCCTCGAACAGGGCCGCCAGCCCCTCGCCGTGCTCCGCCGACAGCGGCACCGGATCGCCCAGCCCTAGCCCGAAGGACTCGTACAGGCCGGCCTCGCCAGCGCCGCCCTCGCACTTGTTGGCCACCAGCACCACCGCGGTCGGCGATTCCCGCAGCACCTGGGCGAAGTGCGCGTCCATCGGCGTCACCCCGACGCGGGCGTCGATCAGCATCAGGGCGACGTCGGCCTCGGCCAACGCGCGCTCCGTCTGCTGGCGCATGCGGGTTTCCAGGGCGTCGGCGGGCGCTTCCTCCAGCCCGGCCGTATCCACGATCCGGAGCGGCATGTCGCCCAGGCGGCCGTCGGCGAAGCGGCGGTCGCGGGTCACGCCGGGGCGGTCATGGACGATGGCCAGCCGCCGCCCGGCAAGGCGGTTGAATAGGGTGGACTTGCCCACGTTGGGCCGGCCAATGATGGCGACGGTCAGCGGTCTCATGATGTCTCGGAGTTAGGGAGGCCGCCCGCGACCGGCGAGCCTCAGCGATAGGCCACCAGATCCCCGCCGTCGGTCAACACGAGCAGGGTGTCCTGGGCCAGGACGGGGGGAATGGTGACGCCGTCGGGGGCCTCGACGAACCCCAGAATGCGTCCGTCATACGGTGAGACGGCCAGGATCTCGCCATTCGAGCCAGGCACGATGAGGCGATCCGACGCCAACAGGGGGCCGGTCCAGACAATGGGACCTTCCTTGTCGCCGGGATCATCCCAGCGTTGCAGCGGCGTGACCCAGTGGACCTTGCCGGTCTCGGCCGAAACGGCGGCGAGGTCGGCCTCGGCCGTCACCACGAACAGGAACCGCCCGGCGATCCAGGGTTGCTCGATCCCGCCCAGTTCGGCCTGCCAGATGCGTTCGCCGGTGGCCAGATCGATGGCCGTCATCAGGCCGCTGTGTCCGACGACGTAGACGCGCGATCCGGCCATCACCGGCCGGCCCCGGATATCCCGCAGGTTCCCGGCCGCGTCCGTGCGCCGCACCATGGTCACGGTGTCCTGCCACAGCACCGCCCCGGTCTCAATGCGCAGCGCGTACAGTTCGCCGGAGGAATAGGCGACGATCACCGTACCCTGATCGACGGCCGGCGCCGGCGCGCCGAGCAGGCTGGCGGTCTCCGGCGAGCCGGCATGCGTCCACAGCTTGCGCCCGTCCTGAGCGGCCAGGGCGACGGTCTGGTTGTCGATTGTGACCACGAACAGCCGGCCGCTATTGAGAGTGGGCGCGGCGCGGATCGGCGCGTCAACCTCCTCGCGCCAGATTTCCTCGCCGGTCACCGCGTCCAGGGCGACGACCTTGGCAAAGCCTGTGGTGGCGTAAAGACGGCCATCCTCCCCGTACGCCAACCCACCACTGAGAAGGTCGCCGTCATCCTCTTCCTCGTCGGAGTTCGGCAATTCACGCCGCCAGATCACGTCCCCGGTGGCCAGGTCGAGCGCCCGCACCTCGGCGTCCGTGTCGATGGTGTAGACCCGACCGCCGCCGATCACCGGCTCCGACAACAGCGCGTCCCGGGACCCGGAGCCCGTGCCGATATCGGTGCGCCAGATCCTCTCCGGCGCATCGGCCAGGGTCATGTGGTGCATGGCGTGATTGGCGTAACCGCCGGCCATGGGCCAGTCGTCGTTCGGCGCCGGCGGCGGCAAGCGGACCTCGCTCGGACTCGCGGTGACCGGCGGCGACAGGCGCACCTCCTGCTCCAGCACGCTGATCCGCCTGCCGGGCAGCGGGTCGTCGGTGTCGGCGCCCCACCACCCGCACCCGGCCAGAACCAGCGTCACGGCCCCGACGGACAGAACGCTAATCCAACGTGTGATGGCCTGCCCCATGGTTCAGCCCCCGGCATCCGGTTCAGAAGCCCCGCCGGTCGCGCCGGGACCCGGGCCGTGGCCGATCATGGCCAGCATTTCGGAGGTGCGGGCGCGCACGCCGGTCGGCGCATTGCGGTTCTGGCTCAGGTCCGCGAAGATCTGGACGGCCGTGGCCATGTCGCCCTCGCGCATATCCAGACGGGCCAGCATCTCCAGCGCCATGAACCGCCACGGACTGTCATCCGCCGTCAGGGGCGTCAGACGGCCGCGCACCGACCCAGCCGGCTCCTCGTCCATGGCGTACAGGGCCGCCAGCATGGCGGCCAGATCCCGCACCGGGGCCGCCCTGCCTCCATCTCCGGACAGCGCGTCGTAGGCGGCGATGGCCGCCACGGTGTCGCCATCCCGCGCCAGCGCGGTGGCGTTGCGCAGCGCGGCCAGTGTGGCGTATCCGGTCCGGCCGTCCGAAGCCAGCGCGCCCAGTGCCGCGCGCGCGGCGGCGGCGTCGGTGTCGGTTCCTTCCACGGCGGCGTAGAAGCGCTGGGCTTCGTCGGCGCGCACGGACGCCTGCCACGCGGTCCAGCCCTGGAACCCGGCGACCACGACCACGACCAGCACGGCCGCGCCGATGACATAGCCCCCGAAGCGCTGCCAGAGCTTGCGCATCTGCTCCGCGCGCAGGTCCTCCTCGACCTCGCGGAACAGGGCCTCCTGGGCCGGGTCCAGATCCTCTGGAGCAGAGGGCGGCGTCCCGCCGCCGCCCGCGTTCCTGGCCGATTTCGCCACGACTGTCTCCTTCGCGCGGATAAGCATCGGTGCCGTCTCGGCGACCGGTGGCACACCATAGTCAGCCGGCGCGGCGAAGGCAACGCGCGCGGCGGGGCATCAGGCGGCCTTCCACTTGATCGAACACCCCATGGACGGCGTCTGCTCCCGCGGCCCCTGACCGGTCTCGGCGACCCCCGTCATGGCCTCGAACAGTTCGCGGCGCACGTCCGGCGCGGCCGGCTGTTTGCCCGAGGAATCGAGACGGCCCCGATACTGAAGGCCCAATTCGGCGTCGAACCCGAAGAAGTCGGGCGTACACACGGCGTCGTAGGCGCGGGCAACCTGCTGATCCGCGTCGTGCAGATAGGGAAAACGAAACCCGTGCTCGGCGGCGAACCGAACCATGTTATCGAACGAGTCATCCGGGTACTGGACCGGGTCGTTGGAACAGATGGCGGCGACGCCGACGCCGTGTTCCATCAGGGCGTGGGCATCGCGGACCAGACGATCGATCACCGCTTTCACATAGGGGCAGTGATTGCAGATGAAGACGATCAGAGTGCCCCGTTCACCCCGGATATCAGCCAGCGTCAAGGTGCGGCCATCGGTCGCGGGGAGGGCAAAGTCCGGCGCGGACCAACCGAAATCGCAGATGGGAGTGTGCACGGCCATGGTCGTTCTGAACCTCCGGTCGGGGTGGAACAGGTCAGGGCGGACGGATTCAGCCATCCTTAACCGCTCCGCACTTAGGATGCCGAAGGCCCGTGTGCAATGCGGGCCCTGTCACCGGCACGGGCAAACGGCCGTGTGTGCCGAGCAACGGGATCGAACATCCATGAACCGTGTACGCGCGCGACGGACCGGACGCAGCCGGTGCAGCCGTCCGCTTTCCGGATCAATCGCAATGGCCGCCGGGCTTCTGGCCCTGGCCGGATGCGAGGGCCTGGTCGATGTGGCCAGCAACCCCGTCGTGGCGGGCTCGGCCGCGATCAATGCCGTCTCCGTCGTGACCACGGACAAGTCCATTCCCGACCATGTCGTGGGTCTGGTGACGGGGCACGACTGCTCCATCGTGCGATACTCGACGGGCGGGTATTACTGCGTCCAGCCATTGCCGGCCAATACTCCGATCGAAACCCGCCTGTTCTGCTACAACTCCATCGGCGCCATCACCTGTTATGACGAGCCGATCCCCGGCGAGGATGCCCGCCTGGTCAGCGACCCACGCCATGTCCTCAGTTCCCGCGATATTGCCGGCCCGATGGTCGGCCCCATGCCGGGCCAGCGATAGCCGCCCGCCCGAGCCATTTCGAAAGCGTCAGATTCGGCTCGACAGGCCCGCCGACTCGACGGACAATGCCCCGTCGTCGGCTCCATTATGAGACGGTGGGAACGGTGACGTTCCCGATACGACATACCGATTGGACGGGACCAGGGAAGCACTGGAAGGCCCATGTCGAAGATTGTCCGTCTTGTCGAATACAGGCGCGGCGCTCCCCATGTTCACTTTTCCCGGTCGGAGATGAATGCTCTGCTGTCGCTGTACAGCCGGCGCGTCATGCGGGGCGAATGGCGGGATTACGCCATCGACCAGCACGACGGCACCGCCCGCTTCGCCGTTTTCCGCAGCAGCTTTGAGCGGCCCGCGTTCATCATCACCAAGCAACTCAAGGGCGCGCCCAGAACGGCCAGCCTAATACCGCCGGACGTCCAGTTCACCGTGATGGCCGGACGCGAGACCCTGTCCCAGAGCACCAGTCTGATTGAAGCCCTCGCCGTGTTCGACCGACCCGGCCTGGCGGCGTCGTTGCGCATGGGGGGCACATCCTGATGACCGGATCCGACTCCGCGAGGATCGCCGAGGCCGTGCTTCCCCTTTTCCGCGCGGCCATGGGCGGTGTCGAGATCCGGCAGGGCGGAGACGGGGTGATCGGCCTGTATCTTCAGGACACGCTGTTCGGTCTGATTCAGGACGGTGTGGCGCTGTTTCGGGTCGACGCCCGCACCCGCGCCGACTATGACGCGGCCGAGGCCGATGACTTGGAGGCCGAGCCCGACGGTGGCGTCGATCCCTTCGAGCCGCCCGGCGGGGCCACGCTGGCGGCGACGAGCTTCCGGCGCCTGCCTCCGGCGGTGCTGGATGACGAGGAGTTGCTGGCGGACTGGGGACGCAAGGCCTGGGAGGCGGGCAAACGCGCCCGCGCCGGGACACAGAGCTAAGCGGACGCCGCATGCCGAACGAAACGCCGACGCTCATGGATGGCCCGCCGAACGGGTGGCGGCTGCTGCTGGCCCATGGGGCCGGGGCACCGATGGACTCCGACTGGATGACCGACGTGGCCCGGGGCCTTGCCGACGGCGGGGTCCGCGTGATCCGGTTCGAGTTTCCCTACATGGCGGCGCGGCGCGCCGATGGCCGACGCCGGCCGCCGGATCGGGAGGCGGTGCTGCTCGACACATGGCGGCACATGATCGCCGCCCATGGACCGGCCGAGCGGGTGGTGATCGGCGGCAAATCCATGGGCGGGCGCATGGCCTCCCTGGTCGCCGACGCCGAGAGCACGCGCGGCCTGCTCTGCCTGGGCTATCCGTTCCATCCGCCGGGCAAGCCGGAGCGGACCCGCACCGCCCATCTGGCCGCGCTGCGCACGCCGGCCCTGTTCTGCCAGGGTACGCGCGATCCCATGGGCGGACCCGATGCCGTCGCGGCGGCGACACTGGCCCCGGGCATTCGCCTGTGCTGGCTGGAGGACGGCGATCACGGCTTCAAGCCCCGCAAGGCGTCCGGCCGCACGCACGCCCAGGCCATCGCCGAGGCCGTGGCGGCCAGCCTTGCCTTCATCCGCGATCCGACCGGAGCCAGGACGTGACGATCCGCAAGCGCTCCATCGTCATCGCCGGGCATCCCACCAGCGTGTCGCTGGAGGACGCGTTCTGGGACGCGCTGGCGGACATCGCCCGCGCCGAGGGCCGCGCCGTGGCCGACATCGTGACCGAGGTGGACGCCCGGCGCGCGGTGGAGCCAGCCTCCGGACCCGGAAACCTGTCCAGCGCCCTGCGAGTGCATATCCTGACGTGGTGGCGCGCCCAATCTCGTCTCGTCGACCCTACGACTCCCCCGCCGCCCGGCGACCCTCTGCCGTCAACCGACACACCTGCCAGTCGGGTTTGAGAGGGTTTGCGAACCAGGATTCGGCCCAACCGTTATCGAGACAGGCCTGAACGGTGCGGGCGCTGACGCGGCGGCCGTTGTGGTCGAATAGGGGCAGCTTGCCGCCCGGCTGGTCCAGGCCGCGCGCGAGGTAGGCGCGCTGCGCCTTGCTCGGCCTCGGGACTGGTCGCTTGACGGGCACGGCCGAACCGCCCACGCTGGAGCCCGGGTCCGGGTCGGCGGGGGCGCTGTCCGTTTCTCGGGCTGAGGGACGCGCGCTCATGACGGCATGGTAGGCAGGCCGCCGGGAGGAGTCCATTGCAAGAATACTGTCTGGTCTACATGACCGCCGGATCGCACGATGAGGCGGTGCGCATTGGCCACGCCCTTGTCGCCGACCGGCTGGCCGCCTGCGTCAACGTGCTGGGGCCGATGACCTCCGTGTTCGAGTGGGAGGGCCGCACCCAGGAGGATCAGGAGGTCGCGTTCCTCGCCAAGACCCGGCGCGCGCAGGTCGACGCTCTGGTCGAGCGGGTCAAGGCCCTGCACGCGTATGACTGCCCGTGCGCGGTCGCCCTGCCCATCGACGGCGGCAACCCTGCGTTCCTGCAGTGGATCGGGGAACAGACGGGGCCTCAGGGCTGATCTGAACGCGCCTCAATCGTACTTGCGGGCGTCCTCAATCACCTTGCCGTCGTTGGGCAGGGCGCCCTCGTCCACAAACTCGATCACACCCTTCAGCTTGGTGACCGCCTGCACCGCCTCGCCGATCTTGCCGGCCAGGGCGTCGTCGGGAGCGCAGGCACACCGCAACGTCATCACGTCGTTGCTGTGGGCGTCATGGCTGACCACCAGCCGGCCCTTGGTCACTGCCGGGAAGCGTTTCAGCACCTCGGCCACCTGCTCGGGATGGACGAACATGCCCTTGACCTTGGTGGTCTGGTCGGCGCGGCCCATCCAGCCCTTGATGCGCATGTTGGTGCGCCCGCATGGGCTCTCGCCCGGCAGCACCGCCGACAGGTCGCCGGTGGCGAAGCGGATCAGCGGGTATTCGGGGGTGAAGGTGGTCACGACGACCTCGCCCACCTCGCCCGGCGGCACCGGATCGCCGGTGCCGGGGCGGACGATCTCCACCAGCACGCCCTCGTCCACGATCATGCCCTCGACGGCCCCGTCCGGCCCCGGGCTCTCGTAGGCAATCAGGCCCAGATCGGCCGTGGCGTAGCACTGATGGACGTGAATGCCGGCATCGCGGAAGGCGGCGCGCTGCGGCGGCAGGAAGGCCTCGCCTGAGACCAGTCCCTTGGCGAGCTTCGGCACCACCACGCCCATCTCCGCCGCTTTTTCCAGGATGATGCGCAGAAACGACGGCGTGCCCACATAGCCCACCACGCCCAGGCCGGCCATGGCGTGGACCTGCTGTTCGGTGTTGCCGACGCCGGCGGGAAAGACGGGACAGCCCAGCGCCCGGCAGCCGTCGTCGAAGATCCAGCCGCCCGGGGTGAAGTGGTAGGAAAAGCAGTTCTGCACCATGTCGCCGCGCCGGAAACCGGCGGCGAACAGCGCCCGGCCCAGACGCCAGTAGCCGACGCGCGCGCCCTCGGGATCATTGATCGGCCCCGGGGACTGGAGAATGCGGCCGATGCCGCCCCAGTCGGAAACCAGCCCACCCAGCGGCGGCTCGTCCGCCTGCAACCGGATCAGGTCGCTCTTGCGCGTCACCGGCAACTTCGCCAGCGCGGCCATGTCCGTCACCGTATCCGGATCGACATCGGCGAGCAGGCGGCCGAAGTGCGCGGTGCCGCCCTTCGCCAGGGCGATCAAGCCCGGCAGCGCGGCGAAGTCCTCTTCCTCGCGCTGGGCCTGGGGACGGGTTTCCAGATGGTCGAAATGATCCATGGGGCGCGATCCGTGGTTCGGGAAAACGGTCGGGCGGCTTGCGCGCGTCACAACCAGCGCTTGCGGCGCTTGTAGGACTTCAGGTTCTTGAACGACTTGCGGTGCTCGCCGCCGCCGCCGAGATAGAATTCCTTGACGTCCTCGTTGTCCAGCAGGTCCTGCTGTTCGCCGTCCATGACGATCTTGCCGGATTCCATGATGTAGCCGAAGGAAGCCGCGCCCAGGGCCATCTTGGCGTTCTGCTCCACCAGGAGCGTGGTCATGCCCAGTTCCTTGTTCAGCTTGCGGATGATGCCGAACACCTCCTTGACCAGCAGCGGCGCCAGACCCATCGACGGCTCGTCCAGCAGGATCAGTTTCGGTCGGGCCATCATGGCGCGGCCGATGGCCAACATCTGCTGCTCGCCGCCGGACAGATACCCGGCCAACCCGGTGCGCTCGCGCAAGCGCGGGAAGTAGTCGAGCACCATCTCCAGGTCGCGCTTGACCGCCGCGCCGCCGTCCTTGCGGGTGTAGGCCCCCAGGCGCAGGTTCTCGACGACCGTCATGTCCTCGACGATGCGCCGGCCCTCCATGACCTGGAAGATGCCCTTCCGCACGATCTGCTCGGGGGCCATGTTGGCGATGTTCTCGCCCATGAAGCGCACCTCGCCGCGCGTCACCTCGCCGTTCTCGGTGCGCAACAGACCAGAGATGGCCTTCAGCGTGGTTGTCTTGCCCGCCCCGTTGGGGCCGAGAAGAGTGACGACCTCGCCCTCCGGCACGTCCAGCGAAACGCCGCGCAGCACCAGGATGACGTCGTCGTAGACCACCTCAATGTTGTTGACCGACAGGATCGGTTCGCGCGCGGGCGCGGTCGCGGCGGGGGGGGCGGTCGTTTCGGCGGCGGCGGCGTGGGCCATGGCACGGTCCTCGCGAAGGGAAAGGCGTCAGGAAAAGGGAAGGAACGGGAAAGGCAGAAAGCCGTGGCGGACGCCACCGGCCGGTCGCACCGGACCGGCGGCGTCCACTCGGATGGTCCTACCAGCCCAGCCAGTCATCGCGACGCGGCAGGGTGGTCTGGGTGACGCGCTCGATGCCCACCTCACCGTCGACGTTGGTGCCGCGGTAGATGTTCACGGTCATCGTGCCGCGATGGTCCGTCTCGGTCCAGGTCGACGGAATGCAAACACCCTCCATGCCCTCGGGCACCCAGTCGGTGCGGGCGTACATGCCCTGCTTGATGTTCGGGCCGGTGATGCCGCCGTTTTCCTTGGCCCACTCCATCGCCTCCTTCATGTAGTAGGCGGTGCAGATGCCACGGATATAGTGGTGGGTGCGGAAATCGACGTCCGGATCAGCCATTTCGGAGATGGCGCGCACCGTCTCAAGGCCCGGCGCGTCGTCGTTCCAGAAGGCGTTGGCGGCCACGAAGATCAGGCTGCGCTCGCTGTCGCCGATGGCTTCCATGGTCTTGCGGTCACCGCCCCAGATGTTGGCCATGAACTGCACGTCGGTACCGACCGTGTCGCAGGACTTGAACAGCGAGACCACCGACGGACCCAGGTTGCCGATGTAGGCGTAGTTGGCGCCGTTCTCCTGGATGGTCAGGCACTGCGCCTTGAAGTCACCCGGCTTCAGCGACACAACGACCGGCGGCAGCACCTCGAAGCCCAACTCCTCGGCGTAGGCGGCGCAGGCCTCCTTCGGCGCGTTCGGGTACGGGTGGTTGTCGCCGGTGTGGACGAACTTCGGCGTACCCTCGCCCCCGCTGGCTTCCCAGTCCTCCATGGCCCACTGCGCCAGGGCGCGGCAGCCGTCGGAGTAGGACGGGCCGTAGAAGAAGTTGTACGGCGCCGGCTTCTGGGTGTTCGGATTGATGCCGGTCGGGTCGGTCAGGTGGCCGGAATACGAGGCGGACCAGACCGGGATTTCATCCTTGGCGACGAAGCTGATCAGCGCCTCGGTGTCACCGGTGCCCCAGCCCTGCAGGGCCACCATGTCGTTCTGGGTCCACTTCTTATAGAACGAAATGGCGCGCGGGACCTCATAGGCGTAGTCGACGCTGTCCATCTCGATGGTCGTTCCATCGATACCACCGTTGGCGTTGATGTAGGCAACGGCGTCGCGCACGGCCGGGCCGTAAAGCTTGCCGACGAAGCCGGTCGCCCCGGTGATGTCCATCAGGTGGCCAACGAAGACCGAGTCCTCGGCCTGCGCGGCGGTACTGGCCGCAGCCATGATGCCCAGGCTTGTGGCGCAGGCGAGGGTGAATGTCTTGCGCATGGTTTGTTTCCTCCAGGTTCCGTTGTGTACGGTTTTCGTGTTGTTGGCAGCCGGCTGACACCGACCGGATAGGCTAGTACGAGAACGGGTACAGCTTCCAGTACGCCTTGATGAGGCGCCACCGGTGGGCCAACCCGTCGGGCTCGAAAATCAGGAACAGGATGATCGCCGCGCCGATGGCCATCTCCTTGAAGAAGGCCAGCCCGTTGGTGATCATCGGGGTATTGCCCCAATCGGTCGAGGCAATGATGTCCACGCCGCCCGCCATGACCTCGGGCAGCAGCACCATGAAGATGGTGCCCAGAATGGCGCCCATGACCGACCCCAGGCCGCCGATGATGATGATTCCCAGGAACTGGATCGACAGCAGGATGGTGAAGCCCTCGGCCGAGACGAAGCCAAGGTAGTGCCCGTACAGGGCACCACCAATGCCGGCGTAGAACGACGAGATGCCGAACGACAGGATCCGGTACTTGGTCAGGTTGATGCCCATCACCTCGGCCGAGAGGTAATGGTCGCGCACGGCAATGAACGCCCGGCCGTCGCGGCTGCGCATCAGGTTCGCCGCCATAACGTACATGACGATGGTCACCGTCAGCGCGAACAGGAAGAATTTCGGGTCGGTGTCGAACGCAAAGAGCGTGACCCATTCGCCGGCCGAGAAATCGTAGCCGGGCAGTTCCACGGTGTTGGCGAGCGATCCATAGGAGCCGCCGGTGAACCAGTCCACGCGGATGAACAGGTCCTCGATGATGAACTGGGCGGCCAGCGTGGCGATGGCCAGGTACAGGCCCTTGATGCGCGCCGCCGGGCTGCCGAACAGCAGGCCGACCGCGGCGGCGATCAGTCCGGCCAGAGGGATCGAGAGGATGACCGGGATCCCGTACGTGTTGTTCAGGTACGCCGAACCGAAGGCGCCGATGCCGAAGAACGCGGCGTGCCCCAGCGAGATCTGCCCGGTGAACCCGACCAAGATGTTCAGGCCCAGGGCCGCGATGCCCCAATAGCACGCCTGGATCGCCAGGCTGAGGTACTGGGCGTTGTAGAACGGCCCGAACAGCGTGCTCAGCACCGGAGTTTCTTCCACGCCCGGCGCCAGAATCGGAACCAGCACCATCACGTACAGCAGCGCGAGGAACAGGATCATCGCCCAGCGGCTGTTGAAGGTGTCGAAGATCGCCGTGTCCTGCCGATAGGTGGTCCGGAAATCGCCGCACGGACGCAGGCTCTGGGTGGCCATGATCGGGTCTCCTCCTTTCTGTCGCCCGCGAGCCTAGACGCGCTCGATATCCTTGGTGCCGAACAGACCGTAGGGCTTGATCACCAGAATGATGATCAGCACCCAGAACGGCGCGATGGTCAGCATGTTGCCCCAGTACAGAAACTGGCCGTCGACGTACTCCGCCATGTTCTCCAGCACGCCGACGATCAACCCGCCCACGACGGCGCCGACGATGGAGTCCAGGCCGCCCAGGATGACCGCCGGGAACACCTTGATGCCGATGAAGGACAACGCCGATGACACGCCGTTGACCATGCCCACCACGACGCCGGCCAGCGCCGAGACCATGGCCGAGATGGCCCAGGCCATGGCGAACACATGCTTGACCGAGATACCCAGCGACTGCGCCACCTGCTGATTGAAGGCGGTGGCGCGCATGGCCAGACCATGGCGGCTGTAGCGGAAGAAGTAGAAGAATCCGGCCATGATGATGATCGAGATGACGAAGCTCATGATATAGGCCGGCTGGACCTGAAGGCCCCCGATGTTGATCGAACTGGCGCCGAACACGTCCGGATACCCGACCGTATCCTGCCCGAACACCCAGTTGGAAAAGGCGCGCATGAAGATCGACAGCCCGATGGTCACCATGATGACCGAGATGATCGGCTCCCCGATCATCGGCCTGAGCACCACCATCTGAATGAAGATGCCCAGCGCGGCCATGAAGGCCAGAGTCAGCAGGAACCCGAACACGAACGGGATTTCGAACGCGATCAATATGGACCAGCAGATCCAGGCGCCCACCAGAAGGAACTCACCTTGGGCGAAGTTGACCACCTGCGTGGACTTGTAGATCAACACGAAACACATCGCCACCACACCATACAGCGTGCCGACAATGATCCCGTTGATCAGTAGCTGAAAGAACAGGTCCATCCCGGTCCTCCCTAATGCCCGTGTTTTTTTGAGGTGGGCTTTTCTGGCTCTGTTGCCGGATCGGAGCGCCTCTCCGCCCGACAGGATGCGCTCCTACTCCGCCGCCTGCTGGTCGGGTGGCCCCTCCGGCGGCAACAGGGTCTCGACGTTCAGCGTGGTCTGGATGCGCGCGGTGCTGCCGTCCTGGAAGGTGATCGTCGTGTCCACGTCGATGGCATCCTGGCCGGAATAGATGGCCTCGATTTCCCGCGCGTATTTTTCCGCGATCACGCCGCGCCGCACCTTTCGCGTGCGGGTCAACTCGCCGTCATCCGGGTCCAGTTCCTTGTAGAGCAATAGGAACTTGCGAATGCGCTGGGCCTCGGGAAGGGTTTCATTCACCCGCTCCACCTCTTCGCGCAGCAGACCGTAGACTTCGGGACGCGCTGACAGGTTGGTGTAGTTGGTAAAAGAAATCCCCTTCTGCTCCGCCCACTTGGAAACGATGGACCAGCGGATGCAGATCATCGCCGCAAGGTACGGCAGGTCGCGGCCCAGGATGACGGCCTCTGCCACGAACGGCGAGAACTTCAGCTTGTTCTCGATGTACTGCGGCGAGAACCGCACACCCATAGAGGTGTTCGCCAAGTCCTTCACCCGGTCGATGACCACCAGGTGACCGTTCTTTTTATTGATGTAGCCAGCGTCGCCCGTGTACATCCAGCCGTCGCGCTTGTCGACGTCGGTCGCCTCTTGGTTCCGGAAATAGCCCAGGAACATGCCCTCGCTGCGGCCGACAATCTCGCCCACGCCCTCCTCGTCCGGATCGTTGATCCGCACCTCGGCCTGATCGAAGGACACGCCGACGGTCTCGGGGTCGATGTCGTCGTTGCGGTGGATGGTATAGGCGCCGGCCAGTTCGGTCTGGCCGTACAACTGCTTGAGCGGCACGCCCATGGCGTGGAAGAACTTGAACGTCTCCGGCCCCATCGCGGCCCCGCCGGTGGCGGCGGAGGTCAGAAAAGAGAAGCCGTAGCGGTCCCGCAAGGCGCGGAACAGGATGAAATCCGCCAACCAGGACCGCTTCTTGGTCTCCAGGGCCTTCAGGCCCATTTTGGTGCCCAGATCGTACATGAACCGCTTGAAAGGTGTGCTGTCCATCATCCGCGCGCGGATCTCGGCGGCGATGCTTTCCCAGACACGCGGCGCCAGAAGAACGAAGGTCGGGCCAATCTCGCGCAGATCGGCCATGGTCGTCTCTTCTTCCTCGACGAAGTTGATGATGTTGCGGGCGATGAGCTGCTGGCCGACGACGTAGACCTGCTCCATGATCCACGGCAGCGGCAGAACGGAGACGTAGTCGTCGCCGGGGCACTTCGGGTCGGCGTTCAGGTAGTCCAGACAGTGCTTCAGGAACGGCCCCGACTGCAGCATGGCCAGCTTGGGCTTGCTGGTGGTACCGGACGTGGTGCAGAGAATCGAGACATCCTCGGGCGCGCCCCGCTCCACCTCAGCGTCGTACAGACCCGGCTGTTCACGGTCCAGGGCGTCACCCTTGGCGCACAGGTCTTCCTCCGACATCAGGCGCGGATCGTCGTATTTTCGCATGCCGCGCGGATCGCAGTACACGATGACCTTGACGGTCGGGATGTCGTCGCCGAGTTCAAGCAGCTTGTCGACCTGCTCCTCATCCTCGCAGAGGATCGCCTTGATCTCGGCGTAATGGATGAGATACGCGGCCTCTTCACCCAGCACGTCCTTGTAGATGCCCAGCGATGTCGCGCCGATGGCATGCGCGGCCACCTCGCCCCACACCCATTCCGGCCGATTGGCGCCCAGCAGGCCGACACATTCGCCGCGCTCGATCCCCATGGCGCGCAGGCCCAAGGCGTACTGGCGTACCTTGCGCTGATAATCGGCGAAGGTGAATTCGTTCCAGATGCCGAATTCCTTCTCGCGCATCACGATCTCGCGGCCGTGCTCGCGGGCATTATAGGCCAGCAGCTTCGGGAACGTGTCGTAACGCGCGATATCGCCGAATTCCGGCGTCATCTTCTGGTTGCGTTTGCGCGCCATCAGGCCACCTCCTGCCCGGCCCCGGCCGCGACGTCGTCATCCTCGCCCAGATAGGCGGTCTTGACGCGCGGGTTGCTCATGATCTCGTCGGGCAGGCCCTCGGCGATCTTCTGGCCGAAATCCAGCACGGCCACCCGGTGCGAGATGTCCATGACCACGCCCATGTCATGCTCGATCATGATGACCGACATGCCCCACTCTTCATTCAGGTCGATGATGAAGCGGGCCATGTCCTCCTTTTCCTCCAGGTTCATGCCGGCCATCGGCTCGTCCAGAAGAATCAGGTCGGGTTTCAGGGCCACCGCGCGCGCCAACTCCACCCGCTTGCGCAGGCCGTAGGACAGCGTACCGGCCATGGCCTTGCGGATGTGCGAAATCTCAAGAAAGTCGATGATGTCCTCGACCGTGCGGCGGTGGTTGAGTTCTTCCTTCTGCGCGCCACCGATCCAGTAAAGCGCGCCGCTCATGAAGTTATTCTTCAAGAGGTGATGACGGCCCACCATGATGTTGTCGAGCACGCTCATATGCCCGAACAGCGCCAGGTTCTGGAACGTCCGGCCGATGCCCAGATCCGCGCGCTTGTTCGGCTTCAACCCGGTGACGTCACGCCCCTTGAAATGGACACGCCCCTCGGTCGGCGTATAACGCCCCGAAATGCAGTTCATCATCGAGGTCTTGCCGGCGCCGTTCGGGCCGATGATGGCGAACAACTCACCCTTGGTAACCGAAAACGTGACGTCGGACAACGCACGCACGCCCCCGAACTGCAGGGACACGCCCCGCACCTCGAGGATGGCCGTCTCCTCGGACATCCCTCTTCGTTCCTCCCTAATACCTGGATCTCTACTGTGGCCGCGTTCGCGGTCCGCTTAGCTAACGTGGGACCCAGTTCACGGGGTCTATGCTGGCCCGCTGATCGCGTTGTTACCCCGCTTCCGACGTCGGGGTCAAGCATCTCAAATCCTTGAATTTACTGATACTGCGAGCGCCCCCTACCGCAACCTCGGAACTCTTTGATGCCGCTACGGAAACTCTCCAACAAAACGAATCGTGAGGCTTTTTCGTGTTTTCCGTTTTTTGCGCGAATCGGCGACTGGACACGCCCCGGGGGATGCGGTAAGCGGGCCGCGCACCACATGATACAGGGTCGGGGACAGCCTCGATCCTGCGGGCGCGACGCCCGCCGCCGCTTTCTCTTCTCTGCCAGGATATCATCACATCGATGGAGGACGCCCGTGGGAGCCACCGGTCAGGACACCCTGAAGACCCGTCGCACGCTGTCGGTCGGCTCGCGCCGCGTGGACTATTTCGCGTTGCCCGAGGCCGGGTTGGGCGATCTCTCTCGCCTGCCCTTTTCCCTGAAGGTGCTGCTGGAAAACCTGCTGCGCCACGAAGACGGCCGCAGCGTCACCGTGGATGACATCAAGGCCGTGGCGGCTTGGCTGGAGACCCGGTCCTCGACCCGGGAAATCGCCTACCGGCCGGCACGCGTGCTGATGCAGGACTTCACCGGCGTGCCGGCGGTGGTCGATCTGGCGGCCATGCGCGAGGCCATGACCGCCCTGGGTGGCGATCCGAAACGGATCAACCCGCTGTCGCCGGTCGATCTGGTCATCGACCACTCGGTCATGGTGGATCACTACGCCAGCAGTGACGCCCTGCAACGCAACATCGACCTGGAGTTCGAGCGCAACGGCGAGCGGTACGCCTTTCTGCGCTGGGGCCAGAAGGCGTTCGACAACTTCCGCGTCGTACCGCCGGGCGTGGGCATCTGCCATCAGGTGAACCTGGAGTATCTGGCCCGCACCGTCTGGACCAGCCCGGACCAGACCGGCGCCGAGGTCGCCTATCCCGACACCCTGGTCGGCACCGACAGTCACACGACGATGGTCAACGGCCTGGGCGTGCTGGGCTGGGGTGTGGGCGGCATCGAGGCCGAGGCGGCCATGTTGGGCCAGCCGGTCTCCATGCTGATCCCCGAGGTCGTCGGCTTCAAGCTGACCGGCTCGCTGAAGGAAGGCACCACGGCCACCGACTTGGTGCTGACGGTCACGCAGATGCTGCGCGCCCGGGGCGTGGTCGGCAAGTTCGTGGAATATTTCGGGCCCGGCCTGGCCAGCATGCCGCTGGCCGACCGCGCCACCCTCGCCAACATGGCGCCCGAGTACGGGGCCACGTGCGGCATTTTCCCCATCGACGCCGAGACCCTGCGCTATCTGCGCGACACCGGCCGCAATGCCGAACAGGTCGAACTGGTCGAGGCCTACGCCAAGGCCCAGGGCATGTGGCACGACGAGGGCACGCCGGACCCGCTCTACACCGACACGTTGGAACTGGATCTGGGGGACGTCGAGCCCTCGCTGGCCGGCCCGCGCCGGCCGCAGGATCGGGTGGCGCTGTCCGACGCCGCCGGAGCCTTCGCCCAGGCCCTCAAGGACATGGCCCGGCAGGACACGCCGCGCTCCGCCCCGGTGGAGGGCGCCGACTACAGCCTGTCCGACGGCGACGTGGTCATCGCGGCCATCACCTCCTGCACCAACACCTCGAATCCGTCGGTGCTGATGGCCGCCGGCTTGCTGGCGAAGAAGGCCGTCGAGAAGGGCCTGAGCCGCAAGCCGTGGGTGAAGACCTCGCTGGCCCCCGGCTCCCAGGTGGTCACGGACTACCTGGAAAAGGCTGGTCTTCAGGAGCCGCTGAACGCTCTCGGATTCACCCTGGCCGGCTACGGCTGCACCACCTGCATCGGCAACAGCGGCCCGCTAGACGCGCCCATCGCCGCCGCCATCGACGACAACGGGCTCGTCGCCTCCGCCGTGCTGTCGGGCAATCGCAACTTCGAGGGCCGCATCAGCCCGCACGTCCGCGCCAACTACCTCGCCTCGCCGCCCCTGGTGGTGGCCTACGCCATCGCCGGGTCGATGACCAAGGACCTGTTCAACGAGCCGCTGGGCACCGGCTCGGACGGCCAACCGGTCTTCCTCAAGGACATCTGGCCAAGCGCGCGGGAGGTCGCCGACGCGGTGACCGCCAACGTCAAGGCCGAGATGTTCAACGCCCGCTACGGCAATGTCTTCGACGGGCCGGACCAGTGGAAGGCCATCGCCGTGGCCGAGGGCGAGACCTACGCCTGGGCGCCGGGGTCCACGTATGTCCGCAACCCGCCCTATTTCGAGGGCATGGACATGACCCCCAAGCCGCCGACCGACATCGTCGACGCGCGGCCGCTGGCCCTGCTGGCGGATAGCGTGACCACCGACCACATCTCGCCGGCCGGGTCGATCAAGGGCGACAGTCCCGCCGGCAGCTACCTGCAGGGCCATCAGATCCCGGTCAAGGACTTCAACAGCTATGGCTCGCGCCGGGGCAACCACGAAGTCATGATGCGCGGCACCTTCGCCAACATCCGCATCAAGAACGAGATGGTGCCGGGCAGCGAAGGCGGCGTGACCAAGCACATGCCGGCGGGCGACGTCATGCCGATCTATGACGCTGCCATGGCCTACAAGGGCGAAGGCGTGCCGCTGGTGGTCGTGGCCGGCAAGGAGTACGGCACAGGGTCGTCCCGCGACTGGGCCGCCAAGGGCACGGTGCTGCTGGGCGTAAAGGCGGTGATCGCCGAGAGCTTCGAGCGCATTCACCGCTCCAACCTCGTCGGCATGGGCGTGCTGCCGCTTCAGTTCAAGGAGGGCACCACCCGCCAGACCCTGGGCCTGGACGGATCCGAGACCTTTACCATCACCGGCGTGGCCGACATCCAGCCGCGTCAGGACGTGACGGCGACGATCACCCGCGCCGACGGGTCCACGGTGGACGTGGTCACGACCTGCCGCATCGATACCCTGGACGAGCTCGAATACTTCCGGAATGGCGGCATTCTGCCGTACGTGCTGCGGTCGCTGGCGGCGGCATAAGCCGCGGTCGTCGGGGGCGTCCGACCGCTGCAAGCGCGGCGGCGGATGCACCGCATGATCCGTTCGCGAACGTGTAGGTTGGGGTGAGCAAAGCGAACCCCAACACCGGCCTTCACGTTGAGGGCCTTCACGTTGGGGTTCGGCGCGCAGCGCCTCACCCCAACCTACGGGTCACCGTCCACCGCCAGGGAACTTATCAAGCTGTGATGCCGTGAGAATACAATACAAACAGAATGGAACAGCCCGAGCTGTATCCATTGAGCCGCCGATAGCATCGGACGAGGCGACCGACTTCTCCGTGGTCATCAGGCCCGAGGGCAGGGACGAAAAAGAGCGGATTATTTATGGAATGACTGGGAGCCATGCGACGGGAAACGCCCTAGCGTTCCTTCGCTCCCTTGCCGACGACAATGATATCTCAATCCTCGACACATAGTACTGAGAGCAATCATACGAGCACCGATGGACGCCCCTGAAACGGTCCTCAGCCCGACCGCCGGGAGTCGTCCCGCTCGATCCAGCCGCCACCGAGCACCCGTTCGCCGTCGTACAGCACGCAGGCCTGACCGGGTGAGACGCCATGCGTCGGCGTGTCCAGCGTGACGGCGGCGCGGCCGTCGTCGAGAGGGGAAACCCGCGCCGGCACCGGATCAAACGTGTTGCGGATCTTGACGGTCGCGCGCACGCCATCGGCCGGCATGGCCGCGCCCGGTCCCAACCAGTTCAGCGCCCGGATGGAAAAGCGGTCCCGCCCCAGGGCGTCGCGCGGGCCGACCACCACGCGCCGCGTCTCCGGCTCCAGGCGGATGACGTACAGCGGCTCGGCGGTGCCGCCGATGCCCAGGCCGCGCCGCTGGCCCACGGTAAAATGGATGACGCCGTCATGGCGCCCCAGCACGCGACCGTCGGCGTCCACGATCTCCCCGGGCTCCAGCGCGCCCGGACGCAGACGGGCAACCACCCGCGCATAATCGCCGTCGGGCACGAAGCAGATGTCCTGGCTTTCCGGCTTGTCGTGCACCGAAAGGCCGTAGCGTTCGGCCAGCGCGCGGGTGCGCGCCTTGTCCAGCCCGCCCAGGGGAAAGCGCAGCGTTTTCAGTTGCTCGCGCGTGGTGGCGAAGAGGAAGTAGCTCTGGTCCTTGGTGGCATCACGGGCGCGCCACAGGCCGGGGCCGGGGCCGTCGCCCTCTCCCGCCCCTGCCCGCCAGCGCACATAGTGCCCGGTGGCGAGGATATCGGCCCCCAGATCGCGGGCCGCCGCCAGCAGATCGCGGAACTTCACCGTCTGATTGCACAGCACGCACGGCACCGGCGTTTCCCCGCTGACATAACTGTCGGCGAAGGGATCCATGACGTCGCGGCGAAAGGTGCTTTCGTAGTCCACCACATAATGCGGGATGTTCAGCCGGTCGGCAACGCGGCGCGCGTCGTGGATGTCCTGTCCGGCACAGCAGGTGCGCCCCCCCGGCACATCCTGGCCGTGGTCGGTCAGGTGCATGGTCAGGCCGATGACGTCATAGCCCGCCTCGGCCAGCAGCCCGGCGGTCACCGAACTGTCCACGCCCCCCGACATAGCCACCACGGCGCGCCGGCCCAGACCCGGCTCGATCCCCTCCAGAGCCGCCGCCAGATCGAGACCGGGGCGGCCGTCATCGCGCAAGAGTCAGGCCCATCTGCCAGAACGCGGTTTCCAGGTTGGTGGCGGCGCGGAACGTCTCGATCAGGCCCGGCAGACGGCCGGGACCACCGCGTTCGCGCATCAGCCGGTCCATCAGGTCGACCGCGTCGCGCGCCACCTGGCGATACCCGACCCCGCCGTATTCCCGGATCCAGGCGCCGTAGGGATGATCCTCGCTGGGGTCGACGGTCTCCATCAGGCGCATGCCGATCTCGGCGTACCCGATCATGCACGGCGCCAACGCGACGTTGAGATCCAGCAGGTCGCCCGCCATGCCCCGGTCCAGAACATAGCGGGTATAGGCCACCGTGGCCTCCGCCTCAGGCAGCGTCTCCAGTTCCTCCAGCGCGATGCCCCAGCGCTGGCAGTACTTCACGTGCAGCCTCATCTCGTCGAGGATTCCGGCCATGCCCTTGCCCATGCGGCGCATGTCCTCCAGCGACTCGCTCTTGTAGACCCCCAGCGCGTAGGCCCGGGCGAACTGGATCAGGAACAGATAGTCCTGTCCCATGTAGTGGCGGAAGCATTCCTCCCGCAGATCGCCGGCCCCCATCTGGCGCACGAAGTCATGATCGATATAGGCCCGCCATTCGTCGGCGCAGGCATGGCGCAGCCGGGCGAACAGACTGTCGGCCCCGGCGATGCCGGACACGGCCTCGGGCGTGCCACCGAAGTCCTCCGCCGGATCGTCCTGATCCTCGCGCATGTCCGTCATATCTGCCTATCCCCTCCTCAGAGCATCGCGTTGCGGGTTTCCGCCGGCAGCCGCACCACCAAGCCGTCCAGCTCGTCCGTCATGATGATCTGGCAGCCCAGACGCGAGGTGCGCGCCAGTCCAAAGGCGAGGTCGAGCATGTCCTCCTCGTCCTCGGTCGGTTCCTTCAGCTTGTCGAACCACGCCGGGTCGACGATGACATGGCAGGTCGAACACGCCAACGAGCCCTCGCAGGCCCCCTCAAGATCGATATCGTGGCGGTGCGCGGCCTCCATCACCGACAGGCCGACGGGAACCTCCACCTCGTGGCGCGTGTCATCGCGGTCGATGAAGACGAGCTTCGGCATCTCTCAATTTACTCCTGTTTGCGCCCTGACGGCGGAACCGCCGATCCGGAAAAATGAGACATGGGCGCATGGATAGCGACTGCCCGGCAGAGTCGCAAGGGGCCGAACGCGGGCAAGCCCTCCGCCCCTCACCGCTCGTGGATGTGGCCGTCGCTCGACAGCAGGATGGCGATGGGGCGTGTCGCCGGCACGTTGGACATCACGATCATGATGATGCCTGTCAAGGGTACGCACAGGAACATGCCGACCACGCCCCAGATGCTGCCCCACACCACCAGGGACAGGATGACCACCAGCGGGCTCAGGTTCAGCGAATGCCCCATCAGACGCGGCTCGATGATGTTGCCAATGGTGAACTGAACGGCCCCCAGCACACCCGTCACCACGAGCGCATTGACAGGTGTGTCGAACTGAACCAGGGCCAGCAGGGCGGGGAAGGCGACCCCGAGCATCGAACCGATGGTCGGAATGTAGTTCAGCAGAAAGATGACCACGGCCCAGAAGGCCGCATAGTCCACCCCCACCACCATCAGAACGGCATAACTGACGGCACCGGTGGCCGCACTGGTGACGGTCTTGATCCAGACGTAGGTCTTGATGTCGTTCTGGATGCGCCCCAGAAGCGCGCGAGCCTGAGCCTCCCGCCCCGGATGGGGCAACAGCGCCCGCAGCTTGTCGCCGAAGCGACGTTGCTCCAGCAGGAGGAACAGCACGTAAACCAGAACCAGACCGGCCTGCCCCACCAGAGCGGACACCGCTCCGGCGATGTCCGGCACCACCTCTTCGATCGGGATCTGGCGGATCATGGTTTCCAGATCGATGGCCTGATCGAAGCCGATCGATGCCGCGACGTCGTGGACCACGGCGTTCAGCTTGGCCTTGTACTCGGGCGCGGCCTGGGTGACCTCGACGATGTTCTGGGTCGCCAAGCGTCCGAACAGGTACAGCAGCAGGCCGATGGCCGCGAACGCCAGCGACAGACGCACCCATCCCGGCAACCGCGACCCGACGCCTGGAACCTTGGCGATCCCCTCGTCAAGCGCGTTGATCAAATGCCAGACCAGCAGGGCGATGGCCAGTGGCACCAGGATGTCCTTGCCCAGGACCAGGATCGACCCGATCAGAACAACCACTCCGAACCACAGCGCCCCCGCCATGGATCGCAGCACGCCTCCACGCTTCATCCCTCATCCTCCGTCTGACGCCCGACCCGCACCCGCGCCGCCATTCCAATCCTATCAGCCCCGGCCGCCGCCGACATCACCAGCCCGAATCCGGATCACCGGACCGCGCAAGACGGAAAAAAGACCCCGAAATGTGCGGCAGAGATTGACAACGCCCGCCAAAGCATCCTTCATTTCGTCTGTGCGGCAAACTGCACCACCACCGCTTGACTCCCTGCCCCGTGCCCCGACGCCCGTTCCGGTTCCCCGTCACCCGCGCGCCAGGACCGGAAAGGCGTGGACAGGGCGCCTCATGATCGGGCATATCACCGCAGGGGAACAACGGCGGGGAAACCCTTCGGGTGCCGTGACCAAAGCCCCACCCGGGAAAGCGGACAGGACGGGGCGGTCGTGGCCGCGACAGGAGAGATCGCCGATCCGTCAAGACGGCAGACGCGGCTTGAGTGAGGACACATGTTTTCCAGGATGACAGGGTGGCTGTCCGCCGACATGGCCATCGACTTGGGCACCGCGAACACCCTTGTCTACGTCAAGGGGCGCGGCATCGTCCTTAACGAGCCCTCCGTGGTGGCCATTGCCGAACACAAGGGCCGCAAGCAGGTGCTCGCCGTGGGCGACGAGGCCAAGCAGATGCTGGGCCGCACCCCGGGCAACATCCAGGCTATTCGACCGTTGCGCGACGGCGTCATCGCCGACTTCGAAGTCGCCGAGGAAATGATCAAGCACTTCATCCGCAAGGTACACAACCGGCGCAGCTTCGCCAGCCCCATGGTCATCATCTGCGTGCCCTCCGGCTCCACGGCCGTTGAGCGGCGCGCCATCCAGGAAAGCGCGGAGGCCGCTGGCGCGCGGCGCGTCTACCTGATCGAGGAACCCATGGCTGCCGCCATCGGCGCCGGCCTGCCCGTGACAGAGCCCACAGGCTCGATGGTCGTGGACATCGGCGGCGGCACCACCGAGGTGGCGGTGCTGTCCCTGGGCGGCATCGTCTATGCCCGCTCCGTCCGGGTCGGCGGCGACAAGATGGACGAGGCCATCATCGGCTACATCCGCCGCAATCATAACCTTCTGGTCGGCGAGGGCTCGGCGGAGCGCATCAAGAAGGACATCGGCAGCGCCTGTGCGCCGGCGGAAGGCCCCGGGCGGACCATCGAGATCAAGGGCCGCGACCTGATGAATGGCGTGCCCAAGGAACTTGTCATCAGCGAAGCGCAAATCGCCGACAGCCTGGGCGAACCGGTCGCCTCGATCGTCGAGGCGGTCAAGGTCGCCCTGGAACACACGGCGCCCGAACTGGCCGCCGACATCGTCGACAAGGGAATCGTCCTGACGGGCGGTGGTGCCCTGCTCAGCAACCTGGATTATGTGTTGCGCATGTCGACCGGCCTGCCGGTGTCGATCGCCGACGACCCGTTGTCGTGCGTCGCCCTTGGCACCGGACGGGCTCTTGAAGAAATCAAGAAGCTGCGCAACGTCCTGACAACGATGTACTGACGAAATAACGGACGGACGCGGTCAGGTACGCCGGTCTTCCCAACCCTGTGCCAGGGGCACGGCAGCCCGTGATGCAGCCAAACGGCCAGATGTCCCGTTTCGGTGCCGTAAAGGTAGCCTTGCACCGGCTTGCCTTCATCGTACTGGTTGCCGCCGCGTTCGGCCTCATGCTGCTTGGCAAGGCGGACACAGTGCTGATCTCTCGCGTCGGCACCGCCCTGACCGATGCCCTGACCCCGGCCCTTGAGATCATGAGCAAACCGGCCGCGAGCGTCGGCGCGGTCATGAACAATCTTCGGGAACTGGCGGCCATCCGGGCGGAGAACGCCCGGCTGCGCGAGGAAAACCAACGCCTGCTGCACTGGCAGACCATGGCGCGCCGGCTGGACGAGGAAAACCAGCGTCTGCGTGAGTTGAGCAACATGGTACCGGAGCCGACGCCGCGCAGCCTGACAGGGCGCGTGGTGGCCGACACCGGCGGCGTTTTCGCCCGCAGCCTGCTCGTCACGGCCGGTGCCCGCCACGGCGCGCGTTCCGGACAGGTGGTGGTCGCCGCTGAAGGCCTTGTGGGCCGCCTGACAGAGGTGGGCGCACGGTCCAGCCGGGTCCTGCTGCTGACCGACATCAACTCCCGTGTTCCCGTCGTGATGGAGGAAAGCCGCGCCCGGGCCATCCTGGTCGGCACCAACCATGACCGCCCGGATCTGGCGTTCCTGAAATCGCAGAGCGCCGTTTCCCCGGGCGACCGGATCGTGACCTCCGGAATTGCCGGGGCGTTCCCACCCGGACTGCCCGTCGGGGTGGTCGCCTCCGTGGACGATGGCCATATCCTGGTGGAACTCTTCATCGAGGAAAGCCGCCTGGAACTGGTGCGCATTCTCGACTACGGCCTCAACGGCATTGTCGCCAACCCGAGCAGCGAAGACATGCCGCCATGACGGCGCCGCCCGGCCTGAACCAAGACGGTGGGAACAGGGATACGACCCGATGAGACCAACGGTCTTGCAAACCCTCGATCACGGCGTGCGACGGCTGGTCCCGTTCACGCTGTGCCTTATCCTGCTGCTGCT
Organism: Rhodospira trueperi; assembly: GCF_900101965.1. Classification (GTDB taxonomy): domain Bacteria; phylum Pseudomonadota; class Alphaproteobacteria; order Rhodospirillales; family Rhodospirillaceae; genus Rhodospira; species Rhodospira trueperi. The sequence goes on along the minus strand of NZ_FNAP01000008.1, from coordinate 64,743 downwards.
GGCCGTCGTCCCGATGACCGCGCCCGGTTTCCTGCGCTCCGCACCCTTGGTGACGGTGATGTGCGTGTATTTCTGGGCCGTGCATCGGCCGGACATGATGGGGTATCTGGGCGGCTTCTCGCTGGGGCTGCTGGAGGACCTGCTCATGCATACACCTTTGGGTGTGAGCTCGCTGGTTCTGATGCTGGTCCAGTTCGTGGTTCTGACGCAGTACCGCTTTTTCGTCGGCAAGCCGTTTCTGATCATCTGGTGGGCACTGGCGCTGATCGCGTTGGGTGCCATCCTGCTGAAAGCGTTGATCATCGCCGCCCTGACGGGCCACGTGGTGGCCCCTTCGGCGGTGTTTTCCAGCTATGGCCTGACCCTGCTGCTGTATCCACCGCTGGCCTGGGTGTTCAGCCGCGCCGAGAGGCTGTTGATCCGCGCAACGTGAGTCCGGGCGCGACGGACCCCATGAAACGCTCGCCATCGCTTCATGGAAGAATGGTATGACAGGTTGATCATCTGACTCGGGAACGTCCAGCCATGCAGAAGGATGGTGACCGCTCCAAGGTATTCGCCCGCCGCGTGGTCCTGCTCGGCGGGGGCAAGGCGCTGCTTGTGTCGCTGCTGGGCGCGCGGATGTACTACCTCCAGGTGATGGAGGCCGACACCTACCGCACGCTGGCCGACGAGAACCGCATCAACATGCGGCTGATCCCACCGCCGCGCGGACACATTGTGGACCGGTTCGGCGTGCCGCTCGCCGTCAACCGCCAGAACTTCCGAGCGTTGGTCATCGCCGAACGCACCCGCGACCTGGAGCAGACCCTTCGCGCCTTCCGCTCGCTCACGCCGTTGACCGACTACGACTATCAGCGCGTGCTGAAGGAAAGCAGCCGGCGGCGCAGCTTCGTCCCGATCACCGTCCGCGAGAACCTGACCTGGGAACAGATGGCGGTGATCCAGGTCCACGCCCCGGATCTGCCCGGTGTCATCATCGACGAGGGCCTGACCCGCGATTACCCATACGCCGATCTGGCCTCGCACATTCTGGGCTATGTCGCCGCCGTCGCCGAGGAGGACATCACCGGTGACGATCCCCTGCTTGAATTGCCCGACTTCCGCATCGGCAAGGCCGGCATCGAGAAGGTCTACGACCTCCCCCTGCGCGGCAAGTCCGGGGCCAGTCAGGTGGAGGTCAACGCGGTCGGCCGCATCATCCGGGAGTTGCGCCGCGAGGAGGGCGAACCGGGTCACGAAGTGCAGTTGACGATCGACATTCGGCTTCAGGACTTCGCCTCCCGCCGCCTGGGTGAGCAGAGTGCGGCCTGCGTGGTGATGGACGTGCATACGGGCGAGCTTCTGGCCATGGCCTCCATGCCCGCCTACGATCCCAATGCCTTCGCACGCGGCCTGACCAACCAGGAATGGAAGACGCTGGCCAGCGATCCCCGGGCACCGCTGCGCAACAAGGCGCTGGCCGGACAGTATGCCCCCGGCTCGACGTTCAAGATGGTGGTGGCGCTGGCGGCCCTGGAAAGCGGCATCATGAACGCCGAACAGACCGTGTTCTGCCCCGGGCATCTGCGACTGGGCAACCACCTGTTCCACTGTTGGAAGCGCGGCGGTCACGGTCACATGAACATGACGTCGGCCATCGAGCAATCGTGCGACGTCTACTTCTACGAAGTCGCGCGCCGCATCGGGATCGAACGTATCGCCGACATGGCCCACCGTCTTGGCCTGGGCTCCCCCCTGGACATCGAACTGCCCGGCGAGGCCTCGGGCCTGATCCCCAGCAAGGCCTGGAAGACCGCCACACTCGGCCAGCCCTGGGTGCAGGGCGAAACGTTGGTGGCCAGTATCGGTCAGGGCTACGTCCTCGCGACACCGATGCAACTGGCCGTGATGACCGCGCGCATCGCCAACGACGGTCTGGCGGTGCGGCCGACCCTGTGCCGTCAGGCGGTGGTGGACGGCGGCCTCGTCCCGCAGTCGCCGCCCTCGTTCGACTCCATCGGCGTCAGCAGGCAATCCATGGCCGTCGTCAAGAACGCCATGTGGCGGGTCGTCAACGGCAACAGGGGCACGGCGCGCCGCTCGGCTATTGACGTCGACGGTCAGACCATGGCCGGCAAGACCGGCACCTCGCAGGTCCGACGCATCACCATGCAGGAGCGTCAATCCGGCGTGCGCAGCAACGAGGACCTGCCGTGGGAGTTCCGCGACCACGCCCTGTTCGTCTGCTTCGCCCCGGCGGAGGCGCCGCGCTACGCCGTTTCGGTCATCGTCGAGCACGCCGGCGGCGGATCGCGCCACGCCGCACCCATCGCCCATGACGTGATGTTGGAGACCCTGCGGTTGGATCCCTCTCGAAACCGTGTGCCCGGGCAGACCGCCGCCATCCCCAGGGACGCACCGCCCGATGCGCCGCGGACTCAAAACGGCGGCGCCGAGATGGCGGCCGGCCCGGCCACCGGAACCAATGACGGCTCACCTCCCGCCGGAGGACCTTTGCAATGATGGGGTATGAGCTGATGACCGCGCGCATGCGGCGCGGCGAGATGACCCTTGGCGAAAAGCTCTGGCAGGTCAGTTGGTCCTTCATCCTGCTCATCGCCATTCTGGCCGCCATCGGCGCCGTCATGCTTTATTCGGCGGCCAACGGGAGTATGGACCCGTGGGCCTCGCGACACATCAGCCGCTTCGGAATCGGGTTGGCCGTGCTCTTGGTCGCCGCTCTGATCGATATCCGCCAATGGATGCGCTATGCTTACTGGCTGTACGCTCTGGCGCTCGTCCTTCTGGTCGGGGTGGAGGTGCGGGGGACCATCGGCATGGGCGCGCAACGCTGGATCGACCTGGGGTTCTTCCAGCTTCAGCCGTCGGAGTTGATGAAGGTCACGCTGGTGCTGGCCCTGGCCCGGTTCTTCCACGGCGCCGATCTGTCCGACGTGGGACGCCCGCTGTTCCTGATCGTCCCGCTCATGATGGTGCTGGTGCCGGTCGCCCTGGTGCTGAAGCAGCCGGACCTGGGCACGGCGCTGATGCTGATGGCCGGGGCCGGCGTGCTGTTCTTCGTCGCCGGGGTGCGGCTGTGGAAGTTCGTTCTGGTCATCGTCGCCGGACTGGGGGCGATTCCGGTGGCGTGGCAGTTCCTGCACGACTATCAAAAGCAGCGCGTTTTGACGTTCATCAACCCCGAGCGCGACCCCCTAGGCGCCGGGTATCACATTCTTCAGTCCAAGATCGCGCTGGGCTCGGGCGGCCTGACCGGCAAAGGCTTTCTTCAGGGCACCCAAAGCCACCTGAACTTCCTGCCGGAAAAGCAGACCGACTTCATCTTCGTCATGCTGGCGGAGGAATTTGGCATGCTGGCCGGCATGGCCCTGCTGTTCCTCTATGTGATCGCCCTGATCTACGGTCTGGCCATCGCGCTGCGGGCACGCAACCACTTCGGCCGTCTGGTGGCCGTCGGGGTGACGGTGACCTTTTTCCTCTACGTGTTCATCAACATCGCCATGGTGATGGGGCTGATCCCGGTGGTCGGCGTGCCGTTGCCGTTGGTCAGCTACGGCGGCACCGCCATGATGACGCTGATGCTGGCCTTCGGCCTGTTGATGAGCGTGTGGGTGCATCGGGACGTGCAGATCGGCCGGCGCGGCGCATATGACGACGGATGACGCGAGGCTCGCTACTGCAGCGCCTCCCCGGCGGCTTCGGACTCGCCCGTGCCCCCGCCCGTCATCTCGGCACGCAGGCGCTGGCGCAGCAGGTCGATGGGCACCAGGGTCTGGTCGCCCTCGACCCGCATGTGCCAGAAGGTCCAGCCGTTGCAGGCCGGCGCGCCCTGAACGGCCGCGCCCACCTGATGGATCGAACCCCGGTGATCGGCGCTGATCAGGGTACCGTCCGCCCGCACCCGCGCCGACCAACGCCCGCTGGCGTCCGACAGCACCGTGCCCGGAGCCAGGAGGCCGCGTTCGACCACGGTCCCAAAGGGAATGCGCGGCTCCGCCCGCTTGCGAGGGGTGGCGCACAACGCCGGGTCGTCCACCGACCTGACAGCCTGGATGCGCGCGCGCGCGGCGGCCACGTAGTCCGGGTCCTGCTCGATGCCGATCCAGCGTCGGCATAGACGCTTGGCCACCGCCGCCGAGGTGCCACTCCCGAGGAACGGATCAAGCACCACATCACCCGGGTTCGAAGACGCCAGGATCACCCGATGCAGTAAGCTTTCCGGCTTCTGGGTCGGGTGCAGCTTCCGGCCCGCCTCATCCTTCAGCCGTTCCGGCCCGGTGCACAGCGGCAGGCTCCAGTCGCTGCGCATCTGCAGGCCGTCGTTCAGCGCCTTCATGGCCTCGTAGTTGAAGGTGTAGCGCGCCTCCGGCCCGGTCGAGCACCACAACAGCGTCTCGTGCGCGTTGGTAAAGCGCGTACCCCGAAAATTCGGCATCGGGTTGGTCTTGCGCCAGACCACATCGTTCAGCACCCAGAACCCCAGATCCTGGAGCACCGTGCCGACGCGGAAGATGTTGTGATACGAACCGATGACCCACAGCGTGCCGGTGTCCTTCAGCACCCGACGGCACGCCGTCAGCCAGCCCTTGGTGAAATCATCGTAGTCGGCGAAGCCCTGAAAGCGGTCCCAGTCGTCGTCCACGCCGTCCACCCGGCTGTTGTTGGGCCGCAGCAACTCGCCCCCAAGCTGCAGATTGTAGGGCGGGTCGGCGAAGATCACGTCCACGGACGCGGCCGGCAGGCTGTCGAGCACCTCGACGCAGTTGCCCTGGTAGATACGGTCGGTCTTCAGCGAGCTCATGGCGGAATCCGGGACAGGCGGTGAACACGAACGGTGGAACGATCACGCTCGTTCTTTTTACGCGGAACCGGATCGAAACGCAATATCCCTTTTGATTCAGGAGTCTAAAAGCTTTTCTCAAAGTAGCGCACGAACTGTGCGTCAGCGCCCGCACGGCACAAGGGATAGAGTCACGCCACAGTCCCGACCCCAACATCGGACTCCGACCGCCCCAGCGCCGCCCGCACCGGCGCGAACGACCGCCGATGCTGCGGCGTCGGCCCCAGGGTCTGAAGCGCCGCCAGATGCTCGGCGGTGCCGTAGCCCATGTTGCGCGCCCAGCCAAAGCCTGGATAGCGGGCGTCCAGGTCAACCATCAGGCGGTCCCGGGTAACCTTGGCGGCGATGGAGGCGGCGGCGATGGACAGGCTTTTCGCATCGCCCTTGATCACGCACCGAACCGGACAGGCGAGCGCGGGGGGCCGGTTGCCGTCCACTAGGGCCAGCGTCGGAGCCGGGTCGCCCAGGGCGCCGACCGCCCGGGCCATGGCCAAGAGGGTGGCGCCCAGCACGTTCAGGCGGTCGATCTCGGCGGCCTCAACGACCGCGATCCCCAGGCGCGCGGCGGGGGTGTCCTGAAGAGAGGCGAACAGAACCTCGCGCCGCGCCGGCTTCAGGGCTTTGGAATCGTCGAGGCCGTCACGCAGGACGGCGGGCAGCCGGTGGCGGTCCAGGACGACGGCAGCGGCCACCACGGGGCCGGCCAGCGGCCCCCGTCCGGCCTCGTCCACACCGCAGACAAGGCCGGGGTGTTGGCATTCCAGGGTGAAGTCGGGCATGTCGGCGATCCTCCGCGCGGGACGCGGGGACTATAGCCCCATCCGCCGCCCGAATCAGGCCGCGAGTGGGTCGCCGGACACTTCGAACACCCGCAGGCCCAAGCCGCGCGCGTGCATTCTGGCGGCCTCGACCAGTTCGGGGCGAACGGTGTCCGCCATGCCGGGATGCCGGTGGGCCTGATGCGCCGGCCGGTAGTCGCCCAGCAGGCTGACCGTCATGCCGACGCCGCCCAGCGCCCGCACATCGTCCAGCACGCGCCGCGCGTTGCCCATGTCTCCCGGCAGCACGAGATGACGGACCAGCACACCCCGGCGCGCCAGCCCGTCCGCATCCAGGGTCAGGGGGCCGACCTGCCGGATCATCTCCGCCAGCGCGGCGCGGTTGACGGACACATAGTCCCGCACCTTGGAACAGCGCCGCGCCGCCGCGTCGTCGCCGTACTTGGCGTCCGGCGTGTAGATGTCCACCACACCGTCCAGCAGCCGCAGTGCCTCCACCGAGTCATAGCCGCCGCTGTTGTGGATCAGCGGCAGCGTCAGGCCTCGGTCGACGGCGACGGCCACCGCCTCCAGAACCTGCGCGGTCACATGGGACGGCCCCACGAGATTGATGGCATGGCAGCCCCGGCCCTGAAGCTCCAGCATGGCCTCGGCCAGCGCCTGGGCGTCCATGTCCTCGCCAGCGCCGTCCATGGTCGCCTCGGCGTTCATGCAGTAGACGCAGCGCATGTTGCACCAGGAGAACACGATGTCGCCCGACCCCTTGGTGCCGACGATCTCCGGTTCCTCGGAAAAGCCGGGCGCGACGGACGCCACCCGGGCATGCCGACCCGTGCGGCACACGGCCCCGGCCATGACGGCGCCACGGTCCGCATGAAGCCGGTCCACCTCGCACGCCTGCGGACACAGGCTGCAGGACGACAGCCGCTCCTGCGCCTCGGCCGCGCGTCGGGCCAAGTCTCCACTGTAATGCAGGGACAAATATGCGGGTGTCATGTCCGCCTTCCAGAGCAAGTGCGCGTGTGTCAAGCCAGCATGACAACGGCCCCAAACACAATCAAGCGCACACCTTGTGCGGAGAAGCCCGCTATTGAAGAGCCGTACCGCATACCTTCCGCATCGCGCGAATGCCGGCGACACGGTCCCGGCCCTGGACATCCCGCCGGTGACCGCGCATATCTTGCGCGCTCATGCATGACGTTCCCCAGAACAAGGAGGCGAACCGACCATGTCCAGGACCGTGCTCAGTCTGCCCGGTGACGGCATCGGCCCCGAGGTGATGGCGCAGGTGCGCCGCGTGCTCGACCGCATCGGCGGGTTCCAGATCGAGGAAGGGCTGGTCGGCGGCGCCTCCTACGACGCGCACGGCACGCCCCTGACCGACGACACCATGGCCGCCGCGCTCAAGGCGGACGCCGTGCTGCTGGGCGCCGTGGGCGGCCCGAAATGGGACACCCTGCCGTTCGAGGTCAAGCCGGAACGCGGCCTGCTGCGCCTGCGCAAGGACATGGAACTGTTCGCCAACCTGCGCCCGGCCCTGGTGTTCGACGCGCTGGCGCAGGCCTCGACGCTGAAGACCGACCTGGTGCGCGGGCTCGACCTGATGATCGTGCGAGAACTGACCGGCGGTGTGTACTTCGGCGAGCCGCGCGGCATTGAGGACATCGGCGGCGGCGAGCGCCGGGGCGTGAACACCCAGGTTTACACCACATCGGAAATCGTGCGCGTGGCCCGGGTGGCCTTCGACCTCGCCCGCAAGCGCGACAGCCGGGTGTGCTCGGTCGAGAAGGCCAACGTGATGGAAAGCGGCCTGCTGTGGCGCGAGGAGGTGCAGAAACTCCGCGACGCCGAATACACCGACGTGGCACTGTCGCACATGTACGCTGACAACTGCGCCATGCAGTTGGTGCGCGCGCCCAAACAGTTCGACGTGATCGTGACCGACAACCTGTTCGGCGACCTGCTGTCGGACTGCGCGGCGATGCTGACCGGTTCCCTGGGCATGCTGCCGTCGGCCAGCCTGGGCGCGGCGGACGCGAACGGCCGGCGCAAGGCGCTGTACGAGCCGGTGCATGGCTCCGCCCCGGACATCGCCGGCCAGGACAAGGCCAACCCCATGGCCTGCATCCTGTCGGCGTCGATGATGCTGCGCTATTCGTTCGACATGGCCGCCGAGGCCGACCTGGTCGACCGGGCCTGCCAGGATGTGCTCAACGCCGGCATCCGCACCGGCGACATCGTCGAGCCGGGCATGACGCCGGTGGGCACGGCCGCGATGGGCGACGCCGTGCTGGCCGCCATGGACCGGCTGAGCGGAGGGTAAAAAAAGAGCGGCTCGGCGCGCCGGCTCCGAGGAGGAGGGGAGATGCCGACAGGCGCGCCGGGCCGACAAAGGTTCTGATCAGGGGGGCGTGAACCGCGATGGGTACCCGGCTCCGCTCCCCGATGGTTGACCACAGTGTGGGATACCGGCCCCGCCCCGCGCATTGCGATGGCGCAAATTTCCCGACCCTGCCCGACCTTGATCGTGTGGAGTACCTGTCACGACCCTACGGGATCGGGATCAGCCCGCCGTCATCCACCCGGTATGTCGGCGGGATCCGTGAGAGCAAGCGCCAGACCCCGTCGCCAAGGATATCGTAGCGTTCGACCGCGTACCCGCCGTCGTCGCGGCGAAGGCGAAGGACGGCGCTCGCGGCGAGCATGTCCGAATCCCGCCGCCAAAGCGTCGCATGGGGCGGGTCCGCAGCGGCGCGGTCGGGATCGTCGGCGGCGGTATCAATCTGGTCCGGCGGCGGCCCGTCCGCGCGCCACAGGGCGTGCCAGCTTTCGCCGCCATCACGGGTCTGATAGGCGCGAAAGCCGCCGCCGAACGGCTCCTCCGAGAAGACGATCAGACCATGGCGGTCGTCGTACATGCGGAACAGGTCGACGCCGTTCAGCGTGTCGAGCCCCTCAAGCGACACCAGGCACCAGGACCCTGCCCCATCGCGGGTCCGCAGCAGGGCCAAGGGCGTGCCCAAACCTTCCTGCCTGAAGCTGACGATCCCCCAGACCGAGGCCGCCGCATCCGACTCAAGGCGGCCGATCGCGGCGCCGTGGATCCGCACGGGCACCCGCGACCACGTCTCGCCGCCGTCCGTGGAGGTCAGCAGCGCCGGATGAACCGTGTTGGCGGCATCACGATAGGACCCCGTGACAACCACTGTCCGTGGGGGCAGCGAAACCATCCTGGTCAGGTCCAGCCGGATCTGCGCATCATAGGCGGCGTAATCAAAGGCGTCCGGCAGTGGCTCGCACGGCGCAGCGCGCGCCACCGTGCCGGCCGCCAGGACACCGGCCCCAGCCCAGGCCAGTATCGCGATGGCCGCCAGGGTGCTGCGCGTCAGGCTTGATCGACACCGTGAGACCGCGCCACACGGCCGGCGGTCAGAAGCGATCCATGTTTCAAGAAAAGCTACCGGCACGCACGACCCCTCGCTCGGCAGAACAATACGTCCTAAGGACGTATTGTTCTGCCGAGCCTGCCGCCTTGTCAAGTCAATTCGCTCCCATGCACACCAACCTTGCCAACGCCTTCGTTCCGTGATAGCCATAGGCATCCGTCCTTAGGACGGATGCCTATGGCTAAGGAGCCGACGATGTTTCTTCAGAAGGCGATGACCCTTGCCATTGCCGACCAAATGAAACCGGTCATGAACCGTTACGATCTGGGTTGTTTGATCGACCAATTATATCGCGACAAGGCGTATAGAGGCGAGACCATTGAGCGCCTTCAGAAAAAGAACGCCGATATTTCCAGCTTCGACACCACCATGACCAACCTGGAGGACGCCGGCGTTCTCGAAACCGGCAAACTCGTGGACAACGTCAACGTCTATCGGACCCTCAGCCGCGAACACGCTTCAGAAGCCGACATCGCCTGCTGCATTGATCCCTTCGCCTATGTCTCGCATCTGAGCGCGATGGAGTGGCACGGCCTGACCGACCGCCTTCCCAAGATCCTGTTCCTCTCCTCGCCGCCTCCGGCCGAGTGGGCGCGCCACGCCAAGAACCGCATGCGTCGCGATATCGGCGAGGACCGACTCGTCGACTACCTCCAAGCCGGCCTGCCCACCCTGAAGCGCTATCGGTTCACCCGCATTCGCCGCACCACGGTCCACAGGCACGCCAGTGCCCACCTGGGGGCCTACATCACGGTCAAGGGAACGCCCCTGCGCGTGGCCACGTTGGGCCGGACGTTTCTCGACATGCTGCGCGCCCCCGATCTGTGCGGCGGCATTTATCATGTGCTCGACATTTTCGAGAACCGCGCCGCCGACAATCTGGACCTGATCGTGGCGGAATTCGATACCCACGGCCGCAAGATCGACCGCGTGCGGGCGGGATATATCCTGGAGGAGCGGCTGGGGCTGTCGCATCCGGCCTTCGACCGCTGGCTGACAGACGTCCAGCGCGGTGGGTCCCGCAGACTGGACCCGACCGCCGACTACGCGCCGCGCTACTCCGAACGCTGGTGCCTGTCCATCAATGTCGAGGGGTGAGCCGCCATGATCCCCATTGACGCGTGGGTCACGGCCGACCCCGGGCGAACGACCTTTCGACAAGCTGTCCATATCGTCCTGACCGCCATCGCGGGCACCGAGTCCCTGCGGACGACGATGGCCCTCAAGGGCGGGATGCTCATGGCGTTGGCGTTCGGCAGTTCGCGCTACACGAAGGATATCGACTTCTCGACCCGACAGCGCCTTTCGGCCTTCGACCTGGACCGATTTCGAACCGACCTCGACGCCGCCCTCAGGCGCACCAGCGACAGCCTTGGCTATCCGATCCTGTGCGCCGTCCGGACCTGCAAACAGCAACCGCCCGGGGCGGATCGAACACACCCGACCATTCGGGCCAGCGTCGGCTACGCCCGCCGGGGCAACGTCAGGGAAATGCGCCGGCTCGGCGCCGGACAGGCCACCACCGTCATCCACGTCGACCACAGCCTCAACGAGGTGATCGGCACAGAGGATATCTACACCCTCGACGAACACGACCACCTAAGGACCTACGGACTGGTCGATCTGGTCTCGGAGAAGCTCCGCGCCACCTTGCAGCAGAAAAGCGAGGCGCGCGACCGGACCCGCCGCCAGGATATCTACGACATCCATTTCCTGTTGCGCACCGCACCCGAACGCTTCGACGCGCGCACCCGCGCCGACATCCTCAGGGTGCTGGTCGACAAGGCCCGCTCACGGAGCCTTGACCCCAAGCCGAGTGACATAGCCGACCCGGAAATCCGCGCCCGATCCGCCCAACAGTACGACGACATCGCCATGGAAATCGAAGAGCCTCTGCCGCCCTTTGATGTCGCCTATGAAGCTGTCCGGACTTTCTACGAAAGTCTCCCCTGGTCAACCGACGGCACGCGGTAACGCTCTCACGGCCGCCCAGCGCCCCACGGGCCGCTGGGTGGATCCCAGGGGCCGCGCCGGCGGGTGGCGGCCCGTTGCCCGGTGCGGGGAATCACGGTCACGCGGGTGACCGTCTGTTTGCGGTTGAACAGCGGAAAGCCGCGCCGTCGCATGGCCGGGAGCAGGGTCAGGGCCATGCCGACCGCGAACCCACCCAGGTGCGCCCACCACGCAATCCCGGACTGGGCGCCGCTGGGATCACCCAGCACGCTCAGGGCCTGGAATCCGAACCACAGCCCCAGAACCACGATCGCCGGCACCCAGAACATGAAGATGAACCCGAACCAGACGAACACCCGGGCCATGGGGAACAGGAGCAGATAGGCCCCCAGCACGCCGGAAATCGCGCCGCTGGCCCCGACCATGGGCACCACGTCGCCCGGATCCTGCACCGCGTGAAAGAGCGCGGCGGCGACCCCGCAGACCACATAGAACGCCAGGAACCGCCAGTGCCCCATGGCGTCCTCGACGTTGTTGCCGAAGATCCACAGGTAGAGCATGTTGCCGCCTAGGTGCAGGATGTCGCCGTGCAGGAACATCGACGTCAGCGGCGTCATCAACGCTGGCACCAGGGCCAGATCGGGCGGCAGGCGCTCTCCACCCAGCAGCACCGCCGGAATGGTGCCCAGCGCCACCATGAACCGCCGTTCCTCCATCGCGCCCAGCCCGAGCTGATAGAGAAACACCGCGACGCACAGCCCGATCAGCGACCAAGTGACGACCGGAGTCAGGCTGGTGGGGTTGTCGTCGCGCAGAGGGAGCATGCGGCACTCCGTTTTGATATCGGCGGGTTTGATATCGGCGGGCCTGCAGCGGCCGGCGGGCCTCCATGATGACACGGGGCGACCCGGGTTGTCCCGGATCGCCCCGCGTTTCTCAACGGTCGCCTTTCGACGCCCGGGCTCAGATCAGGCCGCGTTGGCCTGAATCCCGGTCCCGGGCGCGGCCGGCGTCTCGACACCGCCCAAGCCGTCAGCCGCCGCAACGGCGCGGCGCAGCCAGTCCTGCGCCTTGGCGCCGTCACCGGACTCGCCGTCCTCGACGCGGGCCATCAGCAGGCAGGTGCGCATGCACGGCTGGTTGGTGATGAGCGGCTGGAGCTGCGTGCGTGCCTGCCCCCACAGCTTGGCCTCGACCGCGCCCTCGGCGGCCGCCAGCCGGCTTTCCGGATGATCCGGGTTGAGCGCGGCCAGGGTCTGCATGCGGGTGGCCAGCGCATTGGCGTCCTTGCCGCCGGCCAGATCGCGCCAAGTGCGGGCGAGCAGAGCGTGCGGCGCCTTGCGCCAGGTGTCCTGGACAAGCTGCTCGGCCTTGCGGGCCTTGCCGTCGGCGGCCAGCATGCGCGCCAGCGTATCGACGGCCGTCTCCGATTCCGGCACCAGCTCGACCGCCTGCCGGGCCAGGGTCACGGCATCGCCCTTGCGGCCCGAGGCCTTGGCCGCCTCGGCGCGCTTCAGGAAGACGTCGGAGCGCAGGCGGCGCATCTCATCGGCATCGGCCTGCCCTGACTGCTCCAGAACCTGGAGCGGCTTTTCAACGTCCTCCAGGCGACCGCTGCGGAACGCCTCGTCCAGGGCCGGACGGGCCGCCCACACCGGGTTGTCCACCTTGAAGAAGGCGCGTTCCGTGTATTCCCGGATCTCCGCGTCGTTACCCTCGGCCACCGCCAGTTCCAACAGCCCGCGAATGGCGCCGCCTTCGGTGTCGTGGTTGTCGAGCAACTTCTTATACAGATCGCGCGCCGCCTCGGCCTCGCCGGACATGGCGTAACCGTCGGCTTCCATCAGCGTGGCGGGGCACTTGACCGGGTCCCGATAGGCGCGACGGGCCCGGTGGGCTTCAACGCGGGCCTGACCACCACGGCCGACCCGGAGCGCCGCATAGGCTTCGCCCATGCCCTTGGCGGCCCCGACAAGGTTGCCGCGGGTCTTGACTCCGCGCAGGCCGAGCATGGTGGCGAAGGTCAACACCAACTGCCACACAACCCACAACGCCACGAAAAAGACGATCAAACCGATCAGGCCGAAGATCATGTTGGTTTCGATCTGCCAGCCCAGCCATTCGGCATTCAGGCTCCCTGGATTGGCCGCGAACCACAGGCCGCCAGCGACCAGCGCGACCCCCAGAATGATAATCAGGGCAAGCACGAACATGGGGTTACTCCGTCGTCTGGGCCGCGCCGACACGTTCCAGGGCGGCCGAGTTCAATGAGGCAAGGGCGGCATTGACCGAAGCCAGCGCTTGGGCATCGGCCAGCCAATCGGCGACCGCACCGGCAGGGTCGCCCTCAAGGGAAGACAGGACGTCGATCGCGGTCTCAAGGTCATTCTCGGCGAGTCGCATCTCCGCGGCGGACAAGCTCGACAGAGCGCTCCCTGCAACAACCTCGTCCTTGCGGCGCACCGTCACACCTGACATGAGCGAAGACACGGTATCCGACCACCAGCCCTCACCCTCGGGAACAATGACACGATGTGCGGCCACCTTCGAGACCTCGGCGTACCGCCACCGCAATTCGGGCAGGGTCGACACGCCGGCCGTGGAATGCGTGGCGAGAACCGCCAGTTCTTTCTCGAACTCGGCTCCGCTGACGAGAGACCGGACAGCCTCCAGCGCCTCGTCGTAGGGCTTGCCGGTGGCCACGCGATCACGCAACTGGCCCACGGCCAGCACCATGCCAACGGCGCGCGGTTCATCGGAACCGAATTCCGCCTGAAGCGCACCAACCCGGGAGCGCAGATCGGAAAGACCGGTGGCCTGCTCCTCGGTGGCCGCCTCCAACATCGTCAGACGCTCATCAATGTTGGAAAGGACCGCCTTGGCCGCCTGGGCGGCTTCGCCCGACGCGGTCCCGTCCGCAGCGGAGGCCACGGCCCGTTCGTCGGCGCGCTCCTCCAGCGCTGCCAAGCGGGCGCTCAGGTCTTCAAGAGCGGCCGATGCGCCCCCAGCCGTGCCAGAGCGTGCCGCGTCCAGCGCGGCGTCAGCGGCGTCGGCGGCCGAATCGGCCTGCCCGCGCACCTCCTCCAAGGCCGCCGAAAGGGTCTCGATCCGCGCGCGCAGGTCCACCACGGCGGGCGGATCAGGCGCGGCCGGGAACGTCGGCAGCCAACTCTGGAGGGGCTCGGGAACGGAAGCCCGCCACCACGGCATGGCGCCGAATCCGATCGCCCCCAGCACGACAAGGACGAGGATCCAACGTCCCAGGGAGTGCAACGTGTGACTGTCCGCCTGCTCCTGCGCGCTGAGGCCACCGCGATCATCATCGTGGCTCCCCGGATGGCCGGCCGATCCGCCATAGACGCCGTCGCCGTCGTCCAGAGCCTTGTCGGCCGAATCGTCGTCGCGCGGACGCGCGGCGTCCTCGCCGGATGTCGCTGCGTCCTGCCCGGCCTCGGCTTCGCTCGGCGAAGACGAGGACACGGCGTCTTCGGCCGCGCTGGTTTCGTCGATCGATCCGTCCGCCCGCTCCGCGCCGGTCCGGTCGGTCGGCGTGCCGTTCTCGGCATCTTGCGGCTGTTTCAGGGAAGCCTCCTTTGCATCGGCCACATCGGCTTTGAACACGTCCAGCAGGGCGTCCTGCGTGGGTTGCCCGGCCACGCGCACGCGCCCCGGCAGTATCGACTCCAGCTCGCGCGCGACGGCAGGCGACAGGGCGTATCCGGTCACCCTTCCCAGCTTGTCGGCAAGCCCCGCCTTGCGGATATGCTCGACAAACGTGCGCGCGGTGCGCGGGGAAAAGAAGAACGCGGCATCAATCCCGCCCACGTCCAGGGACGCGCGCAAAGACGCCGACAACGCCGCCGTCGGCCGAGCATCGTACAGCCGCGCCACGCGCACGTCGAATCCATCGGCACCCAACGCCCCCGCCAGATCACCGGCATGGGTCGACCCGGCGGCATGCAACAGAGAGCCACGGGACGGCTCCAGACGGCGGCGCACCAGGGCCGCCAGGGTCTCGACATCACCCCCGGCGCTCTCGACGCTGGCGAACCCAAGGTCCCGGGCCGCCCGTGCCGTCTGATCGCCGACCGCGAACACCGGCACGTCGCGCCGTTCCACCGCCGTGGCCAGAGCCCGAGCGCCGTTGGCGCTGGTCACCAGGACGGCCTGAACCCCGGTCAGATCGACGTTGGGGCCAGCCACCGGCACAACGACCAGCAGGGGCTCGCTAACGACCTCCACGCCCATGGCGCGCAGAGGCGCCGCGATTCTCTCGGCGTCTTCCCGCGGTCGACTGACCAAGGCGCGCATTGCCGTCCCAAGCTCCCTCTTGATTCCGTGTCAGTACCGCAAATGAGCAATTGCCATCAACCGCGCCCGCCATGACGGACGGACCCGGCTTCCCCCTAAAGGCCGCCTCCGTGCATGACCTCGCCCCGGTAGACGGGCAGGGCATCGCCGGCCCGCTCGACCAGTTCGCTCGCGGCGTCATCGCCCATGGCCACGGCGTCGGCCACGGTGAGCACGTCCCACGCGCGCTCGGTCGATAGTGGATCGCGACCGTCCGGACGCACGATCAGCCCGCGCAGGCGCATGCGGTGTTTGCCGGTCCATTCGGCCAGCGCGGCGATGGGCGTACGGCACGACCCGTCGAGCCGGGCCAGGAACGCTCGCTCCGCCGCGACCCGCAAATTCGAATCCCGGCAATCGAGCGCGGTCAGCCACTCCCGCGCGCGGTCGTCGTCCTCACGGTGGGTGATGCCCACGGCGCCCTGCGCCACCGCCGGCAGCATTTCTTCCGGCGACATCGGCGCGGTGGCCACCTCGGCCATGCCCATGCGGTTCAGCCCGGCCATGGCCAGCATGGTGGCATCGGCCACGCCCTCTTCCAGCTTGCGCATGCGGGTCTGGAGGTTGCCCCGGAAATTGATGACCTTCAGATGCGGATAGCGTCCCAGAATCTGCGCGGCCCGGCGCAGCGACGCGGAGCCGATGACCGCCCCCTCGGGCAGGTCGGCGAAGCTCTTGTAACGGGTGGAGATGAAGGCGTCGCGGACATCCTCGCGGGGCATGATGCAGCCCAGCGAAAGCCCGTCCTCCAGCACGGTGGGGACATCCTTCATGCTATGAACCGCGATGTCGATGGCGCCGTTCAACTGGGCGTCGTCGATCTCGCGGGTGAACAGCCCCTTGCCGCCGATCTCCGACAGCGGCCGGTCCTGGACCGAATCCCCGGTGGTCTTGATGACGACGATCTCCATGGCCCCGGGCTCGGCCAGCGCCGGATGGGCGGCGGCGAGAGCATCGCGGGCGGCATGGGCTTGGGCCAGCGCGAGCGGGCTGCCGCGCGTGCCGATCTTGAGAAGCGGTGTCGTATTCATGGGTGCAGGTTTGTAAGGGGTGATCTTCGCTCTGCAAAGCCCTATTTCTAGCCCCCATGATCGTTCTCGGCTTTGAAACAAGTTGCGACGAGACGGCCGCCGCCGTGGTGGACGACTCCCGTCGCGTGCGCGCCCAGCGGCTGCTGTCCCAGCACGACGCCCACCGGCCCTATGGGGGTGTGGTGCCGGAGATCGCCGCGCGCGCCCATCTGGGCCACCTCGACCGGCTGGTGGCCGGAGCCCTGGAAGAGGCGGGGATCGGGCTGACCGATGTGGACGGCGTGGCCGCCACGGGCGGTCCCGGCCTGATCGGCGGCGTCATCGTCGGCGTCATGACGGCCAAGGCACTGGCGCTGGCCACGGGCCGGCCGTTTCTGGCGGTCAATCACCTGGAGGCGCACGCCCTGACCGCGCGCCTGACGGACGACGTGGCGTTCCCCTACCTGCTGCTGCTGGTCTCGGGCGGGCATTGCCAGCTTCTGGCGGTCCGCGGGGTCGGCGATTACCGGCGTCTGGGGACGACCGTGGACGACGCGGCGGGAGAGTGCCTCGACAAGACCGCCAAGATGATGGGCCTGGGCCATCCCGGCGGGCCGGCGCTGGAACGGGCGGCCCAAGGCGGCGATGCGGCGCGCTTCGCCCTGCCCCGGCCGATGGTGGGACGACCGGGCTGCGACTTCTCGTTCTCGGGTCTGAAGACCGCCACGCGCCACGCGCTGGAGACGCTGCCGCCCGGCCCGCTGTCCGACCGCGACCTCGCCGATCTGGCCGCCGGGGTGCAGGGCGCGGTGACCGACGTCCTGGTGAACAGGGCCGGACACGCCATGACGATGATGGACGAGGCGGGCGACTCGGAACCGGCACCGACCCTGGTCGTGGCCGGCGGCGTGGCCGCGAACCAGACATTGCGCGCCGCCCTGACCGGACTGTGCGACACACGGGGGTGGCGCTTCGTCGCTCCCGCCCCGGCGCTGTGCACCGACAATGCCGCCATGGTGGCCTGGGCCGGCCTGGAACGGCTGCGCCTGGGGCTGAGCGACCCGCTCGACTTCCGGCCGCGCCCGCGCTGGCCGCTCGACCCAGACGCGCCGAAACGCGCGGGGGCGGGGGTGAAGGCGTAGGGGACCGCATCACTGCGGGCGCATAACCGGGCGCCGGTATGATACCCTTGAGGGCATGGAGATTGAGTTCGATGACCGGAAGGACCGATCCAATCACGCCAAGCACGGCAATTCACTGGCGCGCGCGGCCGATATGGAGATCCTTCGGTTCGTTGACGATGACCGCCGAGATTCCGGCGAACCAAGGTTTCGGGCCTGGGGTCTGATCGACGGGGAGATGTATGCCCTTGCCTTCACGCTCAGGAACGACACGGGTCGCGTCATCAGTCTCCGCCGCGCTCACGACAGGGAAATCCGGCGCCATGTCAAAAATCGATGATCCGGACAATCCGGAATGGACGGAAGCGGACTTCGCGCGCTCGAAACCGGCGTCGGCGTTGCCCGAGGCGGTGCGCGCGGCCTTTCCGAAGACCGGCGCCACGGCCACGCATGCGGACACCGCCGCGGACAAGGTCCCGGTGTCCCTTGATCTCCGCGTGGACGTGGTCAGGCACTTCCAGGCCCAGGGACCGGGCTGGCGCGAGCGCATCGATGAAACCCTGAAAGCCCTGATCCGTTAGAAAGCCCGGAACACCGTGGGCCCGTTTCACTGTCGTTGCCCCTGTTGCTTTCTCCGAATTCCTGATCGCCATGACCGAACCATCGTCCACCGCGCCGCCCGACGCCGAGACCATCACCCCCATGATGGCGCAATACCTGGAGATCAAGGCGGCGCACGCGGACTGCCTGCTGTTCTACCGCATGGGCGATTTCTACGAGCTGTTCTTCGACGACGCCGTCGCCGCCGCCGAGATCCTCAACATCGCCCTGACCAAGCGCGGCAAGCACCAGGGCGACGACATCCCCATGTGCGGCGTGCCGGTGCATTCGCATGAAAGCTACCTTTCGAAGCTGATCGCGTCGGGGCGCAAGGTGGCCATCTGCGAGCAGATGGAGGACCCGGCCGAGGCCAAGAAGCGCGGGTACAAGGCCGTCGTGAAACGCGATGTCATCCGCGTGGTGACGCCCGGCACGATCACCGAGGACGGCCTGCTGGACCCGCGCGGGCACAACTATCTGGCCTGCGTGGCGGAGGCCGGCGGTGCCTTGGCCCTGGCCTGGGTGGAGATCTCCACCGGCGCCTTCGCCGTGCGCCCGGTGGACGCACGCCGGCTGGGCGCCGCGCTCGCGGAACTGACCCCCGGCGAGATTCTGGTTCCCGACCGCCTGCTGGAGCGGCCCGACCTGTACGAGACCTGGGGCGAGTGGAAGAGCGCGCTGTCGCCGCTGCCGGCGGCGCGGTTCACCGTCCAGGGCGGAGAGCGGCGCCTGAAGGCAGCCTTCGCCGTCGAGGCCCTGGACGCCTTCGGGGCCTTCGGCCGGCCCGAACTGGCGGCGGCGGGCGCCCTGGTGGACTATGTCGAGGCCACACAGAAGGGCCGCCTGCCCCGGCTCGACCCGCCGCGTCGCGTGGCCGAGGGCAGCCACCTGGAGATCGACGCCGCCACCCGGCGCAACCTGGAACTCACCCGCACCCTGGCGGGCGAGCGCCGGGGCTCGCTGCTGGCGGTCATCGACCGCACCCTGACCGGGGCCGGCGCGCGCCTGCTGGAACGCTGGCTGGCCGCGCCCCTGACCGATCCGGCGGCCATCGGCGCGCGGCTCGACGCGGTGGCCGCCCTGGTGGACGCCCCGGGACCGCGCGAGGCCCTGAGGGAGCGCCTGCGCCGGGTACCGGACGTGGAGCGCGCCCTGTCCCGGCTGGCGCTGGAGCGTGGCGGGCCGCGCGATCTGGCCATGCTGAAGGACGCCCTGGCCGAAATCCCCGGGCTGCGCGCCGACCTAGACGAAGGCCTGCGCGGCCTGCTGCCCGATCTGCTGGCCGGGCAGATGCGCGACCTGGGCGAACACGCGGCGTTGGTGGACCGACTGGCGCGGGCGCTGACCTCGGATCCGCCGTTGCTGGCGCGCGACGGCGGCTTCATCGCCCCGGGGTATCACGCCGGCCTCGACGAACTCCGCACCCTGAAGGACGAGAGCCGCCGCCACATCGCCGCCCTTCAGGCGCGGCTGTCCGACGAGACCGGCATCGGTGCCTTGAAGGTCAAGCACAACAACGTCATCGGCTATTTCGTCGAGGTGCCGTCGCGCCATGCCGACAAGCTGATGGCGCCCGACTCCGGGTTCATCCACCGCCAGACCATGGCCAACGCGGCGCGCTTCACCACGGTGGAACTGTCCGACCTGGAGAACAAGCTGCGCGGCGCCGGCGACAAGGCGCTGGCCCTGGAACTCGACCTGTTCGCCGATCTGGTGGCCGAGGTGACGGCGCGCGCCGATCCCATCGCCCAGGCCGCGCGCGCGCTGGCGACGCTCGACGTGCTGGCCGGGCTGGCCGATTTGGCGGAGGCGCGCCGCTACACCCGCCCCCATGTGGACGAGTCGCGCTCGTTCGCCGTGTCAGGGGGGCGCCACCCGGTGGTCGAGGCGGCGCTGGAGGGCGAGCAGGCCGGCGGCTTCGTCGGCAACGCCTGCGACCTGGGCGAAGGGTCGCGGCTGTGGCTGGTGACCGGCCCCAACATGGCCGGCAAGTCCACCTTTCTGCGCCAGAACGCGCTGATCGTCCTCCTGGCCCAGATGGGCGCTTTCGTGCCGGCGGAGTCGGCCCATGTGGGCGTGGTGGACCGCCTGTTCAGCCGCGTCGGCGCCGCCGACGATCTGGCGCGCGGGCGCTCGACATTCATGGTGGAGATGGTGGAGACGGCGGCCATCCTCAACCAAGCGACCGAACGGTCGCTCGTGATCCTGGACGAGATCGGGCGCGGCACGGCGACCTACGACGGCTTGGCCATCGCCTGGGCCACGCTGGAGCACCTGCACGACTCCAACCGCTGCCGGGCGCTGTTCGCCACGCACTATCACGAACTGACGGCGCTGGCCGAGCGGCTGGACGGGCTATCGTGCCACACCATGCGGGTGCGGGAGTGGAACGACGGCATCGTGTTCCTGCACGAGGTGGCGCCAGGGGTGGCCGACCGCTCCTACGGCATCCATGTGGCGCGGCTGGCCGGGCTGCCGGGGCCAGTGCTGGAGCGGGCGGACGCGGTGCTGAAACGCCTGGAAAGCGGAATGGAGGGGGCGCCGAGCCCGGCCCGCCTGATCGAGGACCTGCCGCTGTTCGCCGCCGCGAAGCAACCGGCGCCGGCCGAGGCCCCGGCCCCAGCCGGCCCGTCTCCGCTGGAGGCCGCCCTGGCCGAGATCAATCCGGACGACCTCACCCCACGCGAGGCGCTGGAGGCGCTGTACCGGTTGAAGGGGATGGCGGACGGATCATAACCACTTAGGGTGGGTTCGCGCCGAAGGCGCAACCCGCCGCATGCGGCGCTCTTCGCGGCGGATTGCCCCGCTCTGCGGGGCGAACCCGCCCTACAAGGTTTTGCATGGCCCAACGTTCGCGCGATCCGCAGGGTGGGTTCGCGCCGAAGGCGCAACCCGCCGTCCCGAAACGCACATCCGGCGGACTGGGGCGTCGTCCCGACTCCGCCCGACGGGCTGCGCTCCTCGCAATGACCGCGCCTGGGTCCTCACGCTCCCCGCCCCCCTCAACTCTCCAGCATGCGGCGCAGCAGGTCCACGTCCTCGGCGAAGGCGGCGTCGGTTTGGCTCAATTCCTCGATCTTCTTGACCGCGTGCATGACCGTGGTGTGGTCGCGGCCGCCGAACTTGCGCCCAATCTCGGGCAGCGAGCGCTGGGTCAGCTGCTTGGACAGGTACATGGCGACCTGCCGGGGGCGGGCGACGGCGCGGCTGCGCCGGGCCGAGGACATGTCGGCGACGCGCACGTTGTAATGTTCCGCCACCTTTTTCTGGATTTCCTCGATGGTCAGGCGGCGGTCGTGGGTGCGCAACAGGTCGTGCAGCACCTCCCGCGTGGCCTCCAGGGTGATCGGCCGCCCCACAAGCTGGGAATGGGCGACGAGACGGGTCAGGGCACCCTCCACCTCGCGACCGTTGGAAACGATCTTGTGGGCGATGAACTCCAGCACCTTGGGCGGCACGTCGGCGCCCAGATGCTCGGTCTTCGACGCCAGAATGGCGAGGCGCAGTTCGTAGGTCGTGGGGTGCAGGTCAGCCACCAGCCCCATGGCGAGCCGAGAACGCAGCCGGTTGCCGATCTCCTCCAGATCGTTGGGCGACTTGTCGGCCGACAGCACGATCTGCCGGCCCTGGTCCACCAGCGCATTGAAGGTGTGGAAGAACTCTTCCTGGGTGGATTCCTTGCCACTGATGAACTGCACATCGTCGATCATCAGCACATCGACGGAGCGGAACTGCTCCTTAAACGAAATCGTGTCCTGCATCCGCAGCGCGCGGATGAAGCTGTACATGAACTTTTCCGCCGACAGGTAGGCGACGCGGCGGTGCGGATGGGACTCGCGAATCCGGTGGGCGATGGCATGCATCAGGTGGGTTTTGCCCAGGCCGACCCCGCCGTACAGGAACAGCGGGTTGAAGGGGACGTGTTCCGAATCGGCCACACGCTTGGCGGCTGCGTAGGCGAACTCGTTCGGCTTGCCGGTCACGAAGCGATCAAAGGTGAAACGGGGATCCAGCGGCGCGGAAAACACCTCGCCCGCGCCGCGATCCACCACGCTGGCCCCCAGCGTCGGCCGCGCCGGCGAGTCGGTGTCGGCGCTCCACCGGGTTCCGCCGTTGCCGTTCCCGTTCCCGTTCCCGCGACCGCGCGCGGCACCGTTGGCGCGGCCAGCGCCATCCAGCGCATCATCCGCGACCGCGTCCGGATCCGAGACGGCGACAAGTCCGATGTCGTCCTGAACGGACGGGCTCACTTCGAAGATCAGCGACCGCCCGCCCGGATCGGACCCCGACCACAGGTCGCGAATCCGATCCGCGTAATGCGTCATGACCCAGTCGCGCATGAAGCGCGTCGGCAGGCCGAGTGTCACTTCCCTGTCATCGCGGGAGGAGACCGTCATCGGCCGCACCCAGCTATTGTATGCAGCCGGACCGAATTCGCGCCTCAATTGCCGGCGCACACGCTCCCACAGTTCACTGATGTCCATGTCCGACACGGTGACGTTTATCCCTCGCCTGACTGACCGGGACGTCCAGACGGCATCCCGATTCCATTGGTCTTTCGGCCGTGACTCAGCGATTCCGCGCGCCCCTCGGTTGTCACCGACCCGTTACAAAGACCCCCTGCCCGGGTCCGCCCCGTGACCGGCGAGCCCGCCCCATACACTCTCAGTTATTCGTGAACCGTTCAGACCTTGCCTTGCCTCTGTACGCACCATCAAGGACAAAACCGATGCCCGTCACCTCGGAACCGGCGACGCCACCCAGCCTGAACAGATAAACAAACTTGAAATTAAACCGAAACAAACAAATAAAACCGCGAGAAAAACCAGAAAAGAAACAACAACACCGCAACACGATCGCCACACTCAAGCTTCTCACCAACAACGCAGAGTGGTTCGCAAGGGAACAATGAGCCCAGCGTCTGTTTCGCTTGCCGATCACTCCAGTTGATGCATGCGAGACTACCCCCGCCCTTCCCTTCAGGCAACGTGATCGAAACAGGAACATGGCGAATTCTTTGGGGATTGACGCCATATAAAGCGTCTCGCGCCGGACTGCCCTCAAGATGTTGGATTCGTAACCCGCGACTTCCCAGATCGGACGACTCGTGAACCTCGTTCCTGTTTTATTTCCGCCACTTGGGACCTGATTCTGCCAAGCGGCTCCCACGGATGCGAACACGATCCCACAGCGCAACGAGTTTCCCAGAATGATTGAATTTAGCTCGATTTTCCCTGCACAGCGATGACCCCGCCGCCAAGGGCGGAGTCGTCGTGGAAAGGGCGCCGCGTCCCGGCCAACGCCGTCTGATACGCACCCGCAACAATACTGACCCACAAACCGTTCGCGCCCCCGCCCAAAAGCATGCCCGAAACCATGGACGAATCGGCAAAGCGTGGCCATATGCTGGCCCATGGACCCGACCCCGCAGCCCAAGGCGGATCGCCGCGCCTCCCTGCCCCGCATTCGAGAGGATGGCGGAGGCGCACCGATGCCCGGCCTGACGGCCGACAGCCGGGTCGTCCTGTCCTGGCTCGCGCTGGCCTGGGAACGCGTCTGCCGCCAGTTCTGGCCGGCCGCGTCCCTGTGCGGCGGTGCCCTGGCGCTGTTGCTGTCCGGCCTGCTTCCGCTGCTCCCCGGCTGGCCCCATCTGGCAGCCCTGGCCCTGATGGGGCTGGCGGTGTTGGCGGCGCTAGGCGCGGGACTCCGAACCTGGGCCACGCCGACGACCGCCGAGGCCGTGGCGCGCCTGGAATCGACGACACCGGAGGGACACCGGCCCCTGACATCCGGCCGCGACCGCCTTGCCTTCGGTCTTGACAATCCGACCTCCCGCGCCCTGTGGCGCCGTCACCAGGCGGTCATGCGCGCCCGTGCCCGCGCCTTGCGCGTGTCGCCGCCGCGCCCAGGACTGGCGGCGCGAGACCGCCGCGCCACCCGCGTCCTCGCCCTTCTGCTGCTGGCCGCCGCCACCGCCGCCGCCGGGCCCAACGCCCCACAACGGGTCGCGCGGGCCCTTGTCCCTCAGTTTGGGCCGCCGGCCGCGCCGGTGCTGGCGCAGGTCTGGATCACACCGCCCGAGTACACCGGCCGGCCACCGCTGATGATGGAAGCCGGCGCGTCCCCATTGGGGTCGGCGCCGCGCGAGGCGGACCCGGTGACCGTCCCAGCGGGCTCCAACGTGTTGGCCCTGCTACGCGGCGGTCACGGGCAGGCCCGGTTGGATCTGGAGGACGGCGCTGCCCCGCGCGCCCTTCAGACCGCCGGAGACGGCGGACAACGCCTCGAACTCCCGCTGGCCGCCGAGACCTCCCGCGTCCGCCTGACCCAGCGCGGCCGGATCGTGCTGGATCGGCCGGTTCAAGTCCTCGCCGACAGCCCGCCCCGAATCGCCTGGACGGAGGCTCCGCGCAGCGATGGGCGCGGCCGCCTGACCATTGGATATCGCGCGGCCGACGATCACGGGATCGAAACGGCGGTGCTGGAGGTCCACCCCGACGGCGGCCAGCGCCTGGGCGCGGCCCCGGTGGTGAACCTGAGACCGGGCGGGGACGGAACGGCGCGACTCGAGACCCACGATCTGAGCAGCCATCCCTGGGCCGGCACCGCCGTGTCAGCGCAGCTGCGGGCCACCGACGCGGCCGGTCAGGAGGGCATCAGCGAGTCGGTTTCCATCGTCCTGCCGTCCCGCCGCTTCACGCAGCCGCTGGCGCGCGCGGTTCTTGATGCGCGTCGGGGGCTGGTCACCCGACCCGATCAGGCGTTTCAGACCGCCGTCGATCTGGCCCTGTTGGCCAAGGATTACGCAACCGGCGATGATGTGTCCCTGGCCGTTTACCTGACCCTCCAGGCCGCCTCGACCCGTCTGGCGTTGCGCGACGAGGGGATCGCGCTTGAGCCCGACCTCGACCTGCTGTGGTCGCTCGCCCTGGCCATAGAGGACGGAACGCTGGCCCTGACCCGACAGGACCTCCAGGCCGCCCGCGGAGCCCTGCGCGAGGCCCTGGACCGGGGCGCGCCCCCCGAGGAGATCCGTCAGGCGCTCGACCGCGTCCGCGAGGCCATGGCCCGCCTGATGGAGTCCATGGCCGACTCGATGCCGCTCACGGACCTGCCGATGATGCCCATCCCCGACGGCGCCGACCTCATGAGCCCGCAAGACATCGAGGCCTTGATGGATCGCATGGAGGAGTTGAGCGACCTGGGCGCCGACGAGGCCGCGCGAGCCATGCTGGATCGGCTTGAGGACATGCTGCGCCGCCTCGAATCGGCGCGTCCGCCGACGGCGGCGGAACAGCGGGCGATGGCCCAGGCCGCCGACCTGATGGCCCGTCTGCGGGAGATCGTGGCCCGCCAGGGCAGCCTGCTCGACGAGACCTTCCGACAGGGGGCCCGGAGAGCCGAGCCCCGGCCCTCCGCCCCGTGGCCGCCGGAAGGGCTGCCGCCGGACGCGGAATCCCTGGAGCGGTGGTTCCGCGAACAGGCGCCCCTGTCCAATCAGAGCCCCCCCACCCCAACGGCGGAGACCCGCCGGCTTCAGGTCCTGCAGCGGGACATCCGCCGGAGCCTGGAAGACCTCATGGCCGATGTCGGCGACATGCTGGACCGGATTCCCGAGGCGCTCGGCGAGGCCGACATGGCCATGCGCGAGGCCGAACAGGCGCTGTCGGCCGGCGACACGGATGCGGCGGCGCTGGCCCAGGGCCGGGCGCTGGAGGCGCTGACCGACGGACAGGGGCAGGCGATGGGACAGATGTTGGGCGGTGGCACGCTGTTGCCGATGCCGGGCATGAGGCCCGGGCGCCCGGGCCTCGTGCCCGGGTTCCCCCGTCCCCTGGGGGGGCGCGACCCCTTCAACCGGCCGGGGGGCAGGGCGGACGATGGCAGCGTGACGGTTCCGGATGAGCCGGAAACGCGGCGCGCCCACGAGATCCTCCGCGAACTGCGCCGCCGTGCGAATCAGTCCGACCGGCCGGTACCGGAACGCCATTATCTTGATCGCCTGATGGACCGCTTCTAGCCCGGATGCCTCAACACCGCCCCTCCGAACGCATCACTGATCAGGCTCAATGACCGTTAGGTTCAGCTCTCCTAGATATGACATCAGATGGCGAAGCCGCCACGGTCACCGTCGGCCGGCATCATCCCCTGACGCGAGGATCCTCATGACGCTCTTTCCCGCCCACCTGCGGACCATCGTGCCCGCCCTGATCTTGGCCGGACTCACCGCCGCCGCCCAACCGGCCCGCGCCGAGCCCCTCACTGTGCTTCTCGACTGGTTCGTCAACCCCGATCATGCGCCGCTGGTGGTGGCCAAGGAACACGGGTTCTTCGCCGAACAGGGGCTGGAGGTCTCGCTGATCGCCCCGGCCGATCCGAACGATCCGCCCAAGCTGGTGGCCGCCGGACAGGCCGAGTTGGCGGTCTCCTATCAGCCGAACTTGCATCTTCAGGTGGACCAGGGCCTGCCCCTTGTGCGCGTCGGCACGCTGGTGGCCACGCCGCTCAATTCCGTCGTCGTCCTCGCCGACGGCCCGATCCAGACCCTGGCCGACCTTCAGGGACGCACGGTGGGGTATTCCGTCGGCGGATTCGAGGACGCGGTGCTGGGCACCATGCTGGAGAGCGTGGGCGTGGAGGCCGACACCATCACGCTGGTCAACGTCAACTTCAGCCTGTCGCCGTCGATCCTGTCCGGACAGGTCGACGCCGTGGTGGGCGCGTACCGCAACTTCGAACTCAACCAGATGGATCTGGTGGGCCGGCCCGGGCGCGCCTTCTATCCCGAGGAGCACGGGGTCCCGCTCTACGACCAGTTGATCCTGGTCGCGCATCGGGACAGCGTGGGCGATCCTCGCCTGGCCCGTTTCATGGAGGCCCTGGAGCAGGCCACCCAGTATCTGATCAACCACCCGGACGAGTCCTGGGCGCTGTTCATCAAGGCCTATCCGGACCTCGACGACGACCTCAACCACCGCGCCTGGGCCGACACCCTGCCCCGGTTCGCCCTGCGGCCGGCCGCCGTGGACGGGCCGCGGTACGCCCGCTTCAGCGCCTTCCTGGCCGAACGCGGCCTGATCGAGGCGCCGCAGCCACCGGAACGGCTGGCGGTGGACGTGCGGGTGGAGTAGACCGGACGGCCCATCGTTCCCGATCAGGCCGTCCATCATGACACCAGGATCCCGTCTGTCCGCCGCCCTCGACCTGCTGGTCGAGATCGCGGAATCGCCCCGCCCCGCCGACGCGGTGGTCCAAGGGTTCCTGCGCGCCCGACGTTACATGGGGGGCGGCGACCGGCGGGCGGTCACATCGCGGGTCTATGGCCTGCTGCGCCGGCACGCCCGCCTGGGCTGGTGGACCGGCGACGGCAGCGCGCGCGAACGCCTGCTCGCCGATCTGGTGCTCACCGACGGCCTTGACGGCGCGGCGCTGAAGACGCTGTTCACCGGCAAGGGCCACGACCCGGCGCCGCTGTCGGCCGACGAACGCGCGCTGGCCGCGCGGTTGCGGGGCCAACCGCTGGAGCCGCCCGAAATGCCGGAGGCCGCGCGGCTGGAACTGCCCGCGTGGCTCGAACCGCTGTTTGAGGGCAGCCTCGGCAAGGACTGGCGGGACGTGGTCGCCGCGTTGAACGGCGAGGCCCCCCTCGATCTGCGCGCCAACGCCCTGAAGACAGACCGAGAGGGCGCCCGCGCCGCGCTGGCCGACGCCGGGATCGACGCCGTGGACGGGCCGTTGGCGCCGCTCGCCCTGCGCGTCTGGGAGCGGGTCAACTTGGCAGCCACGCCGGCCTTCCGCGACGGACTGGTGGAGGTGCAGGACGCCGCCTCCCAGGTGGCGGCCGCGCTGGTCTGCGCCGCGCCCGGCATGGCGGTGTGCGATTTCTGCGCCGGGGCGGGCGGCAAGACACTGGCGCTGGCCGGCGCCATGGGCAACGGCGGTCGCCTGCTGGCGCTGGACGTTTCGGCCGCGCGCCTGGAGCGGGCGCGGGTGCGCCTGCGCCGCGCCGGAGCGCACAACGCCACGCTGCGCGCGCTCGACGAGGCCTCGCGGAAATGGCTGAAGCGGCAGGCCGGCGGCTTCGACCGCGTCCTGGTGGATGCGCCCTGCACCGGCACAGGGGCGTGGCGGCGCAACCCGGATGCCCGCTGGCGCCTGTCGGCCGACGATCTGTCCCGGCTGGCGGTTGAACAGGACGCCATCCTGGCCCGCGCCGCGCGGCTGGTGAAGCCTGGCGGACGGCTGGTCTACGTGACCTGTTCCCTGCTGCCGACGGAAAACGAGGACCGCGTCGCGGCCTTCCTGGGAGGGGAGGCCGGCACTGCCTTCACGCCCGTGCCCATCGCCCGGGCCTGGACCGACGCCGGCCTCACGGCCCCTTGCCCGGTCCCGGAGAGCGCCACGGCCCTGCGTCTGTCGCCGGATCGGCACGACACCGACGGGTTCTTCGTCGCCGTGCTGGAGCGCGCGGCGCCCGCCCTCACCTGAACGGCCGCCGCCGTGCCTGAATCAATGGACGCTGAACGGCACCATGTCATGCTGGCGGGTGGCCGCGAACGCCAGTTCGCACGTCGAGGCCATGCCGATGCGCCGGCCGTTGGCGGCGAAGATGCCCCAACCGCTGCCGTCGTCGTCGCTCTCCACGGCCCGGACATAGGCAATGTGGTTGAGCCCCAACCGGGCGAAGTCACGCGGCGTCATGTCACCCACGGCGCCATCGGTCTCGCTATCGTCATCGTCGTCCACATAGACGCCGCTGTGAAAAAGGTCGTGATCGTCGGTCATACTGGGTCTCCTTCCCGATCCGCCACGTCAATGGCCCGCCGCACACCGGCGTCGACACGGGCCTGTCCGTCTTGGCTGGTGATCCGGATCTGACGCACGCGCGGCTCCGGAACCGGCCGGTCGAGATCGACGTGCAACAGGCCGTTCTCCAGGCTGGCCCCCAGGATCTCCATCCCCTCGGCCAGAACGAAGGCGCGCTGGAACTGGCGCGCCGCGATGCCGCGATGCAGGAATAGGCGCTCTCCGTCGTCGGTCTGCTGCCGACCCCGGATGACAAGCTGGTTTTCCTCGACCGAGACCGACAGGTCTTCCTCCGCGAAGCCGGCCACGGCCAGCGTGATGCGCAACCGCGTCTCGCCAAGCTGCTCGATGTTGTAGGGCGGATACCCCTCCGCCTGGGACTTCTGCACCCGGTCGAGCAGGCGCTCGACATGCTCGAAGCCCACCAACAGCGGACTGTTGAACCCCGATACACGGGTCATGAATGCTCCTCCTCCCCGATGTCGAGCGAGTGGATCGGCGAACCCGCGCCTGCGGCATTCGCCCGGTGTCGGTTCGGTCGCGACATATGCGGTCCGGCAACGGCACCACGAGAGTCGGATCGAACACCTTAAGCCCCAATTTCAGGTCGGACTCCCGGATCGTCAAGCGTCGACGCGCATGCACGTCCTTGCTTTCCCTTTCAAGGGTGGGGCCAGCCCGCCTATACTCCGGCCCGCCATGCGCCTGATGACCCGATACCTCCTGCGACAGCTCTTTGTGGCCCTCGTGCTCGGCACGTCGGCCCTGGTGGTGCTGTTGTGGCTCATCAACTCCCTGCGCTTTTTCGACGCCTTCATCAACAAGGGACTGCCGGTCAGCACCTTCCTGAAACTGACCGTGCTACTGATGCCGGGGTTCCTGTCGGTCTTCCTGCCCCTGGCCCTATGCGCCGTCATCCTTTTCGTCTACCACCGCATGATCTTGGATCGCGAACTGGTTGTATTGCAGGCAGCCGGTGTCAGCCGTTGGAGCCTCTCCAAGCCGGCCCTGATGCTGGCGGTCGTTTTGTGCGCCTTCGGGTACTACCTGACGCTCGACGCGGTGCCCCGTCTGGAGCGCGCCTTCAATCAACTGAATTTCCAGATTCGCCATGAGATCACACGCATTGCCCTGACGGAAGGAACCCTAACGGAAGTCAACGACCGCCTGACGGTCTATGTGCGGGCCAGATCCGAAAATGGCGAGCTGAAAGGTCTCATCATCCATGACCGCAGCGATCCCGGTTTGGACATCACCATCACCGCGGCGCGCGGCATGATGGTGGAGGACGGCGGCCGGCCTTCCGTACTGATGGTCAACGGTGTGCGTCAGGAACGCGACCGCCAGACCGGCGAGGTCACATTCCTGTATTTCGACAGCCATGCCATAGCCTTGGGAGAAAAGCGCACATCGTCCATGGTGCGGGTTCCCGAAAGGCGGGAACGCGGCATCATCGACCTGTTCACCTTGACCACGCGGGACAACGTGGCGCCGACGTTCCCGAACCGCTTCACCGAAAGCATGGTCCGCAGCATGCGCATGGAAGCCCACCAACGGCTGGCCAGACCCTTGGCGAACGTCGCCTTTGCCCTGGCTGCGCTCGGCGCGCTGTTGTCTGGGGAATTCAACCGACGCGGACGCAACCGACGCATCATCGTCGCGGTCGTCGCGGTCGTCCTGGCTCAGGCCTCCATGCTGGGTGCCGCGAACCTGGCTAAGGCCGACCTGCTCTATCTGCCGCTTCTGTATGTGGGTCCCCTCGGAACGGCCGCCCTCGGCGTTTGGTGGCTGACGCGCTACCCGCAACCCGGCCCAAGGGAACGCCTGGCTCCGTCCATCGCCGGGCCGGCCGGCCGATGACGAAGGCCCCGACCAAAGCGAGCCCGGCGGCGGGTCCGTCGTCCCGACGCCTCCCCGTGGGCCATACAGGCCGTGCGATCTGGCGCTTTACGCACGAAATGGGCGGACGCTGGTGGCCATGGATGGTGGCCGGCGGCATCGCCATGCTTGGGGTGATCGGCGCCACGTCGCTGACGGTCTGGCTGATGAAGCCGGCCGTCGATGATGTGCTGGCGGCCGGTGACCCGGTCATGATGTGGGTGGTGGGCCTCGGCTTGCCCGCCGCCTTCGCCCTCAAGGGTCTCGCCAACTACGCGCAACGCGCTTGCATGCTGTACGCTGGGCTCGGTCTGGTCGCCACGGCGCGGTCGCGCCTGTTCGGACATCTCCTGTCGCTGGATCTGGCCTTCTTCCAGCGCCACCAGTCCGGCGACCTGACGTCTCGGCTCATTAACGATCTCGACACGCTCAAGACGACCATCACGGCGACAGCCATCTCGCTGGGCCGCGATGCCGGCACACTGGTCGCGCTGATCGGCACACTGCTGCTGATGGATTGGGAGCTTGCCCTGGTTGGTCTTGCCATCTTCCCTGTCCTTGTCCTGCCCGTCATGGCACTCGGTCGGCGGGCGCGCCGACAGACGACCACGCTCCAGGAAACCCTGGGCCGCTATGATGCCATGCTACATCAGGCGTTCGAGGGCGTTCGCGTCGTCAAGGTGTTCGCCACGCCAGCGCGGGAGCGGGCGCGCCTGCACGGTGTGGTCATGGGCCTGTTCGAGGCCATGTACCAAGTGTCGCGGGCCATGGCCCTGACATCGCTCTTCATCGAGAGCGCCGCCGGAATCGCCGTCACGCTGGTCGTGCTGTACGGTGGCCACCGGGTGGTGTCGGGCGAGTCCACACCGGGCACTTTCTTCGCGTTCATCACGGCCCTTATCCTGGCTTACCGACCGATCAAGAAGTTGGGCGGTCTGAACGCCTTGGTGCAGGAGGGCATCGCCGCCATCGACCGCCTGTTCGAGGTGCTCGACAGTCGGCCGACGCTCCGCGAGGCCCCAGACGCCCGGCCGCTGCGGGTGACCGCTGGCGCCGTGCGACTGGAAGGCGTCCGCGTCAGCCACGCCGACACCGCCATGCCGGCCCTGCAGAGCGTGTCCCTGACCTGCGCGCCCGGCCGCAAGGTGGCCCTGGTCGGCCCCTCGGGCGCCGGCAAGTCCACCACGTTGAACCTGATCGCCCGCCTGCTTGACCCGACCGACGGCCGCGTTCTGATCGACGGACAGGATATCCGGGACGTCACCCTGGATTCGCTCTGGCGACACGTCGGCCTCGTCACGCAGGACGTCACCCTGTTCGACGGCACGGTGCTGGAGAACATCCTGTTCGGCTGCCCGGATCGGATCGACCCCCGGAATCCGCCGCCGTGCTGGCGGACCCGCGCCGAGACGGCCGCGAGGGATGCCGAAGCCCACGATTTCATCATGGACCTGCCCCACGGGTATGACACGGACATCGGTGAAAGCGGTCTGCGTTTGTCCGGTGGGCAACGGCAACGCATTGCCATCGCCCGGGCAATGCTCAAGAACCCGCCCATTCTGCTGCTGGACGAGGCCACGGCGGCCATGGACCGGGACACGGAACGACGCGTGCAGGTGGCGTTGGACCGGCTCGGACGGGGACGGACCACGTTGGTGGTGGCGCACCGCCTGGCCACCATCCGCGACGCCGACCTGATCTGCGTGATGGACCGGGGTCGGGTTGTCGAAAGCGGACACCATTCGGAGCTTCTGGAAACCGGGGGCCTTTATGCCAACCTCTGGGCAACCCAGGGGGGAGACCCTCCGGTCCCGGAAGCATCACGCCCCGCCGCCGACGCGGATTCGCCGCACCTATGAGAAAAGGTTAGTTTTTCGCGGTTGTCGATTTGAAAGACAAGCCCGGTATCAGCGAGCCTTCGATTCTAAACGCGCGCCTCATCCCCGACGTCATGAAACTTTCGTTTTTCCAACCGCCGCAATCATGTCCATCAATCGCTGGGTTATTGGCGGAAGATGGCCAAATTCTTGCCCATGCTTGGTGGTGGAGGCGATTGACCGGACTTTGGGTCCGGCTCATTGTCATTGTCCCCTTGCCCGTTCCCGTCAATGGCAGGGCCTTTTTAACATATCACCATCCTGTCGGGTCGCACGGTAAGCGCGGCTCCGGTCAGACGAGGGTTTCATGGTCGAGGACAACGTGGTCTGGGAGGCCAAAGAACACGGGACCGAAGATGCGCGGACGCTGCCAGTTGCCAGCGACGCCCTCTGGTATCGGCCCCGCTTCACGTTCGGCCGCGACGGCCCGGACTCCGTTCAGGGGGGCACCGTGGCCCGTGCGCTTGGATGGGACGCGATCATTCCCCGGTTGCGCATGGCGCTGGAGCCCGTGGTCGGCACCCACTCCGGCCGTACCCTGGGCGTCGAGGCCGTCATCGGCAACGCCCGGGAGTTGGGGTTCGCCTCCGTCCACGACCTGCTCGACTGCGCCCACGACACCGGCAATCCCGAAGATCCCCTGCGTCGAGATGATCGGCTGGCGGATGTCGAGGCCGCCGCGCACATCGGCGCCATCGCCCTGTTCGCTCGGGTGCCCGACCGCACCGGCCTGAAACTGTTTCTCAACCTCGATCTGCGGCTGGCGGCACGAGCAGAAACCATTGTCGCGACCCTGCGCCGACACCTGGAACGGCACGCCGTCTCAACCGCCAACGTGATCCTGGAGGTTTCGGAACGGCTGCCGTTCTTCAGCACCGAAGCCCTGTGCGACAGCGCCCCGGCCCCGGGCGACGCGAACCGCGACCTGACGATGCTGCTGGGCACGTTGCGGTCCCTCTCAAGCCGCTTGGCGTTGGGCGATTTCGGCGCCGGCTACGCCAGCCTCCCGCTGCTCACGCTCGCGCGCCCGGATCTGGTCAAGCTGGACCGGTTCTTCATCGAAATGGCGGCGCAGGAGCGCGGCAAGCGTCTCATCCTGAACACGGTAACGAACCTCGCCCATCTGCTGGGCAGTCAGGTCGTGGCCGAAGGGGTCCATTCGATTGAGGAGTACCAGATCTGCCGGCAGGCCGGGTGCGATTACATCCAAGGCCGGCTGGCTGGTACCCGGATATTCGAACCCGACGCGCTGCAACGGGATCATGCCGAGATCCTCGCGTTGAACGACTCCGACCACCGGCGGATCGGCACCGACTCGGCCCTTATTTCGGCCGAAACCCAGGCCCTGACGCCGATCACCCTGGGAACGCACATGGGCGCCGTGTTCGAGCGCTTCCGGCACGACAAGGACCGGAATTTCTTTCCGGTGGTGGATGGCTCGGGCGAACCGATTGGCATCATCCGCGAACTGGACCTGAAGGAGTACACGTACAGCCTGTACGGCAAGGATCTGCTCAGCAATCGGGCCCTGGGCCGCACCCTCGACGCCTTCGTCGCCCGCTGTCCGGTGGCCGACGTCAACACCAAGGCGGAGAAGATCCTGGAGATCTTTTCCGCCTCCAGCGGCGCCGAGTGCATCCTGATCACCCGCGACCGCCAGTATATCGGATTCATGTCGGCGGCTGCGTTGCTGAAAGTCGTCAACGAGAAGAACCTCGCCCTGGCCCGGGACCAGAACCCGCTCAGCCGCCTACCCGGCAACACCATGATCAACGAGTTCATTTCAGAAGCCCTGACTGACACCGAAAATTCCCACATCATGGTCTACCTGGACTTCGACCACTTCAAACCATTCAACGACACCTACGGATACCGGCAAGGCGACCGGGCCATCACTCTGTTCGCCGAACTGATGCGCAAGAAGCTGAACACAGCGGACATCTTCATCGGCCACGTCGGCGGTGACGATTTCTTTGTGGGCTTCAAGGAATTCCAGGCCGACCACGCCGTCGCGCGCATCCGGGACCTGGTGGACAGGTTCGGTGTCGAGGTCGAAAGCTTCTATGACGAGGAGGCCCGTCGGAACCGGTACATCGTGGCAAAAGACCGCGACGGCGTCGAACGCCGCCTGCACCTGCTGACCGCCTCGGCGGCCATCGTCGAGTTGCCGCGCGCCCATACGATCAGAAGCGTTGACGACATCTCCGGCCTGATCGCCCGCCTCAAGAAAGAGGCCAAGCATTCGACGCAGCGAATCGCCCGGGCCTGCTGCGCCAGTGCCGACGCGCCCTGCGCCGGCTGACCTCCGAAACGATCACCCTTTTTCCGGCCGGGCTTACTCCCCCGTCGTGATCGGGAACGTCACCGCCACGCACCACGCGAAAACGAACGCGCTTGTGATGGCCGCGACCCACGGATGATGGGTGCGCCGCCAGCTCCAGGCGCTGAACAGCCCGAACAGCACGAAATACAGGGCGATGATCGGGTACAGGATGATGAGGAAGAACAGGTCGTGAAGCTTCAGGATGATGGCCGGGACCAGGGACAGCATGAACGCCACCGACGTGGCCACATACCCCCCGCGTGGCCGGGTCGAACCGCGCGTGATCCATTCGTCCATCATGAAAAAGGGCAGCGTGCCCAGCATCATGACCGGCACCAGAATCAGCCGCTCCCAGGTTGGGATGAAGGATGACACGAACAGTTCGATGGGCACACCCAAGCCGACCATGACGTAGGCAAGGAGCATCGCGGTCGCCAACACCAAGGCGCCCGGACGCGCCACCACAGGCGCGCTCGGCCGCTCCGACGGCCAGCGTCGACGCCACCACCACAACCCCAGGCCCGTCAACAGTCCGTACAGGCCAAAATGCAGCAAAAGGTAGTCTCCAACCAGAACCGGCAGCCAGTCCGTCGGCAGCGGCGCCAGGATCAGCGGCGTCAGCACCGCCGGCCAGATCACCAGCGGCCGCAGCCGCCGCCAGGACAGCGCGGCGCCGACCGGTTCGTCGGCCACGCGCGGCAACAAGGCCGAGGCCGGCCACGCCAGCACCACCACCGCCAGCAGCAGGATGAGGATCCACGAGCCCCGGGCCGACGGCGGATCGACGGTCGCATCGGTGCGCCCGAAGGCATGGTTCAGCCAGTCCACCGACGCCATGATGGCGTCCTTGCTGTACAGGACGCCGATGTGCTCGACCCCGGGCGCGATGCGCCACTGCCGAGCCGACCCGTCGGCGAAATCCCCGTACGTCACGCCCGGCTCGGCCTGAACACCGTCCAAGGGCAGACTGGCCGCCCGCCGGGCCTCGTTGTGGTGCACCCAGGGCTCAAGCCCGCCCACGATCACCAGCATGTTGCGCGGCGCGTCCGGTGTGACCGCCGGCGAGTACATGGAGATGGCCACCGTGGCGGCGTATGCGTCCGGGTCGCTCACCGCCTGACGAACGATGATGTCGGCGGCCATAGAGTGCCCCAGCAAGGCCACCCGGTCGTCGTCCGCCGGGGTGAGGGTCCGCGCGTACTCCACGATGGAATCGAGTTGGTGAACAAGATGAACCGTTGCGCCGGTCTCCAGAGTCAGTTCCCCGCCCAGAGGATCGGGCTGGCGCCCGTGCCCAAGGGCGTCATAGGTCACGGCGACAAACCCGTTCCGGGCCAAGGCCACCGCCTGGGCCTGCATCAACTGACGCGACCCCGCGAACCCGTGGGCGACCACAACAACCGGGCCGTCCGGCGCGGCGGTCAGACGAGACACGGTCACGGGCGTGCGTCCGACCGTTGTGCTCGTGATCGTCAGTGCGGCCATTGGCGACAGCAACTGCCACAGCGCAACAACGATGGTTGCCAGGGCCGCAAGGGCCACCAAACTCTTGACGACGGAACGGCGCGCCATGAACCGGGACTCTCCAATTTGGGCAGGGCCTGAGGCAGGCTCCGACCGGTTGTGTTTCTATCGATGGATCGACACATTGCGTCAATGCGCCGTTCGCGGCACCATCAAGCATCAATGCACAGTGACGCCGTGTGTGCCGGTCGTCGCGGTCGCTTCACGACAAGGAGACATCCCCATGCGTCGTTCCGTCATTGCCGTCACCACGGCCGGAGGCCTGATGCTGTCCGGTTGCGTGACTCAGGGTAACTACCACACCGCTCAGGGCGCCGGCTTGGGGGCGCTGGGCGGCGCCGCGACCGGGGCCGCCATTGGCGCCGCCGTGGGCGGCAACGTCCGCAACGCCGCGCTGATCGGCGCCGGAGTCGGTGTTCTGGCCGGCGGAGCGGTCGGCGCCTACATGGATTCGCAGGAACAGGCCCTGCGCCAGGACCTTGCCGGAACCGATGTCCAGATTCAAAGGCAAGGTAACAACCTGCTTGTGACAATGCCGTCGAATGTCACGTTTGCCGTCGATTCGTCCAACATTTCGCCGGCGTTCCGCCCCACCCTCGCGGATGTCGCCCGGACGCTGCGCGAAAACCCGCAAAGCACCATTCAGGTCCACGGCCATACCGACGCGACCGGCACGTCCGACTACAACCAGGGTCTGTCGGAGCGACGCGCCCGCTCTGTGGTTGAGTTCTTCAAGTCCCAGGGCATCATGCCCGAACGGCTTTACTGGCAGGGGCACGGGGAACGGCGCCCGGTGGCCACGAACGCCACCCCGCAAGGCCGCCAGATGAATCGCCGGGTTGAACTGCACATCATTCCGCACACCGCCTGAGCAGGCCGGTCACGGTATCACTCCGGGACGCGCGGGAAAGGCGCGTCCCGCCCGGGTGAAGTGTCGATCCGGCCGTTCGTGACCGCAATAAATAAGCACATTTTCACTTGCCTTCGGATCGTTCCGGACGCAGGTTTGACCCCCGTTCGGTGGCGCCTTCACGGCACCGTGGCCGAGAATGGGCAGAACATGTTGGGCATGGCGTGAGGTCCGCCAGTCGGACCACGGCCGGAGCCAAGACAGACAGGACATCGGAGGCTCGAATCGGCGGTCCGCTCGGTGTCTTCGCCCGCCCGGTGAAGAGCCGCGGTTGGGGCGTGAACGCACCGTCCCATTGCAACCCTTGACTTGAATCGCACGCGCAATCACGTTCGGCCAAGGTTCGTGTCGGGATCCATCCGCAACATACCTTGACCATCGTCAGACCGTTCTGCTCCCTGAGCACGGGCGGAGGCTCACCCCACCCCGCAGTTCGGCGGGGACACGATCGGTGTCGGGTCGCCCGAACAGCGGGGCGGAACACCACGAAGAACCTGATACGCCATGGTTTCCGAAAGGACAGGGATGGACATCAGCGATCTGATCACGCCGGAGGGCGTGATGGTTCCCCTGAAAGTCACCAGCAAGAAGCAGGCGCTCCAGGCCATGGCCCGCTGCGCCGCTCATGTGACCGGAGAGAACGAACGCACCATTTTCGATATCCTGCTGGAGCGCGAGCGCCTGGGCACCACGGGCGTTGGCAACGGCATTGCCATTCCCCATGGCCGCCTGCCTGCCCTGACCGGCATGCACGGGGTGTTCGCGCGTCTGGCCCGTCCAATCAACTTCGACGCCATCGACGAGCAGCCGGTGGACCTGATCTTCCTGCTGCTGGCCCCGGAATCGGCGGGGGCCGACCATCTCAAGGCGCTGGCCCGGGTCTCGCGTCTGCTGCGCGACCGCGCGATGTGCGAGAAGCTGCGCGGCACCGACACGCCGGAGGCGCTGTACGGCCTGCTCATCTCCAATCGTGCCAGCCAGGCCGCCTGACCGACGGCGCCCGACCGAACCAAACAGAACGCCCCGAACCGCGAGGTCCGGGGCGTTTGTCATGTCGTCATCCGGGGTTTAAACCGGGACGTCTCCTATTCGCGGTTCCCCAGGAAGTAGAGCAGGAACTGCAGCAGGTTGATGAAGTTGATGTACAGGGACAGCGCCGCCAGCGTGGCCGACTTGGACAGGGTCTCGCTGTCCAGCGAGGCGCTGTACTCTTCCTTGATGCGCTGGGTGTCATAGGCGATCAGGCCCGAGAACACCAGCACGCCAATGCCGCTGATGACGAACTGCATCATCGTGCTGGCCAGGAAGATGTTCACGATCGACGCGATGACCAGTCCGAACACGCCCATGATCAGGAAGCTGCCCATGCCGGACAGGCTCTTCTTGGTCGTATACCCGTACAGGCTCAACGCGGCGAAAGCGGCCGCCGTGATGAAGAACACGCGCACGATGCTGGCATCGGTGTAGACCTGCAGCAGGATCGACAGGCCGATGCCCTGCAGGGCCACGAACAGCCAGTACATCCCCTGCACCACGCTGGCGCTGGCCGAGCGCACCATGAACATCGCCGCGAACAGAACGATCAACGGCGACCACATGCCGATGGTCCCCATCAGGGTCAGGCCGGCGACCTGCCCGCCCACGGTGACATAGAACAGGGACTGGATCGCGGGCACATTGTCGATGAGCAGCGCGACAATGCCAGACAGCACCAGGCCGGACGCCATCAGGTTGTAAACCCGCAGCATATGAGCGCGGAGGCCAGCGTCGATCTGCGCCGCATCGGCCACGCCGGAGCCCATGTAACGACGGTCGGTGTTGAGAGCCATGGTTGCACCTCTGAAGATGAACAGAATACAGGCAATATGGATGAACCGGCCTGGAAATCAACGGCAAACCGCACCGCATGACACCGATTTCATGATTTTTGCGCGGGCTTTGCCCACGCCCGCCAGTCCGGCGCTTCTTGTTTCATTTCAGCAGGTTCACCCAAGGCCCTGACTCATACAAGGCCCTGACTCATAGACGTTGGCCACCGCTGCGAGGAAAGATCATCAATGATTGCTAATCCCGCCAGAATCGAGGCAGGAACAGCACCAGAACCGTGAACAGTTCCAGACGCCCCAGCAGCATGCCGGCGGACAGCAGCCACTTCGAGACATCCGGCAATGTGGAAAAGTTCCCGGCCGGGCCGATGATGTCGCCCAGGCCCGGACCAACGTTGGAGATCGCCGTCGCCGCCCCGGACAGCGCGGTGACGTAGTCCAGGCCCGTCACCCCCAGCAACATGGCCAGAAACGCCACCGACAGCGCGTACATGAAGAAGAACGCCATGACGGCTTCGGCCACACCCTCCTGGATGGGCTTTTTGTTGTAGGTCGCGATGAACACCCCGTTCGGCTGCAACAGGCGCCGCAACTGGATCGAGGCCATGGCCGCCAGAATCTGGAATCGGAAGACCTTGATCCCGCACGACGTGGACCCGGCGCACCCGCCCACGAACATCAGACAGAACAGCACCGCGACGGGCGCGCCGCCGACCAGCCCGCCCCACTGCCAGTAATCGGCCGTGGCATAGCCGGTGCCGGTCATCACCGACACCGTGTTGAACGCCGCATAACGCAAGGCGTCGGGCACCGCCATGCCGGCGTCGCGCCACAGCCACCACGCCACGGCCACCACGCCCGCCAGCGCCGTCCCCAGGAACCACTGCACCTGGGTATCGCGGAACAGCAGACCCGGCCGACCGCGCACGACCTGTAAGTAGAGCAGGAACGGGATGGAGCCGACGATCATCCCGGCGGTCACGATCCAATCCACCTCAAGGGATCGGAAATGGCCGACGGACGCGTCGCGGGTGGAGTAACCGCCCGTCGCGATGGTCGTCATGGCGTGCACCGTCGCGTCCAACGCGGGCATGCCGACGCCGTACAGCATCAGGCCCCACGCAAGGGTCAGCGACACGTAGATCAGCACCAACGCGCTGGCCAAGCCGGCCGCGCGCGGCAGCACCTTTTCCTGGGTCTCGAAGGCCTCGACCCGGAACATCTGCATACCGCCGACGCGCAGCATGGGCAGCACCGTCAGCGCCATGATGACGATCCCGATCCCGCCCAACCATTGCAGAACCCCCCGCCACAACAACAGGCCCGGCGGCATCAGGTCCAGGCCGGTCATCACGGTCGAGCCCGTGGTGGTGATGCCGGACATGGCCTCGAAATAGGCGTCGGTATAACCGATGTCCGGATCCGCGAGCACGAACGGCAGCGCCGCGAAACCGGGCAGCACGATCCAACTGACGGTCGTCATCAGGAAGGCCTGCCGGATGCTCAGGCGCAACGGGCCGCTGCGGCTGGCCAGGATCAGCAGCACGCCGACGAACAGCGTGAGCGCCGCCGAGACGACAAACACGATCCAGTCGGGATTGCCGTGGGCGAAATCCACCAGCGCCGGAATGATCATTCCCAACGCCAGGATGGACACCAGAGAGCCGATGAACAACAGAATGGGACGGTGATCGAGCACGCAAAAGCCCCTGCACCCCAACCGGACGGTGGGTCACCATGGCCACAAGTGGACTGCGGGCGCAACCGCCACCGAACCCATCATGGGTCCGGTTCGGTCTCCAGAACCGCCGTCAGCACGCGCCGCACCGCCTCGCGGCCGACATCACGGGTGATGAAGACCAGCCGGGTGCGGCGGTCTTCCTCACCGGTCTCCGGGTCGCGCGGCCAAGCCGGCAGCCGCGACGGCGGATGAAACATGTGCTGCACGCCGTGCAGGGCCAGCGGGGCGTCGCTGTCGCGGGCGTTGACGATGCCCTTCATGCGCAGCAGATCGGCGCCACGGCTGGCCGCCAGCAGTTCGAGACCCGTGATCAGGGCATTCCAGTTCAGCGGTTCCTCGAACGTCAGGCAGAACGCGGCGATGCGGTCATCGTGGCGGTTGACGTCATGATGGTGATGGTCGTGTCCATGATCGTGATCATGATCATGCCCATGATCGTGATCGGTCACGGCCTCGTCCCTCAGCCAGCCCGCCACGTCCGGGTGCTTGCCCTCGGCCCGGAACAGGCCGCAGTCCAGAATGCCCGACGGGTCGACCCGCCCCCAGGCCGCCTGGAGTCGCGGCGCCCCCGGGTTCAGGGCGTCCAGACGCTGTTCCAGCGCCGTCACCGTTTCGGCGGATGCCAGATCGGCCTTGCTGAGAACCAGGCGATCCGCCACCGCCGCCTGTTTGACCGATTCGGGATGGCGGTTCAGGCTGTCCAGGCCGTTGACGGCGTCCACCAGCGTCACCACGCCGTCGAGCCGGAAGTGGTTGGCGATCAGGGGATCGCTCATCAACGTGTGCAGGATGGGCGCCGGATCGGCCAGTCCGGTGGTTTCGATCAGCACGCGCTCGAACTCATCAATCTCCTGACGCACCCGCTTCAGGAACAGGTCGCGCAGGGCCGTGACCATATCACCGCGCACCGAGCAGCACAGGCACCCGGCGTTGAGCAGCACAATGTCCTCATCGACATGACGGACCAGCAGGTGGTCCAGCCCGACCTCGCCGAACTCGTTCACCAACACGGCCGTCCGCGCCATGTTCGGATGCGACAGCAGGTGATTGAGAAGGGTGGTCTTGCCGCTGCCCAGAAAACCGGTCAGGACCGTGACGGGCAGCGTGCTCATGGGGCCTTGTGTCCGTACAGCGCCTCCGGATCGGCCTCCGGCGCCAGGATCTCCGTCAGCGCGCCACCGTCGCCGGCCTCGCGGTAGAAACAGGTGCGCCGCCCGGTATGGCACGCGACCCCGACCTGATTCACCAGCAACAAAAGCGTGTCGCCGTCGCAGTCCACCCGCAAAGCCTTCAGCGTCTGCACCTGACCGGAGGTCTCGCCCTTGCGCCAGGGCTTGCCGCGCGAGCGCGACCAGTAGCACACATGGCCCGTCTGAAGGGTCTCGGCGATGGTCTCGCGGGTCATCCAGGCCATCATCAGCACCTCGCCGGTGTCGTGCTGCTGGGCGATGGCGGGAACCAGACCGTCGGGTGTGAAACGAATGGCATCAAGCACGGGTGTCTCATCGGACATGGCGGACATGACGGAAGACCTTGGCGGGAGACATTGAGGACGTAACGCGGCAAGTGTACCCTGCATGAGACGATCGTCCCGTCAAGAGGGCGCCACGAAGGGGGGACCGTCCAGGCCGACGGCGACAGCGTCGCTGGCGCGGGATGGGTCGTGGCGCCGTCACCGCCCGTGAGACCGACCATGGACCAGCCGACCCCACCGCCGCACCTCACCGCGCACAAGGACCACATCCTCACCACGCTGCTGTTCCGCGAGGCCCGCCGCGCCGACCTGCCGTATCTGGTGGCGCTGTTGGCCGACGACCGGCTGGGCCGCGCCCGGGAAAACGCGGACCTGCCGCTGCACCCGGACTATGGGGCGGCGTTCGAC
Organism: Rhodospira trueperi; assembly: GCF_900101965.1. Lineage (GTDB taxonomy): Bacteria > Pseudomonadota > Alphaproteobacteria > Rhodospirillales > Rhodospirillaceae > Rhodospira > Rhodospira trueperi. The sequence continues at coordinate 21,874 of NZ_FNAP01000008.1, read as the reverse complement.
ACCATCGCGGCGGCGCCGGACAACCGCCTGATCGTGGCCGAACACCGCAGCGCCGTGGTGGCCTTCTGTCAGTTCATCGTTATTCCCTACCTCAGCCGTCGCGGCGCGCCCCGGGCCGAGGTGGAAAGCGTGCATGTGCGCAGCGACATGCGCGGACAGGGCATCGGCGCCGCCCTGATGACCCACGTCATCGCGTTGGCGCGGTCGTCGGGCTGCGGCATGCTCCAACTGACCAGCGACCGCACCCGCGAGGACGCCCGGCGCTTCTATGAACGCCTGGGCTTCGAGGCCAGCCACATCGGCATGAAAATGCGGCTTTAACGCCCTCCCATCCTCCCGAACCCGGCTTCCAGGTCGGCGATCAGGTCGGTCGGGTCCTCCAGGCCGATGTGCAGGCGCAGCGACGGGCCGTCGTGGGTCCACGGGCTGACGGTGCGGGTGATGGAGGCCGTGGTGTCCAGGATCAGGCTTTCATAGCCGCCCCAACTGAAGCCCATGTGGAACAGGCGCAGGCCGTCCAGCATCGCGGCCATGGCCTCGGGCGTCGGCCCGGGCTTCAGCAGCACGCCGAACAGGCCGCTGGCCCCGGAGAAGTCGCGTTTCCACAGGGCATGGCCCGGATCCTCGGGCAGGGCCGGATGCAGCACCCGGGCCACCTCCGATCGGTCCTGGAGCCAGCGGGCCACGGTCAGCGCATGCGCCTCGTGCTGGCGCAGGCGCGCCCCCAGGGTGCGCAGTCCGCGCAGGCCCAGATACGCCTCGTCCGCGCCGACCGCGTGGCCGATCTGACCGGCCATGGCCTTGACCCGCTCGAACAACGCCCGGTCGGTCATGGTGATGGTGCCCAGCATGGCGTCGGAGTGGCCGACGATGTACTTGGTGGCCGCCTGCACCGAAAGATCGACGCCGTGATCGAACGGCCGGAACAACAGCGGCGACGCCCAGGTGTTGTCCAGCACCACCAGCGCCCCCGCTGTGTGCGCGGCGGCCGTGATGGCCGGGATATCCTGCATCTCGAACGTCAGCGACCCCGGCGATTCCGTGAAGACGACACGGGTTTGCGGTTCGATCAGATCCGCTATGTCATCGCCGATTTGGGGGTCGTAATAGGTCGTTCTGACGCCCATATCACGGAGCAGCGTGTCACAGAGACTGCGGGTCGGCCAGTAGACCGAATCCACCATCAGCAGGTGGTCGCCGGCCTTGAGCAAGGCCATCAGGGCGCACGAGACGGCGGCCATGCCTGAGCCGACCGAGACACACCAGCGCCCGCCCTCCAGATCGGCCACGGCAGCGTCCAGGGCCTGGGTCGTGGGCGTGCCGTAGCGGCCGTAATAGACCCCGTCCAGGCGGCGCGCCTGTCCGGCCTTCAGATCCGCCACGGTCGGAAAGGCGATGGTCGAGGCGTGATACACGGGCGGATTGACGGCGCCGTGATGGGACGTCGGGTCGTATCCGGCATGGACGATCCGGGTCTGCGTGCGGTAAGACGTGTCTGTCATGGAAGGGTCTCGACTCCGCGTCAGAGGTGATTGGTGGCCGCTCACCATCCGGGATCGACCCTTCGGACGCAAGCGACGCGGCGCGCCCTTTTGACGCAGCGCACACAAAAGGCGCACGCCCTCATGATCCTTTCGATATATCACACATCTTTGGAATGATTTACTTTGGTCATATACCTTCCGATGTGTAATGCCAACTGATCGTTCGGCCGACCTCGGCGAATCCGTAACGAATCCGGAATTTCCATAGGGTTGACGGGCATCCGGGTCACCGGAAGCCCTCGGCACTACTTCCGCGACACCGCAGCTTATGCGCACCATCTGGTATATATCGTTTGAACCATCACATTATCCTGGACAACTGCTTCGCGGCGACCTAATATTGCATTGCAACAAAGCAAGAAGCCATGAGCCTGGGGGTTACTCAGAGGGGGCACGTGCCGAAACGGCGGCTTCAACTGAGGTCAAACGTCCTTGGATAGAAAACCCAAGGGTGGAGCTTGAAAACGATGAACCAGACACCGACGTCCTATCACGCCTTCAACCTGTTCACGCTGACGATGGAAAGCCGATACGGCGGCCGTTGGCGTGATTCGGTGGCGCCCGAAACCATCGCCGTGATGGCCGATGAGATCGCTTTGGGCTTCGGCGGCCAGGCCGAAACCCCGACCAGCACCAGTTCCGGCGGCGGTGCCCCGACCGTCTGGCGCTTGCCCGATGGTTCGCGCGTGCGCACCGGCCGGTTCGGCCTGAAGATGGAACTCGAGGACGAGGGGCACCTCGCCGCCGGTTGAGCCGTCGGTGACCCCGTAACCTCCCTCACTGCGCCCACCGCCCAGGCGCCCAAGGACCAGACGACCGCCCCGGAATTTGGAACCGGGGCGGTCGTCTTTTTTTGGGACCCCTGTTGGGTTCGACGGCCGGTAAGCGGGGCTCCTGCTGTAGCTGGCCGGTATCGTCCCCGCTTGACGTGGCTCCTGGTCCGGAATAGGCGTGGCCCGCGCCCCTAAATCGTCAGCGTCAGGATTCTGCGATGGGTATCCCTTACGAAATGGCGGTCCTCCTCCTGCAAGCAAGCCGGGCCGGAGCCGACCTGTCGCGGCCGCTTTGTCTGGGCCGGTTGCGCATGAGCATCCGTCCTTACGAACTGGCCGCCCTTCTGGACAGACTGGCGCCGAACGCGGACCCCGGGGTGCGTGCCCGCGCCCTTGCCTCGTCCTGGGCAGACCCGTTTCTTGAACTGCTCGGGGCAGAGGCCGTGCACACCCTGGATGCGAGCCCCTATGAGGGAGCGGACATCGTGCATTCGCTGAACGAGCCGCTCCCGACCGACCTCTGCGAACGCTTCTCTGTCGTGATTGACGGGGGGACCCTGGAGCACGTTTTCAACATCCCTGTGGCCCTGGACAACGTCATGAAACTGCTGCGCCCGAACGGCGTTTTCATGGCCTGCGGTCCCGGCAACAATCAGATCGGGGCCGGGTTCTTCCAGTTCTCACCCGAACTGTATTTCCGGACATTTTCCCCGCCGAACGGCTTCCGCGTGCTTGGCCTCTACCTAGCAGCGGCCGGGCAGACCCACTGGTGGCAGGTCAGAGACCCCGCTGAAAGCGGCCGGCCCAGTTTTTTCCGGGCGTCGGGAGAAACGCGCATCCTCTGTGTGGCGCGCAAGGATGACCCCGACGGCCACCTGCGGGAGATCCCGACCCAAAGCAAATACACCACCGCCTGGGATGCCGCCGCCGGATCGCCCGCCGCCGTCGGCCCGCAGGCCGAACAGGAGAGAACCGTCCCGCCGCTCAAGCGGCGGGTGTTCGATGTGCTGCCGCGCGGCGTGGTCAGCGGCTATCGGGACTGGCGCACGGTGCGCCGCACGCGCCGCCGCTCCCCCGGCGACCTGCGCCGGGTCGATCCCCTGACGATGACGTTCGAGGAGTCGCGCAACGGCTGACCATGACTCCGGAACCGCGCGAGGCTATGTCACCACCGGCAGATCCGTCCTGTCGCCCCATTCGGCCCACGAGCCGTCATACACGGCCACCGACTCGTGCCCGATCAGGTGCAGGGCCAGGGCCGAGTAGCACGCCGTCACGCCGGAGCCACAAGACGTGATCACCGGACGGGACAGGTCAACGCCGGCCGCCGTGAAATGCGCCCGGATCGCTTCCGGCGGCGCCATTTCGTTATGCGGCCCCTGCTGCAGGTCCCCGAACGGCGCGCTAAGGGCCCCCGGCATGTGCCCCAGGTTGGCCACCGGACGCGGCTCCGGCTGCTCGCCCCGGAACCGCTCGGCCGCGCGAACATCCACGACCTGCGCGGAACCGCTCTCCAGGACGGCCCGCACCGCCTCCGCATCCACGATCAGGCGCCGGTCCGCCCGGGCCGTGAAGGATCGGGGCGTGATCGGGCGCGGCCGATCCTCAATGGGTCGGCCCTCCGCCAGCCACTTGGGAAGCCCGCCGTCGAGAACCGAAACGTCGGCATGCCCGAACACCCGAAACATCCACCACACCCGCGCCGCCGCGCACGCGCCGCCGACGTGATCGTAGACGACGATCCTGTGTCCGTCGCCGAGCCCCAGGTCCCCCACCCGCGCCGCGAACACCTCCGGCAACGGCATCATGTGCGGCAGGGACGCCTCCGGATCAGCGATGTGATCGATATCGAAGAACACCGCCCCGGGGATGTGGGCGCGGGCATACTCCTCAGCGGGATCGCGTGGATCGTTCGGCATGAAGTGACGGGCGTCGACCACGCGAACATCCGGAGCGTCTCGGTGATCGGCCAGCCAGTCGGTGGTGACGAGGGCTCCGGTCGGAAACGGCGGCATCTGAAAACCTCTCTATCTTGATCTTGGGCGGGACGGAACGGGACGAGCGACCTCAGCCGGCGGGCTCCAGCCACGGCGGGACGGGCAGGCCCTTGTCGCGCAGAAACGCGGGATTGTAGAGCTTCGACTGATAGCGTGCCCCGGCGTCACACAGCACTGTGACCACGGTATGCCCGGGCCCCAGGGACTCGGCCACCCGCATGGCGGCGGCCACGTTCACGCCGGATGAGCCGCCCAGCACCAGTCCGTCATGCCGAACCAGGCTGAACAGCACCTCCAGCGCCTCGGCATCGGAGACGCGCACCGCGTCGTCGATGGGCGCGCCGTCCAGGTTGGCGGTCACCCGGCCCTGGCCGATGCCCTCGGTGATCGAGCTTCCCTCCGCGCGCGGCGCGCCCTCGGTGATCCAGGCGTGCAGGCCGGAGCCGTGCGGATCGGCCAGCACCACCCGAATCGCCGGATCGTGCGCCTTCAGGGCCAGCGCCACCCCGGCCAGGGTGCCCCCGGTCCCGACGGCGCAGGTGAAGGCATCGACCCGGCCGCCGGTCTGGTGGAGGATTTCCGGCCCGGTGGAGCGCCGGTGCGCGTCTCGGTTGGCAGTATTGTCGAACTGATTGGCCCAGAGGCCCCCGGTTTCCTCCGCCAGCCGGCGCGAGACGTGGATGTAGTGGCCCGGATCCTTGTAGGGCTTCGCCGGCACCAGCCTGAGGTCGGCGCCGCACAGACGCAGCGTGTCCTTCTTCTCCTGACTCTGTGTCTCCGGCATGACGATGACCGTCCGGTAGCCGAGCGCGTTGCCCACCAGGGTCAGACCGATGCCGGTGTTCCCGGCCGTGCCCTCGACGATGGTGCCGCCGGGCTTGAGCAGGCCCCGCGCCTCGCCATCGCGCACCAGGGCAAGGGCGGCGCGGTCCTTGACCGATCCGCCCGGATTGAGGAACTCGGCCTTGCCCAGGATGGTGCAGCCCGTCCGCGTCGACGGCCAGGACAGGCGGATCAGAGGCGTCTCGCCGATGGTGGACAGAAAGCCGTCTCGGATGTCCATGGAGCAGAGCCCTTTGGGAAATGCGCGGGCAGAACTGGCGACCGTTCCCCTGACGTAACGCCCCGGTGGGCCGGGATCAAGGCGCAGGGATCGCCCGCGCTGCCGTCAGAACCGGTCCTTGCGCGCCCTGATATCGGCCAGAACGGTCACCGGATCGGCGCCGGCGAGCCCCAGCCGGAAGGCCAGATCCGGGTCGTCGGCGCGCAGGAAGGGGTTGGCCGCCGCCTCGTCGCCCAGGACGGACGGCACCGTGGGTCGGCCGGCCTCGCGCAGGCGGGCCACCTCGTCGGCCCGGTCCCTCAGGGCCGCGTTGTCCGGATCAACCGACAGCGCGAAGCGGACATTCGATTGCGTATACTCGTGGGCGCAGTAGACTCGCGTCTCCGGCGGCAGTGCCCTCAGCGCCGAAAGCGACTCCCACATCTGATGCGGCGTGCCCTCGAACAGGCGACCGCAACCGATGGAGAACAGAGTGTCGCCGCAGAACAGGGCCCGCGAGGCCGCGAACCAATAGGCGACATGCCCGACCGTGTGCCCCGGCACCTCGAACACCCGGGCCTCCTGGTCGCCGAGCCGCACCGTGTCGCCGTCGACCACGCCGACGTCCAACCCCGGAATGCGCCGGGCATCGTTGCGGTTCCCGATCACGGTGCAGCCGGTGGCCCGCTTGATCTCCGAAATGCCGCCCGTGTGGTCGTTGTGGTGATGGGTCACAAGAATGTGGGTCAGGCGCCAACCGCGATCCCGCAGCGCATCGAACACCGGCCCGGCCACGGCCGGATCAACCGCCGCCGTCTCACCGCTGTTCGGCTCATGCACCAGATGCACGTAGTTGTCGCCCAGAACGGGAACCAGATCAATGATCAGGGCGGCCATGGCGGGTCCTCCGGTGCGTCGTGCAATGTGTTGCGTGGGGTTCCCTGGTGACGAACGGGATGCTCTCCATATAAACTCCTGAACCACGAGCCGCCACCCATGGAGGGGCCGTGCCATGCGAGCCGACGTCATCGACCTGCGCGACTTCTATGACAGTCCCCTAGGGGAGGCCGCCCGCCTCCAGATCAGCCGGCGGGTGCGGGAGATGTGGCCAAACACCCGGGGCGAGCGGATCCTGGGGCTCGGCTACGCGGTCCCCTACCTCGATCCCTTTCTCGACGAGTCGGAACGGGTGATCGCCGCCATGCCGCCGTCCCAGGGCGTGATGCGCTGGCCGTCCGACGGACGCAACCTCGCCATGCTGGCGGAGGAAACGGAACTGCCGCTGCCGGACCAGTCCATCGACCGCGTTCTTCTGGTCCATGGGCTGGAGGGGCTCGATCACACCAACGCCGCGCTGCGGGAACTCTGGCGCGTGCTCACCGATGCCGGCCGGCTGCTCATCGTGGTACCGAACCGGCGCGGCCTGTGGGCGCAATTGGAGCGCAGCCCGTTCGCCAGCGGTCGGCCCTATTCCAGCGGACAGCTCGACGCCCTGCTGCGCGCCAATCTGTTCGCTCCGGGCGCACGGACCACGGCGCTGTTCACGCCGCCCACCCGGTCGGCGATGGTCAAATCGGCCGGCTCGGTGCTTGAGCGCATGGGCGCGCGATGGTTCCCCGGGGTCTCGGGCGTGCTGCTGGTCGAGGCCAGCAAGCAGATCCACGCCCTGCCGCTAACGCGGGAGGCCCGCCGCGCCCGCCTGTCCCCCGCCTCCGTGGCGCTGCCCGGCCTGCGCCCCGGCGCGGTGGCGGCAGAACGGCGGGTGGTCGACCTGACCAGGCACCGCCGCCCCCAGCGCTGAGCGGGACATGGTCGCGGATGACACGGGCACCGACCGGCTTGCGCGGACGGGTGCGCGGGGTCATGCTGACGGCCCGTTGGCGACCGATCCGTGCCGCCGCCGCAGTCAGGGCCGTACCCGATGCCATTGTCCGATATGCTGCTGGCCCTGCTGGTCCAGGCCCTGTGGGGCCTGAACTTCGTAGCCGCCAAGCTGGGCGTCGAGTCGCTACCGCCGCTGCTGTTCACGGCCATCCGCTTCGCCATCGCCGCCGCCCTGGTGGTGCCCTTCGTGCCGCGTCCCCGGGGTCGCGCGTGGCGGGGCGTCATCGCCCTCTCGGTAACCTTCGGCACGCTGCACTTCGGCGTTCTGTTCACGGCGCTTCAGCACCTGGACGCGGCGACGGCAGCGGTCATTATCCAGACCGGCCCGCCCTTCAGCACTCTACTCGGGGTGCTGATCTTTCGCGAGACCATCGGCTGGCGACGGATCCTGGGGCTCCTGCTGGCCTTTTCCGGAATCGTCGTCATCGCCGGCGAGCCGCACCTGCCGGCCGTGACCCCCGTGCTGATGATGCTGTTCGCCGCATTCTTCTGGGCGGTCAGCAACGTGATCGTCAAATCGACCCACGACCTGCCGGCCATCGCCGTCACCGGCTGGCTGTGCCTGCTGGCGATCCCGCAACTGGGGCTGTTGTCATGGTGGCTGGAGGACGGCCACCTGGAGGCCCTGCGGGCAGCGCCGTGGCAGGCCTGGGTGGGTGTCGTCTATACCGCCATCGGTGCCTCGCTGATCGCCCATTCGCTGTGGTATACGTTGGTGCGGCGTCATCCGCTCGGCGTCATCACGCCGTGGGGCCTGATGGCGCCGATCATCGGCATGGCCGCCGGCATGCTGCTGCTGGGCGAGCCGGCCACATGGCAGAAGTTCGTGGGCGGCGCCCTGACCATCACCGGCGTCGCCATCATCCAGATCCGGGGAGCGGCCCGCGCGCGCCGTCGACGCTCAACCCGGATCGACCATTCCGGAGCCACGCGACGATGACCGTTGACGCCGCCATCGACGCCCCCTCACCCAATCACGACGCCCGGCCTCCCGGCCAGCGGATCGAACTGTTGGTGCTGCACTACACCGGCATGCCGACGGGCGCGGCGGCCCTGGACCGCCTGCGCGACCCGTCGGCGGGCGTCAGCGCCCACTGGCTGGTTGAGGAGGACGGCCGCGTTTTCCGCCTGGTGCCGGAGGACCGCCGAGCTTGGCACGCGGGCGTGTCGCAGTGGCAAGGGCGCGGCGACGTGAATGGCCGCTCCGTCGGCGTGGAGGTCGTCAACCCGGGGCACGAATTCGGCTATCGGCCGTTCCCCAACGAGCAGATGGCCGCCGTCGAGACCCTGTGCCGCGCCATCATGGACCGCCACGGCCTGGGACCGGCCGCCGTGCTCGGGCATTCCGACGTGGCTCCGACCCGCAAGACGGACCCGGGCGAGATGTTCGACTGGCCGCGTCTGGCCCGCGCCGGGGTCGGCCTGTGGCCCGACATCGACGAGACAGCACCGCCGCCCCCGGAGGCCGAGTCCCTGGCGGCCCTGACCGCGATCGGATATGACACCGCCGATCCGCGCGCGGCCGTGGTCGCGTTCCAGCGCCGCTATCGCCCGTCGTGGTTCGACGGCCGGATCGACCCGCCGACCGCACGACGTATCCAGGCCGTCCGCACCGCGTCATGATTCGGCCGTGTTCCGCTGGCCAGATGAACTCCCGACGCCCCGGCACCATTGCCTGAGCCCTTTGACGTCCCCATCCCCATCCGAAGCCCCATCATTCAGGAGGGAGCCCCGACCATGATCCGCGTTTCCTTGATCGCCGCCCTTGCCGGCCTTGTGCTGGCCGGGCCGGCCGCCGCGCAAACACCGGACCCGATCCGCGAGATCGGCGTTGACGGCAATCCGCCGCGCGTGGTGTTCGAATGCACCCATCCGACCGCCCCGCCGATGCGGCTCGATATGGTTCTGCGCCGCATGGCCGGTCAGGTCTGGGCGTACAGCAGCCTGGATCGCGGCGTGGACTGCTCCAGCCTGTCCACCGGCGGCATCACCTGCATGGCCGACGATCCGCGCGGCCGGGGGGTGACCCTGCAGAACGCGCTCAACGACCTGCTCAAGGACGAGGAGGTGCGCTGCACGCGGACCTATTGAGGCCTCCAGCGATCCAGAACGGCCCGCATGCCGTATTCCGTTTCAACACCGGCGACCGGCCGGTTGATCGTGACACACGACGGACGAACGGAGACGGAACGATGGCGAACCCCGGACACATCCAGCGGACCTTGAGGGCGGGTGGCGGTCTGGCCGTGATGATGACGGCGGCCGGGCTGGCGGCGGGCACCGCGTCGGGTGCAGACGCACCGGCACCGGCCGCGCGCCACGCCCACGCCTTCGCATTCGAGCGCATCGACGGCGGCCCCCTGCCCCTGGACCAGTTCGCCGGCAAGGCGGTCCTGGTGGTCAACACCGCCTCACGCTGCGGCTTCACGCCGCAGTACGACGGCCTTCAGGCGTTGTGGGAGCGCTACCGCGACCGGGGTCTTGTCGTTCTGGGCGTGCCGTCCAATGACTTCGGCGCGCAGGAGCCGGGATCGAACAGCGAGATCCAGGACTTCTGCACCCTGAACTTCAACATCACGTTCCCGATGACCGCGAAGGCGAAGGTGACGGGCTCCGATGCCCACCCGTTCTACCGCTGGGCGCGCCAGCGCGCGGGCCTTCTGGGCGGGCCGAAGTGGAACTTCCACAAGTACCTGATCGCGCCCGACGGCACGTTCGCGGGGTCGTTTTCGTCGGTGACGGGACCGGGCGCCAGACGCCTGACCGCCGCCATCGAACGGGTTCTGCCCGCACGCGCCGACGCCCAATAGGTCCGACCGATCCGTCCTGGATCGGTCCCCCGCTCCCCGGTGGCCCCTATCCCCGGTGATAGGGGTGGCCGTCCAGAATGGACTGGGCACGGTAAAGCTGCTCCGCCAGCATAGGCCGGACCAGCATGTGCGGCCACGTCATCGCCCCCAGCGACAGCGTCAGGTCCGCGCGCTCCAGCACCGCCGCGTCGTGTCCGTCCGCCCCGCCGATGAGAAAGGCGACGCTGCGCGCGCCGCCGTCGCGCACCCGACCGAGATGGGCCGCGAACGCCTCGCTCGACAGCGTTCGCCCGCCCCCGTCGAGCGCCACCACATGGGCGCCCGCCGGCACCGCGTCGAGCAGAAGCCGCCCCTCCCGCGCCGTGCGGTCGGCCGACGGCAGCGGCCGGCGCTCCTCCACCTCGCGCACCTCCAGGGGCCAGCGCAGACGGCCGGCATAGTCCTGGACCAGCCGCGCCTCAGGGCCGCCGCGCGCCTTTCCGACGGCGACCACAAGGAGTTTCAGAGTCGACACCCTGATCTTACCGGCTGGCCGCCATGGCCACCGGGGACCGGACGGCCATGACCCCGGCCATCATCTCCGGCGCTCCGGTCATGCCGGACCTCCGCATGGCCGGCACCGGCGCGCCCCACATCTTTTCCAGATTGTAGAAGGCCCGAACCTCCGGCCGGAACACATGAACCACCACGTCGCCGGCATCGATCAGCACCCAGTCGCACTGGGCCGCGCCCTCGACGGTGGGGCGCAGGCCCTCCGCCTTCAAGGCTTCGACGAGGTGGTCTGCCAGGGCGCCGACGTGGCGGGCCGACTGGCCGGAGGCGATGACCATGGCGTCGGCGTAATCGCTCTTGCCCGCCAGGTCGATGTGGACCACGTCCTCGGCCTTGTGGTTGGCCAGAGTGGTGTCGATGGTCTCGACGATGGGGTCCGGCATCGTCGAATCGTCTCTCGCGGTCGAGATGGGTCGGTCCTTTCCTGACAGAACCGGGACCTTCGGCGACCGCTCGCGTCCATGCCGCCGAACGCCCCTCACGCGGGCCACCCCTGCCCTTCCCGGATGGCCGTGGCCGACGCCCCGTGCCGCCGTATGGGCAGGAACACCCACGCCGGCGGCGGCGCATCCGCCAGCCGGCACGCGGCCCGAGCGGGAAGGCGATGCGCCGCGAACCGCCGCGCGGCCCGCGCCCGAACCGTCACCACAGAATACTGCGGCCGGTCGAAAACCGCAACCGGAACGGAGGCCATCAGGTCGGTCCACGCCTCCCAGCGCGGCAACTGGATCAGGTTGTCCGCGCCCATCAGCCAGACGAAGCGAACGCGGGGGAACCGGCGTTGCAGGACGCGAACGGTGTCGTAGGTGTAGCGGGTGCCGAGCGCCGCCTCCAGGGCGGTGGGCACCATGCGCGGATGGCGGGTCTGCCGGCGGGCGCTGGCCAGACGCTCGGCCGACGGCGCCATCGGCTGGCCCGTCTTCAGCGGGTTGCCGGGCGAGACCAGCCACCACACCTGATCGAGCCGCAGGCGGCGCAACGCCATCAGGCTGATGTGGCGGTGGCCCTCGTGCGCCGGGTTGAACGATCCGCCCAGCAGGCCGATGCGAACGCGGCGACGGTCACCATAGGGGGGCGGAGCAAACAGAGGCGACATGATCCGGGACGGTCGGGAAGGAAACGCGGGAGGAGGATCGAAGCACGCCCGGACGGCGCGGGGCAAGGGGGATTGGTTGGCAATTCTCAGGATGGGGGGAGAACACCCGTTGCGGCCGGCGCCGGCCTGTTCTCCTCCCCCCGTCGGGGGGACGTTGGGAGGGGGGCGCGTTGGCTTTTCGCGCCAGCGGCGCTTGCAATTCCAACCCCGCGTGTTTCCGATATCACCCCCACCCCAGCCCTCCCCTATCCAGGGGAGGGAGTCCGATTCGCGCCTGGGGCTCACAGCCGTTCCCTTCGGAAGCCGCGCGGCCAAAATGAGAACTGCTGTACCTGAGGCGGGGTTGGAAGGGATGCAGACCGGGGGGGGCGGCGGCGCCTCGAAACAGTCCACCACGTCCATGGGCGGCGTCCACGCGGGACCACCGTCATACAGCACAATGGGGAGAACCGGCGGAAGACGGCCCGCCCGCACCTCGCCGCGCCGGATCAGATCCTGGGCCAACAACCCCACGGACACCATCAGGCGTACGGCCATCCACGGGTCCGGCGTGCTCTGGAATTCCAGCAGACGGTAAACCCAGAGCCACCGATCCCGCAGACGCACGCGCCAGACCAGATCGTCGTGCCGCTCCTTTTCGTCGTCGCTGACGAAGCTGGCCTTCTCCGGCGTCAGGGTCGAGAAGTCCGCCTCCCTCACCCAATCGCCTGGAACAAAGCCCGTGATCAGATCGCGCACCATCTCCGGGTGGGAGAACAGCAGCTTGTAGCCCGTATCATGAGCCGGCATGCGGCATCGCCCGTCCCCGATCGTGCCCGATCACCCGTCGGCGGCAACCCACATCCGGATGATGCTGTCCGGATCATCCACCTTGCCGTTGCGGGCCGATGACCCGGTCTTGATCTTGTCCACGGCATCCATGCCGTCGGTCACCTGACCCCAGATCGTGTACTGGCCGTCCAGATGAGGCACGTCCGCCAGACAGATGAAGAACTGGCTGTTGGCAGAGTTCGGGTTCTGGGTGCGGGCCATCGAGCAGGTGCCGCGCACATGCTGGGCCTCACCCGGATCGGAGAATTCCGCCTTCAGGTCGGGCAGATCCGATCCCCCCATACCGGTCCCCGTGGGATCACCGGTCTGGGCCATGAAATCCTCGATGACCCTGTGAAACACCACGCCATCGTAGAAGCCCTGTCGGGTCAGGGTCTTGATGCGCTCCACATGATTCGGAGCCAGATCGGGTCGCAGGGCAATGGTGACCCGGCCGGCGGGCAGGTCCATAAACAGGGTGTTTTCGGAATCCAGATCCCGTCCGGTATCGGCGGCCATGGGTCTTGCCTTTCCAGTGAGGGTGATAAGCGCTGCGACCGCGGCAAACAGGCCCCGCCGCGACAGCGTCAGGGACCCGGGTCGGCGCGGTTCTCGGGTATCCGTCATTCGAGTGTCCATCATTGTGTCTCTCCGAACCGGGTCATCAGACGTTGGTGGACGGTCGGTGTCACGAACGCGCCAATATCGCCCCCCAGACGCCCGATCTCCTTGACGAATCGCGACGAGATGAAGTGCGAGCGTTCGGAGGCCATGAGAAAGACGGTCTCCACAGAGTTATTCAGCCGCGCGTTCATACCGGCCATCTGAAACTCGTATTCGAAGTCGGAGACAGCCCGCAACCCGCGAATGATCACGGACGCCTCCATTTCGACGGCGAAATTGATGAGCAGGGTTTCGAACGGCCGCACCTCGATCCGGGCAGAGCCATTGGCTTCGGTCCCGAACTCCGCCACCGATTCGCGCACCATGGCGACCCGCTCATCGAGCGAGAACATGGGGCCCTTGCCCGCATTCACCGCAACCGCCACGATCAGATGGTCCACCAATCGCGTAGCCCGGTTGATGATGTCCAGATGCCCGACGGTCACCGGGTCGAACGTCCCCGGATAGATGCCGACGTGTTTGCGCGCTGTCATATCAGCCTACCCCCCCGCTTCGCCGGGATCACGGTTCGCTCCCGACATCCCCGTCCTCCGCACCGCCGTGATCCCCGTCGTTCTCGTCGTTGTCCCCGTCGGCCAGCGATGCCGGCAGGTGGGCGGCGGAGACCACGACCTCGTCGTCGGCGGTGCGAAACAGCCGCACGCCCAGGGTCTTGCGGCCGGCAATCCGCACGTCGTTCAGCGGCATGCGAATCAGCTTTCCGGCGTTGGTGATCAGCATGATCTGATCGTCCGCCGCGACGGGAAAGGACGCCACCACGTTCCCGTTCCGAGCCGCCGTGTCGATATTGATGATCCCCTGCCCGCCCCGGCCGGTAATGCGGTATTCATAGGATGATGTCCGCTTGCCGAATCCGTTCTCGGTCACGGTGAGAACGAACTCCTCGCCCTCGGCCATGCGCTCATAGTCGTCATCCGACAGTGCCCCTGGCTCCACGGCCTCCGCCTCGACATCGGGAGCCCGATCAGCCTCTCCGTCCTCTTCGTCCGGGCGGCGCCGCAGTTGGTTGGCCCGCTTCAGGAAGGCGGCGCGGGTCGCCGGATCGTGCTCGACATGGTGCAGAATCCCCATGGAGATCACCCGGTCCCCCTTGCCCAGCCGGATCCCCCTGACCCCGGTGGAGGTCCGGCCGGCGAAGACCCGCACCTCGCCCACGGGGAACCGGATGCACTTGCCGGCATGCGTCGCCAGCAGAACGTCGTCGGTCTCCGAACAGGTGCGCACGGCGATCAGCGAATCGCCCGGCTCCAGCTTCATGGCGATCTTGCCATTGGCCATGATGTTGGTGAAGTCGGACAGCTTGTTGCGCCGCACCGACCCGGACGCCGTGGCGAACATCACGTCCAACTCGCCCCAGGTGTCCTCGTCCTCCGGCAGGTCCATGATGGTCGAGATGGTCTCCCCCTCGCCCAGCGGCAGCAAGTTGACCATGGCCTTGCCACGCGCCTGGGGCGTGCCTTGGGGCAGGCGGTGGACCTTCAGCTTGTAGACGATGCCGGCCGACGAAAAGAACAGCAGCGGCGTGTGGGTGCTGGCCACGAAGACCGACGTGACGAAATCCTCGTCGCGCATGGCCATGCCGGCGCGGCCCTTGCCGCCGCGCCGCTGCGCCCGGTAGGTGGAGAGCGGCACCCGCTTGATGTAGCCCGTGTTGGTGACGGTCACCACCATGTCCTCGCGGGCGATCAGGCTTTCGTCATCGACCTCGAACTCGACGTCCTGAAGCTCCGTCCGGCGCGGCGTCGCGAAGGCCTCGCGCACCTCCGCCAACTCGCCGCGCATCACGGCGAACAGCTTCTCCCGCGATCCCAGGATGGCGAGGTATTCCTCGATGCGGGCGCCGATCTCGCGCAGTTCCTCCTGAATCTTCTCGCGTTCCAGGCCGGTCAGCCGGTGCAGGCGCAGGTCCAGGATGGCGCGCGCCTGGGTCTCGGACAGGCGATAGCAGCCGTCCTCGACGCCACGGCCCGGCTCGTCGATCAGGGCGATCATTGGCGCCACCTCACCCACCGGCCAAGCCTCGGCCATCAGGCGCTCTCGGGCCGTCTGCGGATCGGGCGCGCCCCGGATCATGGCAACGACCCGATCCACGTTGACCACGGCGACGGCCAGACCGACCAGCACATGCGCCCGGTCGCGGGCCTTGCCGAGTTCGTGGATGGTGCGGCGGCGGATGACCTCCTCACGGAAAGCGATGAACGCCTTCAAGATATCCATCAGGGTCAGCATGCGCGGCCGCCCCTGATCCAGGGCCAGCATGTTGACACCAAAACTGGTCTGCAACGCCGTGAAACGGTAAAGCTGGTTCAGGACCACGTCGGCCACGGCATCGCGCTTGACCTCGATCACCACGCGCACGCCACGCCGGTCGGACTCGTCGCGGATGTCCGAGATGCCCTCCAGCTTCTTGTCGCGCACCATCTCGGCCATGCGCTCGATCATCGCCGCCTTGTTGACCTGATAGGGCACCTCGGTGACCACGATGGCTTCACGGTCGCGCGCCATGGGCTCAATCGTACAGCGGGCGCGCATGACGATGCTGCCGCGTCCGGTCAGGTAGGCCGCACGAATGCCCGCCTTGCCCATGACCAGGGCGCCGGTGGGGAAGTCGGGGCCCGGGACGATCTCCAGCAGGTCCTCCGCCGACAGCTCGGGGTCGTCGATCAGCGCCAGAGTGGCGTCGATGACCTCGCCCAGGTTGTGCGGCGGCAGGTTGGTGGCCATACCGACCGCGATGCCGCCGGCGCCGTTGACCAGCAGGTTGGGGAAGCGCGCCGGCAAGACGACCGGCTCGACCGAGTTCTCGTCGTAGTTCGGCTGGAAATCGACCGTATCCTTGTCGATGTCCTCCAAGAGCGCGTGCGCGGCCTTCGACAGGCGGGCCTCGGTGTATCGCATGGCCGCGGCCTTGTCGCCGTCCATGGAGCCGAAGTTGCCCTGGCCGTCGATCAGCTTCAGGCGCATGGAGAAATCCTGCGCCATGCGCACCATGGCGTCGTAGATCGCGCTGTCGCCATGGGGGTGGTACTGACCCATGACGTCACCGACGATGCGCGCTGATTTTCGGAACGGGCGGTTGTAGACGTAGCCGTTCTCGTTCATCGCGTAGAGGATGCGCCGGTGAACCGGTTTCAGGCCGTCGCGCACGTCGGGCAGGGCGCGGCTGACGATCACGCTCATGGCGTAATCAAGGTAGCTGCGCCGCATCTCGTCTTCGATGGTGACGGGCGCGATGTCGGAGGCCGGAGGCGTATCGGAAGGATCTGTCACGGGCGGATATCACCTGAAGGTGTCTGGGCCTGTCCCCGGTCCGTCGGCCGTCGATTCGGCGGCGTGTGACACGAAAAGCCCCAACGCCCGGCGGCCGTTGGGACGCCAGTGCGGACAGGGGAAAGGGTCAGGACCTTATCAAACGCGGCTGGTCGGAGCAATGTGGGGGTGGTGCGCTTCACGAAGAGGTCGGCGGCGACGCCGGGGGGGCTTCGCCTTTTATGTATGCTCTGTACGCTAGAACTCTGTTTATTCGGTTTATTGCGGCTACGCTAATGAAGAGTCCAACAATAAGAATGACGACTGTTGTAAGGCGAATTGAAAACATGCCTAAGTTGTCGATCAGCATGACATAGCGCTGCAAATCGCTTGAAAACATTAGAACTTCACCGATATTCCATAGGGCAGAATCGGCAAAAAACAAAACATTCATTATGACTAAATCCCGTAAGGTCGCAGCATATAATAAATTAATATCGGAAGAGTACATTTGAATTTCTTCAATTTTCCCCTTTTGTTTTAGTATGTATTGTTCTGCAGAAAAAGTTTTTCTAAAAAAAACAATCGCTAACGCCGCCAAGGCTGTGGCGATTAAAGAGCCAATAACACCGATAGAAAAATTGAGAAAAATGCTATTCACCGGCGCCTCCATTGGACAAAAGTGATAATAAAATTTCCCAACACATTAGTGGGCTAATGATCGAAGCCGACAAACACAAGCACGTTAGGTCGCATAATTTGTATGATTCTGCAACACGATTCAGTGTGCTTGGGGGACAAGCGAGTTTATAGGAGAAAGGTGTTAAAAATTAGTCACCCGGCCCACCCAGAACGGATACGTTTCGCCGTTGGCCGCCCGGGCGATGGAGAAGGCGTGCGGCAGACGCACTCCCTCCACCATGCGGAAGTCATCGCGCGTCGCCACCTCCCCGGAGCCATGGTAGGGCGTCGACAGGTCGCCATCTTCCTCGGTCCGGAACTCGACCAGCGCCCCATCGTCGCGGAACGTGGCGATCAAGTCCGCCTCCATCCCGCCCCACGACACCACGGCGCGGGCATGGCGGTCGTCGATGGGCTCCCAGGTCACCGGGCCGCCGGGCAGCAACGCCATGGGGTACAGCGGACTCTCGATCAGCCAGCGGCGCAGCGAAATCTGGTTCAACGTCGGCGACCCTGAGTAGTCGACCACCGTCAGGGTGGAGAGAATGCGCGCCTTCATGTCCATCTCCCCATCCACAAAGGCGTCATACACCCGCGCCCAGACCCCCGCGACAATGGGGGTCGTGGCATCGAACACAAACGCCGGCGTGCCGGCAGCGGTGACCTGATGGGCCGTGGTGGGCTCGAAGGCCGTGACCCCGGGACGGCGGAAGTCTCCCTCCATCGCCACGGTGACGGTTGTTGTCGGGTCCGGCAGGCCATCGGGGAACGTGAACGCGATGTACCGCCGCACCGAGTCTGGCAAGGCCGCCAGGGCACCCGGATCCGGACGAGACGACGGCATGATCGCGGCGATGTCGGTCACCCGATCACGCCACGCGGTGATGGCCGCCTCCATGTTGGCATGGCTCCATACGGCAACCACGGCCATGGCCAGCACAAGCGTCGCCAGCAGCAGGCCGATCATCCGGACAAAACGGGACATCGCGTTCCTCCGAAATGGTCTGGATGAAGCGGGCCTCAGGCCCGGGCGGCGACAAGGACGGCCGTGCCGGCGATCACGCCCCCGGCAAGCCTGTTCACGGCCTTCAGGCGCCGGGGGGCCATCAGCAGGCGCCGGGCGCGCGCCGCCAACGCGACGTAGCCGGTCAGCACCCCGGCATAGACCACGACCAAGACGGCGCTGATCTCCAGGTACCCGGCGACGGACACCTCCGCCACCGGCAACACGGCGGGCAGCAGGGCCAGATAGAACGCCCCCGTCTTGGCATTGCCGAGGCCCAGCGACAGGCCGCCCCCCAGCAGACCGAGGCGGCTGTCCCGTGCCGGCGCGCCGCCCTCAACCGCATGGACCGGCGCGGTCCACAGGCGCCACGCCAGATACACCAGATAAGCCACGCCCGCGTACTTGAGCACCAACAGCACGGGTTGCGCCGTCGCGGCCAGCAGGGCAAGCCCGAACACGGCGGCCGACAGCCACACGAGGTCGGCGACGATCAATCCGACAATGAACGGCGCCGCGCCGTCATGGCCTTGCGCCACGGTGCGCGCCAGCAGGGTGGCGATGGTCGGCCCGGGCGTGGCCTGGGCGGCGGCCAGAAGAGCGCCGATCATCAGCAGGTCGGGCAGATCAAGCATCGGAGCCTCCGGGAGTCGTGGCGCGGGTGGCGGCAATGAATGCCATGACCTGATCCACGACCGCTTCGGCGGCGACCACGGGATCGGTCTCGGTGGCGGGGGCCCGGCCCTGAAGCAGCAAGGAGACCGCGCCATGCACGGCGGACCACAGGGTGAACGCGATGTCGTCCGGATCGGCGCCGGGCAGGCATCCCTCCCGTTGCGCGGCCACGATCCCGGCGCGCAGGAACCCCAGGGACTTCAGAGCCGCATCGCTATCGCTGTCGAAGGGCCCGACGTCCAAACCGCTGTCCGGCGGCGGATCGAACATCAGACGGTACAGGGCCGGGTTCTCCAGGGCGAAGCGCACATACGCCCGCCCGCCCTCCCGCAGACGGGCCAGCGCATCGCCTTGCGTGTCCGCGCAGACGTCCAGCTTTTCGACGTACAGCCACGCGAAGCCGGCGTCGTGGACGGCGCGGAGCAGGTCGTTCTTGTCGCGGAAGTGCCCGTACAGCGCCGGGGGGCGGCAGCCCACCGCCGCCGCCACCCGGGCCAGCGTAAGATCCCGCGCGTCCGTTTCGGACAGCAGGCGAATGGTTTCGGTGATGGCGCGGGCACGAATGTCGAGCGCCTGATCCTTGCGCGGACGGGCCATGATGGGCTAAGGGACTCCAGGAAACCGAATGCCGTTAATTTAATGAGGTTCGGTTCCCTGTCAACGGCCTTCAACAGCCCCCCTTGCCGCCGGCTCAGAACGGAATGTCGTCCTCCGGATCGCCGCCACCGGGACCGCGCCCCGGGCCGGGCGGCGGGCTGGAGTCCCAGCCGCCGCCGCCACCGCCATAGCCCCCGCCATAGCCGCCATCGGGCGGGCCGGCATCGTAGCCCCCGCCGCCGCCGTTACTCATGCCGCCGCCTCCGCCGCCACCGCGCGGCGGATCCAGCATGGTCATTTCGGCGCCGGGCCCCTGCAGCACGACCTCGGTCGAATAGCGGTCTTGGCCGGACTGGTCCTGCCACTTGCGGGTCTGCAACGACCCGCAAAGGTATACCTTGGAGCCCTTGCGCAGATAGCGCTCGCAGATGTCCGCCAGCGGGCCGAACACGGCCACCCGGTGCCACTCCGTGCGTTCCCGCTTCTCCCCGGTCTGGCGGTCCTTCCAGGTGTCGGTGGTGGCGATGTTCAGATTGGCGACCTTGCCCCCGTTTTGGAACGAGCGGCATTCGGGATCGCGACCCAGGTTGCCGATGAGGATGACCTTGTTGACGCTGCCTGCCATGGAAAACTCCGGAGTCTGGCTGTCACGAAAGCGCGCGGGGGACCCGGCAAGGCCGCGCGAGACGCGTTTGATCCGCACTTTATCCGCCGACCCGCCTCTGGGGAACCCCCGGCGAACAGATCCAATGACACCGCGCGACACGTCATTGCGGCATTGCCCGCACACATGAAGCTTTCCTATCCTCCCCGGGCTCACCATATGGGGCGAGGCGCGCGTCCGAAACGCACGCGGCGCCGACACAACGAAACGCACCATCACCACTTCACGGGGAAGACCATCATGACGACGCGCATCCTGAAGATCGCGGGCCTCGCGACCGCCACGGCCGTCGCCCTGGGCACCGCCGCCCACGCGCAGGACATGAAGATCGGCGCCATCGTGCCGATGACCGGTGACCTCCAGGCCTACGGCGAAACCTCGCTGAACGGCATCCGTCTGGCGGAAAAGGAGATCAACGCGGCCGGCGGCAGCATTGAGGTCGTGGTCGGCGACACCCAGACCGCCCCGCAGGCCGGTGTGGACGCGGCCCAGAAGCTGGTCTCGGTCGAGCAGGTCAGCGGTCTGGTCGGCGCGCTGTCCTCCGGCGTGACCATTCCCATCGCCCAGTCCGTCTCCGCCGTGGTCGGCGTGCCGCAGATCTCGGGCGCCTCCACCTCGCCGGTCATCACCGACCTGGAGGACAACGACTTCCTGTTCCGCACCGTGCCCTCCGACGCCGGACAGGGCGTGGCGCTGGCCCAGGTCACCAAGGAGCGCGAGATCGACACCGTCGCGATCATGTACGTCAACAACGACTACGGTAAGGGACTGGCCGATTCCTTCCAGGCCGCGTTCGAGGCCATGGGCGGCACGGTCACGCAGTCGGTCGGCTTCGAAAAGAACCAGTCCTCCTACCGCGGTGAGTTGCAGAACGCCGCCGAGGACGACGCCGGTCATCTGGTGCTGATCGCCTATCCGGAAAGTGGCCAGACCATTCTGCGTCAGGCGCTGGAGGGCGGCACTTTCAGCCAGTTCATTTTCACCGACGGCCTGAAGGCCCCGGAACTGGTGGAGGCGCTGGGGGCCGAATATCTGAACGGCACCTTCGGCACCACCGCCAAGTCCCTGGAAAGCGAGGGCAGCAAGCACTTCGCCGAGGCCTGGGCGGCCGAATACGGCGCCGAGTCCGACAAGCCCTATCACGACACCGCCTATGACGCCGTTTATCTGCTGGCGCTGGCGGCGCTGGCGGCCGACTCGACCGATCCGGCGGCCGTGCGCGATGCGCTGCGCGATGTCGCCAACCCGCCCGGCGAGACGGTGAACCCCGGCGAGTTCGCCAAGGCCATGGAGCTGATCGCCGCCGGCACCGACATTGATTACGAGGGCGCGGCCGGTTCGCAGAACTTCAATTCCAACGGCGACGTCGCCGGCACTTTCGAACTGTGGGAAATCCAGGACGGCAAGTTCGTCTCCGTCAAGGTGTTCGAGCCCGACGTCATGTAAGCCCTTGCTGCGGAGGTGGCCGGTCCCGGTCACCTCTCGGCGGGGTTCGGGACGCGCGGCCCTCCGAAGCTCACCGGATGATCCGGGATGCGGAAGAGGGCCGTGTGATTCTGGGCTGAAAACATGAAGCCAAGACGTAACAACTGACGCCCGTTTCAGGTTTCGGCATCAAAATCCCAAGAACGATTGACGGGCCCAGGACGCGTTGCATGCGTTCCGACTCACCCAACGCGCTCTAATTATTTAAGGCTCAATTAGCGTTAGGTATGCGATCCCGTTTTTGGTATCATAAAGGATGCTGAACGCGGGAGGCGGGTATGGATCGGGACACGTTTTTGGTTTGGCTTTCGGAGGTTGATGGTCTGAC
>NZ_FNAP01000011.1 GCF_900101965.1 Rhodospira trueperi | reverse complement strand
CCGGTTCTGGGGGGCAGACGCCTGTTGAATCACCCTCGAATCCCGTTCGCCACTGAAATCAGCCCTCGGCCGTTAACCTGAGCCCGTTGCCCTGGCCGCTGTTCGCATTCCATTGACCCCGCGCTCCGGCGGCCTATTCTAAGGGGGTGTCAGATGGCTGGATGGCCGCCTTGACCGTGGCGACACGGCCGGGGAGGAAAGTCCGGGCTCCACGGGAACACGGTGCCGGATAACGTCCGGCGGGGGCGACCCTAGGGAAAGTGCCACAGAAAGCAAACCGCCCGTTCGCGCGCCCCTTGGGCGTGGCCGGCGGGCAAGGGTGAAAGGGTGCGGCAAGAGCGCACCGCTCCCCCGGCGACGGGGGAGGCACGGTAAACCCCACCGGGAGCAAGACGGAGTAGGAGCGGCCGGCCCAGCTCTTCGCGGAGTGGGGGCAGGCGGGTTTCCGCGCCGCCGCTCGGGTATGTCGCGCGAGGCGTCCGGCGACGGGCGTCCCAGATGAATGGCCATCCATCGCGTTTCGGAGCGATCCGGGGCGCGGGGACAGAACCCGGCTTACAGGCCATCTGACGCCCAGACCTTCCGTCCGGTGGATGGGAAGCGGCCGACGTCCGCGCCGGTCAGGCACAGCGGCGGCGTGAGCCCCCGCGTGTGAATCCGTGTTTCGTCGGGCCTTGTCGCCGAACGGCCGGGGTCCGTCGGTTGTCAATCCGGACGAGAGGGGCCGTGACACCAAGTCCGCGGGACGAACCATGCCCGTTGTTCTGCGCCTGGAAGGGGCTCGGTTTTTTTTCTACTCGAACGAAGGCCGGCCACCGGAGCCGCCGCACATTCACGTCCGCCGGGCGGGCGCCGAGGCCAAGTTCTGGCTTGGTCCGCCTGTGCAACTGGCCCAGAATGACGGCTTCGAAGCGGCGACGCTGCGGCGGCTGACCAAGGTCGTCGAGGCCCATCGTCAGGAGTTGGAGGCCGCATGGCATGAGTATTTCGCCTGAGCGTGTCACGTTTGACGATGACATGATGTGGGTGGCCCTACGTGACGGCCGCACGGTCGGCGTGCCGCTGGCGTGGTTCCCCCGGCTACTGAACGCGTCGCCGTCCGAGCGCGCGGCGTTCGACCTCAGCCCGCGTGGCATTCACTGGGACGCGTTGGACGAGGATATCTCGGTCGAGGGCCTGCTGGCCGGCGCGGGCGACCTGACCCGCGCCCGCGACACGGCGGCGTGAGCCCCAGCGTGTGAATCCGTGTTTCGTCGGGCCTTGGTGCCGAACGGCCGGGTTCCTCTGATCGTCAACCTGGGCTAAACGGGGCCGTGTCCCCCGTTCCCTGGAGCCTGCCCGAGTCATGACTGACCCCGCTCCCGCCCCTTCGGGCGCGCGCCTGTTGCCGGCCCTGGCGTGGCAGGTGCTGATGGCCGTCGTGGTGTGCGCGGCGCTTCTGGCGTGGTTGGCGACCGCCGACTCGTTTGACGCGCTGCTGCCGGCGCTGACCGGAGTGGATCCCTGGCCGGTCCTGGGGGCGCTGGGGCTGTACCCCCTGATGACCCTGAGTCGGGCCTGCCGGCTGCGGGCCGCGCTCGGTGGCCCCGTTCGGCTGTGGCCGCTCACGCAGGTCGCGGCCCTGCATTCGATGCTCGCGTCGTTCGCGCCCATGCGCCTGGGGGAGTTGTCCCTGGTGTGGCTGCTGCACCGGGCGGCGGGCACGCCGCTGGTGGCGGGGTCGGCGCTGCTGTTGGTGTTGCGGCTGATTGATCTGGTGGTGGTGCTGGCCGCCGGGATGTTCGCCCTGGCGCTGCTTCCGGCGGCGCGGTCGGCGTTGCCGGACGCGTTGCCGTGGGCCGGCGCGGCGGCGGCGGTTCTGGTGGCCGGCCTGATGCTGGCACCCCGGTTGGCGGGCATCCTGGCGCGCCTGACCCCCCTTGATTCGGGCGGACGCCTGGGGCGGGTCTGGGTCACCCTGCTGGAGGCCCTGACCGCCCTCACTCCGGGCCGACTGGCGCGGCTGCTGGCCTGGTCCCTGGTCATCTGGGGATTGATCTTCCTCATGGCGTGGCTGTGCGCCAACGCCACGCCCGCCCCCGTGGGGCTGGCCGGAGGCGTGGCGGGCGGCAGCGCCACCGCGCTGGCCTCGGTGCTGCCGGTCAACACCTTCGCCAACGCCGGCACCTTCGAGGCCGCCTGGGTGCTGGCCCTGATGCCGGCCGGCCTGGAGGAAGTGGCCGCCCTGGCCACCGGCATCGTTTTTCATGCCATGACGCTGGCGGGATCGGCTGCATTGGGGGCTATCGCCGTTCTGACCGGCGGCTGGCCGACGCGGGCGCCATCCGGCTGACCGCGCCGCCCGACACCCGTGCTCAGCGGGCCGCGACGTGTCGGCGCAAGCGTTTCATGGCTGTGGACCAGGCCGCGTTCTCCAGGATCATCAGGCCGTCGTCGAGCCGGGTGTTCAGGCGGTGCAGTTCCAGGTCGGTTTCAGCGTCGTCGTTTTCGACGGCGGTGCTCACGGTTCGGTACTGCTCCATCAGACGCCGATACGCCGCCACCAGCCGATAGACCAGGACCCGGTCCCGAGAGATGCCACCGCCGGAGCCGAAATAGCCATCCAGAAGGGGGATGATCTGATCGCCGGACAGGCGCGTCCGTTCCGACAGGTCGGCCAGTTCGTAATGAGGGTCACCCATGGACGAGGCGCTCCAGTCCGTGGCAATGACCCGCGTTCCGGTGTCGAAGTACGCGTCCGCCTCGGGCGCATTGATGCAGGGAGTCGGCGCCGTTGGCGCCTTGTTCAGCACATCCCGGCAGTCATTCACGACGTCCGACAGCATGGCGAGGCTGCGCAGCGGCAGCCCGAACGCATTGTCGCGGGTCCAGGTCTGGCTGGTCCGCACACCCGCGAACGGGTCGCTGTGTCCCCGGAAGTCGAGCCCGCTGACGTGCAGCAGACGCAGCGTCCGGGCAATCCGGGCCATCACGTCGGGATCGCGGATGCTTGAGTCGGTGACGGGCACGCCCGGCCATAGCGGATAGGCCCACAAGCCGTCCGCCGGGTCGAATTGCAGGGTTGCGGGCGCCAGGCCAAGGGGAGCAACAGCGCGAAGATTGTGGATCTCGTCCTGGATCCGGGGCGCGGGATGCCGCTCGCTATCCCCTGGGCACTCCTCGTCCCCGTCGTCATCCGGCGCGGGGGCAGAGGGGGCTTCTGGGAGGCGCACGACCAAGGGGAGGCGGAGGTCCTCCATGTCGACCTGATACCGGACCCAGCCGCCGCCGCTTCCCACGGGGGCGATGCGCAGCCCGACAGGGTCAAGGCCGGTCAGAATCGCCACGCGGTCGCACAGGCGCCGGGCGAGGGCCGCGCCCGTCTCCGTCATGCTCCTGTCTCCCGTTTTCCGGGGCTGTCCTGTCCCGATGCCCGCTTGGCCCGAGCCTTGTCTTGGTAGTGCCGCAGAGCTTTTGCCACCCTCCGGATCGGTCCGCCCCAGTCATCGGGCACGGTCTGGCGGGCCAGTTGCAGGGTGGGATACCAGCCGACACGCGTTCCGGACAGGCCCCATCGCCATTCGGCCGCGAACGGCAGCAGCACGAGTCCGGGACGCGCCAGACATCCCGTCAGATGCGCGGTCAGGGCATCGGCGGTGACGACGATGTCCATGGCGGCGATCCGGGTGGCCAGGGCGTCCAGATCAGTGGGGCCGTCGGGGACCTGATCAATCCAGGTGTCGTAGCCATGGTCGGCCCGCAGGGTCTCCAGGGCGCCCGCCGTCGGGCCGGCCTGGACGGAAACGAAGCGAATGCCCTTGAGGCTGAACACCGGCGCCCAGGCCTCAAGCGGCACGACGCGGTCCGGTCGCTGCCGGGCGTTCAGCGGGGACCAGCACACCCCCACCAGCAGTTCGGCGTCGGTGTCGGCCAGGCACCGCGCCCGGGCCTCGGCCACCGCCGCCGCGTCGGCGGCGATGCTAGGCTCATCGGTGATGACATCGGCCGGGTCCGGCCCCAGCAGACGGGCGAGGCTGCCGAATGGAACCTGGGCGCCGATATCGGGCGCGTGGGTCTCTTCGGCCGGCGGATTCGCGGCGGCGACGACCGTCGCATCGGCAACCGCTCGGGCCACCAACGACACCAGGCGTCGGTCGACCTCCAGCACCAGTGGCGCGTTGGCGGCTTCACGGGCGGCCGCGGCCATACGCAGAAACATCAGCTCCTCGACCGCCCCTTGTTCCTCACGCCAGATCAGGAGCCGCTGGCCGGCGTCCAGCGGCCCACCGTCCCACGGCGTCTGATGGAAGGAATCGGCGGGACGATCCGTCTTCAGCACCCGCCACTCGTATTCCTCCCAGCCGTCCTCCCAGTCGCCCCGTCGCAGCAGGGCTTGCCCGAGCGCCAAGTGAACGTCGGTGTTGTCCGGCTGATGCTCCAGCATGCGGGCGTAATGCTCGATCGCCGGATCGATCTGGTTGCGCCGCTCCAGAATGCGGGCAATCAGGCTGTGGCATCCGGACTGATCCGGACCACGCAGCAGGGCCGCATGACAGGCGGCCACCGCTTCGTCGCCGCGTCCGGCTTGCTCCAGAATCTGGGCCAGATGATGGAAGGGCGCCCCCACCAGGGGGTTGGCGGCAATGGCGCGCCGGCACGACGCGGCGGCCGCGTCCGGTCGATCCAGCCGGCGCAGGAGGCTGGCATGGACCAGCAGCAATGAAACCGGCGGGGGTGTGCCGTGTGACTCCATCGTCTGCTCGATCACGGTCACCGCTGTTTCGGTCTGCCCGGCCGCATGAAGCGTCAGGGCGCGCAACCGGACCACCTCCGGGTCGTGCGGACGCCGTTCCGCGAGGCGCGCCAGCAGATCGGCGGCCGGCCCGGGATCGCCCAGGCGTCGCAGGGCATCCGCCGCCGCCAAGGCAAGGGAGACCACCTCGTCCTCAAGAGGGCTGGGTGCGTCCACCGCCAGCGCGCCGGCCTTTCGGAACAGGGTTCGGGCGCGGTCATGCTGGCCGGCTCCTTCCGCTTCCTCCGCCTTGGTCATCAAGGACTGGGGCGCGACCGGGTCGGTGTTGATCGGCGGCCCGTGTCCGGCGTCCCCGCCCGGTTCCGGCCGCGCCTCGGCGGCTTCGGCGCCTGTTGCAGGGATTTGGCGCCGCAGGTCCAGGGCCGCCGCATCCGTTGGAAAGATCGCCAGCACGCGTTCCACGAGGCGATCCGCAGCGGTCGCGTCGCCGTGCCGGTACAACTGTCCGGCCATCTCAAGCACGGGGGCGCGGCCGAACGCCGCCGGCAATCCCAGCATCCAGGGGTCCGAGTCCGCCCGCATCCGGCCGACCATGGCCGCCATGGCGTCTCGCCAGGCCTCAAGGGCACCGGTTCGATCATTTTGCCGTTCTAGCGTGCAGGCCAAGCCGATATTCGCGCCAACAGCATCAGGCCTTTGGGCGAGGACGCGCCGGAAATGGGTTTCGGCGGTTCCGAAGGCGCCGTCGGCCAGACAGGCGCCGCCCAGGGCCACGTTGAGTGTCGCGTCCGCGTCGCCGAGCACCGCGCGGGCGTCCTCCAGCCAGCCACGGGCGGCCTTGGCGTCTCCCTGACGAAGCGCCGCCAGACCGAGAAGGCGCATGAACGTTCCGCGCTCGTCGGGCGCCTGATCCTCGCCGAGCGCGCCGGCCAGCGCGCGCACGCCGACATCGTCGCCCGCCGCGAACAGGCGCTGGGCCTGGGTTAGGGGATGCACGGCATGGCCGTTTTCGCTATCTATGTCGCCCGCCTCCGGGCCGGACCTGTCCGACATGCCTGCCGAGCCTTGTATCCTTGAACGCGGGCGCAGACCGCTTCGTTCCAACAGGGACGCATTCACGGAACGCTGTCAAGGCCACAACGGCGGGTGATTCACTGTCGCCTCCACCGAGAAGGGCTATTGTTCCTTTACCAACGAAGCCGTACCTTTTAGACACGATCTCTAGGATCATCCTTGGCCTCTGTGGCGGTTCTCCGGCGCCAAGTCGAGATCGGCCATCCCGGAACGGATCGCATGCCGACGATCGCTCATTATGAGGTTTATGCGCTGGAGAACGGCGGGTGGGTTCTGCATGGGCGGTACACCAGCGCTGAAAAGAACCAGGCGCTGGATGAGGCCCGAGAACTTGACGCGCGCATCCGACGTCCGACCAAGGTGATCCGGGAGTCCTATAATACGGACACAAACAGATACACGGATCAAACGGTCTTCAGAAGTCCGTTGGCGCGGGGCGAACGCGAACGGGCACGGGACCGCGAGGCGCTGGGACCTGTCGGCGGGACGGCCTTTCACGGCACCCGCCCCCATACGGTGATCCCGCCGGGGCTGGAAGAGGCATTCGGAACCGAATCGGCCGACAAGCCGCCGCGCCATTCCCTTCTCGGCAAACCCAAACCCGTCCGCACCGTGCGGGATCTGGTCGCCCGTCTGATGTTCGTGGTGATCGCCAGTCTGGTGATCGCGACCTCCGGGACCGCGTTGATCCCGGTTGGAATCAGCATGCTTCGCAACGCAGGCGTCTATATCGACACCATTTTGTTGTCGGAGACCCTGTTCGCGGCCTTCATGGTTCTGGTTCTGGGGACCGGGCTCCTCCTGACCGCGCGACTGGTCCCGCTGGAAGGGTTTCTGGAAGACAGCGCACGGGCGCGGAAACGCAAGGCCGACAGCGCGAGGTCGGCCGCCGTGAAAAAGTCCATGCCGGAGAGGGAGCGCAAACCCGAACCGTCCAAACGAACGCCAGAACCGACCCCAGAACCGACGGACGACTCGGGAGAGGCCGCCGCCCCCGAAGAAATGAGCGCCAAGGATGCACCGACACTCCAAGAATACCAGAGGCTGAAACGCGAAGAAAAAGAGCGCGAAAAAGAAGAAAAAAAGCAGAAAAAAGCGGAAAAGAAGAAGGAAGGCCAGGAGGAAGAGGCCCCACAGCAGGCGCGGTCGGGCGAAGCCGATGGCGAGGCAGAGGCGGCGACCGATCCGGACGCTCAGGACCAGCAGGCTGAGCCGAAGGCGCCCGTCAGCCCGGCGCTGTCCGCCGGCCGGGACCTCCTGCATTCGTTCCTGGGCAAGTACGTTTCGGCCCTCAAGACCATCCGCTCCCACCTGGACACCTACAACAGGTTCGGCATCAATCTCTATCTGGCCGGGTGCTGCGACGTTCTTGGACACCGGGTGGGCATGAGCCGGTCCGAATCCCAACTCCTGCTGCGCGAAACCGCCGAAATCATGGGGACGCGCCCGGCCCTTGCACGATCCTTCGTCGTCCAGCTCGACACCTATCTGACAGAGGAACGGTATGCGCAGATGGTGCAATACGGACGCGAGGCCATGACCCTGATGTTGAACGGCGGTGTCGAGCCGTTCGACAACCTGGGCATGGTGGTGGAGGACTGGAACACCCCCAGAACCCAGAAGGTGACGGGCAATACCATCGCCATCGTCTTCACCGACATCGTGGGTTCCACCGACATGACCAGCGCGGTCGGGGACATCAAGGCCCAGGACATCCTGAGGGCGCACAACTCGGCCGTCCGCTCCGCCCTGGGCCGCTTCTCGGGGCGCGAAATCAAGCATACGGGCGACGGCATCATGGCCACGTTCGAGCATGTCCCCGACGCGGTGCGGGGCATGGCCGACGTCCTGAAGGCGGTGCGCGCCCACAACCAGACCCACCCGGACATGCCGTTGCGCATCCGCATCGGCATCAATGCCGGCGAGCCGATCAGCGCCGAGAACGATTATTACGGGCTCGCCGTGACCATCGCCGCGCGCGTCTGCGCCAAGGCGGATGCCGACCAGATCATGGTGTCCCAGGTGGTGCGCGACATGTGCGCGGATACGGACCTGCGGTTCGCGGATCGGGGCACCGAGACCCTCAAGGGGATCAAGGGGCCGCAGCCGATCCATGAGGTGCTGTGGGGCGGATCCCCCAGCGAAACCGAGGGCGCCCCCGACGAGGCGACGACCGAGGGGGCGACGACCGAGGGGGGCGGTGAACCCGAGGTCGAGCACGGGCCACGAGAGGACGAGGCGTCCGGCGCCACGGCGCCGTTGCCCGAGGGGTCGTTGGACCATGAGGCGCCGCTGCCCGTCGATCCCGAGGCGGACGGCTGGGTGGACGAACAACTGGTCCACAAGACCGCGCCCAAGACGCCGCGATCATAGGGCTCCCTTATCATAAGGCTAAAGGGGTCGATTTTTTCTCTTGCGGCCCCGATTTCTCCAACCCAAATCGACGCCATCCGGTTGCCCGAACGGGGACCGGTCCCGGCCGAAAGGCCTCGCGCGGCGGTGCCGGCGAGCCCTTGGCCGACCTGCAAACCGCGGCATCCGGGTTGCGATCACACGATGCGCCCGGCTGTCCCCAAGTCGCTTCTGCCCAAGTCGCTTCTGAAGGAGGACTTCGACATGCGTACTTTTGATCTGACCCCTCTGCATCGTTTCGCCATCGGCTTCGACAACGTCAGCCGTCTGCTGGATACCGCCAGCCGCCTGGACGAGCAGGCCGCCGCCTATCCGCCCTACAACATCGAGAAGGTCTCCGACGACGCCTACCGCATCACCATGGCGGTCGCCGGCTTCGCTCCGGAAACCCTGGATGTGACCGTGCACGACAGCACGCTGATTATTTCCGGCCGTCAGGAGCGCGCGGAGCCCGAGGGGCAGTACCTGCATCGGGGCATCGCCACCCGCGCGTTCGAGCGCAAGTTCGAACTGGCCGACCATATCAAGGTGCGCGGCGCGGCCATCGAGAACGGCCTGCTGCATGTGAGCCTGGAACGCGAGGTGCCGGAGGAGAAGAAGCCGCGCCGGATCGAAATCGCCTCCGCGTCCGGTCCGACCGCGATCACGCACGCCAGCACCGACAAGGACGCGGCTGCGGCGTAAGCGTCCGCTTCGGCACATCCATCCCGGTCTCGGCATGCGCGCCGGGGCCGGTGATGCGCTGACCATGGCCGGGCATGGCCGGGCGGGCGGCCCGGGACCTGATACCCCGGGACCTGATACGAAGTCCGTTTGATGCGGTCCGGTTCGTGTCTGGGGCACCTGTTGGATCCGCACCGAGAGTCGCGTCCCTGGTGACGGTCTCATCCAGAGACCGGTCGGCCACGCATGATGCCCCTTCCCCGATGCGGCGATCCGAGCTACCTTCCGTATCCCCGAGATCACTCTTGCGGAGCGGATGACAGCACCATGCCCTTCGGTCTTTCCCTGAAGGGGCGCCGCGTCGGCGCCGACACGTTTGGAAACGTCTATTTCGAGGAACGCGGCCGGCCCAAGGGCCGGCGGCCCAAGCGCTGGGTCGCCTACAACGGTGTGCCGGAGCCGTCCAAGGTGCCGGCGGAGTGGCACGCTTGGCTGCACCACACCGTGGATGCGCCCCTTGAGGTCACGGATCGGCCCTGGGCCAAGCCGCACGTCCCCAATCTGTCCGGCACACCGGCGGCTTATGTGCCCACCGGTGACGAGCGACGCGGCGGCCGGCGCCGGCCGGCCAGCGGCGACTACGAGGCCTGGACCCCGGGCACCTGATCAAGGACGGCGAACGGATTGGGACGACGGGAGCGCGGATCGTGACCACCGAGGCGCGGCGGGAGATCATGGTCGGAACGGCGGTTCTGGTGGCGGCCGCGCTGGTCTTTGCCTACAGTTCCTCCGGGGTCGGCGACCGGAACACGGGGCCGTTGCGCGAGGATGGCGCCTACGAGCTGACGGCCCGGTTCGGACAGGCCGACGGCATCGCCCCGGGGACGCCGGTGCGCATGGCCGGCATGCCCGTCGGCGAGGTGGTGGCCATGGAACTGGGCCCGTACTATCGCCCCGTGGTGACCTTCCGTATCAACGGCGATGTCGAGGTGCCGGTCGATTCCGCGGCGATGATCCATACCGACGGCCTGATGGGCGGCAAATTCGTCGAACTGGAACCGGGTGGAGCCCTGGACGCGCTGGAGCCGGGGGACAGCTTTGATTACACGCAGGATTCGGTGATTATCGAGGACCTGCTGGCCAAGATCGTCGCCCGCGCCAAACAGGAACGCGGTCTGGACCCCTCCAAGCCTGTGGGGTACTGAACCGGGAACCGTTTCATGGGGGCGTTGGCGACGGGTGACGAGTCGTTGGTTGGGGCGAGGCGCGAGGCGCCGAATCCCAACGGGTTTGGCCGATTGGCCCGGACGATGTTGGGGGTCGCTCCGCTCACTCCACCCGATGCGGTTGCTGAACCGGGGCCGGATCGCGGAACCTGGGAACAAGATGGGAGAGGACACACCGAACCATGAACCGCAATCCCCTCGAAACCATCATGGGGGCTCTGGTTCTGCTTGTGGCCGCCGTGTTTCTGGTGTTCGCTACCACCACCGCCGATCTGCGTCAGGTCCAGGGTTATCCGCTCCACGCCAGCTTCACCAAGGTGGGCGGCCTGTCGGTGGGTGGCGAGGTTCGTCTCGCCGGCATCCAGGTCGGCTCCGTCACCGGCCAGCGGCTGGATCCGGACACCTTCGAGGCGGTCGTGGACATGAGCGTGCTGGACAGCGTGCGCCTGCCCACCGATACCCGAGCGGCCATTGCCAGCGACGGCCTGCTGGGCGGCAGCTACATCAAGCTGATTCCGGGCTCGTCCGACGACATGCTCGAACCGGACGCCGAACTGGCGCGTACGGAGAACTACCAGTCGCTGGAGGATCTGGTCGGCGAGATCATCTTCCTGGCCACCCAGCCGGCCGGGGGCGGCGGATAGGATCCGCCGCCCGGCTCGGCTGCCGCATCCCTACAGCGCCAGATAATTCTGCAGCGAGAGCTGGCTGACGCGGGCGTAGCTCTGGTACGAGACTTCCAGGGCGCGGACATCGTCCTGAAGCCGTGCGGCCGCGACCATGGTGTTCACGTTCTCGAAGGCGCCGATCCGGTTTTCCAGAAACGTCTCGTAGCCCAGCGAATTCTCCAGGGCCGTATCGACCGTGATCTGCATGTATCCGATGCGCTGAGAAATTTCCTCGATGTCGCTGCTCATTTCCGACGACGTGGCGTTGTGATTGATGGCGTCGTTCAGCAGGGCGAGGGCATCCCGGATACGGTCCGGTTTGAATGCCCTGGTGAAGACCTGGGCATCCGTCGTGGTGTCGAGGGTTTCCGTGGTTCCGGTCCCCGCGATATCGACGACGTCATAGTCCGGCACCGCCTCGAAATACAGACGCGACACGCCCACACCGTCATTGTCCTTGCCGACGACCTTGAACGCCTTGTCGCCGTTCTCGAAGTTGTTGCGGTCGCTGCTGAACGAAACCGTCTCTCCGACCTGGATGTCGTCGAAGGCGTTCAACTGATCGGATTGGACCCAGCCGCCGGTGATGTCCCCCAGCGCCAGCGTCGGCGGGTCCGGGTTGGCGAGCAGCGCGCCCGGCGGGGCCTCGTCGAATGTCAGAGTGCCCAGGTTGGCGGTGACGTCATGCGTCAGGCTGCCCTGCGCCAGAATGCCGAGCGCGCGTATGGCTTTCTCGAACGCCGGATCTTTGGCGTTGATGCCGAGTTCCAGGGTCCGTTGTTCGCTGATCCGGTGCTCAAGCTCCAGGTCGTCGCCACCGTAGTATGTGATGGTTTCGACGGTCACGGACGCCAGATCGAAGTCGGCGGTCGGATCCTTTCCGTTCTGGCCGCCGCTGAGTTCGAGCGTGCCGGCCCCGGCGTTGGAGAGGACCGTGTACACGTCGGTGACGTCATTGCCGTCGGTCAGGCGAATGGTGCTTCCCGCCGGAATGTTGTCGAACGCCGTGACAGGGTTGATGGTGAGCGTATAGGGCGTCGCCGGCGGCGGTCCCCCGCCGGCCACCAGGGGCGGCGTGTATTCGGCGGGTTTCAGTTCGACGTTGGCGACGTGGGCCCCGCGTGCCTGGCTGGCCGACGGGAGGGTGTCATTGATGCGCGATCCTGGATAGGTAATCGTCGTCCCGTCGTAGAAGTCCTGGAACTCTTTTAGCGATCCAAAGGGGAGTTTGGCAGAGGTCCTGTCCGTGCGGCCGCCAGAAAAGAGATAGTCATCATCAGCTTTTGAGTTCAAAAGAGACGAAATTTCCTGAAGGCGACCGAATGCGAATTGCTGCAAGCTCTCCAGTTTGTCCAGTTCATCCCCGTTCAGGACGTTGTTCTTAATGCTCAGAACATCCAGCGAGTTGATCTGGTCGCGCATGGAATGCAGGGAATCCTTGATGCCCGTGACCGCCGTGTTCATGACGCTCAACCGCGTCTCAGCGATCGCGTTCGTCTGGCGGAAGCGCTGTACGCCGGACAATTCTGTCTCGACACTGACCAGCCTGAAACTGGCGGACGAAATGCCGGTGTAGTCCTGCGACTTCTTTTCGGTCACAAGCTGTGTCTGCGATTCGTACATGCGCTGTTGCAGCGTGGTCATCTGCTGCACCAGCGAACTTCTCTGGGCGAAGGTGCCCACACGCGAGATCATCGAGAGCATGGCGTCGCCTCCTGC
Organism: Rhodospira trueperi; assembly: GCF_900101965.1. Taxonomy (GTDB): domain Bacteria; phylum Pseudomonadota; class Alphaproteobacteria; order Rhodospirillales; family Rhodospirillaceae; genus Rhodospira; species Rhodospira trueperi. The sequence continues at coordinate 117,831 of NZ_FNAP01000011.1, read as the reverse complement.
TTGGCCCGGTCACGGTCGCCCTGGACGGGGGCCGTGCATCCCTTTCCGTATCTTTCGTTTTTGCTTGCCGCCGCGCTGGTCATGGTTCTGATTCCCCGCGTCACAGAATGCTGTTTAGAATGTCGAACATGTCGGAGATGGTGGAGATCACCCGCGCCGACGCGGCGTAGCTCTGTTCGAAAATGATCAGTTCCGCCAGTTCCTCGTCCAGGTTGACGGCGCTGATCTCCGCGTTTTTCAGGCTCAGCGTGTCGACCAAGCTAAACTGAAATTCCAGCCGGCTCTCGTTGCGGGCGGCCTCGCTGGCATTCGCGGACACGGTCATCGCCGCGAACTCGGCCAGGGTCTTGGTGGTCCCCGGCAGGTCGCCGGCGCGTTCGAACCCCTGGGTGGCCCGCAGGGCCTCGGCGAGGGCGTTGGCCGTGCTGTTGTCGCCGGGACTCAGCGAGTACTCGGTGGTGTCGCTGTTGTAGATCATCGCCCCGCGCGAGATCAGGGAGGGATTGTCGACGATCTCATCCTTGATCTTCAGGGTGTTCGCGAGTCCGCCGTTGCTGACCTCCAGACCCAAGGCGTCGATCAGGCCGGTGCCGCCGGCCTGCGTGACCGCCATGTCGTACCCGTTGAGCTGCTTGAGGCGCAGTCGCACGCCGTCGCCTTCCCGCACCACTTCGGCTTCCAGGACCCCGTTCAGGCCGCTTCCGGTGGCGTTGATCTTGTCGGCAATGTCCTGGATGGTGTCGGTGGCGGCGATGGAAATGCTGCCCCAGCCCAGGTTTGGGGCGGGGGCGCCGGGATGGGCCGTGTCCGGGTCGTTGTCGCTGAAGGTCAGTGTCCCGGCCGTCATGGGGGACCAACTGGCGGACTTGATGTCCGAATCCCAGACCCAGTCCTTTTGCGCCGTCGTATAGATATCGTTGAGACCGAAAAAGTTGGAGAACCCGTTGACGGTGGTGTCGTTGGTGCCGTCGCCATCCATGTCGAAGGACATCTCGGCATCGTCCTGGGTCGACGTTGCCGCCGTCGTGTTCTCGTCACGGAACGCCAACCCGTAAGCCGTGGTGTTCAGGTTGATTTCCAGAACGCCGTCCGCGTTGACCGCGGCAGAGGCGCCCGGGTCGGCGTTGGCCTTGAGCCAGGTATCGAGAACCGATGCGACATCGGCGACGGTCTCGCCCGTCTCCAGGTCTCCGGGACCCGGCAGGGTGGCGACCAGGGCCTTGATGTCGGTCTGCGCAACCTGGGTCCCGTCGGAGTCGAACAGGGCGATGATCGTGTTGTGATCCGCGTCCATGGAGATGGTCTGGGTCGTTGAGTCCAGAAACGTCCGCGTGCCGACGAACTGGTTCGCCAGGTTCGGATAGCTGGTGCCGCGATTGTTGACGAGGTTGACCGTCTCCTTCAGACCGGCGGCGAGTTCGTCAAGCTGGGCCTGATAGTCGGTCAGGGTCGAATCGCGCATCTCGATCAGCGCCGCCAGCTTGCCCTTTTTGATGTCGTCGGTGATGTCGGCGTTGTTGACCCTGATGCCGGTGATGTCGTTGCCGCCCTTGGTCAACAGGGCGGAGATACCGGACAGCGAGGTGTGGCTGAGTTCCTTGACCTGCTGGTCCAACAGGATGTCGCCACCCTGGGTGAAAACCGTCAGTTCGCCGCTGTTGCGCTCGAACGTGGTGATGTTCATCAGCGCCGTCAGGTCCTGCACCGCCTTCTCGCGTTGATCGAGCAGATCGGTGCCGTCCTTGCCCGTGCTGAGGGCGTTGGCGATGTCCTGGTTCAGGTTGTGGATGTCGTGGAGCAGTTCGTTGACATCCCGGACGGCATCCTCGATGGCCTGATCGGCCTCCAGACGCAGACGCTGCAGCGTCTCACCCATGCTGTTCAGTTTGTAAGAGACAGTCTCGGCGCTTCGCGCTGTCGCCAAATGCTGTCCGGTCTCGTTGGGGTCCAGGGCCAGGGCCTCGATCTCGTCGGCGAGGTCACCGATCAGATGGGCGATCGAATTGTTGTCGCCCGGTCGGCCGAACAGGGACTGCATGCGCTCGAAGTATTCGGCGACGACGGCATATTCCTGAAGCTGGGCGTTCTCGCGGTTCAGTTCCTGCATCAGGCCGTAGTCGACCCGTCGGGTGACCTCGGTCACCTGCACCCCGGCGCCGGTGCCGTTCAGGACCAAGCTTTCCTGGTTGAAGACCTTTTTGGTGTAGCCGGGCGTGTTGACGTTGGCGATGTTGCGCGAGACCAGGTCCAGCCCCTTCTGGCTGACCTGCAATCCAAGCAATCCTGTGTTCAAGGCTTGGGTCAGGCTCATGGATCGTGTCCTTTCCGCGCCGCGACCGGCTTCTGCCGGTCACAGGTTCTGATTGTACGACAGCGTTACCCGCGACGGCACATGGCCCGAATCGTCGAGCCGGCCATCGGCGGCGTAACCGGCGGCCTGTTCCTCGTTGACCTCGCGCACCGCCTTGACGACCAGTCCCATCAGGCGGTTGGTGCCCTCCATGGTGCTCTTCAGCAGGCGGGCGTTCTCGGACAGATGGGCTTCGAGCCAGACGCCCGTCGCGCGGACGATTTCGCGTTCATCCTCGGGTAGCCCTGTGAGGTGACCCGGATCCCGATGAATCGCCAGCATGCGCTGCCGGTACACGTGGGTGCAGGTGTTCTTGCGCTCGGTCAGGGCCTTGACCGCCTCCACATCATGGACGCGCAGGGCCTTGTTTTCCTCGATCAGCAGGTCGGCCAGGGTCCGTGCGGCGCGCACCACCTCGGCGGCTTCGGGGTTGGAGCGCACGGTCCCTTTGGGTGGGCGGGCTTCGCGGGCGGCCCGGCCGGGTTCGGAGGCGCGGCGCGACCGGCGTACGGCACTCTCGGCGGCGCGGCGTGGCCCGCTCGGTCGCCGTGCCGACGTGACGGTCGGTTGCGGCGCGGCCGGCGCCGACGTGACGGGGGCCGGCCCCGGCGTCGCGGGGCGAGAGCCAAGCCCGCCCGACGCGGCGGCGGGGGGCCGCGCGACGCGGACACCGGCGGCCGACGGCGGCGCGGGAGGGGCGTTTTCGCCGCGCGCGGACGGCGGCGGGGCGGTCCCGATGGACAGCCTCGGCGTGCCGGCGGCGGACGCACCCGGTCCCGCACCCGCCTTATCGGGGGCCGCCGGCCGTGGTCCGAACGCCGACCCGATGGTCGGCGGCGGCTTCAAGGTTGGCTTGTCCGATGACATGACTGGCATCCTCCCTACGTCCTACATCAGGCCGATTGTTCCTGGGCGGACAGCATGGTCCGCATGACGGCGTCGGTGACCCCCACGCCGCCGCCCTGGGCGATCTGGCGGCCGTATTCATCCACCAGCAGCGAGCGCCAGACGCTCTCGGCGTGACCGCCACCAAACGGCGGCGCCGTGGATAGCCCGGAGAACATTGGTTGCAGCATCTGCGACAGGTAAAAGGCCTCGAAGTCCTTCGCCGCCGCCCGCGCCCCGTCCATGTCGCCGGCCCGTGCGGCCGACGCCATCGCCGAAACATGCGCCAGCCCGGCACCGCCGGAAGCGGCCTGGGAGGCCATCGCGCCCTGAGCCTGGATCATGCTGTCCATGGTCTCCACTCCTACCCCTGCCGTCCCTACATCACCTGGATTTCCGCCTGCATGGCGCCGGCGGCCTTGATGGCCTGAAGAATCGAGATCATGTCACGCGGCCCGACCCCGAGTGCGTTCAGGCCGTTCACCAGATCCTGAAGCGTCACGCCGGGATTGACGACCGTGAGCCGATTGCCCTCTTCCTCATCAACCGTGATTTCGGTGCGCGGCACCACCTCGGTTTCGCCGGTGGTCGAGAACGGCGCCGGCTGTGAGACCTGCGGCGTTTCCGTCACGCGGATGGTCAGATTGCCCTGGGCGATGGCCACGGTATCGACGCGCACGTTTTCGCCGATGACGATGGTGCCGGTCTGCTCGTCGATCACCACGCGGGCCAGTTGGTCCGGCTCGACGCGCAGTTGCTCGACATCGGTCAGCAGCGCCACGACGCCGCCCGGGTACTCGCGCGGCACCCGCACCAGGATGGTGCCGGGGTCGAGTTGGCGTGCCACCTCGGTGCCCAGGAAGGTGTTGATGGCATTGGCCACCCGCCGCCCGGTGGTGAAGTCCGGATTGCGCAGGCTGATCTTGACCGATTCCATGTCTTCCAGGGTGAACGGAATTTCCTTTTCGATGATCGCCGCGTTGGGAATGCGGCCATTGGTGGGGACGCCCTTGGTGACGGTCTCCGCCTCGCCCTGGGCGACGAAGCCGCCGACCTGAACCTGACCCTGGGCGACCGCATAGACCTCGCCGTCGGCGCCCATCATCGGCGTCACCAGCAGGGTTCCGCCGAGCAGATTGCTGGCGGTGCCCAGAGCACTGATGGTGACGTCGATCCGGCTGCCCTGACGGGCGAACGGCGGCAGCGTCGCGGTGACCATGACGGCGGCGACGTTGTCGGGCGACAGGTCGTCGTCGCGCGTGTTCACGCCCATGCGCTCCAGCATGCCGATCAGGCTTTCGCGAGTGTAGGGGTCGTCGTCCATGTCGTCGCCGGTGCCGTTGAGCCCGACCACCAGACCGTAGCCGATGAGAATGTTGTCGCGCACGCCCTCGAAGCTGGCGATGTCCTTGACGCGCGACGCGGCCCAGGCCGCCGGCGCCATGGCCAGAACCAGAAGGCCGAGCGCCATCACGGCGGCCAGCAGGGCGGTCGCGGCGTGGGCGCGTCGGGTGCGCGGCGAACGACGGTCAGGCATGGTCCTCATCCTGGCTCTCCCGTTGATCCAGGGGCGCACGCCACGCGGCATGACTCCCCGGCGGGGCGCGGCAGAGACACCGCGCCGTCCCGGTCGATGCGAACCGCGTGCCAGCGGTGGCGGGGCGAAATGTCAGGACTTTCAGGGCGTTGTGCAGGGGCGCGCCGGGATGCGGTGGGCAGGTCCGGCCCGCAGGCCGGCAGATGTTGCCCAGCGGTCGCGTCAGGGGTCGCGAGGGGCCGGCGGCTGGCGCCGATGTGGTTGAATCTCTAAAATTCTATGAATCTTAATATGTTATTTACATGTCCTAAGAGATCGATTTATTGTTGATCCCAGGATTATAAACCCGGTGCATCGGTCTGGCGTGATGGTTGCAGGTTCTGGGATCTGGACAGTAGCATGGTTCAACAGGCGGGGCCGGGCCGGCCATTCTAGGGTGTAACGGCCGGGCGGCGGGATCAAAACGGGTAGACGCGATGACCATGAAGATCGAAGGGCCGTCTCGTGGCGCTCCTGGAAATCGCTCCCGGCGCGCGGATCGCGCCGGAGACGCCGCCTCCGGCCTGGATTTCGAGCGGGCGCTCAAGGGCTTCCTCACCGAGGCTCCGGGCAGCGGAAGCGGGACCGACGATATTGCCGAGGCCCAAGGCGTCGGCGGGCTCGATGGGTTGCTGGCCCTGCAGGAGGTCGGCGCGGCGGACGACGCCGCCCAACGCCGACAGCGCCAGACCCGTCTGATCCGACGGGGCGAGGACATGCTCGACCGTCTGGAAGAGGTTCGCCTTGGTCTGTTGCTGGGCGCCATCCCCAAGGACCGCCTGATGGAACTGGCCAGCATGGTCCGTGCCAAGCGGGAGCAGGGACCGGATCGCCAGCTTGACGCCCTGCTCGACGAAATCGAACTGCGTGCCGAGGTTGAGTTGGCCAAACTGGCTCGCGCCGGCGCGTGAGTCCGGCCCGGTCGCGGCTGAACTGCTCGTCGGCCGGATGGCATTCCCGCGTTGTTACAGGTTCGGAATATGCTAATGTACGTGTCCACCCGGCCCGGATCGGGTATGGATTGAGAGCGGCGGGGCGGGCATGACCGAGGACGACCTCCAGAAACTGCAAGAGCAGGCGCGCGGCGCCAGCACCTTGCTCAAGGCCATGAGCAATCAATACCGCCTGCTGATCCTGTGTCAGCTGCACGGCAACGAGTGCTCGGTCGGCGAACTGGAGCGGGTGGTCGGCCTCAGCCAGTCGGCCCTGTCCCAGCATCTGGCGCGCCTGCGCCGCGACGACTTGGTGCGCACCCGGCGGGTGGCCCAGACCATCTATTACTCGCTGAAGGGCGACGAGGTCGCGGCGATTCTCGGGACCTTATACACGATCTATTGCGCCCCGCGGGCCGCCGCGCCCGGCGATGTGCCGAAGCCCGCCGGCGAGGGGTGCGGCGCTTCCGCGGCGTCCCCGGCCGGCGCGGGCTGACCGCGCCGACGCGCCCGGCACATCAGCGGGTGGCCACCTGATCGCGGCCGGTCAGGATGTAGTCTTCCACGCACGGCACGGCCGCGCCCAGGAGAACCGGCGCGCCCACGGCGAAGCTGGGCAGAAGGGCCTCGCAGGCCTCCGGCGCCGGACGTGCCGCCACCGTCGCGGCTGAGTCGGCCTCCAGCAGGAAGGTGCGCAGGCACCCGGCCGCGCGGAACGGCACGGGACGGCCGATGGCCACGTTTTCCAACGCGCCGTCGCACAGCGCCTCAGGGGTCGCGGCGAACGCTTCCGATGTGAAGACAACGGGGATGTCGGCGGCGGAGGGCGTCTTCATGGTCCCGGGCATGGTTTCTGGGGCGGCCCCGGCGGCGCCAGCCAAGCCGACGGTCAGGGCGACTGCGGTCAGGTATCCGGCCAAGCGGGTCATGGGTCGATCCTCCCTGAGTCCTGGCGTGTCGATCCGGACCTTGCATCCGATCCGACCGGGCATCTTCGCCTGGAATAATGACTATTTTCCGCGCGAACCGTGGCAGGAGTCTGTGACCCGGGTCACCGGCCCGCCCGATTCCCGCCCTGAGGCATCATGCGGCGTCCGGATGAAGGGGTCGGCGCACCGCAGGCGCGCGCTGTTCTTTCGCCCCATCGGAGCGATCTGATTCACATCCGCGGCGGCGGCGCGGGTTTGACTCCCGGACGGGGAACGCGCTATGCCCGCCTCCCGTGATCGCTGGACACGTCGCCTCCCGTGCTGAAACGACAGATCGAGAAGGCCCTGCACGAAACCAAGGGCCGCGTCACCCTGGCCGGGATGCCGGAGGGGCACGACGCCCATGTGCTCACCGCCCTGGCCCGCGCCCGAAAGGGCCGGCCGGTGCTGCACGTGGCGCGCGACGACGTGCGGCTGGCGACCCTCGTCGAGGTCGCCCGCTTCATGGCGCCGGACCTGCGCGTGCTGGACCTGCCGGCATGGGACTGCGTGCCGTATGACCGGGTCTCGCCGCACGCCGACATCCTGGCGCGGCGCATCGAGACCCTAGCGGACCTCGCGTCCCTGCCGCCCGACGCCCCGGCGCCCGACCCGCTGTTGATCGTGACCACCGTCAACGCCGTCACCCAGCGCCTGCCGCCGCGCGAGTCGCTGGCCGGGTCCGCCTTCCCCATCGTCAAGGGCGAGAGCCTGGACATGGAGGCCCTGCTCGGCTTCCTCGGCCGCACCGGTTATGTGCGCGCCGAGCAGGTGATGGAACCGGGCGAGTACGCCGTGCGCGGCGGTCTGGTGGACCTGTTCCCGCCCGGCCACGCCGACCCGCTGCGCCTGGACCTGTTCGGCGACGAGGTGGACGGCCTGCGCGTGTTCGACGCCGTCAGCCAGCGCACCACCGGCGAGGCCGACCGCGTCGTCCTCAAGCCCATGAGCGAACTGACGCTGGACGACGCCTCCATCGCCCGCTTCCGTTCCGGTTATCGCGAATTGTTCGGCGCGCCGAAACGCGAGGACGCGCTGTACGAAACCATCTCCGCCGGGCAGGCCATGGCCGGCATGGAACACTGGCTGCCGCTGTTCCACGACGGCATGGACACGCTGCTGGCCTATGCGCCCGAGGCGATCGTCACCCTCGATCCCGACGCCGAGGCCGCCCGCGCCGCGCGCTGGGAGCAGATCGAGGAATACCACGCCGCCCGGCGCGACATCGCCGTGTCGGGCTCGGGCGAGGGCGGCCTGATCTACAACCCGATTCCGCCGGAGCGGCTGTTCCTGACGGACGAGGACTGGGCACGTTTGTTGGGCGCGGCGCCCCGCGTGTTCGACCTGTCGCCCTACGCCCCGGCCGAGGCGGCGCCGGACACCCTGGACATGGAGGGCCGGCCCGGTCGCGACTTCGCCGACGTGCGCGCCCGCACCGGCGAGAACGTGTTCGAGGCCGTCGCCGCCCACGCCGGCGAGCGCATCCACGCCGGGAAACGGGTGGTGCTGGCGGCGCACTCGCTAGGCTCGCGCGATCGGCTGGGCGGACTGATCCGCGATCACGGATCGGCGCCCGTGGAAACCGTGGAAAACTGGGCCGATCTCGCCACGGCGCACAAAGACGCCCTGGCCCTGGTGGCGCTGGGCTTGGACCGGGGGTTCGAGACCCCTGAAATGGCCGTCATCGCCGAACAGGACGTACTCGGCGACCGCCTCGCCCGACCGCAGAAGAAGAAGCGCAAGGCCGACTCGTTCATCCAGGACGCCTCGACTCTGGTCGAGGGCGATCTGGTGGTGCACGTCGATCATGGCATCGGCCGCTATGACGGGCTGGAGACGCTGACGGTCGGCGGCGCGCCGCACGACTGCATCCGGGTCATCTACGCTGGCGAGGACAAGCTGTTCGTCCCGGTGGAGAACATCGAGGTCCTGTCCCGCTACGGTTCCGAGACCGCCGGGGTGAACCTCGACAAGCTGGGCGGGGTGGGTTGGCAGGCGCGCAAGGCCAAGCTGAAGAACCGCATCCGCGATATGGCGGAGCAGTTGATCCAGGTGGCCGCCGCCCGCCATCTCCGCAAGGCCGAGGTCTACACGCCGCCCGAGGGCCTGTACGACGAATTCGCCGCCCGCTTCCCCTACGTCGAGACCGACGACCAGTTGCGGGCCATCGGGGAAACGCTGGAGGACCTGGGCGACGGCAAGCCCATGGACCGGCTGGTCTGCGGCGACGTCGGCTTCGGCAAGACCGAGGTGGCACTGCGCGCCGCCTTCGTCGCCGCGCTGTCGGGCCAGCAGGTGGCGGTGGTGGTGCCGACGACATTGCTGGCGCGCCAACACTACAAGACGTTCAGCGAACGCTTTGCCGGCCTGCCGGTGCGGGTCGGCCACCTGTCGCGGCTGGTCACCGGCAAGGCGGCCACGGCGGTGAAGGCCGAACTGGCCAGCGGTACGCTCGATGTCGTTGTCGGCACGCATGCCCTGCTGGCCAAGTCGATTCACTTCAAGACCCTGGGCCTGCTGATCATCGACGAGGAGCAGCACTTCGGCGTCGCGCACAAGGAGCGCCTGAAACAGCTCAAGAGCGATGTCCACGTCCTGACCCTGACCGCCACGCCGATCCCGCGCACCCTGCAACTGGCGCTGACCGGGGTGCGCGAGATGAGCCTGATCGCGACCCCGCCGGTGGACCGGCTGGCGGTGCGGACGTTCGTGCTGCCGTTCGATCCGGTGGTGATCCGCGAGGCCATTTTGCGTGAGCGCTACCGGGGCGGGCAGTGCTTCTATGTCTGTCCGCGCCTGAAGGACATCGACGAGGTGGCGGAGCGGCTGGAAGCTCTTGTCCCCGAGGTCAAGGTGGCCGTCGCCCACGGCCAGATGGCGGCGAAGCAGCTTGAGGACGTCATGACCGCCTTCGCCGACGGGCAGTATGACATCCTGCTGGCGACCAACATCATCGAGAGCGGCCTCGACATGCCGCGCGTCAACACCATCATCATTCACCGCGCCGACATGTTCGGGCTGGGCCAGCTCTATCAGTTGCGCGGCCGCGTCGGGCGGGCCAAGGCGCGCGGCTATGCCTACCTGACCATCCGGCCGAACCGGAAACTCTCCAAGGCGGCCGAGAAACGGCTGGATGTCATGCAGACGCTCGACACCCTGGGGGCCGGGTTCACGTTGGCCAGCCACGACCTGGACATTCGCGGGGCGGGCAACCTGCTGGGCGATGAGCAATCCGGCCATATCCGCGAGGTCGGCATCGAACTCTATCAGCACCTGCTGGAGGAGGCGGTGGCCGCCGCCCGCTCGGGCGAGGGGATGGAGGCGGCCGAGGAGACCTGGTCGCCGCAGATCACCCTTGGCTCGCCGATCCTGATCCCCGAGGGCTACGTGCCCGACCTGGGGGTGCGGCTGTCGCTGTACCGGCGCATCGGAGACGTGACGGCGGACGACGAGGTCGAGGCGCTGGCGGCCGAGATGATCGATCGCTTCGGCCCGCTGCCGACCGAAGTCGAGAACCTGTTGAAGGTGATCCGCATCAAGGTTCTGTGCCGTATGGCCAACGCGGAGAAGATCGACGCCGGGCCGAAGGGCGCGGTCATCACCTTCCGGGGTAACGACTTCCCCAACCCGGCCGGGCTGGTGCAGTTCATCGGCAAGAACGTGACGAGCGTGAAACTCCGGCCCGACCACAAGCTGGTCGCCAAGCGCGACTGGGCGGACGACGCGCGGCGTTTGCAGGGCCTGCACCGGCTGATGAAGGATCTGGCCGGGGTGGCGGCGGGGTAGGCGCCTTGCGAAAGCCGCGCCCCCGGCATTCCGCTGGCCAAGGGATCGGGCGCGCGGTACTTTGCGCGCACCGACCGGACGGGTCCATCCTCCATCGCCGTCATGCTCCGTTCAAAGACGAGGCTCCCTCCGTGACCACCCCTGAGACCGTCGAACGCGTGGTGATCGGGGCCGGCGTCGTGGGCCTCGCGGTGGCGCGCGCGCTGGCCCTGGCCGGGTGCGAGGTCGTCATCCTGGAGGCCGCCGAGGCCTTCGGCACCGCCACCTCGTCGCGCAACAGCGAAGTCATCCATGCCGGCGTGTACTACCCGGAGGGCAGCCTGAAAGCGCGCCTGTGCGTGCGGGGCCGCCGGATGCTCTATCGCTATCTGGCCGAGCGCGGCATCGCCCACGACACATGCGGCAAGCTGATCGTCGCCAGCCCCGCCGGCGGCGAGGCCGAACACGACGCCCTGCGCGCGGTCCAGGCGCGGGCGGCGGCGGCCGGGGTGGACTTGCCCTGGCTCTCCGGCGCCGAGGCCATGGCGCTGGAGCCGGATGGCCTGGCCTGCACGGCGGCGCTGCTGTCGCCGGAGACGGGGATCCTCGACAGTCACGGCCTGATGCTGTCCCTGCTGGGCGACGCCGAGGCGGCGGGCGCGGCGCTGGCGCTGCGCAGCCCGGTCACGGGCGGACGGGTGGTGGACGGGGGGGTGGATCTGGACGTTGGCGGCGAGGCCCCCATGCGCCTGCGCGCGCGCGGCGTCGTCAACTGCGCCGGGTTGGGCGCCCAGGCGGTCGCCCGGGCCATCGCCGGCGTGCCGCCCGAGACGGTGCCGCCGCTGCATTTGGCGCGCGGCGTGTATTTCGCGCTGAGCGGCCGGGCGCCCTTCCGCCGCCTGATCTATCCGGTGCCCGGGCCGGCCAGCCTGGGGCTGCACTACACCCGCGATCTGGGCGGGCAGGGCCGCTTCGGGCCGGACGTGGAGTGGATCGACCGCATCGACTACACCGTGGACCCGGGCCGTGCCGCCCTCTTCGTGGACGGCATCCGCCGCTACTGGCCGGGGCTGCCCGACGGCGCGCTGTCCCCGGCCTATGCCGGAATCCGTCCCAAGGTGCAGGCTCCGGGAGAACCCGCGCGCGATTTCGTGATACAGTCCCCGCGCGAGACGCGGGTTCCCGGCTATGCGGCACTGTACGGCATCGAGAGCCCGGGCCTGACCAGTTGTCTCGCCATCGCCGAGACCGTGGCGGAGTGGACCGCATGAGCAGGATGGTTTCCCGACTTCTTCCCCTCGCCCTGGGCGTTGCGCTGATGGCCGGGGGGGCCGCGCGCGCCGCCGACGAGCCGGCGCCCGCCGAGGGGCCGGCGATGGTGGCGCCGCCTCCCTCCGGGACCCAAAGCCTGATGCAGCAATTGCGGGACATCGGGCTGGAACCGGAGCAGGAGGGCATGGACCCGCAGGGCCTGTCCAGTGGCGGAGACGACCAGCCGGGCCTGCTCGACCTGCTCCGCCGCCAGAGGGAGGCGCGCGAGGCCGCGCGCGAGGCCACCGAGGACCCCGGGGAGCCGATCCTGTCCCTGCCGCCCTGGCTGGTTCCCGACGTGCGCGCTGAACTGCGGGCCATTGTCCAGGAGCTGTCGCGCTATGCCCGCGCCCGCCAGCCGGGCTTCGCCGTCCTGGCGCGCGGGGGCGCGCCACTGGCCTTCCGGAGCCGCCGCGCCGCCGTGCTGGAGGCGGCCCGGATCGCCCGCGCCGGACAGGGCAACCTGGACCCGGACAGCCCGGCGGCCGGCGTTGGCGAACCGGCCAGCGGATTCCTGGCCGCCATCGACGGCTTCGTGATCGACGGCCAGTTCTGCGGCGAACCGCCGGTCAGTGACGAGGACTTGGTGCGTCTGGCGGACCTGAACATGGTTCTGGCCTCCATCGACCACTGCGCCAGCCCGGACATCGCCGACGAGGCGCGCCGCCGCGCCCGCACCGCCGGCCTGCTGATTCATGTCGATACCGATCCCCAGGGCCGCCTCGACGACATTCCGACCGAACGCCCCTGGGGCGAGAACGCGGACAACATCACCGATCCCCAACAGGCCCGCTCCATCCTGGTGCTGGAGGATGCGTCGGGGTTCGGCGACGTGAGCCTGCTGATCGGGGCGCTGCGCGAGACCAACCACGACATTTTGGTGTTGGACCCCTTCGTACTGGGGGAAAAGGCCCTGGCGGCGCAGCACGTCCGCGAACTGCGCTACAAAAAGCTGGGCGCGCGTCGGTTGGTGATGGCGGCGTTCGACGTCGGCTACGCCAACGCCGACGAGTATTACTGGGAGCCGTCCTGGGACCTGGGCACGCCGCGCTGGCTGTCGGCCACCGCGCTGGGCCGGCCCGGGGCGCACTTCACCGAATTCTGGGACCCGGCGTGGAAAAATCAGCTTGGGGAATACTTCGTCGCGGTGATGGACCTGGGCTTTGACGGCGTCATGATCGACGGCCTGGACGCGTTCAAGCGCTGGGAAGCCATCATGGCGGTGGAGTGAGCGGCGGAACCGCGTCCGTGTCCTGTTCTGTGACGAAAGCCCCTCCCATGCATCTTACCCAGGTCATGGCCGGCGCCGCCCACGGGGGCGCGGAGACCTTCTTCACCACGTTGGCCGCCGCGCTGGAAGGCGACGGCGTGGACCAATCGCTGGTCATCCGCCCGCACGCGCACCGGGTCGAGGCCCTGCGCGCGGCCGGCTGCACCGTCGAGACCGCGCCGTTCGGGGGCGGGCTGGACCTTCGCACGCCCGGCATTCTGCGCCGTCATTTGCGCGACCACGGCGCGACGGTCGCGCTAGCCTGGATGAACCGGGCGGCATCGAAGCTGCCGGCCGGGCCGTGGCTGCGCGCCGCGCGCCTGGGCGGTTACTACGACCTGAAGTACTACCGGGGTTTCGACCACCTGATCGCCATCATCCCCGGCATCCGGCGCCATATCCTGGACGGCGGCTGGCCCGAGCACCGCGTGCATACCATCCCCAACTTCTGCGAAGTGGACGCGGCGGCGGTCCCGGTGCCGCGCGCCGACCACGGCACGCCCGACGACGCGCCGTTGCTGCTGGCGCTGGGCCGGCTGCACCCGGCCAAGGGGTTGGACGTACTGTTGCATGCGCTGGTCGAGGTGCCGGCGGCGTGGCTGTGGATCGCCGGCGAGGGGCCGAACCGGGCCGAACTGGAGGCCCTGGCGGACAGCCTGGGCGTGGCCGGGCGGGTGCGCTTCCTGGGCTGGCGCACCGACCGCACGGCCTTGATGGGCGCCGCCGACATGGTGGTGTTCCCCTCGCGCTACGAGCCGAACGGCACCGTCACCGTCGAGGCCTGGGCGCACGGCAAGCCTCTGGTCGTGGCCGATGCCGCCGGCCCGGCCGAGATGGTGCGCGACGGGGACGACGCCCTGTTGGTGCCGAAGGACGACGCCGCCGCGCTGGCCGGCGCGATCCGGCGTGTTCTGGACAGCCGGGACCTGGGGGCGCATCTGGCCGGGCGCGGGCTGGAACGGGTGGCGGCCGAGTTCTCGCGCGCGTCCGTGGTGGCGCGCTATCGGGCGCTCATGGACGCGCTGAAGGCCGCCGACGCCTGACCTCCCATCCATCAACGCGGCCTTCAGGATTCAGACGAAGACCGGATCATGCGGACGCGTCGCGGCCCAGCAGAATGGCGGTGATGCGGTCGGACACCCGTGTGGTCTCGGCCGCGTCGCCGGTGCCCGGGGTCAGCAGGTTCTGGCCGAACACATAGGCGTAGAACAGGCGCGCCCGCGCCCGCGCCTCGCAGGCATCCATGCCCAGGGATTCGAACAGCGGCGTGACGTGGGCCAGGCGGGCGCGGTCCACCTCGGCCACCGCCTCGGCGGCGGCGGGGTCGTGACGCGCCCAGTCGCGCACCGCCATTTCGATGGCCGAGCCCCGGGGATTCGGATGGTCCAGATAGCGGTCCAGCAGGCGGCGCAGCACGGCCTCGGCGTCCTCGTCCTCGCCCGGCGCCACATGACGGACGATCACCGCCACGCGGCCATCGCGCCAGCGCTCCAGCATCACCGCCAGCACGTCCGCGCGATCGCGGAAGTGCCAATAGAACCCACCCTTGGTCACGTTCAGTCGCCGGGCCAGCGGCTCGACGCGGACATTGTCCACGCCCCCCTCGGCCAGCATGGCGAAGGCGGCCTCCAGCCACGCGTCGCGGTGTGTCTTGGCTTCCCTCAGGGTATCGCCTCCAGGCCGGCGCGGCGTGAGCCGCTTGCGTCTTGACGGGACCGGGGTCCGTCCATACGTTGGCGTATACTTTTCCCTCCGCCGCGCGGATCACCAGGACGGCACCCCATCATGGACACGGCCCCGATCACCCCTCCCTCGTTCTCGCCCGGATGCCCGGACTATGTCCAGCGTGTGCGTGACAGTTTCGCGAGTCAGGCGTTCATGGCCACCCTTGGGGCCAGCGTGACCGATGTCGCCCCTGGCGCCGTCGAACTGGTCATGCCGTTCCGCGAGGACCTGACCCAACAGAACGGCTTTCTGCATGCCGGGGTGACGGCCGCGCTGGCCGACACCGCCGCCGGATACGCCGCCTACACCGTCATGCCGCCCGACAGCAACGTGCTGAGCATCGAGTTCAAGCACAACCTGCTGGCCCCGGCCGTGGGGCACCGCTTCCGCGCCCGGGGGCAGGTGCTGCGCGCCGGCCGCCAGATCGTGGTGGTGCAGGCCTCCGTCATCGCCGAACAGACAGACGGCACGGAAAAACCCGTGGCGCTGATGCAGGCGACCATGATGCGGGTCGGGACGTAGCCCGGGGACGGGCCGCGTGTGCCGCCGCCACGCTGAGGACCGCAGGCATGCTTGAGATCATCGGTCTGATCGCGCCGTTCTTCGGCCTGATCGCCGTCGGCGGCATCGCCGGCCGGGCCAAGAAACTGCCGGTCTCGGAACTCGGGTGGCTGAACGTCTTCGTCGTCTACATCGCGCTGCCGGCCCTGTTCTTCAGCCTGCTGTCCGAAACACCCGTCGAGAAACTGACGCAGTGGAGCTTCATCGCCACGAACGTCGGCATGACCTTCACGGTCGCCGCCGTGACGTTCGGCCTGGGAATGCTCTTTTCGCGCGGCAAGGTGGCGGACTCGACCATCCAGGGGCTGGCCGGCGCCTACGGCAACATCGGCTACATGGGGCCGGGGCTGGCCCTCCTGGTGTTCGGGCCGGAGGCCGCCGTCCCGGTGGCGCTGATCTTCTGTTTCGAGAACATCATGCACTTCACGCTGGCGCCGGCCATGATGGCGCTGGCCGGACGCGACACCGAATCGCCGGCGCGGCTGGCGCTGACGGTGGTGCGTCAGGTGGTGACGCATCCGTTTATCGTCGCGGTCTTTCTGGGAGTCGCCGCCGCCGTCACCGGCTGGGAACCGCCGGCTCCCCTGGCCCGCCTGATCGACTATCTGGCCCAGGCGGCGGCGCCGTGCGCCCTGTTCGCCATGGGGGTCACCCTGGCCAACCGGCGCACCCGGGGCGTGCCGGGCGCGCTGGGCTACATCGTGCCCATGAAGCTGCTCGGCCATCCGTTCATCATGCTGGCGGGGCTGACCTTTTTCGGCCCGTTCGACCCGGTGTGGGTGGGCACGGCCGTGCTGCTGGCGGCGTTGCCGACCGCGTCCAACGTTTTCGTCATGGCTCAACAGTTCGAGACCTGGGTGGACCAGGCCTCGGCCAGCATCCTGGTGACGACGCTGCTGTCCATCGTGACGGTCACGCTGTTGCTGTACGGCATCGAAAGCGCCGGTCTGCTGCAATAGCCCGCCATGGCACCACGGCACCGGCCGATGCCCCGCGCGAGACATCGGCCGTCACGATCTTCCGCCAACAAGCGCCACGATCCGCCCTGCCTACTGTGTCGGGAACAGCGGCTGAACCCCGGTCCCGATGGACATCGGCGAACCGGCCCTGCCGCCGGGCCGATGCTCCTGGCCGAAGTGTTCCGCGAGATAGTCCAGGACCGTCTCGCGGGCGTCGTCCGGCAGTTCCGGCATGCCCTGCTTCTCGACCATCCACACCAGCGTTTCGTCCCAGCGCCGGCGGGACATCCCCTGTTGGACGACCATATTGAGGGAGTGGCAGGCGCTGCACCACGACTCGACGATCCATTTTCCCTCGCCGTCGCCGGGCAACGTCTCCCGTTGTTGCGCAATGGCGCTGCCGGGGAAAAGGACGGCAACGGCACAGGCCACCGCCACCATCTTCTCTCGCCATCCCCGACCGGGCCGCGCGGCGGTCCGATCCGGGCGCCGCATCACGCGGGCACCATGACAGCGATGCGGTGCATCGCGTTGTTGAGATACCCCTTCGGGTTCCACGGCGGCACGAACGGCTGCTGCTGTCCCCGGTGGTTGGTCGCCCGTGCCCAGATCTCGTAGTAGCCCTTGGTCGGGAACGTGATCTCGGCCTCCCAGCGCTGCCACGAGTAGCGGTTGGGCGGGGCCTGCAGGTCGGCGCGCGTCCACGTGGCGCCAAAATCGTAACTGATGTCGAGGGCGGTCACCACATCGTCCCCGGACCAGGCATGGCCGCGCACCCGGAGGATGCGGTGTCCGGTCGGAAGCCGGTGGCCGCTTCGCGGGTACGTGATGAGGGACTTGACCGGCATGGACTCGATCACCTTGAAGTCCGACGTCTCCACCTCGGCGCCGGGCTGCACGGAATACATCGGCACGCTGTAGCTGGGCGCCGCCATCTTGGTGCCGTCGTGGATCACGTCACGCACCTGGATGCGGGTCAGCCACTTCTGCGATGTCGAGCCGGGCCAGCCCGGACACAGAATGCGCAACGGCGCGCCGTTCATTGGGTGGATGTCCTGTCCGTTCATCTGCCAGACGATCAGGGTGTGCGGGTCCATCGCTTTCCAGATCGGCACGCCGCGCGAGATCGGCCGCTTGTTCGGATCGCCGGAAAGGTGACTGTCAGCCCCGTAGTGCGCGGTATAAAGAGCGCTGTCCTTGATCCCGGCGGCGTTGAGCACGTCGCGCATACGCACGCCGGTCCATTCCGCGTTGCCGATGGCGCCGGTGGTCCACTGGTTGCCACTGGCCGGCGGATTGAACCCGGCCCGGCCGTTGCCGCCGCATTCATGCTGCAGGCGCAGGGTGACGACCTCGAACCGGTCGGCCAGATCCTGGATGCTCAGGTCGAGAGCCTCGTTGACCTCGCCGTCCACGGTCAAACGCCAGCCGTCGGGGCTGATATCCTGGGGCGGCACACCATTGTTGCGGATGAAGTAGTGCTTGATAGGCGTGATGTCGTCGTCCAGCAGATGGGGCGGCGTTTCCGCGTTTACTGGCTTGTCGTTCAGAACGGTCAGGCCGTTCTTGCCCTCAATGACGAAATCCTCGAGCGAATCGGCAAGCGCGGCGGGAATGAGACCCGCAGGCATGGTGCGGCCGAACGGCAGGGTCGAGCCCAGCGCGGCGCCCATGGCGGCCAGTCCGGCGCCCTTCAGAAAGCCCCGACGGTCGTGACCGGAGCGGCGACCGAACACGGCCTCGTCGGCGGCAATCGGGTCCTGTTCATAAAGTTCGCGGAGTCCACGTTCCTTTTTCATGAAAGAATCCCTCCCTGGTTGCGGTGCGTTTGTGATCGGTTTTTGTTCCCCTTCGCTGGTGCGGAATCCGCAGTGCAGCAAAAGGGTTGCCCGCTTTGCACGTCAACCATGAGAGGATAGCGACATCTGTTCGAACACGCAACAAGCTCGCGTTCGGAACGAAGGTTCAGCGGGACCCGGGTCACACGCCTGCTGATACGGATTCCGCCTATTTCTTTCCACCTGGCGCCGGAGCATTCGATTCGGACGGTCGACGCCGCAAGCGCCTTCCATGGTGGGGTGGGGTTGAATCACTGCCCCACGGCGGAAGATGCGACCGGCGGAAAAACCAACTCGCCCCCTTCCCAGCCTGCCCTCGATGGGAGGAGGAGACGGCCAGCCTACGCCGAACCGGAACGGATCAAACGGTTTTCGGACCATTTCCTTTTGGGGGGAGGGGCGTGGTCGGCGTCGTTCACGTCACGACCGGTGCCCTTCCCCCATACCGGGAAATTCAGGCCCACGCGGCGGTTGCCCCGTTACTCCATGCCCTCATACGCCTCCAGCACGGCCTGACCCATGTCGCCGGCGCGCTCGGTCCACTCGGCGGTCATCTGCGCGCCCAGCTCCTGGAAGCCGGCTTTCAGTTCGTCCGACGGCGGCGCGACGGTCATGCCATTGGCGGCGAGTTGCTCCTTGTACCAGTCGGCGAGGCGCTGCGCCTCGGCCCAGCCGGCCTCCTCGGCCTTGGCGGCCTCCTCGACAACGATGCCCTGGATCTGGGGGTCCAGCGCGTTCCAAGCGTCGAGATTGACGATCACCATGTTCTTGGGCAGCCACGCCTGGACATCATACCAATAGTCCACGAACTCCCAGATCTTGCGATCGTAGCCGGTGGAGCCGGAAGAGATCATGCTTTCCGCCACGCCGGTGGCAAAGGCCTGCGACAGTTCGGCGGTCTCGATCTTGGTGGGGATGGCGCCCATCATTTCCGCCAGTTGCGAGGTGGCGGCGTTGTAGGCGCGGAACTTCAGGCCCTCCATGTCCTCGATGCTGTTGATCTCGTGGATCGCGTACAGACCCTGCGGTGGCCACGGCACGGCATAGAGCAGCTTCAGGCCCTTCTCGGCCAGCACGTCCTCCGTGGCCGCCTTGGAGGCCTCATACAGCTTGCGCGACTCCTCGAAGCTGGTGGCCAGGAAGGGCACGGCGTCGATCTCGAAGATCGGGTGCTCGTTGCCCAGGGCCGACATCAGGCGCTCGCCGATGGGCGCGATACCGCGCCGCACGGCGCCGAAGATCTCACCGCCCGGCACCAGCGAGCCGCCGGGGTGGGTCTTGATCTCCAGGGCACCGTCGGTGCGCTCCGTCACGGCGGCGGCGAAGGCGGCGTTGTTCTCGGAATGATAATTCGACGCCGCGTAGGCCATCGGCATGTCCCAGGTCTCGGCCTGGGCGGCTCCGGCACTCAGCCCCAGAGGAAGAGTCAGGGCAGCACCGAGCGCGGCGGTACGGAAAAGGGTCCGGCGGCTGGTGGTCGGATGAGACATGATGGCGAACCTCCCTGTGTGGCGGCTCCCCGCTCCGGGCGGAGGGAGCCGGTCAGAAACCGAACGTCGCGGTCGGTCTTGCGCAGACCAGTGTTAGACAGCATTCCCGGCCTGGTCAAAGCTTCCGACCCGCGAAGCGACCGGAACCGCCCGGCGCCGCGGCGGGTCGCGGGTGGGGTTATCCTTGTGTCGGGCCGGGTGGCGGGCGCATGGTATGGGATGCGCCTCACCCGCCCGCCGCGATCCACGGGGTTTTGACCATGGTTCCTGGAGTTCCGCCGTCCGCATCGCCCGCCCCGCGTTCGACCGGGCTGGTCGGCATCGTCATGTTGGACACCCGTTTTCCGCGCGCGCCGGGTGACATCGGTCATCCGGACACCTTTGACGGCCGCGTGATCTACCGGCGCGTGCCCGGCGCCCGTGTCGGCCTCGTCGCGCGGCCCAAGCCGCCCGACGAGGCCACCGCCGATGCCCTGGTGGACGCCGCCCGCGCCCTGGAGAAGGAAGGGGCCTGTGTCATCGGCACCAGTTGCGGATATCTCGGCGCGTTGCAGGCGCGGTTCCAGGCGGCCGTTTCGGTGCCGGTGGTGACAAGCGCGCTGCTGCTTCTGCCCCTGCTGCGCGAGGCCCATGGGCCGCGTGCCCGGATCGGCGTACTGACGCTCGACTCGCGCGCGTTGGCGGCGTCGCACTTCGGGGCGGCCTGGGATCCAGACGTCATCATCGAGGGCATGGAACTGTCGCGCGTGTTCTATCCGACCATTGCGGAGGACCGTCCGTCGTTCGACGCCGCCGTCGCCAGTGGCGAGGTGGCGCTGGCCACCCAGCGCCTGCGCACGCAGGCGGGCGGGAAGCTGGATGCCGTGGTGCTGGAATGCACCAACCTGGGGCCGTTCCGGCAGCGCGTCCGCAGCGAGGCCGGGGCGCCCGTCTACGATCTGGCCATGGCCCTGAGATGGCTGATCACAGGGCCGATCATGCTGCGTCACGCCTCAGCCTAATGTCAGACCCATCATCGCCGTTGGGCCTATGACTTTTGGCCACCCTTACGTTTGGGTTGTTGCCCGGATCGGCACACAATGATACCAACTTGATCGGATTTTGGATCGAATGCGAGGCATCAGGCGATGACCCTCCGGGCAGCACACAAAGAGCCGGCATTCGGGAAGCGGCGCCTGCCGTCCGATCCGCAGGTGGCGGAACTGGCCACATTCGCCCGCACGGAAACCGGGGAGCGCGCCGCCGCCCGCCGCGCCGCTCGCATGCGTCGGCTGGTGATCGTGGGCGGCGTGCTGGCTGCGGCGGTCCTGGTCGCGACCCTGGTGGTGCCGACGCAGCGGCCGACGGTGATGGCCGAGGTGGACTTCAGCACCATGAGCCCGGAAGAGTTGGCCAATCTGGACCCCGCCGCCGGGGGCGGTGGCGGTGGCGGTGGCGGACTGTCCAGCCTGAACCCGTTCAAGGCGATTTCCGAAGCCTTGTCCCAGTAACTCCGGCCCCAGCACGTCCGGCCAGCCGCCCTACACTGGATCGTCAACACACCGAACCAATCATCCGCTTGCCGTATTATTCATCCCGGCGGCGCTCGGCCTGGACGCGGATGTCCTGTAGGCGCAACCATGTGGGCGAGCCGCGCTGGATCTGGGTTTCCGCGCGGCCGACGTGGAACAGCGCGCGGTCGAACTCTCCGGATCGCAAGGCGGTCTCGGCCATGGCGTAGTCGGCCCGGGCACTGTCGCCTGCGCGGCCATAGGCCTGGGCCAGCAGCCGCCACGCGAAGGCGTTGCCGTCATCGCGGGACAGCGCGTTGGACAGGTTGTCGCGGGCCGGCGCCAGAAGCGCCTCGTCGCCGCTCTCGATCTGGGCGTGCGCCAGGGCGACGCGCAGCAGGGGCTCATTCGGGGCCAGCGCGACGGCGCGCTCGTGGGACGGCAGCGCCTCCCGCACCCGGCCGCTCTCGAACAGCATCTGCCCCTTCAGTTCGTGGAAGAAGGGGTTGTCCGGCTCCTCGGCGATCAGGCCGTCGATGAGGCTCAGGGCGGGGTCCAGTTCGGCGGCGCGGTAGTGGGCGATGGCCCGAGCGTACCGTCCGGGAAGGTCATCCCGATCCGCGTACAGCCGCAAGGCTTCGCTGGGACGCAACAGGAACCCGTTGAGTTTGGCCAGCATGCGGGCGTGCAGGTCGATCCACGCGGCCGGCACGGCGGCGCCGGTTCCGGAGGTCCCGGCGACATGGGCCTCGACCGCCCGGATGCGGTCACGGGTCAGCGGGTGGGTGCGCAGGTAGGCGTCCTGACTGTCCGTCGACAGGGCGGTTTGGTTTTCCAACGCGTGCATGAAGTCAAGCAGGCCGTCGGCCGGCAGGCCCTCGCGGTCCAGGGCCTTCAGCGCGAAGGCATCGGCGGAGGACTCCTGGGTTCGGGAATAAGCGAGGAAGTTGCGCACGCCCATGTCCTGCACACCGCTGCCGACGGCCATTCCCAGGTCGGGCCGGCCGGTCAGAACCCCGGCCGCCGTGCCCAGCAGCAGGCCCAGGATCGAGGTGGTCTCCAGCGTGTCCAGGTTGCGGTCCAGGCGGACATGATGGCCGCCGGCGATGTGACCGATCTCGTGGGCAATGACCCCGATCAGGGCATCCGGCTGTTCCGCCCGCCGGATCAGACCGGTGAACAGATACATCCGGTTCCCCTTGACCACGAAGGCGTTCAGGCGGTCGTCCGCGAGCATGCGGATGGACACCGACTCCGGCGGTATGCCGGCGCCGCGTAGCAGTGGCGCGGCGTACTGGGCGATGATACCTTCGATTTCCGCGTCCCGGATCAGGGTCTGGGCCCGCGCCGGGACGGTCGCGAGCGCCACCAGAAGGACACCCGCGACACTCAACGACAGGATCGAACCCCAGGGGAACCGCATGCGCGTTAACACCGATGTCTCTCCCGCGTCTGGCGACACGCCAACGGCTTGCGGCCGTGATCGCGTCTGTGCCTGTTCTGAAAACGGTAGTGACTCGCCCGCCCCCGGTCAACGTGTGGGGGGGCAACGTGTGGCCGGTCGCCGTTGGCGCGCGCTGGGCGCGGCGCTGGTGGTCTCGGTTCTTTCGGCCTGCGGGGCGGAGCGTCAACCGGGTGTGCTGGGCTATGTCGACGGGTTCGCCGGGATCGTCGCGGCGGACGAACCGCGCGCCGCCGTCGTGGGCCGGGACGTCCTGTCGTCCGGGGGCACGGCGGCCGACGCAGCGGTGGCCATGGGGTTCACGCTGGCGGTGACGCTGCCGACCTCCGCCGGCCTGGGCGGGGGCGGGGTCTGTCTGGTTCAGGATCGGGACGACGACGGCGACACGCGGGTCGAGGTCCTCGACTTCCTGCCGCGTGAGGCGGCCGGCCTGCCCGGCCTTGGGGGCGCGGTGGCGGTGCCGGCGATGCCGCGCGGCCTGTACGCGCTGCATGCGCGCTCCGGTGCGGTGCGCTGGGAATCCCTGGTCTCGCCGGCCGAATCGCTGGCCCGCTTCGGGTTTCCGGCCTCGCGCGCGCTGGCCGCCGAGGTCCGGGCGTTGGGGCTGACGGCGCCGGTCCACGGCGTGGTCGCGCCGGTGGAGGGACAGCGGCTGGAGAATCTCAGCCTGGCCCGTGCCCTGGGTCTGGCGCGGGTCAGTCCGGGAGAATACCACGCCGGCCCGGTGGCCCGGGAACTGATCGCCGCCGCCGACGCCGGGGGGTATGGGATCGACACCGAGACGCTGCGGGACTGGCGGCCGGTCTGGCGGCCGGCGCGTCTGACGGACTATCGCTCGCACACGGACGCCTTTTCGCCGGTGCCGGACAGCGCCGCCGACTTCGCCCATCGCTGGGCCGGCACGGACGGCGCCGGCGAGCCGTCGGCCCTGCCGCCTCCGCTGCCCGATCTGGCGGACAGCGTGGCGCACGGGATGAGCGGCGGCATGGGAGACCGGGGCGCCACCGGGTTCCTGGTGGCCGACAGTTTCGGCGGCGCGGTGGCCTGCGCTTTGACCCTGAACCGCCCGATGGGCACCGGCCGACCGCTGCCTGGGTTCGGCTTTGTGCTCGCCCCGCTGCCGACCTCGCAAAGCCCGGCCATTGCCATCATGCTGCGCCTCAACACCCACTCGGACGTGACCCTGGGCGGCGTGGCCGCCGCCGGGGGCGGCGCCGTGGATCTGGCGCTGGAGACCGGCGTGCCGGCGCTCAAGGACGGGCGCTCGCCGGCCGAAAGTGTCTCCCGGGCGTCGGCCGGCGGCCTGGGCAAGGCGCTGGTCACCCTGATGTCCTGCCCCGATGGCATTCCGCGCAGCCCGGAAACCTGTCGCGTGGCCGTCGATCCGCGCGGCGCCGGCCTGTCGATGCTTGTCGGCGAGCCCTGACGGATCCCAAAGCCGTCCTCTGCGTCCCGCAGTGTCCCCATTCCGTATGGTGTTCCGTCATGGTTCTGAAAGTCGCCGCGCGCGCCAAGGTTCCCCCCTTCATCGTCATGGATGTCATGAGTCAGGCCGCCGCCCGCGAGGCGGCGGGCGAGCGGGTGTTGCACCTGGAGGTCGGCCAGCCCGGCACCGGCCTGCCGCGCGGCGCGGCGGAGCGGCTGGCGGCGCTGATCGAGACCGAGCGGCTGGGCTACACGGTGGCCCTGGGCATTCCGGAGTTGCGGGCGCGGATTTCCCGGCACTATCGGGAGGCACACGGCGCCGATGTGCCGCCCGAGCGCATCCTGGTCACCACCGGATCGTCGGCGGCATTCCAGTTGGCCTTTCTGGGGGCGTTCGCGGCCGGCGACCGGGTGGGGCTGGCCGCGCCCGGCTATCCCGCCTATCGCCACATCCTGAAGGCGTTGGGGGTTGAGCCGGTCATTTTTCCGGTTGGGGCGGACAGCCGCTATCAGCCCACCGTGCCGGTGCTGGAGGCGGCGGGCGAGCGGCTCGACGGCCTGATCGTCGCCAGTCCCTCCAACCCGACCGGGACCGTGGTGCCGCCCGATGAGATGCGGGCGCTGGCGGCGCATTGCGAGCGGGAGGGCATCCGCCTGATCTCCGACGAGATCTACCACGGCATCGTCTACGGCGAGCCGGCCGTGTCCGCCGCCGGCCTGACAGAGACCGCCATCGTCATCAACAGCTTCTCCAAATACTATTCGATGACCGGGTGGCGGCTGGGCTGGCTGGTGGCGCCGCCGGACATGATCCGGCCCCTGGAGTGTCTGGCGCAGAACATGTTCATCTCGGCGCCGACGCTGTCGCAGTATGCCGGCCTGTTCGCCATGGACTGCGAGGATGAACTTCAGGCCAATGTTGCCCGCTATGCCGCCAACCGGGCGCTGCTGCTGGAACACTTGCCGGCGGCCGGGTTCGACCGGTTGGCCCCGGCGGACGGCGCGTTCTACCTGTACGCCGACGTCTCGCGCCAGACCAACGACAGCCAGGACTTCTGCCGGCGGATGCTGATGGAAACCGGGGTGGCCACGACGCCGGGGCTGGATTTCGACGCCGAGCAGGGCTGCCGCTTCGTGCGCTTCTCCTTCGCCGGCGCGACCGAGGACATGGCGGAGGCGGCGAAGCGGCTGAAGGCGTGGAGCGCGGCGAGCGGGTCGTGATACGAAAACCGCTTGATTGGTTCGCGTTCTTCGACCGTCTTTCCGTAGGTTGGGGTGAGGGGCCACGCACCGAACCCCAACGTTTCGGCCCCCAGAACCGAATGGCGTTGGGGTTCGCTGTGCTCACCCCAACCTACGCATTTGCGAACGGATCAAACGGGCTTCGTATGACAGGGATCGTCCCGGTTACAGATTCAGTCCCATTTGCTGACGGCATGGAGCGGCGTCAACGGGTCGTGACAGGGATCGCGCCGGTTACAGGTCCAACCCCATCTGCGGGCCGGAGGCCGCCTGCAACAGTTTCTCGGCGGCGGCCCGGGCCTCCGCCGTGACCGTCGCGCCGGCCAGCATGCGGGCGATCTCCTCGCGGCGTTCGTCGGGGCCGAGCCCCAGAACCCGCGTCGCTGACCCATCCCCGTCGTCCGCCTTCTTCACCCGCCAGTGATGCCGGCCGGTGGCGGCCACCTGCGGCGAGTGCGTGACCACGAGGACCTGAACGTCGGTGGCCAACCGCGCCAGCCGTTCCCCCACGGCCGCCGCCGTGGCGCCGCCGATGCCCGTGTCCACCTCGTCGAACACAAGGGTGGGGACCGTGGAGGCGCGCGCCAGCACCACCTTCAGCGCGAGCATGAAGCGCGCCAGTTCGCCACCGGAGGCGATCTTGTGGATGGGGCCGGGGGCGGCACCGGGGTTGGTGGCGACCTGGAAGGCGACGCGCTCCAACCCCTCGGGTCCCCAGTCGCGTTCGTCCAGCGTCTCCAGGCGGGTGGCGAAGCGGGCCTTGTCCAGTTTCAGGGGCGGCAGTTCCCGACCCACGGCGTCGTCGAGCGCGCGGGCGGCGGTCGCGCGCGCCTCCGACAGCGCCCGCGCGGCGCCGACATAGGCCTCCCGGGCGGTCTGTTCGGCCCGCGCCAGCCCGGCCACGGCGCCGCCCTCGTCCTCCAGGGACTCCAGGCTCGTGCGCGTGCGGGCCATCAGGTCGGCCAGATCGTCCACCGCGATGCCGTGCTTGCGCGCCAGCGCGCGCAGGGCGAACAGGCGCTCCTCGACCTGATCGAGGTGGCGTGGATCGAGATCGACATCGGCGGCGGCGTGGTCGAGCGCCGCGCGGGCCTCCGCCACCTCGATGGCGGCCCGCTCCAGTCCCTCCGCGATGGCGCGCGCGCCGGGGCCGGCGGCGTCGCCCAGCCGCTCCAGGTGCCGTTGGGCGGCGCGCAGGGCGGCCTCCACATCCGCCGGCTGGCTGAGCGCGGCGACGGCGGCGTTGAGCCCCTCGGCCAGCTTCTCGCCGTTCATCAGGCGGGCGCGCTTTTCGGCCAGGGCCTCGTCCTCGCCCGGCTTCGGGTTCAGCGCCTCCAGGTCGGTCAGCATGGCCCTCAGGTGGTCCTCGTGCGCCCGGGCCTGCTCCAGGTCGCGCAGGGCCGCTTCGTGGGCGCGGGCGGCGGCGCGCCAGTGCTCCCAGGCGCTTCGGCAGGCGAGCAGCGTGCGGCCGTGCCCGCCGTGCGCGTCCAGCATGGCGCGGTGGGTGGTCGGGTTCAGCAGGCCGTGGGTGTCGAACTGGCCGTGGACCTCGACCAGCGTCTCCCCGAGCCGGCGCAGCAGGGCCACGGACGCCGGCTGATCGTTGACCCAGGCGCGGCCGCGCCCGTCGGCGCCCACGGTGCGGCGCAGGACCAGAAGATCGTCGGGGAGGTCCAGGTCGTGCTCGCGCGCGATGCCGTGGGCGGGATGATCGCGCGGAATGTCGAACGCCGCCGTCACCGACAACCGGTCGGCGCCGACGCGCACCAGTCCGCTGTCGGCGCGCGCGCCCAGGGCGAGGCCCAGGCTGTCGAGCAAGATGGACTTTCCGGCCCCGGTTTCACCCGTCAGCACGCCCAGCCCGTCGCCGAACGACAGGTCGAGGCGCGCGATCAGCACGACGTCACGGATGGACAGCGAGACCAGCATGCGCGGTTCCGGCGGACAATGAAGCGAGGCTCCTACGAGAGCGCGTGGCGTGAGCTCTGACTCACGCAGCGCGCTCTATTGAATTGATATTGATGCAAATCGTCGTCACGATCCGTTCCGGATCGCTCGGGATTTGCTCTATATCCAGTCGAACAGGCCGTCGTACCAGTTTGTGTCCTCGTCCGGATCGCGGATCTGTTCGCCGGTGAGGAGTTGGTAGGCGTCGACGTACCAGTCACTGCCCGGGTAGTTGTACCCCAGGACAGCGGCGACTTTCCGTGCCTCGGGCTCGATGCCGAGAATGGTGTTGATCTCGACGATGCGGTACAGCGCCTCGGCGACGTGCGTGGTCTGCTCGTAGTCCTCAACCACCTGTTTGAAGCGGTTGAGGGCCGCCAGATAGTGCTTTTCGCGCAGGTAGAAGCGGCCGACGCTCATTTCCTTGCCGGCCATGTGATCGCGGGCCAGATCGATCTTCAGGCGGGCGTCGCGGGCGTATTTGGTGTTGGGGAAGCGGTTGACGACCTCTCGCAGGTTTTCCATGGCCAATCGGGTGATGGCCTGATCACGGCGCACGTCGGTGATCTGCTCATAGTAGCTGAGCGCCTTCAGGTAGTAGGCATAGGCGATGTCGCGGTGGCCGGGATGCAACTGGATGAAGCGGTCGAGCGCGATCACCGCATCGTCGTATTCGTTGTCCTCATAGTGGCTGTAAGCCGCCATGATCTGGGCTTTGGTGGCCCAGACCGAATACGGATGCTGGCGTTCGACCTCGTTGAAGGCGTCGGCGGCGGCGCCGTAGTCCTGTTCCTCCAGCAGGCGCACCGCCTCGCCGTACAGCACCTGGACCGGCCGCTCCTCATAGGCCAACGGGTCGGAATCGGAACTGCACCCGGCCGCCGCGACGGCGATGCCCAGGCTCACGAGACCGGCGCGGGCCAGCGTGAGCAAGCGAAGGGGCGAAGGGACGGGCAGACGGGTCATGAGGCGGGACGCAATCCGATGGGGTCGGCCGGGACAAAGGGTCGGGCGGCGGGCGCCCGTGCCCTCGGGAGCCCGCACTATACCATGGCCCGCCGGGCTGTCACCCGCTGTCCTTATTGGGGCAATCGGGTGAAACGGTGTGTGGTCGCAAAGACGTGGCAATAAAGGCGTGGGGATCGTGTGCCTTGGGACGGAACGCCCCACCATCTTTCATGAAGGTCGGGCGGATTCGACTCGCGAAGCGGGGCAATCCGCCGTGTGGCGGTGATGCGGCGGGGTGCGCCTTCGGCGCGAACCCACCCTACGACGGTTCGCATTCCGTCAACAGTGCATTCGCCCGATTGTTCTGCTGTCCTGATGCGGCTCTCATCCGGTCTCCGTGGCCGCGCCGGCCGGGGTCTCGGTGCGGCGGCCGAAGTGCAGTCTGTCCAGCCGGACCGTGGTCCGGATGGTGATCGCCTGGAGCACGGCCAGGGGCAAGATCAGGGCAAGATGGACCGGGCCATACGGCGCCACCAGGCCGCCGTCCACCAGACCCATGTGGATGAAGAACATGCCGAACACCATCAGCGCCACGCCGGGGCAGATCAGCGTATAGGAGCCGGCGCTCAGGCGGGCGCCGCCCAGGTACTGACGGAAGTAGTCCAGGCGGCGCATCACCGCCCAGCCCAGCAGGCCGAACAGCACCTGCACCGACAGGATCACCGCCATCGCCGGCAGCCAGGCACCGTCGCCAACCGCCTCCGGCCACAGCAGGCCCATGCCGTGGGTCAGGCGCACGCCGGCGATGCCGGCCACCGTCAGCACCGGGATGACGATCCACAGCGAGGGCGCGGCCTCGGGCGCGATGCCGTGTTCCTTGATGTCGCGCAGGCCCATCACCAGCCACGCCAGTCCCAGGATCCCGGCCGCCGACAGGAAGAACACGGAGCCCAGGAACCCGGTCACCACCCAGGCCGGGGTCTGCGACATGGCCGCCGGGGCGGCGAAGCCCACCGCCACCATGACCAGCGCGAAGGTGGCGATGAGCTGGCCCAGGCCGGCCGTCTCGGCGCCCTTATAGCCGCCCTCGACCAGCATGCGGGCCAGATAGCGCGTCAGGATGCGCAGCGCGAAATATCCCATCACCGCGAAGCCGGCCAGCGCGCCGGGGAACAGCCACTCGACCACCGACCACAGGCCGGGCACGAACAGCGCGCCCAGCACGAACATGACGTTGATGGACATCGCGCCGGCCAGCGGCGCGGCCATCATGGTGACCTCGGCGGCGCCGGGCGGGGCGCAGGTGCCGCGCGGACCGCGCCGTTCCGCCGCGCAGGCCCGCAGGTTCCAGATCATCAACTGGACATGGCGGATCGCGAACCAGACGATGCCGGCCAGCGCCACGGCCACCAACGCCGCGACGGCATCCAGCCGACCCAGGGCCGCCGCCACGTCCTCGAACACCGGAATCGGGGTGTTGGGGCGCGGCAGCAGGAACATGAGATAGATGAAGAACGACACCGCCAGCCCGCCGTTGCCCAGCGCGGCCAGGAAGTACAGAGGGGAATAGGCGGTGGCGGCATGACAGCGGGACTGCGCCATGGTCGGGCCTCCTTCGACATGGGTCCGAAACGATGACGCACACAAACCCCGGGCGGCCCGCCGGCCGCAATGAGAATTATCATTTTCTAATATAACGCCGGTCGGCGAAGAGGTCCCTCAGGTCCGTCGCGTCATCTTGGGCCATGAAGAGCGCCGCCGCAGGGACAGGGGCGCATTGCGGTTTCTAGGGCAGCGACGCATTCAAGGGGGTATTGACCGCCACGCCGCCAGGGCCTCGGCCAGGGTGAAGTCGTCCTCCTCGTCGATGTCCAGGGACTCCAGCGGCGGCGTCGGCCACAGCAACGGGCGGGCGCCGATCCGCGTGCCGCGCGCCCGCAGCATATCGACCGTGAACAGGTAGAGGCACGAGTTTTCCTCGTACAGGGGCGGCAGGTCCTGGGTCGGCAGCAGACGTGTTGGATCGTGGTTGACGGGGCGGGCGTCGCCGTCCCACAGCCGCACCTGTCGGCGGGTGACGGAAAACAGGCTGTCGTGCCGGGGCCAGACGGCACGGAAGGCGGCAATGGCCGCGCTCAGGCTGGCCGGCGACAGGAACGGGTTAGTGGCATGGGTCTGAAGGATCAGGCCGCCGGAAGGCACATGATCCAGCGCCTCCAGCAGCACCGCGTTCATGGAGGTTTCGGGGGCCGACAGCGCCTCCGGGCGGCGGATCGTCACCACGCCCGGGAAGAAACGCCGCGCCTCCTCCAGAATCGCCTCGTCGTCACTGTTGACCGCGACGGTGTCGATCTCCGGCACCGCGCGCAGCGCCGACAGGATATGATGGAACAGCGGCCGCCCGGCCAGCGGCCGGCGGTTCTTGCCCGGTACGCGCTGGCTGGAGCCGCGCAGCGGCACGATGGCGGTCACAGGGGACAGGCCAGCGGTGGGCTCCGTCATGGGCGGCGCCACGTCCCGGCGCGGGCGGACGGGTGCTCAGTCGTCGCCGCCACCGCCGTCGTCCCCACCGCTGTCGCCTCCGCCGTCATCGTCGTCGCGGTCGTCGCGATCATCCCGATCATCATCCCTGTTGCCGGAGGAGGCCGACGAGGTGTTGCGCCACCCACGGCCCCGGCTGTGCCCCCTCTTTTTGCGCTTGCGGGCGGTGAACACCAGAATCGCGACGAACAGCGCGACAATCAGCAAAAAGGACAAAAAATCAGCCATGTCATCCCCCCCTTGGTACGAGGGCGGCAGTATAGCGCCGTCCGCCGCCGGGACACGACGGAATTTGCATACCAACGAAGTGTGTGGGGGGAAGCTTATCCCCGCCCCAACACCCGCAGCGCTTCGCCCAGCACGCCTTCCACCGTCGCCGTATCGCCCAGGGCCGTCGCGGCCGATGAGGCGGCGGTCCAGGCCTCGGCGCGGGCGTAGCCCAGGTTGACCAGGGCGGAGGTGGCGTCGTCCACCACGCCGCCGCCCGCCGGGGCCGGCGCGGCACCCTCCAGGGTCACGCCCACCGGGCGCGCGACGGGGAGCGCGCCCAGGCTCGCCGCCTTGTCCTTCAACTCGGCGACGATGCGGGTCGCCAGCTTCGGGCCGACGCCCGACGCCCGGCCCAGCGCTGCCTTGTCCTGCGCCGCCAGCACGCGGCCCAGGTCCTCCGCCGCCACCACGGACAGGATGGCCAGCGCCACCCGGGCGCCCACGCCCTGCACCGTGCCCAGCAGGCGGAAGCAATCCCGCTCCAGGGTGTCGGTGAAGCCGTACAGGTGGATGTGGTCCTCGCGCACATGGGTCTCGATGACCAGGGCGGTCTCGCCGCCCGGCGCCGGCAGCCGCGCCAGCGTGCGGCCCGAGCAGAACACCAGATAGCCGACGCCGTGGACGTCGATCACCGCGCCGTCGGCGTCCACGCTGTCCACGATCCCCCGAAGCCTGGCGATCATCGTCGGGTCCCTCCGCCGGTCAGGGCCGCCAGACCGGTTCGCAAATGGGCGTGGCAGATGGCCACCGCGAGCGCGTCGGCGGCGTCCGGCCGCTCCGGCGCCGCGCCCGGCAGCAGCGTGCGCACCATCAGCCCGACCTGTGCCTTCTCGGCGTGGCCGCGCCCGACCACGGCCTTCTTGACCGCGTTGGGGGTGTACTCGGCCACCGGCAGCCCGCACCGCGCCGGGGCCAGCATTACCACGCCGCGCGCCTGCCCGAGCTTCAGGGTGCTGAGCGGATTGCGGTTGACAAAGGTCTCCTCCACCGCCGCCTCGACCGGATCGAAGCGCTCGATAATGGCCATCACCCCGTCATGAAGCTGCGCCAGCCGGTCGGACAAGGCGGCGCCGTCGTCGCTGGTCACCACGCCGTCGGCGACGTGGGACAGCCGGTTGCCGACGGCCTCCACGATGCCCCAGCCGGTGACCCGCAGGCCCGGATCCAGCCCCAGGATGCGCATGGGATGTCCTTCACGGTGCCCCGTCCGGGGCCGTCGGTTTTGGCCCGCGCGGTGATCGGGTCTCGGCGTTCCGAGCCGCCTGCGCCGAAATCCGTAGGGTGGATTCGCCCCGCATCGCGGGGCAATCCGCCGTCCGGTTGCTCAAGGGAATGCCCACGGCGGGTTGCGCCTGCGGCGCGAACCCGCCCTACGGGTCAGGCGCCCGCTACGCGCTCAGCTTTTCCATGATCTCGTCGGCGATCTCGTAGTTCGCCGCCACGCGCTGCACATCGTCGTTGTCATCCAGCACGTCCAGGAACTTCAGCAGCGTTTTCGCCGTGTCCTCGTCCACCGGCACGGTGCTGTTGGGCCGCCAGTCCAGGCGCGCCGCCTCGGGCTCGCCCCGGGCCGCCGTCATGGCCTCGCGCACGGCGTTCAGGTCGTCGGGCTGGCAGTAGATATCATGGCCCTCGTCGTCGCTGACGACGTCGTCGGCGCCGGCCTCGATCGCCGCCTCCAGCATCGCGTCGGCGTCGCCGGCCCCGGCCGGATACCGCAGATAGCCGACGCGCTCGAAATTGAAGGCCACCGAGTTGGTTTCGCCCATCGTCCCGCCGTTCTTGTTGAAGGCGGAGCGCACCTCGGCGGCGGTGCGGTTGCGGTTGTCGGACAGGCATTCGACGATCACCGCCACCTGCCCGGGGCCGTAGCCCTCGTACCGAAGTTCTTCCAGCGTGTCGGTGTCGGCGGTCGAGGTCGCCTTGGCCATCGCCCGCTCGATGTTGTCCTTGGGCATCGAGGCCTGCTTGGCGGCGGCGATGGCGGCGCGCAGGCGCGGGTTGGCGTCCGGATCGGGCGAGCCCGTTTTGCAGGAGACGGTGATCTCGCGCGCCAGCTTGGTGAACAGCTTGGCACGCTTCGCGTCCTGACCGCCCTTGCGGTACATGATGTTCTTGAACTGGGAATGACCGGCCATGGTCCCTCTGGATCCCTGTCTGTTCATGCGGCGATGATGGCATCCCGAATACACCAGATGCCCGGACGATGCCAGAGGCACACCTCTCGACACCGCCGGTCCCGGGGTGCTCGACACCCCGCGTGACGGGACAGGGCCGAACGACCGCCCACCCGGCAAGATGGTTTCCGGGAACCCAGTGCCGAAAAGACTGTGTGCACCGCGGAATTCTTATGATAATGAAGAGTAAAGCCTAGCAGTCTTCAGCCTATCGCTGTCGCGCCTGGGAGTCGTGTCTGTCGGCACTGTCGGCCGGGTGTGCAAAGCGGGATGGCGGGGCGGCCGACGAGGCAAGCTGTCCCTGTCCGCCTACCGGTATCGAGAGGGTCGGATCATGTCTCGTGTGCTCTCGTCATTCCGCATTGCCATCGTTCTGCCGCTCCTGATCGGCTTGGTTGCGCTGGTCACGGTCGCCGTCAGCGGCACCCTGGCCAATCTTCGCGCCTCCGCCGACCTGACCGCCCAGGCGGAGGAGAAGCTGATTGCCGTCCGCGAGGCCCGCGAGGCCGCCCTGGCGGTGTATTTCAAGCACCTCAGGGACGACCTGCATGTGGTCGCCCGCAACCCGCTGGTGTCCACGGCCCTGGTGGACTTCACGACGACCTATGACAGGATTGAGGATCAGGCCGCCGGCGGAGACGTCGTCACGCAGCTTCAGGAGGCGTACATCCATGGCAATCCGAATCCCGTGGGAAAGAAGGACGAACTGCTGTCGGGAGCGGATGGGACAGAGTACGACGACGCGCACGCCATCTATCATGAATGGTTTCGTGACCTGCAAAGAACGCGCGGTTATTACGACGTGTTTCTGATCTCGCCGGGCGGCGTCGTCGTCTATACGGTGTTCAAGGAACTCGACTTCGCCACATCCCTGGTGGACGGCGAATGGGCGGACACGGGCCTGTCCCGCGTCTACCGGCGCGTGGCGGCCGATCCCCGGCCCGACGTGCTCGCTTTCGTCGACCTTGAGCCGTACGCGCCGTCCCATGACGCCCCGGCCGGATTCATCGCCACGGGGGTTTTCGACAGCGAAGGGGCATTCCTCGGCGTGCTCGCCTTCCAGCTGCCGATCGACCAGATCAACGTCATCATGCAGATCGAGGCCGGTCTGGGCCGGACGGGGGAAACCTATCTCGTCGGCGAGGACATGCTGGAACGCAGTGACTCGCGGTTCTCGGAGGAATCCACAATTCTGGTTCAGACCGTCGACACGGAAACGGCCCGCGCCGCCCTGAGCGGAGAGCAAGGGGTCGCGCGGGTGACGAACTATCACGGCGAGCCGGTGATCTCCGCCTACGGTTTCGTGGATTTCGAGGGCGTGCGCTGGGGCGTCCTGGCGGAGGCGCAGGTGGCGGAAGTCCTGGCCCCGGTCCGTGACCTACAGCTGTTCATGAGCGTGGCGGGACTTGTCATCGTCGCTGTGGTCAGTGTGATCGGCGTGCTGTTCTCGCACACCATCACGCGGCCGCTCGCCGCCATGACCGGCGCCATGGGCCGGCTGGCGGAGGCCGACCTGACGGTGGAAATCCCGGCCACCGAGCGCCGCGACGAACTGGGCGACATGTCGCACGCCATGGAGATCTTCAAGGCGCACTTCCGGGACCTGGAGGAGATGAAGGCGACCCAGGACCGCGAGCGACGGGAGGCCGAGGCGGCACGGCGCCGCAGCCTGCTGGAGATGGCCGACCGGTTCGAGAGCGAGGTGTCCGGTGTCGTCTCCGCCGTGTCCTCCGCCGCGAGCAGGATGGAAAAATCGGCCCGCTCCCTCGCCGACACCGCCGAACGGACCAGTCAACGGGCGACTGACGTCGCCGACACCGCCGATCAGACCTCGAACAATGTGCAGACGGTCGCTACCGCCACCGAGGAACTGGCGGCGTCGGTCCACGAGATCGCCCATCAGGTCGAACAGGCCAAGTCGACCGCCGCCGGCGCGGTGGTCGAGGCCGGCCAGACCACCGATGTCGTCCGGGCGCTCGATCATGCGGCCAACCGCATCGGGGAGGTCATCAGCCTCATCAACGACATCGCCAGCCAGACCAACCTGCTGGCGCTGAACGCCACCATCGAGGCCGCCCGCGCCGGCGACGCCGGCAAGGGCTTCGCCGTCGTCGCCAACGAGGTCAAGGCCCTGGCCGGCCAGACCGCGCGTGCCACCGAGGAGATCGGCCGGCACATCGGCGACGTGCAGTCCAACACTCAACAGGCGGTCACCGCCATCGAGCGGTTCGCGGACACCGTGGGGCGGATCGGCGAGATTTCCACCACCGTCGCCGCCGCCGTGGAGGAACAGAACGCCGCCATCGGCGAGGTCAGCCGGAACACCGCCGAGGCCGCCAGCGGTACGCAGGAGGTCAGCCACTCCATCGCCGGTGTCACCGACGCGGCCAAGGAGGCCGGCGGCGCGGCCCGGCAGGTTCTGACCGCCGCCGGAGAGCTCAGCCAGCGCGCCGCCGATCTCTCGACGGCCGTCAACCGCTTCCTGGACAGCGTTCGGGCGGGGTAATAGGCCGCACCCGCGCGGCGCCATCTGTCTTGACCGGACGGCGGAACGGGTGAACTCTGATGGTCGGCCGGGATGATCGGTCATAACCGGGATGATCGGTCATGAACCGAAAAGGGACCAAGCCGATGGCCGAGGGAAAACCGGGCGCGGCAGCGCTCAGCAACACGCAACTGGCGGATCGCCTGAAAATGGCGGCCGCCCTGGACCCTTTCCTCCAGGGTGTTCAGAGTGGCGCCCAGCAGGCTCGCGGGTCGACGCTCCAGACCGGGCACCGGCAGCCGGGTGGGCCGGTCACCCCCGGACAGGCCGGTGCCGCGCGGGAGGCGCCACGGGGTGGCGGCTTTCGGACATCAACCGGCTATGACCTGTCGGGCGTGGCGGCCCATAGCGGCGGTCAGGCCGCCCAGGCAGCCAACAGCCTGGGCGCCGCCGCGTTCAGTTCGGGCGGGCATGCCACGTTCGGCAGCGGGACCTTCAACCCCGGCAGCCACGCCGGTCAGGCCCTGGTGGCCCATGAACTGGCGCATGTGATGCAGCAGGGACGCACCGGCGGCGGGCGCGGCGCAGGCTCGCGCTGACCGCGACGGAGTGGGGGGCGTTGAGTCAACGCCCCGCAGCCGCCACGAAGGCCCGAAAGATGGCGGTGTCCGCCGGGTCGATGGCGTATTCCGGATGCCATTGCACGCCCAGGCAGAAGGGCCGCAGGGGATCCTCGATGCCCTCGATGACGCCGTCATCGGTCCAGGCATTGACGGTCACTCGCGCCGACACGCTCTTGACCGCCTGATGGTGGGCACTGTTGACCGCCGCCGTGGTCTGGCCGGTGATGCGCCCCAGCAAGGTATCCGCGCGGATGGTGACCGTATGGCCCGGCTCGGTGCGCGGGTTGGGCTGCTCGTGGGCCAGCGCGTTGGGGACTTCATCCGGAATGTGCTGGATCAGCGTGCCGCCCAACGCCACCGCCAGCAATTGCTGGCCGCCGCAGATGCCCAGCACCGGCAGATCGCGGTCCAGGGCGCCCCGGAGAATGGCCATCTCAAAGTCGGTGCGGCCTTCCTTCAACACCACGCTGTCGTGGCGCGTTTCGGCGCCGAACAGCGCCGGATCGACGTCGAACGCGCCGCCGGTCACCAGCAGGCCGTCGATCAGGTCGAGATAGTGCACCGCCAGATCCGGCCGGTGCGGCAGGATCAACGGCACGCCGCCAGCCTCCGCGACGGCATCGGCGTAGTTGCGGCGCAGCGCATACCAGGGCAGGGCCGAATACCCGCCGCCGTCCTCCGCGTCGGCGGTGACGCCAATCACGGGTGCATGTTCGAACGATTTGGACTTGGACTTCCCCACCGTTCTTAACCCTTCCCGCGTTCCAGGACCGGACGACCCCGGCCTCGCCATCCCCGATTCGACCATCCCCGATTCGAGTAGGGACGGTGATGACAGATCGGGCGCGCCGGCTCAAGCATCACCGGTCTGGCCCTCCCTCCCGGTTTCCGGAAGACTCGCACCGCACCAAGGGGGCGTGCTTGGCCGGATCGCGTGTGCCCGGGCGGCCGGGGCCGTGCCGGAACTCCACAAAAATGATGCAAAAATATCCGCATTGACTGAAGCGAAGTCCGAGCAAGGCCGTCGCGAGTACCCGTTCCGGCGAATAGCAGGGCTGTCTTTCCGCGCTTCCACATCGAAAGGCATATGCCATCAGTCAGGTGCGTTTTTACACCATATGGGGCATGTCACGCGGGGTGGATCTGGCGTATTCAGGAAAAATGCAGTGCGTTCTCCTGAACGCAGACCGTGACGGTGTCGCCGGCACGATCGACCTGCCAGGAAACCGCCAGCCCGGCAAACAGAATGGCAGGATCGGATTATCGCGGTCCACCAACGAGACACGAGAGAGGGACAGACCATGCTTGACAACGGCACCTCGCGCTCTTCCGCCTCCACCGGCTCCGAGACCGCTTCCGACTCCGCTTCGGCGAGCACGCCGAGCGATGCCGCCACCCAACAGCTTGCCCAGGCCATCACGGACGCGGTCGTCCTGACCGCTCCGGCCGCAGGCGAGACCGCCGTCACCGTGGACCCGGGCGTGGTCTATCGCGTCGCCGAGGGCGCCGCCATCACGGGCATTGCCCAGGAAGGCGGCGATCTGCTGGTGACGTTCGAGACGGGTGGCACCATCCGCCTTGTCGACTATCTGGTGTTCACGGCTGACGAGGCCATCCCGTCGCCCGTCCTGCAGGTGCCGGAAGCCCTGATGGAGACCGGGCAGGCGGCGACTGGACAGCCGGTCGTGACGATCGACGCGGCCTATCTGGCCAGCATCGGCCTGGACCTGGAGGCCGGACTGGCCGCCGCCGGCACCCCCGGAGCGGGCACGCCGCTCGCGACGCCGGCCCCTGGTGCCGCCGGCGGTGGTGGTGCCGGGTTCAATCTGTATTCCATCGGTGCCATCGGTGAGGGCATCAATCCGCTGGACCTGCTGGGCGATCTGGATTTCGGATTCGCCGGCCCGGCCGGGGTCGAGCAGTTCGAGGCGCCCGAACCCGGCGTCAGCCCCCTTCTGGCGCAGTCCGTGGCGCCCGATCTCGCCGTGGGGACCCTCTCGGTCAGCTTCGTGACCGCCGCGACCGACGTGGATGTGCCCGACGAGCGGCCGAGGGACTTCAACGAGTCCGGCGGCGACGACTATGAGCCGAGCTGGGTCCAGGGTGAGTACGCCGGCGTCTTCGAGGACAGCATGCCGAACGCCGACGAGGGTTGGTACGTCAAGGCGTACGGCCGGCTGGTGGTGGAGCTGACCCCGGAGGACAACGAAACCTTTGCGCCGGGCAGCACCCTGACCGTCGCGCCGGCGGCCGCGTTCTTCGCCGGCGATCAGGCCGACTATCCGACGCCCGCCGATTTCGAAAGCGGGGACGGCACCATCAATCTGGACACCATCCGCACCAGCATCGGCGAGGACGGCTACGAAGGCTGGCTGATGGTCATCGGCGAGCCCGGGACCGAGGGCGCGCAGTTGGTCGTGCCCAACGCCGACGGCGAGTTCATCGTCTCCGTCGAGGACATCGGCAACATCTACCTGATCCCGCCGCAGAACGGCGACACCGACGTGCCGTTCTCCGTGAGCGCGACGATCTACGATCCGGACTCCGGCGATCTCGCCGTCATCACCGGCGAAGGCACGGCGATTCTCGACGCCGTGGCCGACAAGGCGGAGTTCAAGGAAGGCCCGTTCGAGCCGTACCGCGACGGCGACCATGAGTGGTCGGACGACTTCAACGAGGACGGCTACGTCTCCGGTGCCGACTACGACAACGGCGACCCGCACTTCGTGACCAGCTACAATGAGGACAACGCCCGCTACAGCCACTTCAAGGGCGAGTACCGGGACGGCTGCCCGGTCTTCGGCGTGGGCTTCATCACCGGCACCCCGGACAAGGACGGCTCCGAGGGGATCAGCCAGGTGGTGCTCAGTTTCGCCGATCTCGATCTCGATGACGGCGCCTCGGTGTGGTTCGGCTTCGAAAAGCTCACCGGCGGCTCCGGTCAAAGCCCCCAGTCGACGCGGGTCGCGCCCGAGCAGGGCGGCCCGCAGACGGTGATGCTGTGGGGCATCGTCGCCGGCGGATCGCCCATGGGCCAGTGGATCATCGCGGATGTCACCGTCGGCGAGGACGGCTCGATCACCTTCGATAACTTCTCGTATTCGCTGTACGACAGTGAGACCGAAGAGTGGGTGGAGGTCAGCGGTGACGACGCCCGGGTGCTTGACCTCAGCCTGCACGGCCTGAACGTGCATCTGCCGCAGCACTCCGACGACGACTTCACCATGAACGTCGAGGTCACCACGGTGGATCACGCCACCGACGACGAGCTGACCGACGACAACAACACCGCCGTGTCCGAGGCCAGCTACCACTACGACATCAAGGCGGTGGCCGACGCACCCGACATCAGCATCACCAAAAGCTGCCGCGAGGGCGACCACGGCAAATTCTATCATGAGGGTCCGTGGTGGAACCAGACCGCCGTCTACGAAGTGGAAGAGGACGCCCAGGGCTACTGGTGCGGCAAGCAGATCATCGACCTGCCGACGATTGATGTGGACTTCCCGGACCAGGACGGCTCGGAGGCGCACTGGGTCAAGATCGAGCTGTGCGTCAAGCCAGGCGACGGCTGCATCGACGCCTACGATTCGCCGGAAGGCCCGATGATCCTGGGCTACATGCAAAACGGGCACTTCGTGGCGCTGACGTCTCTTGACGGGGCTTGGTACCAGAACGGCGCCTACTGGATCTCCGAAGAGGTGATGAACCAGTACGGCGACGACCTGATGTTCAAGGGCCCGGCCGACTGGTACGGCGACGTCGATGTGACCGTGACCGGTATCGCCCGGGAGATCGACGTCGACAACGACGTGCCGACCGACTGGTGGCCCTGGAACGACAGCGACGACATCCGCGACGAGTGGGCGACCACCGAGAAGGAAGTCACGGTCCGCGTCGACTCCCGGCCCGACTTCACTGAACGAGGCGGCCCGGAGACGGCCTATCTGAACGAGTCGGAGATCGAGCCGCAATGGGGCGACGACCAGGGCTCCGAACAGCCCGACGGCAACCCCTGGCCGGAGAGCTTCACCGGCGATCTGAACGTCGAGTTCGGCAACGACTGCTGCGGCGCCCGCTTCGCGGTCAACCTCGAGGCCCTGAACGAGACCCTGAGCGGCAACGACTGGGGTTCCGAAGGCCGCGACCTGTATGCCGTCTCCGACGGCAACGGCGGCGTTCTCTTCTATGCCTCGGTGCCGGGCCTGTACAACGACGAACTGGTGATGAGCCTGTCGTTCAACCAGGATCCGACCAATCCCCAGTACACCGTCAAGCTGTTCGACAACATCGACCATGACGCGGCGTGGTACACCGATCTGGCCCGCATCCTGAACGTGCCGTTCACCGCCACCGACCGCGATGGCGACACGTTGGACGGCACCATCAAGATCGTCATCAACGACGACGTGCCGACGGCCAAGGCCGAGACCAACAGCACCCAGGAGGACCCGTACGGTTTGGTGGGCTTCGCCAACGGCGATCTGGATTTCGTGCCCGGGGCCGACGGCGCCGAGGTGACCGACGTCCAGATCATCGACCACGGGTTGTGGAACGGCGTGCAGGTGCACGACGGCGAGCCGGGCGGCCTGCCGACCACGCTGACGTCGCACGGCGAAACGGTGGACGTGCAGACGACCACCGAGAACGGGGCCGTGGTGGTGCGCGGCATGGCCGGCGACACCCTCGTCTTCACCCTGACGGTCCAGCCGGACGGCAGCTATGTGTACAAGCAGTTCGAGGCGCTGGATCATCCCGACCAGAACCAGACCGAGGGCGATGACCCGCTGAACCTGGCGTTCAGCTACACCGTGACCGACGGCGACGGCGATACCTCGACCAGTACCCTGACCATCACGGTCAAGGACGACGGGCCGACGATCCACTGCACCCAGGACGGCTACGTCAACGAAGACGACCTGCCGACCGGCAACGACGAGTACCAGCCCAAGGAAAGCCTGGAGGTCACCGGCAACCTGGGCATCAACTATGGGGCCGACGGCCCGGCTGAGGGTTCCTTCCCCTCCGTGATCCTGACCGGTCTGCCCCAGGGGCTGACCTCGGGTGGGCACCCCGTCTACTATGTCCCGCAGTCCGGTGGCGGCCTGATGGCCATGGCCGCCGGCCAGCCGGTGTTCTCGATCTCGCTCGACAGCAGCGGCAGCGGCTCCTACACCTTCACACTGCTCGGCCCGCTGGACCATCCGGACGGTGACGGCCAGAACACGCTGGACCTGGACTTCGGGTTCATCGCCAAGGACTACGACGGCGACACCGCCAGCGGCGAGTTCACCGTGACCGTGCGTGACGATGTGCCCTGGGCCTTCGCCTCGTCGGCCGAGACCACCGAAGACATGCCCGACGTGCCGTTCGGTGTGTTCGCGACGGCGGAGGGTGACCTGCAGTTCCGCGGTGGCGGCGACGGCGCCGGTGTGAGTGATGCCGTCGCGATCGACGTCGTTCCCTGGGTGGACGGTCACCAGGTGGTTGACGGTGACGACACCTTCTTCGGTTGGCCGATCCCGGTGGACCTGGAGGCCCTGGACCAGCAGATCACGGTCGACAAGACCATGATCGGCGACAACATCGTGCTCACCGGCACGATCGGCCAGGCGCCGTTCGTTCTGCCGGTGTTCGTCCTGACCATCGAGCCAAACGGCCACTACACCTACAACCAGTACCTGCCGCTCGATCACCCCGACACGGGTGAGGTCGGCGGGGCCGATCCGCTCAACCTGATCTTCGGCTACAAAGTCACCGACGCCGACGGCGACACCAGCTGGGCGCCGCTGACCATCACCGTCAACGACGGCGGCCCGAGTGCCGGCGACGACACCGACGCGGTGGTCGAGGGCGAGTGGACCTACGGATTGGTGACCGTGAACGACGACCCCGGGGCCGACTTCCTGGCCTCCGTCACCAAGGTCAACGGGGTTGACGTGCCGACCACCGGCGTGGCGACCGTCCAGGGGCAGTACGGCGTGCTCTACATCAACGCCAGCGGCGGGTACGCCTATCAGGCCTACAGCAATCTCGACAACGCCGACGGGGTGACCGACACCTTCACCTACACCCTGACCGACGCCGACGGCGACCCGGTCCAGGCGACCCTGACCATCGATATCGCCGACGGCGAAGGTCCGACGGTCGAGATCACCAAGAAGGGCGGCGATGACACGCCGGTCAACGGTGACGACGACAGCGTGCCGGATGATCCCGACGCGCCGACAACGGACAAGGACACTCCGGCGTCCACCGTGCTGCTGGGCCTGCAGGTTCAGGAAGCCGACATGGACGACAGCGCCAACGGCACGGACCGCGATGCCGGCCAGATCACCTTCAACGCCGGAAGCGACGACCTGTCGGTGGCCTTCGCCGATCCCACCTCGGGCATTCAGGTGGAGGGCATCGACGAGACCCTGACCTGGTCGAAGAACAGCAACGGCCATTTGGTGGCCAAGGATGCCAGCGGCAATACCGTGCTCGTGGTGCGGCTGGTGCCCGTGGGCAACGATGCCAACGACGGCGACTACGAGGTCCTGAACGGCGAAAGCGATGCCTTCAAGGTGGTCGCGGTCCTGAAGAATCCGGCGCAGCACGACCTGGGTGACGGCGACATCGAGATCAGCGGCATCCAGGTGGTCGGCACCGATACCGATGGCGACACGGCCACCGCCTATGTCTCGGTGACCGTGGAAGATGACGCGCCGGTGGCCGAGGATGACGTCGCCGGGTGCATCGTGGAAGACACCGAAGGCGCGCTGACCGGTAACGTCATTACGGGCGAGGAAGGCCCGAACAATGCCGGCATGAACACCGGCTTGGTGGCCGACGATGTCGGCGCGGATGTGCCGGGGACGATCACGGCGTTCACGTACATGAATGCCGATGGGGTCGAGACGACATATTCCTTCGCGGACGGTGAGTCCTCGAAGACGGTCGAGACCCAGTACGGCACCCTGAAGATGTCCTCGAACGGCGACTACGAATACACGCCGAAGGACAACGTCGATCAGTCCGTTGACGACGTGACCATCGGCAAGGAAGATGGCCAACCCGGCGACATGGATACGGCCTGGGCTGGCATCACTGTGACCGCGTTTGATTTCGTTGAGTTCGATCCCTCCAATCCGCCCACCGGTGACGCCAGTCTCGTGACCTTTGAGAACAACGGCATCGGGGTTGAGGGGACCGGTCACGGCAACACGAAGGTCCCCGGTCAGATCAACAACGGCAGCGAGGACAACCAGACCCAGGGTCTGATCGTGAACCTGGGCGAGGACGCCAGCGCGGCTTCGTTCACGGTCTCGAACCTGTACCAGACCGAGGATGCCGGCGAGACCGGGCACTGGTACGCCTATGACGGCGAGGGCAATCTGGTGGGCGACGCCGCCTTTGTCCTGCCTTCGGGCAATGTCGGCACCGTCGAGGTTGTGACCGACACGCCTTTCCAGACCCTGGTGTTCACGGCGGATCCGTATCTGGACGGAACCAATACGCAGAACGACTCCAGCGACTACTACCTGCGCAGCATCACCTACACCCCGGTGCCGGCGCCCGTGCAGGAAAGCGTCGAGTACACCCTGACCGACAGCGACGGCGACACCAACACCGCGACCGTCACCTTCTGCGTGAAGGACGGCGAGGGGCCGACGGTGACGTATGCCGATCCCCAGGCCGACTCGCTGGACCTGACCGTCGAAGAGGCTGAACTGAATACCGAGGGGTCCGGTTACGGCGACGGCTCGAACGAGGATGGGGAGACTGACAGCGGTGTCCTGACCTTCACGGCCGGCTCCGATCCCATCGACGGCTTCACGTTCGGCGATACCGGAGAGATCGAGGTCGAGACCGGCCTTGAGAACGACCCGTTGCCGCATCTGGTCTGGATCGGCACCGGCACCGATACCCTGATCGGCTACCTGGACGGCGAGCCTGCCCTCCGGTTGACCCTGACCGAGAAGGACACGGTGGCCGGCACCGTGAAAGTCACCGCGACCCTGCTGGAGGCGTGGCCGCACGAGGATGGT
This sequence comes from Rhodospira trueperi, assembly GCF_900101965.1. Lineage (GTDB taxonomy): Bacteria > Pseudomonadota > Alphaproteobacteria > Rhodospirillales > Rhodospirillaceae > Rhodospira > Rhodospira trueperi. The sequence goes on along the minus strand of NZ_FNAP01000011.1, from coordinate 73,561 downwards.
GTTGATGGCTCCAATGGCCCCAACGCCGACGACCTGACCGTCACCGGCATCAAGGTGGTGGCCACCGACATTGACGGCAGCACCGGCACGGCGATCGTGGACGTTACGGTCGTGGATGACGAGCCCGACATCTCGGCGACCATCGAGGACGCCTATACGGAGCAGCAGGGCGACGACACCGATGCCGTCAACGTCCTGTTTGGCGAGACCATTGAAGGCACCCTTTCCGCCGACTTCGGGGCCGATGGAGCCGGCGACGTGACGGCCACCGTCACCATCGACGGCACCGACTACGCGGTGGGCTCTGACGGCAGCGTGGCGGGGGGGCTGGGCACCCTGACCTGGGATACCGATGCCGGAACCTGGAGCTTCGATCTGTCCGACACCGTCGAGGCGGGGAGCACCGTCGGCGTCACCTTCTCCATCGTGGACAGCGATGGCGATACCGACGCCGACACCGAGAACCACACCGTGACCTTCTCGGTGGTCGAGGACAACGCGCCGCCGGTGGCGGAGGATACCTCCAACTCCGGTGTCCAGGGCTCGGTGATCGAGCTGACCCTGACGGGGACCGACAACGACGGGTCGGTGACCCACTTCAACCTTGATCCTTCGACGCTGACCAACCTCGACGGGTTCTTCAGCACCGATCCGAACGGTACCAGCCAGATCGACGAGACCACCGACATTCCGGCGTCCGGCGGTCAGGCCACCATCTACTTCCACCCGAGCACCGACGCGGCGAACAACCCGGCCGATGACTCCACCGTCTCCGGCGCGTTCAAGTACACAGCGGTGGACGACGACGGCGAGACCTCGACGGAGGCGACCGGCACGATCACCTATACCGACGTCGGCCCGACGGCGGTGGATGACTATGAGACCCTGACGGAAGGCACCACCTCGGTCGAAACGGTCAACCTTGTGATCGTTCTCGATACGTCGAGTTCGATGGACAGCGACAGCGGTAGTTACGGCAACGGCCTGATCGACACCGACGGCGACGGCACTCCGGATACCACGCGTCTGGCCCTTGCCCAGCAGGCCATCGCGAATCTGATCGCCACGTACGGCGATGCGCTGCAAAGCGTGAAGGTCGTGACGTTCGACGATACCGCGCAGGCCTACAACTGGACCTCGGGGTCGGGCGCGGTCTCGATCATCAACGGTGTGAACACCGCGCCCTACACCGACTATGACTCGGCGCTGGCGGCCGTTCAGAGCAACTACAACACTCCGGGCGATCCGGCTCCGGCGGCGGACAAGACCTACCTGTACTTCCTGTCGGACGGCAATCCCGCTGGCACAGATGGCGGCGACTCGAACGCGATCAGCGACTCCGAGCAGGCGGCCTGGTACGACTTCCTGCAGAACCAGAGCAGCATCGATGACGCCTACGCCGTCGGCGTGGGACCGGGCATCAGCGACACCAGCCAGCTTGGAAAGGTGGCGTGGTCTCGGGACGGGGACTACCTGGACGACGACAACGTCTTCCTGGTGACCGATGACACCCTGCTGTCCGAGGTTCTGGAAAGCACAGTGCCGCCGACCACCACCGGTGACGTCACCGCCAACGACGATCCCAACCTGGACGGTTCGGCCGCGCCGAAGCTGGTGTCGGTGACCTACGACGGCACCACGTATACCTTCGACTCGACCCACACCTCGTTCACGCTGGGCCTGGGCGATGCCGGTGAGGTCACCATCAACGATGACGGCACCTACGAGTACACCGCCGGCGAGGATGTCGCGGACGATGTCACGGCCGAGGTGGACTACGTGATCGAGGATGCGGACGGCAGCCAGGCCGACGCCACCCTGTACCTCACCACCGCCGACAGCAGCGAGGTGACGGCGGTCAGCGATACCGTGACGGTGTTGGGAACCGCCAGTACGGTCTATCCGGGTGTGGCGACGACCGTCGGCTCCACCGATGTCTACAGGAATGTCGGCATGTCGCCGGACACCTTCGCCCAGGCCGCCGCGGTTCTGCTGATCTCCGGCAACCTGTTCGACAACGACAGCCTGGGATCGGAGGGGGCCTCCGTTGCCTCCATCGGCGACGGAATCAACACGGGGGCTGCGGTCTCGGATGGTGGGGCCTATGACGGCTGGCTGCACCTGGCGAACGACCACGGCGACCTCTACGTGGACCCGGACACCGGCGACTATGCGTTCGTTCCGGACGACAGTAACCCGCCCACGGACGGGACCTCGATCGCGTTCACCTATACCGTCGAGCAGCCTGACGGCGATCACTCGACGGCCACCCTGACCATCAACTATGCCGGCGACATTGACGATGATAACTCCGGGATCCCGACGGAATCCGCCACCCTGGTGGCCTCGAACGGTGGCGGCGTGACGCTCACCGGCGGGGACGGCGACGACCACCTGATCGGCGGGGCTGGCGACGACACCCTGGAGGGCGGCGAGGGCTCCGACACCCTGGAAGGCGGGGCCGGCGACGACACCCTGATCGGCGGCGCCGGAAACGACTACCTGGACGGCGGCGAGGGCGCCGATACCCTGACGGGCGGCGAAGGCAACGATGTGTTCATGGTCGGTGACGGGGACATCATCGAGGACTTTGCGTTCCTGACCGGTGGCGAGAAGGACGTCATCGACCTGGATGCCCTGTTCGATGCCCTGGACTCGGGCGCGGATGCGGACACGTTCGACGTGGATGTCGATCAGAAGTCCGGCGGCACTGCCAACGACTTCACCGTGACGGTCACCGCCGAGAACGGCAGCGACGCATCCTTCGACGTCACGGTCGAGAACGGCATGACGCAGCAGGAACTGGAAACCCTGATCGCCAACCAGAATGGGGCGAACGACACCCCGAACGTCTGATCCCCTCCCTGGGATCATCCGGCTCACCTCTCGCGGGGCGGCTCTTCGGAGCCGCCCCTTTTTTTGGTGCGCCGGCCGCGCCCGGCCCGGAAATCGTCCGCGCCCCCTTGCCATGGCGGCCCCGCCCGGCCGAATATCCCGGCGAGCACGCGCGACGAGGGGAGGGGCTGGTGCCGATCCATGAGATGACCGACGAGGAGCGCTATCTGGCGCCGCCGCGTCACGGCCAGCTTGCGCTGACCACCGCCGGGTGGGTGCTGGGCGGTCTGGCCGCCGCGCTGCTCGTCACCCTGCCGTCTCCGTGGCAGGCTCAGGCACTGGCGCTGTACACCGACACCTTCGGCGCGCCGAAGCCCGTGGACGGCGTGGTGCCGGGGCCGGTGGTGAACACCCAGGGCGTCGTCGTGTTCGGGCTGGCCGGGCTGATGGTCGGGTTCGTCTCCTCGATCCTGACCGACCTGTTGTACGGCATTCCCAAAATTCACCTGCGGTGGAGCGTTCTGCCCCTGATCCTGTTGTGGGGGGCCGCGCTGGGGGCCTTCGCCCTGGTCGGCTTTCCCTTCGCCGCGCCGGTGGTGGGCGGCCTGATGGGTTGGCTGCGCGCCGCCGGCTTTTCCGCCTTCGGCCGGCGGGTGCAGGCCATCGTCTGGGTCGTGGTCACGGGCCTGATGTGTGCCGCGCTCGGCGTGCTGATGATCCTGCGCCCGGACCTGGGCACCGTTGTCCGTTTTTCATAGGCGTGGCATGAGCGAAACCACCTTCACCATCACCACCATCGGCGTCATCGGCGCCGGCGCCTGGGGCACGGCGCTGGCCGCCACCGCGCGGCGCGCCGGGCGCGCGGTCCACCTGTGGGCGCGCGAGCCGGAGGTCGCGGCGGCCATCACCGCGACCCGCGCCAACCCCGACTTCCTGCCCGGCATCGACCTGCCGGAGGGCCTCGCGGCGAGCACCGATGCCGCCACCGTGGTCGGCGTGGCCGACGCGGTGCTTCTGGTCACCCCGGCGCAGCACCTGCGGCGCGTCTGCGCCGATCTCGCGCCGCACTGGCGCCCCGGCCTGCCCGCCGTGATCTGCGCCAAGGGCCTGGAGACCGAGAGCGGCGCCCTGATGGGACAGGTCGTGGCCGAAGCCCTGCCCGACACGCCCCTGGCCGTGCTCTCCGGCCCCACCTTCGCCGCCGAGGTCGCGCGCGGCCTGCCCACCGCCGTCACCCTGGCCTGCGCGGATCGGGCCTTGGGCGAGGCGCTGGTGACCGCGCTGGGCACGCCCACGTTCCGCCCCTACTGGAGCGACGACGTCACCGGCGTGCAGGTCGGCGGCGCGGTCAAGAACGTGCTGGCCATCGCCTGCGGCATCGTCGAGGGACGCGGCCTGGGCGACAACGCCCGCGCCGCGCTCATCACCCGGGGATTGGCGGAGCTGTCGCGGCTGGCCGCCGCCATGGGCGGGCGGCCGGACACGCTGATGGGGCTGTCGGGGCTGGGCGATCTGATGTTGACCGCCACCTCCATGCAGTCGCGAAACTACTCGCTGGGGGCGGCGCTGGGGCAGGGCCGGACCCTGGACGAGGTGCTGGGGGAGCGCCGCTCCGTGGCCGAGGGCGTGCATACCGCCCGCGCCGTGGTGGCGATGGGCGAGCGGCTGGGCCTCGACCTGCCGATCAGCGGCGCGGTGGACGCCGTGCTGTCGGGACGCGCCGACCTGGATCAGGCCATCGCCGGCCTGCTGTCCCGCCCCTTCCGCGCCGAACCGGAGGTCTGAGCGCCCGCGTCCGGGGTTGGCCGGGGGTCTCCGGGGCTGCTAGGGTGTCCGTCGATCCTCTTTCCCCGCACCGGAGCATCCCCGCCGATGATGTTCGTGATCTACTGTCTGGACAAACCGAACAGCCTGGACCTGCGCCTCAAAACCCGCGAGGCCCATCTGGCCCACGCCAGGGCGCACAACGCGTCGATCAAGCTCGGCGGGCCAATGATGACCGACGACGGGGAGGGCATGGTGGGCAGCCTGATCGTGGTCGACATGCCGGATAAGGCGGCGGTCGAGGCCTTCGTGCGCGACGATCCCTACTATCAGGCCGGGTTGTTCGAGGCCGTGCTGATCCGGCCGTTCAAGCAGGTTCTGCCGGCCCCCGCGTGAGGGGTGGTCCGCCCCCGCCCACAACAGGAGCCTGCCGCATGCTGTGGATGATCAACTGCGTCGATGTGCCCAACAGCGCGCCCCTGCGGGCGGCCCATCGCGATGCCCACTTCACTCACCTGGAGGCGCACGCCGATCGTCTCGTGATGGTCGGACCCTTGCAGAACGACGCCCGCACGCTGAGCGTCGGCAGTCTGCTGGTGGTCGAGTTTCCCGACCGGGACTCCGTGGTGGCGTTTGCCCAGGCGGATCCGTTCAATCGGGCGGGCGTGTTCGCGTCGGTGACCATCTGCCCGTTCCGGCACACCCTGCCGTTGGACGGATAGGGGGAGGGACACAGGGTGGCTCACTGGCTGCTGAAATCGGAACCCGGCGCGTGGTCGTGGGACGATCAGGTCCGCGTCGGCACCGAACCCTGGGACGGCGTGCGTAACCATCAGGCGGCCAACAACATGAAGGCCATGCGCGTCGGGGACACCGCCTTTTTCTATCACTCGGTGAATGAGAAGCGCATCGTCGGCATCGTTCGCGTGGTGCGGGAATACCATCCGGACCCGTCCGATCCCAGCGGCCGGTTCGGCATGGTGGAGGTCGAGGCGGTGCGCCCCCTGCCGAACCCCGTGACGCTGGCCACCATCAAGGCTGACCCGCGCCTGGCCGACCTGCCGTTGATCCGCCAGTCCCGGCTTTCGGTGATGCCGATCCCGGACGATGCCTGGGCCATCCTGTGCGGTCTGGGGGGCCTGTCGGAGGATCCGTGATCCACTTCCGCGCTTGATGGGTTTATCTGGAGCCCGGGGTGATCACCCTCGTTCCGGGATCCACGAGAGCCGACGCTCCCGTGGGGGAACGCCGGCTTCGCGGTCACTGGGTGAGTGAGGAACGCCGCGCCGCTGTGGGGCCAAGCAAATCGTCGTCGCGATCCGTTCCGGATCGCTCGGGATTTGCTTACGCGGCGCGGACGTCAGCCAAAAACTTCTCCACCATCGACTTCAGCATGGTGGACTGTTCGTTCAGAGAGTTGGTGGCCTGGAGCACACTATCGGCCGCCGTGCCCGCCTCGCGGGCCGCCTCGGTCACGCCAACGATGGTTGACGAGACTTCCGTCGTGCCCTGGCTGGCCTGCTGGACGTTGCGCGCGATCTCCTGGGTCGCCGCGTTCTGCTCCTCGACCGCCGAGGCGATGGTGGAGGTCACCTCGTTAATCCTGTTGATGATCTCCGTGATGCCCTCGATCGCCGAGACGGCGGTCTGGGTTTCGGTCTGCACCGAGCCGATCTGACGGCCGATGTCCTCGGTCGCCTTGGCGGTCTGGCTGGCGAGGCTCTTGACCTCGTTGGCCACCACGGCGAAGCCCTTGCCGGCATCGCCGGCCCGCGCCGCCTCGATGGTCGCGTTCAGCGCCAGCAGGTTGGTCTGGTCGGCGATGTCGGTGATGAGGTTGACCACCTCGCCGATCTTCTGCGCCGAATCGGCCAGCCCGGCGACCACCTTATTGGTGCGGTCGGCCTCCGCCGCCGCCTTGGCGGCGATGTCGCTGGACTGCTGCACCTGACGGCCGATCTCGTTGATGGACGAGGACAGTTCCTCAGCCGCAGAGGCCACCGTCTGCACGTTGGTCGAGGCTTCCTCGGAGGCGGCTGCGACCGTGGTCGCCTGGGAATTGGTCTCCTCGGCGATGGAGGCCATGCTTTCGGAGGTGGACTGAAGCTGGGTGGCGGCGGCGGCGACGGCTTCCAGAATGCCGCTGACGCCCCGGTCGAACTGGTCGTTCAGGGCTGCGATGCGCTTGGCGCGCTCATCGCGCTTGCGCGCCTCCTCCAGTTGATCGGCCTGCATGCGGTCGGCCTGCTGCATGCTGTCCTTGAAGATCTGCACCGCCTTGGCCATGTCGCCGACCTCGTCCTTATGGTCCTGGGCGGGGATTTCGGCGGCGTAGTCCTTGTTGGCCAGACGGCCCATGACGGCGGTCATGGCGTGGATCGGCTTGGTGATGCCGGCCCCGATGGTCCAGGCGGCGGCGACGCCCAGCACGATGGCGATCACGGCGACGACGATGGTGATGGTGATGGTCTGGCTGATGGCGGCCATGGCCTGCGGGCCAAGGGTGTCCTGCTGCTCCTTGACCTCCAGCTTGAAGTCCTCGACCTGCTGGGCGACGCGGGGGCCGATGACGTCCAGTTGGCCGGACATGATGCCGTCTCGGGTGTTGATGACCGTGATGACCTTGTCAAAGGCATCGGCGTAGAGCTCCTTGGCCTCGATCGCCTCCTGCATGAGCTGGCGCCGGCCCGGATTCTGAAGGGCTGCGTTCAGGTCTTGGATGTCGTCGTCGAAGTTACCGAGTTCGACCATGGCGCGGTCGGACGAGGCTTTTGCATTGTCCTCCAGGAACTTTTGGACGTACAGGCGGCCCAACAGCAGGTTCCGCAAGACGAGCCCGGTCAGATAGGCGGCTTCGGCGTCCTGATCGTCGTAGGCCGACCGCATGATTTCGGTGAGCGTCCGTTCGATTGCGATGCCGGTTTCCACCAGCGTGTCGTTCAGGTGAACGCGCTCCGCATGAAGGTCGGTGATCTGCTTGAACCCGGCGGTGTAGTCGTCCACCTCGCGACGCATCTGGTCGAGCAACTGCGAGGCTTCCGGATCGACGATCAGCGCACGGGTTGTGCCAATGAACTCGCGCGTGGCGTCGGCCCGCTCTCTGACTTCATCGATGGACGCCTGATCGCCCTTTCTGATGAAGGTCAGTACGCCCATGCGGGCCATCAGCATGTTGGCCTGGACACGGCCGATCTCGTTGGCGGAGCGAGCGAGGCTGCGATACTCGTCGAAAATGCCGCCGATACTGTTTAACTGGATAGTGGTCACCGCGCCGAGGATGACCAGAAGGGTCAAAACAACGCCGAACCCACCGTACAACTTGGGACCAATCCGTATCGACTTGAGCATTTGCTGCCCCTTTCTTTCCCTTACCCATTGACGACAACCATGCGATTGCTCGCAAACGCAGTGCCCACCGCGAGGTTTGCTCCACTATGGCGCCCCACGCCATTTCCCTTCACTATAACGGGAAGGGCAAGACTCTGTACAGTCCAAACAACTCAAAAAGGGTTTATATTCCGTGAAAAAGTCAACAAGAACGGCACCATCTAGCCCTGTTTCATACTGCGTTTGCGGCCAGTGAAGGCGGGGTGGCTTTCATCCCTGTGATTTACACTAGATCAGGATTGCGCCACGCGGTCATGACATGGCCTGGGCCAACCCTAAACGCAAAATGGACACATTCCAAACCGACAATCAAGCTCCCGCGATGGGTCGCGCCAAGCCGGCCCCAGCTCCCAGCTCCCATCACCCTCCAGGAGAGGCCCGCCGCCATGCTGATCCGGACCCGCTCAACCGCCGACCCGCGCCCGTCGGAGATCACGCCGGAAGCTGTTTATCTGGACCGCCGCCGCCTGATGGTCGGCGCCGGCGCGTTGGCCCTTGCCGGGCTGGCCGGCCGTCCCGCTGGGGCGGCGGCGCCCGAGGACTTCGCGCCGCTGGCGGATGTGGCCGCAAGCCCTTTGTCCACCGACGAGGACCCCAACAGCTTCGAGGACATCACCGCCTACAACAACTTCTATGAATTCGGCACGCAGAAGGAAGACCCGGCCCGCTATGCCGGTCAGATGTCGACCTCGCCGTGGGAGATCCGGGTGGAGGGCGAATGCGCCAAACCCGGCACCCTGGGCGCGGCCGACCTGATCGACAGCCACCGGCTGGAGGAGCGCATCTACCGGCTGCGCTGCGTCGAGGCGTGGTCGATGGTCATCCCCTGGGTCGGTATTCCGCTGGCGGCGGTGCTGGACCGGTTTGAACCCACCGGCAACGCCAAGTACGTCGCCTTCGAGACCCTTCACGATGCCTCGCAGATGCCCGGCCAGCGCCGCAGCGTGCTGGACTGGCCCTACCGCGAGGGCCTGCGCATCGACGAGGCCATGCACCCCCTGACCCTCATGGTCGTCGGCCTGTACGGCCGCGCGCTGCCCAACCAGAACGGGGCGCCGCTGCGCCTGATCGTGCCGTGGAAGTACGGATTCAAGTCGATCAAGTCGATCGTGCGGATCGCCTTCACCCAGGAGCAGCCGCCGACGGCCTGGAACATGTCCCAACCCTACGAATATGGGTTCTATGCCAACGTGAATCCCACCGTGGACCACCCGCGTTGGAGTCAGGCCCGGGAACGCCGCATCGGCGAATGGGGCCGGCGCGAGACGCTGATGTTCAACGGCTACGCCGATCAGGTGGCGTCCCTGTACAGCGGCATGGACCTGACGCGGCAGTATTAGACGCGGAGCGGGCATCACGCTCAAACCGGTTGAATCGTTCGCAATCCGGCGAACAGGCTCTAACGTTTTGCTTTTAAAGCAAATCGTCGTCGCGATCCGTTCCGGATCGCTCGGGATTTGCTCGTAGGTTGGGGTGAGCGGAGCGAACCCCAACGCCATTCGGTTTTGGGGGTCGGATCCGTTGGGGGTCTGTGCCTCGCACCTCACCCCAACCTACGGGACGGCGGCCGACGCAGGCGAACCCATCAACCGGGTTTCGAATCAGACCGTCATCAGCGTGTTGACGCATCCCACCCGCCAGACGGGGCCGGGCGAGACGTCCAGCCGGTCCAGCCGGGTCAGGGACAGCGGCTCGACGGCGAAGCGCAAAGCCGTCGCCGGGTCCACATCCAGCGCCACGGCCAGGGCCGCGCGCACGGTGCCGGCATGGACCACGGCGACGATGTCGCGCCCGGCGTGCGCCCGGCTGAGGCGGTCCAGCGCGGCGCCGACGCGGGCGGTGACGGCGGCGAAGCTCTCGCCATCCGGCGGCACTTGGTGGGCGGGGTCCTCCCAGAATGCCGCCAGCGCCGGGTCGGGCGGCTCCCGGCTGGCCAGCCCACCCCAGGTCTCGCCCTCCCAGGCGCCGAAGGACTGCTCTTGAAGCTCCGCCACCTCCACCGCGCGCGGCAGCCGCAGCCCGGCCGCCGCCAGCGCCCGCGCGGTCTGGCCGGTGCGGCGCAGCGGCGTGGTCAGCAGCACCGCGCGCGGCGGCAGCAGCCGGGCCAGCGCCTCCAGGTCCTCGGTATCGCCGGTATGGGCGTCGGCGTCGATCCGGCCGAGAATGCGCCCCTCCGGGTCGGGCACCGGGGCATGACGCAGCAGCCACCAGCGCGTGGCGGCGGTGTCGGACGCGGCGACGGAGATCATCAGGCGGCGCCTCCCCACGCCATGGCCAGCAGGGCGAGAGCCGTGGTCTCGGTCAGCAGGATGGCGGCGCCGACCACGTCGCCCGTGGTGCCGCCGAGACGGCGCAGGGCCAGCCACCCCAGCCACACCAGCGGCGCCAGGGCCAGCGGCAGCGCCGGCCAGCCGCCCACAAGCAGCCCGGCCAACAGCGGCAGCACCAGCGCCACGGCCACGCCCGCCGGCGCGGGTCGGCCGGCGGCGGCACCCACGCCGTCGTCGCGGGCCGGCGGCAGCGCGGCCATGACCGCCGGGCCGGCGCCGCGCCCCAGCGCCGCCGCCAGCACGAAGGCGGGCAGGGCCGCCGTCCACGCTCCCGCCTCCAGCAGCGCCGCCAGCGCCGTCACCCGGGCCAGGGAGGAGACGATCAGCGCCAGCACACCATAGGCACCGATGCGCGAATCCCGCAGGATCTCCAGCGAGCGCGCCCGGTCGCGGCCGCTGCCGATGCCGTCGGCGGTGTCGGCCAGCCCGTCCTCGTGCAGCGCGCCGGTGAACAACACCGCCGCCGCGACACCCAAGGTCGCGGCCAGCAGCGGCGGCGCGCCCAGGGTCGCCAGCAGGGCCGCCACGCCGCCGCCGACCAGTCCCACCACCGCGCCGGCCACCGGAAAGGCCCACGCGGCGCTCATCAGCGGCCGGGACCAGTCGGTGCGCACGCCGGGCAGGCGGGTCAGGAACACCAGCGCCAGACTGATCTCGTCGAAGCGTCGGCGCGGCCCGTCTTTGCGGGCGGTCGGGGCGTCCGGATCGAGTTCCATGGGGGTGATTTCTCGTCTGCGATCAGGTATGGCAGGGGCTCTTTACCGAAAACACCAGGGAAACACCATGCCCAAGTCCGTGCTGCCGCCCGCCTCCTCCCTCGACGCCCTGCGCGCGCTGGCGCGCGACCTGCCCGGTCCCGACGACGACGCGGCGGCGGCGGCGGCGGCGCGTGAGCCGACGCTGACCAAGCCGGCCGGCTCGCTGGGGCGGTTGGAGGACATCGCGGCCTGGATGGCGGCGTGGCAGGGCCGGCACCCGCCGCGCCTGGAGCGGACGCGTTGCGTCGTCTTCGCTGGCAACCACGGCATTGCCAGTCAGGGGGTCTCCGCCTTTCCGCCGGAGGTCACCGTGCAGATGGTGGCCAACTTCCGGGCCGGCGGTGCGGCCATCAATCAACTGTGCCGGGCCGGCGGCGCCGACCTCGACGTGATCGCGCTCGACCTGGAGCGCCCCACGGCGCCGTTCGACTCCGCGCCGGCGATGACGGACGAGGACCTGCTGGGGGCGGTCAACGCCGGCCTGACGCTCGACCTGACGGACACCGACCTGCTGATCGTCGGGGAAATGGGCATCGCCAACACCACCGCCGCCGCCGCGCTGGCGCTGGCTCTGTTCGGCGGCACGGCGGCGGACTGGGTGGGACGCGGCACCGGGGTGGACGACGCCGGGTTGGGCCGCAAGCGCGCCGTGGTCGAGGCCGCCATGGCCCATCACGGCACCGCCCTTGCCGATCCGCTGGAGGCCCTGCGCCGGGTCGGCGGGCGCGAGCTGGCGGCCATGGCCGGCGGGATTCTGGCGGCGCGGCGGACGCGGGTGCCGGTGTTGCTGGACGGCTTCATCTGCTGTGCCGCCGCCGCCGTCTGGCACCGCTTGACGCCGGGCGGGCTGGATCACGCCATGGCCGGCCACGTCTCACGGGAGCCCGGACACCGCCGTCTGCTGGCCCTGCTGGACAAGGAGCCGCTGCTCGACCTGGGCCTGCGCCTGGGCGAGGGCAGCGGCGCGGCCGCCGCCCTGGGAGTGGTGCGGGGCGCGGTGGCCTGTCACGCGGGCATGGCCACCTTCGCCGACGCGGGGGTGACCGGGGGGTGAGCCCGCCGCCCCGCCATCATGAGAGCTGCCGAGCGGCGCCCGGCTATTCCATGCGGTGGGTGCGTTCGCGGCGCTCGTGGCGTTCCTGGGCCTCCAGGCTCAGGGTGGCGATGGGGCGGGCCTCCAAGCGGCGCAGGCTGATCGGCTCCTGGGTTTCCTCGCAGTAGCCGTAGCTGCCTTCTTCCACCCGTTGCAGGGCGGCGTCGATCTTGGAGATCAGCTTGCGGGCACGGTCGCGGGTGCGCAATTCCAGCGCCCGGTCCATCTCGGCGGAGGCCCGGTCGGCAAGGTCCGATTCTTGCATCCCGCCGTCCTGCAAGTGCTCCAGCGTTTCTTCGGCCTCCCTAATCAGCTCAGAACGCCACTTCAGCAACTTGATGCGGAAATACTCCCGCTGAAAGTCGTTCATAAAGTCTTCGTCTTCACTCGGCCGATAATCCGGCGGCAGCGTAACGCTCATTCTCCGCCTCGAACCCTTCTTGGTGCATTCCCAAAGCCCCCTTGACGCGGGCCCGTCCCTCCCCATGACGGGCGGGACTATAGGCGCGCGCTTGCCGGGTCGCAAGCGGTTCGGTGGATTCGCGGGCGAAATGTCGGAATTCGGGATGAGAAGCCGGGCCACGCCACCGCAAAAAGGTGTCGCGGAGAAGGAAACCAATAGAATCAGGCAGATCGTCGAACGGTGCTACAATACCGCCGGCAACTGGCCCATGCGCCCCAGCAGATATTCCAGATCGTCGGACTCGAACTCGACCCCAAGGTCCCCGTACTGGGTCAGCACCCGTTCGATCATGCGGCGGCTGAAACGCTCGCGGTCGTTCTCCAGGCCGTCGTAGGAGGTCTGACGGAAGACGGCGACGGCGGCCTTGAGCGCCGGGAAAATGTTGTCGGGCAGCCCCGCGCGTTCGAAAATCCCGGTCAGGCCCAGGTCCCCGGAGTCATGGATCAGAATGCGGGCGTTCTCCAGCGGCACACCCGCCAGTTCCGCCATGGCGCATTCTATGAAGATGAAATCGCCCATGCAGGCGGCGCGTACGATGATCGAGGGGGTCAGGCGGTTGTTCTGGCGCAACTGGCGCACCAAGCGGAGGACGCTCTCCTCCGACGAGCCGGCCGACAGGCCGATGGTGGCCCGCTCGCGCGAGTGCAGCACCAGGTCGGCGGCCTTCTCCGGCGAGAGGGGATGGCGCTCCAGCAGGCGTTCTCGCAGGCTTTCCGACGCCTGATTGACCAGTTTCTCGGCGATGGTGATGGGCAGCACATCGCGCTTGATGAGTTCGTCCTGCACCGCCTCGCTGTCGCCGAAGCGGTCCACGATGCGCAGCATGGAATCTTCGGTCAACTCGGCGCCGGCGTTCCCGGCCAGCACGGTCACGGCGCTTTCGGCCCCATCCTCGACCAGGGCGTCGGCCACGACGGCCTGGACCACCTTGCGTTTGGCGATGGCGGTCTGCTTCGAGGGGTCGTGGCTGCGCACGATCTCGATCAGATCCTCGGGGGTCAGAACCTCCGAGAATTCCAGAATGGGAATGGCGACTTCGTCGATGTCGTTGGCCAGCGTCTTGGCGAGGTCATGGGGAACCAGCGGGTTGTCCTTCAGGTTCTCCGACAGCGCCTGGCGCACGCGGGCGACAGCGTCGCGTGCCATCAGACGCAGAATATCCTCGGCCATGCGGCGTTCGGCGTCGGTCAGGGAGGTATCCTGGAACTGACGCGCCAGCTTTTCCGCGGTCTGAGCCCGTGTCTGCTCAGACGGATCACTCAACAAACGATTGACGTCTTCAATCGACAATTTCTGGTCGGTCATCGCCCTGTGCTCCACGCTCCGCCGCCGGCTCACCCGTCCGGCGCCCGGTCCCCGCTCCGTCCCTCCGGCCCGGAGAAGGGGGCGTCCCGGCCGGATGAACACCCAGGACGACCACGGCACGGAAGCGTAATCCGTGCCGACGCGTTTGTATAGCCATTGGAGCGCTCCGGGAGCGCAAGCGGACGAACCGGCTTCCGTGGCGTGCGTGAACGCCTTGGGATGGCTTGGAACGGACCAGAACGCCGGGGGCGGCGCGCCGGGTCAGGCGCCCGTGCCGCCCGTCCCAAGCCGCTCCTCCAGGGCGTGGAGACGGGCGCTCAAGGCCTCGTTCTCGGCCCGCGCTTCGGCGGCCATTTCGCGCACCGCCTCGAAATCCTCCCGGGTGACCAGATCAAGGTCGTGCGCCATCCGCTCGACGCGCTGGCGCACCATCTCCTCGATCTCGCCCCGCAGCCCGCCCAGCGCGCCCATGGCGCCGCCGGCCAGCCGGCTCATGTCGTCGAGAATCCTGGGGCCCTGGGTGGTCATCACGATGTCTCCCTTGTAACGCGGTTGGTTGGGCGATGTCGGCAATATGGGGGGAAGACGGACCCTTGACAACCGGGCGGCGGCAGGGGCCTTCTCAGGACATGTACGTGGTCACCGGCGGGGCCGGCTTCATCGGATCGAATATCGTGGCGGGCCTGGAGGCGCGCGGCCTTGGCCGCGTGGTGGTGTGTGATCGTCTGCGTGACGGCGCCAAGTGGCGCAACATTGCCGGTCGCGCCCTGCATGACGTCATCCGGCCGGAGGATTTGCCAGCATGGCTGGACCGGCACCGGGGCGCGGTGCAGGCGATCATCCACATGGGGGCGATCTCGGCCACGACGGAAACCGACGTTGATCGCATCATGGCGAACAACTTCCGCCTGTCGGTTGATTTGTGGACGTGGTGCGCGCGCAATCAGTCGCGTCTGATCTACGCCAGTTCGGCCGCCACCTATGGGGACGGCGCCGCCGGCTTCGACGATGACTTTTCGGCCGACGCACTGGCTCGACTGCGCCCGCTCAATCCATATGGCTGGTCGAAGCACCTGTTCGACCGGCGGGTGCGTGAGGATCTTGACGCCGGCCGGCACGCGCCGCCGCAGTGGGTGGGCCTGAAGTTCTTCAACGTGTTCGGCCCCAACGAATACCACAAGGCCGGGCAGATGAGCGTGGTCGCCCAGGTTCATCCGGTGGCCAAGAGCGGCGAGGCCTTTGCTCTGTTCCGCTCGCACCGGCCGGACGTGCCGGACGGCGGCCAGTCGCGCGATTTCGTGTGGATCGATGATGTCGTGGACGTGGTCCTGTGGCTGCTGGAGACCCCCCGGGTCAGCGGCCTGTTCAACCTGGGCACCGGGCAGGCGCGCAGCTTCCTGGATCTGGCATCGGAGGTCTATCGGGCGCTCGGGCGCGAGCCCTCCTTCGCCTGGCGGGATACGCCGGAGGCCATCCGCGACAAATACCAGTACTTCACCCAGGCGGAGATGGGCCGTCTGCGCGCCGCCGGCTACGACCGGCCGTTCACGCCGTTGGAGGAAGGCGTGTCGCGGTACGTGACGGAGTTTCTGGAAAACGCGGCCGATCCGTATCGGTGAGGATCACTCATCCCGGCCCTTGAGCGTGCGCAACAACACCAACATCAGCACGATGGCGGTGACGTTCAGGGCGATGATGAAGGCCATGCCCAGCAGCAGGATCGACATGCCGCGCCCGGCGAACACGATCACGTCGCCCAGCATCCAGACGGCCGCCAGAATCAGCCCGATGCCAGCGAAGAACAAAACCGCGATGACGGTCAGGCGCGACGGCCGCAGCCAGTGTTTGCTCCGCGTGGCGCCCTTGCCGGTGACGCTCTCGTCTTTATCCTCTTCGCGCATGGCCCGGTTCCGTGCGAGCGCATCCACCCGGACGAACCGGGAGAGGGCGGGTCAGTGCGGCGATCCGCTCAGGTTGAGGCCGATCACCCCGATGAGGATCAACACAATCGAGATCGCCCGCATCCACGTCAAGGCCTCGCCGAACCAGAGCACGCCGACCATCACGATCAGCGCGGTGCCCAGGCCCGACCAGATGGCGTAGGCGACCGAAACGTCCCATTTCTTCAGGGCCAGGGTCAGCATCGCCAGACTGGCGGAATAGAACACGAAGACCGCCACCGACGGTACCAGCCGCGTGAATCCCTCGGCCAGCTTCATGGAGGTGGTGCCGATCACCTCCAGGATGATGGCGGTCATCAGGGTCAGCCAGTGCACGGGCGTGGGGCTCCTTCGGTTGGGGACAGGGACGGGGCAGGGCGCATCGGTACCATGGCCCGGCCGCGCCCCCAACCGCAAGGGGCCCCACGGGGGAGGGGTCTCAGAACCTCAGCTTCGCCCCGAAGGACAGGACGTCGATGCTGTTCTCGTACGTCCCAACCAGGGTGCCTTGCGCGGTGGTTTCGTTGACGGAGGCGTCCTCGACGAAGATGTGGGTGTAGCCGAAGTCGACCTTGAACCAGTCCTCGAAGGCGTAGGAAACGCCGCTGGCCAGCCAGTAGCGATCCGCGCCCGGAATCCGCGCGGTGCGGTGCTTGTCGGGAATAGGGGACATGTCATAGGCGAAGCCGGCGCGGAACGACCAGTTCTCGTTCGGACGCCAGATGCCGCCGATGGAGGCGAACACGGTGTCGTGCCAGTTCTCAACGGTCCGGCTGTCGGCACCGGTCTCGGCATCGACCCGCAGTTCATCGAACAGCGACCAGTTGGTCCAGGCGACATCGGCCACCACGGCCCATTCCGGCGTGAACTCGTGGTAAGCGCCGATGCTCAGCACATCCGGGGTGGTCAGATCGGCGGAGGCATCGCTGTTCACGAATCCCGCCTGCGCCGCAAGCCCGGGATGAACGTTCTGGTATTTGGTCTCGCCCTCGAAGTGGTGATGGACGCGGGAGCGATAGTTGACGCCAACCCGGCTGCCCTCGTTGAACTCGTACATCGCGGCGACGTTGAAGCCGAACCCGAGATCCTCGGCCGTCAGCTTCTGCCGGCCATCAAAGGGCAGCAGGCCGCGGTTGTTGATGCCGGTGGTCAGCTTGACGGAGGTGTACTGGAACACCGGGGCGGCGCTGAGGGACAGCCCGTCCCAGACCCGGTAGGCCACGCTGGGCATGAAGCTCATGGAATGGAGACTGGATTCCAGCGCCTGATATCGTCCGACCCAGCCGGTATCGTATTCCGTCGCCATGCCGAACGGCACGTTGATGGCCAGCCCGAAGCGCAGGTCGTCGGTCGGGCTGTACAGCCCGTACATCGCGGGCAGGAACGTATCCTGGGCGGCGTCACCGCTCAGGTTTCCGGCGACCGCCGTGCCTTGTGCCGTGGTCGCGCTGCCCGAGAAATGCGCCTGCGGTATGATATAGGCGCCCGTGGTGTGGACCTCATGGCCCGTCAGTCGGGTCAGGCCGGCCGGATTGAAAAAGGCGGTGCTGAGATCGTAGGCCTTGGCCGTGGATCCGGCGAACGCGTTGCCGAGACCCTCCGCGCTCTGTTCCTTCAACTGAAATCCGGAGGCGCCCGCCTGCGATGCGGACAGTCCCACGGCGACACCCACCAACAGACCGGTCAGCCCCCGGCCCTGACTTCGTGCGTACATTGGTATCCCCCCATGCGACGCTTAGATTGGATTGATCGTGGTGGCTCCGTACCGAACCCGGAACGGAGACCGACTGTCAATCCGACCCGACACGGCATGGGCGAGCCACAATGTTGCGATAACATGACGCGCCGCAACCGCTTTTTTCGGTTTTTGTCTGCTTGCGCACAAGGATCGGATCAGCGCCGGTGATCCACGGCAGCGCGACTCCGGGGCCGGCGGCGCTTCTGCGGGCCGGCGTCGGCTGGAATGGAGGGCGGAAAGCGCCGGCCTCGCAATGGGTTTGCGCCGAGTTTTAAGGGACTGTTGCCCTATCGCCACGTCTTGCCCGGAAAATCGGGGGCAGACTTGGGAGTCAAGGGACCGGCCTGTTGCGTGGTGGCCATCGGGCGGGTATCACCTGTTGTGTTCGGGCGCAAACGGTCTCGCTTCGAAAACGTGGCCGGAGTACAGTAACGAGGTCGCGACGGATCAGGTCTGGCCCTGATCGTGTCTTTCATGATCCGCAGCAGCGGCCGGGGGGATCGGGCATGGACATGGGCGGAGTGACGAGAATGACGACGACGAAGGCGGCGCGGACCCATCGGTCTCTTCCGAAGGTTTTGGGACGAACCATGGTCATCGGCGCGGCAAGCCTGATGCTCGCCGCGTGCGTCACGACGCCGGACGACGGGACCGTCGATGCCGCCGCCAGCACGTCGGCCGATGCGTCGCCGGGCGTTCAGCTTGCCTCCCTGGCCCAGTCGGCGCCGGACATCGACAACCCGGACAGCGCTGAGGATGCCCTGGTTCCCGATCCGATGGAGGACTGGAACCGCTTCGTGTTCGACCTGAACACCCTGATCTATACGCTGTTGCAGCCGGTCATCGCGCCGTACGGGGTGCTGCCGGACGAGCGGAAGGAAAACGTCGACAACTTCCTGCACAACCTGTCGACGCCGGTGATCCTGCTGAACGATGTGCTGCAAGGCGAGGTGGATCGGGCGTGGGTCACCACCCAGCGCTTCGCCATCAACTCCACGGCCGGCGGTCTGGGCTTCTTCGACACCGCCGCCGGTATGGGCCTGTCGCCGCATACGGAGGATTTCGGGCAGACCCTGGGCGCCTGGGGGGTCGGAGACGGGCCGTATACGGTGTTCCCGCTGTTCGGTCCCGGCAACCCACGTGACGGCGTCGGCCGCGCCGTGGACATGGTGACCAATCCGCTGTTCTGGCTGGCCGGCCCCACCGGGGAGCGCATGGCCAACATCCACACCTATGCCAACGCCTCCAGCCAACTCGGCGGGCGCGGCAAAAGCCTGGAGTCCCTGCGCGAAAGCTCCATCGACTTCTATGCGGCCGTGCGCAGCCTGTATGTGCAGTCGCGTCGTGCCGCCGTGGCCAACATGGAGGACAATCCGGGCGCCACGGCCCCCGCCATTTCCAACGCGGTCCAAGAGGACGTTCCCGGAAGCTGATCCCCAGACCCGCGCCCGATCCAGTGATACCGCCCGACGAAAAGGTCAACCTTTTCGGAGGGCGGTCGGCGCGCCTCTGGCATCGCTTCGCGATGCCAGCTTCACCAAAATGGGGGCCGACGCCCACGGCGCCGCTTCGCGGCGCCGATTTAAGGATGGCCGCCTTTTGGGCGGCCGGGGCGGCGGAGCCGCGCGCCCCAACGGGGCGCTGCGGCGAGAAAATCAAAGATTCAGCTTTGTCGGCGCACCGAAGTGACTCTGGCCGGAAGTGCCATTCTTATCGCGGCCCGGTATAATACGGCCCGCCCGGCGGTGATCGCTAGTGCACTGATCCAGACAAAAAATGCAGTCTGCATTCTTTTGTCTGGATCGAAAGTGCACTAGAAACAATGTCTTGTGCAGCGACGCATTCAAGGGGTAACCCTTTGAATGCGTCGCTGCACTAGGCGGGCCGAGTTTTTTTCATTGGATCGTTGGCCTTGCCGCGTCGGGTCCCTCCCGGGGGTACACCGGGAAGGCGTCGGAACGCGCGGCCTGCCTGCATCGCCCGGCCCGACCCCGGCGGATTGCGCCGCTCTGCCGGGCGACCCCGCCCTACGGAAGACGTGCCACCGGTTTCATCGCCCAGGGTGGGCACCAGCGGTGGCACCCAATACGGAAACCGTCAGACTCACCCAAAGCGCTCTTTGCTTTCGACACTGAAGCAAAGCGTCGTCGCGATCCGTTCCGGATCGCTCGGGATTTGCTTTACGTGCCCCATTCGCGCACCAGCACGACCAGGATTGAGCGCCACAGCCGCGCGAACAGGCTGCGCGGCTCGCCCTCGATCCGCACGCGCCCGATCAGTTGCAGCGTCGGCGGCGGGCCGTCCAGGACGACGCGGACCGTGTACAGGGCGCGCTCCGGAACCAGCCCCTCGGTCCCCATCCGAACCTCCAGGGCTCCGCCATGCACCGACGCCAGCGCCGCGTCGGCCAGCACGCTGACGGGCGCCCGCCCGATGGCGACGATATGCCCCGGCTGGCGTGCGAATTCCGGGGCATCGGGGACAAAGACGACCGCCGCGCCCTCGCGGATGCGGGCCAGGTCCGCCTCGTCCACATAGGCGTCGGTGACCGGCGGCCCGTGCGACCGCACCACCGCCAGCCGCTCCCGGGGCGACAGCCACTGTCCGATGCGCAGGTCCGGCCGTGGATCGAGCAGCACACCGTCGAACGGCGCCACCAGGGCCAGCCGCCCGGACTCGGTCACCAACGCCCGGCGCTCCGCCTCCGCCTGGGCCAGCCGCTCGCGGATTTCTCCGCCGTGGGCGCGGAAGGCCGGGTCGAGCGCGGCCCGCTCCAACTCCCGCGCCGCAAGGGTCCGGCGGGCTTCGACCCGGTCCAGGGACAGGGCGATGTCCGGCGCCGTGAAGGTGTAGACCGCCGCGCCGGCGGTCACGGGATCGCCCTCGCGGGCGTCGATGCGCGCCAGACGGGCCGCAAACGGGACGTGCAGGTCGGCGGTCTGGGCGCCCTTGAGCACCGCCGGCGCGTCGATGCGCGTGGTCCAGGGCACCAGCCCGGCCAGCAGCCCAAGGCCGACAAGGCCGGCCGTCCAGGCGGCGCGCCGGCGTCGCACGATGCGGCCGCGCAGGGTCGTCCAGACCCGCAGTTCACGGGCGACGGGGCGGGCGATGAACCAGCCGATCTCGATCAGGAACAGCACCACCCCGGCAGCCTTGAAGACCAGGGTGTAGACCAGCACCGCGAGGCCGACGAACACGATCAAGCGATACAGCCAGGTGGCGACCGCGAACAGGATCAGCCCCCGGCGCCGCGCGGCCGGCAGCGGTTCCGGCGGCGGATCGCCCAGGTCGAACAGCGCCTCGCGCAGGCGCCAGCGGGCCAGGGCGAAGGACCGCGCATGCAGGTTGGGCGTCTCCAGCGCGTCCATGAGCAGGAAATAGCCGTCAAAGCGCATGAACGGCGACAGGTTGATGGCCAACGAGGACACCCAGGTGACGGCGGCCAGCACGAACGCCCCCTGCCGCGCCGGCCCCTCCGGCAGCAGCGTCCAGGCCAGTGTCGCCCAGGCGGCCACCGTCAGTTCCGCGATCATGCCGGCGGCGCCGATCAGCAGGCGCTGGCGCCGCCGGGGCAGGGTCCAGGCGGCGTTGACGTCGGTGTAGAGCATCGGGATCATGACCAGGAAGGCGATGCCCATGACCGGCACCCGGCAGCCGAAGCGCTTGGCGACATAGGCGTGGCCGAGTTCGTGGATGGTCTTGACGCCGGCCAGGGCGACCAGCAGGGCGGCCACCCCGTCCGGTGTCAGAATGCGCTGGACGTCGGCCACGAACAGGTCCCACTGGCGCACGATGGACACCAGCCCAAGGGCCAGCACGGCCAGCGTCAGCGCCAAAAAGCCCGGCGAGCCCAGCCACGCGACGGCCCCCTGGGTGGCGGACAGAAACCGGTCCGGCCGTACCAGCGGCACCCGGAAGAACAGGTAGCGATGCACCAGCCAGGCCCACGCCGACTCCCGCGCGGCGCGCGCGGCGGTCGCGAGCCGCCCGCTGGCCGCCGCGCCGGTCTCCAGCGTCAACTGCCACTCGCGCAGAAGATCGGCCAGGGCGGTCACGTCGTCGGGCGTCAGGTCCAGCGTGGTTTCGCCGCGCACGGCGGCGGCCACCGCGGGGGCGCTGCCCAGGTCCCAGCGCGTCAGCATCTCGAAGGCCGGCCAGTCGATCCGCACATACCGGTTGCGGGCCGGGTCGCCGATGGTCCAGGAGGGCGCGCCGTCCAGGCCGGCCGGCCCCGGGTGCAGGGTCAGATCCGCGCGCAGCGGCGGCAACGCGGAAGCGGATGCGGCGCCGATCCTGACCATGGTCCGTCAGAATCCCAAGGTGCGGCGGGCGACCGCCAGCGGTTTGCGGAACAGCCAATAGCCCAGGGGCACGGTGTCGCCGTCAAGGCGCGCGGTGCCCTTCAGCCCCAGGCGCGGAGACGGTGCGTCGTGCTCGCCGTTCTCGATGATCTCGGCCCGCGCCCGGTGGGCGAGCAGGCCGGACGGCTGCTCGGTGGCGGCGTAGGACAGCGTGCGCAGCCGCGCGCTGACCGGCCGCACGGGATCGATGTTCAGGAACAGGGTGACCGGCGCGTCCGGTTCCAGGGGAATCATGTCGGCCGGGGCGACCCAGGCCTCGACCTCCACATCGGCGGGGTCGGCCACCGACAGCACCCGCTCGCCGGTGGCCACCGGACGGCCGATCCAGGCCGACGGGTCGTCCAGGATCGCCGTTCCGGCGCGCGGCGCCGTGACCACGCCGCGGGCCAATTGGTCGCGCAACTGCGCCACTTCCGCCCGGCGCTCGGCGATGCGGCTTTGCAGCACCGCGAGGTCCGCCTTGGCCTGGGCCTGGAAAAACGCCTGCTGGGTGGCCCGCTCCAGCCGCGCCTCCTCGGTGGCCAGCATGGTCCGGGCGACCTCCAGCCGGCCCGACAGGCTGGTGCGGTCCATCTCGAACAGGATCTGCCCTTCGGCGACCGTCTCGTTCGGTGTCACCAGAACGCGATGCACCACGCCGTCCAGCGGAGCCCGCACCACCGCCGGATCGCGGGCCACCACCTCCGCCGGGGCCAGCACCGACAGGCGCACCGGCACGGCCATCAGCCCCACCGCCAATCCCAGGGCCAGCAGCCGCCAGCGCGGCACCCGCCGCAGTCCTCGGTGCAGGCGCGTCCAGACCCCGGGCCGTCGATGCCACGCCCAGGCCATGCCGTAGACCGGCGCCAGCCGTGCCAGAAGCCGGACGTGCGAGTCCCGCCACGCCCCCTCCCGCACCACCAGAACCGCGCCGACGCGCCGGCCGTCGGGATCGTCGAGCGGCACGTACAGCCCGGTCCCGGGCATCCACTCGCCCCAACCTTCCCGCAGCGTGGGCGGCAGCGCCCTGGGGTCAAGGAGTGTCGGGCCGGCCCCGGACCCAGCACCATGGCGGTCCATGTGACGGAACAGGGCCGTCAGCCACTGGGCGAACGGTCCGGTGCGGTCGAGGTCGGACACGCCCGACAGGGCGGTCAGGCCGTCATCGGTGGTGAACAGCGCCGCCTGCCGGTAGCGCAACAGGGTTCGGGTCTCGTTGACGATGACGAACCCCAGTTCGGCCGCGCCCGACGCGGTGCGCGCCCGCTCCTCCAGGGTCAACAGCGCGGCCAGCGTGGAGTCCGGCGCCGGCTCGGTCATTCCGGAATCCTGATCCGGCCCGTCATGCCGGCCAGGAGCCCCTCGGGGGTCCCGTCGATGGCGGCGACCGCCGACAGGGAATGGCTCACCGGATCAATGCGGGCGCCCAGCCGGCTGATGGTGGCCGGATAGGTCGCCCCCGTCTCGTCGATGTGCAACGTCACGGACTGGCCCGGGGCGATTCGGGTCACCCAGGTGGAGGGCAGGATGAACGTGGCCTCCAGCGTCCGGTCGTCCAGGATCTCCAGCACCGGCTGGCCGGCCTGGACATACGCGTGCGCCCGGGCGTGGCGCGCCACCACGCGCCCGCCGAAGGGCGCCGTCACGGAGCACTTGGAGACCACCGCCTGCGCGAGGTTGAGTTCGGCGCGCGCCTGGACGGCCTCGGCGATGGCCAGTTGGGTTTCCAGGGTGCTGGCGGAGTTCAGGTCCCGCAGCCGGCGATGCACCGCGCTGGCCGTGTCGGCGGCGTGGCTGGCGGCGCGGGCCTTGTCGAGGCGCGCCTCCTGAATGGTGCAATCGATCCCGAACAGTTCGTCGCCGGCCTCGAACCGCTCGCCGTCCCGGAACGGCAACCGGTCGATGCGGCCCGCGATCTCGACCGACAGAACGGTCTCGTCAACGGCCACCAATTGGGCCGGCACCGCCATTGCCCCCGGCTCCGGTTCGGGAGCCTGGGCCGACGCGGCGCCCGCCCACAGCACCACGAGCAGACCCCCCGCGCAAAGGCGCGCCCCGGCCCGGACCTCAGAGCGGGTGCGGGTCGGCACGGTGTGCCTCGTCGGTGGGTGCGGACACGGGAGTGGCGGCGTCCTCCAGGCCGGCGTCCGGCGGTGTCTCGGCCGCCGCCGTCACGGGCGGATCGGACCAGGACTCACCCCGGGCGAGGGCGTCCAGCCGCGCCGCAATGGCCTGCGACAGGTCCGGCAAGGCATGCCCGGCCACCGTGTCCGGCAGCGGATCAACGCCGACGGTGGCCATCAACCGGCCGTACGCCATCTGCGCCTCGGCGAAGGTCTGGAACCGCCGCAGTTCGGCGCCAATGGCCGCCGTTTCCTGGGTGATGCGCTCGACGGGATCGGCGGCGCCGCCGGCCTGCCGGTTCACCGACGCCTCGGCCAGACGGGTCTCGATCCGCCACAGGCGGTCGGCGCGCTCGAACTGGCGGGCGGTGCTGGCCAACTGGTGCGAGACGACATGGACCTGGGCCAGAACCGCCATGCGCAGCGCCAGACGGCGGGCCTCGGCCACCTCTTCCGCCGTTTCGGCGTGGGCGATCCGGTCCGGCGCCGACACCAGCTTCAGAAGGTTCCAGGTCAGTTGGACGCCCCAGTGGTTCCACTGGTTGAAGGCCAGCAGGGAGTTGCTGTCGTACTGGCGGCTGAAATCCAGGGTGATCCCGGGCAGCAGCTTAAGGATCTCCTTTCGTGTCTCGTCGGTGGCGATCCGTCCGAGATAGACCTGTTCGCGCAGGTCCGGATTGTTGACCAGGGCGGCCAGTTCCAGATCCGCGATGGGCACCGGCACCTCGGGCACCATCATCGCGTTCGGGTCGCCGACATCCAGCGTGAACGGGCTGCCCGGCGGCACGTTGATCAGCGCCGCGAGTTCGGCCCGGGCCGAGACCATCCGCTGCTGGATGGCCTCCAGTTGGCGCATGGTTTCCAGCAGCGTTTTCTGTCGCCGCAGGACCTCCGTCGGGGGACGCAGGCGTTCGCGTTCCACGATTTCCAGGTCGGCCAGGACCGCCTCTCCGCGGGCGATGGTCTCCGCCACCCGCTCATCCAGCACCTGGGCCGCCGCCGCCCGCCAAAAGGCGTGGCGGACCTCCTGCGCCAGGGTGGCGACGGCCTTGCGGCGCCGCTCGCTGGCGATCAGGGCGCGGTCGCTGTTCTGGTGGGCGGTGTACCAACTGGCGCCGAAATCTAGGATGTTCCAGGTCATCCCGAGATCGGCGGTGAACACCTCCTTGTCGCTGGAGTAGGAGGGATTGGCATCGGTGCTGGCCCCGGTGTACAGGTCCTTGCTGGTCGAGGCGTTGTACTCGTCCCGGCCGGTATAGCCGGCGTTGGCCACCAGTTGGGGCAGCAGGTCGTAGCGGTCGAGCCGTACCTGCCCCAGGGCCAGGGCCTCCTCCATCATGCGGGCGCGGCGGTCCAGGTTGTAGCGCAGCACCCGGGCCAGCGCCTCGGACAGGGTCAGCGGGCCGTCCAGGGGCGGCTGGTCGGCGAAGATCGCGGCGCGTTCGGCGGCCGCCTGCTCCTCGAACTCGGCCTGCGTGAAGGGGGTCGGCGTCATGCTGCACGCCGCCGCCAGACCGCAGACGGTGAAGGCCACCACCACCCGCGCGACCAAGGCCGGGCACCTGGACGTTTCGATCATTGAGCCCCCTCCCCCTGCCGTTTTGCGCACCCATTGGATTAAGCGCCTTCGCGTCGACACACAGCCTCTTGTTATCGTTCGGCCGCGACGTCGCGTGACAGCGCCAGCAACGCCGCCGCCTGATGTGCCGGCAGCGACGCCCGCGCCAGCCTCACTTCGTCCGTGAACGTTGGCTTCGTCGTCTCCAAGGCGGCGTGGGCAATGTCGCCCGGGCCGGATGACGGGACCGCCGCGCCGCCGTCCGCCCGGTCGCCCAGCGCCGACAGGTCGATGCGGATCAACACGACCGCCTCGCGCCCCGCCTGATCGCGGGCGATGACCCGCACCACCATCTCGCCGGAGGCCCCGGGCGGCGGTTCGCCGACGAAGGTGCCGGTGGCCGGGTCGAAGGCCAGCCAGTCCGGCAGGGGCTCGCCGTCCCCCATGAGTGCGTTGAGCTGAACAAGCGCGCCGGCGTCGGTGTGGGCGAAGACATCCGGCGGAAGCGTGAACGAGAACGGCCCGCCGTCGCTGATCGTTGGAGCCTCGAAGGTCGGGCGCAGGGCAACCAGGGCGTCGCCGCCGGTCGCCAAACCGCCACCGGCGATGACCGCGACGGGGAAACTGCCGCCGGCGGGCGAAGTGGTGGTGTCGGGCACCACGGTGTCTCCCAGGCCGCCGTCCTGTCCGCCGAAGCCCGTGTTGCCGAAGGCGCCATCACCGGCGTCTCCCCCGGTTCCCCCCTCGCCGCCCCCCGGCGCCGGGGGGCGCAGGACCGTGACAATGGACGGCCCGGGATCGGGGGGAGGGGGCGCTGGCGGCGCGGGAATTCCGGCCGCCGGTGGCGGGGCGACCGGTGGCGGCGCGGGATTGCCGGCCGACGGCGGATCATTGGCGGGGGGTGGCGTGTCAGGGCCGTCGTCATCATCGGGCGGCGTCTGGGTCGTCAGCGTCAGGGTGGCGCCAACCACGGCATCGACGGTGCCGTCGTTGACCGTGAACGCGAGTGTCGCGGTCCCGGCGGTGGCCGGGGCCCGGTACAGCAACCGGCCGGCGGCGATGTCGGCCCGCGAGACCATGTCACCGTCGGCCGACGCCGTCTCGCCGTTGTCCATCGCGCCAGAGCCGTCGGCATCGACGAACAGGGTACCGGTCGCCGGTTTGGTGTCCACGGTGATGTGATCCAGGGTGTCGCCGGTGTCCGGGTCTGTGAAGCCGAAGGCTGCCTGCTGGAGCGCGAGGACCTCGCCCGTCTGCGCGGCGACCGTCCGGTTGGTCCCGCTCGGCGCGTCGTTGGCGCCGTTGACGGTGACGGTTAGGGTCGAGGTGTCGGTGTTGCCGGCGGTATCCTGGATGGCGACGGTGACTGACGTGGTGGTGGAGCCGCCGTCGTCCAGCGCCTCGAAGTCGCCGTTGGGATCGAAGGAGACGCTGCCGTCGGCGTTGACGGTGAACAGGCCCCCGTTGGAGCCCGCGACCGGCGTCCCGACGTTGCCCGCTTGTCCGCTCACGGCGGCGACCGGCGCGGTCCCGTCGGCGTCGGTGTCGTTGGCGCTCAGGTCCAGGCCGCCCAGGGTGCCGGCGCCATCGTCCTCGCCCACGGTGCCGCTGTCGTCCGCCGCCGTGGGGGCGGTGGTGTCCACGGTCACGGCCAGGATCGCCGCCGGCGCGGAGGCGTTGCCGGCGGCGTCGGTCTGAAGGGCGCGAAGGTTGTGTGTGCCCGCACCCAGGCTTGCGGTGGTCAGGCTCCAGGTGCCGCCCGAGACGGTCGTCGTGCCCAGGCTTTCGCCCCCGTCCACGACGCCGTTGCTGTTGGCGTCGGCGAACACGGTCACGGTCGCCCCGGTCTCGCCGGTGCCGGACACCGTGGGCGTGGTGTCGTTGGTGAGGTTGTCGGTGGTGCTCGCGCCGGTATCGGAGGCGGTGGTCAGGTCGATGGTCGGCGCGGCGGGCGAGTTGCCGTCGACCACGATGTCCTGGGTGTCGGCCAGACTCTGACCGCCGGGCAGATTCAGGCTGGCCGGCACGGCGTCGTCGTTGGCCTTCAGCGTCGCCGCGCCGGTCAGGCTGACCGAGGCGACATCCAGGTCGGCGCTGTCGGTGTCGCCTTCCTGAACGGTATAGGTGCCGCTGAACGCGGTTTGATTCGCCGCGTCGCCGCTGGCCAGGGTGACCGTCGCGCCGTTGGACAATGTGGCCCGCAAAGTGCCGCCGTTGGCGGTGAAGTCCACCCCCTCGTCGAAGGTCACGGTGACGTTGACGGCATCGCCGACGCCGTAGGTTCCGTCGCCGCTCGATGAGGTGACCGACGAAATCGTCGGCGCGGGCGCGGTGATGATCGAGAAGATGTCGACCTGCGTCGCCGCCGCCATGGTGTTGCCGGCGGCGTCCTGGGCATCGGCGACGCGCACGTCGATGTTCGAGACCACCTCGTTGACGTCGCTCACGTCGTAGGTGACGACGTAGGTATCACCGTCGGTCCAGGCCCCGCCGGGACTGGACAGCGTGTTCAGTGGGTTTTCGGTCGGGAAGGTGATGGTCGGGGCGACCCCGGTGTTCATCGCCTCGCCGAAGTCGATGGTCAGGGTGAAGGTGTCGGTGCCCGCTTGGCTGTCCGTGATGGTGCCGACGGAGGGCGTAATGGTGCCGGAGAGGACCGGCGCCACGCCGTCCACCACCAGCGCCGCATTGGCGCCCAGCGATCCGACCGCGCCGGGGCTGGCCAGCGTTAGCGTGGCGTCGTTGCCGGCGGAATCCCGGATGGTGCCGCCGGCCAGCGCCAGCGCGGCGGTAGAGATGTAATCCAGATCGGCGGACGCGTCGCCGGCCTGCACGGTGTAGGTGAAGCTCAGCGTATTCGTGCCGCTGCCGGAAGCGTAGGTGGCGGCCCGGTCGGTGGCGCCGGTTTCCAGGGTCAGGGTGGGCGTTCCGGTCACGGTCACGGCCTCGCCGAACTGCACGGTGACGGTGATGGTGTCGCCGGCCTTGTAGGTGCCGTTACCGGAGGACGACGCGACCGAGGCCACGGTCGGGGCGACGCCGTCCACCACTAGGGCCTTGTTGGCGCCCAGCGAGCCGGTCGCGCCGGGGTTGGCCAGAGTCAGGGTGGCGTCGTTGCCGGCGGAATCCCTGATGGTGCCGCTGGCCAGCGCCAGCGCGGTGGTGCCCGTGTAATCTAGGTCGGCGGCGGTGTCGCCCGCCTGCACGGTGTAGGTGAAGTTGAGGGTGTCGGAGCCGCTGCCGGAGGCATAGCTCGCGGTCCTGTCGGTGGTGCCGGTCTCCAGCGTCAGGGTGGGCGTTCCGGTCACGGTCACGGCTTCGTCGAACCGCACCGTCACGGTGATGGTGTCGCCGATCCCGTAGGCGCCGTCCCCGGTGGAGGACGACACGGCGGACACCGTGGGGGCGGTGCCGTCCACCACCAACGCCTTGTTGGCCCCCAGTGAGCCGGCCGCGCCGGGGCTGGGCAGCGTCAGGGTGGCGTTGTTGCCGGCGGAATCCTCGATCGTGCCGCCGTTCAGCGCCAACGCATCGGTGCCCGTGTAGTCCAGATCGGCGGACGTGTCGCCGGCCTGAACGGTGTAGGTGAAGCTGAGCGTATCCGTGCCACTGCCGGAGGCATAGGTTGCCGTCCGCTCGGTGGTGCCGGTCTCCAGCGTCAGGGTGGGCGTTCCGGTCACGGTGACCGCCTCATCGAACTGCACGGTGACGGTGATGGTGTCGCCCACGCCATAGGGGCCGTTCGCTGAGGAGGACGACACGGCGGCGACGGTCGGGGCCACCGCATCCACCACCAGCGCCGCATTGGCGCCCAGCGATCCGGCCGTGCCGGGGTTGGCCAGTGTCAGCGTGGCGTCGTTGCCGGCGGAATCCTTGATCGTGCCGCCGTTCAACGCCAGCGCGGTGGTCGCCGTGTAGTCCAGGTCGGTGGACGTGTCGCCCGCCTGCACGGTGTAGGTGAAGCTCAGCGTATTCGTGCCGCTACCGGAGGCGTAGGTGGCGGTCCGGTCTGTGGCGCCGGTCTCCAGCGTCAGCAAGGGCGTTCCGGTGACGGTCACCACCTCGTCGAACTGCACGGTGACGGTGATGGTGTCGCCGGCCTTGTAGGTGCCGTTGCCGGAGGACGACGCGACCGACGCCACCGTGGGCCCCACATCGTCGGTGACATTAACCGTGACGGTGACATCCGAGTTGGTGGTGCCGTCCGTGGCGCGGATGTCGAGCGTGTAGCTGGGCGTGGCGCTGGCGTCGAGCTGGCTGGTGTCGTTGACGGTGATCTGGCCGGTCGAAGCATTGATGGCGAAAGCATTCCCGGTGTTGCCGGATTTGATGGAGAAGGTCACCCCATCGTCATCGCCGGTGTTGGCCACCGTTCCGATCGCCGTGGTGTTGGTGTCGGATTCGTTAACCGAGAACGATTGCCCGGACGTGATCACGGGCGCCTGATTGGTCACCGTAATGGTCACATCGGTGTCGACGGTCCCGCCGCCGTCGTCGGCCCGAATGGTCAGGGTGTAGGAGCCCGTGGTTTCAAAATCCAGATCGTCGGCGTCGTTGACGGTCACCGCGCCGGTGCTGGCATTGATGGCGAAGGCGCTGTTGCCGTCGCCGTCCTTGTTGCCGTTGCCGGCGGTGATGGAATAGGTGATGCCGACATCGGCGCCGCCGCCGTCGCCGTCGTTGGCCTGGATGTCGCCGTCGGCCAGCACGACGGTGCCGTTGGTCGCGGTCTCGGAGACGCTGCCGTCGTTCTCAGTGGTGAAAACGGGGTCGTTGCCGGGGGGCTGGAGGTTGGCGAAGGTTATATTGTCGACTTCGAAGTAATTAGGAGTTCCATCCGAGGCATCAATGTATAGCTTCGTGATGCCCGTAAATCCGGTAAGGGTTATATCTTTATCGCTGTCGCTCGCAATAATGCCAGCATTGTAGCTATCCCCCTTGTCAGATGTGATAATAAACGTGTCGCTCGACGCGGCGTAGTTCAGAATATTCAAGCTTGTCACATCGAAAGTCTCGCCGCCCTGGAAATAAAGCGTGGCCTTGGTTTCTGGGGTGCTCCCACCAAATCCCGCATACCCATCGCCAGCAACAACCTCGACATATGCGCTGTTGCTTTCACCGTCCAGCACCAGCGTGTAGGCGCCAAAGGTATACGTGGCGTTCACGGAAGGCTGGCCCGAGTTCCGTGCGCCACTCGTCGGAGCGTTGTCGAAATCGATCGTCCCGTTGAACGCCAGCACCCCCGCGAATCCCTCCACCCCAGTCGCCGTCCACGGCGTCGCCTCGATGGCACCCGTCGTCACCTCCAGGTCCCAGTCGCCGCCCAGGCCGGCCGCGCCAGTGGGATCGTCGGAGGCGGCCACATCGGCCCCGGTGCGGATGGCCAACTGGGTCAGGAAGTCTTGGCCGGCGTCCTCGGCGCCGATCCGACAGCCGTACAGCAGCAGGTCGCCGTCCGCCGATAGGCTGCCGGAGATCACCGCTAGCAGGTCCGACGCGGCCTCGGAGTCCAGGGTCTCGGCCGACAGCATCCGGCCGCCCAGGTCGATGACCCCCACGCCACCGTGCGAGAGAATGTGCAGGGCATCGATGTCGGTGCGCCCCGCCAGGGCATCGATGATCCCGCCGAAGCCGTCGTCGCCGTCGCCGGCCACCACGATGACCTCCAGTCCGGCGTCCCGGGCCGCCTCGGCAAGCGCCTCGTGGCCGTCCACGCTCGTATCGACCAGGGCGACCTCGACGCGATCCGCCGCCGTGGGGGCGGGCTCGGGCGCGTCACCGGGCGCGGGGTCCGCCGCGTCGGCGGCGGTGGCGGCCGCCGCGCCGTCGAACATCAGGCGCGGCTCCAGGGCGAGCGCGAAGGGGCGGCGGGGACGGATGGCGTGGGCTTGACCGACGAAACCCATGAGCGGATCCTCCGTTTCGGGCGCTAGCCGGTCGACTGCGAGACCGGGCGCACCGGCGCGCCGCCCCGCTGGGCGGCGATGACGTTGGCGCGACTGCCGGTGACGTCGTGCCAGAAGTCCATGTCCCGGTACTTCTTGAACAGATCCGGGGGCAGGATGGTGCGGCGCTCCTCGAACGCCACCCGGGGCTTCACCCGGTGGAGGCCGCGCAGGCCCAGGGCCTCGTCGAAGGCCGGAGCGTCAAACGCGACGTGCTCGAAGTCGTGGCTGTCGGACCAGGGTTCGTCGAGGAAGCCGTAGATCAGCCGCAGCACCTGTTCCGGCGCCCGGCAGAGATATTCGTAATCCACGACCAGCAGGCGTTCGGCCTGCTCGCCGTAGAACGCTTCCTTTAGCGCCGCCCAGGGGTAGCCCACCAGCCGGTTGGGCCGGGTCAGGGTCTCCACCCGGCTGTAGACCGTGGCCCCGCCGCCGTCGCCCCCGAACAGGCGGGTGTTCTCGTACGGATCGCGGCGGATCAGCCGCTCCAGGCTGTCCAGCACCCAGGACACATCCCGCACGCAGGCGATCACCCGGGCCTTCGGGAACAGGTCGGCGATCAGCGGCAGGCGGGCACACCACGCCCGGTTGGTGTCGAAGATCACCGGCCGGTCGGTTAGCCCGGCGTAGTACGACTCGAACAGGGCGCGCAGGATGCGAGGGCGTTGTTCAGGGCTCATCAGCAGCGAGGTTTCGCTGCCGGCGCTCATGATCTGAAGGTTGGCGGCGACCAGGGCATGCAGGCCGCTGGACATGGAGGCATGAAAACGCGGGTTCTGGCGCAACAGCGCGGCCAGCAGGGTCGAGCCCGAACGCGGCAGGCCGGAGATGAAGTGGCGGGTGACGTCTGGATCAGGCACGAGACCAACACCCCGAAAAGGACATGCATCCAGAGTTACGGAGACAAACCCTCACTTGCTGGACTTGATACCATGTCCCCTAAGGCGTGTCACGCCTCTCGGGCGCGCCGTCCTGCGACAGGCCCGAGAGGCATGGCCCGGCCGGTCTCAGGGACGGGGCGGATAGAGCCCGTCCGCGTTGATGCAGAAGAGGACCCCCAGTTGTGGCGGCAGGTTGATCTGCGGCTTACCGCCACCCGTGGGGTCCGCCGCCAGGCCGGTCGAGTCCATGGTGACAGAAACACCGGCGACCTTGGCGGGATCACCGCCCGCCGAGGCTGTGGTGTAGGGGCCGTCGTTCGCTTTGCCGCCGACAGCCCCCAGAAGATAGGTGTTTCCGGCCGCCGGTTGGGTGGTCCCGCTCGCGGCGCCCGGCACCACGTCGATGGTGCCGCCGCCGGTGGCTGGGCCCGTGGCCGTGATGGTGTGGGAATGCGGGGCCATCGTGTCCACGGTCTGCGTCACCGCCTCCGTGCCGCGCTTCTGGCCGCGTTGGACCGGCATCAACCCGGGGCTTTGACCGGCCCCGACGGGGGACCGCCCCCGCAGGTCGGGCAGCGCGAAGGTGCTGCGGCAGTCGCCGCCGTATTCACAGCCAAGCAGCGAGAACAACGCCTGATACTCTGAAATGGATACAATGCTTCCATCGGCCGGCAGGTAGTGGTCCGGACAGAAGCTGGCCGCCGTCATGCAGACGGAGCCCATGTAGGCCGTGCTTGGGTCGCCACACGCGCCCGCGCTGCCCGGTGCGACGGTCAGGGCGCCCAGTGTGGCGGCGGCGCCGAGCGCGACCGGGATCAGGGAACGACGGATCGGATTCTGTCGCTGGAGCATCATGGCTGTCTCCCGTCTGGACAGGTGGTGCGCTCTCGTTTGGTTCCGCGCCCGATGCCGGCCTTCGAGACAGGCATCGCGGACGGCCTGAGGGCGCCACTAAGGCACATCGGACATCGTTCTATACCAGAAAGAGTAGCGCGAGGCAATGTGACTGACCGAGTCCGCCCGTTTCGTTGAGGGATGGCCTGGGCTCGCCAGACACCTGCGGTCGCCGCTGTCACGGCGCTGCGGGGCGGGCCAGCAATTCTCAGGATGGAGGGAGAACACCGGCTGCGGCCGGTGCCGGCCTGTTCTCCTCCCCCCTTCGGGGCTATCCGATTCACATCTCTTCACTTATGCTCATCATTGCGAGCAGCGAAGCCCGAATAAAATATATGGGGTAATCCAGGGCACAAAACGCAAGTATCTGCCTTGGATTGCTTCGTCGCTGCGCTCCTCGCAATGACGAACAAACGTAGAGTTGTGTGAATCAGATAGCCTATCCAGGGGAGGGCGTTCGATTCGCGCCTGGGGCTCACAGCCGTTCCCTTCGGAGGCCGCGCGGCCAAAATGAGAACCGCTGGGGGCGGGGAGGCGCTTCCAACGGCCGACCCGACGAGATCTTTGGAGCGGGCGGCACCCGATCGGGCTTTCAACGCCGTCCCCAATCAGACAGGATGGTTCAGGCATCCGGCGGGCCATCCGCCGATACGTCATTCTGATGGAGATTGAGCGGGGGGCCTCATGTCGTGGAGCGGGCCAAGGCTCAATCATTACAGAGTTCGTGATGCCCTGACCTCCGTCGGGCTGTTCCTGGCGCTGTTCGCGGTCGTGCATTTCGTGGCCTGGACAGAGCAATCCAGGGCCGTCCAGGACCTGCGCGCGCGCATCACCGAAACCGTCGCCGCCCTGCGCACCCACCTGGAAGCCGAACTGAACGCCAACGTGTTCCTGGCCAACGGACTGGCCGCGCATGTGATCGCCGTCCCCGACCCGGAGGACCAAACGATCGAGACGGCGCTTCGAACCCTCTATCGTCTCGGAAACCATATCCGCAACGTTGGCATCGCGCCCGGCAACCGCCTCACCCATGTCTATCCCCTGGAAGGCAACGAGGCGGCCATCGGCCTGTACTATCCGGATCTGCCCGACCAGTGGCCGGCCGTCCGGCGCGCCATGGAGACCCAAAGCCCCGTATTGGCCGGACCAGTCGCCCTGCAACAGGGGGGCAGCGGCCTCATCAGCCGCACGCCCGTGGTCCTGGACGACGATGCGTACTGGGGCATCGTGAGCCTCGTTCTCGACGCCGAAAGCCTTTTCAAGACCGTCGGCCTCGCGCCGCTGAGGGATGGCGTTCGATACGCGTTGAAGGGGCGCGACGGTAAAGGCGAGGACGGCGCGATGATCCTTGGCGCGCCCGAGGTGTTCGACAGCGATCCCGTCAAGGTCTCCGTTCCGGTTCCCGGCGGCCAATGGGTGCTCGCGGCCGTCCCCGTTAACGGATGGACGGCCGGCGGGAGCCTCGTGTTCCGTATCTACCTGATTGGCTTGGCTCTCGGCGCGGGCTTGGCGATCCTGACGTACCTGTTCCTGCGCAAAAGGGTTCTCTTGGAGGTCAGCGAACACCGCGCCCGGGCCTTCCTGGAGACCACGCGCGACGGTGTCATCGTGATCGGGGACGATGGCATCATCCGGGAATTCAACAGCGGCGCCGGAGAAA
Source organism: Rhodospira trueperi (assembly GCF_900101965.1). Lineage (GTDB taxonomy): Bacteria > Pseudomonadota > Alphaproteobacteria > Rhodospirillales > Rhodospirillaceae > Rhodospira > Rhodospira trueperi. Next base: position 38,547 of record NZ_FNAP01000011.1, on the reverse strand, counting down.
TGCTGGGCTACAGCCCTCCCGAGGTGATCGGTGCGTCGGTCAACCGTCTCATGTTCCCCGGTACGGCGGAGACGCATGACCGCTATATGGGAAACGCCAAGATCGAGGCCGCGCGAACCATGGGCTGGCGGCGCGATGTGATCGGAAGGCGCAAGGACGGGGCCGCGGTTCCGATTGAGGTCATGGTCAGCGAGACCGAATATGGCGGGGAGAGACTGCATGTCGGCGTGCTGCGCGACATCACGGATCGAAAGGCCCTGGAAGACCAATTGCGTAAACAGGCCGATACGGACGGTCTGACCGGCCTTCTGAACCGCCGGGCCTTCATGTCAAAGGTGGGCACCGCGTTCGATCTGGCACGGCGGCATGACAGACCCCTGGCGCTGCTGCTGCTGGACGCGGACCACTTCAAGCGGGTGAACGATACCCACGGGCACCCGGCCGGTGATGCGGTTCTGGTTGATCTGGCGCGGATCGGGACGGCCTGCCTGAGAAGCACGGATCACCTCGGCCGCGTCGGGGGCGAGGAGTTCGCGATTCTTCTGCCGGAAACGGACCGGGACGGGGCCATCACATTCGCCGAACGGCTGCTGGCCGACATCCGCGCCGCCCGGGTGGATATCGGCGGCGAGGCGCCGTTGTCGTACACCGTCAGCATCGGGATCGCGTTGATCTCTGCGGAAACGGACAGCCACGAAACCCTGGTCCAGAGGGCCGACCAAGCCCTGTACGCCGCCAAATCGCAGGGCCGTGATCGGTGGGCGATGGCCTAGGGGCGCGGCCAAGACGGGCCAAGACGGGCCACGACGGGCCGGGATTTCCGGGGACTCAGCCGCGACCGCCCGCCAGGGTATAGCCGAATCCGCGCCGGGTTTCGATGATCCCGGTGCCCAGCTTGCGCCGCAGGCGGGTGACCACGGCTTCCAGGGCGTTGGCCTCCCGGGAGTCGTCGTCGCCGTACAGATGCTCCAGAAGGTCCGGCGTCGGCACCACGCGGTCACCATGGTGCGCCAGATAGGCCAGCAGACGGTATTCGAGCGGTGAGACGGACACCGGCACCCCGTCCACCGTCACGCTCATCGACCGCGTATCGATGGACAGCCGCCCCACCGTCAGCACCGCCGCCGCGTGCCCCAGCGAACGGCGGATGAGCGCGCGGGCGCGGGCCACCAGTTCCTCCATGCGGAACGGCTTCGGCAGGTAGTCATCCGCCCCGGCGTCGATGCCTTCAACCCGCTCGGACCAGGTGCCGCGGGCGGTCAGCACCAGAACGGGCACGGCTCGCCCGCCGGCCCGCCAGCGTTTCAGCACCGCCAGCCCGTCCATGCCGGGCAGCCCGAGATCCAGCACGATCAGGTCATAATCCTCGGTGTCGCCCAGGAACCACGCCGCCTCGCCGTCGGCGCAGGTCTCGACGCGGTGACCGGTGGCCTCCAGCGCGCGCGCGACATCGGCGGCGATCCGGGCGTCGTCCTCAACCAGCAGAACCCGCATCAGTCGTCATCCTCGACCTTGAGAACCCGCGCCGTGGCGGCATCGACATAGACTTCGCGGACCCGCCCGGCCGAATCGACGACCTTGAATTCGTAGACGTAGGCGCCGTCCTCGCGCTCGAGTTCGGTCGCGATGATGCGTCCGGGCAGGTCGTCCCGGACCCGCGCGAGGATGTCGCTGAGGGGCTGGATATCGCCGCGCTCCAGCAGCCGGCGGGCGCGGTCATGATCGTGACCATGGTGGCCGTGGCCGTCCTCGTGATCGCGTGAAGTGCGGACGTAACCGGTGTCGCGAGTCATCGCGTCGCCCCGACGGACATATCCGTCGTCGTCGGCCATGGCGCCCGGGGCCGCGCCGATGGCGGCGCAGGCCAGCGCCAAGGCAAACGAACGGAAGTGAAGAGCGGCGCCGCGATGCTGTGTCATGGGCCGATGGTGACACCTCGTTCCTGACAGGTCCCTGACGGGCGCGCTCAGACGCCTGTCAGCATCGGTGTGGCAGGGTCCCGTCCATGGCGCGGTGATCCCCGCCGCGTTCCAGTGGAGAGGACCTCAGCCATGCGCAAGACCCTGATCGCCTCCGCCACCGCCCTGACGTTGCTTGCCGCCGGTCCCGCCCTGGCGTCCGACGACGTGCCGGAGGGCGCCTCCGCCCCTCGCTCCGAGTGGATGAGCAAGGAGCAGATCGCCCGGCTCGTCGAAAGCAAGGGCCACACGGTGACCTCGGTCATTGTCGAGGAAACCGTCTACGAGGTCGAGGCCACCGCCGCCAATGGCGACGCGCTTGAGCTCTACGTCCATCCGATGAGCGGCGAAATCCTTCGGCAGACCGTGGTCGAGTAGGTCCCGGTGACCCTGGCCGGGCCGCTTCGAACGCATGAGGTGGCCCGTCCTCTTCAGCCATGCCGGTGATCTCCGCCGCCCCATAGACAGATGAAGGAAACCAAGACCCATGACCGACACAACCGCGGACACCATACCCCCCGGCCCTGAAACCCCGGAAAAGCGGTCCATGATCCAGGTGTGGGACCCGGTGGTGCGCATCGGCCACTGGGTGCTGGTGGCCGGATTCCTCACCTGCTACCTCACCGAGGGCGAGCCGGAATGGCTGCATGTCAACGCCGGCTACGCCGTCGCTCTCGTCATCATTCTACGGGTGGTCTGGGGCTTCGTTGGGCCGGGACATGCCCGCTTCAGCGATTTCGTGCGTGCCCCAGGCGAGGCCGTAACCTACGTCAAGGGACTGCTGTCCGGCTCGGCCAAGCGTTTCGTCGGCCACAACCCGGCCGGCGGCCTGATGGCACTGGCGCTGCTCGCCTCGCTTGGCGCGACCACGTTCACCGGCATGGCCATGCTGGCCCAGGAAGGCGAGGGGCCGCTCGCCTCCGTCATGGGACCGACCGCCCAGGTCGCGGTCGTCAGCCCTGCGCTGGCCGATGAGGATGAGCACGAGGAGCACCGCGAGCACGGTGGCGGTCACGGCGAGGCCGGCGAGTCGTGGGAAGAGGTCCACGAGTTTTTCGCCAACCTGACCCTCGCCCTGATGGCCCTGCACATCCTGGGCGTCATCGCCAGCAGCACCGCTCATCGCGAGAATCTTGTCCGCGCCATGATCGACGGCCGCAAGCGGGCGTGAGTCGCCCCCGCCCAAGCCCCCCTTTCCGTCACGAGCCCATTACGGAGATTGATCCATGATTATCCGCACCCTTGTTCATGGTCTTGTCGCCGCCGGACTGATCGCCGGCGCCGGCATGGCCTGGGCCGAGAACGGCCAGCCGGACGCCACGTCCGCCCCATCCGCTGCCACGGTGGCCGGCGATTCCGTCGGGGACAAGCCGGTCACCCTGGTCGCCTCCGGTACCGGAGCGACCGCCGGCACCGGATATCGGGCCGTCCCGGATCGCGCCGCCGGTCAGACCAGGGGCGAGCACGGCGGATACGGAGGTCGCGGACGTTCCGACGACGATGACGATGATCGCCGCCGGTGGTCCGGCACCGGGACGCAAGGCGCGATGGGATGGCGCCGCGACGACGATGGAGACCGCGACGATGACTAGGTCCGCTTCCCGGCCCCGTCCGTCCGCCACCGGCGGCCGGCGGGGCGGCCCCCGCGTCGCCCTGCCGGCCATGCGGGTGTGGCACGCCGTGATCCTTGGCGGTTTCCTGGTGGCTTGGCTGACCGGCGATTCCGACGACCTGTACATGATGCATCAGGTGGCCGGCTACACGGTGCTGATTGCCGTCGTCCTGCGCCTGCTGGTCGGCTTGGTGGCCACACGCGCGCCCTGGCGCCTGCCGCGTCCTTCGCCGGCCGCCGCCCGGCGCTGGCTGGCCGAGCGTCGCGGCCGCAACCCGGGTTTCGCCTGGCTGGCCGTGGCCCTGCTGATCACCGTGGGCGCCTCCGCCGGGGCCGGCATGGCCGCGCACTGGCTGCCCCAGGTCGAGGACCTGCACGGTGCCCTGACCGACGCCGCGCTGTGGGTCATCGGCGCGCATGCCTTGTTCATCGTCGCCATGTTCGGCGGGCTGCGCCGGCTGCGAGCGCTGGCCGGCCGGGCCGTGCCGCGCCCCCGCGAAGCCTGAGCCGCGCCCAGCGTCACCCCACCAACACGCGCCCCATCAACACAAGGAGCCGTCCCGTGTCTGTTCCGTCCGTGCGTCTTCCCACCCTGTCCCTTGCCGCCGGCCTTGGCCTTGCGGTTCTGGCGCCGGTGTCGGCCCAGGCCGATGCCGCCGCCGACCGTCAGGCCATCCTGGATGCCCTGGCCGAGGAGGCCCGCGCCGCCGATCCCGCTTTTTCCGGCTTCTCGGCCGCCGGCGGGGAAACCGTGTTCCGCACCGAATGGGCGGGCGGCGACGAGCGCACCCCGTCCTGTACCGCCTGCCACACCCAGGACCCGACCGCCATGGGCCGCAATGCCAAGACCGGCCGGCCCATCGAACCGGTGGCGGTGTCGGTCAATCCCGACCGCTTCACCGACCCGGACGAGGTGGCCAAGCAGTTCCGGCGCGATTGCGAGGCCGTGATGGGCCGCGCCTGCACCGCCCAGGAAAAGGGCGACTACATCACCTTCATGGCGGAGCAGTAACCATGACCAGACATGCCGTTTCTCTCGCCCTCGCCCTGTCCGCCCTGGTCGTCGCCGGCCCCGCGCTGGCCGATGACGACTGGATCCCGCCGGTCACCGACGACCTGACCCGGGCCGAGTGCGGCGACTGTCACATGGCGTTCCAGCCCGGGTTCCTGCCGGCGCGGTCGTGGGATGCGATGATGGACGGCCTCGCCGATCACTTCGGCGACGACGCCAGCATCGCCGCCGACAAGACCGAGCACATCCGGGCCTACCTGACCGCCAACGCGGGCGACCGCATCCGCTCGGAGATGGCGCGGGAGTACATGCGCTGGGTCCGCGAGGGCGGGGTGCCATTGCGCATCACCGAGAATCCGGAATTCTTGGATGAGCACGACTTCCGGCAGGAGGTCTGGGACCGCCCCGAGGTGGTCACCAAATCCAACTGTCTCGCCTGCCACGAAGCCGCCGAGCGCGGGTCTTACGACGAGGACTGAGCCGGGGCGGCTCATCGGTTGGCCGCCGAGCGTGATCCTGGGTTGGGCGTGACGCCCTGCGCAGGGGAACCCGGCGGTGCCGGTTCGGCTGGTCTCCTGCCTGCCCCTGCGGACCCTGGTCGAGCACAGAGGCTGCGGCACGGGAAGGAATGGCCACCTTGTTCGGGTTGTATCCGTTTCTGGTGAAATTCTTTGCCGATGGCGGCTATCAGGGTGAACAGTTCCAAACCGGTCTCAAGAAGGCCGTCTCCGCTGTCAACGTGGAGATCGTCGAACGCTCGGACCGGGCCAAGGGGGTCGTCCTCCTTCCGAAGCGCTGGGTTGTCGAGCGCACAGTCGCCTGGCTCGGACGATGCCGCCGGCTGGCGAAGGATTGGGAGTGCCGTAACGCCAAAGGCCTCGCCTTCCTCCGGCTCGCATCAATCCGGCTCACGATGCGACGGCTTTGCAAACGATCATTAAGGTTCCGGACAGACTCAAAGGGCTGGACGCGTCGCTCGCCATGGCGAATGACCGGCACATCCGGACGAAAGCGCGAAGCCAGAACGTCGTCTGCGTCGGCAAAGTCCAGACCATGCTTGAGACGATTGCTTTCCCGCTTGCGTTCGTCCCAGGTCAGTCGCTCGACCATATTGTGCCACGACACCCTGGTTGGAGGGCGCTCAACCGAAATCGGTCCGCACAATAGAGACGTGGCGGGAGCCTGAGGCCCCGCCACGCGCCGATGTCACTTTTGTCACTGTTCCGCGCGGGGTCGCGCGGCTGGGCGCCGCGACGCCCCGTCGCACGACCTTACCCCTTCACCTTCGGGTCCAGCGCGCCGGAGGCATAGCGCTTCGCCATTTCGGCCAGCGGGATCGGCTTGATCTTGTGGGCCTGACCGGCGGTGCCGAAGGCCTCGTAGCGGTCCTCGCAGATCTTCTGCATGGCCTCCATGGAGGGCTTCAGGTACTTGCGCGGGTCGAACTCGGCCTTCTTCTCGGCCAGCACCTTGCGGATGGCGGCGGTAATCGCCATGCGGCAATCGGTGTCGATGTTGACCTTGCGCACGCCGTTCTTGATGCCCTCGACGATCTCGGAGACCGGCACGCCGTAGGTCTTGGGCATCTCGCCGCCGTATTCGTTGATCATCTCCTGCAGATCCTGGGGCACCGACGACGAGCCGTGCATCACCAAGTGGGTGTCCGGCAGGCGCTTGTTGATCTCCTTGATGACGTTCATGGCCAGGATGTCGCCGGTCGGCTCGCGGGTGAACTTGTAGGCGCCGTGGCTGGTGCCGATGGCGACGGCCAGCGCGTCCACCTTGGTCTTGGCGACGAAGTCGGCGGCCTCGGCCGGATCGGTCAACAGCATGGAGTGGTCCAGCTCACCCTCGAAGCCGTGGCCGTCCTCCTTGTCGCCCTTGCCGGTCTCCAGCGAGCCCAGGCAGCCCAGTTCGCCCTCGACGGAGACGCCGATCATGTGCGCGGCCTCGGCGACCTTGCCGGTGACGGCGCAATTGTACTCGTAGGACGCGGGGGTCTTGGCGTCTTCTTCCAGCGAACCGTCCATCATCACCGACGAAAAGCCGTTGGCCATGGCCGACAGACAGGTGTTCATGGCGTTGCCGTGGTCTTGGTGCATGACCACCGGGATGTCCGGATACATCTCCGCCACGGCCTGGATCATGTGCTTGATCATGATGTCGCCGGCGTAGGAGCGCGCCCCGCGGCTGGCCTGCAGAATGACCGGGGAGTCGGTCTTCTGGGCCGCGTTCATGATCGACAGCACCTGTTCCATGTTGTTGACGTTGAACGCCGGCACGCCATAGCTGTGTTCGGCGGCGTGATCGAGGATCTGGCGCAGGGATACCAGGGCCATGAGGGTCTCCTTCCACTGTTCCGATATGTTTGTGTGAGCCGGCGCGTCCGGCATCGACACCGCGCCCCAAGGGCGGCCCCGGGGAACCGCGCGCCAGGGAACGGGTCAGCGTCAACGAACCGCCGTTCTCGATGACGCGGATATAGCAACGAAGGCGGGTCCGGGTCCAGTCCGGAAAGCCGACCTGTCCCCTCATATACTCCCGATTCGATCCGGCCTGACTTACTTCCCCTATTCCGCGTCGGCCGTGGCCGGCTCGAGATTCGGCCGGGATTCGAGATCGGGGCGATAGAACTGGACGTTGGCCTTGCCCATGGCCTTGGCGTGGTACATGGCGGCGTCGGCATGGCGCAGGATGGTTTCGGCGTCGGTGCCGTCCTCCGGCACCAGGGCGACGCCGATGCTGCCGGAGACCCGGGCCATGCGGTGGTTGAGGGAAAACGGCGCCGAGACCACCTCCAGGATGCGCGCGGCGATACCGGCGGCGGTCTCACGGTTCGGCACCTGAGGCAGAATGACGGTGAACTCGTCCCCGCCCAGGCGGGCCACGGTGTCGGCATCGCGCGCGGCCCGCGAAATGCGTTGCGCCGCGCCCCGCAGCAACTGGTCGCCAGCCTCGTGGCCCAGAGTATCGTTGACGGCCTTGAAGCCGTCCAGGTCGATGAACATCAGGGCCAGCGGGTGGCCGTCGCGGACGGCCCTGTCCACCTCGGCGGTCAGCACCTCCAGGAACAGCGCGCGGTTGCCGAGTCCGGTCAGGGCGTCGTGTTTGGCCTGATAGTGGATGCGCTCCTCGTCGCGCTTGCGCTGGGTGATGTCGCTGATGACCAGGGCGATCTGATGGGCTGTTTCGCTGGTTTCGCCCACCGCCGACGCGGCCACGCGCAGGGCCAGTTCGGTGCCATCGTCGCGCTGGTGCCAGAATTCGCCGGTCCATTCGCCACCCGGCTTGGCCAGAGCCTCGGTCATGGCGGCGAACCGACGCGGCGAGTCGAACAGCACCGACGCCACCGGTTGGCCGAGCACGGCGTCCTCGGCGTAGCCCATGATCTCGGTGAAGGCCGGGTTGATCATGCTGATGCCGTGCCCGGCATCGCAGACCACGATGCCTTCCGACGCCGTTGCGAACACGGTGTAGGCCAGCCGCAGGTGCTCCTCGGCCTCCTTGCGGGCCGAGATGTCCCGGAACACGACCACGACCCCCAGGCGGTCACCGGCGTCGGTGATGGGCGCGGCGGCGAATTCGGCCGGGAACGTCTGCCCGTCCAGGGTCAGAAGCACCGTCTCGCCGTGGGCTCGGGCGCCCTGTCCGGCGACAAGGCGGCGCAGGCCGTCCGGTGGCGCGCGCCGCTCGTCGGCCCGGAACACCTCCGCCAGCGCCCGCCCGCGCAGAGAGTCCCGCTCGGCCCGCAAGAGGCGCTCGGCCACCGGATTGGCGAAAGTCACCCGCCCGTCCGCATCCAGCCCGACGATTCCGTCCCCGGCCGAATTCAGGATCAGTTCGGTCTGGCGCCCCAGGCGGCGGACCTCCCAGGTCCGTTCCCTGACTTTGGTTTCCAGGTCCTCCTTGTAGCGGCGTTCCGCCTCCTCGCGCCGACGCCGCTCGGTGATGTCGCGGATGATGCCGGTGACCACGAGGCCGTCGGCCAACCGGACCCGGGAGACGCTGATCTCGATCGGAAATGTGGTGCCGTCCTTGCGTATGGCATCCAGATCCCGCGCGAGCCCGAGAACGCGCGGCGTGATCGAGCAACTGCCGCGCTCGTAGTAGGAGTCATGATAGGTCGCGAATTCGGGCCGCATCAGTATGGTCACGTTGCGCCCGATGACTTCGGCCGCAGCGTACCCGAACATGTCGCACGCGGCTGGGTTGAACGACCGGATACGCCCGGTGCCGTCGGTCGTGACGATGGCCTCCGAGACGGTATCCAGAACCCCCTGAAGGCGCTGTTCGCGCTCGCGCAGCGCCAGCGCCACGCGCTTGCGTTCCGAGATATCGCGGGCCTCGAACATGAAGGTTTCCGCCCGCTCCGCTCTGAACGGCACCACCCGGGCCTCGACATCGAGAACCCTGCCGTCCAACGCCACCATGCGCATCGGCAGCATGTCGGGTTCGGACGCCAGGGCGGACAGGCCAACCTCCAATAGTCCCGCGTAATCGCGATGAAGCAGGCTGACAAGCGGCCGCCCGACCATGACTTGGGCGTCAGGGGCGGCCAACAGGCGACGCCCTTCACCGTTCATGAAGGCGACGCGGCCGTCGCGCACGACGCAGATCAGGGCGAGCGAATGGTCCACCAGGGATCGGAAGCGCTGCTCGCTGCCCAGGAGACCCTCGACCGCATGCCTGCGCTCGGTGACGTCGCGACCGTGCAGGAGCAGACCCGCGTCGGCGTTCGAATCGGAGCCGGAAAGCCGACGGGCGCGCAGGTGAACCTCGCGGGGTGTGCCGTCGCGCGCCACCAGCAACAGCGGCACACCCTCGGGCTCGTCGGCCAGCACCGCCAGCCCCATCTCGGCCAGCGGCGCGTAGTCCGGATGGATGAAGGACGCGAACGGAAGCCCGAGCAGATCGGCGGGCGCAACACCCCCCAGCAACGTCAATCCGGCTGGGTTGATGGCCACGATTCGGCCTTCGCGACAGATGCACAGCATGTCCGGAACCAGCGCCGCCAGCGCCCTGCATCCGTCGTCCCCCCCGGTCACGCCCGCCCAGGGATCACGCGGTTCGGCCAAGTCAGTCATCACCGAGCCGTCTCCGGACCGAGCCCGGCAGGCGCGGGCCCGCAGAACTCGAGAGTTGTCCCCAATTCGTCATGTATTCATGTTAACGTTGGATCATTATGAGTCCATGGAAATCCCCGGCACACCGCGCCTATCAGCGGACGAAGGCCCTGTAAGCGGGAGGCGCGGCGTTGGTATAACTGCCCCCGGGAAGCAGGACCCGTCAGCATCGCGCGCCGGGGTCATATCCACGGGGTCGCGTTGAGGGGCCCTTGGGGGCCTGGAGAGGAAGCGTCGGCATGACCAGACACCGCCGCGACGCGGATCCGGCCGCTCGCCCACCCGGGCTGGACGGCGTGCATCTGTTCGCCGACGTCCCGGCGGAGGCGCGCGAGCGGGTGGCCAAACAGTGTTCGTGGCGTCGCTATGCGGCCCAGGAACAGATCCTGGACCGCGAAAGCGAAAGCCGGGATGTCCATTTCGTGACCCAGGGAACGGCGCGCATCATCATCTATACCATCTCGGGCCGGGAGGTCGCCCTGGCCGACATCGAGGAAGGCGACTTCTTCGGCGAACTGGCCGCTTTCGACGGTGCGCCGCGCTCGGCCAGCGTGGTCGCGGTGACGGCCTGCTGGGTCGCGGCCCTGCCCGCGTCGGCCTTCATGGCGGTGCTGACGGACCATCCGGCCCTCGCCACGGAGGTATTGCGGCGCCTGTCGGCCATCATCCGCGCCGCCACCGACCGGATCGTCGAACTGTCCACCCTGGGCGCCAACAACCGGGTGCAGGCGGAACTGCTGCGTCAGGCCGAGGCCGCTGGCGTCGATGAGCGGGGCCGCACGGTGATCCGGCCGATCCCGATTCACGCCGATATCGCCAGCCGTGTCTCCACCACGCGCGAGACGGTGGCCCGCGTGCTCAACGATCTGGCCCGCAAGGGCATGGTCGCGCGCGAGCGCGAGGGGCTGGTCGTCCACGACGTCGCCCGGCTGGAAATGCTGGTGCAGGACCTGATGGGGTGATGGGCCGCCGCGCTTGCGCCGGCGGGCATTATCGCCGTCTGTCGCGGCCCTTCAGGGTGGCCAGAACCTCCGTGGCGAGCGCGCTGATCTCGCGCGCGGCCGTGGAACTGGGCTGGTACTCCACGACGCCCTTGCCCTCCATCATGCTGGCGGCGAAGGCAACCCGGTTGCCCAGCTTGGTGTGAGCGATGGGCAGCCCCTCTTCCAGCAGCTTTTCCAGCATCACCTCCGGCAGCTTGCCGCGCGGCGGCATCCGGTTCATGACGATCAGGGCGGCGGTGTTCTCCTTGTCGGCCATCTCCACGGTCGGCCGGGTGGCCCACAGGTCCATCGGGCTGGGCTGGATGGGTATGAGCAGGATGTCGCCCGCGCGCACGGCGGCGCGCGCCTCCGTCTCCGCGTGCGGCGGGGTGTCGACGACGACCATGTCGAAGCGGCCGCGCAGCCGGTCCAGTTCGGTGCCCAACCGCCAGCCGGCCACGTCGGACAGGTGCAGCGGGGCGCCGTCCGGGTGCTGTTCCATCCGGAAGGCGTGCCAGTTGGCCAGACTGCGCTGCGGATCGATGTCCACCACGGCGACCCGATTGCCTCGCCGCGCCCAGGCGACGGCGAGTTGCGCCGCCAGCGTGGTTTTGCCGGCGCCGCCCTTCTGCTGCGCCACGGTGATGATGCGCGCCGCCATGCTGTTCACTCCATGATGGACGGTCCGACGCGGCGGCGTCCGCCGCGTGCCCCGCATGGTAGAGCGGGCGGTCCCGGCAGGGAAGGACCGACCGGGGTGGGGATCAGGACCCACGCCCCGGCCGCTGTTCCCGCAGGCGGTCGATCATGCGGTCGAACGCCGTTTCGCTGTTCCGGATCTCGCGGATGAAGGACGGCCCGGTCGGCCCGTCGCCGCCCAAATCGCCCTCCGCTACGGCGTCGGCGCGCGCGGCGAGGCGCCGTAGCGGCCGGGCGATCCCCCGCGCCAGCAGGACGGCCCCCCCCGCCGAGACCGCGACCAGGAGGCCGCCGACCACGATCCAGGCCGGCGGCCCGCCCGCGTCGGCCCCGCCAAGCTCAATATGAATGCCGACCAGCAGCGGCTCCGGCGCAAACCCCTCGATCTGTCGAAGCGTGTGGATCCCCTCTTCATCCGCCAACCGAATGTCCTGCCCCCACACCGGGTCCGGATCGTTGACGTCGCGCGACGGAATCGGCGCGGCGGCCCAGAGCCCGGCGAGGTGAGGGTCGGCGAACGCCTCCAGCGATGGCGGCTCGCGGGGCAGGTCGATGGCCTCGAGCGCATCGGCGGATGCGTCGGCGTCAAGCAGGGGATGGGCCAGCACATGGGTCCGATCAAACAGGACGTAGGGCGTCAGCCCCGTGCCGGACAGCAGCGTCGGCAGGGCCGTTGCGATGGGGTCAAGCCTCATCATGGCGAACAGAACGGCCACCGGCGCGCCGGCGCGGGTCAGGGGCACACGCACATGAAACGCCGCATGCCCCGGCGGGCCGCGCCAGACCGGACGGCCCCACTCCGGCGCCGCATCACCCGCCCGCGCCCGCGCCAGCACGGCGTCGACGGTTTGCGCAACGACCGCCCGGTCGCTCCAGTCCTCGGCGTGAACGGTCCCGTCCCGCTCGTACCGGCGCGCCCGGTGATCCGGCGTCACCAGGGCGAGTCCCTCCAGACGCGGGGTGCTCGCCAGCAGGCTTCGGGCGTGGGCGTCGAGCGCCTCCGTGTCCGTGGGATCGAGAACGCCGACATCGACCAGGGTCCGGACCCCATCGGTGACATAGGCCATGGCCTGAAGCTGATGACGCAGCCAGTTGTCCAGGGCGTGCGTCGCGACCGCCGCTCGGTCCAGCGTCCGCGCGCGTTCGGCGGTCGCGCCGCTGCCCCCGTTGACGGCCACCAGACTGGCGGTGGAGATCAGCGCCAGCCCGACCAGGACCAGCAGCAGGAGGGAAAAGAGGGACAGTCCGAACCGACGGCGCATGGGATGACTTCCGGAGCGAAACGACAACGCGCAGGGATCATACCGCGATCCGCCGCCGCGCTGTCATCCGCTTTCCGGTTCAAGGGTCCATCGGGACGGCGTGTCAATCATCATGTTCATGCCCGCGACGGCGCCCTATTGTTCGCGGTATCGCACTCGCGGGAGCGTTTTCATTCATGCGGCTTCAGTTTCTCGGTACCGGGTCCGCCTTCACCACCGATCCGGACAACTTCCAAAGCAATCTGATCCTGGAGGCGGATGACGGCGCGCGCCTGTTGATCGACTGCGGCTCCGACGCCCGGCGCGCGCTGAGGGCCGCCGGTCTCGGCCACGATGCGATCACGGCCGTGTACATCAGCCACCTGCACGGCGACCATATCGGGGGCCTTGAGTGGTTCGGGTTCACCTCGTACTTCAGCCGCCGCGCGTCCGGCCGTTCCCGGCTGTTCCTTCCGGAGAGCCTTGTTACACCCCTTTGGGAGAACAGCCTCAAGGCCGGCATGGAGGTTCTGGACTTCGGCCGGGGCCACCTGAGCGACTTTTTCGATGTGCGCCCGGTCCCCCCCGACGGTTCGTTCGTCTTCGGCGGGGCCACGCTGACCCCGGTGCCCCTGGTTCACATCCGGTCGGCGGACACCGTGCTGTATTCCCATGGCCTGATGATCGACGCGCCGGACGGCCCGGTTCTGTTCACCTCGGACTGCCTGCATCAGCCGGATGGGCTGATGCCCTGGTACGACAAGGCACGCCTGATCTTCCACGACTGCGATACCGAACCGAAGGCCGGCGGCGCCCACGCCCATTACAGCCAACTGCGGACACTGCCGGCGGCGGTGAAGGCGCGCATGTGGCTGTACCATTATGCGGACGGTCCGCGCCCCGATGCGTCGGACGACGGATTTGCGGGGTTCGTGCGGCCTCGACAGACCTTCGACCTGGGACGGCCCTTGGATACCGACGGGTAACGCGCGGCAAACGCGGACGGACCTCGTTGGCCGCCGACGCTAAACGTCCTCGAACGTCCAACGCCCGGTGATCGTCATAAACGCCAGATTGTTCATGATCAGAAGATAATATACATTGACGATCACAAATGTCACCGCGAATACGCGGGACTTTTCATTGTGAACGATCTGATAAATACTGATAATGCCAAAGAGAATAAACGGCAGGATTTGCAGGTCGGTCAGGATCGCGGGCGACTGGTGGTCCGGCCCCTTGTCGCGGAACAGGAACCCGTACAGCGCCATCAGGGTTCCGATCAGGGGCAGCATGGCCAGACGGATGCGATTGCGCCACGCCGGGATCTTGACGACGTTGAAGAGGAGATAGTGCGGGAACAGCGGCATCAGGAACAGGATGATCGGAAACACGATGGCAAAGCTGTTCGGCCATGGCAGGAGCCCGAAAAAGGCCTGTGTAATAAACCAGTTCAGGCCCTCAAAAACGCTGAACGAGGCAAGCTCGGTCCCCATGGCGCGACCCCTTCAGTGGCGATCATCGTGTCGTGTGGATGCGCGCCCAGCCATGGTCTCGGATCCGGTGGCGGGCGGCGCGACGAACGGCCGTGCATTGATACCGGAAAGCGGAGTACGGTTTTGGCAGTGCGAAGTCAAGACGGCGGCGCGGCCGGCGCGGTCCTTCGGGCTCCCCTCGCGCGAGCAAATGCGTTAGGGATGGCGCCCGACGACTGGAGGCCCGGAAAGCGGAGGTTGAAGAGGCAGTCATGACGAAGCAGTCCGCCGTGCTCCAGGTGGTCGCGCAAGGCGTGATCCTGGTGGCGTCCGCGCTCTCCCTTCTGGGGCTGCTCGATCTTCTGGGATTGGCGGTGACGTTCCACGCCGGTGTGTTCCCCGGCGGGGGCCTTCTGGACGGCTGGGGTCTCACGCCCTCGGCGTTCTCGTGGTCGGTCTCCGGGCTGGGTACGCTGGCGGTCCTGACGGGGATCGCCGCCCTGTCGGTTTATGGCGCCGCCCGCCTTGGGATGGAACGGGCGGGCGGCCTGGGCGCCCTGCTTGGGCTCATGGGCGCGCTGACCGTCTGGGCGCCGCTCGCTTTGGTGATCGTCGGCGCCCAGGCCCTGGTGCTGGCCCTGGATCGCGCGCCGGAGCGGGCGGCGGCCCTGGCCCAGGCCGCCCGTATCCTGGGGTTGGCGGCGGCCACGCTGATGACCGCGACAAGCCCGCCCGCGCTCGCGGTGACGCTGCTGGCGGTCGGGCTGGCGCCGTCCGCGCTGGTCGCCCTGAGCAGGCCGCGCGCCCCAGCGCGGGCGCGGGCCGCCGATCCGGATCCCGAACCGGCACGGGAACCGCAACCGCTCCCGCAGGCGCTGGATCCCACTCCAGCGGTGGCGCCGACACGGCTGGAAGGCCGGGGGGCGCCCGCCGATACGCCCGCGGAGGCTGACACTGATGTTGACACTGGGGCGAGCCCCTTCGGCGCCGATCCCGTCGCGGCCCTGGTTCATCTGTGTCCCGCCGAAAGGCTGCTGCAGTCGGCCCGGTCCATGCTGGCGGACGGCCGCCCCGCCGTGCTGGCCGTGGTGCGCATGGACGGACTGGCCGGCATCGCCGAGCACCTGGGCGCGGAAGGCGGCGAGCGCCTGTTCGCCGTGGCGACGGAACGTCTGGCCGCCGCCTTGCCCGACGACGCCAGTCTGTCCTGGTTCGGTGACGAGACCTTCGTCGCCCTGCTGCCGGCGTCCCGCGCGGAGGATCTGGCGGATCCCGGGGTCCGGCTGGCGGCGCCGTTCGCCGAGGTTCTGATGGTGGACGGACGCCCGATCTCGATGGAGGACGCCATCCACGCCGACGCCGTCGCCCTGGACGAGGAGACCCTGACCAGCGTCACCGCATGGCTGCGGCCCGGCTGACACACCGGTGTCACCCCTCCCATCGGGCGGGCATTAACCGAATCGTGGGAACCGGCGGGCTAGTGTGGCGGGGCTGTTTCGTTCCCATCCCCAAGCCGGATCCCGTTGATGGCCAACACCCGCCCCCCATTCTGGCCCATGGCCCGGCGCCGCCTTGGCGCGACCATCGCGGCAACCTGTCTTCTCGTTTTCGCCGGGATGGTCGTGGCCGATCCGGTCTCGGCGCGGGATGTCAGATCAACCCGGCAATACGGGATCAGCATCGCCCCATTCTGGCAGGTGGGCGAGCCCGACGCCGACCTCTCCCGCCTCTGTCGGCGCGGCCGGTTCAACCAGCGCGCCAACAACGCGCTCTATATCGGCTATCTGGGCAAGGCCAATCCCGGGCGCGGGTACACCGGCGTCGCCAAACGCGGATACAACCTGATCGACCCGACCGGACAGGCCGAGCCCGACATGACGTACCACTTCTTCAACGACGGCTATTCCAACTGCAAGGTCTACGCGGCGCCCGATCCCGTCGAGGATCCGGCCGCTGAATAGGGCGTGCCTTGCGAAATCACTCCGTGCCGTATCCGTACCGCGCCGTGATGGCCGTCGCCTCAGGACCCTTCAGGAACGCCAGGAACGCCGCCGCGACCGGGTTGTCGGCGCCGGTCTTCAGAAGAATGGCGTCCTGCCGGATCGGGGTGTACAGGTCCTGGGGCACCATCCATTGCGACCCGGAGTCGTCGTCCACCACCTGCGACAGCGCCACGAAGCCGATCTCGGCGTTGCCGGTGATGACGAACTGGTGGGCCTGGGCGATGGTATCGCCCTGCACCAGGCGGTCCTTGAGACTCTCTTGCAGACCAAGGGCCTCCAGGACCTCCACGGCGGCGGCCCCATAGGGCGCCGTCACCGGGTTGGCGATGGCCAGATGGTCGAAGGCGTCGCGTTCCAGAACCGCCCCCGCGTCGTCCACCAGCGCCGGGTCGGTGCTGTACAGGACCAGCCGGCCCACCGCATAGGTGAAGCGGGAACCGGGCACCCCCAACCCCTCGGCCTCTGCCTTTTCCGGTCGTGCGGTGTCGGCGGCCAGAAAGGCCTCGAACGGAGCGCCGTGGGCGATCTGGGCATACAGCTTGCCGGTCGATCCGAAGCTGAACGTCGCCGTGTGGCCCGTGGCCTCGGTGAAGGCGGCGCCGATCTCCTTGGCGGCGGCGGTGAAGTTGGCGGCCACGGCGACCAGGGTTTCGTCGGCGCGCGCGGGGGCGGCGGTCAGGGCGAGCGAGGCCGCGAGAGCGGCGGTGAGGACGGACAGAGAGCGGGTCATGGGGTCGGATCTCCGGCGGGGTGTTGAAACGGGCCTCAGGTCACGGCGAGGATGATGTGCGAGGCCTTGATCAGGGCGCAGACGCGCGCGCCCTCAGCCAGCCCAAGGTCATCGGCGCTGTCGCGGGTGACCACGGCCGTCAAGGTTTTGCCGCCCCCGATGTCCAGCACGACTTCGCTGCTGACCGGGCCGTCCTCGTGGCGGATGACGGTGCCGCACAGACGGTTGCGGGCCGATGTGCGGGTCGGCTCGCCTTCGGGCGTCAGGATGACGAACGTCGACTTGATCAGGGCCGTCACCGGCATGCCCGGAACGAGCCCCAAATCCTCGACGCTGTGGCGGGTGATGACGGCGGTCAGGGTCTGGCCTTCCCCCAGGCGGAGAACGACCTCGTCGTTCACCGCGCCGGCGTGGATGGTTTCAACAACCCCGGTGAGAGCATTGCGGGCACTGGTCCGCATGGTGAGTCCTTTCAGAATATCGGCGAGGGGCGGTTGTTGGTCGCCTCCCAGTTCCTGGTCGAGGCGCGCCGCCACGCGATCCAGTTCCCCCTGGATGCGCTGGAAGGCGCCGATGATGGCCGCCCCGGTCGCGGTCAACCGTGCCTGCCCTCCGTGGCGCCCGCCGCTTTGGGCCTCCACCACCGGTTTTTCGAACAGGTTGTTCAACGCGGCGATCCCGTCCCACGCCGCCTTGTAGCTGAGCCCCACCGCCCGCGCGGCGGCGGATATGGAGCCGTGATCGCGAACCGCCTCCAGCAGGCGGATGCGCGCGGCCCCGATCTGGCCGGCGGACCCCTTTTGCAGGGACAGAAGGGCATGCAAGGCGGCATCGGGCATGATGGTGTCCGGTGGCTTGAGTCGGGCCGAGTGGGACGTTGCGTCTTGTAGGTAGGCTATATAACGCTCGTCATGTCGCTAAACTATACGACGCGGCCTGCGCAAGCGCTTTTTCGCCAAGGCGCCAGATTCATGCATCATGAATGGGGTTACGGATTCGTAAGCAGGCCGCGCTACTCCACGGCCTGCTTCAGCGCCGCGCTAGCGGCCCAGGGGCACAGCACCAGCGTCGCCAACAGCAAGGCGCCCATGATCATCAGTTGCGGCCCGAAGTCCAGGCCCATGACGGCGGCGTCCACGGCCGAGACCCCGAACACCAGCACCGGGATATACAGCGGCAGCACCAGCAGTGACAGCAGAACGCCGCCGCGCCGCGCCCCCAGCACCAGGGCGGCGCCGACGCTGCCGACCAAACTCAGGGTCGGCGTGCCCAGCGCCATGGCGGCCACCAGCACGCCATAGCCTTCCGGCCGCATGGCCAGCAGCACCGCCAGCAGCGGGGAGGCCACGATCAACGGCAAGCCGGTGGTCAGCCAGTGCGCCGCCACCTTGCCCAGCACGATGGCTATGGTCGGCGTCGGCGTCAGGGTCAGCAGGTCGAGGCTGCCGTCCTCGTAATCGGTCTGGAACAGCCGGTCCAGCGACAGCATGGACGCCAGCAGCGCGGTGACCCAGACGACACCGGCGCTGATGCGCTCCAGCACCGCCATTTCCGGGCCGACGCCGAACGGAAACAGCGACACGGTGATGACGAAGAACGCCACCACCATCAGGCTGTCCGCCCCCTGACGCAGGGCCAGCCGCAGGTCGCGGCGCAACACGGCGAGCACGGCCCCCATCATGCGCGAAGGTCCTCCGGGTGACGGTCCTCATGCAGGCCGTAGGCGGTGGCCGCATCGACGGCGAAATCGTCGAGGTTTAGCACCCGTGCCCCCGGCAAATTGACATCCAGGTGCGTGGACAGGGCGATCATGCCGCCGGTCGCGCGGTGCTCGGCCATGATGGCCTCCAGCGTGGCGACGGAGCCCTTGTCCAGCGCCGTCGTCGGCTCGTCCATCAGCCACAGCGGCGCCGGTGCCGCCAGCAACCGCGCCAGATTGAGCCGCCGCTTCTGTCCCGCCGACAGCATGCGCCCGGGCACGTCGGCCAGTCGCGCCAACGCCAGCCGATCAAGCGCGGCGTCGGTGCGCGCCTGCAGGGTGGCGCGGGTGTCGTCCTCGTTGGCGCACACCTTGGCCCAGAAGGCCAGATTCTCGCGCGCGGTCAGAACCGGCTTGATGGTGTCGGTGTGACCGACGTAGCGGGTGCGGGCGTGGTGGCGTTCCGGGTCCTCGCGCACCGGCCCGTCGTCCCAGGCCAGCGACCCGGCGGCCGGCCGCAACAGACCGGCCATCAGGCGCAGCAGCGAAGACTTGCCGGAGCCGTTCGGCCCCAGCAGGAGCAGCGCCTCGCCCGGTGCCAGGGTCAGGTTCAGGTTGGCGAAGACGATGCGCTCGCCGCGAATACACACCAGCCCATGGCCGGAAAACCGGCGGGCGGAGGCGGCGGCGGACGGCGGCGGATCGGAAACGGCGGCGGGTATCATGCGGCGGACCATACGTCAGCGGGCGCCGGATGGGAAGGTGTCGCCGCGCACACCAATTGGTCACGACTCGGCACGACTCGGCGCTTCCTTTATGTCCCCGGCCACCGCGATGGCGTCAGCCGCCAACCGGGCGAACCTGGACCGGAGGCGGATCAAGTTCAATATCTTGCGCATTTATCCACAGCCCCCCCTCCAAATCCGGGACGCGACAAACCCTATTGAAAACACCGGCTTTTCCGCCGTTGCGTTCGGCGCGAAAGCGAGTCATACGCGAGTCTTAGGAAGGGAGCGGCCAAACATAGGACCGCTTGGGGGCGGTTCACCGGGGACAGGCCGTCGCGCCGTATGCGCGGACGGTCGCGTCCCTCAGGGGAGTGATGTCTTCCGTTCGTTGAATCCGGCCGGTGAGGGGACCGCGAGGGTTCGGAAGGCCCCTAGCCAAGAGGAGAGATGGCGCCGTGACCCATTCCAAGACGCTCTCGGAGTTCCTTCCGGCCGGCTTGCTGTCCCGGCTTGAGGCCCTGGCCGCGCGTACCGGTCGGACGCCGGAGGAATGTCTGGTCCAGGCGGTCGGAGAGTTCTGCGACACCTGGGAAGACTATCACCGCATGCTCGACGTCCTGGTCCTGAACGAGGACGAACGCCGCACCCTGCGGGTGGTCAACGAGTAGCTCCCACCAACCCAACCGGTGACGTCGGTGACGTCGGTCCGCGCCTCCCGTCAGGCCAGCAACTGACCGCCGTTGATCTCCAGCCCCTGTCCCGTCACGTATCCCCCCAGCGTCGGCGACAGAAGGGCCAGCGCCGGGCCGGCGCAATCCTCCGGCGTGCCCAGACGCGCCAGCGGAATGCCGCCCCGCGCGGTCTCCAGCTTCTCCGGCGTGGAATGACGCTGATGGAACGCCGTGTCGATGGTGCCCGGCGAGATCGCGTTGACCCGAATGCCGCTGGGGCCGAGTTCCTTGGCCAACGAGCGCGTCAGGGTGGACAGGAACGCCTTGGCCGCGCTGTACATGGACGATCCGGGGCTGCCGCCGGTGCGCGCGCTGATCGATGAGACAAACAGGATCGAGGCGCGGTCGCTGGCCTCCAGGTGGGGCAGGGCGGCCTGGGAGACCTTTACCGCCTGACGCACGTTCAGGTCGAACACCCGGTCGATGAAGGCATCGTCCAGGGCCGCGAACGGCACCCGGTCCACCATGCCCCCGGTATTGTTGACCACGGCGTCCAGACCACCCAGGGCGTCGGCCGCCCACGCCACGACGTCCGCCGGTCCGGCCGGGGACAGCAGATCGGCCGCGCGGGTGATGATCGCGCCCCCGGCCTCCCGCTCCAGCGCCGCCGCCGCCCCGTCTCCGGCGTGATACTGTGCCGCCACCCGTCCGCCGCCGGCCGCCAGCGCGCGCGAAATACCGCCGCCGATACCGGTGGCACCGCCGGTGACCAGCACCCGCAGTCCGTCGAGGTCGGTCATGTTGCCTCCTTTCCCGCTGTCCGATCAGGGCAATCGGGTGAATGCTCTGTTGACGGAATGCGAAACGTCGTAGGGCGGGTTCGCGCCGCAGGCGCACCCCGCCGCATCACCGCCACACGGCGGATTGCCCCGCTGCGCGGGGCGAATCCGCCTTACCCAAAAAAAAGCGGTCGGGCGCTCCGCCACAAGGCACACGATCCCCACATCTTCATTGCCACGTCTTTGCGACCACACACCCTTTCACCCGATTGCCCTGGCTGTCCGACGATCACCTCTGGCCCGACCGCCAAGTCCGGTCCTATACCAGACGACCCGTCCCAGCCAAGGGAGCACCCGTTCGATGAGCACCGAGAGCCCGCCCCTGCACGACCGCGACACTCTGAACGCCCGGCCCGACGCCGTGACCGTCGAACAGCGCGAGGCGGCGTTCCGGGGCTACTTCCACATCGACCGCTACCGGCTGCGCCACGCCCTGTTCGCCGGTGGTCAGGGCGCGCCCATCACGCGCGAGCTTCTGGAACGCGGTCACGCGGTCGCCGTGCTGCCCTATGATCCCGTCCACGATGCCGTGGTGCTGATCGAACAGTTCCGCGTCGGCGCCCTGGGCGCGGGCATGGGGCCGTGGCTGCTGGAGATCGTCGCCGGCATCATCGACGACGGCGAGGAGGCGGCCGCCGTCGCCGAGCGCGAGACCCTGGAGGAAAGCGGCTGCCGGGTGACCGCCCTGGAGCCCGTGCAGACGTGGCTGTCGTCTCCCGGGTGCACGTCGGAGACGGTGGCGTTGTTCGTTGCCCGCGTGGACGCGGGCGCCGTGGCCGGCCTACACGGTCTGGCCCACGAGGGCGAGGACATCCGCCCGACGGTCCTGCCCGTAACCGAGCTTTTTCATCTGATGCGGGCGGGGCGGCTGGATAATGCGACCATCCTGATTGCCGCGCAGTGGCTCGCGCTCAACCGCGAGGCGTTGCGCGCCCGCTGGCTTGACGGGCCCGCGGGCTGACGCCGCCGTCCCGAAATTGGGGCGTGTACACGACAATTCCGCTCATGGACGGGCCAAGAATATCTCGTTTGTGCCCGCGACGGGTTCGATCCACCTTGGTGTCATGGGCCGGCGCCTCCCGCGCCCGCCGGCCGGCCGCAAGGAGATCGCGCGATGACCCACACCGTCCTGTCCCCGTCCACCATCGGCGCGCCGTCGTGCCCGATCAGCCTTGAATCCCGCTTGGGTGGTGTCGTCGACCTGCTGACCGTCTGGCGCCGCCGCGCCGTCTCCCGCCGGCAGTTGCTGGCCATGGACGACCGCATGCTGCACGACATCGGCCTCGACCGCGTGACCGCTTGGGACGAGGCCCGGAAACCGTTCTGGATGGCATGATCGCCAATCCTCAAGGCTGCTTGGCCGCCGGTCGCCGGATCGGTGGCCAACCCCTTGCCGCGAAAGGCATGACAGAGCGTTTCGGCACGGTTTAGACTGGCTCCGGATTCCGTCCTTCGGTCTTTCAGGAGCGCCGTCCGCCATGACCACGCCGCAGGAGCCTCCCACGCCTGACCGCGCGCCCGACACGACTCCCGATACCGCTGCCGACACCACGCCCGACACCGCCGCGTCACCCGATCCGGTTTTGCCGCCCGATCCGTCTGCGGAGTTCGAGGACGAAGCGGATCTCGTGCCGGACGAAGTGCGCCAGCACACCATCGACGTCCGGTTTTCCATTCCGCTGTTCGGGCGTCACTATTACTTGGTCATCATGGGCGGCACCGACCTGCGGAACCCTGATCGACGGGAACGGGACCGCCAGCGCCATCCGCTGTTGACCCTGGGGAACGTGTTGTTTCTGGCGTGGTTCGTGGCGGCGGTCTACGCCGTTTCGGTTCTGGCGTTTCTGTTCATGGAGGGCCTGTGGGGACCCTGATGCCGCGCGTCCGGGCCGGCCGGCCGGCGAGAGAGGGGCCTGTTCCGGCGGCCGATCCAAGACCGCAGGCCGCTTGATGAGCACATCGTAAGAACTGCTGCTGTCCCCGCGCGCGCGCCGCGTTATAATCCCCCCATGACGCATTCCGTGACACACCCCGCCTCGGCGTTCTCCGCACCTCCGTCGGCCACGGCCCCCGCCAACGATCCCGCGCGCGCGCGCCTGTTGGTGCCCGGCGAGCCGCCACCGTTCGAGGTCCTCAACCCCGAGTCCACGCGGCCCGTTCTGTTGATCTGCGATCACGCCGGCCGGCGCATTCCGGAGTCCCTGGGCACGCTTGGTCTGGACAACGCCGACCTGCACCGGCACATCGCCTGGGACATCGGTGCCGGCGCGGTCACCCGCCGTGTGGCCGAACACCTGGGGGCCTGCGCCGTCTTGGGCACCTATTCCCGGCTGGTGATCGACCTGAACCGTTCCCCCGGCGCGCCGGACTCGATTCCGCCGGTCAGCGACGAGACGCCGGTTCCCGGAAACCAAGACCTGGACGAGGTCGACGAGGCCGCGCGCATCGACGCCCTGTTCACGCCCTATCACGCCGAGGTCACGCACCGGCTGCACCACCTGTGGCGCACCGCCGGCCGGCCCCCGGTGCTGTTCTCCGTCCACTCCTTCACGCCGACCATGCGCGAGGGCAGCCAGCCGCGCCCGTGGCACATCGGCGTGCTGTGGGACAGCGACGGCCGCGTCGCCGTGCCCCTGATGCGCGGGCTGGCGGGCGATCCGGACTTGTGCGTCGGCGACAACGAGCCCTATTCCGGCTGGGTGGTGGGCTACTCCGTGGCCGCCCACGCCGGCAGCGCCGGGCTGGCCCGCGCGGCGGTCGAGATCCGCCAGGACCTGATCGCCACCGAGGCCGGGGCCGCGGAGTGGGCCGACCGACTCGCGGAAATACTGGACGGCCTCCTCTCCGACCCGGCACTGTACGTGGTGCAACCGAACGGCCCCACGGACGGCCAGGAATAACCGTGGCGCGGAGACGCGCGCAACGCGGGGAAGGGGACCGCCATGCCCAGCGTCAACAATACCGAGCCGGCCTTCACCATCGGGGTCGAGGAAGAATACCTGCTGGTTGACCCCGAGACCGGCGACCTTGTCACCGACGTGCCGGATCCGTTGATGGCGCGCTTCGGGGAGATGCCGGAGGGCGCGGCCAGCCCCGAGTTCCTGCGCAGCCAGATCGAGGTCGGCACCCGCAAGTGCGAGACGGTGGCCGAGGTCGGCCAGTGCCTGCGCGCGCTGCGCCGCCGCGTGACCGACGTGGTGGGCGAGTACGGCATGGTCCCCATTGCCGCCTCCACCCACCCGTTCGCGCAGTGGAGCGAGCAGAAGCACACCCTCAAGGATCGTTACACGGCGCTGGCCAAGGACTATCAGGCGGTCGCCCGGCGCCTGCTGATCGGCGGCATGCACGTCCACGTCGGCATCGAAGACCCGGACCTGCGCATCGACCTGATGAGCCAGTGCGCCTATTTCCTGCCGCACCTGCTGGCGCTGTCCACCTCGTCGCCGTTCTGGCGCGGACTCGACACCGGCCTGAAAAGCTACCGCATCAGCGTGTTCAACGAACTGCCCCGCACCGGGCTGCCCGGGCGGTTCGACTCTTACGCCGACTACAAACGCCACATCGATACCGTGATCCAGGCCGGCCTGATCGAGGACGCCAGCAAGATCTGGTGGGACCTGCGTCCGTCGGCCACGTTCCCGACGCTGGAGATGCGCATCACCGACATCTGTACCCGGGTCGAGGACACCATCAGTCTGGCCGCGGTGTATGTGTGCGTGCTGCGCATGCTGTGGCGGCTGCGGCGGTCCAATCAGCGCTGGCGCATCTATGCCCGCATGCTGGTCGAAGAGAACCGCTGGCGCGCCCAGCGCTACGGCCTGGACGAGGGCCTGGTGGACTTCGGCATCGGCCGCGTGGTGCCGATGAGCGACCTGGTCGAGGAACTGATCGAATTGACGCGCGAGGACCAGAAGGTGCTCGGCTGTCGCGACGAGGTGGAGCACCTGCGCCGCATCATCGCGCGCGGCACGAGCGCGCACGCGCAACTCAAGGCCTACCGCGATGCCCTCGACGCGGGAGCCGACGAGCGCGAGGCCCTGCGCGAGGTGGTGGCCATGCTTCAGGTCGAGAGCGTGGCCGGGGTATAGGGCGGATCCGGACCGAACCGGACCGCCACCCGCGATGACGGCGCCATGAACGGCGCGCGCGGCGCGCGCCGTCGGCCCGCTTTCAAACGGCCCGGCTTCTGCACCTGTCCTTTCGTGAACGTGTAGCTGTAGGTCCAGCCGTGATCCGCCTTGAGCCGCTCGTGGCAGTGCTTGGCGTTGAAATCGAAATCCCGAGCGCCGAATTGCGCAAACCTCCACTTCATCCGATCCACAGGGACCGCCCGACCAGACCGGCGAGCTCGGCGCCGATCAATCAGACCTTCCGCACCGTCCGCTTCGTGCTTGTCCCGAAGCCGCCGAAAGTGCCGCGCCGACATCCCAAGCCAGTCCGCCGCCTCAAGGCAACTCAACCGCCCTCATAGACGGCGCTCCAGCGCCTCCACACCCCGCGCCACCCTGGCCTCTGGTACCATCCGATCCCACCGCCCTGGACCCTTTCCAAAAACCCTTCCAAAAACCGGATCGATCGTGTGCGACAAAGACGGGACATATCATCTGCTACGGACACCCCCAAAATTCCCTGTTGCAATGGGCGGCCAGCCGAGTATAGTCGCGCACCTCAACGGGGACGCCCCCTGCCGCCGCAGCGGAAAAGGGGGGCGGTTCGACCAAGGATGCGGGCGTAGCTCAGGGGTAGAGCACAACCTTGCCAAGGTTGGGGTCGTGAGTTCGAATCTCATCGCCCGCTCCAGTTTTCTAAAGCGAAATCAAAGCTTTGAAGGGCGCCCACGAGGCGCCCTTTTTCGTGCGCGAAACCCGGGGAAGCATGGGGGAAGCATGTGGGGGGATGTTTTGGCGTACCTCTGAGCCGATCCGTGCCGTCGGATGCCTGAATTTCAGACCCCGTCCTGGCAGAGCGATCCTGGCATCACGCTCTGCGTGAGGTATGATGCCGGCAATACCATTCGCGTGCCACACCACGTTTCCTCAGGTACCGGCGGCTGTCCCTGGCGACCGGCTGGGTGCCACGGCCTCGCGTCTCGTTCGTAACCGTGCGGCCAGCAGGGTGCGACCCTGGCTTCCACCTTGTTGTGTTCAAGGTGCTCTGGCAGCTCTGCTTCTAGAGTGACGCGGCCGAGATCACCACGGCGTCCGCTCTAGCTGCGATAATCCGCCACAATCGCAGGCGTCGAAGGTCATTTTGTGGCAATGGTGTTTGGGAACGATGAAAAAAATCTGGACGCAAGATGCGTACATTCATCGGTGATGAACCTGAGATTCCGAATGAAGTGAACCAAGCCCATGAAGAGGGCAGGCTTGTATTTTTTTGTGGCGCAGGAATTTCCTTTTATACAGGCCTGCCAGGATACAAAAAACTCGTCGAAGAGACGTATGCGTCTTTGAGCCCCTCGCTTGACCCGCGAGCGAGAAGAAAATCTGACAAAGAGAGAACACCACACAACACGGCTTTCCACGGAGGGCGGTACGATCAATCGCTTCACTTACTTGAACGCGAGTGTAGTCGAGATGTGGTGCGACATAGGGTGATCGAGATTCTTTCCCAGCCGCCCGGACCGGGAAGTTCTGCGCTTGAGCTCCACAACGCTCTTCTTACCCTTGCCGCGTTGCGGGATGGATCTGGGTATCGGTTGGTCACAACGAATTTCGATGACCGATTCGACCTGACTGGGCGCATTCCAACACCGGTTCAGGTCGCCCCGGCACTGGGGCCAGCCCGACCTCCGTATTGGAGGCACGTGACCTACCTTCACGGGAAAGTCCAGAAAGACGAAGATCCGAACGGTGAGGGCCTGATCCTGACATCTGCCGACTTCGGTGCTGCTTATCTGCGGGATGGATGGGCGGCGCGGTTCGTCGTTGAGTTGTTCCGGGAGTTCACGGTTCTTTTCGTCGGCTACAGCCTCAACGATCCGATCGTCAGCTACCTCGTTGATGCTCTCGCGGCAGATATGCACGCGGGCGGACAGTTCCGGCGGGCATTCGTTCTTGCGCCTTATGGGAACGCAGCAGGTGAACGGGAAAAAGTTGTCAAGAGCTGGGACGCCAAAGGAATTGTGCCGCTTCCGTTCAATCGTGGACAAAAATACGGGCGGCAGACACGGGTTCTGACCGCCTGGGCAAAAGAATATAGGCAGGGACTGAATTCAAGGATATCTGTCGCACTTGAGCCGACCAGAAGACCTTTTCCCCCACCACTTCCCGACGTGGAGGTGAAAAGCATCCTAAACAATATTGCCTGGGCACTATCAAAGCCGGATGGCTCCGTTGCGAAGCATTTCGCCGATGGCAATCCCTCCCCGGACCCGACTTGGCTGGCGCCGCTGTCGGAGGTCGAGATCCCGTTGCGTGAAGGGCAAGCTCCAGCCCGCCTTTTCGATTGGCCCTCACCCACGTTGGGGGCCGATGGCATTGAGAAGCCCCATTTGGCGCCATTGGCCGGAGAAGGGGCCGCATGCCTAACCAGTCTTCCGCTGAGCCCGATCACGTTTGAGTTGGGGCGATGGTTGGCGCAGCATCGGGCGAGCAGAAATGTCTCGGACTGGGTGATTTCCCGTGGTGGGCAGTTGCACCCCTTTTTGGCTCAGCGGCTCAACTTTGAACTCGAAACGCTCGCGCAACCCTATCAAGCTTTCTGGCGGATTGTGATCTCCGGTGCGTTGTTACGGCCATGTTTCCCCGGACGTCTATTTCCGCCACGGCTCACAAGATATTGGCCGCCGGATGGCGGTACTTTTCTTCTTCGGGCGGCACAACCCTACCTGACGGTGCGGAAGCCATTCCGACTTGGTGGCTCCAAGGAACCACCCGGACGCGTCTCAGACTTAGCGGATTTCGACGTGGTGCTGACCGACGAAGACCTTGTCCGCGATGTTTACGATCACCGTACAGAAGACCACGTGACCGAAGCCGTTGTTCGGCTTGCCGACCCGCTGACATCCAGCCTGTTCGACGTATGCCGTTTGGCGGAAGAAGCGGAGGTTTTTGGTCTGACCGAACACAGTGTGGTTTGGGTGCCGTGCCTTGCGAGCGATGACGACGAGGTGATCCGGCGATGGCATGGTCCCTTGCTTCTGCTCAGGCTTCTTGTCGTGGCGCTACCCGCCATTGTGCGGAGTGATATGGAAGCTGGTCTCGTGCTCGTCCGACGTTGGATGGTGCTGGGACGGCAAGGGCATGCCCTGTTCCAGCGATTGGCGCTGCATGCCCTGACCGAGACGGATGCGGTTCCGATGACGGATGCCGTCCAGTTTGTCTTGGGGGGCGATGGCACTGCATTCTGGCATTTTCAGACTTGGCCAGAACTGGCGCGGTTTCTGCGGGCGCGTGCTGCCTCCTTCGGTTCCGATGACCTGAACGCTCTGGTACGTAGTATCGAGGGAGGTCCACCGGAGGGCCTGTTCAGCACCCAGCCCGGTCACGATCTTGTTCGGCGCCTTCGTGGGGAGCGGTTAGGCAAACTGAAACAGGGGGGCGCTGAGTTGCCAGCACCCCTTGTGGCCCTAGCTCGGGAATTCGAAACCCAACCGGACGTGCTGGTCGGCAAGGTTGAAACAGGCTGGGTCGTGCCCGCGACCGCCGAAGACATTGCCCATCTTCCGCCGACTGAAGCAGCCGAACGACTCCTCGCCTATCAAGACGATTGGGATCAGGGTCACGCACTAAGCGACCTGTTCGCCAAGAACGAAGGTCTTTGGTTCGATGTCCTGCCGCTGCTGATTGAACGGGGGGCGAGCGGTAGTCTCTGGGGAATCGGACTGGCGGCCCCTCGGGAACTAAAGGACGATCAAACGATTTCGCGCATCATCGTCGTTTATAGGGAGCTTGCCGAACAACACCCGCGCTGGCTGGCCGATGAAGCGGTCGCGGCTGTAGCGGATTGCCTGGATTCTTGGGGGAAGCAGGTCTCCACCGAAACGGAGCTCCATGCTTTCCTGCCCCTTTGGGACCTAGCCTGGGCGGCGTCAACGCAGAATGGTAAATCCGACCTCCTGGAACGGCCGGACGGGGTTGATACGGCAATCAATGCGCCGGGCGGCCGCCTCGCCGGGGCATTGTTGAAACGTCTGCTGTTGGAACCGGTGACGGCGGATGGCGGCCTCCCGCCACTCCTCAAGCCCTTTTTCGACCGGTCCGCGCATGGCGAGACGCACAGCCACCGTTTCGCTCGAATCATGTATGCATCGCACCTAGTATGGCTGCACCGCCTGGACAGGGCCTGGACCAAGGAGAGCCTTATCCGTCCAATGGAAACTGCGTCTCCGGAAGAGCGGCTCAGTCTTTGGGAAGGATATCTCTGGCAGCCATACTGGAACGAGCATCTCTTGTCCGATCTGGCCGACGCGCTTTTCGCCATACTTCCACACATGCGCGAGCGGGAAGAGACGGTGGGCGATGCCCTTGGGCGATTTTTGGGGGATGTCTATTTGACGAAACCTAATACGGTCCTGGCGTCCACCCGGCATAAACCGTCCCTCCTGACGGCATTCTTCTCCCACGCCGGACCCAGCGAACGGGCTGCTATGGCGCGGGCATTGGGTGCGCGCATGAAGGACGCGGGCGACCAGGCTCCCATATTGTGGAGCACATCGGTTGGCCCACTGATCCGGGATCACTGGCCGGCCGATCACCACAAAAACAATATTCAGGTGTCCACCGGGTTTGCCGATGTCCTCCTCAATGCGAGGAATGCCTTTCCAGAGGCCGTCGATTTCCTCCTGGGCAAGAACCTGATCACGTCCAAACCCGGCCAGAGGAACGAATTCCTTGATCACTTCCTTCTATTATTACCTTTGAAAGGAGAAGAGGACGAAGAGATCCGCCACAAAGACAATGCAGTGCTTTATCCGGAACACATGCTGCGCCTACTTGACGCGGCAACCGAAGGCGGTATCGCAAGTTGGCATACCGGCCGAATCTCGACACTCCTCCGTCAGATCAAAAAGGCCCAACCGGATCTCGCCAACTCCCCCGTCTTCGTTCGACTGAAAGAACGTGCGGGAGGCGCCTAAAGCCTGATCGGAATAGCGTCGAGTGAACTCAGCAGGTTGCAATGCCGTGGTTGGCGCCGAGGCGTGAGGTTATGGGGTTGGCGTTCCGTCGCTGGTTCGGGTGCGCGCCCGCAGCACTGTCCAGCCTCAGGGCTCCAACGACAGCGGCGCGTCCAGATCAATGCCATTCAGACGTCCGGCCGCCTGCTGGACCTCGGCCCAGACGATCAATGGGCTAAGACCGTCGCTTATAACCCGCGAAAATAGCGATTCCGGTTGGAGAAACGACATAAGATCGGCCCGTGATTGGGGGCCGGCGGACTGAACTATGTCGGACTTGCGCACGTTTTGAGGCGGGGATCCCTCAAGCACAGAGACCACCACGGCAACGGGTGCACCAGTGATCAAGGGATTGCGCAAAGCGGCGAAAGCCATCGCGTTCAGGCGGTCTTGGTACTCCGGGCGGGGCGGATATTGGGTCAATGCAGCCAATCCCCGCGCCTTGGCGGCCACAATATCAGGGTCCGATGACGTTCGCAATTGGTCAAGTAGAAATAGAATTGCCTCATGCCGGGCTACCGGCGGCAGGTGATCGGCGAGAACCTCAAGTATTCGACCCAAAGTATCCAGTTCATCGACCTTTTCCCTATCGATTAACTGGGCGACGATATCTTTTGCAAGAAACAGCGCTCCTTCGCTTGGCAAAACTGGCGCCAGGACGGCAATGCCTTCGTACAAGCTGGATTTCGACTCTTGACCTGCGGGCTGTACAGCCACCGCGAGAATTGCCTTGGCAAAATCCCCTGCGAAAGTTGGCGAGACACGATCTCGCAAGACGAGCAGAGCGTCGGCTAGGACCTGTCGCTCATGATCATGGTCAGTGTTGAGAAAAGCTCTTTCTATCGTTTCCAAAAGAGTCTTCAAGTTTTCAGTGTTGAGGTACGGAAGCAACATCTTGAGCGCTTGACGATGCTCCGCCCCGAGTACCGCGCGATCAAAGCGGCCAAAAAGAATGGGGTACTGTGAGTGATCCCGGTAGTCATCTATTCCTTGGTCAATGATCTGGTAGGCTAAGAGTGCAGTGGCACCGCTACCGATCCGGCTCATGTTTGTGGCAACCTCTTTGAACAGGTCGTCCAATGTGTCTCTGCTACCGGTGAGACTGGCAAATATTAGCTCGGTCGCCAAGCGCTTTGTCCAAGTGGTACTAACCTCGCAATCGGTTTTGGCATTGTATGGGGCACGACTCTCGCATAGGTAACCCTGCTCCAAGGTCGCGCGAACCGCTTCAACCGCACCTTCAGTTTGTGTCCACAGGCTAATATTTACCAGTCCACGTATCGATGCGGCTAGGGCGGTCAAGGCATCCGCTGATTCAATTGTGTCCATGACCGCAAAGCCATGCTCTGCAAGATCCGATTTGGTTGCTGCAGGCAAGCTTTCTGCAAGGGCTTTGATAACATTGGGAGCGTTTCGCAAAGCGCTGGCATCTGTGATGACAGGAATCGCGTTCAAGACCCGACGAACCTCACCGGCGAGTACCGTAGAGCTGCTAGAATTTGCTGGGGACCTAAATGACAAATAAACAATTTCCTCGGAGATAGTAGAGTTTGATATCACGTTGTCGAATAGAAGCAACTCAGTATATTTTTTAAGAACCCGCTCAGCCTCAGCCTCACTCAGTGAAAGAGAAGCGTTGATCCCGGCGGCTATTGAAAATAGAGATTCAAATACGTCGGGATGCCGCTTAAATTTCTTGCATAAATCTATAACATATTCTATAAATTCAACACCTGAAATTCCTACGATTTCGAAAAATGTTCCTTCTTCTAAGTGGGAAATCATGTTCTTCAAAGCCGTGCATAACTCCTTCATGTTATCGGCATCTGTAACCTGGGACATAAGCTGAAGAATGTGAGGGCATAATTTTTTTACAGCGTCAGACCCAAGGTCTTCTGAAATAACAGCCAAAAGTCGGTATAGAGCTTTTTGATCATAATCGTTGTTTTCTTCCTCTAAGGTGACCATCACTTTTCCGGTCTCTTCCGCCAGGAATTGGTCATCCAAGTATTTTGCAACAATTTTGAAAGCGGCTGCTAGGACTTTCCATTTTTCCAACTGACTGGTTTGTCTAAGAGCCGCAAGAAGACGCGGCGCTTCGCGTCCAGCCGTATCATGAGTCAGGGTTTGACTGAGAACCAATAGGTTTGGATCACTAGTATTTGGACCGTTATTAGACGGCGGAAGTTCTTGTGTTAACGTCAACAGACGGGAAACGGCGTTGTGGACAATAGTGCCCCGCATCTCTGGAGCTTGCCGCGTCAGACAGATATGAAAGCCGTCTAGTAGAGCTTCGTAAGGTTCGAGTGGGACGTATTTATCACCGTTTAAAAAACGACTAACACTTAAATGTGGTTTGAAAAAGCCGTTGGATTTGATCGTGTCGATGATTTGGACCCAAGCCTCCACCGGTAATATTTCAGGTGCGCCAGCGTAGTACGCCATCAGGAAGGCGGTCGGGAGCAGCGCGTCCCAGTCGTCGCCCGCGTCTTGTGCCAGATCGCGGATGGTGTCGCGGGTCCAGGTGTGCATGATGGGCGAGGTGCCCAGCAGCGCCCGCGCGAACTGCTCCGGCGCTGTAACGAACGCGCGCGCGTGGTCACGGTCCGTCAGGATCTGCATCGCGAAGTGCTTGTGGAACCCCAGGTCCTCGGCGGCGATGGCGCGCAGGGCCTGGAATTCCAGGTCGGTGAGGTCGTTGTCGAAAGTGAATGCCTTGATACTCGCCTGGAAAGCTGTCTCGATGCGGTCGTGTTCCAGTTGCCGCCATTGCAGGGCGCCGATGGTCCCCATGACCGCCAGCGTCAGCACATAGGGCGCGACCCGGAGTGTGCTGAGCCGCGCGTAGCCCCGGAATTCGCCATAGCGGAAGCGGTTCAGCAGCCGGTCCATGAGGAACGCGATTTGCGTGCCCACGGGCAGCAGCGCCTTCCACCGCGCCCGCCAGGTCATTGACATCGGGCCTTTCGCGGCCGCCAGGGCACGGGCGCCCGCCTCCAGGCGGTGGGTCCAGCGGTTGGCACGGCGATCGGCCTCCAGCACCGCGCAGGCCAGGTAATCGTGGTCCAACTGCCACTGGGTGCAGTGCGGGCCGTCTTTGGCGCGTTGCCGCAACACCTCCCGCTGTTCCAGAGACTCCAACACTCCCCGGGCGGCCTTCGGGTTGGATGGGTTGATGATCTCCAACAGCGTGCCCTCGCTCTCGGCAACGGTCTTGGGCTCATACCCGGCACGGTCCACAAGTTTGACCAGCGCCTCGCGCACTCCGGCCCGTGACTGGTCGAACAAGTCGGCAGTATCGCGCACGGCGGTCTCGATGAACTGGGCCTCCAGACCCCGGGCCCCTTCGGCTCGGTCATAGGTTCTCAGAGACAGCCGCCGGTTCGGCAGCGTCGCCAGGGCAGCCAGCACGATCTTGAGCTGCTGGGGCAACACCCTGCCCTCCTGAGTCAAATCCGCCTCCAGGCGGTGGCACAGGTCCGTCCACCCACTCTCCGGATTCTCGATCACAGGTTTACCGTCGTTCGTTTCGGTCAGACGAGCCAACAGGGGACCAATTTCGTGGGCAGAGAGCCGATCCAGCGAGTAGGTCTTGGGTTGGATGAAATGCGCGCAGCCCAGGCCATCGGCGGCGTCCTTGCGGGTTACGATCAGGACGTGCATCGATGGAGGATTGGCCTGCAACTGATCCCGCACCACGCGCCAGAATGTGTTCTGACCGCAGAGTTCATCTGTTTGCAGCCAAGACCCGTCTGGGAGAAACTGCTGGCGATTGACGTTCTGATAGTCGTCGAACTGGTCCAGGATCAGCAGTGGGGTTCGTCCCAGCGCGGACCGGATTTCTGCCAGCGCGGCGGGACAGTTGGCAGGATCGAGTGGGCCGTCCCACCCTATCCTTTCGCGCTCTGCGGCGCTCAAGGCCGGCGCAGCCTGCACCGCCACGGCCACCGCCCGCTGGGGTGCCCCCTCCCAATCGGGGCCATCCAGCGTTTCCACATAGATCGGCAGCAGCCCTGAGTCGGCCTTGAGGTCTTGCGCTAAGCCGGCTTGCAGAAGCGCCGACTTGCCGGCGCCGGAAGTGCCCACTAGGAACACAAGGGGATGGGCCCGACAGAGCGGGATCAAGCGTCCAATGTCGTCCTCGCGTCCAGCCAGATGCGCGCGGTTGGTCCGATTTAGCCGCAGGGCCTCAGGTTGGCGCAGAATCGAGTGGCGGCGCGACACCAGGATCAGGGCGATTCCGCCGATGATCAGCACGGCCAGGACCGCTACCCAGACCTGGGTTTCCCACGATTGCATCTGTGTGGCTAACTCAGTCAGATCGGCCGTAGCGGTCTTGATAAGCGCGATGGCACCGCCCAGGGTTGCGAATATGTAACCGGCTCTTTGCCCGAGTTTCTCCATGGTGGCACCCTGGGAGTTGGCTAGGGATGGCGGCGGATCGAGGATAGCGTGTTGCACCGTGGCCGCCAACACGAAGGCGGCAGGGCCTGCCGGCCGTCGCGTACCCGTTCAAAAAAAAAATCCTGCCGGTCCAGGTCCGGTTCTGACGCCAATCACCATGGAAGCCTGCCAGGCGGGGGTTATAGGCTGACAGAAGATGCCAGGACAAAGGGGGCGGGGAGAGCGCCTTCGCGGGCCTCAAGGAAAGTGTAGCTGATTCAACGCTATACGCCAGAAAGCTTCCGTCGTTCGCAATCAACCTCCACAAAAAAGGATGTGAAGACAATGGAGTAGACGACATTAGGAGGCCCTCTTTTATCTTGCCTTCGTCCGAACCCTATTTCCCGTTACGCTCATTTACGCTTTCCTGCAATAGGATATCTCTGAATTCAAACCAGTAATCCAGTTCGAACTGTTAAATCTGCGATGATGAACGGGGTTGCCAGCGACCAAGCGCCGGCCGACATCGGACCCACATGCCCCATGATCCCATCTTTGTTCATCCCTCTGTTCGACCGCACGGGACCATCCCTTCGTCCCGACCTGTTGTCCAAAAAGCCGGCGCGCGCAGGGGCGGTCAAGGATGGCCGCAGGCCAGCCCACGCGTCAGCGCGGGCCTTGTCCTTGACGGCGCCGAGCACGCTGGCATGCTTGGCGGGGTCGGGAAGCGGCCAACCAGCGTTGGCCAAGGCGGGGCGAAATCACCCGGTGGCCTGCGGCAGCAGCGGCACGACGTCGCCTTCGGGCGTCGGATCCAGCAGCCCAGCAATGCGGGCCGCCACGGTATTCGCGGCGGCCACCAACGCGGAATCCGGGAGATGGGTGTACCGTGCCGTCACGCCCGGCACGCTATGCCCCAGCAGGCCGGCGATGGTCATCTGGGACATGCCGACCTCCTCGGCCACGGAGGCAAAGGAGTGTCGCAGGACATGGGCGGACACGTCGGTCAACCCTGCGCGCGTGGCCACCCGATCCAACACCTTGGGCAGGCCGATGAAATGGCCATCACCGCTTCCCGGGAAGACCCAGGGCGAGTCCTCCCTGCGAGGGACTGTGTCCAGCACGGCCAAGGCGGCGCGGCCGACGGGGCGCACCTGCTCGCCGGACTTGCTGTCCCGCAGATGCACACACCCTGCCCGGTGATCCACGTCGTCCTGGCGCAGGGAGAGCGCTTCCATGCGGCGAAGACCCGTCATGAGGATGAACCGGATCGCGGCCAGTCCGACGGGGTTCTCCTCCTGAGTCTCGGCGTCATGGAGCGCGGTTCCAAGGGTGCCGATGTCCTCGACCGACAGGAATCGCTTGCGCGGCCGGTCCGCGAGTTTCCGGGCACCGTCGGCGGGGTTCGCCTCGATGATCCGGCGGCGCACGGCATACTGGAGAATGGTCTTGACCATGCCCAGCGTGCGGGCAGCCGTGCCGGGGCCGCCCGCCGCCGACGCACCCCGTCCGGTCCGTTTCGCGGTTGCCGTGCGTCCGGCGGCAATGTCGGCCTGCATGCCCTCAAGGTCAGCCAGGGTGAGGTTTCGGACCTGGCGCCGGCCCAGCAGCGGCTTCACATGGCACTCGATCCGGCCCCGGTCCAACGCCAGAGTGTTCGGCTTGATCTTCCTGCCGGTGCGCCCGAGGATCTTGCCGGCCTCCGCCTCGGCCAGATAGGCGTCGCATAACTCGGCCACGGTCATGGCGGAGCGGTCGGCATGGCGGTTGGCGGAAGGGTCCTGCCCCTTCGAGACCTCCGCCAGTTTCGCGCGCGCCAGCTTGCGGGCCTCGTCCGGGGTCAGCGTGCCGACCTTGCCGACCACCATACGCCGCGTGGCGCCCGCGCCGGTTCGGTACTGTACGAGGTAGCTTGCCACCCCGGACGGTTTGACGCGGATGCCGAATCCCCGGACGTCGGAATCCCAGACGAAGCGGTCGCGGTCGGGATCCGGCTCCAGGGCATCGACAAGACGCTTGGTGAGTCTGGGCATGCCCGCCTCCCTGTGACATCCGTTCTGCTTCCCCGACCCCATCCTTTTCTTCGGGGAAGCATGGGGGAAGCAGAAGAGGGGTAACTCGAGGGTGCTCGGGATGAGATGGTCGCAAACACGGTGCGCCGAAAATCCTTCAATGTCAAATTATAAGGTGCGAGAGAGAATTGAATAAAACTCGGGCGTAGAGCCGATCACAACCTTGCCAAGGTTGGGGTCGTGAGTTCGAATCTCATCGCCCGCTCCAGTTTTTCGAACATATTCCAGCTACTTACGAACGGCCCAAAAGGGCCGTTTTTGCTTACATAAGCCGGCGAGACGGGCTGTGTAAGCGTTGTGTAAGCAGATGGACACCTCGAAAAACCGCTGTTGGACTGGCGCCTGACGTGATTCCCTGATGGGAACGTGCGGGGCGGTGCGGCATGGCGGGTCAGCTTGGTTTCTTTGATCTTGAGGACCGGTACGCGCCGATGAGCAAGGCGCGTGATCCGCTTGAAAAGCTGTCTTCGGTGGTGGATTTCGAGCCATTCCGCTACCGGCTGGTGAAGGCGCTCAAACGGTCCGACGGCGCCAAGGGCGGCCGGCCGCCGCTCTCCAGTCGCGCCGCCGATTCTTGCTTGAACGCGTCCGCGAAAAATCGTTACGTCTTGTTCGTCATTGTAAACCTCTCCGCTCCCAAGGGAGCTTAATGGAGGCGACCATCGTTTTGGAGCAGGGTCAAAGCTAAACTGGTCCACGGACGCCGATACGCAATCCACGAGGAGGCTAGGCGCAACCTGCACTTATAAGTCAAAGATTACTACAATCGCCGGCGCCTTCACTTGACGCTCGGGTACGTCACTCCAGAGCGAGCCGAGCTTCGCGCTGCATAATCCGGTGTCCGTTTTGTCGGGGCAAGGTCACTCTCATTCCGGTCTTAGCTGCAGGTGCCTGCCGCGAAGGCCGCGTTGGCGACACCGATCTCCGGGACGGCCAGGAGGTGACAAGCGGTCCGAGGCAACGTCGTCCACCATGAGATCTTCGATGAGGTAAGGACCCTGCGCTCGCCGCCACATGGGATGGGAATCAGGGTGGTCATGCATCATCCGTGGCAAAAAACATCCACATTCTTTCAAGCATCTCGAGGTGGAAATAGTA
This sequence comes from Rhodospira trueperi, assembly GCF_900101965.1. GTDB lineage: Bacteria > Pseudomonadota > Alphaproteobacteria > Rhodospirillales > Rhodospirillaceae > Rhodospira > Rhodospira trueperi. The sequence continues at coordinate 1,103 of NZ_FNAP01000011.1, read as the reverse complement.
GAGGTCAGGGTCGATCTCCACATAAACAATGGCTGGATAAATTTCGTGATAATAACGCATTTCATTTAGAATTTCCGCTTGCGTCGAACATTTGTCGCTTAGTTCTTCCAAAAATATGTAATAGCGAACGCCCCTTTCTCTTAAAAGATAATTGAGTCTTCCATTGATGACACTGTCCTTTTCTGCGTTACTTAAAGTATTAGGTGGTCGCGTCGAGACGAATTTGTTCCAAAGGCATTCGCGCAACAAATCGCCCGTTGATTCAAATCCGTCTTCGGGGCTCTGCGCGCATAGGGCGTACTTGCCTGCCGGGAATTCGGTAGGGTCATCAAGCCCTGACGCGAACTCCGCGTATGAGCGGTTTAGCCCGGCCACGATGATCTCGGCAAAGGTGCCAATCCCAACCCTGAGCAATATAACGTCGCTCCGGCCATCGAGCGTCTCCCAGGCCATCGCAGCGTGGTCAGCATCTTTTACTTTCATAACGTTAAAAGATTGAACGCAAACAAAAGGTATAAGATAGCTCGCGATCCTCTTTACGGCACGTACTTCCTCTTTTTTTGAAAGCCCCTCAAAACTATCTATAGCATTTGTAAGTATAGAGAGGCAATGGTATATATCTAATTTCAAAATTTTGTCTATAATATCTTGATTATATCTCGATTCTGTCGAGTATTCATTTACGTTTATTTTATAAAACTTAATAAAACTATTTCTGATTTCAGGTTTATTATGATTAATTGCATTAATTTTGCCTTTTATTCTTTCAAATCTTTCTTCACGAGAAAGAGAGGCGCCTGCGGTTGTTTTTTGCGGTACATTACTCGACTTAACAACTCCATCGAGAGGCTGTCCCCAACCAAAAAGTTCATGTTTCAGCTGGTTGAAGGCCGCTGCCCATTCATCCTCGTCCTCGATTGAAACGGCCGTGATGGCATCGTTGATGTCCAGCAATCGAATTTTGTCGTTGGAGCACCGCCACATCCACGCATAATGCCGCCGCCTGTTAGAGCCTGACTCAAAAGCCTACTGGCGGGCGAGGCGTCGCAGCGCGAGTTGGATGGAAGCGATGCTGACGAAAGCGGCAAGGGTGTCGGCGAGGT